>NZ_JBBLYW010000018.1:0-67148 GCF_037911235.1 Arthrobacter oryzae
CCCAAAACCCCCGGGAAAACGGAAGAAAAAGGATGCAAAATTTGAAACCAGCTGTAAAAACCAGACCACACCACGGGGTGGCACAATCCAGTCAATTCAACCAATTAATAATAAATTGGTATCAACAAACTTGGCACACTATTGAGTTCTCAAACAACAGACACACCCGGCACCACCACAACCAACATCCAGCCAGTCGCAGCTCGCTCCGGAGCAACTTCCCAAACTTACCTGAACTCAAGACTCAAAGCAAATTAGCGTTTCCGCGATCTGCCGGTCATCGAGACCATCCCCGCCTTCACACAGCACGCCAAGTGGCGAACCGTTTTTCAGGCTGTTTAGAAGGGGTTTTGGCCGCCTTCGGTAACCAGCGTCTCGCCGGCCCCCTCTCGGCGACTTAGAAAACAATACACCCACTTTGGCTTCACCGCAAACCCTCCCCCGTATGGCCGCCAAACCCCGCCAATCCGGGCCAAAACCGGCACCCGAGGCACTTTCCGGGGCGCCGACGTCGTACTTGGATTCTGTGTGCTGCATCACCGCACGGATCCAGGGGGAACACCCGAGCGGTTAAACGCAAGAAGGGCCGGCAACCGTGAGGTTGCCGGCCCTTCCTAGACCACTGGCATCAGCAGTGCTGGCTTAGCAGCAGTGTTGAATTACCAGGAAGACTTGGTGATGCCCGGGAGCTCACCGCGGTGAGCCATGTCGCGGAAGCGAACACGGGAGATACCGAACTTCTGGAAGGTACCGCGGGGACGGCCGTCGATGATGTCGCGGTTACGCAGACGTACCGGGGAGGCGTTGCGGGGCAGCTTCTGCAGGCCGAGGCGTGCAGCTTCGCGTGCTTCGTCGGTTGAGTTGGGGTCAACCAGGGCCTTCTTCAGTTCGAGGCGCTTTGCAGCATAGCGCTCGACGATGACTTTACGCTGTTCGTTCTTAGCGATCATTGACTTCTTAGCCATAGTGCTTAGCGCTCCTCTCGGAATTCGACGTGCTTACGGATGCGGGGGTCGTACTTCTTCAGAACCATGCGGTCCGGGTCGTTACGACGGTTCTTGCGCGTGACGTAGGTGTAACCCGTGCCAGCGGTCGACTTGAGCTTGATGATCGGACGTACGTCCTTGTCCTTTGCCACTAGAGCTTCACTCCTCGTGCCAGGATGGCGGCTACGACAACGTCGATGCCACGTACGTCGATGGTCTTGATGCCACGTGCAGAGACCTGCAGGGTGACATTACGGCGCAGGGACGGAACCCAGTAGCGCTTCTTCTGGATGTTCGGGTCGAACCGGCGCTTGTTGCGGCGGTGCGAGTGCGAAATGCTGTGTCCAAAGCCCGGCTCGGCTCCGGTCACCTGGCAGTGTGCTGCCATGACGACTCTCCTCATGAAAATAAATGAAACGGTCCGCAGAGTTCCGCGTCCCGTGCGACAGGCGGCGTCCGCATCCAGCGTCCACATCAGGATGTCCGCAGGCGTGGACAGTCGGCGAAAGCCGGCTGTTTCCGTCCTTATGGGCGAACATGAGTGGCCACGAGTACCGGGCAGCGGAATCCACTGCGAAGTACCGGGATGCTGGGCGAATACAGGAGTGCACGCAACTTGAGCCCCTAACTACCGGCCTTGAGGACTGTCAAATTGAAGGACAGATCCCGCCAACCGGAGCAATTGCACACGCTCCGCGCCACCTAGCGCCTACCAAGTCTACGAGCTTGACTAATTAAAGGCCAATCGGGTAGCCGCGGTTGCCCGCCGCGGGTGTATAAGCGCTCAGGCCTCATCGTTCGAGGGCGCCTTGCTGAACATCTTTCACAGGTCACATCCGAGCCGCAGTCTTTTCACAGCAGAACGAAAGCAACGGGCCGCAACGTTGAAGCATGAACACACAACTCCTCCCGGCGCTGCCCGCCGGATCCCGGGACCCGGGTAAGGGCCCGGGCAGTTTCACGGCGCGGCACCGCCGGCGCCTGGTCCGTGCGGACCTGCTGACGACGGCGGCCTGGGCTTCCATTGCGGCCGCCGTGGCGTTGTGGCTGGCCGACGGCGGCGCAACCGGATTCTCGACACCCGCCGGAGCCTTCACCGCCTTGGGCGTTGTAGCCGGGCTGGCCGGCATGGACCTTGTCCTCCTGATGCTGCTGCTGGCGGCACGGGTTCCGCTCATTAACCAGACCGTGGGCCACGACCGTGCCCTGGAATTCCACCGGAAGCTGGGCAAACCGACGCTCTACCTCCTGCTGGCGCACGGCATCCTGATCGCCACGGGCTACGGCCTGGCCGAGGGGCTGGATCCGTTCAGCGAAGCGGTGTCCCTGTGGGTGCTGGTGCCGGACATGTGGCTGGCCTATATTTCCATGGCACTCTTCATCGCAGTTGTGGTGACGTCACTGGTTGCCGTCCGCCGGCGCTTTCCCTACGAGTTCTGGTACGCCGTGCACCTGCTGACGTACGCCGCCGTCGTCACTTCACTGCCCCACCAGTTCAGTGTGGGCGGGCTGTTCGCCGAGGGTACCTGGCAGCGCTGGTACTGGCTGGCCGTATGCATCGCCACGGGTGTGGCGCTCCTGCATTACCGCGTCCTGGAGCCGCTTGTCGCAACATTCCGGCATCAGCTCACCGTCAGCCGCGTGGTCCAGGTGGCGCCCGGTGTGGTCAGTATTGAGATGCACGGGCTGCGGCTCAACGAGCTGGCCGGAACCGGCGGGAGGTTCTTCATCTGGCGCTTCCTGGCTCCCGGCCTGTGGTGGCACCCGCACCCGTTCAGCCTCTCCGCCGAGCCGCTGCAGTTCGATGCGTCAGGGCGGGGCTTGTTGCGGATCACTGTCCGCAACCTAGGGCGGGGATCTGCCCAGCTTGCAGCGCTGAAGCCCGGGACGAAGGTCGCGGTGGAGGGACCGTACGGGATTTTCAGCACTGCGGCGCGCAGCCGGGACAAGGTGGTGATGATCGGTGCCGGCATCGGCATCACGCCGCTCCGCGCCCTCCTGGAATCGACGCCTTTCGCACCGGGAGAAGCCACCGTGATCCTCCGGGGCCGCAGTGAGCAGGAACTGTACCTCGGCGACGAAATCCTGGAACTCGCCCGGAACCGGGGCGCCACCGTGTTCCATCTGACGGGCGCCCGCTCGGCCCGGCAGACGGGAAGCTGGCTCCCCGGCAGTGCCACCGACGCCGGCTATCGGCTGACGGATTATGCCCCCGACATCGCCGGCGCGGACGTCTATGTCTGCGGCCCGGCGGCGTGGGCACGCAGCGTCCTCGACGATGCCCGCGCCGCGGGTGTCAGGGAAGAGCAACTCCACTACGAAAGGTTTGACTGGTGAGAATACGGGCAGCAGTATCAGCGGCACTCGCCTCCGCGGGCATCCTCCTTGCCGGGTGGCAATCAGGAATCCATGTGGAGAACGCGGGGAGCGCCGCGGCCGGTACGTCGGCCGGGACCACCGGGACCGCCGGCGCCGCGGGTTCCTCCGGTTCTTCGAGCTCCAGTTCGGGAACCAGCGCCGGATCAACGACTGGATCGACCGGATCCGGCGCCACCGGGACAGGCTCGGGCGCGGCCGCAGAACCCACAACCGGTGCCGCCGCTAAGGCCGGCGGGACCTACGCCGGAAGCGTGGTCCAGACCCGTTTCGGCGCAGTCCAGGTCCAGATCACCGTGAAGGCAGGGGCGATCACCGATGTGGAGGCCCTGCAGCTGACAGATGACGACCGCAAGTCCATCCAGATCAGCAACCGGGCGGCGCCGCTCCTTAAGGCTGAAGTCCTCGCCGCCCAGTCAGCCGACGTCCAGACCATCGGAGGCGCCACTGTCACCAGCGACGCCTACCTGAGCTCCCTCCAGGCGGCCATCGATGCAGCGAATCTCTGATCACCGAACCCCGGCTGAACCCCTGCCGCTGAGGCCTGCCGCGTTGCGGGCCAGGACCTTCAACTGCATGGGGACAGTGGTCAGCCTGACCCTTCCCTCAACCTCCGGCGCGGACGAGCTGGTAGCGGCCACCGCCGTCGTCGAACAGCTTTTCGCGGGGCTGGACGAGGCGTTCAGCCTCTACCGCCCGGACTCGGAGGCCAGCCGGATCGCGCGGGCCGAAATCATGTTGCCGGATGCGTCCGAGGACATGCGCCGGCTTTACGCCGACGCCGCGGGCTGGCGGCTGGTGACCGAAGGAGCCTTCACCCCGGAACGGCCCGACGGCGTCCTCGACCTCTCCGGGATCGTCAAGGGACATGCCATCCAGGAGGCGGGCACATCCCTGCTGGCGCTGGGCCTCCGTGACTGGTGCCTGAACGCCGGCGGCGACGTGCTTGTCCATGGATCGCCCGCACCGGCGAGCGCGGGAGACGGGACCACGGAATCCGGCTCCCCGGCACCTGGGTCCGGTCAGCCGTGGCGGGCAGGGATTGTCGATCCTGCGGACCGCCGCACCCTGATTGCCGGTTATCCGCTGGGCGGCCGCCCGGAGGCGAAGCTGGCGCTGGCGACCTCCGGTTCCGCCGAACGGGGGGACCACATCTGGACGGCTGGCGCAGGGCGCGGATCGGGCCGCGGGTCGGGCACCGTCGCAGGCGGCGGCCGGGCAGCTCCGGCGTTCCGCCAGGTTTCCGTCGCGGCGGCGAACATCGTGACTGCTGACGTGCTGGCGACGGCGATTGTGGCCGGCGGGCTGCCAATGCTGAACCGCGCCACGGACGGCTGGGACATCGAAGTGCTGGCAGTCCGGACCGGCGGCGAACTGCTCGCGACGCCGGGCTTCCGGCGCTAGCTGGCGCCGCGATCCCCGAGAGGTCACGCCGTCCCTTTGGGGGTCACGCCGTCCGTCAGCCGTCCCCGGCGGGGTCAGAGGCGGGTGAGGTGGCGGTACCGCGGCTGGAGACCGTCGCCCGAGGACTTCCCGGTGACCCGGCGGACCACCCAGGGTCCCGCGAACTCCCGCACCCAGCGCGCATTCGCCCGGATGGCGTCGGCCCGGCTCAGTTCAGGCACAGGAGTCATCGGCGGCACATCGATGGAGTGATCGTGCTCCAGTACCGTCAACACCCGCTTAGCCATGTTCGCGTGCCCGGCGGCGGACATATGCATCCGGTCCTTGGCCCACATACCCCAGTCGTAGTATTCGCTGAAGCGCCAGTAGTCCACCAGCAGGGCGCCGTGGTCGCCCGCGATGCCGCGCACCAGCTCGTTGTAGATCGCTGTACGGCCGCGCATCGTGCCGAAAACCTTGGAACCCCGTGCGTCAAAGCCCGTGAACATCACCACGGTGGCGCCGGTGGCACTCAGCTTACGGATGCCGGCGTCGTACTCCGCCAAAAGGTCGTCAATGTCGATCTTGGGTCGGAGGATATCGTTGGCCCCCGCATAAATGGTCACCAGCGTGGGTTTAAGTTCGACGGCGGCATCCACCTGCTCTGCCATGATCTGCCGGAGCTTCCGGCCCCGGATGGCGAGGTTGGCGTAGCCGAAGGACGGGTCCGCGGCGCTGAGCTGCTCAGCCACCCGGTCCGCCCAGCCCCGGACTCCATTCGGGCGGGACGGGTCGTCATCGCCGACGCCCTCCGTGAACGAATCCCCAAGGGCTACATAACGGGCGGAAAAATCCATATCGATAGTCTGCCACCCCGTTGCCGGGAGCAACAAAGCGGCGGCTGCCCGTGGATCCGTCAGGCCGGTCAGGACTCCCGCAGGATCCAGTGGTCGGCATCCAGGCGGCCCACGATTTTCTCCCCGATCCGGGCAAGGTCCGCGACGTCGCGCTCAGTCAGGGCATCGAGGAGCAACGACCGGACGGCTTCCACGTGGCCGGGCGCCAGCTCCACGATGGTGGCCATGCCGGCGTCGGTCAGGTGGGCGGTGGTCACGCGTGCGTCGCGCGGATGCGGGCGGCGTTCCACCCAGCCGCGGTTCTGCAACTTGGTGACCACGTGAGACAACCGCGACAGCGAGGCGCTGGTCCGGGCGGCGAGCTCGCTCATGGGAAGGAAGCGGCCTTCCGCTTCAGAGAGCATGGCGAGTACGTTGTAGTCGAAGAGGGAGAGCTTGCCCGCTGCGTGCATTTTGGTGTCCAGTGCCGCCGGCAGCAAGGTGTTGATGCTCAGTTGGGCAAGCCAGGCGCGGCGCTCATCGGCGTTGAGCCAGCGGGGTTCGGTCATGAATACATCCTAAGAGAAAAAATCATTGACAGTTCAAGCCACGGCTGTCCGAACGGGAGGAGGCGTCATGACGGACATCACGATCATTGGCACGGGCAACATGGGGGCCGGCATCGCCGCCCGGGCTGCCAGCGCAGGCCGCAGCATCCAGATCCTCAGCCGGGATGCCGTGGCTGCCTCCGCGCTGGCTTCCGCAATGAACGCCTCCGTCGGAACTACCGGGAAGGAAATCGAGGGCAGCATCGTTATCCTGGCCACCCATTTCGAGGTGTCCAAGGAAATCGTCAGCCGCTACGGCACGGCGCTGGACGGTAAAACGATTGTGGACATCTCCAACCCCGTGAACACGGAAACTTATGACTCCTTGACCGTGCCCGCCGGAAGCTCCGCAGCCGAGGAAATCCAGGCGCTGGTTCCCGGCGCGAACGTGGTCAAGGGCTTCAACACGGTCTTTGCCTCCACCCTGGCTGCCGGGGAGGTGGCCGGGCAGACGCTGGATGTCCTGCTGGCCGGTGATTCCAAC
Source organism: Arthrobacter oryzae (assembly GCF_037911235.1). Taxonomy (GTDB): domain Bacteria; phylum Actinomycetota; class Actinomycetes; order Actinomycetales; family Micrococcaceae; genus Arthrobacter; species Arthrobacter oryzae_E. The sequence continues at coordinate 6,674 of NZ_JBBLYW010000018.1, forward strand.
GAGGCCAAAGCCGCCGTCGCCAGCTTCATCAACGATTCCGGTTTACGTGCCATCGACGTGGGGCCGCTGCGCCGCGCGCGGGAGCTGGAGGCCTTCCAGCTGCTGGTGGTGGGGCTCCAGCGCGGCGACGCCCACCCCGGGTACAACTGGAACAGTGCGCTCAAGCTCCTTCCTTAGCCGCCCCGGGCCGGTCCGTGGTAACTCTCGCGAGGACGATTCTGGAACGGGTAGGCTGACCGCATGTACGTAGTCTCCCTGACTTACAAGGTCCCCGAAGAGATCGTCGATTTTCACCTCAAAGCCCACGTTGAGTGGCTTCAGGATGCTTTCGACCAGGGCATCTTCATTGTCGCCGGCCGGAAGATCCCGCGCACCGGCGCACTGCTGCTCTCCAACGCGGACCGCGCCAGCCTGGACGCGTCACTGGTCAAGGACCCGTTCTACACGAACGGGGTGGCTGAGTTCGACGTCGAGGAATTCCATGCCGGCAGGGTGGCTCCGGGCTTCGAAAACCTGCTGGACAGCTAGTTCTCCCGGGGTGCCGACCCGGGCATCTTCTTTACGAGTTTCTTCAGCCCGCCTTTCCGGGGCACTCTCACCGGTTCAGGCCAACGCGGGCTGAGCCTATCCCCGAGGGTCACGCCGCGGAGCTTGCGTCCAAAAAGCGGAAGCACCCAGTCGCGCACCCAGCGGCGTTGCAGCTGTTCCCACTCCCGCAGGCTCAGTTTGGACGGCGGATCCCATTCCAGCGGGCTGATCTTATGCGGCACGCCCAAATGGTCCAGGACCTGGGCGGCGAGGTATTTGTGGCCGGCCTTGGACATGTGCAACCGGTCGGAATCCCACATCCGCCGGTCGTGGAACGCATCGAAGCACCAGTAGTCCACCAGCACGGTGTTGTACTTGGCGGCGATTTCCCGGACGCGGCGGTTGTAGGCGGTATTGCGCTTCCTCAAGGGCTCCAGGACAGCGGACACCTTGACATCGAACCCGGTGAACAGCACCACCGTGGCGCCCGTGGCGGCCAGCCGGGCCACGAGGTTTTCGTACTGGGCCATGAGCACATCCACATCGGTGCCGAAATCGAGGATGTCGTTGCCCCCGGCGTACAAGGTCACCAGCGTGGGTTCCATCGCCAGCGCCTGTTCCAGCTGTTCGTCGATGACGTGGCGAAGCCTCTTGCTGCGGATGGCGAGGTTTGCGTACTCCCAGCCCGGTTCTGCCTTGGCCAGCTTCTCGGCCACGCGGTCGGCCCAGCCGCGCACCCCGTTGGGCAGCCGCTTGCTCCGGTCCCCCACGCCTTCGGTGAAGGAATCCCCCAAGGCAACAAACCGCCGTCGCCCTCCCCGGTCCGGAAGTAAAGGAAATGAACCCATCCCCGCACCCTATTCAACCCAAAAAGCCGTCAGGGAAAGGGAGGGTTAACCGGAGGTGAGATGAGGCACCGCCGGCGGCGCTGCTTTGCATGGAGCGCATCGCCGACAGGAGCCGAGTAAGGCCGCCAGCGGCCGAACGAGGCGAAGGGAGGTGTCTAAGCGACTGCAAAGCGGCGCCGACGGCGCACCAAGCCAACCAAAGGAACTAAAGCTCCGCTTTGCCCTGCCGCCAGTACCCCATGAAGGCGACCTGTTTGCGGTCGATCCCGACGTCGCGCACCAGGTACCGGCGCATCTCCTTGATGACTCCCGCTTCGCCGGCAATCCAGGCGTAGAACGGCATGGCGCCTGCGGGCATTCCGGGGTTTTTCGTGGCAGCAATGGCTGCGGTTTCCATCCTCGCGGGCGTCTCCCAGAGGATGTCCTGGTCCACGTCCACGTCTTCCGGTTCCGGACCGGCCCCGCCGGACACGGCCTTTATGCCCACCCAGCCCGGCTCGGGAACAGCGGCGCGGACGGCCTCCTGGAGCAGTTCACCGTGCGGTCGCGACCGTCCGATCGAGGCGCCGCGCGCCAGCCAGGTGATTTCGACGTCGGCGTCCGACTTCAGGTCCAGGAAGTCGCCGGCTTCGGGGACCTCAAGGAATGCGTGCCCGCTCATGTACGGCGGGAGGCTTTCCAGGATCGCGCTGATGGCGGGAACAGCGGTTTCGTCGCCCGCGAGAAGCACGCGCTGGGCCAGGCCCGGCCGCCATTCAATGCCGGAATAGATCTCGGCCGTGACACAGTGTGCGGCCCGGTTGTTGGGGCCGATGATGGTGAGGGCGTCGCCGGGTTTGGCGTTCAGTGCCCAGTTGGCGGCCGGTCCCCCGTTGCCCTCTGCGTCGAAGTGCATCACGAAATCCACGTCGATCTCGGGGTAGACGGCGTCTAGCCGTTCCTGCCGGACGGTGTAGGTCCGCATAGACCCTCGCGTCGCCGGGTCCATGGCGAGCCATTCCCGGTACCAGCCCGACTGTTCCATCTGGAAGACCGGCAGGGGCAGCTGGGTGCCGTCCGCGGCAAGGGACGGGATCATCAGCTTCACCCGGAGGTCCAGGGTGCCGCCGTGGACGCCGAAATCGCGCAGGGAGTAGCCGCCGAAGGTGATGCGGCGGAAGTTGGGGCTCAGTTCCTGCACGGCGGTGACCGTCACGTTGAACGCCAGGGTCATGGGTTCGGTGGTGGCAATGTCACGGGTTTTCATGAAACGAGCTCCAGTTCAGTTGCAGTGGTGTGGTGCCGGCCGAGCGGAATGATCAGCGGCGTGCCGGAAACGGGGTCGGGAAGCACCCGGGACTCCAGGCCGAAGACGTCCCGGACCAGGTCTTCGGTGACCACATCGGTGGAGGCACCCTCGGCCACGATCCGGCCGCCCTTCATGGCGATCACGTGGTCCGCATACCGCGCGGCGAGGTTCAGGTCGTGGAGGACGATGGCGACGGTGGTGCCGCGCGTGCGGTTGAGGTCCGTGATCAGGTCCAGCACCTCCACCTGATGGGCCAGGTCAAGGTAGGTGGTGGGTTCGTCCAGGAGCAGCACGTCGGTCTCCTGAGCTAGGGCCATCGCGATCCAGACGCGCTGGCGCTGGCCGCCGGACAGTTCGTCCACGTTGCGCCCGGCGAGGTCCAGCGTTTCGGTGGCTTCAAGCGCGCGCTGCACGGCGGCGTCGTCGTCCACCGACCACGACCGGAAGAAGCCCTGGTGCGGGTACCGCCCGCGTCCCACCAGGTCGCGGACCGTGATGCCGTCCGGGGCGGTGGGATGCTGGGGCAGGAGGCCCAGGGTCCGGGCAACGTCGCGGGCGGAGCGGGCGTGGATGTCCTTGCCGTCCAGTGTCACGACGCCGGCCGCCGGCTTCAGCAACCGGGACAGTCCGCGGAGCAGCGTGGACTTGCCGCACGCGTTGGCGCCCACGATCATGGTCACTTTGCCTTCGGGGATCTCCGCCTGCAGCCCTTCAACCACAGTGCGCTGGGCATACTTAAGGGTGAGGTCCGTGGCGCGTAGAACAGCCATTTCAGGCATCCTTTCGGTTGGAAGTGACCAGCAGCCACAGCAGGAACGGGGCGCCGAGTGCGCCGGTGATAACGCCTACCGGCAGGACGGTGCCGTCCAGCAGCAGCGGTGCAATGTTTGCGGCAAAGTAGTCCGCGGACAGCACGATCAGTGCCCCGACGAAGGCCGACGCCGGGAGACTGGCTTTCGCAGTGAAGCGGCGGGCGATGGGACCGGCCAGGAAGGCGACGAACGCAACCGGACCGGCTGCCGCCGTCGCCACTGCCGCGAGTGCCACGGCGACGACCACCACGGCCAGACGGGTGAAACCGACCCTGATGCCGAGACCGGCGGCGGCGTCGTCGCCCAGTTCCAGGATGCGCAGGGGTGCGGACAGCGCGGCGGCGGCCGGGACGAGGACCAGGAGCGCAAGGGCCAGGAAGCCGGCGCGGTCCCAGCTGGCGGAGTTGAGGGAGCCGTTGAGCCACACCAGGGCGTCGGCGGCGGTGCGGATGTCTGCCCGCGTCATGAGGAAACTGACCAGGGCGTGGAGCGCGGCGGCTATGCCCACGCCCGCCAGGATCAGCCGGCTGCCGGCAGCATTGCCGCTGTTTCCGCCGCCCGATCCCAGGGAGCCGCCGCGGGAAATGGCGTAGATGAGCGCGGCGACACCCAAGGCACCGGCCAGGGCGGCACCGGAGACCGCGGCGCCGGACGCACCGAAAACGACGATGGCCGTGACGGCGGCGGCGCTGGCCCCGTAGCTGATGCCGATGACATCCGGGCTGGCAAGCGGATTGCGGAGCATGGTCTGGAAGAGGCCGCCGGCGAGGCCGAACGCGGCACCGATCATGGTGCCGATCACCGCCCGGGGCAGTTTGCTTTCCATCACGATGAAGCTTGCGCCGGGGATTTTCTGGCCGCCGGTGAGGTGGGCGAACAGGATCTTGAAGAAGTCGGGGATAGTCACGGTGTAGCTGCCCAGCAGCACACTGACGGCGAACAGGACCACGACGGCGAACGCCAGGACGGCGGTCCGGTTCAGCGCGATCCGGTTCAGCACGGTTGTGGTCAGCACACCAGCGCGAACGGGCAGATAATGCCCTGTTTTCGCGGTTTTGAGGGCATTATCTGCCCGTTCGCGCCCGGCACCGCGCTCAGCAACAGGCCCGGCGCCGGGGGCGTTGTCACCGAGTTCGCGCCCCACGTGGGCCAGGTCAGACCTGCTCACAGCCCGGCCCCCTTCCCGCGGCGGACAAGCCACACGAAGACGGGGGCGCCGACGAGGGCCGTCATGATGCCTGCCGGGACTTCGCCGGGCAGGAGGACCACGCGGCCCAGGATGTCGGCGGACAGCAGGAGCACCGGCGCCAGGACGAGGGAAAACGGCAGGATCCAGCGGTAGTCGGGGCCTGTGAGGAAGCGGACGGCATGGGGAATGACGAGCCCCACAAAGCCGATCGGTCCGGCCAGTGCCGTGGCGGAACCGCACAGCAGCACGATGCCCAGGGCGGTGATGCCGCGGACCAGGCCCACCCGCTGGCCGAGCCCGCGGGCTATGTCGTCGCCCAGTGCGAGGCTGTTGAGGATCCGGCCCGTTGCCAGCACGATGCCTGCGCCAAGAATGAGGAACGGCACCCCGGGCAGCACCACGGACCAGTCGCGCCCGGCAATGCCGCCCACCTGCCAGAACCGGAACCGGTCCAGGGTGTCCTGGCTCGAGACCAGGATGACGTTCATCAGCGAGTACAGTCCGGCGCTCAGGGCGGCACCGGCGAGGGCGAGCTTCACCGGCGTCGCACCGTCCCTGCCCAGCGAGGCGACCAGGTAAACGAGGGCGGCGGCCGCCGCAGCGCCGATGAACGCGAACCAGATGTAGCCGGTCAGCGAGGAGATTCCAAAGACGTAGATACCGGTGACCACGGCCAGCGCGGCTCCGGCGTTGACTCCCATGATGCCGGGATCGGCCAGCGGATTGCGGGCCACTCCCTGCATGGCGGCGCCCGCCAGGCCGAGAGCCCCGCCGGCAAGCAGGCCCAGGACAGTGCGCGGGATGCGCGCGTGGACCACCGCGTGGTCGCCGTTGGCCGGATCGAACCGGGCCAGCGCCTCCCACACGGTTTCGAGGGGAAGTCCGCGGGCGCCGACGGCCAGCGATACTGCAGAAACAAGAACAAGTACGACGACGGCGGCCAGCAGCCACGCGGCCCGCTTCCCGGCAGCGCGAACGGGCACTTGCGGCCCTTTACCGGCCGCAGCTTCGGCCGCTTGCGGGGCCTCAAGTGTCCGTTCGCGCTGGGCGGGACGGCTGGAAGGCGAGCTCAACGCATGGTTCGGACCCGCCGCCGTCGTCGTACTTGTTGTCATAGCGGGGTTCTTACTTCACTGCATCCGCTGCGCTGGCCAGCTGCGGCAGGAACGTGTCCAGCGACCACGGCAGGCTCAGGGGCGATGACGCCGAGATGGACAGCGTGAGCGTGTTGTCCGAGTCGGCCACCAGGGCACCGTTCTTGATGGCCGGGATCTGGCCGAGCAGGGGGTCGGCCTTGATGGAATCAGTGTTGGCGGCGTCAGGGACCCAGGTTACGAAGATGTCCGATTCGAGCTCGTTGGCCTTTTCAGCGGACCACGGGATGAAGAATTCCTTGGAGCCCTTCGAGTTCTCCTCCACAACGGGAGCCAGCGTCATGCCGATCTCCGAGAGGAAGCGCGGACGGTTGTCGTTGGCCGTGTAGACGTTCACGCCGTCGCTCTTGGCAGGTTCCAGGTTGCCGTAGATGAAGCTCTTGCCGGCCAGCTGCGGGTACTTGGAGACCTTGTCCTTGATGGTGGCCTCGGTGTCAGAGACCAGCTTGGCGGCCTCCGCTTCCTTGCCCAGGGCCTTGCCGATGATGCTGGTGGAGTCCTGCCAGGACGTGCCGTAGGCGATTTCGGGGTGGGCGACAACCGGCGCGATTTCGCTGAGCTTCTTGTAGTCCTCTTCCGTCAGGCCGGAGTAGGCGCCCAGGATGACGTCCGGGTTGAGCTTGGCGATCTCCGTGAAGTTGATGCCGTCCGCCTCGGAGAACTGGACCGGCGCCTTCTCGGTGCCGAAGCCGGCGCCGAGCTCTTCCAGCTTGGCGTCCTTCCACGGCGTGGAGCCCTTGTCGTTGCCGCCCCACTCATTCTTGGGAACGCCCACGGGAACAACGCCCAGCGCGAGTGCGACGTCGTCGTTGACCCAGGACACCGTGACGACACGCTGCGGCTGGGACTCGATGGTGGTCTCACCGAAGACGTGCTTGATGGTGACAGGGAACTGCGAGCCGGCAGACTGGCTGGCCGCTGCGGTGCCGGCGCCGGATGCCGCCGGTCCGGTGGAGCAGGCGGAGAGCGAAAGGGCGGCGGCGGCCAGGACGGCCGTTGCCTTGCCGGCGGTCTTGAGCAGCAGGCGCCGGGACGGGCCGGCGGCCAGGCCGCTGCGGCCGGGGCCGGAGAAGAGGGGGGAAGTCACGGAACTCCTTAGGTCAATGATGCGAACCCAAGTAAGGCTAGCCTATCCTTCTGTGAATTACGGAAGGTTCGCGTAACGTAATTGTCTCAATCGGCCCCGGGAGGCCGGATGTGCATCAAAAGTGAGGAGATGCACGCCGGATATTGTTGATTGCGCGGGGTGAACAGTGGTTCACTTTTATGAGAGTAAACACGCGTTCACCCGTGGTGGCCGCCTCAGACCCCGAAGGTTCCATGCCCCAGTCCCGCAACAGATCCCTGTCCCCCGGCGCCATCACGGCGGTCCTCGCGCTGAGCGGCACCGTGGTGGCGTTGATGCAGACCCTCGTGGTGCCGCTCCTTCCGGATTTCCCCGGGATCCTCCGCGTAACGGCCGACGACGCCTCCTGGCTCGTCACCGCGACACTCCTCTCCAGCGCTGTGGCCACCCCTATCGTGTCCCGCAGCGCGGACATGTACGGGAAACGGAAAATGATGGTGATCTGCCTGGCCATCATGGTTGCCGGTTCCATCGTGGCAGCGGTCGGGGGAAGCTTCCTCTGGCTCATCGTCGGCCGGGCGCTGCAGGGTTTCTCCTCGGCCTTGATTCCCGTGGGCATCAGCATCATGCGCGACGAACTGCCCAAGGAAAAGATGGGCTCCGCCGTCGCCCTGATGAGCGCCACTCTCGGCATCGGCAGCGCCCTGGGCCTCCCGCTCGCCGGGCTGCTCTACGAAAGCCTCGGCTGGGAATCCATCTTCTGGGTATCCGCCGCAGCCGGCACCCTGCTGCTCGCCGCCGTCGTCCTGGTGGTCCCCGAATCCAAAGTGCGCACGCCGGGCCGGTTCGACTACCTCGGCGCAGTGATTCTCTCCGGCGCCCTGGCGGCACTGTTGCTAGCCATTTCCAAAGGCGGTTCGTGGGGCTGGGGTTCGGAACCGGTACTGCTGCTGTTCCTGGCCGCCGCGGTCCTCCTTGCCGCCTGGCTGCCATACGAACTGAAGGTCAGCCAGCCGATGGTGGACCTCCGCACGTCCGGCCGGCGCCCTGTCCTGCTGACCAACCTGGCGTCCCTCCTGGTGGGCTTCGCCATGTTCGCCAACATGCTCCTGACCACCCAGCAACTCCAGTTGCCCGCCTCCACCGGTTACGGGTTCCAGCTGAGCGTGATCACCGCGGGCCTCTGCATGGTCCCGTCCGGCCTGGCCATGGTGGTTTTCGCTCCCGTTTCGGGCGGGATCATCCGGCGCTTCGGCGGGAAGTCGGCGCTGATCGCCGGTGCCGCCGTCATGGTCGTCGGCTACGTGGGCCGCGTCTTTTTCTGGGATTCCATTGCGTCGGTGATCATCGGCTCCACGGTGGTGAGCATCGGCACCGCAATCGCCTACGCCGCGATGCCCACCCTGATCATGGGCGCCGTGCCCATCACGGAAACAGCCTCGGCCAACGGCCTCAACAGCCTGGTGCGGTCCATTGGAACTTCGACGTCGAGTGCCGCCGTCGCCGCTGTCCTCACCTCTGTGAGCATCACCGTGGGATCCGTCCGGCTGCCGTCCTTCGAGGCGTTCAAGGACGTCTTCTGGATGGCGGCCCTGGCGGCCGCCGCTTCCATGGTGGCGGCCGTGTTCATTCCGCGGGCCGCGGCCGCCGCCAAGGCAGCGCTCCCGGCGCCGGCCGCCACCGAGCTCGTGGTGCAGGGACGCGTACTGACAGCCGACCGCCGCCCCGTCACTCCCGCCGTCGTCACCGTCCTCCAGACCGGCGGCGAACCGGTGGACTGGAGCCGGGTGGACAGCGAGGGCAACTATTCCGTGGCGCTGCCCGGCGCGGGCAAGTACCTCATGGTGGCCAATGCCGCCGGCTGGGCGCCGATGGCGGAGGTATTCGACTTTGACGGCCGCACGCTGCAGCAGAACTTCCACCTGGAGGACCGCCTTGAACTCGCCGGAACCGCCTCAGCGGGCGGCCTTGTGCTTCCGGACGCGGTGGTGACGCTGCTGCAGGCCTCCGGTGAACATGTGGCTACCGTGCGGACCGATTCAGAGGGCCGGTATTCGCTGCCGCTGCCCTTGGCCGGCCGCTACATCGTGACCCTGCTGCACCCGGCGACGCACCAGGCCATGGCCCGGAAACTCGCGGTGGACAACCGCTCGGTGTCCGCGGACCTGGCCATGGACGCCCCCGCCGGGCAGCTGGTGGAAGCATGAGCGCGGCCGGGATGTCCAGCCGCGATGCCGTCCTGGATTCCGCCGGGAGGCTGTTCGGCGAGCGCGGCTACCGCGGCGTCACGGTCCGCGACATCGCCTCCGACGCCGGAGTTTCGGCGGCGCTCGTGATGAAGCTGTACGGCTCCAAGGAGAAACTGTTCGCCGCCGCCAAACCGGACGAATCGTTGCTGTCCGAACTCGACGTCCCGGCCGCGGAGCTGGGCGCCACGCTCGTGTTCCGCGTGCTGATGCGGCGGGAGCGCGGGCTGCAGGAGCCCTGGGCCATGCTCCCGTTCACCATCCAGGACTCCCCGACGCCCGACGCCGCCCGCGCGGACACGCGTGAACGGTACCTTGCAAGCATGGCCGGGCTCCTCGAAGACCCGACGCCGGACCGGCGTTACGCTTCCACGGTGGTGGCGCTCATGACCGGTTTTGGCGAGGCTGTACGCACGCTCGGCATGTTCGAAGGCTGGGACTTCGACGAGCTGGTGGCCCACTACGGGGCGATCGTCCAGTCCCAAATCGACGCCTGCCGGGCAGCCCGTCCCTGACAGGCTGGCCGGCAGCCGGACCTTCGGCCCGGCAATCAGCTGTACGACATGCTCAACAACAGCGCCTTGAGAGCCTGGCCCTCGGCGCCTTCCAGCCACAACCTGGCCGCCTCGTCGCTGGAGAAGGGCTTCTCGATGAACCGGACATCGGCCACCAGGACCTTTTCGCCAACCCGGATGATCCCGTCAACCCGGGAATCCTCCCCGGCGGGAGGCGCCCCGGCCGTCAGGTGCATGCGGTAGGTCGGGTTGCCATCCATCCGGTCCACATAGAAGGAGTAGTGCGCGGCGGGAGCGGGCTGCTGACTTAGCCCCGGCACGGGCTCGGACTCGAAGACGGTCCTGGCCACCCGGTGGCTGACAGCATCCGCCGCCTGCCCGTAATACACCGTTGCCTGCTCGGTACCACTCGCGTCGAAGACGGTCGCCGTACCCGACAGTGAAGGATCCCCTGCCCCGGTGAACAGGTCCACCCGCCAATCCGCCGGGTGCTGGAACGACAAGCGCCCGTCCGGGAACGTATACGTCGCGACGCCGGCAGAAGCGGGAGCGGACGACGACGGCGGGGTGCCTTCCGCCGTCGAACTCGGCGTGGCGGGGGCAGACGTCGCACCCCCCGATTCCGAGGGAACGCTGACGCCTGACGGCGATACTCCGGAGGAGGCCTCAGTGACGCCCAAACCGCAGCCGGACAGGCCGAGGACGGCCGCGGCAGCGAGGGCGGGGATGAAGGGGACGCGACGCGCAGAGCGCATTATGGTGCCTTTCCCGAAAGGCCGTCAGCTCGGTGGGACTGGCTTCCGGCCTGCCGTTGGGGCAGTGGCTCGCGGCGACCCTGAGGGAGCGTGTGGCGATGTGTTGTGCTCTACAGAATCGCACGCACAGCCACGGCCCCTCCAGAGGATTCGCAATAAATCCATCGATTTGTTATAAATTACCGCAGCGACGCCTGGCCCGGTGAAAAGTGAGAGAGCGTCGGCCGAAAGGGCTCAGGAAGTGAGAGAGCGTCCTGAAGGGTCTGGGGTTGATGGGCGGGTGAGGTTAGCGCAGGACGATGTCCACCGGGTTCGCCTCGGACCTCCACTGACCCTCCGTCCCCGCCCGCGGCCCGATCACAGGGGCCGTGAGCACACCGGAGCGGTTGGTGCGCTTGTCCCGCAGGATTTCCGTCACGGAGCCGAGGTGCCTGGACAGGTCGATCACGTTCTCCGGCGCCGCCAGCAGCAGCTGGAAGCCGAATTCGTGCAGCGCCTTGATGCCCGCCCCGGCGAACTCCTCCGACGCGAGGACAAACGCCTCGTCCATCATCACAGTGCCGTAGGTGGTAAAGCCCTGCTCGGCAATGCCCAGCTGATAGCTCAGGGCAGCAGCCATGATGAACGCCGTGAACCGCTGCCGTTCGCCGCCGGACATGGAGCCGGTGTCCGCGTGCATGAACACGTCGGTCCGCTTGCTGCCGCGCGGGCCCTGTACCTCCCGGTGCTCCTTGCATTGGATGAAAAGGTGCCCGCGCACGTCCAGCACCTCCGCCCGCCAGCGCCGGTCCTCCGGCGTCTGGGAGCCCAGACGCTTCACGAGCGTTTCCAGCGACTTGTAGCGGGTGGTGAGCTCGGCGTCGTCGTCCGGTTCCGGGCTGGAGGCGCCGGAGCCCGTAGCCGCCGCACCCGCGGACCGTGAGGGCCGCGTATGCCGGATTTTCAGCGCGTTCTGGATGGCGTCCTTGAACTGCTTCGCGCTGGGCGGCAGGGTCTGCTTGATGTCCAGTTCCAGGAAGCTGCCCTCGTGGAAGTTGACCTCGGACAGGATCCCGTTCAGCGGCAGGATCCGGCTGGTGATGGACCGGCGCTCCTCGTCCAGCAGGTGCAGCAGCGTGCTGAACGATTCGTGCGTGCGCTGGTTGAAGAACTGCCGGAACTCGGCCTCCTGCGCGGGCAGGCCGTCGCTGACAATGGCGTGGTACCGGGCCTCGAACTCCCCCGCGGCGCCGATGGACGTGCCGTGGTCCGCGGAGATCGCCGTGCCCCATTCCCGCACGAACCCCTCGAACATCCGGGTGAGCCGCTCGGACGTGGCCTGGCCGCGGGACTCGGCCGCGTGCAGCTCGGCGAGGAGCCGGGTCCGCACCTGGTGGGCCATGTTGTCCAGCTCGTGCATTTCCGTGATGTCTCCAACGTCGCCACCGCCGGCAAAGTAGGGTTCCAGCGCGGCAACGGTGGCATCCGACGGCGGCGCCTGGCCCAGGCGCGTCCGCGCGGCGTCCAGCAGCGAATCCGCGGCGGTGAGCTGCTGGTCCAGCGCCTTGTATTCACTCTGCAGGACGGCTGCTGCCTCGGTGCTGGATTGGTGCTTCTGCCGGGCCGCTTCAATGTTTGACCGCAGCGGTTCGAGGTCGGCCTGTGCGGCAAGGGCATCCTTGAGGCGCTGCTCGATCTTTCCGAGCTCGTCCTGCGCCACCGCGGCGGATACCTGCTCCCAGGGCCGGTGGTCCTCGGCGATCCGGCGCAAGGCCTCCAGCTGGCGGGTCATTCCCTGGTGTGACTCTTCGCGGCTTTGGGCGAGTTCGGCGGCTTTGGCCAGTTCCTGCTGCAGGTCCTCCACCTGCGCGGCCACGAGCTCCAGCTTCGAGGCGTTGTCGAAGCCGAGGACGTAGTCCTGCCTGCCGGTGAAGCGGTCGTCCTTCTCCACCGTGTGGCGGTTGCGTTTGACCACGCCGCCCAGGCTCAGGCCCTTGTCCAGCGCAGCCAGGTCGTCCGGGTCCTCGACGCAAGGGTAGGCGAAATCGACGGCGATCCGCTCACGGATCCACTGCCCGGCGTCGCCCGCCGTCCCGGTGGTGAGGATGTCCAGTTTGGTGAGCAGGTCGCCGTCGGCCACGTCCTCCACGGCCAGGGCGCCGCCGGCGAGCGGCTTGGACACGTCCACGGCGCGGAGCGCGCCGCGGACGGAATGGCCGTTCAGGTAGCGGGTGACGGCGGCGAAGTGCTCGCCGGGAACCAGCAGCGTGGTGGCGAGGTTCCGCAGCGCGCGTTCGGCGGCCGGCCGCCACTGCTCCTCCCCCTCTGCGAGGTCGATCAGCTCGCCGCCGAACGGCATCAGCTCCTCCGGCACGCCCGTTGCAGCGGCGATCGCGGTCCGGTTTTCAATGCTCGACGGCGGCAGCAGGGACTTGCGCGTTTTCAGTGAGAGGAGTTCCTGCTGGGCCGCCGCAAGCTCACGTTTCTTGGTCGCATGGCCGTCGAACGCCTCGAAGCGCAGTTCCTTGAGCGCTTCGGAGTCGTCCTGCAGTTCGGCAGACCGTGCGGCCGCCTGGGTGTGGGCCTGCTCCCAGCCCTCGGAGGTCCACTCGAGATCCAGTCCGGCACCGGCCAGGGCCTGCCGCGCCGACTCCTCGACCTGCTGGCGGAGCTTCAGCCCCACCCGGGCGTTGTCCAGCGACTGCTCGATCGCGGAGATCGCGTTGCCGCCCTGGTTGTTGTAGTCCGTCTCAAGCTGCCGCAGGTCCTTGGCCAGGCCGTCCCGGACCGCGCGCTCGGCGCCGAGCTCCTTGGCTTTCGAGTGGGCGAGCTCCTTGAAGCGGGCCAGGGTCTTCTCGTGGACAGTCACGGCGAGCTGCTGCCGGAACGCGTCGAACTCTTCGCCGGCAAGCTCACGGAGCCGGTTCGCATCAAGCAGGGACTGCGCGTACTCCTTGTTCAGTCCGGGCACCGGAGCGAGCTGGTCGCGCTGCTGCCGCACGTCCTCCAGCCGCTGGCGGATGGACATCAGGTTGCTGAATTCCTCGACGACGTCGTCCGCCGCGGCCAACGTGGCAGGCGCATCGAGCACCTGGTCACGGAAGAAGGTGTTGACGCTGCCGCCGAGGCCCTTGCCGGCCTGGATCACGCGGAGCAGCGGCAGGGCCTGGTCCGAATTGATGCCCAGCAGGCGGCGGAACCGCTCGGCGAACGCCTTGTGCACGTCGAAGACCTGCGCGTCCGGGAAGATCGCATCCAGCGCGGCCTTGGTGAAGCGCTTCTCCGCAATGCCCTCGATCGCGGCAAGGTCCAGCGGCTTGTTGTCGATCAGGTAGTAACGCCCGACGCTCGACTCCGTGCCGTTCTTCGGCAGGTCGAACAACGCGGACACCGTCACCTTCGTACCGGCCGCATTATCGAACGTCAGGGCAACGGCGGACCATGTGGCACCGGGCCGCTGGAAAGCACTGGCCGACCCCTCGCCCACGGCCTTGTCCCCCACCTTGCCGCGCATGTACGTGAACGTGGTCCGCTTGTCCTCCACCGCACCGGAGCGCTGGGCCGCGGCCTCGTTGGAGCGTGGCCTCGCATCGAACACGCGCAGCATGGCGTCAAACAGCGTGGACTTGCCGACGCCCGAGTTGCCCGTCAGCAGGGTGCCGTTGCGGTCCACGTGCATCGTGTGGGCCCCATGGAACGTGCCCCAGTTGACCACCTGCACCAGCGCGAGCCGCATCTGGCCGGGGTTGGTGAGTTCGCCCATCGGCAGCATGGTTGCGATGCTCACTTGGCTTCTCCGTTCGTGGCCGCGGTTGCGTTGGACGACGACGGCGATGCCGCCCCCGCCCCTTCGCTGGACGGCTCTGCTGCAAGCAGCAGGCCGTCCGGCTCCGACAGGCCCGATGCCACTCCCGGGGCGGCATCGCCGTCGTCTTCGCTATTCAGGTCACCGTCTGCGTCGTCTTCAGTGTCGTCATCCGAGCGAACGGGATTCTCGCCGTCGAGCTCCAGCAGCGCTTCGGTGCCGGTGGGGTCTGCTGTTGCCGCCACGAGGGCCTCGATTTGGGCGGGGATGTCGCCGATGTTTTCGAAGGGGAGGGCCAGCGGGAGGGCGTTGGAGATGGTGTAGACGTCCTCGAGGCCGGTGGTGATGAGGAGCTGGCGGGCCAGGAGCTTGGTGATGGCGCGGTTCACGACGTCGGAATCGCGCAGGGCGTCCTGCTGGCCGGACGGCTGGTAGTGGGCCACGAGCTCGGCGATTTCCTCGCGCGTGATCGTGGGGTCGGTCTGGGCTGTGACGTGGCGGTCCAAAAGGAGCCGCAGGCGCAGCAGCACGATGGTCTCAACGCGGCTGAGCGCCCGCTGCTGGCGCAGGATGCTGGAACGGGTGCTGCCGCCGATGGCGTCCGGGTCCACCGGGCGCAGCACTGCCACCTTCCGTTCGTGGTCCAGCTGGAGCGTCAGGAACAGCTCGGAGAGGCGGCTGCGGAGGATCAGCTGGTTGTCCAGCAGCGTGGTCCAGAGCTTTTCGTCCCGGCCGCCGTCAATGTACGGACCCTTCAACAGCTTCACCAGGGCCTGGCGGACCTTCATGGGCAGCACGCCGGTGTCCCCCGGGAACAGCGCGGCGCCGTCGACGAAGGTCTCCCGCGGGGTCACCCCACTGGTGACTGAACTCGTCGAAATCCCGGCATCATGGGACTCGACGGGCTCGACCACCGGGGCTGCCGCCGCTGCGCTCGTTGCGTTAATAACGTCAGTCATCGTCAATCCTTTGTGAGGGTGACCACCGGCAGGAATGCCTTGCGGGTGGTGCCGTCTATCTGTTCGAAGTCGATGGCGTCCCAGCCGGCGCGGTCGAAACCGGCGCCGTCCTGCAGTGCGTGGGACAGCAACGCGCGGATGGAGTTGATGTGGCGTTCCTCCGGCGGAAGCTGCTCCCATGCCTCCGGGAGCGTCGCGGCCCCGGCGAGCGCGGCGCGGATGGCTGCCGGCTTTGCCTTCCCGGTGCGCGGCGAGCGCACGCGGTCCGAATCGTTGAAAGCGATGGGGTCAGCAAGCTTGGGCGGCGCTGCGAACTCGTCGGGGTCGAAGAGCTTGACCATGGACAACGACTCGAAGCCCGCATTGAAGAGCACCGGCCCGGGCACCAGGCCCGGACGTTCCCGTTCGTAAGGCAGCGAGCGGATGGCCTGCTCGGCTTCGCGCAGCACCTTGCGCAGCCGCACGGACTGGCGGAAATCGTCGCTCTGCACGTAGGTGTTGAGACTTTCACTGAGCTTGCCGTAGATCCGCTGGATCTGGCTGTGCTGGGTCCGGAGTTCGGCCACCAGGTTCTTCAGCGTCTCCCGGTCCTCGTGGCTGAGGTCGTCCGCGAACTGGCGGCTGAGCACCTCGCCGATCGCGGAGCGGAAACGCAGCTGCTGCTGGGGATCCTCCAGGAACGCGGTGAAGGAACGGAACGTCCTGCCCTCAGGGCTCTGCCGGAGCCGTTTGTCCGCCTCCAGCACCTGCGCCATGGTGGCACCCTTGCTGAGCGATTCCTCGATGATCTGGTTGCGGAGTTCGCCCACCAGTTCCTCGATCCGGTCGCGCATCTTCTTGTAGTCCGCCGGCAGGCTGGCCGCGAGGTCCAGGATGTTTCCGGCGGCCTCCACGGCCTCGTCATCGTCCAGCAGGCCGTCGAAGTCGCCGGAGCTGATGTCTTCGATGAGCTGCTGCCGCTCCTCGATCTCGTCCTCGAGCGATTCCAGCCGGGCGGTCTGGTCCGGATTGGTCTCATTGGCGAGCTTTTCGACGTCGCCCAGCAGCGTCCCCAGCCGGGACCCGTTCAGGGTGGAGCGTTCGCTGGAAAGGCTGTCCAGGAAAGCGAGGACCCGGGCCGCGGGCTCCGTGACTTCGTAGACGATCTGCCCCGACTGGTTACGGCGGGTCAGGAAGTTCTTGCGGGTCCATTCATCGCCGAAGGACTTCCCGTTGGCCATCCCGCCCAGCCCGGGGTCCTGGCGGCGGAGCTGCTCAAGGAAGGCGTCGACGTCGGCATGGAACTCTTCCAGCGGAAGCTGCGGGCGGGTTCGGGTGAAGGAGGCCTGCAGGACTGCGATAACCCAGGGCGCGGACCTGGTGAGCGCCCAGGCCGGGCCCTTGGTCAGGAGTTCGAGGTCCCGGAGCCGGGCACTGATCGCGTCCGAGGAGGACGGGGCGGATCGGGACACACACTCTCCTTCAGCTGCCGCAAGACTCGTCGGGCAGCGGAAAACCCGAAAACTGCCAACTACAAGGTTAACGCAGTGGCCCGGGCGGGCAGTCCGGACCATGGTCGGAACGAAATCGGAGTGTTACGTGTGTGACTGATGGGGTTTCAGTGACCTCACCGTGACCTACGCTCCGGTAGCATTTCGATCCCGTATCAACCCCTGCGCCACGGCCCGGCGGGGCTGGTTGGCGGCCCCGCCCGCACCCTACGCTCGTGCTACTTGATCTATCCAGGCAATGACGCAGGGGGAAACCATGCAGTTCGATCTCAGCGCAGTTGAAACAGGCACTTTGGTGTTCATCGGAACGCTGGTGTTTGCAATGCTGATTGTGGGTTTCATGATGACGGCCGCCTTCCTGGCCATGGTGCTCCTGGGGGTGGGCCGGTTCGCCTGGTTCATCGTCGCCGGCACCCTGCTGGGACTGGTCCACGGCATCAACCACTTGTGGGACCGACTGGTGCACCATGCCTCCACCGTGGAACTCCCCGGCGACTTTCAGGGCCAGCCTGCCCCTAGCACGGGAACTTACCCGCGGGTAGCATTGAGGGACAGCTGAAGGGTTCTCCACCCGAGGCGGACCCAGGGCTCGAGCCGGCCACCCCGGTTAGAGGAGATGCCCCGTGAGCTCTGCCACTGACAGTCCCGCCGCCGACGTTCCCGTCGCCCCTGAAAAGATCGGGCCCGAGGCCACAGAAGCCGATGCCCGGGCCATCACCGAGGCCGCCCGGGAAACTTCCTGGGACCGGCCCAGCTTCGCCAAGGGGCTGTACCTGGGCAGCTTCGACCTCTCACTCATCCATCCCTGGCCCGAGGCCCAGGTCGAGGACGTGGAGCGAGGCGAAGAGTTCATGGCCCGCCTCACCGCTTATTGCAGGACCATGTCCGGCCGGGTGATCGAGCGGGACGCCAGGATCCCGGACGGATACCTCGCCGGCCTGGCGGAGCTGGGCGTCTTCGGCATGAAGATACCGCGCGAATACGGCGGCTTGGGACTCTCCCTGGTGTACTACGGCCGGGCGCTGGCCCTCCTGGGTTCGGTGCATCCGAGCCTCGGCGCCCTGCTCTCCGCCCACCAGTCCATCGGGGTGCCGGAGCCCGTCAAGGTGTTCGGCACTGCGGAACAGAAACAGGAATACCTTCCCCGCTGCGCTGCCGGCGCCATCACGGCGTTCCTGCTGACTGAACCCGACGTCGGGAGCGACCCTGCCAGAATGGGCAGCACCGCAGTTCCCACGGACGACGGCGACGCCTACATTCTGGACGGCGTGAAACTTTGGACCACGAACGGCGTGATCGCCGAGCTGGTTGTGGTCATGGCTCTGGTGCCGGAGCACACGGACTCGGACGGGACCGTCCACAAGGGCGGCATCAGCGCCTTCGTGGTGGAAATGGACTCCCCCGGCGTCACGGTGGAAAACCGCAACGCCTTTATGGGGCTGCGCGGCATCGAGAACGGGGTGACGCGCTTCCACCAGGTGCGCGTGCCCGCGGCAAACCGGCTCGGCCGGGAAGGCCAGGGCCTGAAGATTGCCCTCACCACGCTCAACACCGGAAGGCTTTCCATCCCGGCCCTCTGCGTGGCGTCCGGCCGGTGGAGCCTGAAGATCGCCCGTGAATGGTCCAACGCCCGCACCCAGTGGGGCCGGCCGGTGGGCAAGCACGAAGCAGTGGGCAAGAAGATCGCCTTCATCGCCGCGAGTGCCTTCGCCCTGGACGCAGTCTTCGAACTGTCCGCCGAAATGGCCGACGCCGGCCAGAAAGACGTCCGGATCGAAGCGGCCCTCGCCAAGCTCTGGTCCACGGAGATCAGCTGCCGCATAGCTGACGAGCTGGTACAGATCCGCGGCGGCCGCGGCTTCGAGACGGCGGATTCGCTGGAAGCGCGCGGCGAGCGCGCCGTCCCGGCCGAACAGCAGCTCCGGGACCTCCGGATCAACCGGATCTTCGAGGGTTCCTCGGAAATCATGCGGCTCCTGATTGCCCGCGAGGCCGTGGACGCGCACCTGGCCGCCGCCGGGGACCTTGCCTCCGCGGAGGCAAGCCTGTCCGACAAGGCGAGGGCCGCCGTCGGCGCTTCAGGTTTCTACGCAAAGTGGCTGCCCAAGCTGGTGGCGGGCGCCGGGATGGACCCGCGGTCCTACTCAGAATTCGGCAGGCTTGCTAGGCAGCTGCGGTTCGTGGAACGGTCCTCACGCCGGCTTGCCCGCCAGACGTTCTACGGGATGGGCCGGTGGCAGGCCAAACTGGAGCACAAACAGGCGTTCCTGGGCCGGATCGTTGACATCGGCGCCGAGCTGTTCGCCATGGCGGCGTGCTGCTCGCGGGCTGAAGGCATGCTTCACACATCACCCGAGCAGGCGGCCACCGCCTATGAGCTCGCCGAAGCCTATTGCGAGCAGGCCCGGGTCCGCGTTGACGAATACTTTGACCAGCTGTGGCGGAACACCGACGACGCCGACCGCGATCTGACGGAAAAGGTGCTCGCCGGCGATTACACCTGGCTGGAAGCGGGAGTCCTGGACCAGTCCGAAGGCACCGGACCATGGATCGCCGATGCGTCCCCGCGCGCGTCCGTGAAGGAGAACCTGCACCGAAATTACCGCTAATTCTCGCCGTTTTTCGACCCGCCGGAGATACTAAGCACCCTTGCTACCACTGGCATGCCGTGGTTAGGTGGAGATGAGACCACCATGCATGTCTCCGCATAGCAGCGGTGGCCGGCCCAAACAATGGGCGCGGTTCAATCGATGAAAGCGAGAACGCCTGATGAGCAGCACAGCAGGGCCCGAAGACAGACATTCCCGCCGCACCGCCCGCGGTGCAGGCGCAGACGGCGTCGACGCCACCCGCATGGACAGCGGCCGGGTGGAAGACAGGCTGGAGGGCCGGCGCAGCTACCCTGACGCTCCGCAGGCCAGCCGCAATTACGACGCCGGCACGGACTATGACGACGACACCCGCGCCTACCCGGTGCCGCCCGCGGGCGAGCACGCCTTGGCAGCCGACCCGAATGCCGCCACCCGCGAGACCGTGGTTGCCCGCGAGAAGGAGCAGTTCGGCGGGATCAAGATCGGCTCCGCCTTCTTTGGGTGGCTGGCCGCGACGGGAATGGCCGTCCTGCTGACCGCCCTGGTCGCAGCGGCCGGAACGGCGGTGGGGCTCGCCACCAGCACGGACGTCACCGAGGCCGTGAACCAGGCCTCCTCCGACCAGAGCGTGGGCTTGGTGGGCATCATCGTGCTGCTGGTCATCCTCTTTGTGGCCTACTACTGCGGCGGCTACGTTGCCGGCCGCATGGCGCGGTTCAACGGCGCCAAGCAGGGAGTCATGGTGTGGGTCTGGGCCGTGATCTTCGCAGTGCTTGTTGCAGTGCTGGCGATGATTGCCGGCGAGCGCTTCAACATCCTGGCCAATCTGAACAGCTTCCCCCGCATTCCGGTGAACGAGGGTCAGTTGACCACCACCGGCATTATCGCTTCCGTCGTTGTGGCCGTGGTGGCCTTGATCGGCGCCGTGCTGGGCGGACTGGCCGGGATGCGTTTCCACCGCAAGGTGGACCGGGCCGGCTTCACCCCGGTTGAGGCTGACGCTGACCGTTAGCGCATGACTGTTTCCACAGATTGAAATCTAGGAAATCACGGCGTCGAGGTAGTACCAGCGGCGGTCCACGCGCACAAACCTGCTAGTTTCGTGGTGGACCGCCCGCTCGCCGTCGCGCCGGAAATGGGCTTTGAACTCCACGGTTCCCTCCGAGTCCAGCGGGCCGCCGCGGCGCGTGGAAACGATGTCCAGGCGGCGCCACTGCATGGCCGGATCAAATTCGAGCTCAGCGGGCCGCGTGTCCGGGTGCCAGGTGCGGAGCAGGTAGGCGGCATCCTGCACCACAAAGGCGCTGTACCGGGAACGCATGAGTTGTTCCGCCGTCGGCGCCTCTGCGTCGCCGCGGTGGAACCGGCCGCAGCAGTCCGCATACTGCTCACCGGACAGGCACGGGCAGTTTCCGTTGTGAAGCACAGGGGTTCCTTTCGGGACGGCTGGCGGGCCCGAACAGGTCCGTTTCCGACTATAGGGCCAGTCCGGCCGGAAACGGCTGTGTCATATGCGATAACAGCTTCGACACAACCCCGGTCTGGAGCCGAATGCGGGCGTGTTGCCCGGCGAAAGTCCGTATTGTTAAGGGGTGCCGATCGCCGGGTGATGACTGCCCTGCCCAAGCACTGCAGGCCGTGAGGAGAGGTAAATGGAAGATCCCACCACCATTGCCCTGAACCTGACCTTTTTTGGCACGCTCGGTGTGGCCTTTGTCATGTTCATCGGACTGTTCCTGGTTTTTGTGGCCACGCTGCTGATGGCCGGGCTGGGCAGGCTGGTGGGCGTCACGGTGATGGCGCTGGTCGGGCGCCGCCCCGCGAGGTCTTCCCGACCCGCCGGCTCGTCCCGTCCCGCGGTGTCGTCCGCGACAATCCCCGGCCGCGGTCCACGCCGGCCCAAACCCCGGACGCAGACCCAGCCCCAGGCGCGCGCAGGTACCGTCCGCCACGAGGCCCCCGCCCTGTCCCAGGACTGGACTGCGGCCGTTGCCCGTGCCGACGCGCGCGCCGACGCCCGCGCCAAGGCCGCTGCGGCGCCTGAAGTAAAGGTCACGGTCCGCGATCTCCCCAGCCCGGATGCCCCGGTGGAGGAGGTCACGGCGATAGCGCCCCTGGTGGAGTCCGCCACGGACCAGCACGCCACGGTGAAGGCAATCCCGCGTTCCTTCGAGAAGCCCCCGGCACCTGGACGGATGGCCATGCTGGACACCGGCTCCCTGGTTTCCCTGGCCGGGCATCCCGGCACGTTGAAAGGCACCCTCCCGGCCGAGCAGCGCCGCGCCGGCTGATTCACAATTCGTCATCGAAGCCCGCTGCGTTACTCCGGACTACGCAACGCTAAGAAGTGCTTCGCCCGGCGGCCTCCAAACGGCCTATTTTGGGTAGCCTCGTGACGATCCACAGTAATCAGCCGTGGGAGTCAAACGTGAGGAAACCGGGAATGAGCCTCAACCAGCTTCGCGTGTTCGGGCGTAGCGGGACACTGATCAGTCCGCTCACGTTGGGCACCATGAACTTCGGCGAGGGCACAGCGGCTGCCCCGGAGGTCCCAGGCCCCGGCGGCGCGGCCCGGGGCTATGCGCCCACCGGCGCCGATGAAAGCATCCGCATCATCCACGCAGCGCTGGACGCCGGCATCACGGCGGTGGACACCGCGGACGTCTATTCCCAGGGGCAGAGCGAGCAGGTGGTGGGTCGCGCCCTGAGGGGCCGCCGCGACGACGTCTTCATCGCTACCAAATTCCACGGCCAGATGAGCGCCAACCCGGCGCACTCCGGCAACTCAAGGCGCTGGATCATGCAGGCAGTGGAGGGCAGCCTCCGCCGCCTGCAGACGGACCGGATCGATCTTTACCAGGCGCACCGTCCGGACTACAACACCGACGTCCTGGAAACCATCACGGCGTTGAACGACCTCATTCGCCAGGGAAAGATCCTCTACTACGGAACATCCGTATTCACCCCGGCGCAGCTGGTGGAGGCCCAGTGGCTGGCCACCACGAACCATCTCATTCCGCCCGTCGCCAACCAGGTCCCCTATTCGATGCTGGTCCGCGGCACTGAGCGCGACGTCCTTCCGATCGCCCAGCAGTATGGCCTGGGTGTACTGGCCTACGGTCCGCTGGCCGGGGGCTGGCTCTCCGGAAGTTTTGTCCTGGACGCCGGGAAACCGCCGACGCGGGTCCACTCCCTTCCGGGCCGATACGACATCTCCGGCCCGGCGAGTGAGCGCAAGCTGCTCGCCGCCGATTCCCTGGCCCGGCTGGCGGACAAGCTGGAACTGCCGCTGGTGGACCTGGCGGTGGGTTTTGCGCTGAACCATCCGGCCGTCAGCAGCGTGATTGTCGGCCCCCGGAGTGAGGAGCATCTGCGGGCCTATCTGAAAGCCGCTGACACGGTTCTGGACGAAGCCGTGCTGGACGCGATTGACGATCTGGTGCCGCCCGGCACCAACTTCGTGGAACGCGACGCCGGCGCCGTGGTCCCCTCCCTCGAGTACGCGGAACTGCGCCGCCGGTAAACCGAAGGTAGCTGGCGGAAAGCCCTTATCCCGGGCAACCAAGTGGGCTACGGTGAAACCCATGGAATTCAGATACCTCGGCAACAGCGGCTTCAAGATCTCCGAAATCACGTTCGGCAACTGGCTCACGCACGGCTCCCAGGTGGAGAACGACGTCGCCACGCAGTGCGTGCGGGCGGCGCTCGACGCGGGAATCAGCACCTTCGACACCGCCGACGTCTATGCCAACACGGCGGCGGAGAAGGTATTGGGCGAGGCGTTGAAGGATGAGCGCCGCGAGTCCCTGGAGATCTTCACCAAGGTGTTCGGCCCCACCGGGCCCAAGGGCCACAATGACGTGGGGCTGTCCCGCAAGCACATCATGGAGTCCATCAACGGTTCGCTGACGCGCCTCCAGACCGACTACGTGGACCTGTACCAGGCGCACCGCTACGACTATGAGACGCCGCTGGAAGAGACCATGCAGGCCTTTGCGGACATCGTCCGGCAGGGCAAGGCGCTGTACATCGGCGTGAGCGAGTGGACGGCCGAGCAGATCCGGGACGGCCACGCCCTGGCCAGGGACCTGGGATTCCAGCTGATCTCCAACCAGCCGCAGTACTCCATGTTGTGGCGGGTCATCGAAGCTGAGGTGATCCCCGCCTCCGAAGAGCTCGGCCTGTCCCAGATCGTCTGGTCCCCCATTGCCCAAGGTGTGCTGAGCGGCAAGTACAAACCGGGGAAGCCCGCCCCGGAAGGAAGCCGCGCCACGGACACTAAGGGCGGTGCCAGAATGATCGAGCGCTGGATGTCCGACGAAGTGCTCACCGGCGTCCAGGCGCTCAAGCCGATCGCGGCGGAAGCCGGTCTCACCATGGCCCAGCTCAGCATCGCGTGGGTACTGCAGAACAAGAACGTTGCCTCCGCCATCATGGGCGCGTCCCGTCCGGAGCAGATAGCCGGCAACGTGGCAGCGGCCGGCGTGAAGCTGGACCAGGCCATCATGGACAAGATCGATGACGCCATCGGGTCCCTGGCCGAGCGCGACCCGGCCCAGACCAAGTCACCGGCATCCAGGGAGGCCTAGCCGTGCAGCCCGGCCCCCTGCCCGATCTGGCCGTCACGGGATCCACCGGGAACCTGGGCGGACTTGTCGCCAGGATCCTTGCCGACGCCGGGCAGCCGCAGCGGCTGCTGGTGCGCGATGCCGCGCGGGCACCCGATCTTCCGGGCGCCGTTCCGGTGGTGTCCACGTACTCGGACCCGGCGCTGGCGAAGTCCTCGCTGGCCGGGGTGCAAACCCTGTTTATGGTGTCCGCGGCGGAGGCTGAGGACAGGCTCCGGACGCATTACGCTTTTGTGGATGCGGCTGCCGGCGCCGGGGTTGAGCACATCGTGTACACGTCCTTTTTCGGAGCCTCCGCCGACTGCACGTTCACCCTGGGCCGGGACCATTACGCCACCGAGCAGCGGATCAAGGCCTCGGGGATGAACTACACGTTCCTGCGGGATAACTTTTACCTCGACTTCCTGCCGCTGCTCACCGGAGAAGACGGCGTGATCCGCGGCCCCGCGGGCGACGGCGTGATGGCAGCCGTGGCCCGCGGGGACATCGCCCGCTGCGCTGCGGCGGTGCTACGTGATGCGGTGTTGCACGTGGGCCGGACCTACAACCTGACCGGCCCGGAGGACATTTCCCTGCAGCGGGCCGCGGAACTACTCACTGAGGGCACCGGCCGGACCGTCAGTTTCCACAATGAAACCGTCGAGGAGGCCTATGCCTCCCGGGCCTCCTACGGCGCGCCGGGGTGGCAGGTGGACGCCTGGGTCAGCACCTACACGGCCATAGCTAACGGCGAACTGGCCGGCCCGACGTCGGACGTTCACGCCCTCACAGGCAGGGAACCGCTGGGACTCGCGGACTTGCTCAAGGAGGCGCACCACCTCTAGGGGCCTGGCGCTTGACGCCCCGGCAGCGGCGGCGTAGACCAGTGCCATGACGAAGCAGATTTCCCGGCGCCGTCAGTCCGCGAAACCCACGGCGCATGCCGGAGAACCCACGCACGGCCCGCTCACCGCAGAGGAACTGCAGCTGGCGGTCCGTAACCATTCGATGCCGCTGGAAGCCTTGCGGGAGGACACCACGCCGCCTGGGCTGCACTACGTCCTGACTCATTTCGATATCCCGTTTATCGACGCCGACTCCTGGCACCTGAGGATCGGCGGCGCGGTGCAGCGGGCGGTTGAAATCAGCCTCAGGGCCCTCCGCCGGGACCCGACCATCAGCATCCCGGTCACGCTGGAATGCGCCGGCAACGGCCGCTCGCTGCTGCATCCGCGTCCGCTGAGCCAGCCTTGGCGGCTCGAAGGCGTGGGAACAGCGGAGTGGACCGGGGTTCCGCTGGCGTACCTGCTGGCCCAGGCCGGCGTTGACGAGGACGCCGTCGAAGTCGTGTTCACCGGCGCCGATGCCGGCATCCAGGGCGGAGTTCCGCAGAAGTATGCGCGAAGCCTGTCCATCAAGGAGGCGATGCGCCCTGACATCGTCCTGGCGTATGAGATGAACGGCCGCGAACTGCCGCCTCAGCACGGCTACCCGCTGCGGCTGGTGGTACCCGGCTGGTACGGCATGGCCAGCGTCAAATGGTTGGAATCCATTCACGTGGTGGCCCACCCGTTCGAGGGATTCCAGCAGGCAGTGGCGTACCGCTACCAGAAGGACGCGGACGACGCCGGCACTCCGGTCTCCCGGATCAGGGTCCGTTCGCTGATGATCCCGCCGGGCGTCCCGGACTTCTTCACCCGCAGCAGGGTCCTGTCCCCCGGCCCCGTGATGCTCCAGGGCCGGGCCTGGTCCGGCGAAGGCTCCGTGGTCCGCGTGGAGGTGGGCATCGACGGAAAGTGGGTGCCCGCGCATCTGGGACATCCGGCCGGGCCGTTTGCCTGGTGCGAATGGACGCTGCCGTGGGTGGCGGACCGGGGCGAGCACGAGCTCGCCTGCCGGGCCACCGACGCCACCGGATCAGTGCAGCCGCTGGAGCAGGTCTGGAACTACCAGGGCATGGGCAATAACGTGGTGCAGCGCGTGAAGGTGACTGTCGAGTAGCAGGAGCACCCCGGCCCCGCGTCAGCAGCCTTCGAAGTCGGTCAGCACTTTGACCTTGCCCGCCGAGGCGGACGAGGGGTCGAAGGTGTAACCGAGCCATTCCCGGGCCAGCCTGCGGGCAAGTTCCACGCCCACCACGCGCTGGCCCATAGTCAGGACCTGGCAGTCGTTGGAGAGCACCGAGCGTTCCACCGAGAACGAGTCGTGGGCCGTGGCTGCCCGGATGCCGTCCACCTTGTTCGCGGCGATGGCCACGCCGATACCGGTGCCGCAGAACAGGATGGCCCGGTCCGCGAGGCCGTCCTTGATCATCTCCCCGGCGGCAATCCCCACGTACGGGTACGGGGTGGTGAACTGCTCGGGGGCATCGCTGCGGTTGACGCCGATGTCGATGATTTCGCTGACCCGGGGATCGTTCCGCAGGTCCTCCGCGATCCGGTCCTTGTAGTCCACGCCGGCTTCGTCGGCGCCCAGGATGAGTCGTATGCCCATGGGCTGTCCTTCCATTGTCATGACGTTGTTCCGGCGGGCTGACGGCCTGCCGGCACCGCTTCGGCAGCAAGCCGGGCAGCTAGGTGCGGGCCCATAACGGTAAAGATCATCGCCAGGGACGTGGCCCCGGGGTCCGCGGTGCCCACGCTCTTTTCGGCGAGCGGCCGGGCGCGGCCCTTGAGCGGACGCAGGGAGGCGGTGGCTTCCGCCGCCGTTGTTGCGGCGGAAGCAGCTTCGGCCCACGCCGCTGCCGCAGGCTGCCCGCCGCCGTCGGCCACCCGCCGGCTGAACGTTTCGGTGAAGGGCAGCAGGGCGTCCACCATGGTCTTGTCCCCGGTTTCCGCCTTCCCGAGGCCGGTGATCCTTCCCGAGAACGCCGCGACGGCCGCGGCCAGTTCCGTGGGTCCCGGAGCCAGGTGGTTGCCGAGGGCTTCGCCGAAGGACCGCAGCCCGGCACCCCACAGCACGCCCGAGGTACCGCCGGCTTTGTCCGCCCATGCATCCCCTGCGGCAGCCAGGACAGCTCCCGCTCCGGCCCCGTGGCCAGCTGCATCCTCGGCCGCAGCCACGGCGGCGTCGATGCCGCGGACCATTCCGCGGCCGTGGTCTCCGTCGCCGGCCACGGCATCCATGTCACCGAGGCGCGCTTCGGCGTCGTGCAGGGAATCCCGGGCGGCAGCGAGGGCAGCGAGGCAGTTTGCCGCATAGGCGCGCGACTCCCCGCTTGCTTCGAAAGCATCCGGTGCGGCGGCGCCGTCGGACTCTTCCTCTGCCGAGGCGTCACCGGACTGGAGGGCGGCGTTGCCCCTGCGGTAGGCCGGTGTTTCGGCCGGCGCGGTCCAGAGCGGTTCCAGTTCGTCGTCGAGCCAGGTGATGGTGAGGGAGACGCCGGACATGTCAAGGCTGGTGACCAGTTCGCCCACTTCCGGCATCACCAGCGTGTAGCCGGCGGCGCGGAGCAGCGGGGCAATGGTGAGCCAGAGGACAAAGAGTTCCTCGTGCTTGGTGGAACCGAGGCCGTTGAGGATGACGGCGATGCGGTCGCCGGCTCCGTGCGGGGTCTCGGCCAGCAGCCGGGAGACGAATTCCTGGCCCAGCTCCTTGGCGGGCGGCAGCTCGGTGTCGAACAGGCCGGGTTCGCCGTGGATGCCCAGGCCCAGCCCCATCTGCCGGTCCTTGAGGGTGAACAGCGGGGTTTCGGCGCCCGGGAAGGTGCAGCCGTGGAAGGCGCTGCCGATGGTGCGGGTCAGGCTGTTGGCTTTGCGGCCAAGGCGCACGACGTCGGCCAGGTCCGCACCGGCTTCGGCCGCCGCACCCATGATCTTGAAGACGGTGAAGTCGCCCGCGATGCCGCGGCGTTTCTCCGATTCCGACGGCGGGGCGCTGGCAACGTCGTCCGTCACCAGGACGTTTTCCACCTGGATCCCCTCCGCAGCGAGCCGCTCGCTGGCCATGCGGAAATTCAGCACATCCCCGGCGTAATTGCCGTAGGTGAACACCACTCCGGCGCCTGACTCCGCGGCCTTGGCCACGGCATAGGCCTGCTGCGCGGAAGGCGAGGTGAAGATGTTGCCCACCACGGCGCCGTCGGCCAGTCCGGTGCCGATCAGGCCGGCGAAAGCCGGGTAGTGTCCGGAACCGCCGCCCGCGAGGACAGCCACTTTGGGCTTGGCGGGGCGGCGCCGGCGCACGGCCCCGCCGGTTACCTGGCGGACCAAGTCGGCGTGGACGTCGCAGAACCCGGCGAGGGCTTCCTCTGCGAAGTCGGAGGGATCGTTGAAAATTCTGGTCATGGTGGGCTCTCTGGGCTGCTCTCGGTCTTCTGGGTGGCGGAGGCTGCTAGTGGATGTGGCTTCCGCCGTTGATGTCGATGGTGGTTCCGGTGAGGTAGGCCGATTCCTCGGAGGACAGGAAGGTGATGACGGCGGCGATCTCTTCGGTGGTGGCGTTGCGGCCCAGCGGGATGCCGGCGTTGATGGCGGCTTCCTGCTCCTCGGTGCTGCCAACGCGGATGTTGGTGTCCACGGCGCCCGGGGTGATGGCGTTGACGGTCACGCCGGTGGCGCCGATTTCACGGGCCAGGGCCTTGGTGAAGCCGAGGATGGCGGCCTTGGCGGCGGAGTAGGGAACCTTGCCGAAGACGCCGCCGCCGCGCTGCGCGGACACGGAGGACATGTTGACGATCCGGCCCCAGCCGCTGGCGATCATGTCCGGCAGGAACGCCTTGGTGACGAGGTAGGTGCCGGTGGCGTTCACGGCCATGACCTTGTTCCACAGGTCCAGGGTGGTCTCCAGGAACGGCACCGGGGAGGTGATGCCGGCGATGTTGGCCAGTGCGCCCACCGGGGGAAGATTGCCGGCGCTGACTTCTGCCTTGACGGCTGCGTAGGCGGCGCTGACGGAGCCCTCATTGGCGACGTCGATCTCGTGGCCGAAAGCCGGGACGTTGAATTCGTTGCCGATTTCGGCGGCGACCTTGGCGGACTTCTCGCCGTCGAGGTCCAGGATCACCACTCCCCAGCCCTGGCTGGCGTAGCGGCGTGCGGTGGTGATGCCGATGCCGCGGTCCGAGGTGGCCCCGGTGAGGACGGCGGTGCGCTGGATGGTGCTCGTCATGATGATGCTCCTTGGAGTTGGTTGTGGGCGGTGCTGAAGAAGTGGTTCAGATGAGGTCGGTGATGAAGCTGGCTGCCTTGGCGGCGGCCGCCGGGCGTTCGTCGTGCGTGACGTCCCGGGTTTCCAGTTCCAGCGAGAAATGGCCGGCATAGCCGCGGGCCGCGAGTGCGCGCAGTCCGGCGGCGAAGTCCGCCTGGCCGTTTCCGATGCTGAGGTTGATGTTGCCCGGCACTGCGTCCCTGAGGTGCACATGGGCAATGCGGCCGTCATGGCGTTCGAGGTATTCCAGCGGGTCCTCGCCGGCGGCAACGATGTGGCTGAAGTCCATGACGATTCCCACCCCGGAGCCGGCCAGCCGGTGCGCCAGCAGTTCCGCCCGCTCCAGGTTCCAGCAGAACCTGAGGAAGTGCAGGGATTCGGTCCAGAGTTCGACGCCGAATTCAGCCGCCCGCTGCCCCGCATGGATGAGCTGGGCGGCGACGGTGTCCAGGTCCTCGTCGAGGCCCCGGACCGGATCGTGGCCGAGGGCGCCGCACGGAAGGACCAGCGCCTTCGCGCCGGTATTTGCCGTGAGGGTGAGCAGTGCCTCCAGGTGCCGTTCGCGGGCGGCCTGCCGGCCGGCGTCGAGCACTGCATTGAGGTCCCCGATATCCCCGTTGACTGAGCGGACCCGCAGCCCGGAGGCGGCAACTTCCGCGGTAACTGCCTCGACGGCCTTCCCATCGAGCTCATACGGGACGTGGTCGCACACGCCGGGAAGGGCGCCCAGGTCGATTTCGTCGAAGCCCAGGGAGCTAATGGTCCGCAGCGCGGTGCCGAGGTCCTGATGGCGGAAGCTGATGGACGAGCAGCCGAGTCGGGAGTTGAACATCTTCATTGATCCTCTGAACGAGCGGGGTGATGCGTATCACTGTAAGGTGCTCGACTGTCAACAGTCAACCTCCAACATTGACTGTTGACAATGAAGCATGACACGGGTCACACTGGCATATCATTTGTTAACAGTCGACAGCGGCGGTGCGGAAGCGTTGCCCGCTCTTCGAAAGGGATTCAGCAATGAGCAACGAAGCTCTGAAAATGCGCGGCCACGTGCATGGCACCAAGGACGCGAAGCGCGTCGCTATCGGGTCCGGTGTCGGCGCCGTCATCGAGACTTATGACTTTATCGGCTTCGGCACCGCCGCGGCCCTGTACTTCGGTACGGCGTTCTTCCCCACCGGTGACCCGGTCACGGGAACGCTGGCAGCCTTCGCCACTCTCGGTGTTGGCTTTGCAGCCCGCCCCATCGGCGGCATCATCGGCGGACACCTCGGCGACAAGGTTGGCCGCAAGCCCGTTCTGGTGGCGTCCCTGATCCTCATGGGTGTGGCCACGTTCCTCATCGGTCTCCTGCCCACCTACGAACAGGTGGGCCTGCTGGCTCCCGCGCTGCTGGTCTTCGTCCGCGTTGTCCAGGGCCTCGCCTTCGGTGCTGAGTGGGGCGGCGCCATCCTGATGAGTTACGAACACGCGCCCTGGAAATCCAAGGGCAAGTACACCGGCATCGTGCAGGCCGGCTTCCCCGTTGGCCTGCTCCTGGCCAACCTCGTCTTCCTGGTCAGCGTGAACCTGGGCGGCGAACTCGCCTGGCGCGTTCCGTTCCTGGCCAGCATCGTGCTCGTCGCAGTCGGCCTGATCATCCGCTCCAAGGTTCCGGAATCGCCGGTCTTCGACGAGGTCAAGGAGAGCGGCTCCATCGTGAAGTCGCCCATCATCGAGGTCATCAAGACGGACTGGCGCAGCATCGTCCGCGGCATCGGCCTCCGCATTGCCGAGACCGCCGGCTACGCCGTGTCCATCACCTACATGATTTCCTACCTCCACACCCAGCAGCTCGCCGACAAGACCCAGACCCTCGTGGCCCTCTGCATCGCGTCCTTCATCGGCATCTTCGCCACGATGGCATGGGCCCGCCTCACCGACAGGATCGGCCGCCGCCCCCTCTACGTCTGGTCCACCGCCTTCGCACTCCTGTTCGGCATCCCGATGTTCCTGCTGGTCAACACCGGAATGTTCATCTTCATCATCGCCACCATCGTCATCTCCTACGCCGTCTGCCAGAACTCCCTGGCCGGCGCCCAGGGCGCGTGGTTCCCCGAACTGTTCCAGGCCAAGACGCGCTCCTCCGGAGCCTCACTGGCCTACCAGATCTCCGCCATGGTCTCCGGATTCACGCCCTTCGTCACCACCCTCCTCTTTGTAGCCCTGGGCTGGATGGGCCCCGCCCTCCTCTTCAGCTTCTACGCCGCCATCGGTCTCTGGGCCGCCCTCGTCACCCGGGAAACCTGGGGCAAGCGCGAACGGCAGCTGGCCGATGAAGCCACCAAAAGCACCCCCCAGGCAGTGAACGTCTAATGACCGCCACGGAAGTAGTACAAATGACCATCACGCAGGAAAACATGGCACCCACCACGGAACGCCTCGAGCGGGTCTCCGCAGCCGCCTACCGGATCCGGCACCACGCCCTGAACATGGGTGAGGTCCAGGGCCAGGGCTATGTGGGCCAGGCCCTCGGCGCGGCAGACATGCTGGCCGCCGTCTACGCGGACCAGCTCCGCTTCCAGGCAGCCGACCCCGAGTGGGAAGGGCGGGACCGTTTCCTGCTCTCCACCGGGCACTACGCCATAGGGCACTACGCCGCTTTGGCCGAGGCCGGCATCGTTCCGGTGGAGGAACTGGAGACCTACGGCTCGGACGACTCCCGGCTGCCCATGTCCGGAATGTCCACCTACACCCCGGGCATGGAAATCTCCGGCGGCTCCCTGGGCCACGGCCTCACCATCGCCGTCGGCATGGCACTGGGCCTCCGCTACCAGGGCTCCGCAGCGAGGGTCTACAACTTCCTCTCCGACGGCGAGCTGGACGAGGGCTCCACCTGGGAGGCCGCCATGGGCGCGCACCACCACCAGCTGGGCAACCTCACCGCCATGGTGGATATCAATGCCCTCCAGGCCGACGGGAAAACGGACGCCGTGCTCCGCACCGAGCCCGTGACCGAGAAGTGGGAATCCTTCGGCTGGTACACCCAGCGGGTGGACGGGAACGACGTCGGCGCGCTATTGGCGGCGTTCGACAACGCAGCCGCCCAGGCGGCCGCCGTCGGACGTCCTTCCGTGATCCTGTGCGACACGAAGGTGGGGCGCGGAGTGCCCCTGCTGGAGGAGCGCGAGAAGGCGCACTTCATGCGCATCGAGGAACACGAATGGCAGCAATGCCGCGAACAGCTGACCGCAGGATTCGAAGGAAAGGCAGGCCGATGAGCACCACCGCTCTCAAGGGCAGCGCCCCCAAACTGAAGACATCGGCCATGATCGCGTCCTTCGCTGATCCCGGCCAGAAAACCGCCTCCGCACCGTTCGGGCACGCCCTGGTGAAGGCCGCGCAGGAGAACGACAAAATCGTCGGCCTCACCGCGGACCTGGGCAAATACACGGACATGCACATCTTCGCGCAGGCCTTCCCGGAACGCTTCTTCCAGATGGGCATGGCCGAACAGCTCCTCTTCGGAGCAGCCGCGGGATTGGCCGAGACCGGCCTGGTGCCGTTCGCGTCCACCTACTCGGTGTTCGCCGCGCGGCGGGCCTACGACTTCCTCTGCCTGGACAGCGCCGAACCGAACCTGAACGTGAACATCGTGGGCGGCCTGCCGGGCCTGACCACCGGCTACGGTCCCAGCCACCAGGCCACCGAGGACATGGCGATTTTCCGTGGCATGCCCAACCTGACCATCGTGGACCCCTGCGACTCAATCGACATCGAGCAGGCCGTCCCCCAGCTCGCGGCCAGCGAGGGGCCGACGTACCTGCGGCTGCTGCGCGGCAACGTGCCCACCGTCCTCGACGAATACGGCTACACGTTCGAACTCGGCAAGGCGAAGGTCCTGCGCGGCGGGAATGACGTCGTGTTCATCTCCAGCGGGCTGATGACCATGCGGGCGCTGCAGGCCGCCAAGGCGCTGGCCGAACACAACGTGGACGTCGCCGTCGTCCATACCCCCACCATCAAGCCGTTCGACGCCGAAACCGTCCTGGCCGAGATCAACACGGACCGCCTCGCGGTCACCTTGGAAAACCACAGCGTGATCGGCGGGCTCTTCGAGACCGTCGCCTCCGCCGTCGTTACCGCGGGGGTCGGTAAGCGGGTGGTTCCCGTGGCATTGCCTGACGAGTTCCTCGACGCCGGCGCCCTGCCCACCCTCCACGAGCGCTACGGCCTATCCGTCCAGCGGATCGTAGCCAAGGTCCTCGCCGAACTGGGCTAGCGCACCGAGCGGAATCCCGCTAACGGCGGAAGCGCGGGCCGGACACGAGACGGTTCCGCGCTTCTGCCGTAACATCAACAGTTAACACATCGACTGTAAACAGTCGACCACTGACATTGAGGAAGTGCCACGATGGCCGGAGCAACAGCACCCCTGTTGGGACTGCAGAAAAAGAGCCTCCGTGAGCAGGCACTGTCCGCGCTGCGAAGCGCCATCACCAGCGGAGAGCTGGCACCCGGCCGCCACCTGGTGGAAACCGAACTTTCGGAAATGCTCCAGATCAGCCGCGGAACCCTGCGGGAAGCGCTGCGGCAGCTTGAGCAGGAAGGCCTGCTGTCAGCGGGCCCGCGCGGCCGCCTTTCGGTCCGGCATCTCGACGCGAAGGAAATCCGCGACATCTACTCCGTGCGTGCGGCCCTGGAATCACTGGCTGCCCGCACCCTCTGTGAACTTCCGGACCGACAGCACGTGATCGGCTCGCTGCGCGCGGCCATTGACGCCATGGACGCCGCGACCAAGGGCAGCCTCGAGGAGCGGATCGAATCGGACCTGGAATTCCACCGCACCCTGTGCCGCCTGACCGGCAACGAGACGCTGCTGCATTCCTGGGAATCCCTGGAAGGCTCCATCCGGATGTCGATCATGTTTGCCGGGCTGGAAAAGGGCGTGTCGAACATGAGCGTTGACCGGCACCACGACATCGTGGCCGCCATCGAAACCGGGGACGCGTCGCTGGCACGCAAGACCATCCGCGAACACATGGACACCGCCGCGGACAATCTGGTGGCGTAGTTCCTGGTGGCTTAGGAGCCCCCAAGCGGCAGCACTCAGTAGTCCACGATCGCGCCGCAGGAGATGTTCACGGTGGCGTCCGTAATGGCGGCGGCCCGGTCCGAGGCGATGAAAACGGCCACGTTGCCCACGTCCTCCAGCGTCGCCGTCCGGTTCAGGTGCGCGGTCCGGGCGATTTCCTTCACAATCTCTTCACGGCCCTCGGTCTGCCACGGAATGGTTTCCACGATCCCGCCCGTCACCATGGTGACCACCCGGATGCCGTTCTTCCCGACTTCCAGCGCCCACTGCCGGCGCTGCCCCTCCATGGCGTCCAGCGCGACCTTGAACCCGCCGAGCCCGTGCAGGGTCTGCGGCCCGGAGCCGCCGAACATCAAAACGACGCCGGAGCGCTGCCTGATCATGTGCCGTGCCGCGGCACGCGTGGTGAGGAAGTGGGTCCGGGTCGCGGCGTTGATGGGCTGGCTGAAGTCCTCCGCGGAAATGTCCATCAGCGGCTGCTGGACGTCGCCGTAGGAGATCAGGTTGAAGGAGATGTCGATCCGCTTGGTCTTTTTGGCGGCCTGGTCCACGAACGTGTTCACCTGGGTTTCGTCCAGGGCGTCGACGACGGCGGTGTCAGCGCTGCCGCCCGCCTCACGGATGTCCCGGGCTACTTTGGCGAGGCTGGACTCCGTTCGTCCAGCAAGGAAGACATCTGCGCCTTCCGCCGCAAAGGCCCGCGCTACGGCGCCGCCGATTGGACCGCCGGCCCCATAGACCAGGGCAGTCCGGCCCTGCAGCAGGCCGGTTGGCCCGGTACCGTTGTCCAGCAGCATTGCGGGCCTCCTGCCCGGAAGTGGTCGGTTCCTCCCACTATCTTCCTGCGCGCGGCAGGTGGCAAGGGCGCCTTGGTCCCAGCCTTGACAGTGCGGTTGCCCGGGAGCAGATTCGGATCATGGTGCAATCAGGATTCCCCATCCTCGTCACGCCGGACCTCGACCGGTCGCTCGGCTTCTACCGGGACCTGCTGGGCGGGAAGATCTCCTACGCATTCCCGGAGGAGGGGCCGCCTGTATATGTCGGCCTGCAGCTTGGTTCGATGACCCTGGGCATCGGCGAGGACAGCGCCACGAAGGAAGGACCGGACAGGCAGCGGATGTCTTTGTGGTTCTACGTTGACGACTGCGATGCGACCGTGGAGTTGCTGCGCCGCGGCGGGGCCACCATCACGAAGGAATCCCAAGACCAGCCGTGGGGCGAACGGGTGGCGTATCTGCAGGACCCGGACGGAAACCTGGTGGTGGTGGCCACTGGCTCCTAGGGACTCCCGGAAGGTGCCAAGTCCGGCTCCTTCCCGCTGCTGCTGGCGGCGATGAGCGCTGCGTCCTGAATCAGGCAGGCACCGCCGTGACAACCACATTGTCACCATAGTCCTGTTGTTCCTCCAGCCACCGGCCGCCGCAGGTCACGAGCTTCAGCCCGGGCGGGCCGTCGCGCCGGAAGATGGACGCGCCGTCGAATGCGTCTTTGGCCATGAGTTCCACTCCGGTCACCCGGAAAGTCACCGGTGCCGCCCCGTCACGCTGGACGGTCACGAGGGTGCCCGGTGCGAGCGATTTGAGCTGGGAGAAGGGCGCCGAATCGGAGGTGGTGTCCACGTGCGCAGCGACCACCGCGGTGCCCGCGGCGGCTCCGGGGGCAGGTCCAAAGCGGTACCAGCCGGCCTCGTTGAAAGGCTCCGGGATCTCCATAGCCCCGCCAGCGCTGACTCCCACCTCCACGATCGGCATGTTGATGGTGGTGCCTTCGACAGTGAGGAAGCGAGGCGCCGGGTCCTTGGGCGCCCGGGCAACCGGCGTTGCCGGACGGACCGGGACGGCCGACGCCGGGACCGGAGTCGGGTTTGCCTGCCCCGGCGGCCGGGACTGCGATGACGATGTGCCGGGACCGGCGGCTTCAGGAGCGGCTGTCTCCGTAGGGCCTTTCCCCGTGACCGTCGCCTCCGAGGCCCCGGACTGCGGAGAAGTGGTGTCCCCGGTCGCGGCGCAACCTGCAATCAGCAGGCACGCAGTTACACCGGCAACCGACCTCCAGGCGGCGGACCAAGGCACGGCAGCCGGCCGGTACGGGACCGGGGGCCGGCGGGGGCCCTCCGCCGTCGTCGTGCGATGCATCTCAGTCCTCCTCTTTTGCCGGTGGATGTCAGGGGCCGGCCGCCCGGGGTGACCGGGCGGCCGGGGTGTGCGGTTGCGGCCTAGCGGGTCCGGCGGAGCGCCAGCTGCCTGCGGGACACAGCGACCCCGCCGGCGAGCAGCAGGAGTGCCGCGGCGCCGATGCCCACGGCGGCGGCTGATGCGCTTTCGTTGTCAGCGGCGCCGGAACGTCCACCGGGAACTCCGGCAGGGGCGGAGTGCAGACCTTCAATGTTCTGCACGGCCAGCTGCAGGTTGTTGTCCGCAAGGCTGCCCCAGGCGTACACCACCGTGTGCGTGCCTTCCGCCACTGTGACATCGGCCGGGCCGATGACCGGAGCCGTGGTGCCGGCGGCAGCAACCGCAACGGACAGGGTGCCGGGATCCAGCGTCAGCATCTTCTCGTTGGGGTTGGCCAGGCCGGAGATGACGGGGGCACCGCCGGCGAGGATGTCCACGGCCGGCGCCGCTGCCGTGTGCCGCACCGTGAGCTTGCCCTTGCCGGGGTCGATCTGCGAAACGTCGTTCGTGAAGAAGTTGGCAGTCGGTTTGCCCTCTGCATCGAGGTTGGCGACGGCGGTGTAGTTGCCGCTCGCAGCGAGGGTGACCTTCACGGGCCCGATCACAGGAGCGGAAGCGTCCGCGGCGTCGGCCGCGGTGATTGCCAGATCGTAGTCCCCGGCCGGAAGGGCCAACGGACCGGCCAGAGTGCCGGGGGTGAAATCGTCAAGGGTACGTTCGCCGTTGACCCACACGTCGACGGTCAGTCCCGGGACCCCATGGAGAACGGAAAGCTGGGCATCGGACTCGGCCGCCTGGGCGGGGCCGGCAAGGGTGAGAGCTGCCGCAATTGCCACGGCGCCCGCTGTGAAAAGGCTGGTACGCATTTACATCTCCTTCAACGGCCCGCCAGGCGGGCGATTTTTGCTTACACCCCTATTACCGGCGCACGGGGCTTTCTGGATGCACATGCATGCAAATATCTTTTTCAGGGGATGGACATAGCTCGCGGGGCTGCGCAAAGGGTGGCCACAGCGGAGCGGCCGGGCGGTCCTGTTGGACTGCCCGGCCGCTGCCGGGATATTCGGAGGTTGCTAGACGCGAGGCGGCCCGGCGGGGCCGGGTGGCGGTGCCGTCGGCGGCGGCTGCACCGGTGGCGGTGGTGGCGGCTGCACAGGCGGCGAGGGTGGCGGCCCGGCTTGCGATGCGGGGACCGGCGGCGGCAGGTAGCCTTCAGGCGGAACATGGCCGGCGGGCGGAACGTCGGCTGGATCGGCCGGGCCCATGTCGAGGCGGAACGGCGGGTATTCGTCGCGCATCAGCGCCACGTAAGCAATGACGCGGTAAATCCAGCGGTCCAGGCCGATCAGCAGGTCAAAAAGCCTCCGGCCGAAACGGCCAGTGAACAGCAGGCTGAAGCCTGCCACGAGCACCAGCAGCCCGATCAGCGAGATCCCCCCGCCCCCGCCGTCGTATCCCACCCAGGTTCCGTCAACCCACCTGCCGTCAACCCATCTCCCGTCAACCCACATACGCCGGTTGCCCCAAGTGCTCGCTGTACCTGAGAAGGCGGCCACGATCAGGAGTTGGGGAAGGGCCAGCAGCCACCACTTGATCAGCACCAGGCCCCGGGCGAGCTGCTCGGGGTAGTCGACGTCGAAGTCCGCCGGGTAGTCGGTTCGCGCCAGCGTGAAGGGCGGGTAGCGGTCTGTCCCGATCGCTGCGTAGGCGTAGAACGCAACCCGCCAGTTCCAGCGCAGGACGCCCACATTGAAGTTGAACAGCGAGCGCGGGTAGCGGCCGGTGAAAAGGATGGCGAAGCCGGCCACGATGGTGGTCACGAAGAACGCGAACCACAGGAAGAAGAGCACGATGTAGTGCGGGATCGCCAGGAACCACTTGATCAGCCACATGCCGCGGGAGAGTCGCGGGTCGAGGTGACCGTTCAGCCGCACGGGGTACCGGGACGTGTCCGAAGGCTGCGGGTCCGTGGGCAGCGGCATGCCACCGCCGGGCGGTATCGCCGCAGGTGCTGCACCATAGGGGGCCGCACCATAGGGGCCGGCACCGTAGGGGGCCGCTCCGGATGGGGCTGCACCGTAGGGTGCTTCGGCCCCTGGTCCCACGGACCCTGCCGCAGGGACCATGGGTCCGGCTGCCGGCCGGTGCGGCGGCGGCCCGTGCCTGCCGAGTCCGGCGGCACCGGCGACGATCAGCGGGACCCCCACCACCAGCAGGACGATGCCGCCGATCAGGAGCCCGATGAACACCGGCCAGAGCAGATCGGAACGGACGCCTGCCTGCAGGTCTACGGAAACCGGAGCCGCGCCGTCGGCGTTCATGACCACCACTGCCCAGCGGCCGCTGCGCAGGTCCCATTCAATTTGCTGGGTGCCGCTTCCCTGGGCGGACGTGGACCAGAACGGCTGCGCCCCCGGGGCTGCGGGTTCGGCGTCGCCGGGGACCTCACGGTACTGGACCCGGAACGGGTAGGATTTCAGCTCGGTGATTTCGGAATGCCGGACGTTGGCAAGGTAGCGGGCAACGTCCTCCTGGGGTCCGATGCCGATGAAGATCTCCTGCCCGGTCGCTGACGTGCCGCGCAGCAGCATCCGGCCCGCGCTGTCCACCGGCAGGACGTCCGGCAGTTCCTCGTCCACCAGGACGTCCAGGCCCGGCGAAGTGATGGCACGGGTGGCCACGTCGTACCGCTCGGTGGGCGTGGTGAAGTACCCGTTGTCGCGTTGCTGGAAGTTAACCCATCCGACGCCGGCGGCGGCTATGAGCAGTCCAAGCCCCATCAGGGCGGCGAGGGTGCCGAGCACCAGCATGACTATCCGGCCTGGTTTCATGGCCGCAGTCCTTTCTGCCTCTTGCCTGGCCCCCCGGCGGCTATCTACCCACTCTTTTGAGCAGGTCAGCGGCCCATGCGGCCGCCTTGTCGAGTTCCCCGCTGCGGAGCGGGCCCTCGCTGCCTTTTACGTAGAAGGCCATGGGCTTGGAGATGATCTCCGCGCCGCCGGTTTTAAGCGATTCGGTCATCTTCTTCGCCGCGTCGCCGTGGATGAAGAGCCGCACGCGGGTGTCGAAGGCCGCCGCTTTGACGCCGTGGAGCCGGCCGTCGCCGAGGGCATCCAGCAGCTCGGTGATCTTCGGCGTCGGCCGCCAGCCGTTGATGGGACTTCCGACGACGAGAAGGTCGCCTTCTGCGAGCGCGGGTGCCTTGAACTCCGTCACGGAAACAGCCTGGGCCTGCAGCGGCCCGAGGGCGGCGACGATAGCTTCAGCCACCTGCCGGGTGTTGCCGTAGGCGGAGTCGTAGACAACCAGCGCTTTCACGCCGTGATCACTACCTTAAGAGCTTTGGTTTCGGCGGCGCGGGCAAAGGTGTCGTAGGCGTCCATGAACTGGTCGAACGTGAAGTGGTGGGTGGCAAACTTCTCCGCCGGAACCTTCTTCTGGGCCACCAGCTTCAGGAGCATCGGCGTGGTGTTGGCGTTGACCAGGCCCATGCTGATGTTGATGTTCTGGATCCAGAGGTTTTCCACGTGCAGCTCCACGGACTTGCCGTGCACGCCCACGTTGGCCACGTTGCCGCCGGGACGAACGATGTCCGCGCACATGGTGAAAGTGGCAGGGATGCCCACCGCTTCGATGGCCACGTCCACACC
Organism: Arthrobacter oryzae; assembly: GCF_037911235.1. GTDB lineage: Bacteria > Actinomycetota > Actinomycetes > Actinomycetales > Micrococcaceae > Arthrobacter > Arthrobacter oryzae_E. The sequence continues at coordinate 46,552 of NZ_JBBLYW010000018.1, forward strand.
CTGCCCGTCCGTGAGCGCCAGCACCTGTTCCTTCCAGTCCGGGTCGCCGGAAAGGACGACATCAGTGGCGCCGAACTCGCGGGACTTTTCCAGCCGGTTCGCGTCAAGGTCGATCGCGATGATGGTCGCAGCGCCGTACAGCCCGGCGGTGGCGATTGCTGCCAACCCGACCGGTCCTGCGCCCACAACCGCCACGGTGTCCCCCGGTTTGACCCGCCCGTATTGCACGCCGATTTCGAAGCCGGTGGGAAGGATGTCGGAGAGCATCACGGCTTGGTCGTCGCTGACCCCTTCGGGCAGCAGATGGAGTGAGTTCTCCGCATACGGGACGCGCACGTATTCGGCCTGGGTGCCGTCGATCAGGTGTCCGAAGACCCAGCCGATCCCGGCTGCCCCTTCCTCGCCCATGCAGTGCGAGTAAAGGCCGGTCTTGCAGTTGGCGCAGTGGCCGCAGGACTTGATGCAGGAGATGATGACCCGGTCGCCCACTTTTAGGCTGGTGACCGAGGAGCCCACCTCGGTGATGGTGCCCACGCCTTCATGGCCCAGGATCCGGCCCTTCTGCACCGCGGGCACGTCCCCCTTGAGGATGTGCAGGTCCGTTCCGCAGATGGTGGTGGTGTCCACCTTGACGATCACGTCGCTGGGGTTCTGGATGGTGGGATCCGGGACATCGGTCCATGATTTTTCGCCGGGACCGCCGTAGACGAGCGCTTTCATGCGTACTCCTTCACTCTGTGGATGAAACCGGGGTCCACGATTTTCACGGAGCACGGCACAACCGAACGGTCCACTCCTGATGCCAGCCGGGACAGGCGGGCGCATTCGTGGAGTTGCTCGAGGACCGTATCGGTCACCCGGGCGTGGGAGAGATCGATAGTGAGTTCTTTGCCGTGCAGCAGCGACGTTGTTCGCCGGGCCACCACATACAGCGCGCGGAGGTTGGCGCCCGTTACAACCCCACGGACTTCGATGCTGGCGGCGGCCAGGTCCGCTTCAATGCGGACCACCACCTTCAGCCGGTGGTCGGAATGTTCGTAGTGCGTGGTAGACGGGAGCCCGTGACGAGCGAGGGCGGAGGGTCGGGGACCCAGGACAGTTCGTGCGTGCTGGTTCATGAAACCGGGTCTCCTGCTGTGTTCGGGAGGCGCAGTGCGCCAGCCCTTCCCCAATGTTGTAGCGAGACCTGTTTGCTGCTCGGCGAAGCATTTCCCTCCCCCAAGGTGCGTGCGTGAGTAACGCAGGCGTGAAATGCCCCACAACAAGGATGGCCGGTCCGCGCAGCAGGGGTAAGGGACGAAAGTCCCGTATACCGGGGCCGGAATGCATGCCGCGTGGACCGGCCCCGGGGCTTATGGCCCGTGACAGGGTGCTCGGCGGTCTGGAGAATTGCCCGATGACGAAGCCACAAAACATCAAACAGCTCTCCAAGCCCGCGGTGTTGGCCTGGCTGGTGGCAGCGGGCATCCTGTTCCGGCGCTTCCAGTTGCGCTGGGGTGCCACCGTTGCCGAAGCCGACGGCGGCCTGCCGGGCGATGATTTTCTGGCCGCTCCCAACCTTCAGTCAACAAGGGCGATCACCATCAAGGCCCCGGTGAATGCAGTGTGGCCCTGGCTGGCGCAGATGGGTCAGGGACGCGGCGGACTCTACAGCTACGACTTCCTGGAAAACCTCGCCGGCCTGGACATCCACAGTGCCGACCGGATCCACCCGGAGTGGCAGGACATCAAAGTAGGCGATCGTTTTCATCTGGCACCGGCTGCTTCCGCGGACCTGGAGGTGGGGTTGGTGGACCCGGGCAGCGCCCTCGTGCTGCGCGTTCCTCCCGGTTCACCGCCAGGGCCGTTCGACTTCACCTGGGCATTTGTCCTGCAGCCACAGCCCGACGGCACCACCCGGCTGCTGGTGCGGGAGCGGTACGCCTACCTGAAGTGGTGGGCCCGCTGCCTGGTGGAGGCGGTGGAGGTTGCCAGTTTCATCATGTCCCGGCAAATGCTCCATGGGATCAGGAGCCGTGCAGAGCGGAACTCTTAGTAGCCTGTCCGTATGCCTGAACCCGGAGCACCCGACCTCGTCCTTACCGCCGTCCGGCAGCCCGGTGACAAGGGCTCTTCGAACATTCACCTGGCCGGGGGTGTTGTCACCCGGATAACGGCGGCGAATGAGCGGCCGGTGGGCACCAGCGCTTTTGACGGGGCCCGCGTTGTTGACTTAGCCGGCCGTTACGTCATCCCGGGCCTGTGGGACGAGCATGTGCACATGACCCAGTGGGCCATGGCCGCCAACCGGATCGACCTGTCGCACGCCGCGTCGGCGGGTGACGCCGTCGAGGTCGTCGGTTCGGGTATCGCCGCCAGCCGCGGCAGCGGCCGTATGGATGCGGACGACGGCGGCAGCAACCCGACGCTGGTGGGCGTCGGCTTCCGCGACGCGGGCTGGGCGGACGTTCCCAGCTTGGCGATGCTCGATGCCGTAACTCACGGCGTGCCTGCAGCGCTGATCAGCCACGACCTCCACTGCGTCTGGCTGAACAGTGCGGCCGCGCGACGCTACGGGGTTCAGGTGGACGCCGGCGGCCTGCTGCGGGAGGAGCCGGCGTTCGCCCTGACCCGCGAGCTGGGCCGCCTGCCTGATGCAGTAGTTGATGCCTGGGTCGATGAGGCCGCGCGGAAGGCAGCCGCCCGGGGAGTGGTGGGGATCGTGGACTTTGAAATGACCTGGAACCGCGAGGTGTGGCTCCGACGTGTTAGCGGCGGTTTTGGTTCCCTGCGGGTGGAGGCCGGCGTCTATCCGGAGCATCTGGAGCGTGCCCGGGATGAGGCCATGCGCACAGGGCAGGACATTCCCGGCGGGAACGGCCTGCTCCGTGTGGGCCCGCTCAAGGTGCTGATCGACGGCTCGCTCAACACCCGGACCGCCTACTGCGTCGACCCCTATCCGCATGGCGGGCGGGGCCTGCTCACCGTCAGTGAGCTGGAACTGGTGGAACTGCTTGTCCGGGCCAGGGAAGCCGGCTTCGTTCCCGCAGTCCATGCGATCGGCGACGCCGCGAACCAGGTGGCGCTGAACGCCTTCGAGGCCGCCGGCATCGCAGGGCGGATCGAACATGCCCAGTTTGTCCGGCAGGAGGACTTCGCCCGTTTTGGCCGGCTGGGACTGACTGCGAGTGTGCAGCCGGCGCACGCCCTCGACGACCGTGACGCCGCCGACGCCAACTGGGGCGAGCGCACCGACAGGGCGTTCCCGCTGCGGTCGCTGCTGGCGGCCGGGGCCACACTGGCCTTCGGTTCGGACGCTCCGGTGGCGCCCCTGGATCCGTGGACCGCGATGTCGGCCGCGACCACCCGGTCCGGCCGGGACGGACGCGCACCGTGGCACCCCGAGCAGGCGATCACCCGGGAGAAGGCCCTGGCGGCGTCCTCCCGGGGCCGGCGCCGGATCAGGGTGGGCGACCCGGCGGACATCGCGATGCTCGATGACGACCCGCTTGGCGTCCCGGACGAGGTGTTCGCGTCCATGCCCGTGGCTGCGACCCTGGTCGCAGGCAGGTTCACGTACGACGGCGGCGGGGCCGTTGCGTCCGGAGGGTGACCACGCGCGAACGGACACTTGCGGCCCCAAGCCGCCACCGCCGTCGTGCGCTCGAAGCGCGAACGGACACCTGCGGCCCTAAGCCGCCCCCGCCGTCGTCGTTGTGGAGCTGCACAGGTCAGCGCAGCTCCTCTTCCGACTCCCGAATGCGGGCGAATTCCTCCTCCGGCGCGCCCGCCACCAGGTGGTGGCGGCTGTGGAAGGCAAAGTAGAGCAGCCCGACGACGAAGATGCCGGCCGTCATTGCCGCGGCCTGGATGTCGACGAAGAAGGTGGCAACCACCGCGATGATCGCAAGAACAAGTCCGACGCCGGTGGTCACCACCCCGCCGGGCGTCCGGTAGGGACGGTGCAGCTCGGGTTCACGTTTGCGCAACACGATGTGTGAGAGGTTGAGCAACACGTAGGACACGGCTGCGCCGAAGACGGCGATGTTGATGAGTTTGTCACCGTCACCCACTGCGGCGGCCAGGATGAAGCCGATGATGCCGGGGACGATCAGCGCCCAGGTCGGTGTCTTCCGCGAGTTGGTGCGGCTGAGCCAGGTGGGAAGATAGCCGGCACGGGACAGCGCGAAGAGCTGGCGGGAGTAGGCATAGACGATCGAGAAGAAGCTGGCCACCAGCCCGGCGAGGCCGGCGTAGTTCACGAAGACGGCCAGGCCTTCATTGCCGACGGCGCGCAGCGCATCGGGCAGCGGGCTCGCGGACGTGCTCATCAATGCGCTGCCGGCCCCGCCCGGTGCCAGGATCAGGACGGACAGTCCGGTGAACGCCAGGACAGACATGGCCACGATGATGGCACGGGGCATGTCCCGTTGCGGGTTTTCTGCCTCTTCGGCGGCCAGCGGAACGCCCTCCACAGCCAGGAAGAACCAGATGGCAAAGACCAGCGCGCCGACGATGCCGCCGAAACCGTTGGGCAGGAAAGCGCTGGCACCGGCGGCATCACTTACGGGAATGTCGAACAGCCTGGTGGCGTCGAAGTGCGGCACCATGCCGACGACGAACGCGATGAGCGCCACCACCGCGATGCCCGTGATGGCGAACATCGCCTTGAGCGCCTCGCCGACGCCAACGAGGTGGATGCCGATGAACAACGCGAAGCAGACGAGGTATACCGGCCAGCCGTCCGTGATGCCGAACAGGCCCAGGCTCTCCACATAGCCGCCGATGAAAACGGCGATCGCGGCCGGAGCTATCGAGTATTCGATGAGTATCGCGAGTCCGGTGGCAAAACCACCCAGGCGGCCCAGTGCGCGGCGGGCGAAGCCGTAGCCGGCGCCTGCCACCGGAAGTGCGGAAGACATTTCGGCGAGACCGAAGACCATGCAGGCGTACATAACGCCCATCAGCACGAAGGCGATCAGCAGGCCGCCCCAGCCGCCGGCTTCGAGGCCGAAGTTCCAGCCGGAGAAATCGCCGGAAATCACATACGAGAGGCCAAGGCCGGCCAGAAGGAGCCAGCCGGCGGCACCCCGCCTGAGGGTCCGCTGTTCAAAATAGGCTTTGTCGACGGCGCGCTGTTCCGCGGCCGGCAGGGTTTCAGTCATGGGAGTCTCCGGGAAAGGTGGGAGTGAAGTTTGGGCATGCAGGGAAGGGGCCGGGCGGGCCCGGTTGCAGAGCGGGGGAACTAAGCGAAGACTCAGCCGAGAGCCGGGCTTAGTCGAAGAGCCAGGTGGGCGATGCCAGGTAGCGCTCGGCGACGGCCACGGTGCCGGGGATCTGGGCGTCCCAGAGTTCGGCCGGCAGCGCGTCGGCGCGGTGGGTGGTGGTCCAGCCGAGCATGGTCAGGCGCCGGATCATGCTGAGCGCGGCGGCGTGGGCCAGGTCCGTGTCGGTGAGCGGGCGGACGGTCCGGTAGCCTGCCACCCAGCTTTTGGCGATGTCCGGCGCGTAGGGCTCGTGCTCGATGAAGGACAGCGCAGACGCGAAGTCGTACAGCAGCCAGGAGAAGCCGCAGTCGTCGAAGTCGATCACGGTGAGGGCGCCGCCGTCGATCATGATGTTGGACGGGCGCAGGTCCGCGTGCACCAGGCCCCAGTTGTCACCGGAGACGGGAAGGCCGTCCAGGGCCGTGACTGCTGCGAATTCGGCACGGCCCAGCACGGCCGCCTGTTCGGGCGTGAGGCCTGCGCGACGCCAGTCCCCCCACCTGCTCGTTTCACCAAGCATGTCGCTCAGCTGCCAGGAAAAACGGGTGAAGTCGGCCGGCAGCGGCCAGCGCCTGACCTGCTGGTGCAGGCGCGCCGTCGTGGCGCCGATTTCCGCATAGTAGGGCCGCGGATCGGCGAAGTCCTCCAGGATGTCCCCGGCGACGAACGCAAACGCTACGCAGTGCCATTCGGACCCGCCCGGATCCGTGAAGGTATGCAGGAGGGAACCGCTGGCGGTGGGCACGACGTCGGGAACGCGCACTTCCGCTTCTTCCGCCAGACGCCGGACCCAGGTGAGCTCGCCGGCGATCTGGCGGGCATCCCCCACGTGCCCGGGACGGTGCACGCGCAGAACGGACACGGGAACGCCGTCGACCTCGATCCGGAACGTAGCGTTCTCCGAGACGGCAATCAAAGTGATCACGGTCCGGTCCGGGGTCAGGCCCCAGGCGGACATGACGGCGGTGCCGATCCATTCAGGGGCGGGTTCCCCGCGGCGCAGGCCGTTGAAGACGGCGAGTGGGGAAGTGTCGGTCATGGTGTTCATGGATGCTCCTCGGAGGCGAGGAGGGTTGGGCTCCAGTAGCGAGTATTGCACGGCAGAACCGGCGGAACCGTGCCGATCCGGAGGAATTTACCGCCTCGAAACAAAGCCGCGACTCGGAAACAAACCGTTCAATTTGCGGCCGCTTTTAGTAACGCCGGCTTAATTTGCGGGAGGTTTTCGGCGGCGCCGCCCAAACATACTGGAAGGACAGAAATTCGATTCGAGGGTTGGGCCCGCACGGACGAAACTGCACGCACCGATCAGCAAGGAACCAGCCATGGTCATCCGTTCCACCATTATGGACACCAACAGCTTCCGCACGGACGACGCCGCCGGCCTCGACCCCGAGACGCGGCTGCTGACCGAGCGCCGGGACACGGTCCTCGGCGCCTCCTACCGGCTCTTCTACCGCAACCCAGTGCACCTGGTCCGCGGCGAAGGGCAGTACCTGTGGGACGCGGCCGGCCGGAAATACCTCGACGCCTACAACAACGTGGCCAGCCTGGGCCACTGCCATCCGGCCGTCACGGCAGCCGTGACCGCGCAGATGCAGCAGCTGAACACGCACACCCGGTACCTGCACGAACGCATCCTGGATTACACGGACGATCTCCTCTCCACCATGCCTGCCGAGCTCGACAAGGCCATGTACATGTGCACCGGATCCGAAGCGAACGACCTCGCCATCCGCGTGGCCAAGGCGTACAGCGGCGGCGAGGGCATCATCGCCACCACGGAGGCGTACCACGGCACATCCGAGCTGACCTCGGGAGTGTCGCCTGCGCTGGGAACCGGGCAGCCGCTCGCACCCACCGCGCGCCTTGTTGCCGCGCCGGATGCCTACCGGCTGGGTGCCGAGGCCGGTGCGGACGGCGCGGAGCTCGGCCGCTGGTTCGCCAACAAGATCCGCGCTGCGATCGCGGACATGGAGGCGAACGGCATCAAGTTCGCCGGCTTTATTGCGGACTCGATATTCTCGTCCGACGGCGTCCTGCCGGGCCCCGCCGGTTACCTGCGCGAAGCAGCCGACGTCATCCACCGCGCGGGCGGCATCATCATCGCGGACGAAGTGCAGCCCGGTTTCGGGCGGACCGGCCAGGCGTTCTGGGGGTTCCAGCGCCACGGAATAGTTCCCGACGTCGTCACACTCGGCAAGCCGATGGGGAACGGGATTCCCGTCTCCGGGCTGGTGGCCAAAGCCGACGTCCTAGCCGCATTCAGCGACACGATCCCTTACTTCAACACATTCGGCGGCAATCCGGTGTCCATGGCAGCTGCCCAGGCTGTTCTCTCCACCATCCGTTCAGAGGGGCTGCAGGAACACAGCCGCGTGGTCGGAGCGCACTTGCTTTCGGCGCTTGCCGGTTTGGCGGGCACCCATGAGTCGGTGGGGGATGTGCGGGGCGCCGGTCTGTTCATCGGCTTCGAGCTGGTCAAGGACCGCAGCACCCGTGAACCGGACCGCGAGCTCGCGCTGGCCGTGCTGGAACAGCTGCGGGAACGCGGCGTGCTGACGTCCGTTGCAGGGCCGCACGGGAATGTTTTGAAGCTCCGCCCGCCGCTGGCCTTCCAGCCTATGGACATCGACTGGCTGGTGGGGGCCCTTGACGAGTCGCTGAATGCGCTCGGCGCCTAGTTTGTATATTTTGGGACGATGGCAATGGGCGCAGGCGGAGAGCAGCCGGACAGAATGACGGCCGCCGATGCCGCCCACGCGGCACTGGCCCGGTTCGCGCGGGCGGAGATGTTTCGCCCGGGCGAGCTGATGGGCAGTGAACGCGCCTTGGCCGAGCGGCTCGGAATCGGCCGGGCCGTCCTTCGGCAGGCGATCGACCGGATGGAGGCCGAGGGCACCGTCCGTCGGGTGTTGGGCCGCTCGGGCGGGGTGTTCTTCAACGACGGCCGGATCCAGCGGCACCTGAACACCGTGGAGGGCGTGCCCCAAATGGTGCTGCACCAGGGCCGCGCCATCTCCACCACCGTGGTGCGCGCCGAGATGGGCCTGCCGCAGCCAGACGAGCGGCGGAACCTGTATTTGAACGGCGGAGATGCGGTGCTGCGCATCCAGAGGCTGCGGCTGGTGGACGGGACCTCGTGGTCACTGGACCTGTCGGTGCTGCCCGCAGCCCGCTTCCCGGGACTGCTCACGCATCCGTTGACGGGCTCGCTGTACCACCTGCTGACGACCGAATACGGGCTGGAACTGGACCGGGCCGATGAGACGGTGGAGGCGGTGCCTGCCACGCAGGAGCAGGCAAGCGTGCTGGATGTTCCGCCCGGATCGGCGTTGCTGGAAATCCGCAGGGTGGCTTGGGACGTGCATGGAACTCCTGTGGAGTTCGCCCGCGACTTCTTCCGTGCTGACCGGACTCGCGTCCATATGCAGAAGTACGGAACCAACTGGAAGCGGACAGTCCGGCTGGGCCGCGACTAAACAGCGCGAACGGACACTTGCGGCCCTATCCTTAGCCCTTGAGCCGGGCCTGGACCAGGTTGGCGAACGGGAGGCGGCCGTAGGTCTCACGGAAGTCGGCGTGATATTTGGCCTCGGCCAGGTTCAACCCGCCTGCGGGTAGCTCTTTCCAAGCAAGGAGCAGGGAATTGGCGTTCGCGAGCTGCCAGATGAGCCGGCCGTCCCAGTGTCCAGGAGGTTTGCCGTTGCCGAAGTCCAGGAATTCCTGGATTTGCCGGCGCAGCCCGCGGTTGCCCTTGCTGCCCGGTCCTGCCTTTCCAACGTAGAGGATCTCCGCGCCGTCGATCCATTCGGCAGCGAGCTTTTCTGCGGAAAGTGACGGGTCCTTTTTCTTGAACACGCCTGCCGTGCTCCTGGCCAGGAACTGCGCCTGAAATCCTTCGGGCTGGAGGACGGCGAAGATCCCAGGTGCCTGCGGAATCCGGTTAATCTCGACTTCCGCGAAGGTCCGGAAGCCCGCAAAACCGTCTTCCCGGAGGGCCCGTTTGTTGACCTGCATCGTTGGGTCCTTGGCTCGTGATCACGTGGAACGGCGGCGGCCGCCAAAGAAACTCTAGCCGGATGACGGCATGGAAGTTATAGTAAGCATGCTGACTACTTGGCGGATCATCGCCGTCGTCAGTCAATGTACAACCGTCCTAGTCAAAGGAGACACCATGAGCACGAAGGTCGAGAAACGCATTCTGGTCAACGTCCCGACAAGCACGGCGTACAACCAGTGGACCCAGTTCGAGGAATTTCCGCACTTCATGGGTGGCGTCAAGAGCGTAACGCAGCTCAGCGACGACCGCCTTGAATGGGTGGCTGAAATCGCGGGTGTCCGCCGGAAGTGGGAGGCGAAGATCCTGGAGCAGGTCCCGGACCGCAAGGTCGCCTGGGCCGCAACCGAAGGCGCAACCAATGCGGGGACCGTGACCTTCGAGGACGTGGGAGGGGGCCAGACTTCGGTGCAGCTTTCACTCGAATACGAACCGGAAGGCATCGTTGAGACCATCGGAGACAAACTTCATGTCGTGGACCGCCAGGTGGAGTCGGACCTGAAGAGGTTCAAGGACTTCATCGAAGACGAAGGCTATGCAAGCGGTGCGTGGCGCGGGACCGTCAATGAGGGCGCCGCGCCAGGGACTCCCGGTGTGGACGCTGCGGCGGCTTCGCGCGGCGATTCCGGCAAAGCCGGCGTCTCCGGAAAGGTGGCGGCGGGTGTTGGCGTTGCTGCAGCGGCCGCAGCCGGCGTGGCCGCGAGCATGCGGGACAAGGACAACAGCCCCGCTCACACCACCACAGCGTCCGTCTCCGAGACCCCGGTTTCAGCCGTTCCGGCCACCGACGCTTCCGGCTACGTGGAGCCCGTCGGAGCGGTCGGCGCGACCTCCGGCACCGGCTCCGCCTTGAGCGACGAGCGGATTGCCAAGCCGTTCGACCAGACCAACGGGCTGGTGGACTTCGAGGGCGATTCGGACGAAACCGCGGACAGCGACACGCGCAGCGCCGCAGAGCGCCGTAACGAGGAGAACCGCGACGGCGGCCTCCCGCCTGCGGCAGGGAGCCTCGGCCAGCACTAGGAGTCATCTCATCAGGGGCGAGCACAAGGGGCGTCGCCTCCCGTCAAGAACGGGAGGCGACGCCCCTTGCCTGTTCCTTCAGCGAGTAGCGTTAAATGTCGGTGCTCACGAGGACACTCTGTACATGGATGGCGGGCAGGGACCTGAAGTGGTCTCCGAGGCAGCAAGCGGTGTGACGGTCACGGAAATGATCCGCACACTGGCTGGCGCGCGGCCGGCAGCGGACAGCGCAGGGATGATCGACCAGCTCCGTGAACTTGAGGATCTGAAGTCCGCTGCGGCCGCACGGCAGGCCCGGATCGCGGTTGCCTTCGACTTAAAGCAGCGCAGTGAGCAGGCCCGCGCTGGCATCCCCACCGATCAGCAGGGTGCCGGCGTCGCTGCGCAGATCGCTCTTGCACGGCGGGAATCACCGGCCAGAGGCGGCCGGCTCCTGGGACTGGCGTAGGCCTTGGTCACAGAGATGCCGCATACCCTCGCCGGATTGGAAACCGGCAAGGTTAGTGAGTGGCGGGCCGCACTTTTGGTACGCGAAACCGCTTGCCTCTCCCCGACTGACCGCAGCGCCGTTGACGAAGAGTTGGCGTCCGACGTCGGGAGGTTCAGTGGAGCAGGCGATCGTGCGGTAATTGCCGCGGCACGGTCCGCCGCCTATCGGCGCGATCCGAGGTCCGTTGCGGACTGTGCCAGCCACGCCGCCGCCGAGCGCCATGTCAGTCTCCGCCCCGCGCCCGACACCATGTGCTATCTGACAGCGTTCCTTCCGGTCGCGGAGGGTGTGGCCGTCCACGCAGCGCTCACCAGGCATGCGGACGCGCTGCGATCCGACGGCGCCCCCCGGTTCACGCGGCCAAATCATGGCCGATGCGCTGGTGGAACGCGTCACGGGAACGGCAGGTGGAATCAGCGGGGTCCAGATCCAGCTGGTCATGACGGACCGCACGCTGTTCCAGGCCGACAGCGAGCCGGCCCGGCTTCCCGGCTACGGCGTGGTCCCCGCCGGGTGGGCGCGGGAGATCGCTGCCCAGGGCCAAAGCCATGACCGGCCCCTGAACGTTTGGCTCCGGCGGCTCTACACCGCCCCGGGCAGCGGGGATCTCGTGGCGATGGACTCGAGGGCAAGGCTCTTCCCGCCCGGATTGGGCCGCTTTATCGAGGTCCGCGACCACACCTGCCGCACGCCATTCTGCGACGCTCCGATCAGGCATCTGACGACGAGGTCCCGCCAGCGCCGCGAATTCCGGCACGTCGCCAAGATGCTGAGGTTCGGGAGGGTCAGGGCTGCGGCAGCGGCGTAGCCGCGTCCTCCGGTTCTGTCGCCGAGGCCGCCTCAAGTCCGGCGTCCGTTTCCGGATGCTGGGGTTCAACCGGAGCGCGCCGCGCCTCGATCCCCTTGGCGACATGCAGGATGGTGTCCTCGACGGAATCACCAATGACTTTCGGAACGGAGACCACTCCTTCGGCAACAGCAGCGGCGGCACCTGCCACCGCCCCGGTAGCCTTCTGGCCCAGGCGCAGTACCGATTCGTGCCACTGGGTGCGCTTGATGGCTGAGGCTTCCGGCATGCCGAAGTTCGAACTGAAGATCCGCAGTAGCCGCTGCAGTTCTTCGGCGGCGGTGTAGAGCTTGGCCATCTCCATGGGATTCGTAACGCGGGTAAATGCATCGACGTCCACCGCCGCCGATACGGCGTCGGACAGATTTTGAAGTGCCGCGGTGGTGCTTGCCATGCGCCGCTCCCGCGACTTGGCGATGTGTCGGGAGTGAGCCGTAGAATCCGATCCGTCATTCGCGCTGCGGACAGCCTCCAGGGAGTCCATGCGGACCATGTTTGTGAGAGTCACAGCCGCGATGACCAGCCAATGCTTCAGTTCGCCCTTGGCAGCCGCCTCGGCACTGCTCACCCGCTTGCCCAGATTTTTGACGGCGAGGCCGTCCGCAATGGTGTTGAGGTGGTTGAGGGCGACAGCGTGCGCCTGGGCAAGCGTGGCCGCCTGTCCCGACACTTGATCCCAAAGGGCGTCGTTAAGCCGGCCGGTCTCCTCGAAGAACCCAAACGCCTTATCCAGGACGTGGGTTGTACCCTGCACGTTACCGAGCGCCTCGTCCCGGTTATCCCGGATGATCGTGTCCAGTTTCGCGTCCACAGCCTGAACGAGGGTATCGAGGTCTTTGAGGGCCACGCGGATCGCCAAAGTTGCGGCCATGATCTGCACGTTCGCAGCCGCGGCAGGGTTGACTGGTGAGGAGCTCACCAGTTCGATGATGGTGTCGATCCTGCCATCGGACTGTCGCAGCACACCGCTGACAATCCCGAGCTTTTCCTCGGTGGACCCGACGAGCTCCAGGAATCGAGCGTAGGACTCCGGAGTCATGTGGAAGGAGTTTCCCTCGACATTTGCCGCCATGGCAGTCGCAGCCGCCCCAGCCAGGCCTGCAAGCAGATCGACCACCCCTGACCCCAGGTTCGCTCTGGCCTCTTCTTTGACATCAAGCTTGCGGAACAGCTCCGCAATTGCTATCGGGTCGCCTGCCACCAAGGCGTCGCTGCCGTCGACGTACAGGGAAAGTTCACGGTCATTGTCGGTCATCCCAACATCTTCACACACGCCGGTCCTGGCAGAGCTGGCGCCACTTCGGAGTCCTCAGGATCGGTGCGGCCGAGCAATGGCACCCCGCCCCCAGGCGATGCGAAAGGGAGTACAGCGAGCTGGTCTGCGGGGAGTTGCAGGCATGAATGTGCCATGTCACCACTTGACTCAGGTCCTCGGGCACAATCTCACACGGTGCTAATCTCGGGAACAAACCAAACAAAGTATGGAGAAAACTGTGGCAGGAAAAGCGGACAAAGTCGCAGCAGCGGTTAAGGCGGGGGCGCGAGGGTGAAGCAGGCTGCTGCCAAAGTGCATGACCTAGCTACCGACCCTGTAGTGCAGGAGAAGGCCCGGAAGCTTGCCGAGAATGGCGCAAAAGCCTACCGTGCGGCCAACAGTCCAGAGGCGAAGAAGGCCTACCGTCAGGCCGCTGCCTTCTTGAAGAAGACACGCAGGAAGTAAGGCTGGACCGGCATTGGGGTGGTGTACAAGTAAGGAGCAGCTGGCGCTACGCCTTAAACAGAAAAGACCTGCAGGTACCTTCGCGATCTCGCTATGGAGACGGCCCGGACATTCGCATGTCCCGAACGGCCCGCGTTATCTGAACGGTTACCTGCAGGCGCTTTAAGCTTACGCCCGTACGTTCCGCCGGAAAATAGGGCGGGGGACTCTTGCAACGGAGCCCGAAAGCGGGGCCGCAACCCCTGTTTCCGGAATCCGCAGAACATCAACCCCGGCCAAAAGCGTAGAGTGGAACCAGACGCCTGATTCTGGACGCCGTGTGCTGAGGGAGAAATCGTGACGATTGACTGGGACGAAAAAAAGGCCCTGCTGCAGGAACCGAACATCGCTGCTGTAACCCAGCTTTGCGACGAACTCATGGAAAAGAAGCCGGGCTCCGTTGTCCCGTACATCGACCCCGTCCATGACGAGGACGAATGCAGAATCGTCAGTCTCCATGTCAGTCCCGGCAAGGGCACCGAATCGGGCTTCGTTTCGCATTTCAATGACGACGAAGCGGCCCGGCGGGCCACCTCAATCTACGAAATCGTGGAACTCGATCCCCGCTACGTCATGCCATGGAACGCCTACCCCTGGGTGCGAGACCCCGATCTCCCCTCAGCCCTCAACGTCCAGGAAAAGACGGACGGCCTCAGGCCCTTCCGCCAGTTCCTCAAGATCAACCGGCGCGTCTCGGCCATCATCGCCCACGGCACGGATGCCCAGACCTTCCTGACCCTCTTTGAGAAGACATACCACCAGTCCCTCAAAAACTCCGGGATCAAGATCTACAAGGCCAGCGCCCTCGGCGGCCGGGCCTTCGCTGTCTCCGCCAACAAGCAGGAAGAACTTCTGAGCAAGAGCGTCGAGATCTACAGAGACGCGATGCAGCGGGCCGGAATTCAGCACCTCTAATTACTGCTACCCATAGGTGACGCCCGACGCCGGGACTCACCTTCGCGTTGCAGCGTTCCTTACCCTTCCAGCAGCCTTCGCCGGTGCTTGAGCTCCTTGAGCCAGGACCTGGTGACCGTCGCAGAAAACGGCGGGACGCCGTCGTCGTTCGTTGCAGCAAAAGCGGTGCCTGACTCCAGGTCAGCCACCAGCGGACCCGAAGCTTTCAGGCCCAGCTCGAGAACCTGAACGGCGGCGCGCTCCGCCAGTCCCAGGCCTCTCGCCCAGCCGAGGAAATGCTTTCGCGAGATCCCGGTGCGCTTGCCGTCCAGCGTGAGGGCGAGCGTTTTATCCCCGTAAACCACTGTGGAGGGGATGTCGTAAACCGGGGCGATGGACCACTCCCCCGACGGCTGCTGCACCATCGACACATTCTTCGCGTGGAGATCGCCGTTGCCGCTCAACCACGCAAAAGCCGCCTGGATGGCCAGGTTCCGCAATGCCGGCAGCGGCGCTGAACAGTACTCGGCAAGGGCGTGGCACACCTGTCCGTACCCCACGTTGTACTTGTCCGCGGGATACAGCCCCAGCACCTGCGCTCCGTCCTCGACGGCGAGCCGCTGCACCGCGCCGTGCGCGCCGCCTGCCAAGGGGATCCGGTCGAACCGCTCCACCAGCAGCCCCGGACGGCCCCCGACGTCCCGGATCAGCCGTACCTTGCTCAGCGGAATCCGCAGCTTGGCGGCGTAGCGGAACATCACCAGCTCGTTCTCCACCACGTGCGGGAACTCCGGCGCATTGAGCTTGAGGATGTAGCGGCGACCGGCGCTGGCCACGGGCATGGAGATCATCCCGGCGGACAGCTTGTCCTGCACTCCGGCGAGCGCCACGGGATCGATCAGTCCGGAATCGCCCAGCAGCGCATCGAAATCGACCGGCGCCTTCGGGTTAAGTTCGACGGCGTGCTCGTCCGGATCCAGCGGCTCATCGTGGCCCACGATCTGGACATCGCCCACAGGGTTGGCACCGGCCGCGATCAGGAGCGAGAGTTCGTCATCAACGCTGGTCTTCACCGATCGCCTCAGCGCATTCAGCCGCCTGCCCTCCGGCAACAGCCCGGTGAAGTACGGCGGCGCAGCCCCCGCTGCGGACAGCACCGGCTCAGCGCTCAGCGGCAGGGAACTGGCGACGGCGGGACCTCCCGCCGCGAGGTACGCCTGCAGGTAGCTGAACATGGTGCCCCCGCCGTGCCGTTCTAGGCGGGCGGCCAGTACCCCGGCCTTGTAGACATCGGCGACGCGGTGCCTCATAATTCTGTTTCCTCGCGGGCCGCAAGGCCCTGAACCGGTGCAGGTGCGGACAGCGCCCGGGCGGCCTGGCTGGTTCTGGTGGCAAGGCGAAGCTCGAGGCCCAGGGTTTCCAGCACGGCGGTTAGGGAATCCAGCTGAATACTCTGCTTGCCCTGCTCCACGAATCTGACGAATCTTTCTGAAACTCCGGCCATGTCCGCGAGATCCTGCTGAGTCAGGCCCAGGGATGTCCGACGTGAGCGCACCTCTGTTGCCAACGCGGCCGTGAAACTTTCCGTCATGACTGCTCCGATAGGTACGATCGTGCCGTTTTATCCCCAAGTAGGAGTCTACGCCCAGTCAGGGATAACTACTTGGAGCAGACCGGTACGAACGTGCCGACGGTCGGACGCTCAGATGTGCCGGTACCCGAGGTATTCGATGACCTCGAGGACGGAGCCGGGTGGAGGAGGCGCGTCCGGGTTCCACGTCGTATTCGAGGTGCCCCGCGTGATGAAGATGCCGAGATGGTCTCCGTCCACAAGGAGCGCGCCGTCCGGTGCCAGCACCCGAAAGCCGCGGATGTTCTCGCCGCTGTTGCTGACGACGAAGGACCCGTTATCCGCAGAGATCCGGAGTTCGTGACGGGCGAGTTCCGGTGTGCCGACGGGCCCGGGGCGGAACGGTACGTGGCTGGTGCGAAGGATGTTCTCAGCGAGCACGCGGAAGTCGACAACAAGTGAGGTGAGACTGCCGTCGGCGGCCAAGCCCCAGTAGCACGGGTAGGTCCCGTCGCCATATCCGCTCGTGACCATGACCGCATCCGCCACCCCGCCGGTGAGGGTGAACATGGCGCCCGGCGTCTCCATGAGCCGCCCTACGTGCTCTTGAAACATCGCCTCGACGCGCTGGGCCTGGCACGCCACCAGCGCGCCAAAGTCGACAAGGGCGACGTTTCCGGCATCGACTCCCACCTCGTGCGTGCCGTCGGTGAACTCGGAGGGGTGCCAGCTAACCTCCGGCGACTCGGAGAGCAGCAGCCTGACCGCGACCGTCACGCCCGCCACCATGGAGACTTCAACTGGATAGGTCCCCGGCGTCACCCGTCGCGTCAAGGGGACGATGTGTGCGTCAACGGATCCGAAGTCCACAATCGTCAGCACCCCGGAGGCGCAGGTGAGCTCGCCAAGATGGCGGACCTCGAGCGGCGCTGGTTTGCCAAACGGCGCGACCAACCGGCCCGCTGTAAACAATCCCGGCACGTCGAGCACCAGCTGCGACGGCAGGTCGGGCAAGGCGGCGTCGGGTGTCGCGCCCTGCATGAGCGCCTCGGCCCGGACCGGATCTATCAGGGGTGCGCTGGGCGGGTCGAGGAAGGTCGAAAGTTGGGAGATCCGCCAGTCGTCGTCGCTGCACAACAGCCGGTATTCGTAGTAGAAGGCGGCGCTCCCGGCCGCCTGGATTACCGAGCGGACCGTCGCCGTATCCTCGTCGACCTCGATCTGGGTGATCTGCTCGGCGGCCGGGTCGTGCGCAGGACTGGAAGACAGCGCACCTTCCTGGCCGGTGCGGACTCCGGGGGTGCAATGGGTCGCGACCAGTTCCTCCAGCTCGGCTGCCCAAGCCTGGAAGGCGCCGAGGTCGAACGCGGCCATGCCCGGCATCTTGCCAGACCGCTCCCACCTCGTGTGAAAATCTGAAACGAATGCCTCGATCCTGCCGCGGACCTCGTTCTGAGTCATGCCACGCACCTTTCCGCCGTCTCCACGCTAAAAGAGCGGCGCCGTATTCTTCTCCACGAGGGCGGGATTCCCCACGGATTCCCGCTTCTTCTTGAGGAAACCGGCCCGCTGATACCGCTGCGCCATGATGAATCCTGCCGGCGTACCGTGCTCGTAGGACTCAACAAAAACGGCCTCCTGCCGCCCCTCCGAAGTTGTCATGAACCCATCCCAGGCAACGGCTGCGCGATCCGGCGCCGGCTCTTCCCTGACGGACTGCCTGGCCGCAGCGACGCCTGCCTCAAGCTGATCCCCCACGAGGTAACGCTGCAGGTTCCGTTGGCCGCCATGCTCCCGAATGACAAACGGCACCAGATCTGCGCCCGACGAGACTACTGAATCGATCGCGTGGTCCAGCGCCATGAAAGCGAGGTTGACGAGTTCCTCCGAGTATTCATCCATGGGAGGAGACTAACCAGGGGCCCTTGGATAAGGAAGACCTTGGCCGGGAGGCGCACCGGTGCATCCCCAAACGCGCCCTTCACAATTGACACTCAGTGTGACCCGTGCCATATTTGAAGGGTGAACCTGTCAGACAGTCGGACAGCAGGACAGCCCCTCGCCCGCCTCAGCGCGGCCGAAGCCGTCTTCAACGTCCTCCGCGCGGAAATCGAAGCCGGCAAGCTAGAGGTCGGCGCCAAGCTGAGCTCCGAAGCCACGCTCGCCCAGCAGTACGGGGTGAGCCGGTCCGTGGTCCGTGAGGCCCTGCGCTCCTGCAACGCCCTCGGCCTCACCACGACCAAGACCGGCCGCGGCACATTCGTGGTGGCCAGCCGGGTTGCCAAGGACCTGGTGCTCGGCCAGTACTCCGCCCTGGACCTCACCGAGGCCCGCCCCCACATCGAAGTCCCCGCCGCCGGCCTCGCCGCCCAACGGCGCACACCGGAGGAGCTTGAAGGGCTGCGCTACATCGTGACCGCCATGGCCGCCGAGGATGACCCCGAAGCCTGGGTAACCCTCGACTCCAGCTTCCACGCAGCCGTGGCCCGCGCCAGCCACAACAAGGTGTTCGAAAACGTGGTCTCGGACATCCGCGACGCCCTGGCGCACCAGTCCGAAACCCTCAACATGGTGGCCGACCGCCAGCACGCCTCGGACCAGGAACACCAGCGAATCCTGGCCGCCATCGAATCCGGCAACGCCGCCGAGGCCAGCGCCGCCATGCAGGAGCACCTGCAGGCAGTGGGCGCAGCCCTCGACTCCATCCTCAGCCAGTAACCGCACCAAACCCCGCACGCAACCAACGCACGACACCGACCCCAAGGACTTCATGCTCTCCCCTGCCTTGCCCGCCCACGCTCCGGCCCGGAACGAGGACCACACCCCGGACATCACAGCCCTGCCGCTGCACATCCCCCTGGCCGTGCAGACCCGCGACGGGCTCGTGGAAAGCATCCACTACGGTTCGGTGATCGCCACCGCCCGGGATGAAACGGTCGACGGCGGCGTCCGCACGCTGCTCTCCGCGGGCGACCCGCTGGCACCCTTCTACCCGCGGTCGTCCCTCAAGCCGTTGCAGGCCGTGGCCATGGTCAGTGCCGGCCTTGACCTGCCCGCCGATCTCCTTGCCCTCACGGCGGCCAGCCACTCCGGAGCCGCCACACACCGCGACGGCGCGCTCCGCATCCTCGAACTGCACGGGTTGACAGCCGACGCCCTGGAGAACAGCACCGACCTCCCGTACGGCCCGGACGAACGCGAAGAATGGCTCCGCGCCGGCGGAACCGCCACGCAACTCACCCAGAACTGCTCCGGAAAACACGCCGCCATGGCCGCCACCTGCGTCATCAACGGCTGGCCGGTCCGCGGCTACCTTGATCCGGCACACCCCCTGCAGCAGTTCGTGGCCGCCACTGTCCGGGAACTCACCGGCGAACGCCCCCAGCGCACCAGCACCGACGGCTGCGGCACTCCGCTGTTCGCCCTCACCCTCCGCGGCATGGCCCGCGCGTTCGGCCGCCTTGCCGCCGCGGTGGTGACCGACCCCGGAAGTCCGGAAGCCGCCGTCGGGCGTTCCATGACGCAGCACCCCCACATGGTGGCAGGCGAAGGCCGCGACGTCACCGAACTGATGCGCCTGCTCCCCGGAGCGGTGGCCAAAGACGGATTCGAGGGCGTCCAGCTCGTCGGGCTGCCGGACGGCCGCGCCGTGGCCGTGAAGATTTCCGACGGCGGGGACCGCGCCCGCATGCCGGTCACCGTCCGCGCTCTGGAAGCGCTCGACGTCGACACCGCACCGCTGGCGGGCATCGCCACCGGCGCTGTCCTGGGCGGCGGCCGCCCCGTCGGCACGCTGACTGCCACCGACTTCGCCGCGGCAAACTAGCCGCTGCCCCGCCAATCCATCTCCCCAGCCACGCCTCCCGAGGATATTCATGACCGAAACTGCATCCCCCGCCGCTTTCCGCTCCGAACATGACCTGCTGGGTGACCGCGACGTGCCCGCTGCCGCGTACTGGGGCGTCCACACGCTCCGCGCCGTGGAGAACTTCCCCATCAGCGGCCAGCCGCTCTCCTCCAACATGTACCTGGTCCGCGGCCTCGCCGCCGTGAAGCTGGCAGCCGCCCGCACCAACCGCGAACTCGGCCTCCTGGACCCCGGGCGCGCCGACGCCATCGAGGCCGCCTGCACCGACGTGATGAACGGCAAACTCAGCGACCAGTTCGTCGTCGACGTCATCCAGGGCGGCGCCGGAACGTCCTCGAACATGAACGCCAACGAAGTCATCGCCAACCGGGCCCTGGAAATCCTGGGCCACCCCAAGGGCGACTACGCACGGCTGCACCCGAACGACCACGTCAACCTCTCCCAGTCCACCAACGACGTCTACCCCACGGCCGTGAAGCTAGGCACCATCTTCGCCGCCCGCGAACTCCTCGCCGCCCTGGCCGAACTCGAAGACGCCTTCGCCGCCAAGGCCGCCGAATTCCGCACCGTGGTCAAAATGGGCCGCACCCAGCTGCAGGACGCCGTGCCCATGACCCTGGGCCAGGAATTCGGCTCCTACGCCGTCACCATCGGCGAGGACCGGCTGCGCCTGGCCGAAGCGGACCTGCTGATCCACGAAATCAACCTCGGCGCCACCGCCATCGGCACCGGCCTGAACGCCCCTCCCGGCTACGCCGAAGCAGCCTGCCGGCACCTGGCCGAAGTCACCGGCCTGCCCCTGGTCACCGCCGTGGACCTCATCGAAGCCACCCAGGACGT
>NZ_JBBLYW010000019.1:0-42434 GCF_037911235.1 Arthrobacter oryzae
CCCAAGAACGTGAAGGCCCCCACGGCTCCGGAAGAGGACGTCGTCTCCGTCCTCCGCGGACCGGCGAAGGCCATCGCGTCCAACATGGTTACCAGCCTGGAAGTTCCCACGGCCACCAGTGTCCGCGCCATCCCGGCCAAGCTGCTGATCGACAACCGGGTGGTCATCAACTCCAACCTGGCCCGTGCCCGCGGCGGCAAGGTTTCCTTCACGCACCTCATCGGCTATGCCGTCATCCGCGCCCTGTCCCAGTTCCCCTCCATGAACGTCTACTACGACGAAGTGGACGGCAAGCCCGTTGCAGTCCAGCCAGCACACGTGAACTTCGGCATCGCCATCGACATGCCCAAGCCGGACGGCACACGCCTGCTGATGGTGCCGAACATCAAGAAAGCGGAGACCCTCAACTTCTCCGAGTTCTGGCACACCTACGAGGACCTCATCAAGCGGGCCCGCAACGGCAAGCTGACCGCCGACGACCACTCCGGCACCACGGTTTCCCTCACCAACCCGGGCGGCATCGGCACCGTGCACTCCGTGCCCCGCCTTTCCAAGGGCCAGGCTGCCATCATCGGCGTCGGCGCGCTGGACTACCCGGCCGAGTTCCAGGGTGCCAGCGAGAAGATCATCGCGCACAACGCCATCAGCAAGGTCCTCACGCTGACCTCCACCTATGACCACCGTGTCATCCAGGGTGCCGGCAGCGGCGAATTCCTGAAGCTCGTGCACCAGCTCCTGCTGGGTGCGCAGAACTTCTACGACGAGATCTTCGAATCCCTGCGCATCCCGTATGAGCCCGTGCGCTGGAGCCCGGACCTGCAGGTTGACCCGGCCGACCAGATCAACAAGGTCGCCCGGATCCAGCAGCTGATCCACTCCTACCGCGTGCGCGGCCACCTTATGGCGGACACCGATCCGCTCGAATACGTGCAGCGCAAGCACCCGGACCTCGATGTGCTCACCTACGGGCTGACCCTGTGGGACCTCGACCGCGAGTGGCCCACAGGCGGCTTCGGTGGCAAGCCCATGCTTGCCTTCCGCGACATCCTCGGCGTGCTCCGGGACGCCTACTGCCGCACCACCGGCATCGAATACATGCACATCCAGGACCCCGCGGAGCGCAAATGGTTCCAGGACCAGATCGAGCACCCGTACTCCAAGCCGAGCCGCGAAGAGCAGCTGCGCATCGTTTCCAAGCTCAACGCCGCGGAAGCCTTCGAAACCTTCCTGCAGACCAAGTTCGTGGGCCAGAAGCGGTTCTCGCTGGAGGGCGGGGAGTCGCTGATCCCGTTGCTGGACGCCATCATCTCCGATGCTGCCGACGACAACCTCGATGAAGTGGCGATCGGCATGGCCCACCGAGGCCGCCTGAACGTGCTCACCAACATCGCCGGCAAGACCTACGCACAGGTCTTCCGCGAATTCGAAGGCACCCAGGACCCGCGCTCCGTGCAGGGCTCCGGCGACGTCAAGTACCACCTCGGCACCGAGGGCACCTTCACGTCGGACAACGGCAAGGAAACGAAGGTCTACCTCGCCGCCAACCCCTCGCACCTCGAGGCCGTGGACTCCGTCCTCGAAGGCATCGTCCGCGCCAAGCAGGACCGCCTGGACCAGGGCGAGGCCTTCCCCGTGCTCCCCATCATGGTTCACGGTGACGCCGCGTTCGCAGGCCAGGGCGTGGTGGCGGAAACGCTCAACCTCTCCCAACTGCGCGGCTACCGCACCGGCGGCACCATCCATGTGGTGGTCAACAACCAGGTGGGCTTCACTACCGCACCGTCGTCGTCGCGTTCCTCCACCTACTCCACGGACGTCGCCAAGATGATCCAGGCTCCGGTGTTCCACGTGAACGGCGACGACCCGGAGGCCGTGGTCCGCATCGGCCAGCTTGCCTACGAGTTCCGCCAGCGTTTCCACAAGGACGTTGTCATCGACATGGTCTGCTACCGGCGCCGCGGTCACAACGAGGGCGACGACCCCTCGATGACCCAGCCGCTGATGTACAACCTGATCGAAGCCAAGCGCTCGGTCCGCAAGCTGTACACCGAATCGCTGATCGGCCGCGGCGACATCACCGAGGAAGAAGCAGAGCAGCTGCTCCGCGACTACCAGGAACGGCTGGAACGCGTTTTCGCCGAGACCCACGCAGCGCAGACCTCGCCGATCCCGATCATCACCGCGGATTCGGCTGCCGTCTCGGACCTTGAGCGTCCCATCGCCCAGCAGACCGATCTCGACATCAACGCGCCGGCGTCCACCGCGATCTCCGCCGAAACGCTGGCGCGCATCGGCAAGGCCCACATCGAGATCCCCGAGGGCTTCACGGTCCACGCCAAGCTCAAGCAGCTCCTGGAGAAGCGCGAACAAATGTCCCGCGAGGGTGGCATCGACTGGGGCTTTGGCGAGATCGCCGCCTTTGGCTCACTCATCATGGAAGGCGTTCCGGTCCGGCTTGCCGGCCAGGACTCGCGCCGCGGCACCTTCGTGCAGCGCCACGCTGTGTTCCACGACCGCGCCAACGGCAACGAGTGGCTGCCCCTGGGCAACCTCTCCGATGACCAGGCCAAACTGTGGATCTATGACTCCCTGCTGTCCGAATACGCGGCCATGGGCTTCGAATACGGCTACTCCGTGGAGCGTCCCGACGCCCTGGTGCTGTGGGAAGCGCAGTTCGGTGACTTCGTCAACGGCGCGCAGACCATCATCGATGAGTTCATCTCCTCGGCTGAGCAGAAATGGGGCCAGCGCTCTTCGCTGGTGCTCATGCTGCCCCACGGCTACGAGGGCCAGGGTCCGGACCACTCGTCCGCACGGATCGAGCGCTTCCTGCAGCTCTGCGCCGAAGACAACATGATCGTGGCCAACCCCACGACGTCGGCTTCCCACTTCCACCTGCTGCGCCGCCAGGCGTACAGCCGGCCGCGGAAGCCGCTCATCATCTTCACGCCCAAGCAGTTGCTCCGCCTGAAGGCCGCAGCCTCTTCCGTGGAGGACTTCACCACCGGCGCCTTCCAGCCCGTCATCGGCGACCACGAACAGCTGCAGGCGGATGCCGTGGAGCGCGTTCTGCTGGTGTCCGGCCGCCTGTACTACGATCTCCTGTCCACGCGGCAGAAGACCGGCGACAAGACCACTGCGATCGTCCGCGTCGAGCAGCTCTACCCGCTGCCTGCCGCTGAAATCGCCGCCGAGCTTGCCAAGTACCCCAACGCCGAAGTGGTGTGGGCACAGGACGAACCGGCGAACCAGGGCCCGTGGCCGTTCATGGGCCTGAACCTGCCCGACGCACTGGACCGCCGGGTGAAGCTGGTCTCGCGCCCGGCCTCGGCCTCCACGGCAGCCGGTTCAATGAAGCGGCACGCTGCGGAGCAGGACACCCTCCTCAAGCAGGCGTTTTCACGGAAGTAGCTTGAACGCTGCCCGGCCGGAGCTCGACATTCACGACTCCGGCCGGGCAGCGTTGCTTAATGGATAAGGGGACAGCAGCCAGCCGCCGAAGTTGGCCAGGAACCCGTATCCATGGAACGCTAATTTTGTTGCACATTGAGGTTAAGAGGTAGTGGTGGAAGACAGAAAGCTGCGGATTGCGGCTGTTGGAGATGAACTGCTGGCCGGCCTGGGCGATCCCCGGGCGCTGGGCTGGCTGGGCCGAGTGTTGGCCCGCACTCCGCAGGACGGCATAACCGTTGAGTGTTACCCCCTCCCCTGCCCGCAGGAAGGCACCGAGGGCCTGGCAGCCCGCTGGCTTGATGAAGCCGGACGACGCTTCGGCAACAACCACGAAAACCGGCTGGTGATCGGGCTGAGCGGGCGTGACGTCGAGTTCGGACTTTCCACAGCCCGCAGCCGCCTCAACCTGGCCAACATCCTGGATTCGGCGTCCCAAAACAAAATCGAGGTCTTCGTGGTGGGCCCGCCGCCGTCACTTGACCCCTCGCAGAACCGCCGGCTGGGGGAACTGAACACGGCATTCGCCGATGTCACCACGCGGCGCAAACACCTGTACGTGGATACCTTCTCCCCGTTGCTCAACCACGAGCAGTGGCGCCAGGACCTCGCCGCCAACGGCGGAACGCCGGGACAGGCGGGCTACGGCCTGATGGCCTGGCTCGTGCTGCACCGCGGCTGGTTCCAGTGGCTCGGCATCGCCGCCCCGGAGTAGGAACGGCACCACGCACGACGCCGGCGTCCCGGCCTGCCCGCGCAGGGAAGGCTTGACACCTGCGGCCCGCACGTGCCCCAATGGCCCCATACCGCCGTCGACAAAAGGTTGTGGGTCATGACCGTCACCGGAAAATCCAAGGCCTCGAATACCGCGGCAGCGCTGGCACTGGCACTGGTTTTGGCACTGCCGGCTGCAGGCTGCAGTGCCGGGCAGGCTCCGGCGCCACCCGGGTCGCAGCCGGCCTCAGAGGCATCCTCCGACGGCGCCCTGCAGCGGTTCGACCAGGCGGCGCTCGAGCAGGCCTTCAAGAACGCCGCCCAGGAACTGCGCGTCCCCGGCGCGGCGATGCTGCTGCGGACCCCCGGCGGGAACCTCACCTACACGTACGGCGTGCGAAGCTTCGGCGGCACGGACCCCGTGACGCCGGCGGACCACGTCCGGATCGGCTCCATCACGAAGACCTGGACCACCACTGTCATTCTGCAGTTGGTCCAGGAAGGGAAGATCAAGCTCGACGACCCGGTGGCGGATTACCGTCCTGAAGTGCCGAACGGCGCAAACATCACCATCGAACAGTTGTTGACGATGCGCAGCGGACTCTACAACTACACCGAGGACCCCGATGTAAACCAGGTCCTCGATACCGATCCAGGAAAGGTGTGGACCACCGATGAACTGCTTGCCGCAGCCTTCCGCCATCCGCCGTACTTCGCTCCCGGCGAGGGCTTCCACTATTCCAACACCAACACGGTGCTCCTGGGCCTGATCGCGGAAGCCCTGGACGGCAAACCGCTCGCCGCGGCGTTCCGCGACAGGCTGTTCACCCCGCTCGGACTGACCGGATCCGTGTTTCCGGAGCAGGCGTCCAACGCAATTCCGGCACCGCATCCGCAGGGCTACATGTTCGGGACCAACGTGCTGACCCTCGACGACCCGGCCCTCCCCGAGGACATGCAAAAGGCTGCCGCCGACGGAACCCTCCTGCCCGCAGACCAGACAGCCATGAACACCTCGTGGGCCTGGTCCGCCGGGTCCGGAATTTCCACCGCGGAAGACCTGGCAACCTGGGCAGAGGCACTGGGCGGCGGGAAGGTCCTGGGGCCCGGCCTGCAGAAGCAGCGTCTTGACAGTCCGCGGCCGGTAAAAGCCGATGACCCGGGAGGCGCGCTCTATGGGCTGGGAATCGCAAAATTCGGGAAGCTCTACGGGCATACCGGTGAACTGCCCGGCTTCAACAGCTTCGCAGGCCACGACCCCGCCAACCGGGTCACCCTTGTCGTCTGGACCAATCTGGCCCCGGCGCCGGATGGCCGGGACCCGGCCACCACGATTGCCCGGACACTGATCGGAAAAATCTACTGGTAGCCGCCGTCGCCCATTGCATTCGCGTGGAACGCGATATATCGTCAAAATATATTCACGATATATCGCAACTTGGAGGGCGCAGTGGACGAGAACACCTGGACCGTTACCGGTCCGCAAACCATCGACGTGGACGGCGTCAGATCACTTAAACTCGGAATCATCCGGGGACGGTTCGACGTCGTCAGCCACGACGAGGACGTTACGCGGATCGAAGTGTCCGAAATCCACGGCGACCCGCTGACCATCACCAACGTCAACGGCCGGCTTGAGGTGCGCCACCAGCTGCACGGCGCCCAGGGCTGGTTCAAGAACCTCATGGAGACGGTCAACAACAGCAGCACCAACTCCATCGTCATCAGCATTGCGCTGCCGGCCGGGGTGGAAGTTGAGGCAGGTACCGTCAGCGGCGACGGCCTCGTCTCCGGGATCACGGGGCACACAAAGCTAAACACCGTCTCCGGTTCCGTCATGGCAGACCGCACCGGCGGGGAACTCCACGTCAACACCGTTTCCGGCGACGTCATTGCCCGGAACCATGACGGCGTGCTTACCGCCAAGAGCGTCTCCGGCGAGGTCACGGCCTCCGGCCGGTTCAGCAACATCCGCGCCAACACGGTTAGCGGCGACATGAGCTTCGACCTGCATGGATTCACCCACGATTTCGGGGCCAACTCAGTGTCGGGCGACCTCACCCTCAGGCTCCCGCACGACGTCGGAGTGGACATCGTCGCCAAATCCGCCAGCGGCGCCGTGGTCATCGATGACCAGAAATATGTTGTGCCGGGCGGCAAGGTCCAGACCATCGCCGGGCCGGATGAGCAGCTCATGCTCGTCCGAACGAACTCCGTCTCCGGCAAGACCTACATCATCCACAGCCAGCCGCCTGCGGACGCCGAAACGGAGGCCTAGATGCCTCCGGTCTTCGCCCACGGCGCCCTTCGCCTCTATCTGCTCTCGCTTCTGGAATCCGGCCCCAAACACGGCTATGAGCTCATCAAAGCACTCAGCGAACGGTTCGGCGGAACCTACTCCCCCAGCGCGGGCACCATCTACCCGCGGCTCGGCAAGCTCGAGGAGGAAGGGCTCGTGGCGACGGAAACCGTGGGACGCCGCACCAACTACCGCATTACCCCCGCCGGGCTGCTGGAGCTCAACCGGCGCCGGGACGAACTGGCCGGGGTCGAGAATGACATATCCGCCTCGGTCCGCCGGCTGGCCGACAACTTGCGCGAGGATATCCGCGTCAACATGCGCGGCCTCCGGGCCGACCTCGCCGCCACGGCGGAAGCAGCCAGGGCGTCTGCCCGTTCTGCCGGTTTTCCGGAGCGCGGCATGCGGCACACTCCGGAAGGCGACCGCGCCCTGAAAGAGGCGGAAATGCTGGTCCAGGCGTTCAGGGACGACCTCCGGGTGGAACTTCGGCTCCGGGCAAGCGCTACGCCTGTCAGCGGGGTCACGCTCGAAACGATCCGGACGGTCCTGGACCAGGCCCGCATTTCCATCCGTAACTCCCTGAATGCCGACAGTTACTGAACTGCGTCAGTCACTGAGGGTGCCGGTTCGCGGGCCGTCGCGTGATGTGGGAGACTTGAGGGCAGCTCTTTTGAGTACCAAAAGATTAAGGAGGCCAGCTATGAGCAAGCGTGCACGTAAACGTCGTGACCGTAAGCGTGGCGGCGCGAACCACGGGAAGCGCCCCAACACCTAAGCTACGGTTTGGAACATGAGCTTTAAAGCGAAGGGCCCCGGAAACCACATGGTTTCCGGGGCCCTTTGCTGTGGAACTAGGCCTCGACGGGGCGGATCGAGTGGATCCGGTCAAGGATGGCGCTCTTCAGGTTCTCCGGGGCGGCTTCCGTGCAGGAGCGCTTGACCACCTTGCGGATGACGCACTCGAGATCGTACTCCTCAAGGCACTCCGGGCAACCGTCCAGGTGATCCTTGATCTCGGCGATGTCGCTGTGTGTCAACGCACCGTCCAGGTATTCGTAAATACGTTGCATCCGGGCGTCATCGCAATCGCCCAGTCCCTGGCAGTCGCTCATTTCCTGTTCTCCTGTTTTGTGCTTTCGGCCGCTGCGCCGGGATCGGCTGCGGCTTTGAAACCCCGCTCTGCGGCGTAGTCCGCGAGCATGTCGCGCAGCATTTTGCGGCCGCGGTGGAGCCTGGACATCACAGTGCCGATGGGGGTGTTCATGATGTCTGAGATTTCCTTGTAGGCGAAACCCTCCACGTCGGCGAAGTACACAGCGAGGCGGAATTCCTCCGGAATCGCCTGCAGTGCGCGTTTCACATCGGAATCGGGAAGGTGGTCCAGTGCTTCCGCTTCAGCAGAGCGCAACCCGGACGAGGTGTGCGATTCCGCCCGTGCCAGCTGCCAGTCCTCGATGGTGTCCGAGTTCGACTGCAGCGGCTCGCGCTGCCTCTTGCGGTAAAGATTGATGTATGTGTTGGTGAGGATCCGGTAAAGCCATGCCTTGAGGTTGGTCCCGGGCTTGTACTGATGGAACGCGGAGAACGCCTTGGTGTAGGCCTCCTGCACCAGGTCCTCAGCATCGGCCGGATTCCGTGCCATCCTCATGGCAGCGGAATACAGCTGGTCAACGTACTGCATGGCATCGCGTTCAAACCGCTGCCTGCGCTGCTCGGGGGTCTCGGACACTACGTCGACTTCCGCCTCCGCAGATTCCGCCTCCGCAGATTCCGCGACCGCCGCGTCCTTGCCAGCCGCGGCATCCGCCGGAGGCGCAGTGGTGGTCTTGCCGTCGTTTCCGGCAGCCTCATATATGGCCGCAACGGCCGGATCAATGGTGCTCATTGCCTTCAAGTCTACTGTGACGCGTCCGGCAGCCGCCGGACGGTCTCCGCCCGCCTCGCCGCCGCGTCTGGAGAACTCCAATGGCGCAAGGAGTTCCACGCTGTCCCTAACCAATGTCAAAGCTCCATCTCCGCTCAGTGTCCTGACGTCCGTCGTTACTAGGACGTCCTTGCAGGCGTCGGTGCCGGGCGCCCGCGCTGACCCTCCCAGCGCCGCGCCCGCGCGGCGTCCGCAAGTGCCTCAGGCCGTAGCCAAGCACTGCCCCTGACTCACTGGGACCTGCTTTTCACAACCACGGCCGGCGGGCAAATATTCCGCAAAAGTGCAAGACTAGAACCGGTTCCCCCGCAGAAGTTCCGCGGCTCGTCCACCCAGGAGGAAATTCATGTCGTTTGTCCGTATTCTCGCCCGGCCCATGCTGGCCTCAAGTTTCGTTCTTGCCGGCCTGGACAAGCTCAAGAACGCGGATGACACTGCGACGCAGCTGTCCCCCTTGTTGCGCCGGGCTGCGGATTCCCTCCCGTTCGCCACCAACGAAAAGGTCCTGGCACGCGTCATCGGCGGCGCCCAGGTGGGCGCCGGCGTGCTTTTTGCACTCGGCAAGTCGGCCCGGCTGGCCGCCACCGTGCTTGCGGTGATTTCAGCACTGAACGCCTTTGTCGAGTGGCGCAGCGCGGACATCACGTCCAAGGAGGGCAGGGACGCGCGGCGAAACCAGCTCCTGAAGAACGTCACCCTCACCGGCGGTGTATTGCTTGCATCCGTGGACACCGCGGGCAAGCCGAGCCTCGCCTGGCGGGCCGAGCACCTGGCAGCCGACGCCCGCAAGGGCGCCAGCCACCTCGCTGCAGACGCCAGGAAGACCACCTCGAAGAAGCTCAAGAAGGCCGACAAGGCTGTCCGCAAGGCCGTGGACCACGCAGTGAAAGCATAGGCACGAATGACAGGCACTGCCCCCGCCACCCCCGTACCGTCCGCACCGGCTGCGGCGGGTTCCTGCTGGCCCGCGCCGTTCGCCGAAGGTCCGGTCGATGCCACAGTCACCGTCCCGGGCTCCAAGTCCCTCACCAACAGGTATCTGGTGCTTGCAGCCCTGGCAGACGGTCCGTCCCGTCTCCGCGCACCCCTGCACTCGCGCGACTCGACCCTGATGATCCAGGCCCTCCGCCAGTTGGGAGCAGGCATCCGGGAAGTTCCGGGAGACGGCTCGTTCGGCCCCGACCTTGAGGTCACGCCCCTGAGCCCGGACGCTGTGCCGGGTGACGTTGCTATCGACTGCGGACTCGCCGGAACGGTGATGCGCTTTGTCCCTCCGGTGGCCGCCCTCCGCAGCGGCGCCACAGTCTTCGACGGCGACGCGCACGCCCGCAAGCGGCCGATGGGCACCATCATCGAGGCGCTTGCTGCCCTTGGCGTTGGCGTCAGTGCCGCGGACGGAACCAGGCCCTCGTCGCTTCCGTTCTCAGTGGACGGAACGGGCGAAGTGCGGGGCGGCCACCTGGTGATAGACGCGAGTGCCTCGTCCCAGTTCGTGTCGGCGCTGCTCCTTGTCGGTGCACGTTTCGCCGAGGGCCTGCACCTCGAGCACGTGGGCAAACCCGTCCCCAGCCTCGACCACATCAACATGACCGTGGCTGTACTGCGCGAGGTTGGCGTGTCCGTGGACGATTCCGTCCCGAACCACTGGGTTGTCGCGCCGGGCGTCATCCGGGCCTTCGACCGCCGAATTGAACAGGACCTGTCCAACGCCGGTCCCTTCCTGGCGGCTGCGCTGGCAACCGGCGGCACCGTCCGCATTCCCAACTGGCCAACACCCACCACGCAGGTGGGTGACCTTTGGCGCAGCATCCTGGCTGCGATGGGCGCCACAGTCACCCTGGACAACGGGACACTCACCGTCACGGGCGGGCCCGAAATCAAGGGCGCGGACTTCGCGGATACCAGCGAACTGGCACCGACCGTTGCCGCGCTGTGCGCACTGGCCACGAGCCCGTCGCGGCTGACGGGCATAGCGCACCTCCGTGGGCATGAGACGGACCGGCTGGCTGCGCTCGTCACCGAAATCAACCGCCTGGGCGGGGACGCCGAGGAAACCGCCGACGGCCTGGTGATCCGGCCCGCGAAGCTCCACGGCGGCATCGTCCACAGCTACGCTGACCACCGGATGGCCACGGCCGGGGCCATCCTGGGCCTCGCCGTGCCCGGCGTGGAAGTAGAAGACATCGGCACCACCTCCAAAACGATGCCGGACTTCCCGCAACTGTGGGAAGCCATGCTGGCGCCGCGGCGCCAGGGGGAACAGGCCAGTGGGGCGTAGCACCGGGTCGTGGGACGAGTCCGATATCCGGATCCGTCCCAACAAGAAGGGTTCACGCCCGCGGACCAAAGACCGGCCCAGCCATGACGACGCCGTGACCGGCCGGATCGTCACGGTGGACCGCGGACGCTACACGGCAGTGGTGGGCGAAGACAGCGGCAACGAACGCACGGTGATCGCTGCACGTGCGCGTGAACTCCGCCGTTCACCTGTCGTCGCCGGGGACTTCGTGTCGCTGGTGGGGGATGTTTCAGGAGCGCCGGATACCCTTGCCCGGCTGGTCAAGATCCAGGACCGCCGCACGCTGCTGCGGCGCAGCGCCGATGACACGGATCCTATCGAGCGGGCGGTCGTCGCCAATGCGGACCAGCTTGTTGTGGTGGTTGCCGCCGCCAATCCGGAACCGCGTACCGGTTTTATCGACCGTGCGCTCGTGGCGGCCTACGACGCCGGGATCGAGCCGCTGCTGCTGGTCACCAAGGCGGACGTCAAGGATCCCACCGAACTACTGTCCAACTACCGCCACTTGGATTTTCCGGTCATCATCAGCCGCACGGCCGATGCAGCGGCCTCGGGAATCGATGCCCGCTCCGACGACGGACTCTCCGCCCGCCTCGACAGCGACGCCGTGTCGCAGCTGCGGGCCCACCTCAACGGCAAGGTCACAGTCATGCTGGGGCATTCGGGCGTGGGGAAGTCCACCATGGTCAATGCCCTGACCGGTGCTGAACGGGCAACCGGAGGGGTCAACGCCGTCACCGGGCGGGGGCGGCACACGTCGTCGTCTGCGCTTGCCCTGAGGATCAGTGACGCGCCCGCCGGAAGCTGGATTATCGATACCCCGGGCATCAGGTCCTTCGGCCTGGCCCACGTGGATCCGGACCGGATCCTGCGTTCCTTCCCCGACCTCGAGCCCGGAACAGACGCATGCGAACGCGGCTGCAAGCATGATTCCTCTGCTGTCAACTGCGGCGTGGACGCCTGGGTGGCCGAAGGCCACGCTGGCCCGTCCGGTGCTGCGCGGCTGGCTTCCCTGCGTCGCCTGCTCGGCACCGATCCCCGTTTGGAAGCGCAGGAAGCCAAGGAACTCGGCATCGTTTCCTAGGGTCCGGTACGCGACCTCCCGGCCGGCCGGCCCCGGAGACGGTAGTTTGGAAACATGACCCAACCCGCTTCGAGCTACAACGATGACCTGCGGCTCGCCCATGTCCTGGCCGACTCCGTCGACTCCCAGACCATGAGCCGCTTCAAGGCGCTGGACCTTCAGATTGAAACCAAACCGGATCTGACCCCGGTAACGGATGCTGACAAGGCAGCTGAGGAGTCCATCCGCGGCCAGCTCTCCCGTTCCCGCCCGCGAGATGCCGTCCTCGGTGAAGAGTTCGGCAGTTCAGGGCACGGTTCCCGCCGCTGGATCATCGACCCGATCGACGGCACCAAGAACTTCGTCCGCGGCGTGCCGGTATGGGCCACCCTGATCGCCCTCGTGGATGAGGGCGAGCCGGTGGTCGGCCTCGTCAGTGCCCCGGCGCTGGGCAAGCGCTGGTGGGCCGCGAAAAATGCCGGCGCGTACATGGGAAGGTCCCTCGCTGCTGCCACGCGCCTGAAGGTCTCGAACGTGTCCAAGCTGTCCGACGCTTCGCTCTCCTATTCGAGCCTGGGCGGGTGGAAGGACCGCGGGAACCTGGACGAATTCCTTGGCCTCACAGAGGAAGTCTGGCGGACCCGCGCCTACGGCGACTTCTGGTCCTACTGCATGGTGGCCGAGGGATCAGTGGACATCGCCTGCGAGCCGGAGCTTAACCTTTACGACATGGCCGCGCTGGTGCCGATTGTTACCGAAGCCGGCGGCCGCTTCACCTCCCTCGAAGGCGTGGACGGCCCCTTCGGCGGCAACGCCCTCGCCACCAATTCCATCCTCCACTCCGAGGTCCTCAAGCGGCTGAACCCGGACCTCGACGACCTCCTCTGATCCGGTGGCAGATCAGCGAAATTCCGAATAAACGACGGCGGGCGCCCTTCCCAAGGGGTGCCCGCCGTCGTATATTCGACTGAAACCCCGTTCTTCCGCCGTGCGTAACAAAGTGCTTAATATTCGCCGCGGCTTTCCCGCGACGCCGTGAATGTCCTAGTCTCGAAGCAGGTCACGAGTGCCAGCGCTAAACCCCGGTTTGCTGGCCGGCAACCCTCCATTCGCGGTGGGGTGCCCCGGGTGACGACCAGGCCGGTCCGGAACGGACCCGGCAAGCGCGGATCCCCGGAGTGAGGGGTCCCTTTACAGTGAGGTCCCCATGACTACTGCCACGTTCCCCGCCACCCCCGGAACCACCTCCGCCGCAGGACTTCTGGACGAACGGTTCAGCGTCGCCCGGCGCCCCCTCTCAGCCGTCACCGGAGCGGAAATCCAGGCGCCGCTGATCCAGGGCGGCCACGTCCGCTACGCGAACCTGGACTACGGCGCGTCCGCGCCGGCGCTGTCCGTAGTCTCCGCCTACCTCAATGAGATCCTCCCGTACTACGCCAGCGTGCACCGCGGGGCGGGCTACGCCTCGCAGATCAGCACGTCAGTGTACGAGAATGCCCGGAACATCGTCCGCGGGTTCGTGGGCGGCCGGCCGGACGATTCCGTCATTTTCACTCGGAACACCACCGACTCGCTGAACCTGCTGGCCGGCTGCCTCCCGGTGGCCGACGGCCGCCACACGGGCGAGGTACTGTACCTCGACATCGAACACCACGCCAACCTGCTCCCCTGGCAGGGCGTGCCGCACCGCAGCGTTGTCGCCGCCTCCACCCTGAAGGCCACTTTGGAGAGCCTGCGGTCCGAGCTCCGGCAAGGCGACATCAGCCTGCTGGCCGTCACGGGCGCCTCCAACGTCACCGGCGAGATCCTCCCGATCCGCGAGCTGGCCGCGCTGGCCCACGAACACGGAGCAAGGATCGTTGTGGATGCGGCACAGCTCGCACCGCACCGCCGGATCGACATCGCCGCGGACGACGTCGACTACCTCGCTTTTTCGGGCCACAAACTGTACGCGCCTTTCGGCAGCGGCGTCCTGGTCGGCCGGCCGGACTGGCTCGACGCCGGAACCCCGCACCTGGCAGGAGGCGGCGCCGTCCGCGAGGCACGGCTGGACTCCGTCAGCTGGGCCACGGGACCGGCACGGCATGAAGGCGGCTCGCCCAACGTGCTCGGGGCGGCCACGCTGGCCCGGGCCACCCAGGTCATCGGTGCCCTGGACCAGGAGCTGTGGCACGCGCATGAGACAGCCATCCGGTCCTTCCTCGTGGAAGGGCTGCGAAAGATCGACGGCGTTACGGTGCACCAGATTTTCAGCGACACGGACCAGGCAACAGACACCATCGGCGTCGTGAACTTCTCCGTGGCCGGCTACGACGCGGGACTTGTAGCGGCCTATCTCTCTGCTGAACACGGCGTGGGCCTGCGGGACGGCCGCTTTTGCGCCCATCCGCTGCTCAAGCGGCTGGGCCTGCCGTCCGGCTCCCTGCGGGCAAGCTTCGGCGTCGGCTCCCGGCTGGAGGATGCCCAGCGCCTGCTTGCCGGCATCGAGGAACTCCGCCGGACCGGACTGGGCTGGGACTACGTGGTGGACGCGGGCCGCTGGGTGCCGGCCAATGACACCCGCAGCTACCCGGACTGGGCACCCAACACTCCCGGCACCGCCGGCGCAGCGCCCTGCAGCGACGACTAGGGACCGACGACTAGGGACCGAAGTCCAGGGCCGCGCGCAGTACGGTAAATTCGAGGGGTAAGAATTCCAGCCTGCCCGAAGGAGACTGCACGTGGCACGGGGAGGCCCCAAACTGCACCACCGGCGCCGTTATGAGCTCGGCCAGAGTTTCCAGGACGGCGGCGAGCATTACGACCGCGTCCGGCCCGGTTATCCTGCCGACTCCGCAGACTGGCTCGTCGGCAGCGTCCGCAGGGCGGGCGGGGCGTCCGACGCCGCCGACATCGGGGCCGGGACCGGCAAGTTCACGGCGTTGCTGGTCCAGCGCGGACTGGCCGTCTCCGCGGTGGATCCCTCGGAGGACATGCTCACGCAGCTGCGGTTGGCACTTCCGGGCGTTCCCGCGTTCGTGGGCACCGCGGAAGCCACCGGCCTCGCGGACGAAGCGTTCGACGTCGTGAGCGTTGCCCAGGCATGGCACTGGTGCGATCCGCTCCTGGCCAGCACCGAGCTTGCCCGCATCCTTCGCCAGGGCGGAGTGCTGGGGCTGTTGTGGAACCAGCTTGATACGTCGGTCCCGTGGGTGCACAGGCTTTCCCGGATCATGCATGCCGGCGATGTGCACAAGCCGGACTTCCGCCCCGTCGTCGGCCCCGAGTTCGAGGGGCTGGAGAGCCACCTGACACGGTGGGAAGACCCGGTGACCACCGGAGACATCATCCAACTGGCCAAATCCCGCAGCTACTACCTCGCCGCCGGAGAAAGCACCAGGGCCAAGGTTATGGCCAATCTGGACTGGTACCTCCACGAACACCTGTCGCATTCCCCTTCCGACGTCCTGGAACTGCCGTACCTGACCCAGACCTGGCGGGCGTTCAAGACGTGAGCGCCGGCGCCAAAGCGGTAGGCTTGGACTCGTGAAGACCAGCGCGCCCTCCTCCTCCATCGAGGACTACGTCAAGGTCATCTACTCCTTTACGGAGTGGCAGGACAAACCCATCACTTCCTCGCAGCTTGCGCAACGGCTCGGCGTCGCCAACTCCTCGGTTTCGGAAATGGTCCGCAAACTCAAGGACCAGGGCCTGGTCGACCACAAGCCCTACAGCGCCATCACGCTCACGGCCGACGGCGTCCGGCTCGCGCTTTCCATGGTGCGCCGTCACCGGCTCATTGAGACCTACCTCGTCCAGGAGCTCGGTTACAGCTGGGACGAGGTCCACGACGAAGCCGAACTCCTGGAACATGCCGTATCGGATACCTTCATCGAGCGGATGGCGCGCAAGCTTGGCAATCCGCTGCGCGACCCGCACGGCGATCCCATCCCGGCAGCCGACGGCACCGTCCACATGCCGCACGCCCACCGCATGAGCGAACTCGACGAAGGCCACACAGGCCGGATCACCAGGATCAGCGACGACAATCCCGAGCTCCTGCGCTATCTCTCGGCCGAGGAAATCGACCTCGACGCCGACATCGAAGTCCTCGGCCGGAAGCCGTTCGGCGGAGCCCTCGTGGTCCGGATCGGCACCGCAGGCAGCCACCGCGAATTCGACCTCGCCGATGAGGTGTCGTCAGCCCTGTGGGTGCACAGCGAGTCCCGCCATGCCGGTTGCCGGCTGGCAGACGCCTGAATGGTTCCTCCTGGATGAAGGTTTCCGGCGTGAAGGCCGACAAGAGCCCAGGCTGGCGGGCATGGACGGCAGTGGCTGTCGGCGCACTCGTGGGGACGGAGCTCCGCTATGGCCTCGGTGTGCTCTTCCCGGAAACCGCGGGAGCAGTTCCCTGGACCACGCTGGCCGTCAACGTTTGCGGAAGCTTCGTCCTTGCCGCCCTCACCACAGTGTGGATCGCGCGCCCCAGGACCGCGTTCTGGTTGAGGGCCGGTATCGGCCCGGGGCTGCTGGGGTCCTTCACCACCTTCTCGGCAGTGGTCTTTACCATTGACCAGCAGGCACGCTCCGGGCAGCACCTGACGTGGCTGATCTATCTCGGGCTTTCGCTGGTGCTGGGGCTCGGTGCGGCCGCCGTGGGCTGGAAAACCGGCAAGGCCCTGAGCGACCGGACGGCCGGAGCCTCATGACTGCACTGTTGGTCGGGGTCTTCGGCGTGGCCGGAGGGTTGCTCAGGTTCACCATCGACACGTGGTTCGCCCATCGCGCGGGGATACGCAGGCACTGGCCCTGGGCAACACTGCTGGTAAATGTTCTTGGCTCGCTGATCATCGGCCTGTCCCTGGGCGTGACCGGCAGGCTGGGGCTCGGCGCGGAGTGGCAGACGGCGATCGCCACCGGGCTGGCCGGCGGCCTGACGACGTTCAGTTCCTGGACCACTGCGACGATCCGGCTCGTCAGCGAGGTCCGGTATCTGGCAGCGGCGCTGAACGTGGGCGTCAATCTCCTGGCCGGGCTCTCGGCGGCCGCGGCCGGCATCGCCCTCACCGGTGGACTGCTCGCCGGCTGACAGCATGGGGCGGGACGGCCGCGGGCGCCGGCGTCCCGCCGTCGTGAATCTGAAGCGGTCCGGCGTCCCGTATCGTTAAACGATGGTTACGCGACGTGAAGCAGCTCAGATCCTCGATATTCCGCTGGAAATGGCACACCGTCACGGTATCCCGGCCCGGCTGTCGGACGCCGAACTGTCCGAGCTCCTGGACAACCCCCCGGCCTGGCTGGTTCAGTCCAAGGCGAACCGCACCGGCAAGCGGCCCGTCTGGGTCCAGCTGACCTGCGCGGTCTGCGGTTTCTCGGAAGCCGCCCGGCCCAAGAAATGGTGGCCGCCGTTTACGTACGTCTGCTGCGTCCATCATGCACCGGCCGACTTGCCGCCGGTCCTGCCAGGCCAGGTGCGCAGCGAATACGAGGGAATCGGCAGCCGATTCGTCGGAATCGTGGACGTTGAGGTGCCGGGTTCCTGACGTTCCGGCGCCCGGCCAGGAGCCGCGGTGCACGTAGAAGGACCGGGGTCTGAGGCCGCCGATGGAGCCAGTTTCATTCGCGGCAAAACAGGCGTACCTTACAAGCACGGGGCTTATTCAAGGCCCCGATGTAAGG
Source organism: Arthrobacter oryzae (assembly GCF_037911235.1). Classification (GTDB taxonomy): domain Bacteria; phylum Actinomycetota; class Actinomycetes; order Actinomycetales; family Micrococcaceae; genus Arthrobacter; species Arthrobacter oryzae_E. The sequence continues at coordinate 17,411 of NZ_JBBLYW010000019.1, forward strand.
GAGGGCGACATGCCTGACAAATCGCCGCACCGGCAGGTCACCAAGAAATCGGACAAGACCATCAAGCAAAAGAGGGCCGACAAGAAGTCCAAGCATGAGCTGGACGCCCACGTAGACCCCGTGGCGCACATCAAGAAGCGCTAGATCCGCGGCCGCCGACGGCCGCTGGAGAATGCAGGAACGGTGCAGAAAACAAAAGGCCGGAAGCTTTCGCTTCCGGCCTTTTGCACCGGGTGGAACCGCGTTGCCGCTGTCCCGATGGTGGAGATGGGGGGAATTGAACCCCCGTCCGATGTCGTGTTGTCAGGGCTTCTCCGGGCGCAGTTTGCGTCGGATTTTCTCGGCCCCAGCTATCCTGCAAACAGGTAGCTGATCCGGGCCCAGTCATTTAAGAGTCCCGTTCACCCCAATGACGAAGGTCAACAGCAGTGGCTATCTTAATGACGCCAGGATCCGGGACGATAGCAATCCCGGGCTGACGGACTGTCTTACTGCTTAGGCAGCGAGAGCGAAGTCAGTGCGCGTTTGTTTGGCACTTATTGTTTTGCAGACAGCGTTTACGAGATAATTCTGCATCCTCGGCCCGCTTCACCTGTCGCGACTAACATCGTCGAAACCGATCATCCCCGTATTTTGTTACCAAACCGGTCAGGTTCCTTGCAGACTCCTTGCGGTTTCCGCGCCGTTCCTTCCCGGACTACCAATCATAACGCACCGCCGCCCGGAATCATTCCCGGCAAGCCGGAGGCGGATTCAGCGGCTGGTTCAGCGGCACGTTCACCGTCTGGTTCAGCCGCGGTTTCTCTCGCGCATGACGCGCAGCGCTTCGCGCTTGTCCTGCTGTTCGCGGAGCGTCTGCCGCTTGTCGTATTCCTTCTTACCGCGGGCGACGCCGATCTCCACTTTCGCCTTGCCGTCCAGGAAGTACAGCTGGAGCGGAACGATGGTGAAGCCCGATTCGCGGACCTTGTGTGAGATCTTGGTCAGTTCCTCGCGGTGCAGCAGCAGTTTGCGCCGCCGCCGGGCGGAGTGGTTGGTCCAGCTCCCCTGGTTGTATTCGGGAATGTGAATCCCCTCCATCCAGAGTTCGTCGTTATAGAACGTGCAGAACCCGTCAACCATGGAGGCGTGGCCCTCGCGAAGGGATTTAACTTCCGTCCCCATCAAGGCAATGCCCGCCTCATAGGTATCCAGGACATGGTAGTCATGCCGGGCCTTCCGGTTGGTGGCCACTACCTTACGGCCACTTTCTTTCGGCACGGTGGAACTCCTCAACTCTTGGTCTGGATGCTTTCCCCGACGTTGTGGTCGGAGCTATTTAATTCTACGGCAGGGCCAGGCCTGCCGTGGGTACCGGCCATTGCCCCGACCGTGGTTGGCAGAGCATGCTCGTGCCCGCGTGGACGCAACCGTCAGAGCAGGATCATCGGATCAACGGCCTGCCCGTTAAGCCAGGTCTCGAAGTGCGAGTGGCAGCCTGTTGAGTTGCCGGTTGTGCCTGAATAGGCGATGAGCTGACCCTGGCTGACCTGCTGGCCCATGGACACCACCACGCTGCTGTTGTGGTAGTAGACGGTGGTCAACGAGTTGCCCTGGACAACGCCATGCGAAATCTTCACGTTGTTTCCGCCGCCGTCGCTGCCCCAGCCCGCTGAAACGACAGTGCCGGCCGCCGGAGCGTAGACCGGGGTGCCGCAGCCGGCGCCGAAGTCGATGCCCGTGTGCATGTAGCCGCCGGAGCCGTAGAAGTCGACTGTGCCGGGAGGCGTCGCGCGCCACCCGAAGCCGGAGGTGATGGCGACGTCGGACGAGAACGGGTGCCGCAACCCAAAGGCGGAGGGAGGCCCGACCTGCGGAACGTAGGGCTTGGCTGCCTGCCCTGCGGCCCTTGCTGCGGCGGCTGCGGCCTCGGCGATGCGGCGCTGCTCAGCTTCCCACGCCTCGCGCAGCTTCCTGTCACGTTCAACGATCTCCGCGGCCACGGCGTTCTGCGCGGCCTGGACCTTGGAGAGCTGGCTCTGGATGCCGGGCTTCGCGGCCTGCAGCTCGTTGTTGATCCGGGTGGTGTCAGCGATGAGCTTGTCCACCTGTTCCTTCTTGGCTGCAGCTTCGTCGCGGGCTGCCTTCTCCCGGGCCAGCGCGGCATCCGCCTTGGCCTTGAGATCCTTGATCTCCGCCTCAACCGCTTGCAGGCGTGCCTGCGAATTGACGTTGGTGGCGTTCTGCTGGGACAGCTTGTCCATCGCCGAGTTCTGGCTGCGCATGGCCTGGTCCGCGAGGTCCATCGTGTCCGTCAGGCTGCCGCCGCTTTTGGATCCAAAGAAGAGGGTGAGGTTGGAGGGAACGCCGCCCGACTTGTATGCCTGGGTGGCGATCTGGCCGATGAGCTTCTTGGTGTCGGCGATTTTCTGTTTGTCGGTTTCAAGCTGCTGCGTGATCTTGGCTTTGTTCTGCTGGGCCAGATCGACTCGGGCGGCCAGTGCTTCGACTTCCTTCACCGCACTTGCTACCTTGCCCTGCGCCTCCAGCAATGCCTGCTGGGCGGCCGGGAGCTGTCCCTGGTAGATCACCAGGTCTCCCGCGGCCTTGGCGATCTTGGCATCGACGAACTCAAGGGACTGCTGTACACGCGCCGCCTCGGCCTCAAGCGCTGCCTGCTTGTCTTCGAGTTCGTCAGCGAAGGCCACCGGGGTGGAAGCGCCCAGGCTCGCGGCAAGGACCAGCGCCAGGGCAGCGCTGATGATGCGGCTGCCCCGTCCCGGTGTCCGGAGCCTGCGGGCCTTGCGGTCCATTTCTGTCATGGTCAATCCTTCGTTGGTATGCACAGCCTAGACCCGCAAATATCTACGTAAGGTCAAGAGAGACGAAATTCCAGCCAAAGTCGCCCCCAGTCCCAGGAGCGCCGGAGCGAGGATCAGGGTCTGCGCCGGAGAGATGAACGCTGTGTCCGGATACTGCTTGGACATGTACTCGCCGAGGAAGAAATGCGCCACGGCCCAGAGCGTGCCCGAAGCCAGCGCCGCTCCGATCACGGCGGCGATGACACCTTCGAGGATGAACGGCAACTGGATGACTGTCTTGGAGGCACCGACCAGCCGCATGATTCCGGTCTCCCGGCGCCTGCTGAAGGCTGACAGCCGGATGGTGGTGGCAATGAGCAGGATGGCGCAGACAATCATGACACCGGCAATGATCACTGCAACCAGTGAGGCCGCGTTCATGACGGAGAAGAGCCGTTCCAGGACCTGCCGCTGGTCGATCACGGTCTCGACGCCGGGCTGCGACGAGAACGTCTCGCTAATGATCTGGTATTTCTCCGGGTCCTTCATGTTGATCCGGAAGGATGCCGGCAACTGGTCCGGCGTCACCGAGTCGACAATGGGCGAGTTGGAGAACTGCTCCTTGAAATGCTTGTAAGCCTCTTCTTTGGACTCAAACTGGAAGTCGTTGATGTACTGGGCCACGGCGGGAGATTCCAGCAGCGTGCGCAGGTTCTCCTGCTGCTCCGGCGTCGCCGTCCCGGTGGCGCAGCCGGCCGCCGTCGAGCCGTCACCGCAAAGGAAGATGGCCACCTGGACTTTGTCGTACCAGTAGCCCTTCATCTGGTTGATCTGGAGCTGCAGCATGCCGGCGGCACCGACGAATGTCAGCGACACGAAGGTCACCAGGATGACCGACACCACCATGGACAGGTTGCGCCTGAGACCGCTGCCGATCTCGCTCAGGATGAAGGCGAGCCTCACAGTGCCTCCCCCGTCCGCGAGGAAGCGGAGCCGTCTCCGAGGCCGGGCTCGGCGCCCTCCGGGCGTCCGCTGGCGTCCTTAAGACGCCGGGACTGCCCCACCACCGGAATCATGGAGGTGTACAGGGCCCGGGCCTCGTCGCGGATGACGATGCCGTTCCTTAGTTCCACCACGCGTTTGCGCATCTCGTTGACGATGTCGTCGTCGTGCGTTGCCATGACCACCGTGGTGCCGTTCTGGTTAATCTTGTCCAGCACGCCCATGATGCCCATCGACGTTGTGGGATCAAGGTTTCCGGTGGGCTCGTCCGCCAGCAGGATTCCCGGACGGTTGACCACGGCGCGGGCGATCGCCACACGCTGCTGTTCACCGCCGGAGAGTTCGTGCGGCATGCGGTGTTCCTTGCCTTCAAGGCCCACCGTCTTAAGTACTTCGGGAACGGTGTCCCGGATGATGCTGCGGCTTTTGCCGATCACCTGCATGGCGAAGGCAACGTTGGCAAAGACGTTCTTCTGCGGGAGGAGGCGGAAATCCTGGAAGACGACGCCGATGCCGCGGCGCAGCCGGGGAACACGCCAGCTTGATATGTTCGCAACGTTCTGGCCGGCGACGTAGACGGCGCCGGAGGTGGCCCGGTCCTCCTTGAGGACCAGCCTGAGGAAGGTGGATTTGCCGGAACCGGAAGCGCCCACGAGGAACGCAAACTCACCACGGTCGATTTCAAGGTTGACAGAGTCCAGCGCAGGCCGGGCTTTCTGGTCATAGACCTTGGTGACATTCTCGAAACGGATCATTGCCCTAAGTACCCTGCAGGACATGGCTGATGGAGCCCAGTACTGCAGCCGGTGCACGGGCTTTCTTTTGGGGGAAGTAGAGCTCCGGCCCCTCGACTATACGCACGGCCACCTGCAGAAAAGCTGGAGTTCCGGGGCGTGTCGCGGGATTCAGCCACCGAATGGACGCCCTGGGCGCCTGCGCGCCTAGTCGGCGGCGTTGCGGTTGTCGGTGCGCCAGCGGATGCCGGCATCGATGAAATCGTCGATTTCGCCGTCGAACACCGCCGACGTATTGCCGACTTCGTGTTCGGTCCGGAGGTCTTTGACCATTTGGTACGGATTGAGGACGTAGGAGCGCATCTGGTCGCCCCACGACGCCTTGACATCCCCGGCGAAAGCCTTCTTTTCCGCGTCTTCCTGCTCCTTCTTGAGAAGCAGAAGCCTGGACTGGAGGACCCGCAGGGCCGCCGCGCGGTTCTGGAGCTGCGATTTTTCGTTCTGCATCGACACCACTGTCCCGGTGGGGATGTGTGTCAGGCGCACCGCCGAGTCGGTGGTGTTAACGGACTGTCCGCCGGGGCCCGAGGACCGGAAGACGTCCACGCGGATTTCGTTGTCCGGGATGTCGATGGAGTCCGTCTGCTCGATCAGCGGAATGACTTCCACGGCTGCGAAGGACGTCTGGCGGCGGCCCTGGTTATCGAAGGGGCTGATCCGGACCAGGCGGTGTGTGCCGGCTTCGACGCTCAGCGTGCCGTAGGCATAGGGTGCGTTGACTTCGAAGGTGGCGGATTTGAGGCCGGCTTCCTCGGCGTAGGACGTGTCCATAATGGTGGTCGGGTAGCCGTGGCGTTCCGCCCAGCGAAGGTACATCCGGAGCAGCATCTCCGCGAAGTCCGCCGCGTCCACTCCGCCTGCGCCTGCACGGATGGTGACAACAGCTTCCCGCTCGTCGAACTCACCGGACAGCAGCGTCACCACTTCAAGGTCCTTCAGCGACTTGCGGATGGACTCAAGCTCCGCGGCAGCCTCGCCCATGGAATCGGCGTCGTCCTCGTCCTGGCCCAGCTCAACCAGGACTTCAAGGTCGTCGATCCGGGAAACCAGGGTGTTGAGCCGTTCCAGCTCGCTCTGGCGGTGCGAGAGCCTGGAAGTGATCTTTTGCGCGGCCGCAGGATCGTCCCAGAGGTTCGGCTCGCCGGCGCGTTCGCTCAGTTCGGCGATGTCTTCCTTCAGCTCTTCAACATTCGAGACGTTTTCGATGGAGGTGTAGGTGGCGCGCAGAGCGCGGATTTCTGCGGAAAAATCAATTTGAGCCATGGTTGTTAAAGCCTACGCTATCCTTCCTAGCCGCCCCGCACCGGTTCCGGACCGCTACCGGACAAGCCTGGAACGCGCCGTGGACGCCGCCTCAATCCTGATTCCGTCCGGGATAAGGAAGTTGACGATGGGTGGATGCACTTCCGCGCTCAGTACGACGACGGCCGTGGAACCGTCGGGACTCCCGGTCTCCGGTGCGACCGCGAGGCCGTCGAACCGGTCAAAGGCACCGTTCCGGCTCAAGTAGTCCGCGGCAACGCTGCGGACCCGGCCGCCATTGAGGACCGCGGACGGGCTTCCGCCAGCAGTCTCGACCTGACCCAGCGTGTAGCTGTCCGCCGCTGCCACGGAGGCACCGTCGGCCGCGGACAGCAGCTTCTTATGTTCAAGGTAAAGCGAGGACGCCGCCATGACTGCGGTGGTGACCAGGAGCGCCAGGAGTACGTAGCCGATGATCAGGACCATCATCTGGCCCTCTTCCCGGCTGTGATCAGCGGTGGGATGTTGAGCCGTTATCGGAATCGCCCCACAATCTGTGTGGCCGAGGCATCCAGTTGGCTTACGTTGAGCCGGAACGAATCGCTGAAGGGCACAAAGGGCAGCGGGACCGAGAGGTGGACGGTGATGGTGACAGCCGACCCCGGGGCCAGGCAGTCCGAGGGCTGGCAGCTTGCGTCCATACGTGCGTTGTCCGCCGGATGCCCGTAGTCCGCGAGGGCGAGCATGACTGCCTGTTCGGCCGCAGCGCGGCCGCTTTCTGCATCAGGCTGGGCGACGTATACCTTGGCGGCCTGGTCGGCCGCTCCGACGACGGCGAAGGCGCCGCCTTGGATCTGTCCCACGGTGATGATGAAGTATACGAGGGGAACCATCAGGAGCAGTGCGAGGAACGTGAACTCGACGACGGCGCTCCCCCGCTCCCCCGGGAGCGCTTGCCCGTCACCGGCCATGGGACCCGGTCCCGCTTGGTGTCCGCTGCTTCGGGCGGAGCAACGTTCATGTTCCGGACCGGCCATGATGCATGCGGCCTCAAGGAACCGGCGCGACAATCTGGCTCGAATCCTACGGCTGGATGGCAGCATGGCCTTTCACCTCCAAGGCCTCCCGTGGACCGATCAGGCCAATTACCGGCAACGGCGCCCTGACCGTCACCTCGAGGGAACGGACACCTTGATAATTCACTTCCGAAGTGGTCACGTCTTTCGCGAAGTCCCCGTTGAGCGCCATTCCGATCAGCTCGCCCGTGCGGTCCCTCGCATCGGCCGCGTTCCGATCGGCGAGTGTGCCGTACCTGGCTCCCGACGCCGCGGCGTCGATCAGCGTGTTGCGGACGTGCAGGACAAGCGCCAGTTGGATGATCGCGAGGAAAAACATCGTGAGAAGCCCTCCAACGAGGACGAAATCCACAACAGCGGAGCCGCGCTCCCGCCGGAACGGATCATCGCTCCCGGCCGGCTTCCCGGTTGGCCGGCAAGCCGTGTCTTCCGCCGCCCGGAGCCCTGCGGGCATGTGCTAGTTTCCGACCTTGTCCATGGCTTGGTTGAACAGCCCTTCCAGGGCTGGTCCGGCAAGCGCCAGCAGGGCGGCCACGAGCACGGCTGACATCAGCGTGATCATCACCCAACCCGGGACGTCCCCTCTTTCGGGATGGTCGGCGCTGCCGGGCTGCCTGCCGCAATCTTTAGCGACGAGCGCTGCCGATGATGTCCGGAGCAGCAGGGTGATGGTGTGGATCAAGGCCAGGGCACGGATTCCGAGGTGTGTCATCGAGCTTCCATTCTGTGTTTAGGGCTGGATTGTCCCGGCAGTCCGGGCGGTCTGGGTTCAGTCATAGTCCAAGGCTGATGGCCGCGAGGCCGGGAAACACCGCAAAGATGACAGTCAACGGCAGCACGCCGAACACCAACGGCACCATCATGGCGATCTCTTTCCTTCCGGCCGATTCCATCAACTCGCGCTTGGCGGTGTCGCGGACATCCTGCGCCTGGGCCCTAAGGACGTCCGCAAGCGGTGTCCCCCGCTCCACTGCCACGATGATGCCGTCAACAAATCGCACCAGGGGACCCAGGTCGGTCCGTGAGGAGAATCGCTGCAACGCTTCAATCAGTGGCTTTCCGGCCCGGGTTTCACCCAGCACAAGCTCGAACTCCCCTGCCAGTTCGCCTCGCGAACTGCGGCAGACCCGGTCGAGTGCCCCGGTGGCACTTTCGCCCGCACTGACGGCGAGCGCCATCAGCTCGGCGAGGCTCGGGAACTCGGCCATCATGCGTTTTTCCCGCTTCTTGATCTGGGCACCCAGCCAGTAGTCCCTGAAGAGGAATCCGCCAAGGGCACTCCCCAGAATTGCGACGACGGCGAGGAACGGATTGAACTGTCCCCTTGCGGCTCCGATCAGTACCAGCCCGGTGGTGATGACGAATCCCAAAACGGCCCACAGCAACTGCTCGGCCCTGAAGTCGACGACGGACTTCCGGATCCCGGCTTGGGCCAGCCTTCGGCTCAGCGCCGTCGACCCTGTGTTGAAACGCATGAGGAATGCCAGCCCGTCCTTCAGGAATGGACGCAGGATGCGCTCCAGCGGCCCGAACGGCGTGAGGTTCTCGGTGGACGCTGACAGCAGCTTGGACTCGAGGTTCTGCGACTTCAGCTGCGGCTCAATGCGTTCCGTAAAGCTCATGGGCCGCATGAAGGGCAGCCGTACAACCAGTAGCCAGAGTCCGGCGCCGAGGAGGAGTCCGCAGATCACTGCGCTGGCGCCAGTCGACGTCACCTGAGCACCCGTTCGTCCTCGGGTAGGGCCCCGATCCGCAGCATGACGGAGTAGCATATGGCCGAAACCACCAGCCCGCCCAGAAGCACAGCCGCACCCATCGCGGTGTTGTAGGCGGCGACCGCTTCGGGCCGCGTGGCCAGCAGTACCATGACAATCCACGGCGCAGCCACTGCAAGCCTGGCCGCATTCACCGTCCACGACTGCCGCGCTTCAAGCTCGCTTCTGGTCCGAGCGCTTTCCCGCAGGAATTCGCCCAGTGTTCCCAGCAACCGGCCCAAATCGGAGCCGCCCACCTCGCGGGTGAGCCTGAGGGCTTCGACAATCCGGTCCGCGACAGGATCGGCGAGACGCTCCTTGAGCCTGTTGAGGGCCGGATCGAACTGACCGCCGGCGCGGTAATCGGCACCAAAATCGCGAAAAACGTGCCGCAGCTCCTCAGGGCCTTTTTCACCCAGTTGGATCAGCGCTTCTGGAAGTGACAGCCCGGCCCTGATCGCGGAACGAAGGTGGTCAACAACGTCGGGCCACAACTGACGCAGCGTCGCGGTGCGCTTGCGTGCCCGCCACCTGACGACGGCTATCGGCAGCCAGCCTCCAAACAGGCCAAAGCAGGCGGAGATTGGCCAGGACCTGGTCACAGCGAAGAAAACGATGCTGACGAATGCCGCAACACCAAGGCAGGTGGATACAAGGCCGGTTCCCGATACGTTTTCAATCCCGGCCGCACGCAGGAGGTCCCTGAGCCGACTGGACCGCGGACGCCGTGCAACGGACCGGGGCTGCTCCCAGGCCGACCACCAGATAAGGAACAAACCAGCCCCCAGAACAACCCCCAGCAAGGGTGCCATCAGCGGACCTCCAGCAGGGCAGCAACGTCGAATCCCGCAGCGGCAAACTTCTCAACGGCGGGCATCGAGTTGGCCTTGGGTTGCAGCTGGCCGTCGGCCAGCGCGAAAACCATGGAGGATTCGATGATGCCATTCTCAACGCGCCTGCCGAGGGAGAGGATTTCCGTCACCTGGCGGCGGCCGCTGGCCTGCCGGCTGCAATGGACCACCAGATCGATGCATGAAGCGACAGTCGGCACCACGAACGCACTCGAGATATTGTCACCCGCCAGAAGCGGAAGGGTGCACAGCTTGGTGACGGCGTCGTGCGCCGAGTTCGCATGAACGGTACACATGCCGGGGAGGCCGGAGTTAAGAGCGATCAGCATGTCCAGGCTTTCCGCCTCACGGACCTCGCCCACCACGAGGCGGTCCGGCCGCATCCTCAGGGCTTCCTTGACAAGCCTTCGTAGCGGGATCTCCCCTTCGCCCTCCAGGTTCGGCTGACGGCACTGCAGTCCCACAACGTCACGCAAAGGAAACTGCAGTTCGAAGATTTCTTCCACAGTGATGACGCGCTCCCGTGCGCCAATACTCGCGGCTAGGCAGTTCAGCATGGTGGTCTTGCCCGCCTGCGTGGCACCCGAGACCAGGATATTGAGACCGCTGGCCACCGCGGCGCCGAGGAACCGGGCAGCCTGTGGAGTAAGCGTCCCGAGCTCCACCAAGTGCTCCAGCCGGCTTGCCTTGACCACAAACTTCCGGATGTTCACCGCCCAGTGGCGCCGCGTGACGTCAGGAATGACTACGTGGAGCCGGGATCCGTCAGGGAGGGCCGCATCTACAAACGGGGAGGACATATCGAGGCGGCGGCCAGAGCTTTTCAGCATGCGTTCCACGAGGTCCCGAACCTGCTGGTCCGAGAGGCTGAGGGAGGTGAGCTCAGACTCCCCGTTCCGTGCCACGTAAATTTCGTTAGGCGCGTTAAGCCAGATTTCCTCGATACCGGGGTCATCCAAAAGGGGCTGCAGCGCCCCGAATCCGGCTACGGCGTCGTAAACGTGGCGGCGGGCGGACTCCAGCGGGCCGATCGGCGGCAGCGGGCCCATCAATGCGCGCTCGTCGTAGTCGCTGACTGCCGCCTCGACCAGGCGCCTGACCTCGCCGGCCTGCCTCAGCGGATCCAGGCCGCGGCGCCTGATCAGCTCGCGGACCTCGTCCTCCACGATTCGAACAGCATCCATGAGTTCCCCAATACGACTGCCGCCCCCGGCTGAGGCAGTACAACTGCGTTAAAGCTAAGGGAGCATACACATGTCGGCCAAGTCACACGGATAAAACTGTGGATAACCCCTAAACAGGGGCCTGGGAACGGGGCGCTACGTCACACTGATTCTTCGTAGCCTGACGGGTTCCTGCTTTGCCAGCGCCAGTGGTCTTCGCACATTGTTGCCAGGTCCCGCCGTGCTGACCAGCCCAGATCCGCGAGTGCCGCGGAAGGATCGGAATAGCTGACGGCGGCGTCGCCGGGCCGCCGGGGAGCGATCTCGTACGGTACGGGCGCTCCGGCCGCCTTGCTAAAGGCCTCGATGACTTCAAGGACGGATGACCCGCGGCCCGTCCCGAGGTTCCAGCGGTAGACGCCGGCCTTGTCCCGCAGGTAGCCCAGTGCGGCAAGATGACCGGCCGCAAGGTCCATCACGTGGATGTAGTCACGGACACCGGTGCCATCAGCCGTCGGATAGTCATCGCCGAAAACCATGACCTTTTCACGTCGGCCCACCGCAACCTGGGCCACGAAGGGCAGCAGATTGTTGGGCACGCCGACGGGGTCCTCACCGATCAGACCGGATTCGTGGGCACCAACGGGATTGAAGTAGCGGAGCAGGGCTATGCTCCAGCTTGGGTCCGCCGCACCGAGGTCCGAGAGAATGTCCTCGATCTGTTCCTTGGTCCTGCCGTAGGGATTGGTGGCGTCCAGCGGTGCCTTCTCTATCAGGGGTACTTCCTCGGACGCCCCGTAAACGGTGGCGGAGGAGCTGAAGACGAGCCGGCGGACACCGGCGCGCTCCATGCTGTGCAAAAGATTGAGGGTGCCCACCACGTTGTTCTGGTAGTACCAGAGCGGTTTCGCGACCGATTCCCCGACTGCCTTGAGGCCGGCGAAGTGGATCACGGCATCGAAGGTGCCCTCCTCGAAGAGGCGGTCCACCGAGGCGGCATCAAGCAGATCGACCTTGCGGAAGTCCACTTTCTTTCCGCTGAGCTTCTCCACCCGGCGGAGCGACTCGGGGTTGGAGTTCATCAGATTGTCGAGGACGACTACCTCGTGTCCTGCTTCCAGCAAACAAAGCGTCGTGTGCGATCCGATATATCCGGCGCCGCCGGTGACCAATACTTTCATGGCCTCTAGTCTAGGGCGGCGTTGGACGTAGGTCACAGCAGGGACGCTGCAGAACGTGATGCGACGCCGCCAGGAACAGACACATCCGGCCGCGGGGTCCGCACGGCAGAAGTCCTGTGCTTCGGCTCGAACGTTAGGATGTTGAGCATGACGACCCCCGAGCACGGCACTCCGCCTGCCCACCAGACCGGCCCCTCAAACCCGTTGAACGTGGGTGTTTCCATGCTCACCCTTGTCCCGGGCGGAATGGGCGGCAGCGAAACCTACGCACGCGAATTGGTCCGCCAGCTTGGAGCTTCCCCGGCAGTCAATCCCACCTGTTACGTCAATGAATCAGGGCGCGGCTTCAGTGAAGGGGCGGAGGAGGTTGTGATTCCTGGGCTGGCCGGCGGCGGCTCAACCGTTGCCCGATTGGCCACCCTGGCCAAGGGCCTCGTCATGAGAAGTTCAATTCTGCGCAGGATGCGCCCGATGGACGTTTTCCACGTCCCGTTCACGGTGCCGCTGCCGAAGCCGCCGAAGGGCACGCCGTTTGTTCAGACGCTGCTGGACGTTCAGCATCTCGACCTCCCTGAACTGTTCGGCACCGCAGACAAGCTTTACCGCAAGGTCTTCTATGAGAAAGCCGCACGCGACGCGGACGCGATCGTGACCATCAGCGACTTTGCCAAAGAGAGCATTGTCAGCCACCTCGGCATCTCCCCGGACAAGATTTTCACGGCCCATCTGGGTGTCAATGCCGAAGAGTTCACACCGAATTTGGGACCGCGCGACAGCTTCATCATGTATCCGGCCCGAGGGTGGAAGCACAAGAACCACGCCAAACTTTTCGAGGCCATGCGGTTGCTTGAGGTTACTCATCCCGGGCTTCGCCTGATCCTCACAGGCGGGGCCCTGGACGACCTCACCGACATTCCCGCCAACGTCGAAGTCCGTGGCCTGGTCCCGCTCGCCGAGCTGAGGGAACTGTATCGCCGAGCCGCGTGCATGGTCTTTCCCAGCCTTTACGAGGGATTCGGGCTTCCGCCGCTGGAGGCAATGGCTTCGGGCTGCCCCGTGGCAAGCTCAACCGCTGGTTCGCTTCCTGAAATCGTGGGAGATGCCGCCGAGTTGTTCGATCCGCAGGACCCTGCGGCGATCGCCGAGGCAATCCGGAACGCCATCGCGAGGACCGACGAACTACAGCGGCTCGGCTTGGAGCAGGTGCGCAAGTTCACGTGGGAACACTGTGCAGAGGTGCACGTACAGGCGTACCGCTACGCGCTTAATCAGCGCTCCACAGCTGCGCGTACCGTTTGAGCGGCGCTACGTCCGCCGCTGAGCCAAGGCTCCCTCCCATATATAGTTGCTGTAGCCCCGCAAACAATCTGTAAGGACCTCTTCCCATGCCCCGTGCGCTAATCACCGGAATCACTGGCCAGGACGGCCTGTATCTCGCAGAGCTCCTTCTTTCGAAAGGCTATGAGGTGTTCGGCCTCATCCGAGGACAGAACAACCCCAAGCACGACCTGGTCCGTCAGACCGTTCCGGGCGTCAAGTTGCTCACCGGCGACCTCACGGATGTCTCTTCACTGGTCCGGGTGCTCGGCGTTGCCCAGCCGGACGAGGTCTACAACCTTGGGGCAATTTCCTTTGTTGCTTACTCCTGGGAGAACGCCTCACTGACCACAGACGTCACTGGCAAGGGCGTCCTGAACATGCTTGAGGCGACCCGCCTCTATGCCGGGGACGACATCTCCAGGGTGCGCTTCTACCAGGCGTCCTCGTCCGAGATGTTCGGCAAGGTTCAGCAGGTCCCCCAGACCGAGGAAACCCTCCTCTGGCCCCGGTCCCCCTACGGCGTGGCCAAGGTCTTCGGCCACTACATGACGATCAATTACCGCGAGTCCTACGGGATGCACGCATCAAGCGGAATTCTCTTCAACCACGAGTCACCGCGCCGCGGGCCTGAATTTGTCACCCGCAAGGTTTCCATGGCGGTCGCACGGATCAAGCTCGGGCTCCAGGACGAAATCGTCCTTGGCAACCTGGACGCCAAGCGCGACTGGGGCTTCGCAGGGGACTACGTGGAAGCCATGTGGCTGATGCTGCAGCAGCCCGAAGCCGACGACTACGTCATCTCTACCGGCGAAACACACTCCATTGAAGAGCTGCTCCAGGCTGCCTTTGACGCTGCGGGGCTGGACAACTGGAAGCAGTATGTCCGACAGGACCCCAAGTTCATGCGTCCCGCCGAAGTCGATCTGCTGATCGGTGACGCGTCCAAAGCCCAGGATAAGCTCGGCTGGAAGCCCAAGGTCTCCTTCAACGAGCTCGTCACGATGATGGTTGAGAACGATATTGCCGAGCAGTCTGCCCTGATGCGGTGAACCCGCTCAGCGAGGCGGGACCTGTGCCCGTCGGCACCGCTTTCCTTACCGGGGTAACGGGCCAGGACGGGTCCTACCTGGCCGAATCCCTGCTCTCCCGCGGCTGGGAAGTCCATGGCCTCGTCCGCCATGCGCTGCTGCCGGGAGCGCATGGCGAGGGGGAAACCTCCGTCGAAGGGGTGGAGTACCACGTCGGAGATCTTTCCCGCCCTGACGAGGTGGGCTCGATTCTGAAATCGATCAAACCAGACCTGGTCTTCAATCTCGGCGGCATCAGTTCGGTGTACCAGTCGTGGCAGCACCCCTACGACACAGCGCTGGTCTCGGGCGCCTCTGTCGTCGCCATGCTGGAAACCACCTGGCAGTTGCAGCAGGCGACGGGCAAGGAGATCCGTTTCCTTCAGGCTTCCAGTGCCGAGCTGTTCGGCGAGGCGGAGTCGGCGCCGCAGAGCGAGGCCACTCCGATACGACCCATTTCCCCGTATGGCGCCGCGAAAGCGCTGGCGCATCACGCCGTCAGCGTCTACCGGGGCCGCGGGATGTTTGCTTCCTCCGCGATTCTCTACAACCACGAATCGGTCCGGCGACCGGCAAAATTCGTGACCCGCAAGATCACGTCGGGGGCAGCTGCCATCGCGGCAGGCAAGCTCGACAAACTTTCGCTGGGAAACCTGAACGCCATTAGGGACTGGGGCTGGGCTCCTGACTTCGTGGACGCCATGGACATGATCATCCGCGCAGCTGAGCCGGACGACTTTGTGGTCGCCACCGGCGTCTCGCACTCCGTCCAGGACTTCGTGGAGGCGGCCTTCAAGGCTGCCGGCATAGACGACTGGCGCGCAGTGGTGGACGTTGACGAATCACTGGCTCGTCCCACCGACGCAGCCGAAATGAGGGGCGACATCACCAAGATTTCGTCCAAGCTGGGCTGGCGGCCATCGGTGGATTTCGATGCCCTGGTGACTGCCATGGTGCGCCATGACCAGGCACTCCTCGCCGACGAATAGGCCGAGCCTTCGTTCACACTGGTAACAGTAAGCACTCTGGTTACACCCGTAACATTGGTGCTACATTAGCCGGGTCATGAAGATGATCTGGAACGGCTGAGCTGTCGCCACCGTCCGAAATGACAAACCAAAAGGTTTCTAATTTTGCGATGTGTGGGGGATCTGCGCGTTGCCGGCCGGAGCAGAACATGAGTCTTAGCAAAATCAGCAGCGCACGAACAGTCGCGTCCACCTCCTTCGGCGGACGGATTCTGGCGGCGGCCGTTCTGACCTCAGCCCTGGTATGCAGTTCTTTCGCGCCGGCGCTGCCTGCAGCCGCCGACGAGCAAGCCCTGCCAGCACCGGTGTCCACTCCGGTTCAGACGGCTGACGCCACACCGGCCCCTGACTCCCCGGCGGCCCCGACGACGAGCGCGGCAACAGAAAGCCCGACTGCGCCCGCTCCGGCTCCGACATCGACCCAAGAGACAGCGCCGGCCCCGGATCCGGCCGCCGCCGATTCCGTTCCGCCGGGATCGACCATTGACGCGGAGATGCTGGCCAAGCTCAAAGCCGCCCAGGGGGCCCATGGCGCGCACATGGGCCAGGGGCTTGAGCAGAAGCTCGGGATCCGGGCAACCACCGAATCAGGCGGGACCTCGACCGAGGCCACCTATATGCCGCCCGGCATCCAAGGACTCGACGTCAGCAGCCATCAGGGAAACGTGAACTGGCAGGAACAGCGCAACATGGGTGCGCTGTTCGCCTACGCTAAGGCGTCAGAGGCCCTCAGCTATCTCAACCCCTACTTTTCCAGTCAGTACAACGGCGCCCGCAGCGTCGGAATGATCCGGGGCGCTTACCACTTCGCGATCCCGAATGTTTCGTCCGGCGCCGCGCAGGCAAATTACTTTGCATCCAACGGCGGAGCCTGGAGCGGCGACGGAACCACCCTTCCTCCCCTTCTGGATATCGAATACAACCCGTACCCGGAACTCGGCAACACCTGCTACAACATGTCGCAGAGCCAGATGGTTTCCTGGATTGCAGACTTCTCCAACACCCTGTACACCCGGACGGGCCGCTACCCCGCGATCTACACCACCACCGACTGGTGGACCCAATGCACGGGGAACACCCCGGCGTTCAAAAACCAGCCGCTCCACATCGCGTCGTACCGCACCGTCTCACCGGGCGTGTTGCCGGCCGGCTGGACCAAATACGATATCTGGCAGTACAGCAGCCAGGGCCCCTTCGCCGGCGATTCGAACGTCTTCAGCGGCAGTTACGCCGAACTCCAGGCACTCGCAACCGGCTTCGATCCTGTCCTGACCAAGTACAACTCGATGGGCGGCGCTTCCAGCCGGCTGGGCGCGCAGACGCTGCCGCTGTACTGCGGGCTGCCAGCCGGCGGGTGCTACCGGCAGTATGCCGGCGGCCAGATCATCTGGCATCCGAATACCGGAGCAAAGGCCGTCTATTTCAGCTCCATCGGCGGCACGTGGCGTGGCTGGGGCGGCGTGGACGGCCGCCTCGGGTACCCGAGAACGGATGAAACCTGCTCGGCCACCGCCTGTTCCCAAGCCTTTGTTGGCGGCGAGGTGTACTGGTCCACGTCAACGAACGCCGCAGCAGTCTTCAACGGCGGAATCGGCGCGCGCTGGCGCATCATGGGTGGCACCTCCGGGACCCTCGGCTACCCCACAGCTTCTGAGACCTGTTCCGCCTCCGCCTGCAGCCAGACCTTCCAGGGCGGAAAGATCCTGTGGACAGCCGCCACAGGTTCCTGGGCGATCACATCCGGGGACATCGCGACGGCCTGGGAGGCACTGGGCGGCGAAGCCAGCCGGCTCGGCTACCCCACCAACAACAAAACCTGCACCGACACCTCCTGTGTCCAGAGCTTCCAGGGCGGAACGATGGTCTGGACCGGTGCCACCGGCGCGGTCCCGGTCTGGCGCACGTCCATTGGTAGCAAGTGGCAGGCCGACGGCGGACTCTCCGGCATGGTCGGGGCGCCCCGGTCAGCCGAAAGCTGCGAGGGTTCGGTCTGCCGCCAGCTTTTCGTCAACGGCCAGATCTTCTGGGCCCCGGCGTCCGGGACGCGAACCATCGTCGACGGTGAAATCGCCAAAAAGTGGACCGCGCTCCAAGCCGAGAAGGGGCGCTTCGGCAGTCCGATCACCGACACCAACTTCTGTGACGGAAAAGAGTGCTTCCAGGACTTCGAGGCTGGCCGGATCCTCAAAGACCCCGCCGCTCCTGCCCCTGCATTCGGAGTACTCCGCGGTACGGGCATCGGTTCCTTGTGGGCAGCCATGGGAAGCGAGAACGCCCGCCTGAGCTACCCTTCCACGGATGAAACGTGCGCCGGCAGCACCTGCAAACAGTCCTTCCGCGGCGGAACCATCTACTGGACGCCCGCCACCGGACAGTGGGCCGTATACAACGGAAGCATCGGCGGCCTCTGGCGGACCCTCGGAGCCGAGAACGCGCGGCTGGGCTACCCCGTCAGCAATGAGACCTGCCTGGTCAGCTCCTGCCGCCAGAGTTTCGCCGGCGGCGACATTCTCTGGTCCTCCGCTACCGGTACTGCCGCGGTGTACTCCGGAGGCATCGGATCGCTGTGGCGCTCGCTCGGGTCCGAATCGGGCCGGCTCGGTTTCCCGACGACGACGGAAACCTGCCTGACAAGCTCCTGTACCCAGTCGTTCGCGGGCGGCGAGATCCTTTGGGCATCGGGCGTGGGCATGGGCGCCGTTTACAACAGCGGCATCGGCGGCGTCTGGCGGGCCAACGGAGCCCAGCAGGGCTTCTTCGGGTTCCCCACCAGCACCGAAACCTGCACCTCTGATGTTTGCGTGCAGTACTTCAAGGGCGGCTCCATCAAGTGGAGTGCAACTACGGGCTACGCCATTACCCGCTACTGAGTTACCGGTTCCACCCCGTCCGTCGGCAAAGGGCCCTGCGGGGCCCTACGCCGACGGCAGGGCAGTGCGGCGTGAGAGCGCCACGGTGTGGATGGACACGCCGAGCAGCGGTCCTATCAGCAGGGATACGACGGCGCGGAGGTCCGCATCCAGGGGAAGCAGCAGGACCAGCAGGGTCAGGGCGCCTGCGCTGACCCAGCCGACCGAAGACACCCGGTGGCGGTTGAGTGCCACACACATGCCGCCGGTGAGTGTAAGTAAGGCCAGCACGGAGGCAGCGGCAGTCAGTCCCGCGAGGACCCATGGCGCGACATGGTAGTCCGGGCCGAACAGCAGGACCATGAGCCAGGGTCCCAGGAAGTACGCCGCCACGGCGCCCACGGCTGCGACGCCCGCGATGGCCAGGGCGATCGGCCGCAGTGCACCTAGCCCGCGGTCCCGGTGACGCACGAAATGGGCGATGGCGACGCTCTGGAATGTTCCGAGCGGAACCATCAGCGGCGCCCTGGTCAGGAGGATGGCAAGAAGCAGAGGAGCCGATGCGAGGTAGATGTCGGCGGGAGTCGTGATCCTGTAAAGGATCGGAAAGCCGACAACGAGGGATGCGCTGGCAGCAGTCGAGATGCTGGCGTGGCCCACTTTCCGCGCAAAGTCCCTGACGGGGACGGCCAACGGCATGCTGAACGCTGACCGGAGCTTGGGGCTGAAGACCGCCATCAGCGCCCAGGCGAGGGCCCCGGCCGCCGCCGCGGCGGCCAGCCCGGCCGTGGATCCCGCCAGCAGACCGACTGCAAGAACAAGGACCAGACGGAATATGGACTCGGAAGCGACCAGCGCCGAGAAATTACCCCAGAGGTGCCGGCCGCTGAGGACGCCCGCCAGTGCGGCATGGACCGAGAAAGCCACGCAGGCACCAGCTAAGACTAGAACCAGCACCGCCCAGTGGGGCCCGAGCACCGCGCGGCCCCACAGCAAGGATGTCACCGCCAGGACGATTGCTACCCCGGCGGCAATGCCGAAGACCACCGCGAACAGAGGAACGGTCCGGCGCCGCCCCGCACCGTCGAGGGGCATGGCGGGGCGGTCGGTGCCCAAGGCGGTGACGTACCGGATGATCTCCGTTTGCAGGCCGCCCAGAATACCGAACAGCAGAAACAGTGCGGACCAGAAGGCCAGGAACTCGGCGTTGTCCGCCTTGCTCAGGACCCGTGGCACAAACCAGATGACCAGGTACCCGGCAGCCGCAGAGGCAATTGATGCCAATCCGACGGAAGCCGCCTGGCGTGCAGCAATAGTCGACTTCTGCGGTGCCCTGCCTTCGGTGTGCGTCATCCGTTAAAGGCCGGGGCTGCAGGGGTCAATTGCCGGATAACGTGGGAGGTCATGGCAACATATTAGTGTCGGACCCGGACAGGCACTCAATTGAAGCCGCCGCCCCGGCACCCGTGAACGAGCTCAGACGAGCTACGACAACCCGTGGAAGTTGGAAAATGCCGCTCGATATTTTTGTACCGTACTGGGGCGATCCTGCGCTGCTGAAGGAAACCGTCGCGAGCGTCTTTGCACAGACCAACGGGGACTGGGTACTCACTGTCATCGACGACTGCTACCCCGATCCTTCCGTCAAGGAATACTTCGCGACCATCGATGATGAACGGGTCTCCTACCAGCGGAACGAATCCAACAAGGGCATCACCGAGAACTACCGGACGTGCGTTTCCCAGGCCACCCAGGAAATCATGGTGATCCTGGGCTGCGATGATGTACTGCTGCCCAACTATGTTGACGTCGTCCTGCAGGCCCACCGCGATTTCCCGGACGTTTCGGTGATCCAGCCCGGAGTTCAGGTCATCGATGAAACAGGGCAGGTTGTCCGGTCCCTTGCCGACTCCGTCAAGCGGAAGTTCGTCGGACCCAGAACCAATGCCACTACCGTCCTGGCCGGGGAATCCCTCGCCGTCAGCCTCTTGGGCGGCAACTGGTTGTACTGGCCTTCCCTCGCCTTCCGGACCGACGCAATCCGCAAGGTCAGCTTCCGCGACGGCCTCCCGATCGTCCAGGACCTGGCGCTGGTGATGGACATAGTCCTGCAGGGCGGATCGCTGGTTCACGTCCCGACGCTGGCGTTCTCCTACCGCCGCCACTCCGCAAGTGCTTCGGCTGCGACGCTGACCGACGGAACGCGTTTTGCCGGCGACCGGGAGTACGCGCAAATTGCCGAGGACCTTTGCCGGGCCAAGGGCTGGAAGAAGGCCGCAGTAGCGGCCCGCGTCCGCTGGACCTCGCGCCTGCACGCTGTCACCCTCATGCCGGGCGCCCTGCTCTCCCGCAATCCGAAAGCGGTCAAGGCCACCTTCAGGCACGCTTTCGGTCACTGACCCGCGCCAGTCCTATGAGAAACTGGACCTTGCAGATGTCCGCCCCAGAAAGGCCTCACTAGTGACCCCCTCCACGTCTTCAACAACGTCCCCTGCCAAACGAGGCACTGTCCTCGTGACGGGAGGCGCCGGGTTCATCGGATGCGCCATTTCCCCCGCCCTGGTTGCGGCGTTCGACCGAGTGGTAGCCGTGGACAGCCTGCACCCGCAGATCCATGCCAGCCAGTCACGGCCGGAGGAACTCGATCCCGCGGTCGAGCTCGTCGTTCGTGATATCACTGAGGCGCAGACATGGGACGACGTTCTCCCGGACGTCGCGCCCGACGTCGTGATTCACCTTGCCGCCGAGACCGGCACCGGCCAGTCGCTGGAGGAATCCACGCGCCATGCCATGGCCAACGTCGTGGGCACCACGCAGATGCTGGACGGCCTGAACCGGAGCGGCAAGCTGCCGCGCCGCATCGTCCTGACCAGCAGCCGGGCCGTGTACGGGGAAGGTGCGTGGAAGTCGGACGCGGACGGCACCCTCTTCTATCCCGGCCAGCGTTCGAATGAGATCCTGTCACGCTCACAGTGGGACTTCCCCGCCGCGCAGCCTGTGGCCATGTCCGCTGCCGTCGTGGCGCCGGCACCCGTCAGTGTGTACGGCTCCACAAAGCTGGCCCAGGAGAACATCCTTGAGTCCTGGGCCAAGTCTTACGGCGTCGAAGCCGCCGTGCTGCGCCTGCAGAACGTCTACGGTCCCGGTCAGTCCCTCATCAACCCCTACACCGGCATCATGTCCCTCTTCTGCCGGATGGCCAAAGCCGGGAAGTCCATCCCGCTTTACGAGGACGGCGAGGTACGCCGCGACTTCGTGCTGATCGACGACGTCGCCGCCGCTGTGGTCGCAGCCGCTGTGGCGGAGGAGGCACACGACGGTGCCCTCGACATCGGCTCCGGAGAATTCCAGACCATCCGGACGGCCGCCGAAATCATCAGCCGCCACTACGGAGCCCCGGAGCCGCACGTCACGGGCCAGTTCCGCCAGGGTGACGTCCGGCATGCGTGGGCCGACGTGGAGCCGGCCAAGGCCGCGCTGCCGTGGGAACCCCGCTACGACCTGGAAGCCGGCATTGCGCGCCTTGCCGAATGGATCGACGGGCGTTTGCCGGCAGAGGCAAAGCTCTAGGCTAACTGCCGCTAACGACTCTCCGGGCGAACAAAAACGAGGGCCTTCGGTGGGGTTTGGGTGATTACACTCAACCCCACACCGAAGGCCCTCAGTTTCTTGCTTTTGCTGCGACTTTTCCACGCGGCCCATAAGGTGCCCGCGGTCTGGCGCCGCGGTCCGGCCGTCGTGCTAGCGCCGTCCCGCAGTGGTGATCCCGGCTTCCGTCGGGGTTTCAGCAGGCACGGACACGAGTTCCTTTGCCGCTTCGGCAGGCGCCGCTGCCGGAACTGCAGAGGGTTCCGTTGCTTTGCGCCGCCGCCGGACCGCCCGCATGACGGGACGCTCCACCAGCAGCCAGCTGAGCGTGGCAAGGATTAGGGTGCCGCCTGCGGAGGCCAGGATGTAAATTGCCATGCCCCGGTCATGGACACCGTAGAGCGCCAGGAGCTGCTGGACAGGCCAAGCGTAGATGTAGAACCCGTAGGAGACATCGTGGATCCGGATCAGCTTCGGCGAGGGCAGCACTGACGAAACCCACAGCAAGCCGTAGGCAATGAACGGCCCGGCCAGCTGTCCTCCCCACACCGGAACAGCGAAAACGCAGAGGGCAGCGGCGGCGAGGGACCCGATGCCGGCAGCCCAGTGGAGCCCTATCCACTTCGAGACTGACTGGACAAGGGCTCCGCCAAGGAAGAACGGCAGCAATTTAGCCAGGAGGGAGAAGTCGGTGTCCTGCAGCAGGGGCATGATGGATGGCAGGTTCGCGTAGACGGCGACGCTTGCCCCGAATGCCAGCGCGAGCGGCACAGGCGAGCGGCGAACCCAGGCCAGGCCTCCGATTGCCGCGATGATCAGGTAGCAGAGGAACTCGTAGTAGAGGCTCCAGAGAGACCCGTTCCACGAGCCGGCAAAGGGCACCGTCGCGGGAGTGAAGGACACATCGTAGTTCTTCATCTCCAGGAACAGGTTGGAAAACACGAACCGCAGGGGCGTTGTTTCCGTGGTCCAGTAACCGGTCAAAGTGCCGTTCTGGTGGAGGAATCCGAGAGGTGCGAACACCAGGACTGTGACGGCG
This sequence comes from Arthrobacter oryzae, assembly GCF_037911235.1. Classification (GTDB taxonomy): domain Bacteria; phylum Actinomycetota; class Actinomycetes; order Actinomycetales; family Micrococcaceae; genus Arthrobacter; species Arthrobacter oryzae_E. Next base: position 40,145 of record NZ_JBBLYW010000019.1, read on the forward strand.
AGGCACGCCAGGAATGCGGGATAGATCCTCGCGACGCGGTGTACGAGGTACTCCCCAAGGCCATTGGTAAAGCGGCTGCCTGTGATGAGGTATCCACTGAGGGCAAAGAAGCCGGCTACGGCCCAGCCGCCCAGGTTCTCACCGCGAAAATGGGGCCCCTCCCCTGCGCCGGCCAGATAGAAGCTATGGGCAAAGAGCACCAAGGCAGCCAGACCCAGCCTGATCATGTTCATGCTGTTGTTGCGCGGGTCCAGTGCCTTGCCCCAGCGCAGGCCGGAAACCTGCTGCCCGGCCCGGGCAGGGGTGCCGGCAGCGGCCGAAGGCTTTCGCGTATTTTGCGACGTAGCGGAGGTCTCCTCCACTAGCTCAACTGCCCTGGTTTCTCAGCTTCATCAATGGCGATGCGGCGCGAGAGCTTGGTAAGCGCGTTCTCAGCGTGGCGGAAGCGCTGGTAGGTCGTGGCCATGAAGACAAACAGGGAAACTACTGCGCCGTAAAGCACCAGGTCGGTTCCTCGTCCGATGCCAAGGAAACCCGCAACCCGCGTAAGGGCCTCGGGAAAGAACACCGAGAGGGCCGCCACGACTGCGAAGATCATCAGCAGGATGCGGCGTACGGCCAAGTGCCGGGCATTGGATCCGCCGCGCATCAGGGCGAGCGAAACCACCATGACGGCAGCGACGAGGACAATTTGGACAATGATTAGCAATCGGACACCTTGGCTTGTTGAAAACTAGGGCTATTTGAAGAACAGTTCGGCCACGATGTTGACCGAGTTCAGCAGGGACTGTCCCTTGGACTTGGAATAGTCCGTGTAGATGATCTCCACGGGGTGCTCCGCATATTTCGGCTTGAGCCTGGCCAGCTGGTTCACCAGCTCGGAAGCGTGGGCCATCCGGTTCTGGGTGAGGTGGATGTTGGAGGCAACACGGGGGTTGAAGGCGCGCAGCCCGTTGTGCGCATCGGTCAGGTTCATTCCCGTGGCAAGCCTGGACTGAATCGCAGCCGTCTTGAGAACGAGCCGCTTCGCGGGTGAAAGCTTGGTACGGTCGTCCAGGAAGCGGGAGCCGAGGATGATTTCGGCTTCACCCGACTTAACCCGCTCCGCCATGGCCTTCGCGTCGTCAACCCGGTGCTGGCCGTCGGCGTCGAACGTCACGATGCATTCCAGTTCCGGATCCTGCAAGGCAAATTCGATGCCCGTCTGCAACGCGGCGCCCTGGCCAAGGTTGATGGGGTGCTGGACAACGACGGCGCCGGCCGCCCGCGCCTTCTCCTGCGACCCATCCGTGCTGCCGTCATCAACGCAAACGACGTAGGGGAACTGCTTCCGCAGGCCCTCGATGACCGAACCTACGACAGTAGCCTCGTTGTACATGGGGATGACGATCCAGGTGCGACTCACCAGTCAATTGTTGCATATGGCGCGCCTCAGGCTTGGCACCGGCGCCGGGGTCCGGCGCCGGCGCGACCGCCCTGAACACGGCAATTCCGGCCCGGTCAGGGCCGCGCCGGCCGCGTCCGCTAGCTCAAGTACTCTTTCAGCCTGCTCTGTGCCCTGGCAGGCTCAAAGCCCGTTGACTGTATTTTGGCCAGGTCCAGGACGCTGTTCAAAGGGCGGGGTGCCGCAGGCTTGCCCTTGAAGTATTCTTCAGTGCTGACGCCGGTGACGGCGGTCCGCGGCTTTCCTGAGAGCTCGTAGACGTCCGCGGCGATGTCCGCCCATGACTGCGGTTCGCCGTCGTTGCTCAGGTTGTAGGTGCCGTAGGCAGCGCCGGACTCCAGCAGGTGCCGGATCCCAGCCGCGATGTCTGCGGTGAAGCTGAGCCGGCCGATCTGGTCGTTGACCACGGACGGTTCGATGCCGCGGCCGGCGAGGGAGGCCATGGTGCGGACAAAGTTGTTGCCTTCACCGATGACCCAGCTGGTCCGCACGATGTAGTGGCGGGGAACCACGCTGACGACGGCGTCGCCGGCTGCTTTGGTCTGGCCGTACACGCCCAGCGGGGTGAACGGTTCCGTCTCGTCGTGGCTGGTGCGGACGCCGTCGAAGACGTAGTCCGAGGAGACGTGCACCAGGGTGAGGTCATGCTCGACGGCGGTCCGGGCCAGCCGTGAGACGGCGGCGACGTTGACGGCCCAGGCTGCTGCCCGGCCTTCCGCGGTTTCCGCGGTGTCGACGGCGGTGTAGGCCGCGGCGTTAACGATCGTCGAGTAGTTCTTCCAGTTGCGCTCCGTGAAGGAGGTCTCGCTGCCCAGGTCGAATCCGGCGCGGCCGGCGAACTCAACA
>NZ_JBBLYW010000020.1:0-69996 GCF_037911235.1 Arthrobacter oryzae
CCTGCACCGTTCTGACGGACCCTCTCTCAGTACCTGCCCCCTTCCGACGGACCCTCTCTCAGTACCTGTATCGAAACCACGGACCCTCGCTCAGTACCTGCACCGTTCTGACGAACCCTCTCCCAACCACAGGCAAAGGCCGGCCCGGCACCCCAACCCCGGAACCGCCGTCGAACCCCACCCAAAAATGAAAGAGCGCCCCGAAATTTCCGCCAGGAAATGAGAGAGCGTCCGGGATTTTCCCGCAGGTAGTGAGAGAGCGTTGCCGTGGGGAGTGCGAAAGGTGAGATAGGGTTCCGTCGGCCCTCCTGCGGGAGCGTCGGCAGCCGTCCGCTGATGGCGAAATACGGGGTCAAAAGGCCTCAAAACCGGTGATTAACCTCAAAAAATGGCGGAAACACGCGGAATTTGCGGACCTGACCGCGGCAAGCTGGTAAGTTTTCGAACAGTGGCTTGTGCGCATGCCGCGTTCAGGCTCCAGAAATCATGACCGTCCAGGAGGACATAAATGGCTAAGAACCGTAGTGAACTTGTTGCAGAGGTAGCAGGCAAGGCCGGCACCAGCCAGGCAGCCGTCAACTCCGTGCTCGATGCACTGTTCGAGGTTTTCGAGACCTCTGTCGCCGCGGGCGAGAAGATCACCATCCCGGGCTGGCTCGCAGTCGAGCGCACCGACCGTGCAGCCCGTACCGGCCGCAACCCGCAGACCGGCGAGACCATCCAGATCGCCGCTGGCCACAGCGTCAAGCTGACCGCCGGCTCCAAGCTGAAGGCTGCTGTCTCCAAGAAGTAGCATCCGGCGTCCAACGCTTGAAAGGGAGCGGCAACCTGAGGGTTGCCGCTCCCTTTGCGTTAACCGCCGGCTCGAGCATCCGCCGATTCGCGGCGCAGGCACCCGTAGCGGACAATGGATAAGTGCCCTCAGCAGCAAAATCCCGCCCCACCCTTCCGCAGCCTTCCCCCACTCCGGGAAAGACTGGGGTGTCCGGCGGTGCGGCGGGCATTTCCCGGACGTGGCAGGTGGCCGGGCTTGCGGCGCTCATCCTGGGCCTGGCAGCAGCCCTCCTGTTCTCCGGAGCGGCCGCCGCACGCGAGGTGTCCGATCCCGGGGCCCTGATCCGCTGGGGGCTTCCCATCAGCAAGGCCATTCACAACGTCTCTCTTGCCACAGTGATCGGCGGCCTGATTTTCGCCATCGGCATCCTCCCGCGCAATGCCGGGGGTTCCCGCTCCAAGGATTCCAGCGACCTCGAGCATCCGGCATTTGCCCGTGCCCTGGCTGTAGCTGCGGGCGCAGGTGCTGCGTGGACGCTGTCTGCCATTGCGGTGCTGGTGCTGACGTACTCGGATGTGGCGGGACAGCCGCTCTCCGGGGATGCCGAGTTCACCCGGGCGCTGGTCTACTTCATGACCGACATTGAGACCGGCCGCGCCTGGCTGGCCGTGACCATTGTGGCCGCTGTGGTGACCACTGCCCTGTTCGGGGTGCGGTCCCTCACCGGCCTGGCCCTGACGCTGGTGCTGTCGCTGGTGGGCATGGTTCCGATCGCCCTCATCGGCCACTCCTCAAGTTCCAGCGACCACGAGGGGGCCATCAACTCCCTTGCCCTTCACATGGTGGGTGTATCCGCGTGGGTGGGCGGCATCATCATGCTGGCTGTCCTGTCCGGCATCCTGTCCGGCATCCTGACCGGCGCCAAAGCCAACGCAGGCGCCAAAGCCGCCGGCAAGTCCGACATCACCGAGCCCACGCTCCGCCGCTTCTCCTCCCTTGCCGGGTTTGCCTTCGTCCTGGTCTTTGCTTCCGGTGTCATCAACGCGAGCATCCGCATCACCAGCTGGAATGACCTGTTGGGATCCGCCTACGGCCAAATGGTGCTTGCCAAGGCTGTGGCCACGCTGATGCTGGGCGGCATCGGCCTGATGCACCGCCAGTGGGTCATCCCTCAGCTCAACCGCAAGGGTGCCGCCCTGTCCTCCCGGCGGGTGCTGTGGCAGCTGGTCATCGCGGAACTGCTGATCATGGGCGCGACGTCGGGAATCGCCGTCGCGCTGGGCCGTTCAGCCCCGCCGCAACCCACCACCTTCGCTCCTGACGCCTCTCCGGCATTCATCCTCTCCGGCTACGAGCTGCCGCCTGAGCTGACTCCGGAACGCTGGCTCACCGAATGGCGCCTGGACTGGCTCTGGATCGCCGTTGCGGCTTTCGGCCTGGTCTCCTACGTCCTCGGCGTGGCCAAGGTCCTGCGCCGGGGCGACAAATGGTCCTGGTTCCGCAGCGTCAACTGGGTGATCGGACTGGTGGTCCTGACCTATATCACCTCCGGCCCTCCGGCGGTCTACGGCCGCGTGCTGTTCTCCGCGCACATGGTGGACCATATGGCGCTCACCATGGTGGCACCGATCTTCCTGGTGCTCGGCGCCCCCGTGACGCTGGCGCTCAGGGCCCTGCCGGCCCGCGGAGACGGCTCGCGGGGCCTGCGCGAATGGCTGCTGTTGTTCGTGCACTCCAAGTTCTCCCAGCTGGTCACGCACCCACTCTTCGCCGCGGCCAACTTTGCCGGTTCCATCGTGCTCTTCTACTACTCGGATGCTTTCGGCTATGCCATGCGCGACCACGTGGGCCACGAGCTGATGAACCTGCACTTCGCCCTCACCGGTTACATCTTCGTCCTGACCATGATCGGCACGGACCCGCTGCCCCGCCGCGCGCCCTACCCGATGCGGCTCCTGCTGCTGCTGGCCACCATGGGCTTCCACGCCTTCTTCGGCGTAGCGATCATGGGCGGCACCAACCTGCTGGCTGCGGACTACTTCGGCAACCTGGGCCGGACCTGGGGTCCCTCCGCGCTGCTCGACCAGCAGATGGGCGGCGCAGTTGCCTGGGGCATCGGCGAAGTACCCACGCTGCTGGTGGCGATCGGCGTCGCCATCATGTGGTCCCGTTCGGATGCGCGGGAGTCCAAACGGACCGACCGCGCGGCGGACAGGAATAACGACGCCGATCTCACTGCTTACAACGATATGTTTGCCAAATTGGCTGAACGCGACGCCAAGCTGGCTGAACGCAACTCAAAGCTGGAAGGACGCTGATGAGCGAAACCGTACGCACCCACCTCCGGGTCCGCGCCTCCGAACTGGTAGGCCGTAACTGGCTGAACACCGGCGGGAAGTCCCTGGACCTGGAAGCCCTGCGCGGCAAGATCGTGCTCCTGGACTTCTGGACCTTCTGCTGCATCAACTGCCTGCACGTGCTCGACGAGCTGCGCCCGCTGGAGGAGCAGTACTCCGACGTCCTGGTGACGGTGGGCGTGCACTCGCCGAAGTTCGAGCACGAGGCCGATCCCGTCGCCCTCGCCGCCGCCGTGGAGCGCTACGAGATCCACCACCCGGTCCTTGACGACCCCGAGCTGGAGACCTGGAAGGCCTACACCGCCCGCGCCTGGCCCACCCTGGTGGTCATCGACCCGGAGGGCTACATCGTGGCCCACCTTTCCGGTGAAGGCCACGCGGACGGCCTGTCCGTGCTGATCCCCGAGCTCATCGCCCAGCACGAGGCCAAGGGCACCCTGCACCGCGGCAACGGCCCGTACGTGGCACCGGAGCCGACGTCGGGAACCTTGCGCTTCCCGGGCAAAGCCCTCTTCCTCCCGGCAGGCCGGGGCACCCCTGCCAACGGCGGACCGGACGCGAAAGCGTCCGACGCCGGCTCCTGGCTCGTCACGGACACCGGCCACCACCGCCTGGTGGAGCTGGATACCGACTTCCATACGGTGCTGCGCACCTACGGCTCCGGAACCAAGGGCTACGCCGACGGCCCCGGCGCCGACGTCGACTCCGTCAAGCCCACCGCTCAGTTCAACGAACCGCAGGGCCTTGTCCTCCTGCCGGAAGACGTGGCAGCAAAGACGGGTTACGACGTCGTGATTGCCGACTCCGTCAACCACCGCCTGCGCGGGCTGTCCCTCGCGGACGGAACCGTCACCACGCTCGCCGGCAGCGGCGTGCAGCGCCTGCTCGAGACAGGGCCGGCGCGGGTTGACGAGGACGCCGCCGGCTTCACCGGACGCCTCAGCGATCATCCCCTGGACGTCGCGCTGAGCTCGCCATGGGACGTAGTCTGGTCCGCCAAGCTCAACGCCGTGGTGGTCGCCATGGCCGGCGTCCACCAGATCTTCAGCTTCGACCCGGTCTCCGGCGCGGTGTCCATCCTGGCCGGAAACGGTCTGGAAGGGCTGCAGGACGGCCCTGCCCATGAGGCCTGGTTCGCCCAGTCGTCCGGCCTGGCCGAGGACGCCGAGGGCAACATCTGGGTGGCTGACTCCGAGACGTCCGCGCTGCGCAAACTGGTGATCGACGACGACGCCACGGTCACCGTGGAGTCCGCCGTCGGCAAGGGCCTGTTCGACTTCGGCTTCCGCGACGGACCGGCCGCTGAGGCCCGGCTGCAGCACCCGCTCGGCGTCACTGTGCTGCCGGACGGCTCCGTGGCCATCGCCGACACCTATAACGGTGCCGTCCGCCGCTACGACCCCGCCACGGGAACCGTCTCCACCCTGGCCCGAGGCCTGTCCGAGCCGTCCGACGTGATTGTGGACCACACGCACACGGCAGGCTCCGAGCCGCTGCTGGTGGTGGTGGAAGCCAACAAGCACCAGCTGATCTACGTGCCCATCCCCAAGGAAGCGCAGCAGGTGGATGAGGGCGCGGTGCAGACACACCGGCCCAAGAGCCCCGTTGCCCCCGGGACGCTGGAGCTCACCGTACGCTTTACGGCGCCCACCGGGCAGAAGCTCGACGACCGCTGGGGCGACCCCACGCAGCTGAAGATCTCGTCCACGCCGCATGAGTTGCTGGTTGCCGGCGGCGGAACGTCAGTGGGCCTGCAGCGGACCCTGGAGCTTTCCTCCGATATCCCGGAGGGCGTCCTGCACATCACCGCGCGCGCTGCCGCTTGCGACGGCCCGGAAACGGCCGACGGCGAGATCCCCGACCACGCCGCCTGCCACCTGTACCAGCAGGACTGGGGCATCCCGGTGGTGCTGCAGGCCGACGGCGACACTGAGCTGGTCCTGGACCTCCGCGGCATGGACTGAGGTAACCCGGTTTCGGGTACGGGCTAGTGCTTCGCTGAGGGCTGCCGTTTGTGACGAGGCGTCACGGACGGCAGCCTTTTGCCTTCTAACCCATCACGGCGTTGTTGATTTCGGCCAGCCGATGAAGCGATATCCCCGTTCCCTGCTCTCTCACCAAGGGGTGGTCCACTGACGGGTCGAGCCGGATGAAGGGAACCACTCCTGGTTCTCTGTTGTGCACGTGGGTCGGGATCGAGATGGTTGACTGCTCGTAGGGCAGCTCATTGCATAACCAACCGAACACTGGGGCCAACGAGGCCCGTTCCGGGTCGTCCCAGTGCTCAGCGACCTTTTGGATGCTTTCCTCACTGAGCGAGACCCAGGCGGACCAGCTAAAGACGTCACCAGGTGCATCAACGACAGGGATCTCGATGTGTCCTCTGAGGAAGTAATGCCACGTGCCTTCGATCTCAAGCACACACATGTCGGCGGTCAGTTCGCCGGCTTGACGTTCGGTTGCAGTGGCATGCACCCAGGGATCCGGAGCCTGGGCCCCAAAAACGGTCGCGAGCCCTCGATGTTGTTGTCCGCATGTTCCGCATTCCCACCGGAGCTTGTCCTTGCCGCCCATTGACTCCCCTTTGTCTCTGATCGCTTTGGCTTCCCGCCGGGAGCTAGTAGCTGAGGAGCGGGGTGACCCTGATGGTGTCCCCGTCAACGTCCAGGCGGGTGGTGAAACTGAAATCGTGTTCCACGTTCAGGTTGGTCACGGCGCCGGTGAACAGGTCGGTTTGCTGCGCCTTCAACCGTGCCTTCCCGTCCAGCGGGGCCACCACCCAGCGGCCGCCGAACGGCTCAATGGATACCTTGGGGTATTCACTGATGCTCCAGTCGATGGTTCCCAGCGTCACCCGGTTGAAAGTGGCGTGGTAGAACGGGCAGTCCGGCTGCAGTTTCTGTTCCTTGACGGCCCCAGCGGCGCAGGTGTCCAGGAATTCCTTGACTTTGGCGCCCACCGCGTCCTTCAGCGCCGGGGTGGCTTCCGTCAGGAGGCTTAGCGGGGCAGTAGGTACGTCGCGGCCGGACACCGTGGCGCGGCTGGCCGGGGCAGAGAAGTATTCGCCGTTGAGGCTGGCCTCGTATTCGCCGGGATAGAAGACGGCGAAGGAATTGCGGCCGTTGGGCATATTGACCGGAACACCGTTGAGGGTGGCCTGGTTGGAGTTGACCACTGTGACGTCCAGGACGGGCAGCGCGGCCGGCACGAACGCCCATTTATTGAAGAAGAGCCACTCGGTCCCGGTCCGCTCCAGCAGGAACTCGGTGCTCAGCCTGCTGCTGTCAATGGTGTATTCCATCGGCACCATGACCTGGTTGCCGGTGCGCTCCTGGGTCTCTCCGAACTTCACGTTCGTCACCCGGGAGGCGGCGGTTTGCAGGGCCGTTCCGTCCAGCATGGCGGCATCGCTTGCCGGCACGGAGGCGCGCAGGAGGCCGAGCGCTTTTTCGCCCTCACCCTTCTGCAAAGCGTCCAGATATTCACGGACGGGCTGCTCGGGACTCGCCACGGAGGCGTTCACCAGGTTCACCGCCACGACGGCTCCGGCGATAGCAAGCATAAGGCCCAGCAGCCACCCGGCCGCGATCCTCACCAACGCTTGACTCATCTGCACGCACCTTACGTTACCTGCAAGGTGCGTGAAAGCAGATGTAGCGGATGCCCCACATGACGCCGTAGAGCCGCTGTCAGACAGTCCGACGGCGGGTTGCCGGCCCCCGGGGATGCCCCCGCCGAACCGCTAGCGGCGCCGCCTGGAGGAGGTGCCGAACACGCCCCGCAACAGCTCCCGGCCCAGTTGCGTACCGAGCGACCGCGCCATGCTCTTGAGGCCGCCGCCGAGAGCGCCGCCCAGGGCTCCGGCGAGATCGTCCACCATGCCTCCGCCTGATTCCTGCCGCGACGGGGGTGCCTGGCGCCCCCCGCTGCGGGGCCGTTCCGGTTCCGGAGCAGGCCTGCTGCTGGGACGCCCAAGGATCTCTTCCTCGATACGGCGGGCATCGGCGTCGACGGTGTCGCGGTCCAGGGCTCCCGGAACAGGCCTGCCCGGAACGGGGCTGTTGGGAACAAAAACGTCCGCGGACGGAGTGGGAGGCTGGCCCGGGGCGGCCGCTCCGGTGGGCGCGGCACTCTTTCCGGAGATCTTCTCGTAGGCGGAGACGTTGTCCACCGCCGTGCCGTACTTGACGAGCAGTGCAGAGCCGGCCACGGTGCTCATGACGAGTTCCTCGGTGCTGGGGCCCATTATCGATTCCGGGGCCCGCAGCCGCGTCAAGGCGACCGGGGTGGGCGCGCCTTTCTCGTTCATCACGGTGATGACCGCTTCGCCAATGCCTGCCGAGGTGAGGGTTTCTTCAAGGTCGTAGTCGCTCATGGGGAAGGTGGACACGGTGGCCTTCAGGGCCTTGGCGTCTTCCGGAGTGAACGCGCGGAGGGCGTGCTGGATGCGGTTGGCCAGCTGTCCCAGGACATCGGCCGGCACGTCCTTCGGCGTCTGGGTGACGAAGAAGATGCCCACGCCCTTGGACCTGATCAACCGGACGGTAGTGGTGATGGCTTCCAGGAATGCCTTGGAGGCATCGTTGAACAGCAGGTGGGCTTCGTCGAGGAAAAAGACCAGCTTGGGCTTGTCGAGGTCCCCGGCCTCGGGCAGGTCCTCGAAGAGGTCCGCGAGCAGCCACATCAGGAAGGTGGAGAACACCATGGGCTTGGTCTGCAGCGTGGGCAGTTCCAGGCAGGTGACCACGCCACGGCCGTCAGGGGCTGTGCGCAGCAGTTCGGCGGTGTCGAATTCGGGCTCGCCGAAGAAAGCCTCCATGCCCTGCGCCTCCAGCGTCACCAGTTCGCGGAGGATGACGCCTGCCGTCGCCTTGGAAAGGCCGCCCAGCGCCTCGAGCTCGTCCTTGCCCTCGTCCGAGGTGAGGAACTGGATGACTGCCCGGAGGTCCTTGAGATCGATCAGTTCCAGGTTGTTCTTGTCCGCAAAGTGGAAGATGAGCTGCAGGCTGGATTCCTGCGTATCGTTCAGCTCCAGGATGCGGGCGAGAAGAATTGGGCCAAAGGAGGTGATGGTGGCCCGGACGGGGATGCCGTTGCCGTCCCCGCCGAGCGCCAGGAACTCCACCGGAAACGTCTTGCCCGCCCACGCCTGGCCGATGCTGTCCGTGCGCGCTTTGAGTTTCTCGCTGCCCGTTGCCGCAGTGGCCAGCCCGGACAGGTCGCCCTTGATGTCGGCGAGGAACACCGGAACCCCGGCCGTGGACAGCTGCTCCGCCATCATGTGGAGCGTCACGGTCTTGCCGGTGCCCGTTGCGCCGGCCACCAGCCCGTGCCGGTTCATCATGGAAAGCGGCAGCCGTACGGGTGCATCCTTGTGGAGCTCGCCGTCGACGATCGCGGCTCCCAGTTCGATGGTGGCGCCTTCCAGCGTGTAGCCCTTCTGGATGGTGGCGACTTTATCTGCGGTGGATTTGATGGCCATGCCGATAGCTTAGCCGTGCGACTCCAGATCCTTGCTGAATGCCAGGAACTTGATGGTTTCCGGATCGGCTGCCACATCGAACAGCGGCTCGTATCCCGAGTTCAGGTAGAGGTACTTCGCTTCAGGCTGCCGCGGGCCGGTGGTCAGGTACACCCGGCTGTAGCCGCGGCGGACGGCCAGGGCCTCGAGCTCGCCCAACACGAACCTGGCCAGTCCGCGGCGTCGGTGGGCCGAGTGCGTCCAGATGCGTTTGAACTCCGCCGTCCCCGGCCCGTGCCGCCGGAACGCCCCGCCGGCTACGGATTCGCCGTTTTCCTGGACGATCAGCAGCGCCCCGCCGGGCGCGGTGAATTCGGCTGCCGGGTAGCGGTTGAGTTCACCGGCGGCCGCTCCCCGGCCGAACAAATCGCCGTACCGGGAGTCGTACTCGCGGGCAAGTTCGTCCAGCAGCGGCCGGACCCGGGCGTCATGCATGGGCAGGTTAAGGACGGTCACTGCCGACGCCTGCACGCGCGCCGGCGGGGTGGTTAGTTGTTCCATGATTCAGCCTTTCCCGCGGCGGCCGGGACGGCCCCTGCTTCAACTCCACTGCGTTCAACTCCACTGGGTTCAGGTGCACCGCCCGGATCCTCAGCCAGCAGGTCCAGGATCCGCCGCGCCAGCGCGTCGTTCTCCCGGAACGGCGCGGCGTTCGTCCCGGGGCGGGCGAAGGCGCCGGCGCCCCAGCCGGAGGTATTGGGGCCGACGGCGAACAGTGTGCGGTTCGGTTCGCCCAGCGGGCTGACGAGCTCGTTGGCTGTGGACACCAGCAGCCGGCCCGTTGCATGGAGCCCGTCGGCGGTGAGGACTGTCTGCTCGCTGCCGAGTCCTGAGCTGTGCAGATGCTGCAGCAGCGGATTCGTGGAGCCTGCCACTGCCGGGGCAGGCAGCCGTGCCTCGATCAGGGCCTTGGCCGCGACGCGCACCCCGCCCTGGGCGGCCACAGCCACAAACTGTCCGGATGCCTCGTCGGCGGTGACTTCCAGCCCGGGGCCGAGGAACTGCAACAGCCCTGCCCGGTGGAGCGCCAGCAGCTCCCGCAAGCGCTGCGGCGGAGGGCCCGAGTCCACGAAGCTGAAGAAGCCGTGCCACCACCCATGCACCGCCTGCTGAGAGCGCGCGTTGAGCCGCTCCGGCGGCACCAGCCGGCCCAGGTCCATGTACACCTTGAGCAGCGCGATGAACAGGGCGAGCGTCTCCGAGTGGTCCGGGCTGGTCCGCAGCCGGAGGTCGTGCTCTATGTAGGCCGCCACGGCGCGCTGCACGTCCTCGGGCCCGGCAGGTTCCAACGCCGCAAGGGGGTGGTCCAGCTGCTCGAAGTCCAGGTGGAACTCCGGGTCCGGCACCGACTCGAGCACCAGCCGTTCGCGTTCGGGGCTGTACCAGTCCAGTCCCGCGAAGCGGTCCGAAAACTCGTCCCAGCCGATGCCCACGCGTTCGGGGTAGCCGGTGAAGAGCTCACGGTAGTAGCCGTAGCCGGCATCTTTGGCGATCAGGGGCCAGAGGTGGGTGCGGAAGTCCAGCTCGCCGTGCTGTGCCAGCAGGTCCTGGATGGCGGCGGCCGTGAAGAACCGGGGATCTCCGGCCGCTTCGCCGCGGAGGGTGGAGGAAATCTTGGAATGGTACGGAACCCCGCGCCGCGAACCTGCCCAGAGCCGCGGTTCCGCGCCGGACGGAACGTACGCCAGGCCGCCGTCGGGCGTTTCCTGGAACCGGCCGCCCCGCCCCTCCGTCAGCAGGACCACCAGGTCCACGAACGCGAGCCCCATGCCCGAGACGATCACGTCCTGGCCGGGGGCCAGCGCTGAATAGTCGACGTCGGTCGTGTAGCTGGGTGCCGCATGGAACCCGCCGTGCCGGGCAGCAAATCCGGCAAGGCCGGCGGACGCCTCGTCCGGCAGCGAATCAGTGTGCCCCAGGGCGGAAACCACGACGTCGGCGGCAACCGTGCCGCCGCCGGCAAGCCTGATGCGGTACCCGACAAGGCCCCCGCCTGCACCCGTGCTACCTCCGGCGGTCGCAACGTCATCGGCATCGATCCGGACGGCGGTATCCCGGTGCACGGTGACCCGGACGTCCGGGCCAAGCGCGGCAACAGCCCGGCGGAAGAACCACTCAAGGTAGACGCTTTGCAGCTGGCGCGTGGGGAAGGTGGCACCGGTCAGGGCGTGCAGCTGGCCCTGCAGTTCCGAGGTGAGCGGGGGGACGTCCGTGAGGGTGCCGTCCAGTACGCCGGCAGCCCATTCGGCGAGCCCGGGACCGTCGGCGGGTGGGCCCTCGCAGGCGACGGAGGCATCCGTGAACATGGTGATGTCCGCCGCTGCGGAGTTGAGCAGCAGGCCAGGGTGCTGGTCGAAGCGCCAGATCCTGCCGGAGCCCGGAGTGTGGGGCTCGATCACATGGATGGCCAGCGGACGGGCAAACATCTCCGGCCGGTTGGCCGCGAGGCGTTCCAGTATGCCGGCTGTCCGGGGACCTCCGCCTACAAACGCCACGGAAGGGATGGTCGCTGGCACGGCTGGGCTCCTGTTCAGGGGACGGTCTGGGACCGGGGTTTTCGCCTCATGCTAGGCAGCGGCTTGGGCCGCGGTCGAGGCTCCGGTCACGGCCGTTCACGCCGCGTAACAGCGCGTAAATCCGCGCAAGAAAACGACTCATGACGCCGCGAGAACCCCTGTGAACCAATGCAACATGCCGCCTTGCTGCGGGTTTCCGGCGTCCCTAGATTTGCTGCCAACCCGACCTGAAATTCCGAACTGACAACCCAACCTGACAACCCAACCTGACAAACCGACAAGAAGCGAGGTGGCGCATGAGTTCAACAGCAACCCGGGCAGCGCAGTCCGCAGCAGGACCGGCGTCCGCCGGAACTGACGTAAGCGTTTCCAATCCAGGACCGTCCGCGGAGCAGGGCGGCCACCAGGGGCACGAACCCCGTCAGGCCGCCACCGATTACGCCGACTACCGGCTGGTCCCGTCCCGCCACCCGTGGCGCTGGGTGGGCACGGCACTGGTGGCACTCGGCGTCGCCGCGGTGGTCTGGTCCCTGGCCACAAACCCGCGCTGGGAATGGGGCGTGGTGGCCCAGTGGTTCACCGCGCAGTCGGTGGTCAACGGGCTACTGGAGACCCTCAAGCTCACCGCCATCTCCGGCGCGCTCGGATTCATCCTTGGCTTCATCCTCGCGCTGATGCGGCTCTCCGCGTCGCCGCTGCTGGTATCGGTGTCCTGGACGTTCTCGTGGATTTTCCGCTCCACGCCGCTCCTGGTGCAGATGCTCCTCTGGTACAACCTGGGCTACCTCTACGAGAAGATCAGCCTGGGGATTCCCTTCACGGACGTCCGCTTCTTCGAAGTCCAGACCACCACCCTGATCAGCCAGTTCGCGGCAGCAGTCCTCGGCCTGACCCTGAACCAGGCGGCCTACTCGGCGGAGATCATCCGCGGCGGCATCCTCTCGGTGGACCAGGGCCAGCTGGAAGCAGCAGCGGCACTGGGCATTCCCGCCTGGCGCCGCTCCACCCGGATCGTCCTGCCCCAGGCCATGCGGGCCATCCTGCCCACGGCCTTCAACGAGATCATCGGCCTGGTCAAGGGCACGTCCATCGTGTACGTCCTGGCGTACTCGGAGCTGTTCTACACCGTCCAGGTCATCTACAACCGCACCCAGCAGGTCCTGCCGCTGCTGCTGGTGGCCACGCTTTGGTACGTGGTGATCACCTCCGTGCTCAGCGTCTTCCAGTACTACATCGAACGGCACTATTCGAAGGGCGCCGTGCGGACCCTCCCGCTGACGCCGCTCCAGAAGGCCCGCAGGTTCTTCGCCACGCACGCTGCCGTCACTGACACCCGAGCAAGGAGCACCCGATGAGCACGGCCGTCGCAGCAGAGCGCCCCGCAGCACCCGCAGCAACCCGCGGGCTGGTGGAAATCACCAAGGTCCGCAAATCCTTCGGAACCACGGAAGTCCTCAAAGGCATCACCCTCACGGTGGAGCCGGGCGGCGTCGCCGTCATCGTGGGGCCGTCCGGGTCCGGCAAATCCACCCTGCTGCGCACCATCAACCATCTGGAAAAGGTGGACGGCGGCTTCATCGCCATCGACGGCGAACTGGTGGGCTACGAGGTCCGCGGAAAGCGGCTCCATGAACTGCGCGAGAAGGACATCCTTAAGCAGCGCACTGAAATCGGCATGGTCTTCCAGAACTTCAACCTCTTCCCGCACCTCACGGCACTGGAGAACGTGACCGAGGCCCCGGTGGTGGCGCCGCGTGCCGGCAAACCTCGCCTGACCAAGGCCGAAGCCCGTGACCGCGGTCTGGAACTGCTGGACCGGGTGGGGCTGAAGGACCGCGCCGGTGCCTACCCTCGCCAGCTTTCCGGCGGCCAGCAGCAGCGGGTGGCCATTGCCCGGGCCCTGGCGCTGGACCCCAAGATCCTGCTCTTCGACGAACCCACCTCCGCGCTGGACCCCGAACTCGTCAACGAAGTCCTGGATGTGATCAGGGAACTGGCCACATCCGGCACAACGCTGATTATCGTCACGCACGAAATGGGATTCGCCCGCGACGTGGCGGACACCGTGGTCTTCATGGACCAGGGGCAGATCGTGGAACAGGGCGCACCCCAGGACATCTTCACCAAACCGCAGGAAGAACGCACCCGGAGTTTCTTCTCCAAGGTGATCGAACCCGCCTTCAACATCTAAAGGAACTTCCCATGGCACTCTCCACCTTCCGGCACAACAGCGGCGGCCGTAAGCGCACGCTGGCGGCGCTGCCCGCCGTCGTCCTTCTCGGAACTCTTTCCGGCACCCTGGCGCTGAGCGGCTGCGCCGATCCGGGGGCAGCCGCTTCCGCAGGCGCAGCATCCGGCAGCCCGGGGACGACGGCGGCACGCAACGGCGTCGTCTACAACACCTCGCCGGACCAGCAGCGGATCCGGGCGGAGAAGGACGGCGCGCTCGCCGCCAGGTTGCCCGAGCTGATCGGCAAGGACGGCAAGCTCACGGTGGCCACCACGGCCGGGTCCATCCCGCTGTCCTTCCACGCCACGGACGACAAGACGCCCATCGGCTCCGAACTGGACATCGCGCAGCTGGTGGCGGACAAGCTGGGCCTGGAGCTCGACATCCAGGTCACCTCCTGGGAGAACTGGCCGCTGAAGACCCAGTCCGGCGACTTCGAGGCCGTGTTTTCCAATGTGGGCATCAACGCGGCCCGCGTGAAGTTGTTCGACTTCGCCAGCTACCGGGCCGCGTATATGGGCTTCGAAGCCAAGAAGAGCGCCAGCTATGACGTCAAGGGCGCGGACGACATTTCCGGCCTGAAGGTCTCGGTGGGCTCCGGAACCAACCAGGAGAAGATCCTGCTGGCGTGGAACAAGGAACTCGAGGACAAGGGCAAGGCGCCGGCCATCCTCCAGTACTACTCCTCCGATGCTGACACCATCCTGGCGCTGTCCTCGGGCCGCACCGACCTGAACATCGCGCCCTACCCGTCCACGGCGTACCGCGAGAACACCCGGGACGACCTGAAGATCGTGGGCAAGGTCAACGCCGGCTGGCCCTCCGAAACCCTGGTGGCCGCCACGTCGCTCAAGGGCAACGGGCTGGCCCCGGTCATCACGGAGGCGCTGAACTCCGCCATCAAGGACGGCTCCTACGGCGAGGTCCTGGAGCGCTGGGGCCTCTCCGAGGAAGCCCTGCCGGAATCCAAGACCGTCACCGAAGCGACGTTCGGGAGCGCCCAGGCAGGGAAAACACGGTGAAATTCCAGGTCCTCGACATCCTGGAGCGGACGATGCCGCCACGACCGTCAGTGCCGATCACGACAACTACAGGAGCGATCATGCCCACGTCTACGCACACTGAAACATCGTTCGCCACGGCCTGGGACGAATGGCACAAAGCCCATGAGCGACACCGCGCCGATCCCCACGGCTTCCTCGCCGTCACCCACCTGCACTGGCTGGGCGCTGAGCCCGCGCGGCTCGACGGCGTGCCGGGAACCTGGAACGTGGACAACGACACCGTCCGCGTGGTTCTCCGGGGAGGCGAAAGCCTCCAGCGGGACGGCAAGGAACTGAACCACGACGGCGGCGCCACCGCGGTGTTCGGCCCGATCGCCGAACGCGAGGGTGTCAACCTCACGGCAGGGGACACCGTCGTCGAACTCGCCAAGCGCGGCGGCGAATACATCGTCCGGCCACGCCACCCGGACAACCCGCTGCTCAGGGAGTACCGCGGCACGCCGGCCTACGCGCCGGACCCCGCGTTCGCCGTCGAGGGTACGTTCGTGCCCTTCGCCGAGCCCCGCGCAACGACGGTGGGCGCGGCCGTGGAGGGCATCCAGCACGTCTACGAGGCACCCGGCCAGATCAGATTCCGGCTGGGCGGGCACGACTTGGCGCTGACCGCGTTCAACGGCCACGCCCCCGGCAGCCTCTCCGTGCTGTTCACGGATGGAACGTCCGGCAGGACCACTTACGCGGCCAACCGCTCGCTGTCCGTCGCGGCACCCGACCCGGACGGAAGGGTCAGCCTGGACTTCAACCGGGCCGTCAACCTGCCGTGCGCCTACACGGACCTGGCCACGTGCCCGCTGCCGCCGGCCGGGAACCGGCTGCCGGTACCCGTCGAAGCCGGCGAGAAGACCCCCACCGAACGACAGGACGCATCATGAGCAACGCAGGCAACACCCCCGGAGGCTGGGGCTTCCTGGCGCTGGAACTCGACGGCGCCACCGGAGGCTCAGCGCCAGGCGCCTCGGCGCTCGCAGCCGCCGTGCTGGCCGCCGAGTCGGCCGGTTTCCACGCCGTGACGTTCAGGGACTCCCCGGCGGAGGGGCGGCTGAACGCGTTGCAGCGCGCCGCATATGCCGGCCCCTTGACCCGTCAAATTGCGCTGATTCCGGAAGTGGACACGGCATACACCGAGCCTTTCCACGTCTCCACCCAGCTGGCCAGCCTGGACTATGTCAGCGGCGGGCGGGCCGGCTGGATTGCCACCGCGGAGGACAACCCCGCTGCTGCAGCCGCCGTCGGACGCACTCACGCCACGGGCGACGGCCTTGCCCGGGAGGCAGCCGCCTCCATCGAGGTGAGCCGCAGGCTCTGGGACTCCTGGGAGGACGACGCCGTGATCCGCGACGTCGCCAGCGGCCGCTATCTCGACGCCGGAAAGCTGCACTATGTGGACTTTGACGGTCCCGGCTACTCGGTCAAGGGCCCGTCCATCATTCCCCGTCCCCTGCAGGGCCAGCTACCTGTACTGGTTCCGGCGTCACTCGTGGGCGACGGCCTGATTGACCCGTCTGCAGTGGACGCCGTCCTGGTCACAGCGCCCACACCCGAGCTGCTCGCGGACGAGGTCCGGGACGTGCGGGAACGGCTGGGCGGCCGGGCACCCGCCGTCGTGGTGGAGCTCGACGTCGTGCTGGATGCCCGCGGGCAGGACGCCGCCCAGCGGCTCGGGGGAGTGGAACCTGACAGGGCACAACGGGCACGTTTCGCCGGACCGGCAGCCGAACTGGCCGATCTGTTGACTGAAGTACTGGAAGTGGCCGACGGCGTCCGGCTGCACCCGGCAAGGCTCGATATTGACCTCGAGGAGCTGGCCCGCCTGGTGCTTCCGGAACTGCGGCGCAGGGGTGTGCTCGCCCCGGTGCCGCAGGACGGCACCTTCAGGGACCTGCTGGGCCTGGAACGTCCAGCCAGCCGCTACGCCGCAACCGCCGTCGGAATTTAGGGGAAAACCATGACACAGCACAGCCGTGCTAAATACCAGCCGAGCGGAAAGCTCCAGTTCGGCATTTTCTTCCAGGGCGTGAACTCGGGAACCGTCTGGAAGGCGGCCGATTCGGGCTCGCAGACGGACTTCGAATCATTCCGCCGTATTGCCCAGACAGCGGAACGGGGCCTGTTCGCCGCGTTCTTCCTGGGGGAAGGTCTCCGTCTCCGCGAGCACCTGGGCCGGCCGCATGAGCTGGACGTTGCCGGACGCCCAGACGCCCAGACCATGCTCGCAGCTCTGGCCGCGGTGACCTCCAACATCGGACTCGTCGCCACCCAGAACACCACGTACAACGATCCTGCGGACCTGGCGCACAGGCTGTCCTCTCTGGACCTGCTCTCCGGCGGACGCGCGGCCTGGAACATCGTGACCACGGACAACGCCTGGACCGGCGCCAACTTCCGCCGCGGCGGGTACCTGGACCATGCTGACCGCTACACGCATGCCGAAGCCTTCGTGGAAACCGCCAGGCGGATCTGGGACTCGCATGACCCCGATACCGGGCAATGGCGGCGGGTGGTGCACCACGGCAAGCACTACACCGTGGACGTCACCCCGCGACTGCCCCGGAGTGCGCAGTACCGGCCCGTGCTGTTCCAGGCGGGGGACTCCCCGGCGGGCCGGGACTTCGCCGCCCGGCAGGCCGACGTCATTTTCTCCGCCCACCCCAAGCTTGACGACGCCCTGGACTTCCGGCGCGACATCGTGGAGCGGACGCTGAACGCCGGACGCGGGGCCAACGACGTCAAGATCATGCCTGCCAGCGAATTCATCCTGGCCGCGACGCCGGAGGAAGCCCTGGAAAAGAAGGCCTGGGTCCGCAGCCTCCAGATCGGCCCGCAGCAGGCCATCGCCTACCTGGAACAGTTCTGGGGACGCGAACTGGGTGGATACGATCCGGACGGGCCGCTGCCGGAGATTGATCCGGTGGTGGAGGAAACCTCCGAGACCCGCGGGAGCGGCTTCCACGGGGCCAAGGCGCGGCAGCTGGCCGATCAATGGAGGGCGGAAGCCAAGGAGAAGGGGCTGTCGATCCGCCAGTTCGTCTCCGCCAAGACCAGCCGCGTGGACGCCACCTTTACAGGGTCCTATGCCGAAGTGGCTGACCGGCTGGTGGAGTACGCCCGGACCGGCGCCGTGGACGGCTTTAACATCTCGCCATGGCTGATCCCCACCGGCCTGGACGACATCGTCAACCATCTGGTGCCCGCGCTCCAGGAACGCGGCGTCTACCCCACGGAATACGCGGGCAGCACGCTGCGGGAGAACCTGGGACTGGCCACGCCGGAGCGTCCCGTGGCGGACTTGGCTGTGGATGCTGCACCCTCGGAGGCGGCCCCCTCGAAGTCCGAAACCTCGGAAGCGAGGGTCTGAGTCGATGGGCGGGGACGTGTCCGGTACGGAAGTGGGAGATGCTGACCAGCAATCAGCCGCGGATACCATCAGGCTGCAGCTGACTGTCTGGCAGCAGTACCTCTAGTCAGTCCTTCGGCGCCTGTGCGATCCGGACCATGTTGCCGGACGGGTCGCGGAAGGCGCAGTCGCGCGGACCCCAGGGCTGGTCGATGGGCTCCTGCAAGACCTCGGCGCCGGACGCGCGCACCTTTTCGAAGGTTGCGTCGAGGTCGTCGGTGCGGAAGACGAGCATCGGCAGGACACCCTTGGTGAGGAGCTCCTGCATCATGTCCCCGTCCTCCGGCGAGCGCCCGGCGTGGGGTTCCGAGAGCACGATTTCCAGGCCGGGCTGGTCGGGGCTGCCGAGCGTGATCCAGTGGAATCCCCCGGAGGCGACGTCGTTGCGCAGTTCGAGGCCAAGGGCATCGCGGTAGAAGGCGAGGGCCTTTTCGGTGTCATCGACGGTGATGTTGCAGTACTGGAGTGAAATGTTCATGCCACCAAGCTATTCGGCGGGCGTCAGTACCGCTTCTCGAATCCTGCTCACTTGGTCGCCTACCCCTGTGCCCGCGCTGCGCCGGCTGGGCCGGGTGGCGATCTTCGCCACGCAGCCGGGCATCGCCTCCACCGCGCTGTGCTTCCGCAGCCGGTACACGCTGGGCGGTTCCCCCACGAGTTCGGTGAAACGTGAGCTAAAGGACCCCAGCGAGGTACAGCCCACGGCCATGCAGGCATCGGTGACGGTCATGCCGCCACGGAGCAACGCCATGGCCCGCTCGATCCGGCGGGTCATCAGGTAGCTGTAGGGGGTCTCGCCGTAGGCGGCCCGGAACTGCCGCGAAAAATGCGCCGGTGACATCAGGGCTTTGCGCGCCATGGTGGGCACATCCAGGGCGCGGGCGAAGTCCCTGTCGATCAGGTCCCGCGCCCGGCGCAGGTGCGCCAGGTTGGCAAGCTCTTGCGGGGTCATGTCATGAGCGTACGCCGCGGCGACGGGGATCGCCACGGCGTACACATAAGGGCGGGGCTACTTCTTGGGCAGGCCCGCGGGGTTCAGTTCGGACTTCTGGACGGCCTCCGCAGTGAGGCCCCAACGGTCCAGTATTTTGGCATAGCTGCCGTCTTCGATCAGGTGGTTCAGGCCTGCCTGCGCCGCAGCGGCAAAGCCGTTGCCCTTCTTGGTGGTGGCCGCGATGCTGGCCTTCAGCGGCCAGCCCCCGTCCACCAAGCCGACCAGCTTGGTTTTGGCATCGGAAGCCGCCTTGAAGGCCGCCGTGGCGTTCGGACCGAACGTCAGGTCCGCACGTCCGGACTGAAGGGCGAGCGAGGAGGCGGAGTCGTCGTCGTAATACTGGAACTCCACGGGGGCCAGGCCGTTCTTCTTGTTCTCCTCATCCCAGCGCAGCAGGATGGATTCCTGATTGGTTCCCGAACCCACAATCACGCGTTTCCCGGCAACGTCCGGGGCGGATTCCACTTTGGCGATGGAGCTGTCGCTCTTCGCGTAGAAACCCAGCTTGTCGTCCCGGTAGCTGGCGAAGTCGAACTTGAGCTTCCGCTCCTCGGTCACCGTGACATTGGACAGCACGGCCTCATACTTGCCGGACTCCACGCCGAGGGGCCAGTCGGCCCAGGCGGTGGGAACGATGTCAGCTTCCAGGCCCAGCGTCTGTGCCAGCGCGACGGCGATGTCCACCTCGTTGCCCACCGGCGTCTTGTTGTCCGTGGCGTAGACAGCCAGCGGCGCAGCGAACGGGCTGACGGCGACCGTCAGCTTGCCGTCCTTCTTGATGGCTTCCGGCACCAGCGCCGCGGCTGCCGGGTCCACGGCAGCCGCTACACGGTCCTGCTGCGGCGAGAGGTTGAACTGCTTGACGCCCGTGGCGGACGTGGCCGGGCCGGACGCCGGAGCCGCCGCTGCGCCGGGGTCGGAGCACCCTGCAAGCCCCAATATCGTTGTGGCGGCCAGCGCCGCGGTCACGCCGGGTTTGACTGAAAAACGGGCCATGGTTTCCCCTTTGGGATGTCGGACTTCCTGCTTGTGGCAGCAACTATCCGGCAGCGGGAAAACCCCGTCAAAGCCCGGTGAAACCCGGCGAGACAGGGGGTAATCGGGGTTAATCCGGCGTCCGCGGGCGTCACGGAACCTACTCCGCGAGGGCCTTGATGACTTCCTTCGCCACGTCCTCGCTGGACTGCGGATTCTGCCCGGTGATCAGGTTGCGGTCACGGACCACGTTGGAGCCCCAGGCGGCGCCGTTTTCCACGATCGCTCCCTTTTCCTTCAAAACGTCTTCCACGAACCACGGCGTGTTGGGGCCGGTGCCGCCGTTGAGTTCCTCCTCGTCCGTGAACACGGTGAGCCTGCGTCCCGCGAAAGTGAACTTCCCGTCGTCGCCAACAGCGCTGAGGAGGCCCGCCGGACCGTGGCAGAACGGGGCAATGACCTTGCCGGCCCGGTCCGACTCATTCAGGATCCGGCCCAGGTCTGAGTCCTTGTAAAGGTCCGCCATGGGGCCGTGTCCGCCCGGCATCACCACGGCGTCGTACCCGGAGGGATCGACGTCGGCGAGCACCAGCGGCGCGGATAGCTCGGCGTCGATTTTGGCGAGGTACGCGCGGAAGCTGTCCGCGCGGTCCTGGCCGCCGGCCGACTCCGCTGCGAGGCTCACCTCGTCAACGGTGGGCCTGGCCCCGCCAGGCGTTGCGACGCTAACCGTGTGGCCGGCGTCGAGCAGGGTCTGGTGCGACACCACCAGTTCTTCGGCCCAGTAGCCGGTGGGGTGCTTGGTGCCGTCCCGCATGGTGAGGGAATCGGCAGCGGATACGATCATCAGAATATTTGCCACGATGTTGCTCCTGTCCGGCCGGCCCGTCCGGCCCGGCTCATAACGATGGCAACACGGTAAGCAAGCTGAGTATTCCTTGTCGGCCCGGCTTGCGCAGTAAGCTTTGGTATGGCCGCATCGATGCTGAAGATGGTTCTGTCCGTTGCCACCGCGCTTGCGCTGGCCCTCATGGGTGGAAGTCCGGCGACGGCGGGCCCGCCGCGTCCGTCCGATTCCCTGGGCATCGACGTCTCCTGGCCGCAATGCGGGCAGACCCTTCCTGAAGGGCTTGCCTTCGCCATCGTGGGTGTCAACAACGGGCTAGCGAACGCCACAAATCCCTGCCTTCAGGAACAGCTGGATTGGGCAGAGTCCACCGTCAGGTATCCGCAGGCGACAAGCCAGCCGCGTGTTGCCCTGTACGTGAATACCGCCAACCCCGGTCTGGCCGGGTCCTGGTGGCCTTCCTCCAACTTCTACATGGGCACAGTGGTGAAGAACCCCTATGGAAAGTGCGAGGGCAAGAACGACAGGGCCTGCGCCTATATGTACGGCTACGCGAAAGCGTACGACGACGCCGTGGTGCGCGGTGTGGAGGACCCGGACACATATTTTTGGTGGCTGGATGTGGAGACGGAAAACAGCTGGCAGGCGGATACGGCAGCCAACAGGGCCGACCTGGAAGGAATGACCGCCTACTTCGAAAGCATCGGCGCCGACGTCGGGATCTATTCCACCGGCTATCAGTGGGGCAAGATCGCCGGTTCCGTCCCCTCAACCAGCAACCTGGCGGGACTTCCCAGCTGGCTAGCCGGCGCCCGAACCCTGAAGGGCGCCAAGTCGAACTGCTCCCTTCCGGGCCTGACTCCGGGCAGCCGGGTGGACTTGACACAGTATGTCTCCGGCGGCCTCGACTACAACGTCGCCTGCAATTAGGGGCAGCGCGTAAGCGGTGTGACAGGAGTGCATTGGATTGCCCTGAGTTTGTGGAGTGAAAAAGTGAGTACTGCGTACAAAAAACAGGTATAAAAACACCAAAAGTCGAGTGGAATTTACTGGTGTTTTTCGGAGCGCGCCAACCTAGCATCGGGACTACATTTGCGGCCAATGATGGCCGCATTGTTGCGATGGGAGGCGCTGCAGTGAACGAATCAGGAAGAAAGGGTCCCGGGCGGGGATCGAAAAGCAGGCGGGGAACGGCTCGGGGACCCGCGTGGTCCGCGGGTGATGCCGGCCGGAAGCTCCTGGCCGGGGTGACGGCGGCCGGATTGCTGCTTGCCGGGGCCGGGGTGGCGCAGGCGGATGATGTTTTTAACAACCTCGACTCGACCGTTGACGCGGTGGCCGAGACCATGCCGCTGAATGCGGGCGGGGCCGCCGGGACCACCACGCTGGCTATAGACCCCACGAACGATCCGGGTAAGAACGGCTGCAACCTGACGGGAAGCACCGTCCTTACACTGAACCTCGTATCGAGCAACACAGCGATTGCCACCGTCAGCCCTTCTTCGGTGACCTTCACGAGCTGCGGGAGCACGAAGATTGTGACCGTTACTCCCGTCGCCGCGGGCACCGCCACTGTCAGCGCCACCCAGGCTGTCAATGACACCGGCGGAATGTTCGACCTTGCCCCGGCGACGTTCACCGTCAACGTGGCAGCTCCCGCCCCCGCCAATACGGCGCCGACCCTCACGGTGGCCGGAGTCAGCACGGGTGCGTCCTACGCCAAGGGCTCAGTCCCCGCGGCTACGTGCAACATTGTGGACGCCGAAGACGGGCCTAAATCGTTCGCCGCGACCCTCAGCGACATCACCGGCCCCAACTCGCCGGACGGCCTCGGCCGGCAGACAGCGAGCTGCAGCTACACCGACGGCGGCGGCCTCACCGCCACGGGATCCGCGAGCTACGACATCGTGGACCCCAGCGGGCCGCAGATCAGCTACACCCTTACCCCCGGAACCCCCAACGGACTGAGCGAATGGTTTACTGTTCCGCTGAACCTCAGCTGGACGGTCACCGATCCGGAGTCGCCGGCCTCACTGACCATTTCCGGCTGCGTTGACCAGGCCATTTCGGCGGACCAAGCAAAAATCACGTATAGCTGCTCTGCAACGAGCGCCGGCGGCACTGCCTCCGTGGAAACCGTCCTAGTGGGCCTTGACGGCACTGCCCCCGACGTCAGCTACACGGGAGCGGAAGGCCTGGCCGGCAACAACGGGTGGTTCAGGGGACCCGTCACAGCGACCTTCACGGCCACAGACGCAACGTCCGGTCCGGCGTCGCAGACTGCAACCGCAACCACGGCCGACGGAGCGGAAGGCGAATTCATTGAGCTCAGGAGCCCGGTGTTCAGCGATACCGCCGGGAACCCCTCGGCCCTCGGGGCGGTGATCGAGAGCTTCAAGATCGACGCGACGGCGCCGTCGGTGGCCTACACCGCGGCCGACCGGGCGCCCAACGTCGACGGCTGGTACAACGCTCCGGTCACAGCGACGTTCACCGCGACCGACGCCGTCTCCGGGCCTGCTGTAACGACCCAGACCGCAACGTCCGTCGGCGAGGGATTTGGTGTGGTCGTTGGGAGCCCTGCCTTCGAGGACGTTGCCGGCAACACCTCCGAGGCCGGTGCGGCGTCGGCGAACTTCGATATCGACCTCACGGCGCCCTCCGTTGCGTTCGCCGGGCTTAGCGGCGAAGCGGGCGAGAACGGATGGTTCACCGGTCCCGTCACCGCGACCTTCACCGGGACGGATGAGCTGTCCGGCCTGGCGGCCCCGGAGGATACAGCGGTGTCCACCGAAGAAGGCACGGACCTGGTCCTAGCCAGCCCGGCCTTCACCGACAGGGCTGGCAACACCACGTCTGCCGGAGCAGCGTCCAGCGGCTCCTTCAAGGTGGACCTCACCGATCCGGTTGCCACGTTCGATTCAGTGCTGGGTGACGCGTACTTCGGCTTCGTCGGCTCCGCACCCACGTGCTCTGCCGCTGACGCCGGCTCCGGCCCGGCGGGTTGCACCGTGAGCGGATACTCGAACGAGCCCGGCACCCACACATTGGTCGCCACGGCCACCGATGTTGCCGGCCGCACCTCCACAACGACGCACACCTACAAAGTCAACAACTGGGAAACCAAGGGGTTCTACCAGCCCATTGATATGGGGGCGAATGTCGTCAATACGGTGAAGGCCGGCAGCACCGTTCCCGCCAAGTTCGAACTGTTTGCGGGCTCCAGGGAACTGACGGACACCAGCTTCGTGGAGATGAAGATCCGGCCGGCCGCCTGCAGCACGCTGGCGCTCCAGGACGCAATCGAGATCACGGCCACCGGGAACACCTCCCTTCGGTACGACTCCACGGGCGGCCAGTACATCTACAACTGGAAGACGCCAAACACGCCCGGCGCCTGCTTCCAGCTCTCGATGGTTGCGGACGACGGCTCAGTCATCGCCGCCAACTTCAAGCTAAAGTAGGCGCCCGCGTAGCCAAATGGCACAACTGGGCTAAAACGGAGCGGGGTTGCCGGAAACGGCGGCCCCGCTCCCGCGTGTCCGGGGCCACGGCTGCCGCGTGTCCGGCGCCACGGCCACCTGCAGAAATAATCCGGCCGCCGCCGTCGTTGTCGCCACTGTGCGTGCTCCGCCACCGGAGCGCGCCGCCAGCAACGCTCCGCTACGAAAGGCCCGCTCCTCCGTGACTGTTCCGCTTTCCATCCTTGACCTGGCCACCATCGCTAAGGGCCAGACGGCAGCCGAGAGTTTCGCCGGCAGCGTGGCCATGGCGCAGCGGGCAGAGGAGCTGGGCTACCGGCGGGTCTGGTACGCGGAGCACCACAACATGTCCTCTATCGCGTCCTCGGCCACGAGCGTACTGATCGCCCACATCGCGGCCAACACCAGCAGCATCAGGCTGGGAGCCGGCGGAGTGATGCTGCCCAACCACTCCCCGCTGACCATCGCGGAACAGTTCGGCACGCTGGAGACGCTGCATCCGGGCCGCATCGACCTGGGCCTGGGCCGGGCGCCCGGCAGTGACCAGAACACTATGCGCGCACTTCGCCGCGACCCCATGTCGGCGGACAGCTTCCCGCAGGATGTCCTGGAACTGCAGGGCTACCTGACCGGCCCCACCCGCATCCAGGGCGTTGAGGCCACGCCGGGCAAGGGCACCAACGTGCCGCTGTACATCCTGGGGTCCTCGCTTTTCGGGGCCCGGCTGGCAGCGCAGCTGGGACTGCCGTACGCCTTCGCCTCGCATTTCGCCCCCAACGCCCTGCAGGACGCCGTGGCCATCTACCGCCGGGAATTCAAGCCCTCGGCCCAGCTGGACGCTCCGCACGTGATTGCCGGCGTCAACGTGATTGCGGCGGATTCCGCCTCCGAGGCCCAGGAAATGTTCCAGGCGACCAAGCGCGCCAGGGTATCCCTGTTCTTCGGCAACGGCAGGGTGTTCACCGACGATGAAGCGGACATGATCCTCGACTCGCCGCAGGGCCAGCACGTGGCCCAGATGATGAAGTACT
Organism: Arthrobacter oryzae; assembly: GCF_037911235.1. GTDB lineage: Bacteria > Actinomycetota > Actinomycetes > Actinomycetales > Micrococcaceae > Arthrobacter > Arthrobacter oryzae_E. The sequence continues at coordinate 25,187 of NZ_JBBLYW010000020.1, forward strand.
CGGCGATCGGCACCCCGGACGTGGTGATGGACTACCTGGACGAGTTCACCGCCCACGCTGACGCCGACGAACTGATCGTGGCCCACCAAAGCAACGGAACCGAGGCCCGCCTGCGGTCCGTCGAACTGCTCGCCAGGGCTGCGGGGCTGGTCCGCGTATAGGCGGCGGAGACCGCGCTGGTGTGACAGGACGGCCTGATTGGTACCGATGTGACAACGGGAGCCCGCACGGAGTCTAATTGGTGCATGACTGAAGAGCCGGACGTACGCCGTGCCCTGGTCATTGAGGACGATGACGATATCCGCGGACTGCTGGTCCACATCCTGACCAAGCAGGGATTCCAGGTCTCCGCCGTGTCATCGGGGCGGGCCGGCGTCGAACTGATGCAGCGCGACGGCGCCGAACTGGTGACCCTTGACCTGAACCTGCCGGACATCGACGGCGTTGAGGTCTGCCGCCAGCTGCGCCGGTTTTCCGACGCGTACATCCTGATGATCACCGCCCGCGGCGAGGAACTGGACCGGCTCTCCGGGCTCGACACCGGCGCCGATGACTACATCACCAAGCCCTTCAGCCCCCGGGAACTCGGCTCGCGGATCACCGCCCTGTTCCGCAGGCCGCGGGCCAGTGCCGTCCACGAAGCCGCAGCCCAGGACGAACTGCGCCGCGCCGTCGAAGTCCAGCGGAGCCTGCTCCCGGCCGAGGGCCTGTCTACCGACGGATTCGACATCGCCGGATCCTTCCGGCCCTCCCGCAACGTCGGCGGCGACTTTTACGACTGGTATCCGAGCGCCGGCGGGCTGCAGCTGACGCTGGCCGACGCCATGGGCAAGGGCATGGGCGCCGCGCTGATCGCGGCCACCGTCCGCGCCGTCATGCGGTCCGTGGCGCACCGGACGCCGTTGAGTGAGGCATTCAGCTCGGCGGGCCGGATCCTGGAAGCCGACCTCGAACAGTCCGCCTCCTTTGTCACCCTCTTCCACGCCCGCCTGGACGCAGCTGCCGGAATCCTGCAGTACGTCGACGCCGGCCACGGCCTGGCGCTGCACATCAGGCCGGACGGAAGCTGCTCGCGGCTGCTCACCGGCGGCCCTCCCGTGGGTGCATGGCCGGACCAGGAATGGGACGCCCACGAGGTTTTGCTGGAGCCCGGCGATTGCCTGGCTGTGGTCAGCGACGGCCTGCTTGATGTGTACCCCGACGTCGAAGTCCTGACGGCCGTGGTGGCCGGCACGGTCTGCGGCAGCCCCAGCGCCCAGGCCGCCTGCGACGCCGTCATGGCGCTGGCCTCGGGCCGCGACGTCTCCGACGACGCCACTGCCGTTGTGCTGAAGCGCGCGCGGTAGCCGCCTGGCTGCCGCCTGATAACCGGGGCTGCGCACACGTTACATTCCGGCAATGACAGGGATATTCTGGTGTAACGACGGCATCGGAGACTGGGGGTATGTCCCTCGCCGGACTTCTCTCACGCATCATTGGGGATTATCCGAAGGACGTCGCCTGTGCCTACTCCGCTCAACCAGTCCGTGGCCGATTCTGCCCTCCTGACGCGTTCGCTGCCGCTCGGCCTGCTCCGCGCTTTTGTGCAGTCCGACGCGGCCGACGACGGACTCACCCCGCAGCTGCTCGCTGAACTCAAGATCCTGGCCCGCACCCCCGGACTGCTGGTGGCCTGCAACTACGGCGGAACGCTTTGCGACGCGGAGGGGATTTCCACCGAGACCCTGCCGCTGGGCAGTGCCGCGATTGCCCTCCGGGCCCTGGCCGCCCTGCCCAACACCCACGCTGCCGTCATCTCCGGCCGGTCGCTGCGGGACCTGGCGGCAGTTTCCAGGCTCCCGGCGGAGGTGCATCTGGTGGGCTCCCACGGCGCCGAATTCGACATGGGCTTTGCCCACGGCCTGTCGCTGGCCACCGAATCAGTGCTGCAGCAGGCAAGCCAGGCCCTCGTCGAAACGATCGGCGCCTACAAGGGGATCAGCATCGAGCGCAAGCCCGTGGCGGTGTCCGTGCACACCCGCCCGGCCTCGGCCGCTATTGTCGCCAAGGTGCTGGAGAAGGCGGAGGAAGTGGCCCGCGCCCACGGGCTGTTCTATATTGTGGACGGCTCCGTGCTGGACCTTTCCGTTGTGGAGCCGTCCAAGGCCGACGCCCTGGAACACCTCCGCGCCCGCCTGGGCGTGAGTGCCGCCCTCTACGCCGGGGACGCCTCCAGCGATGAACTGGCCATGGCCACCCTGCGCGGTCCGGACATGGGGATCAAGGTAGGGGAGGGGCCTTCCTCGGCCGCACACCGCCTCCGGGACCCGGAATCCTTCGCGCGGGTGCTGGCCATCCTGTTCGAATTGCGGCGCGCATGGCTTTTCGGCGAGGACGCCGTCGGCCTGGAGCGCCACTCGATGATCGGCAACGGCTCGTCCACGGCCCTGATCACCCCTGAAGCCAAGGTCTGCTGGATGAGCCACCCGCTGCCGGACTCGGGGTCCCTGTTCGCCCACATCCTGGGCGGTGACGCCGCGGGACACTTCTCCGTGGAACCGGTTAAAGCGTCCCAGGTCCTGGGCCAGCGCTACGTGGACAGCACAATGATCGTGGAAACCCGCTGGGCCGACGTCACTGTGACCGACTACCTCGAACCCGCCCCGGACGGGATCACCAGCCTGGTCCGGGTGCTGTCCGGGAGCGGCGCGGCACGGATCGTCTTCGCGCCCCGGCCCGACTACGCCAACGCGCCGTTCAGCATGGAGGCCCGGGGCGAGGAACTGCACGTAGTGGGCACCTCCGATCCCATCATCCTGCTGGCTCCCGGCGTCAGCTTTTCCATCACCTCGGACGGCCGCCATGCCACGGCCACTGCGGACGTCAACCTGCGGAACGGGCCCGTGGTGCTCAACCTGCGCTGCGGTGACACCGAGCCCACCCACACCGGGGTGGGCGGCGAAACGGAGCGCCGCGCCGCCGTCGCCCATCAGTCCCGGCGGTGGGTCCAGGACCTGGAGCTGCCGGGCGTCAAACCCTCGCTGGTGCGCCGCTCGGCGCTGGTGCTCCGCGCGCTGGTGCACGAACCCACCGGCGCCGTGCTTGCCGCCCCCACCACGTCGCTGCCGGAGGGAATCGGGGGCACCCGTAACTGGGACTACCGCTACTGCTGGCTGCGGGACGGCTCCATGACCGTCAACGCGCTCGTGGACCTGGGTTCCAGCAAGGAAGCGTACGGATTCCTGCGCTGGCTGGGCCGGATCCTGGACAACGCGCCCGGGCCGGAATGGCTGCACCCGCTGTACTCGGTCACAGGGGCGCCGCTCTCCACGGAGGCGATCATCGAAAGCCTTCCCGGCTATGCGGGATCACGCCCCGTCAGGATCGGCAACGCCGCGGACCATCAGGTGCAGCTGGACGTCTTCGGTCCCATCGCGGAGCTGATCTGCGCGGTGAGTGAGCGCGAGGGCACACTGGAGGATTCGCATTGGGAGCTAATGGTGCAGATGGCCTCCGCCGTGTTGGCCCGCTGGCACGAGGCAGACCACGGGATCTGGGAAGCTCGCCGCGCACCCCGGCACCACGTGTACACCAAGGTGATGTGCTGGGTGACGCTGGACCGCGCCCTGCGCACCGCGGCCCGGCACGGCAGGGCGCCGGAGCCCGCGTGGGCGCCCACCGCAGCAACGATCCGCGAGGAAGTCCTCCGCGAGGGCTGGGACGACGGCGCGGCGTCCTACACCGTGGCCTACGACAGCCCGGACCTGGACGCCGCCGTGCTGCACATCGGCCTGTCCGGCCTGCTGGATGTGAACGACCAGCGGTTCCTGGACACCGTCACCGCCGTGGAACGTGAGCTTCGGGTGGGACCTACCGTTTTCCGGTACAGGTACGACGACGGGCTGCCGGGTTTGGAGGGCGGCTTCCACATCTGCACCACCTGGCTGATCGAGGCCTATGTGGCGGTGGGCCGGATCGAGGAGGCCTGGGATTTGTTCGACCAGCTGGTGAACCTGTTCGGCCCCACCGGCCTGCTTCCCGAAGAGTACGATCCCGGCACCGAAACCCACCTGGGCAACCATCCGCAGGCCTACTCCCACCTGGGCTTCATCCGCTGCGCCCGGATCCTGGACCAGCACCAGAAGAACTGAGACCTTTGGACAAGGTCTAAGCCAGGAGAAGGGCCACGCCGATCATGGCCGGCACGGCGACCACCGTGGTGATCAGGACGGTGTCCTTGGCCACGGTGATGCCGGTGCGGTAGCGGCTGGCCGCCACGAAAACGTTCTGGGCAGTGGGCAGGGCGGACGTCACCACGACGGCGAAGAGGGCCTGCCCCTCCATGCCGATCAGCCGTGCCACCAGATAGGCGATGGCCGGGTGGACCACGAGCTTGAACGCGCTGGCGAGGAGCGTATCGATGCGGCGGCCAGCGGCTGCCTGCAGCGGCCGTGATCCGTTCAGGCTCATGCCGAAGGCGATCAGCATGGCCGGGATGGCTGCCCCGCCAATCAGATGGATGGGCTGCATGACCAGCTCCGGCACCTGCCATCCCGTTCCCGCCACCACCAGGCCCAGGGCCGACCCCACGATCATCGGGTTCCTGAGGATCATGAGGGCAAAGCCGGCAGGGGTGGTCCGGTGCGAGCTGGTGGTGGCATCCAGGGCCATCAGGAAGAGCGGCGTGAAGAAGGCCAGCTGGAAGATCAGCAGCGGCGCCACGTAGCCGGCGTCGCCGAGCACGTACACGGCGATGGGAATGCCCAAGTTGGCGGAGTTCGCCAGTGACGCGCTCATCGATGACATCAGCGATTCGGGCACGGTCCGTTTCAACAGAAACCGGACGATCACGAAGAAGATTGCGGCCGTGACCATCGCGCCGGCGGCTGTCACCAACAGGGGAGCGGCAAAGACGTCGTGCAGCTTGGCCTTACTCAGGGTCTCGAAGAGGAGGGCCGGGCTGGCCACGAAGAACGTCAGCGCGCTCAGCACGGAGCGGGCGTTTTCTCCGAGGACATTCCGGCGGCCCACGAACATGCCCACGAGAATGATGGACCACACTACGAAGAAGCCCGCGAGAACGCCTAGCACCCGGCTGTCCCTGGCAGTTTCCCTGCGAGTTCTTCCGGGAGGCCGGGCATCACGGCGTTTCGGGGGTTGGCAGTCACCAACCCAGCCTAATCAGATTTATTCAGCCTGAAGCCGCAGTGTGGGCAGGATCTCGGTATCCGGACGCGCCGGATTCCGGGCCGCGCGGCCTGACCGGAACCCTTAGTTCAGGGCGGAGTTGTTCAGGGCGTACGGTGGCCGCATGAGGCCGCGGGTGTGGCCCTCTGCGGGGTCGTTGCCGATCTGGACAATCCTGTTGTCCTTGTCCACGTGGACCACCTTCGGCGTGTATGCCTTGGCTTCTTCAGTGGTCATCTCGGCATAGGTGATCAGGATGACGATGTCATTCTCATGCATGAGGTGCGCAGCGGCGCCGTTGATGCCGATAACACCGGAACCGCGCTCGCCGGCAATGGTGTACGTTTCCAGTCGGGCGCCGTTGGTGACGTCGACGATCGCCACGAGCTCTCCCGGGAGAATGTCCGCAGCCTCCAGCAGGTCCAGGTCAACGGTGACCGACCCCACGTAGTGCAGATCGGCGTGCGTGACAGTGGCCCGGTGGATTTTGGACTTAAACATTGTGCGATTCATAACGTGCCCAGTCTAACGCCCGACGCACTTCCGCGCTGTGACGCAGGGAACTTTGCGGCGGGGACTGTTCGGGGCTCTGCGGCCTTCGCCGGCGGCTTTCCCGGGGGCTTAGGCGGAGATTGCCTCCGGCGGTACCGGTCCGGCCGGGGCAATGGAATCGGCTGTTATGGCCAGCACTTCGCGGGCGGCCAGAATGGCAGGCCGTTTGGCGCTGGACCGCCGCACGGACGTGAAGACGGTCCGGTGCGGGTTGCCCGGCAGGAGTAGCAGCTGCGCCGATGTTCCCCGTCCGGTCCAGACGAGGTCGGGCATCAGGCCAACGGCGTTGCCGGACTCGATCAGCCGGATCTGCGCCTGCAGGTCGGCCGTTTCATACCTGACGTCGGGCTCGAACCCTGCGCTGCGGCAGGCCTGCTCGGCCCAGTGCCGGGATGCCGCGCCCCGCGGCTCCATCACCCAGGCAAGCTCCGCAGTGTCTTCGAGCGAACGGATGGGCGGAAGGCCCTTTTCCGGTCCGGGGACTGCAAGCCGGATGGCGTCGCCGGTCAGCCGGAGGCGGTCCAGTTCCGCGTACCGCGGGGCGGCATGGCCGGGATACTGCTCGGCGATGACCAGGTCAAAGTCCCGCGCCCAAGTTTCGTGCAGGGCCGTTTCCGGTTCGCGCTGGACCATCTCGATCCTGACTTCGGGGTAGGCGGCCGCCATCCGGGTGAGCGTGCCGGGCATCAGGGCGAGGGCGGCGGATTGGAAGACGGCGATCCGGACGGTGCCTGAAACGGTGGTAAGGCTTGCTGCCAGATCGGCCTCGGCCTGTTCAATCGTTTCGAGCAGGTGGCCGGTGTGTGCCACAAGGACTTCGGCCTGCGGGGTCAGTTGGACGCGCCGCCCGGTCTTGCGCAGCAGTTGCACCCCGGCCTCCTTCTCGAGTAGGGCCAGCTGCTGGGAGACCGACGACGGACTGTACTGGAGTGCCTCCGCCACCTCGGCGAGAGTTCCCCGGATTTTGAGTTCACGGAGCAGCCTCAACCGCCGGACGTCGAGCATGCCTGTTCCTTCGCTAAATCTAATGAATATTAATTAGGAGAATTCACTTTATCTAATGCAAGAGGGCTTGCATACTAAACAGACTGAGTAAGTCCCATCACAGGGCGGATTGATGGGTCCACATCTATGCAGGAGTCCCTGATGAGCACTAAAGATTTATCCCAGTCGATCATGCGGCGAAAACCGATTGACGACATCGAAGAGGAAAACAAGCACAGCGGGCTGATGAAAAGCCTGGGTCTCTGGCAGTTGACGGCAATCGGCGTCGGCGGCATCATCGGCGTCGGCATCTTTTCCCTGGCGGGCCTCGTTGCCCACGGCAGCGAATCCGAGCCCGGCGTGGGGCCGGCAGTGCTGTTCTCCTTCCTGATTGCGGGCCTCGCTTCTGCAGCCGCAGCCTTGTCCTATGCGGAATTTGCCGGGATGATCCCGCGCGCAGGTTCGGCCTACACCTACGGGTATGTGGCCCTCGGCGAGGTGATCGGCTGGTTTATCGGCTGGGACCTGCTCCTCGAGTACATTGCGATTGTGGCCGTTGTGGCCATTGGTATTTCCGGCTACTTCGACGCGTTCCTCACCGGCATCGGCATCCAGATGCCCGTCTGGATGACGTCCACGCCGGATGAAGGCAAGGGCGGCATCGTCAACATCCCGGCCATCGTGGTCTGCCTGATCGTCACCTGGATCCTGTCCCGCGGCACCCGGGCGTTCGGCCGGTTTGAGCTGGTGGCGGTGGCCATCAAGGTTGTCCTGATCCTGTTCATCATCGGCCTGGGCATCTTCTACATCGACACGAACAACTACAACCCGTTCATGCCCAGCGGCTTCGGTCCGGTGCTGGCGGGTTCGGCCACGGTGTTCTTCGCGGTCTTCGGCTACGACGCCATGAGCACCGCGGCCGAGGAAGCCACCGACGGCAAGAAGCACATGCCCAAGGCGATCATCCTGTCCCTCATCATTGCCATGCTGCTCTACGTGGCGGCCACCCTGGTCCTTACCGGTATGCAGAACTACCAGGACATCGACCCGAAGGCCGGCTTCGCTTCCGCGTTTACCGGCGTCGGCCTGCCTGTGATCGCCACCATCATCTCCGTGTTCGCGGTGCTGTCCATCCTCACCGTGATGCTGACCTTCCTGCTCGGTGTCACGCGCGTCTGGTTCTCCATGAGCCGCGACGGACTGCTCCCGGGCTGGTTCGCCAAGACGGACCACCATGGAACCCCGCAGCGTGTGACCTGGATTGCCGGCGTTGCTTCGGCCTTGCTGGCGGGCGTCTTCCCGATCAAGGCCGTCGCCGACCTGACGAACATCGGCATCCTGGCTGCGTTCGTGGTGGTCTGTTTGGCCGTCATCATCTTCCGCTACAAGAAGCCGGATGCTCCGCGCGCCTTCCGCCTGCCCTTCATGCCGCTGGTTCCCGCGTTCGGCGTGCTGGCCTCGGCCTTCCTGATGTTCCAGCTGCACTGGGAAACCTGGGCACGCTTCGGCGTCTGGCTTGTCGTTGGCCTGGTGATTTACTTCGGCTACGGCCGCAAGAATTCACTGATGAACCCGAACAGTCCCCGGCACGAAGAGGCCGTGGAGATGCACCGCCCCCTGGCCTAGCCCGACGCTCTCTCACTCCCTGCCGCAAATAACCGGACGCTCTCTCAGATCCGGTGCCATATCGACGAACCCTCTCTCACCCCGGTGGGAGGGGGTTCGTCGTTTGAGGCAGGAAGTGAGAGAGGATTTGCCGGGGAAGCGGCAGGAAGTGAGACAGGGTCCAGGGCGGTTTTGCGAAGGTGAATATCATCGGTTTTTCTAACCTGTATTGCTCAGAAAACGTCGCTTTATCTTAACTGACCGGAGGTTCATACTGGTGGAAAGACGGTCCCCCAAATACGGAAAGAACGAGTGCTAGCCATGACCAACATTTCAACGGAGCCCGGTGTCCTCACCGGAAAAACGGCCACCGAAGCAGCCGTTGCAGGCGGTTCCCAGGTGTCCGAGGCCCAGGCCCTGGCCGGGGAAACCATCGGGCTGGTGCGCCACTGGTTGACGGAGGCCGCCAAGGTTCCCGTGGATGCTTCCGCTGAACAGCTCGCCGGCGTGCTGAAGGACCCTAACGGGCTCGACTTCACGGTCGGATTCGTCGACGGCGTGGTCCGCCCCGAGGACCTCCACGTCGCCGCCCGCAACCTGGCGGCCCTGGCCCCGAAGGTCCCGGCGTTCCTGCCCTGGTACATGCGCAGCGCCGTCCGCCTGGGCGGCACCATGGCACCTGTCCTGCCTCAGGTGGTCATCCCCGTGGCCCGAAAGGTGCTCCGCGAAATGGTGGGCCACCTGATCGTTGACGCCACGGACGCCAAGCTGGGACCGGCCATCGCCAAGATCCGCAAAGACGGAATCAAGCTCAACGTAAACCTCCTCGGCGAAGCCGTGCTCGGTGAGCACGAAGCCTCCCGCCGGCTTGAGGGTACCCACACCCTGCTGGCCCGCCCGGACGTGGACTACGTCTCCATCAAGGTGTCCTCCACCGTCGCCCCGCACTCCGCCTGGGCCTTCGACGAGGCCGTGGAGCACGTGGTGGAGAAGCTCACCCCGCTCTTCACCCGCGCCGCATCCTTTGCCGGCCGCGCGTCAGGCACTGGCGAGGGAAAGAAGGCCAAGTTCATCAACCTGGACATGGAGGAGTACAAGGACCTGGACATGACCATCGCGGTCTTCACCCGGATCCTGGACAAGCCCGAATTCAAGGACCTGGAAGCCGGCATCGTCCTCCAGGCTTACCTGCCGGACGCCCTCGCCGCGATGATCCGGCTGCAGGACTGGGCCGCGGAACGCCGCGCCAACGGCGGTGCCGCCATTAAGGTGCGCGTAGTCAAGGGCGCCAACCTGCCCATGGAACAGGTGGAAGCCTCCCTGCACGACTGGCCGCTTGCCACCTGGAACACGAAGCAGGACTCGGACACCAACTACAAGCGCGTCATCAACTACTCGCTGCACCCGGAACGGATCAAGAACATCCGCATCGGCGTGGCCGGCCACAATCTCTTCGACATCGCCTTCGCCTGGCTGCTGGCCAAGCAGCGCGGCATCGCGGATACCGCACCGCAGAGCATCGAGTTCGAGATGCTGCTGGGCATGGCGCAGGGCCAGGCTGAAGCCGTCAAGAAGGACGTCGGTTCGCTGCTGCTGTACACGCCCGTGGTGCACCCGGCCGAGTTCGACGTCGCCATCGCCTACCTGATCCGCCGCCTCGAAGAGGGGGCCAGCCAGGACAACTTCATGTCCGCCGTCTTCGAACTCAGCGAAAATGAATCCCTGTTTGAGCGGGAGAAGCAGCGCTTCATCGCTTCCCTGGCAGAGCTCGACGACGAGGTCCCCGGCCCCAATCGCCGGCAGAACCGCAGCCTGCCGGCCGATCCGATGCCGCATGACTCCTTCGAGAACACGCCGGACACGGACCCGTCCCTGCCGGCAAACCGCGACTGGGGCCGGGCCATCCTGGAACGCGTGCCGTTTTCCACGCTGGGCAACGCCGCCGTGGAAGCCGCCACCATCACGGACGTTGAAACGCTCAACACGGTGATCGCCACCGCCGTCGAAAAGGGCAAAGCCTGGGGTGCGCTGACCGGCGCCGAACGCGCAGACATCCTGCACCGCGCCGGCGACATCCTGGAGGCCCGCCGCGCGGACCTGCTCGAGGTCATGGCCAGCGAAACCGGCAAGACCATCGACCAGGGTGATCCCGAGGTCAGCGAAGCCGTGGACTTCGCCCACTACTACGCAGAGTCCGCCCGCAAGCTCGACGACGTCGACGGTGCCACCTTCGTTCCCGCGAAGCTCACCGTGGTGACGCCGCCGTGGAACTTCCCGGTGGCCATCCCGGCCGGCTCCACCCTCGCGGCACTCGCCGCCCGCTCCGCCGTCGTGATCAAGCCCGCCAAGCAGGCCCGGCGCAGCGGTGCCGTGATGATCGAGGCGCTTTGGGAAGCCGGCGTGCCCCGCGGCGTCCTCACCATGGTTCAGCTGGGCGAGCGTGAGCTCGGCCAGCAGCTGATTTCGCACCCGGCCGTGGACCGCGTAATCCTCACCGGCGGTTACGAAACCGCCGAACTCTTCCGCTCCTTCCGCAAGGACCTGCCGCTGCTGGCCGAAACCAGCGGCAAGAACGCCATCATCGTCACACCCAGCGCTGACCTTGACCTCGCCGCCAAGGACGTTGCCTACTCCGCGTTCGGTCACGCCGGGCAGAAGTGCTCCGCCGCCTCACTGGTGATCCTGGTGGGCTCCGTGGCCACCTCGAAGCGGTTCCACAACCAGCTGATCGACGCCGTGACCTCCCTGAAGGTGGGTTACCCCGAGGATCCGGCCAGCCAGATGGGGCCGATCATCGAACCCGCCGGCGGCAAGCTCCTCAACGCCCTTACCACCCTGGGCGAAGGCGAGAACTGGGCCGTTGAGCCGCGGCAGCTGGATGAGACCGGCCGGCTCTGGAGCCCGGGCGTCCGTTACGGCGTGCGCCGCGGATCCTACTTCCACCTCACCGAGTTCTTCGGTCCGGTGCTCGGCGTCATGACAGCGGACACCCTGGAAGACGCCATCGCCATCCAGAACCAGGTGGAGTACGGCCTGACCGCCGGCCTGCACTCGCTGAGCACGGAGGAAGTGGGGCTCTGGCTGGACACCATCCAGGCTGGAAACCTCTACGTGAACCGCGGCATTACCGGCGCCATCGTGCAGCGCCAGCCCTTCGGCGGCTGGAAGAAATCGGCCGTCGGTGCCGGGACGAAGGCTGGCGGACCGAACTACCTCGCAGGCCTCGGCGACTGGGTCAGCAAGGCCAGCAGCGCCAGCGGTTCCGGCGCCTCGGCAGCCGTGACCAACTCCGGGGTTCGCCGCCTGGCGGCTGCCGCGAAGGGTGCACTGGACGCTACCGCCTTCGAATCCCTGGAGCGTGCCCTGGCCTCCGATGCCCTGGCCTGGGCCGAAGAGTTCGGCACCGCCAAGGACGTTTCGGCCCTGAGCGCGGAGCGGAACATCTTCCGCTACCGTTCCCTGCCGGTGACGGTGCGCCTTTCCGAGGGCGAACCGGTCGCTGCCCTGACACGGACAGTAGCCGCAGGCATCCTGGCCGGTTCGGCACTGACGGTGTCCACCGCCGTCGAACTTTCCGCTCCGCTGCAGGCAGCGCTTGCCGCCCTGGACATCACCGTTACGGTGGAGGACGACGCCGCGTGGCTGGCCTCCGCGGCAAGGCTCGCTGACGCCGGAAAGCTGTCCGGCGGACGGATCCGGCTCCTTGGCGGCGACGCAAAAGCGCTGGCCGAAGCCACCGGCGGGCGCCCGGACCTGGCCGTCTACGCCCACCCGGTCACCGAGGCCGGCCGTGTGGAGTTGCTTCCGTTCCTGCATGAGCAGGCGGTCAGCATTACCGCGCACCGCTTCGGGACGCCCAACCACCTCTCGGACAGCCTGATCTAGGGGGTTCGGCAACCAGCGACGTGCAGGAAAACGCTATCGCCGCCGGCAGGCACCCGAGGGTGCCCGCCGGCGGCGATCGTGTTTGTCGATTCGTAACTGCCCGCCTGGTGCTATCCGGGTGGGCGTCAGGGACTTGCGGCTAGCCCAAATACCAGCCTGGCGGCACCCACGAGGCCGGGACCGAGTGTGCCGAGAAATCTTCGCATCCGGTGCAGAAGTACGTTACTTCGCCGGGCTTCCGGAGGGTGCCGTCGTGCCGGAACTTTGCCGGGACGAAGGTCTCCAGGTAAATGAATTCATCCGTTCCGCACCGCTCGCAATAGGGGCTGCCTACGAACTCAGTGTCCACCAGGGTGGCTGCGGGGTGCGGTTCGCGCTGAGTGACTAGATCAGCGCGTGCGCTTGTTTCATGATGGACCGGCGTGTTGCGGTGCGTCCCGATCGTCAGCGGGCGTACCGTGTTGAGGGAGTGGACTGGACTTGAGACTGTAAGATGCGGGTGGTTCGTCGTTGGCGTCATCGCATGCCTATCCCGAACGTTGTCCGTCAGGCGCCCCCAAGGCAGCGGCGGCGGACACGGTTCGTCTTTGAATCGTTGTCATTGGCTTCTGCTTAACCTTTAACAAAATTCAGCATAATTTACGCACGTAATATGTTCAATCACTTACGGGTAATAACCACCCGTGCGCGGCCAAATACCTACTTACTAACTACTTATTTGCTACCTACCCGGCGTTTGCAAAGTCCTAGGCGGAACGCTTCAGCGTGCGCCCCACAATTGCCTGGGTGAGGGCCTCAATCACCTCGGCGTTGGCCAGCGGGTTGCGGATCAGCGTGAAATCGACGTCGCCCACCGGCGGCAGGTCAAAGCGGCGGGTGATGATCTTGAGGTCATCCGGAACCAGCGAGGACGGCATCACCGCGACGCCGATACCGGCCCTAACTGCGGCCAGGACTCCGCTGATCTGCCGGGTGGTGCAGGTGATGCGCCACGTCCGGCCCCGGGATTCGAGGGCGTCGATGGCAAGCTTCCTGCTGAGGCTGGGCGAGGGGTAGGCGATCAGCGGAACAGGGTCCCCCGGCTCCAGCGCCGTTTGTTCCAGGCCCACCCACGCGAAGGCATCGTGCTGGACCACTGTTCCGTCCTTGGCGCCGGCGACCCATTTCACGAAAACGAGGTCGAGCTGGCCGGCATTGAGTTTCCGGTAAAGCTGGTCGCTCTGGCCCACCGTGAGTTCCAGGTTGATCTGGGGGTAGATCTGGCGGAACTCCCGGAGAATGCGCGGGAGCCCGGTGATTGCAAGATCGTCGGCCGTCCCGAAGCGCAGCCGGCCCCGCATCGCCGACCCGGAGAAATAGCGGGAGGCTGCATCGTGCGCGGCGAGAATGGTCCGCGCGAAGCCGGCCATGGCATCGCCGTTATCGGTCAGCCGGACGTCCCGGGTATCTCGGGCGATCAGAACCCGCTTTGCCGCTGTTTCCAGTTTGCGCACATGTTGGCTGACGGTGGGCTGGGCCAGCCCCAGGCGCTCCGCGGCCTTGGTAAAGCTGAGGGTTTCGGCAACCGCCAAAAAGGAGCGGAGCTGAGCGGGTTCAAACATGGCACTCCTGATTGGCTCGGCAGCATTACGGTTCGCAATGTTAGTTATAGGAACAATACGCTTCCATAATCCCGTGCGGCCACCATAGCGTGGACGTATCCCGCCCGCCCGCACTGTTGAGGATTCACTGTGGCACCCCCTCCGCCTTCCACGGCAACCGTCAGCCAGCCCGTCATCGATTCCGCCGCCTCCCCGGCCCTGCAGGGCCAGCCACCGCATCCCCCGTCACCGCAGTCCCCGCCACCGCGCGACGTGACCCAGCCGATCGCCGTCGTCAGTGAACGGCTGCCCTGGCGCCACACCTTCATTTCCCTCCGTGTCCCCAACTTCCGCATTTTCGCGATCGGACACTTCATTGCCGTGATCGCCCTCTGGATGCAGCGGATCGCGCAGGACTGGCTCGTGCTGCAGCTTTCCGGTTCCGTGACCGCCGTCGGCATCACGGTGGCGCTGCAGTTCATGCCGTCGCTGGTACTGGGCCCGTGGGGCGGGATGATGGCGGACAGGTTCCCGAAACGGAAAATCCTGATCCTGTGCCAGGCCGTGGCCGCCGTTCTCGCCGCGGCCCTTGCCGTCCTCGCGCTGAGCCAGCGCATTGAGGTGTGGCACGTCTACGCGATCGCCCTGGCCCTGGGCCTCGTCACCGTACTGGACCAGCCTGCCCGGCAGGTGTTCGTCAACGAGCTCGTCGGTCCCGCCTACCTGCGCAACGCCATCAGCGTGAACTCCACAACGTTCCAGCTTGGCGGCCTGATCGGCCCCGCGCTTGCCGGGCTCCTGCTCACCGCGGTCGGTGCCGGCTGGGCCTTTGCCGCCAACGCACTGGCCTGCTGTTCCACGGTGGCCATGCTGCTGCTCCTGCGCAAGGACAGGCTGTTCATCAGCGCGCCCGCGCCTAAACGCAAGGGCATGCTCCGGGAGGGGCTGCGGTACGCGCTGAGCAAACCGACCATTTACTGGCCGTGGCTGATGGCCGGCTTCATTGCAGTTTTTGCCATGAGCCTGCCGGTGCTGCTGGCCGCCTTCGCGGACCACGTGTACGACGTCGGCGCCGGAGGCTACGGCCTGCTGAACGCGCTGGTGGCGCTCGGTGCCCTGGCCGGAGCCGTTACCTCGACGCGCCGCCGGCACCTGCGGCTTCGGTCGGTTGTCCTTGGCGCCGGAATGTACGGGCTGATGCTCTGCCTGGCGGCCCTGGCGCCGTCCATGGTCTGGTTCGGCGCGGCCATGGTGCTCGCGGGCTTCTGGTGCCTGATGTTTCTGACCGCTTCGAACCAGCTGGTGCAGATCAGCTCCAACATGGGGATCCGCGGACGCGTCATGAGCCTGTACATCATGGTGCTGATCGGCGGCCAGGCCATCGGCGGTCCCATGATCGGCTGGATCGCCGAGCACCTGGATCCGCACACGGCCATCCTGGTGTCCGGCGGGGTGCCGGTGCTCGCGGCGGTGACTGTCGCCGTCATACTGGCCCGGCGCGGCGCGCTGACCCTCAAAGTGGACCTCAAGGACCGGCGCGGGCTGCTCCGGATTGTCAGCCGCGCAGCGGCTACGCGTCCAGAGGGGCGTGCGGGTACTCCGCCTGCCGCTGCTGGAACTGCAGCACGTCCTTGTTGAGGATCTCGCCGTCACGGATTTCAATGGCCCGGGCGATCGTCTCATTTCCGGCCCACGCCTCGGGGCCGGAAATGACGGTCTCCAGGAAGGGGAGCAGCGCTTCGCTGATCTCCCAGCTGGAGGAGTTCCACAGGTAGGACGGGCTGTGGTCCACTGCGTAGTAGTCAATGTGGTCGCCCACAGTGAGCATGGGCTCGGCAAAAGTGGTGGTCTTCGCCCAGCTGAAGCCCATTCCCTCGTCGCAGGAAACGTCCACGATCAGGCTGCCGGGGCGGAACGCGCCGAGGTCCTCTTCGCGCAGGTACGTCAGCGGCGCGTTCGGATCCTGCAGGGTGCAGTTGACTACGATGTCGCTTTCGGCGAGGAACGGGGCCAGCGGCACCCTGCCGCGCTCGGTGATGACCTGGCTGAGGAACGGCGCCTTGTCGTCATGGTCGAACTGCGCGATCCGCACCGAATGGATGGGCGAGCCGACGGCCGCCACGCCCCGGTTGGTCAGCACCTGGACGTCGTGGATGCCATGGGCGTTCAGCGCCGTGACGGCACCGCGGGCTGTAGCACCGAAACCGATGACGACGGCGGTGAGCCGCCGGCCGTAGTCTCCCGTGGAACCGGTGAGCGCCAGGGCATGAATGACCGAGCAGTAACCAGCCAGTTCGTTGTTCTTGTGGAAGACATGGAGGCCGAAGCCGCCGTCGCTGGCCCAGTGGTTCATGGCTTCGAAAGCGATCAGCGTGAGCTTCTTGTCGATGGCCAGCTGCGTGATGGCGCGGTCCTGGACACAGTGCGGCCAGCCCCAGAGGACCTGGCCGTCGCGGAGTTCGGCAAGGTCTTCGGGCTGCGGTTTGGGCAACAGCACAACGTCGGCTTCGGCAATGATCTGGTCGCGGGTGGCGATCCGTCCCACGAGGGAGGCCAGATGGTGGTCCGAGACGCCGAACCGTTCACCGCAGCCCTGTTCGAGGATGATCTGCTGCCGCAGTTCCGGTGCGATGCGGTCAAGATGGAGGGGGTGCAGCGGCAGACGGCGTTCGTCCGGCTTTCGCGTGCTGGCCAGGACTCCGAGGGTGAGGTGGTTCGCGGAACCGGTCACTTCTTTTTGGGGCTCGCTGCCTTGGCGGCGGTTGTCTTGTCGAGGGAGCTGGGCGGCGCTGCCGCGGCCCTCTTGTCGGCACGTTTTTCCTTGATGGATTTGCCTGATTTTGCGGATGCTGCTTGACGCGGGGACTTGTCAGCCATGATTGCTCCTGTAGCGGAACCGAAGGGGTTCCTGACTCCTGACGATACAGGTAGCTACCTAATGTCCGGGCGGAGGAAGGCCCGTGGAAGGAATGGAGCGGCTGACGGGAATCGAACCCGCGTATCAAGCTTGGGAAGCTAGCGCTCTACCATTGAGCTACAGCCGCAGAGGGGCCGGCCAATACCTCGGCCAGGTCCCGGTTGCGTCAACCGGATTTACTTTACCCCAGCCGTGCGCCCTCCTCGAACAGGGACACGTCCCTCAGTCGGCAGCACCCTTTCGATAACGCTTGGGTCCGTTCCATAACTGTTCGGTTAAGGCGCGGCCGCCGCCGCTCAGCGGGAGTCCAAGCTGACTATCCTGTGTGGGTTAGCTGCGGTATCAGGGGAACGGGCTACGCCAGAAAGCTGTCCGACAATCAAGGGATCCCCGTGGCATTTGCAGAGTACGAGGTCGTCGTGGAACGCGATGCCATGACCGTGTACCGGTTCCTGCAGGACGGGCTGAATCTTCCCTCATGGCGGGAAGGCATCCGGAACATTGAACTGCGCGCGGGCGCCGTGGGCGCCAAGGGTGCGGTGTACCAGCAGACCCTATCGGGTCCGGCGGGACGGCCCGTCGCCGCAGACTTCCAAATCACGCACCTGCGTCCCGGTGCGGAGATCCAGTTCCAGGTGGTTGCCGGTCCCGCCCGTCCGCACGGCGGCTACTACCTGAGCAGCGAGGGGACCAACACCAGGGTCCGCTTCGCGCTGGAATACCGGCCCAAGGGCATCGCCGGACTGATGGACTTCATGATCCAACGGACCATGAAGGCTGAAGTGGCCCAGTTGGAACGACTTAAGCAAGTCCTGGAAGCGCGGCCGGCCGAGTCCTAGCCGCCGGCGCTACCCACTGTTTGCTGCCTATTGGGCGAGGCGTTGCCCCGCCCACGCGCCCGAGACGGACGACGGCGACTGCAGGCTTCCGGTGCTGAGGTCCCAATACTGCACTACGTCGCCAGCGCGCCGAAGGGCCAGCCCCCTTGAGTTCAGGCCCGTGACATCCCGCAGCGAACGGATGGCGGTGACGTCAGTCCATCCGCTGGCCACCACGGCGCGGGCTTCGGCGCGCGGTGCCGGCGCCCCCGAGCCGCGGTAGAGGCGCACATTTCCGTCCGGCTGCCGGGCCAGCAGGTCCTGGAAACCGTCGCCGTCGTAATCCGCCATGGCCAGCCGGTTGGCTACCACGCCGGATGCCATCAGCGTCCGCTCCACCAGGTCGACTTTCCCGCGGTTCGGGTATAGCCAGAGGTTTCCGGAGCCGTCCAGCGCCACCAGCTGCGGGAGCCGGTTATTGGCGCACCAGCCTCCCAGCGCCACTGCCATGCCGGCCCAGCCGGACTGCCCCAGCGTCACGGCGGGGAGGAACCCGCCGCCCGCCGCACCCGAGTGCAGCGTGACCCGCCCGTCAGTCCACTGGACCAGAACGTCAAAGACGCCGTCCCGCTCCCAGTCGGTGACAAACAATTCCTTGGCGGAACCAAAACCAGTGCCGATGACCTGCTGTGCGCCGTACTGCCGGTTCCCGAGCGACGGACGGTTGAGGAGCTGGCCCGATGAGTCCACCGAGACTAAGTCTCCGGGGCCCTTGATGGCGGCAGCCGTCAATGACGCCGTCGGCGGCATGTGCCGTGCCAGGGGGTCGCACACAGTGGCGGGCTGCACCGGCGCTGTGGTGCCGCCGCCCGGACTGGAGGTGGTGCCCGCGGGCAAGGTGCTGTATCCGAAAAAGTTCACCACGCCCCACATGGTGTAGCGGTTGGGGGTGGTCTGCCAGTTGCCGTCCGTGAAGGTGATGCCGACGCCCACCACATTGAACCGCGGGTCTTTCAGGATCGCGTTATGGGCGGGCGAGCCCTTCCACCACTCCACAAGCTGCGCGGCATCGCGGTCCCAGCGGACGGCGATGACCTCGCCGGCGCCGTTGGTAGGGCTAAGCGCCCGCGAGTCGGTCCAGAAGCTCGAGCGGTGTTCGATGACTTCCCGGGATGCGATGCTGTCTGACCACTCCTGGGCCATCCCGGCCACTGTGGCGTGGTACTGCACCGCCGGCAGGCCGAACGATGCCCGGTAGCTGTTGATGGCGGTAAACACCGCTTTGATCTGGCTCGACGCGTCGTCGCGGATGAGCGCTTCGGTTGTCAGTGACTCGCTTTGGAGGGATGGGGTTTCCGGCGCAGGTGCCGTCTGCTCCGGTGAAACCAAAGATGCCAGGTCTGACTCCGTGGCGGACAGCGGCGGAATGGACGCCGGCTCGGGCGGGGAGTCCGCGACGGGTTCCCCGCCTGACGCCTCAGTGGAAGGAGAGGGAGGCTGCGCCTCGGTGGACAGCGTGCCGGCGGCTGCGACGGCGTCAGCCGTTCCAGACGTGTCGGCCAAAGCGGAAGCAGGGCTGTTGGGGTCGCCTTCGGTGATACGGGGGTCCACGGCGGGGGCGAGGCGCTGGTCCAGTGGCGACATGGCGGCGTCCGTGCCGCCGTCGTACGCGGCCGACGGCGGGCCGAGGGTGACGCTTTGCGCTGTACCACCAGCCACGGAAGCTGCGGGATCCGGGCTTGAGGAAGATCCCCCCAGCTGGCCGGCGGCAGGCGGGATGAGAGCCAGAACGCAGATCATGGCCGCCAGTGCACGTGCCGAAATTTTCCTCAAGCCAACCCCAGATCCGATCGGTGCCGCCTCCTGCAGAGGGAGAACCACTGTCACAACAGCAACTTGAAGCTCATTCCTTATCGGAGATGACGTTCCTTAACAGCAGTAACAGTAACCCCGGACCGCGGGCTGGGCAATGGTGCGGTATTTTTGAGTGTGCTGATCTCCGACCGCGATATTCGTGCCGAAATTGATTCCCAACGGATTGTCCTGGACCCGTACGATCCGGTGATGGTCCAGCCGTCTTCCGTTGACGTCCGGATTGACCGCTTCTTCCGGTTGTTCGACAACCACAAGTACGCTCACATCGACCCCGCTGAGGACCAGCCCGAGCTGACGCGCCTGGTGGAAGTGGACGCGGGCGAGCCGTTCATCCTCCACCCGGGCGAATTCGTGCTGGGGTCCACCTATGAGACCGTCACGTTGCCGGACGATATTGCGGCCCGCCTCGAAGGCAAGTCCTCGCTGGGCCGGCTGGGCTTGCTGACGCACTCCACGGCAGGGTTCATCGATCCGGGATTCTCCGGCCACGTCACCCTGGAGCTGTCCAATATGGCCACGCTGCCCATCAAGCTGTGGCCGGGCATGAAGATTGGCCAGCTGTGCTTCTTCAAGCTGAGCTCGGCGGCCGAATTCCCCTACGGATCCGGCGAGTACGGCAACCGCTACCAGGGCCAGCGCGGTCCCACCGCCAGCCGCAGCCACCTGAATTTCCACCGCACCGAAATCTGAGAGAGGGTCGCCGGAACCGCACCGAGATCTGAGAGAGCGTCGCCGGGAAGGCGGCAGGATCTGAGAGAGCGTCGCCGGGAAGGCGGCAGGATCTGAGAGAGCGTCAGATGGGGCTGGCCGCGGTTCGGGGTCTGGCCGGACGCAGCATCTTGACGATCGGCTCCACGTAGCGCGCCGCCAGCGGCCCCATGATGGCCATGATGAGCACGTAGGCCGTGGCCAGCGCCGCCAGGTCGTGGGGCACCACGCCGGACGCCACCGCCAGGCCGGCGATGACGATGGAGAACTCCCCGCGGGCAATCAGCGCGGCTCCAGCACGGAACCGGCCGGGCAGGGCAATTCCTGCCCGCTTTGCCGCCCAGACTCCGGTGATCATCTTGGTGGCTGCCGTGAGGACCGCCAGGATCAGCGCCCAGCCGAGCACCGGCGGGATGGATGCAGGATCCGTGTTGAGGCCGAAGACCACAAAGAAGAGCGCTGCGAACAAATCCCGCAGCGGCTCGAGGACCCGGGTTGCGCTGTGCGCCGTGGCACCGGATATGGCGATCCCCAGCATGAACGCCCCCACTGCCGCCGAGACCTGCATGGCGGCGGCGAGGCCGGCCACCAGGAGCGCCGCCCCGAGGAGGTTCAGCAGGAACACCTCGGAATTTTCGCTGTGAACCGCCTTGGACACGTGGTGTCCGTGCCGGAGGGCCACCACCAGCACCACCGCCACCACGGCAAGGGAAATCCCGACGGTCTGGAGTCCCAGCAGGAAGCTGACCCCGGCGAGGGTGGCCGTGAGGATGGGCAGGTAAATGGCCATCGCCAGGTCCTCGAAAACCAGGATGGAGAGCACCACCGGGGTTTCGCGGTTACCGATCCGTCCGAGGTCCGTGATCACCTTGGCGGCAATCCCGGACGAGGAGATGTACGTCACGCCGCCCATCACCATGGCCCCCACCAGGCCCCAGCCCAGCAGGACGGCCAGCCCGGCGCCGGGAATGAAGTTCAGCAGGAGGTCGAGGACGCCGGCTTTCCAGGACCGGCGGAGCCCCGTGACCAGTTCTGCGGCCGTATATTCCAATCCGAGCATAAGCAGCAGGAGGATGACGCCGATCTCGCTGGAGATATGTGCGAACTCGTGCATGCCCTCGAGCTTGACCAGGCCGCCGGCGCCGAAAAACAGCCCGCCCACCAAATACAGAGGAATGGGGGACATTCCGATCCGCCCGGCCAGCCTGGCCAGCAGGCCAAGGCAGAACACGACGGCCCCCAGTTCGATGAGGGTTAGCGCGAGCGGATCCATGCCGCTTAGCCGTTGCGCAGGATATCGGCCGCCGTGTCGAGGCCTTCTTGCGTTCCCACCGCTACGAGCAGATCCCCCGGGTGAAGGACGACGTCAGGCCCGGGGGAAGGGAGAACCTCGCCTTCCCGCATGATGGCGACGATGGAGACGCCGCTGCGGGTGCGGATGCAGGCCTTGCCCATGGGCTGGTTATGGAACGGTGATTCCCCGCCGATGGAGAACTGGCGGGTGACGATTCCGGGAATTTCGCGGTGCTCTTCGGAGAGCTGCATGGCAAGTCGCTGCCCGCCCAGCAGGTTCCCGAGGGCCGAGGCTTCTTCGGCAGTCAGGGGAATGGACGCCTGGCACGTGTCCGGATCGTCCCAGGTGGAAACGATCAGTTCGGTCTGCCCCTCGCGGTACTCCACCACGCCGATCCTGCGCCCGGAAGCGGTCATGAAATCCTTGCGCCTGCCGAGGCCAGGGAGGTCTGTCTCATCCACGTTCATGGCACCAGCCTAGTCCGCGCAGGGGGAGTTGGAGCGTCGAAACGGCGAATTCCCCGCCGCCTGCTCAGGCCGCCGGAACGACGGCGATTTCCACTTTCCCGGGCGGCTTCACCGGCAGAAGCACCAGCAGCCCGGCCAGTAGCACCACCATGATGCCGAGGATGCCCCAGCGCTGGGCTTCGCCCGGCGCCACAAGCGGCGAGGCAACCGCGATGCAGAGCGTAAAGAGTGTTGGCGCCAGGAAGCTGACAGCGCGGCCGGTGGTGGCGTACAGGCCAAAGAGCTCCCCGGACTCCCCGTGCGGCGCCAGCCGGGCCAGGTACGCGCGGGAAGAAGACTGGGCGGGGCCAACGAAGAGGCACAGGAACAGTCCGAACACCCAGAACGTGGTGGCGCCGGCCCACGCCTGCCCGAAGAAGACATAACTGCCGTTGCCCAGGACCAGGATGACCGTGCCCGCAACCAGCAGTCCGACGAGCGAGCCGATGATGACGGCCTTGGGACCGATCCGGTCGTCCAGGAAGCCGCCGATCATGGCTCCCACGGCTGCGACGATGTTGCCGAAGATCGCGAAGAAAATGACTTCCTTCAGTTCAAAGCCGAAGGTTCCCGCCGCGATGATTCCGCCAAAGGTAAAGACGGCGGCCAGGCCATCCCGGAAGATGGCGCTCGCGAGGAGGAAGAAGATGGTGTGCGGGCTGGTCCGGTAGATCGCCTTGATGCGGCGGACCAGCAGTCCGTAGGAGGCCAGGAAGCCCAACTTGGCGGCCTGCTTCGGCCTGGGCAGTTCCGGGACGGCGAAGAGGACCGGCAACGCGAAGATGAAGAACCAGAGGGCGGAGAACACGGCCACGAGGCGGATGTTGAGGCTGTCCTCGGTGGAGGCGCCGAACCACGCGAAGCTGGGCTGGACGAACAGCTGCAGCACAATCAGCAGGGCGACGATGCCGCCCAGGTAGCCCATGCCCCAGCCGAAGCCGCTGACTTTGCCGATGTTCTTCGGGGTGGAAATCTGCGCCAGCATGGCGTTGTAGTTCACGCCGGCGAATTCGAAGAAGACGTTGCCGAGGGCGATGAGCGTGACTCCCAGCAGCAGGAACTCGGGCCGCGGAAACACAAAAAAGCACAGTCCGGTCAGGACCGCGACGGCGGCCGTGTTCACTCCCAGCCACAGCTTCCGGCGGCCGCCGGTGTCCGAGCGCTGGCCCGTCACCGGAGCCAGGAGGGCAATGGCGGCACCGGCTATCGCCAAGGCACCGCCGAGCACAGCTGAGGCCTGGTCCTCGCCGCCGAAGGCGTTGGAGGTCAGGTACACCGTGAACACGAACGTGGTCATCACCGCGTTGAAAGCCGCTGAACCCCAGTCCCAGGCGGCCCAGGCGAGGACCTTTCCCTTGCTGGCGGCCAGTGTTCCGGACTCCAGTTCGGACGGGGGCTGGGTAGCCGGGGAGGCGGTGACGGGGTTCATAGGCTGAATGCTATCCGCCCCAAGCGATACGACAAGCCATTTTGCAACGGCGAGTGAACGGGCGGTGGAAACTCCCCGGTGTCACGGGGATCCGTGCCGCAGGCCGCAGGGCCGTGTCAAAAGTGTTTGCAACCGCTTGATAAACTGTGGGCACTGAACCTGACGAATGACCGCCTGCTCCAACTTTTGACAATCGAATTCCTGACGTTGCGGAGATACCAGTGATCACAGTCCTTGCCGTGCATTTCGCGGTGGCTGCCGTGGCGCCGTTCTTCTTCAGGAAATTCCGCAGGAATGCGTTTTACGCGCTGGCCGCGGTCCCTGCGGGCTCGTTCGTGTGGCTTCTCCTGCAGCGCGATGCCGTCTATGAGGGCGGGCCCTCCGGGGCATCCTCCTCGACGGGCAGCGCCGTCACCGAGATCATTCCCTGGATCCCCGAACTGAAGATCGAGCTCGCGTTCCGGATGGACGCCCTGGCCTGGATCATGTCCCTGCTGGTACTCGGAGTGGGCGCCCTGGTGCTGGTCTACTGTGCGCGCTACTTCAAGAACAAGGACAGCAACCTGGGCGGCTTCGGCGCCCAGCTCCTGGCCTTCGCAGGGGCGATGTTCGGCCTGGTCACGGCCGATGACCTGCTCCTGATGTTCATTTTCTGGGAACTCACCACGATCCTGTCCTACCTGCTGATCGGCTACGCCCGCACCAGGCTCTCCGCGCGGCGCTCGGCCCTGCAGGCCCTGATGGTCACCACGGCGGGCGGCCTGGCCATGCTGGTGGGCCTCATCATCCTGGGCTCCAGTGCCGGAACCTACCGGATCTCGGCCATTCTAGAACAGGCTCCCGCGCTGGCCGCCGGGCCGGCAGCAGGGGCTGTGGCCGCCGCCGTCGTACTGATCCTCATCGGTGCCGTGACCAAGTCCGCACTGATCCCGTTCCATTTCTGGCTCCCGGGGGCGATGGCGGCGCCCACACCCGTTAGCGCCTACCTCCATGCCGCAGCGATGGTGAAGGCCGGGGTCTACCTCGTGGCGCGGCTGGCGCCGGGGTTCGCGGAGACTGCCTTCTGGCTCCCCATGGCGCTGGGGCTGGGCCTCGCCACCATGCTGGTGGGCGGGTACCGGGCGCTCCGGCAGACCGACATCAAGCTCATCCTCGCCTACGGCACGGTCAGCCAGCTGGGATTCCTCACCATGGTGGTGGGACTCGGCAAACCGGACGCAGCGCTGGCCGGGCTGGCACTGCTGCTGGCGCACGGACTCTTCAAGGCCACGTTGTTCCTGGTGGTGGGCATCATCGACCACCAGTCCGGAACCCGTGACCTCCGCAAGCTGTCCGGCGTCTATAAGTCCTCCCGTGCGCTGGCAGTGGTTGCGGCCATCGGTGCAGCCTCGATGGCAGGGATCCCGCCGCTGGCAGGCTTTGTGGCCAAGGAGTCGGTGTTCGAGGCCTTTGTGCATTACGGCACCTCCTCTGATTCCAGCGGGCAGCTGGGCGCCTGGGGCCTGGTGGTTCTCGCGGGGCTGGTCCTGGGGTCGATCCTCACCTTCGCCTACAGCGCCCGCTTCATGTGGGGCGCCTTCGCATCGAAGCCGGGCGTCGACCCCACACCGTTCAAGGCCATCAAGCCCTCCTTCCTTGCGGCCCCGGCCGTGCTGAGCCTGCTCACCATCGTCTACGGACTGTGGCCGGCGCCGGTGGACCAGTGGATCCAGCCGTACGCCGCGGAATTCGTGCACGACGGCGGCGATCCGGCCACTGCCGCGGGCCACCTTGCGCTCTGGCATGGCCTCACTCCCGCACTCGGCCTGACGGCCATCACGTTCGCGCTCGGCACGGCCATGTTCTACGGCCGGAACATCGTGGCCCGTGTCCAGGGCAGGGTGCCGGCGTGGGTGGACGGCGACCGCGCCTACCAAATGACGATCGGCGCATTGGACGACACCGCCGTCTGGGTCACAGGCCGCACGCAGCGTGGTTCGCTGTTCTTCTACCTTGCAGTGATCCTCACCGTGGCGTTTGCGCTGCCGCTCACCGCCTTGCTCATTGCGGGCAAACCGCTGCCAGGAAACCTGTATTTCATTGATCCGAACTCACCGCTGCAACTGGTGGCGGGAGCCGGCATCGTGATCGGGGCGCTCGCCGCCGTGCGGGCCAACAAACGGTTCCTCGCGGTGCTGATGGTCTCCGTGACCGGCTACGGCATCGCCCTGATGTTCGCCCTGCAGGGTGCACCGGACCTCGCCCTGACCCAGATGCTGGTGGAAACCATCATCCTGGTGGCCTTCGTCCTGGCCATGCGCAGCCTGCCGGCCGAGCTCCGTGACCGCACCGGCGGCAAATACCGGGTGATCCGCGTGATCATCGGAGCTGCTTTCGGCGTCACCATGATCTTCGTGGCCATCTACGCCATGGGAGCCCGGATCGCCACGCCCGTCTCCCTGGAATTCCCGCGGCTTGCGTACGAGGGCGGAGGAGGACTGAACATCGTCAACGTCACCCTCGTGGACATCCGTGCCTGGGACACGTTCGGCGAGATCTCCGTGCTGGCCCTGGCAGCCACCGGCGTGGCCAGCCTCATCTTCGTCAAGGGACGCGGCGACGGCATCCGGGCCTCGTCCTCCGTGGCCGAGGGAACGGTGGGCCGGCGGTCCGTCGCCGGTCAAAGCTCCCGCGACAGCGCCGCGCTGGCCCTGAGCCGGAAGTTTGCGGCCTCCACCCGGGACGCCTGGCTTGTTGCCGGGCGCACCCTGGCCCCCGAGCGCCGCTCCATCATCTTCGAAGTGGTCACGCGGCTGGTGTTCCACTCGATGATCGTCTTCTCCATCTACCTCCTGCTGGCCGGCCACAACCTTCCCGGCGGCGGCTTCGCCGGCGGGCTGACCGCCGGGCTTGCCCTCACCATCCGCTACCTCGCGGGCGGCCGCTTCGAACTGCGGGAGGCCACCCCGGTGGGTGCCGGGACGCTCCTGGGCATCGGACTGGCCACGGCTGCGGCGTCCGGGGTGGTCCCGCTGCTGCTGGGCGGCCAGGTGTTCCAGAGCGCCATCATCGAGCTGTGGCTGCCCGTGTTCGGCGACATCAAGTTCGTCACCTCCACCATTTTCGACATCGGCGTCTACATCGTGGTGGTGGGACTGGTATTGGACGTGCTGCGCAGCCTGGGTGCGGAGATCGACGAGCACTTTGAAGAAAACCCTGAAGCCGAGACCCCGGCGCAGGAAGCGGATGAAGTTCCCGCCGAAACCACCGGGAGGGGGAAGGCATGAGCGTCAACCTGACATTGCTGACCGTCATGGGTGCGCTCTATGCGTGCGGCATCTACCTGATCATGGAACGCAGCCTGACCCGGGTGCTGCTGGGCCTGATGCTGCTTGCCAACGCCACCAACCTCCTGATTCTGGCCACCGGCGGCTATGCCGGGCTGGCGCCCATGTTCAGCAAGGACATTGACCCCCGCAACTACAACGACCCCCTCCCGCAGGCGCTGATCCTGACATCGATCGTGATCTCCTTCGCCGTGACCGCCTTCATGCTGGGCATCATCTACCGGACCTGGGTGCTGGCCCGCCGCGATGAGATCCAGGACGACGTCGAGGACATCCGCGTTGCCGAAACCCCCAGCTTCGATGCCGAGGACGATTCCGAGATCCCCGTGGAAACGTCCGAATTTCCGCTGACCATGGTGGGCTCCGACGGCCGGGGAATATCCAATTCGGGCGTGTCCGGCTCCGGAGACTCCGAGACCGGCACCGTGAAGGCGGGCGGCCGCAAGATCAAAGCCAAGGACGCCGCCGCCGAAGAGCAGCCCGGCTCCCAGAACGTGACCCCCGGCCCGGAAGGAGGCGTGAAGTGAACATCGCAAGCTTTGCCCCGCTCGCCGTCGTACTTCCCATCCTCGGTGCCGCACTGACGTTCGTGCTGATCCGGCACTCGCGGGCCCAGCGGGCCGTCAGCATCACGCTCCTGTCCCTGACCCTCCTGCTGGAGTGCGTGCTGCTGGCCTCCGTCTGGGACGGCGGGACCGCAGCCGTCAACATCGGCGGCTGGCTGCCGCCGTGGGGCATCGTGATGGTGGTGGACCAGTTCTCGTCCCTGATGCTGGTGGTCTCCTCCACGGTCAGCCTCGCCGTCCTGGTGTACGCCACCGGCCAGGGCATGGCCGACGGCGACCAGGACGCGCCGCTGTCGATCTTCCACCCCACCTACCTGATCCTGGTGGCCGGGGTGTCCAACGCGTTCCTCTCGGGGGACCTTTTCAACCTTTACGTGGGGTTCGAGATCCTGCTGACGGCAAGCTACGTGCTGATGACCCTCGGCGGTACCGGGCCCCGCATCCGCGCCGGCGTCACCTACGTGGTGGTCTCCGTGGTGTCGTCCGTGCTGTTCCTGATCGCCATCGCCATGATCTACGGTGCCACCGGAACCATCAACATGGCGGACCTCGCGATCAAGCTCGCGGACCTGGATTCCGGGACGCGGATGCTGCTGCACGTGATGCTGCTGGTGGCCTTCGGCATCAAGGCGGCTGTTTTCCCGCTGTCCTTCTGGCTGCCTGACTCTTACCCGACGGCGCCTGCCCCTGTCACGGCCGTGTTTGCCGGCTTGCTGACCAAGGTGGGCGTCTATGCGATGGTGCGCACCGAGACGCTCCTCTTCCCGGGAGACTCGCTGAACACTCCGCTGATGGTGGCGGCCCTGCTGACCATGGTGGTGGGAATCCTGGGCGCCCTGGCCCAGAGCGACATCAAGCGTCTGCTCTCGTTCACGCTGGTGAGCCACATCGGCTACATGGTGTTCGGGCTGGCCATGTCCTCCGTGGCGGGGCTCGGCGCTGCCGTGTTCTACGTGGCCCACCACATCACCATCCAGACCAGCCTCTTCCTGGTCACGGGCCTGATCGAACGCCGCGGCGGAAGCTCGTCGATCGACCGCGTAGCCGGCCTGGCCAAGCTGTCGCCGATCCTGGCCCTGCTGTTCTTCATCCCCGCGATGAACCTGGCCGGGATCCCGCCCTTCTCGGGCTTCCTGGGCAAGGTCGGGCTGATGCAGGCCGGTGTCCAGCTCGGCACACCGCTGGCCTACGCCCTGGTGATCGGCGGTGCGCTGACCAGCCTGCTGACGCTGCTGGCCGTTGCCCGCGTGTGGAACCGCGCGTTCTGGCGCAAGCCCGAGGACGCCGAGAACCCCGACCCCGTGCTGCTGGCGGACCCCGAGGACTCCGACACCGGCGACCGCGCCGGCAAACGCAACGTCACGCTCCTGCCGCGGACCATGGTGGGATCGACGCTGGGGCTGGTGGCCTTCGGTGTTGCGCTCACCGTCTTCGCAGGGCCGCTGTTCCGGGTGGCGGACCAGTCGGCCGTGGACATGCTGGACAGGTCCTCCTACATCCAGGCGGTACTGGGCGAAAACGCTCCTGTGCCCCCGATCGCGCAGCCTGAGCCTGCGCAGGCTGAACCGTCACAGCAGGGTCCGTCCCAGCAGGATCCGTCACAGCAGGAGGGGCAGAAATGAACCGCCGGCGGATCTCCCTCCGGCAGGAACTGCCGCTCCTGGTCTGGCTGGTGTTTGTCTGGTGCGCGCTCTGGCAGGACTTCAGCCCCGGTAACCTGCTGTTCGGCGCCCTGATCGCGGTGGTGGTGGCCCGGCTGTTCTACCTGCCGCCGGTGGAACTGGGCGGCCGGTTCAGTATTCTGCGGGCCGTCCCGTTCGCGATGGTTTTCCTGGGCAAAGTGGTGGCCGCGAGCTTCCAGGTGCTGTACCTGGCCCTGGCCCGCGGGCCCAAGGTGACCAACGCCGTCGTCGCCGTCCAGCTCCGCAGCCACTCGGACCTCATGGTCACCGCCACCGGGCATGTCATCTCGCTGATTCCCGGCTCGCTGGTGGTGGAAGTGGACCGCTCCACGTCCACGCTCTACATTCACGGGCTGAACGTGCGGAGCGGAGAGGACATCGTGAACCTGCGCAAGGAGGTCCGTGAGGCCGAGGCGGCATTGATCCGGATCATGGGCACCAGAGAGGAACTGGCCGCGCTGAAACAGGAGGTGGAGGCATGATGGACCTCGTGCTGACCGTAACGGCCGTGATCCTGTCCCTGGCGGCAGCAGGAGCCATTGTCCGGATCGCCATCGGCCCGTCCCTGCTGGACCGGGTGCTGGCCTCGGACGTGCTGCTGGCCATCATCGGCGCCACGCTCTGCATCGACATGGCAGTCAACCGGCATTTGAACAACCTGATGCTGCTCGTGGCGCTGTCCATCATCGGGTTCATCGGATCCGTGACCGTGGCGCGCTTCGTGGCCGACCGGCGGGAGCAGCCCAATGAATCCTGAACCATCCGCCGTGGACACCATCATTGACGCGGTGTCCGCTGTCTTTATGGTGGTGGGCGCTGTGATGTCCCTCGGCGCGGCGATCGGCCTGCTGCGCTTCCCCGACCTGATGAGCAGGATGCACGCCGCCACCAAGCCGCAGGTGCTGGGACTCTTCCTGCTGCTGGCCTCGGTGGGCCTGCAGCTAAGGACCTGGTGGGTGTGGCCGGTGCTGTTCGTGGCGTGGATCTTCCAGGTGCTCACCGTTCCGGTGTCCGCGCACATGGTGGGAAGGGCGGGCTACCGCACCAAGCACCTGCACAGGGAGCTGCTGACCGTGGACGAACTGGAGGCCGTGGTGCTGAAGGCCGCCGACAAGCGTGCCGCCGACGGGCGTGCCGGGCAGGATTCAGCCGGGCAGGCCGCGCAGGATTCAGCCGGGCAGGCCGCGGACAACGACGACGGCGGCACTTCAGCCCCAGCATAGGGACACCTTCTCAAAGAGTTTTTTGTCCAGATAACGCGACGTGGAGGCCGGTTAGGTCCCGTTATCTGGACAAAAACTCCCGTTGTTGGGGCGGAACCTAGACGATGTCCTGGCTCTTGGCGAAGCGGGTGATGGCACGCTGGGTTCCCCGGTTGGCCAGGACCTGGATGATGGCGCTGACAGCCGCCGAGACCAGCGCGAACGTGAGGGCGCTGCGCAGGGTGGTGGGGACGTCGTCCTTGTCGCCCTTCGGGGGCTTGCGTCCGGTGACCTTTTCCCAGACCACGTCGACGGCCTTGGTGCCGGCGAAACCGGCCAGCAGGCTTACTCCGGTCCCAAACAGCTTGATGAAGAAACTCATATCCAGTACCCCTTACAGGTGGGAGACGGCGGAAACAGGACTTCCCCTAGCCTAACCGCATCAGCCCCGCCGGATCACCGCCGATTGTGACACCGTCCCCGGGATTCGGCGGGCCCGCGGGTGTAAACTTATCCACGCCCACAAGGGCGAATTGATACGACAGGGGAGCGTCGCCGTCGGGCATCACTGGAACAGTCCAGGGAACCGGAGGCGGGCGCTGAGAGTGCGGACAGCCGCAGACCCTCGAACCTGATCCGGTTAGTACCGGCGCAAGGGAGTCGAGTTCTCAGAGTGACCGGCAGCAGGCGGTGCAAGCCGCGGCCTCGCCGGCAACCACTCTCCCCTCCTGTACCTCAGGAGGAAGACATGACTGATATTTCTGCAAAGCAGGCGTTGCCGCACAGCAAGTACACCTGGCGCGTGGTGGACATCGTGGTTGCCGCGTTGATCGCAGTGGCCGGCGGCGTCATTTTCTGGGCCTGGTCGCAAGGGGCCGCCGCGGTTTCGCCGGCCATGAACGCCGTCTATCCGCCGCTGACCGGCCTCATCGCCGGCGGCTGGATGATTCCCGCTGTCCTGGGCATGCTGATCATCCGCAAGCCGGGAGCCGCCCTGTTCTGCGAAACGGTAGCCGCCACCGGCGAGCTGATCATGGGCTCGCAGTACGGTGCGTCCGTGCTGTTCTCCGGCTTCGTGCAGGGGCTCGGCGCGGAAATCATCTTCGCGGTGTTCGTGTACAAAAAGTTCAACCTGCCCGTTTCACTGCTGGCCGGTGCCGCGGCAGGCCTTTTCTGCGGCCTGAACGACTCGTTCGCTCCGTGGGGCTGGAACATCGCCTACGCCGCCGGTGACAAACTGGCCTACATCATTTTCACCGCCATCTCCGGAGCCGTCATCGCCGGCGCACTGTCCTGGATCGCCACGCGCGGCCTGGCCAGGACCGGTGTGCTGAGCTCCTTCGCCTCCCGCAAGGCAGCAACGGAGCCCGTCTTCTCCTGATGAACACACACTGCTCATGACGGTTTCCCACAACGTCCGCCCGGCAGCGGTCATGGCACTCGGCTGGGGCTGGCGGCACGCCGGCCGGTCCCTGCCTGCCGTCCGCGGCCTGGACCTGGACATCCGGCCGGGCGAGCGCGTGCTGCTGCTCGGCCCCTCCGGTGCCGGCAAATCCACCCTGCTGCACGCCCTCGCCGGCGTGCTCGGCGACAGCGACGCCGGCGCCCACCACGAGGGCACGCCGGACGCCGAGGACTCCGACGAGACCGGCACCCTGCTGATCGACGGCGCCCCGCCGCGTGCCCGGCGCGGGCGCGCCGGCCTGATGCAGCAGGACCCCGAAACGCAGGTTGTCCTTTCCCGTGTGGGGGACGACGTCGCCTTTGGCGCCGAGAACCTTGCCGTGCCCCGCGCGGACATCTGGACGCGCGTCGGAGAGGCGCTCGACGACGTCGGGCTGGCCCACCTGCCGCTGGACCACCCGACGTCGGCCCTTTCCGGCGGGCAGAAGCAGCGCCTGGCGCTAGCCGGCATCCTCGCCATGCGCCCCGGACTGCTCCTCCTGGACGAGCCCACCGCCAACCTTGACCCGGCCGGAGTGCTGGAAGTCCGCGACGCCGTGGGCCGGTGCCTGGACAAGACCGGGGCAACGCTGGTGGTGGTGGAACACCGCGTGGGCGTCTGGAAAGACCTCGTGGACCGGATCGTGGTGCTGCAGCCGGGATCGGCTACGGATTCCGCGGTGCTCCTGGACGGGCCCCCGGACCAGGTCCTGGCACAGGCTCGGGACATGCTTGTTGCCGCCGGCGTCTGGGTTCCCGGGTACGTCCCGGCCACCCGGGCGCGAACCGCCGCCGCGGGAGCGGGGGGCGCCGCCGGCGCGCGCGGTCCCGCCGGGAAC
Source organism: Arthrobacter oryzae (assembly GCF_037911235.1). Classification (GTDB taxonomy): domain Bacteria; phylum Actinomycetota; class Actinomycetes; order Actinomycetales; family Micrococcaceae; genus Arthrobacter; species Arthrobacter oryzae_E. The sequence continues at coordinate 57,564 of NZ_JBBLYW010000020.1, forward strand.
CTCCTGCTGGCAGCAGAGGACCTGGCCGTGTCCCGGGAACGTCCCCGCCGGCGGGGCTTCAAGGCCATCCCGCCGGTCCCGGTGCAGTCCGGCGTCACGGCGCAGGTCCGGGCCGGGCAGGCGCTGACCATCACGGGGCCCAACGGTTCCGGCAAGTCCACGTTTGCCCTGACCCTGGCCGGTCTGCTCCAGCCGGTCGCTGGCAGGGTCTCCGCCACGGTCGACCTCAGCGAAGGCGCCGGAATCGATCCGTACAAGTGGAAAGCGGAGCAGCTGATCTCGCGGATCGGCACCGTGTTCCAGGAACCGGAGCACCAGTTCGTCACCGGCCGGGTGCTGGACGAGCTGATGTTCGGCCCGCGGCACTTGGGCCATGGCGAGGAACGCGTGGACGAACTCCTGGAACGCCTCCGCCTGACCAATCTGGTGGACGCGAACCCCTACACGCTCTCGGGCGGGGAGAAGCGAAGGCTGTCCGTCGCCACGGTGCTGGCCGCCCATCCCCGCGTGCTGATCCTCGACGAGCCCACCTTCGGCCAGGACGCCAACACCTGGGCGGAACTGGCGTCCTTCCTGTCCGAGCTCCTCGATGCCGGCACCGCGGTGGTGTCCGTGACGCACGACCAGGAGTTCAGCGACGTCCTGGGCGGCACCGAGCTGAAACTTGGTGCGCCCGAACTCAAATCCGCTGCGCGGGAAACCGGCCTCAACCCCGGGGTGGCTGCGCCATGAGGCAATCGTTGACCCTGCAGGCCAACCACGCCCTGCTCACCCGGGCCAATCCGCTGGCCAAGTTCGCCGTCGTGATGCTGCTGACGGTGGTGCTGGCGCTGTCCATCGACTGGGTGTCCGCGTCCGTTGCGCTGGCCTTTGAGCTGCTCCTTTTCCCGCTGGCCGGGCTGACCGTCTCGTTGCTCTGGCAGCGCGGCTGGCCGCTGATCCTGGCGGCGGCACTGGGCGGCTGGAGCACCTCGATCCTGGCGCCGGACACCGGAAGGATCCTGCTCGACGTCGGCATCTGGTCCATCAGTGAAGGTTCACTGGAGCTGGGGCTGGGATTCCTGCTGCGGGGCGTGGCGATCGCCCTGCCCGCGGTGCTGCTGATGAGCTGCACGGACCCCACGGACCTGGCCGACGCCCTCGCGCAGAAAGCGAAGCTGCCGCACCGCTTTGTGCTGGGCACGCTGGCGGCCATGCGGCTCGTGGGCCTGATGGCTGAGGAATGGCAGACCATCGGCATGGCCCGGCGTGCCCGCGGTGTGGGCTCGCACGGGAGTCCGCTGCAGCGGCTCCGGGCCACGCTGGGGCAGAGCTTCGGACTCCTGGTCCAGGCCGTCCGCCGGGCATCCCGGCTTGCCGTGACCATGGAGGCGCGGGGGTTCGGCGGGGCGCAGCGGACCTGGGCGCGTGAATCGACGTTCAGCACCTTGGACATCTGGGTGGTCCTCGGCGGGGTGCTGGTTGCCGCCGTGGCCGTCACCGCAGCCGTGAGCGCGGGAACCTGGAACATGGTGTTCCTCGGGCAGTGAGCTGCGCGGTTCTCGCATTCATATCGCATCAGGCGAATAATCTGTGAGATTCGCGGCAGTTCGGGGCGATTCGAGTTCCGCAATAGCTCATGCGTGATATTTTTTCGGTATGACACAAGAGACTGCTGAACACGTAGGCCTGCTGCTTCGCGATGCCCGCGTCGAGAAGGGCTGGACCCAGGGACAGCTGGCAGCCGAGCTGGGCACCAGCCAAAGCGCGATCGCCCGGATGGAACAGGGCAAGCAGAACCTCAGCCTCAAGATGATCCAGCGGCTCGAAGCCATCGTGGGCCGCAGCATCGTCAAAGTGGGCAAGCCGCAGATGACCCACCTCAGGGTGGAGGGCGGCCGCACGCTGTCCGGTTCGGTGGACGTCAACAGCAGCAAGAACGCCGGAGTGGCGCTGCTCTGCGCCAGCCTCATCAACCGCGGCACCACCACACTGCGCCGGTTGGCCCGGATCGAGGAAGTGAACCGGATCGTCGAGGTCCTGACGAGCATCGGCGTCGAATGCACCTGGCTCAACGCCAACGACCTGCAGATCCGCCGCCCCGCCGTCCTGGACCTGGATTCCATGGACGTGGAGGCTGCGCGCCGCACCCGCAGCGTGATCATGCTGCTGGGGCCGCTCCTGGACGAGTCCGCCGAGTACCGGCTCCCCTACGCCGGCGGCTGCGACCTGGGCACCCGTACCGTGGAGCCGCACATGCAGGCACTGCGGCAGTTCGGCCTCTCAGTGGAGGCCACGTCCGGCTTCTACTCCGTGCAGGCACCACCGGCCGACGGCGACAACCGCACCTTTGTGCTGAGCGAACGCGGTGACACGGTCACCGAAAACGCCATCATGGCCGCTGCCCACCGCCGCGGCACGACGGTGATCCGCAACGCCAGCCCCAATTACATGGTCCAGGACCTCTGCTTCTACCTTCAGGGCCTGGGGGTGCAGATCGACGGCGTCGGCACCACCACGCTGAAGATCACCGGGCTTCCGTCCATCGACGTCGACCTCGAATACTTCCCGTCCGAGGACCCCATTGAAGCCATGAGCCTCATTACCGCCGGCATTGTGACCAATTCAGAGGTCACCATCCGCCGGGTTCCCATTGAATTCATGGAAATCGAACTCGCCACCCTGGAACAGATGGGCCAGGAACTGGAGATCTCCGGTGAGTACTTTGCCCGCAACGGACGCACCCGGCTGGTGGACGTCACCACCAAGCCCTCCGCGCTGCATGCCCCCGCGGACAAGATCCACCCCATGCCGTTTCCCGGGCTGAACATCGACAACCTGCCGTTCTTCGCCGTCATTGCCGGCAACGCCGAAGGCCAGACCATGATCCACGACTGGGTCTACGAGAACCGCGCCATCTACCTGACCGAGCTGAACAAGCTGGGTGCCCGCGTCCAGCTGCTGGATCCGCACCGGATCTACGTGAACGGCCCCACCCGCTGGCGCGCCGCCGAGGTGGGCTGCCCTCCGGCCCTCCGCCCGGCCGCCTGCATCCTGCTGGCCATGCTGGCGGCCCGCGGGGTTTCCGAGCTGCGCAACATCTACGTGATTGAGCGCGGGTATGAGGACCTGGCGGAGCGGCTCAACACCATCGGCGCGAAGATCGAGTACTTCCAGGACTGACCGCGCCCTGGCTGACTGTCGGCTACGTGCCGGCTCCTGTCTAACAGCGCGTCACGGGGGCACAATGTATGCATGCGAACTTTCGGGGTTGAGGAAGAGCTGCTGATTGTGGACCCCGTGACCGGGGAGCCGCTGGCGCTGGCGGACGCCCTCCTGACAGGGCGGAAGCTCGCTGCCGACGACGCGCCGGACAACCCGCGGATTCCGGACCCCCACGATCCGGCCGACCACGGTGGCGACACCGGGCTGACGGCCGAGCTCAAGCTCGAGCAGATCGAGACGCAGACGCGGCCGTGCCTGGACTATGCGGAGCTGCTCCTGCAGATCCGCCAGGGCCGTGCCCTGGCGGACACCGCCGCGAAGAAACACAAGGCGCGGGTGGCCGCGCTGGCTACATCGCCCATTGGCTCCACGACGCACACCACGCCAAACCCCCGCTACGCCACCATGCAGGAGCGCTTCGGGCTGACCGTCCATGAGCAGCTGACCTGCGGGTTCCACGTCCACACGTTCGTCGAATCCCCCGAGGAAGGCGTGGCCGTCATTGACCGGATTAGGGACAAACTGGCGGTCCTCACGGCGCTGAGTGCCAACTCGCCGTACTGGAACGGCGTGGAGACCGGGTTCGAAAGCTACCGCACACAGGCCTGGAACCGCTGGCCGACGTCGGGTCCGTCCCAGATCTTCGGCACCCACTCCATGTACCGGCGCGTGGTCACCCGGCTGCTGGACAGCGGCGTGCTCCTGGACGAGGGCATGATCTATTTCGACGCTCGGCTCTCACGCAACCACCCCACTGTGGAGGTCCGCGTGGCCGACGTCTGCCTGCAGGCCGAGGACGCCGCCCTGATTGCCGTCCTGGTGCGCGGACTGGTGGAATCGGCCAGCCGGGAATGGCGGGCCGGTGTGGACCCGGCCCCCGTACCGACCGTGCTCCTGCGAATGGCCGCCTGGCAGGCCAGCAATTGCGGGCTGCGCGGTGACCTGCTCGATTTCGGCACCTTCCGTCCGGCTCCCGCCGCGGAAGTGGCGGAGGCCCTGGTGGACTACGTGGCGCCCGTCCTGGCGGAACAGGGCGAGCTGGAACTGGCCCGGGAAGGTGTGCGGCGGATCCTGGACCGGGGCACCGGTTCGGAACAGCAGCGCCATGCCATGCAGGAAACCCTTGCCGGAACTTCAGACGCCGCCGCCGGGCTCGCTGCCGTGGTGGCCCATGCGGTGGAAACCAGCATGCGCACGGCCGAAGCCGGCGGTGCCCGCGAGCCGGCTCCGGTACTGTTGCGCGTCCGCCAGTCCTAAAGCAGGTTCCTACTAACCCCGGAGTGCGCCATGGAAACCGAATTCGCACAAGTCACCGGCCATGATGTCACCACCATCACCTGCGTCTGCGGAAACACCGTCGGCGACGAAGGACTGATCCAGGCCAACGCCGAAGGCATGCCCGTTCACCTTGGTGACGACACTCCCGTTCCTGCCGGACTGGCGGAGTGGCCCGGGGACGAGGACCTCTTCACGCTGTGCCCCGCCTGCGGCCGCGTCTATCACGACACCGTCATTGAAGAGACCGGCACCGCTCCAGTGGCCTTCAAAGTGGATGTTGCGGCCGGCCCCATTGCCGACGCTATCCGCCTGCATTGGGAGCTCGACACCTGAGACGGCGCGAACGGACAGATAAGGCCCTGAAACGCAGGGCCGTATCTGTCCGTTCGCGCTGATCAGATCTGCTTGAGCGCCTGCTCCAGGTCGCGGGTGAGGTCGTCAACATCCTCGAGGCCCACCGAAAGCCTGACGACGCCGTCGCTGAGCCCGATGGCCGCACGGCCTTCCGGACCCATGGCGCGGTGCGTCGTGGTGGCCGGGTGGGTGATGAGTGACTTGGCGTCGCCCAGGTTGTTGGAAATGTCGATGATCCGCAGCGCATCCAGCAGCGCGAAAGCGGCTTCTTTCGCCGAACGCCCGGCGGACGGCGAGAGCTCGAAGGTGAGCACAGTGCCGCCTGCCTTCATCTGCTTGGCCGCGAGCTCATACTGCGGGTGGGACGTCAGCAGCGGGTACTTGACCCAGCTGACGGCCGGCTGGGCCTGGAGCCACTCGGCCAGGCGCAGGGCCGAGGCGGAGGAATGGTTGACGCGCAGCGCCATGGTTTCCAGGCCTTTGGTCAGCACCCAGGCGTTGAAGGCGGAAAGAGCGGGCCCGGTGTGGCGCATGAGCTGCTTGACCGGCCCGTCGATGAACTCCTTGGTGCCCAGGATGGCGCCGCCCAGGACCCGTCCCTGGCCGTCGATGTGCTTGGTGCCGGAGTACACAATCACGTCCGCGCCCAGGTCGCCGCACCGCTGCAGCAGGGGAGTGGCAAAGACGTTGTCGACGACGACGGTCGCGCCGGCCGCGTGGGCCAGTTCGCTGACGGCGGCGATGTCCACGATTTCCTGCATCGGGTTGGACGGCGACTCGAAGAAGACGGCCGTCGTCGGCTCCGCCAAAGCGGTGCGCCACTGCTCCAGGTCCGGGCCGTCCACGAACACCGTTTCCACGCCCCACCGGGGCAGGATCTCGTTCAGGATGACAAAGCAGGAGCCGAACAGCGAACGTGCCGCCACCACGCGGTCGCCGGCAGCCAGCAGCGCACCCAGCGCAGTGAACACGGCGGACATGCCGGACGCCGTCGCAAAGCATGCTTCGGTGCCCTCCAGCAGCCGGAGGCGTTCCTGGAACGTGGCCACGGACGGGTTGCCGTAGCGGGAGTACACAAATCGTTCGTCCTCGCCCGTGAAGGCGCGCTCCGCGGCTGACGCGGATTCGTAGACAAAGCCGGAGTTGAGGAAGATCGGCTCGGCGGTCTCCTGGAAATTGGTGCGGTCAAGGCCGCCGCGGACAGCCTGGGTATCGGCGCTCCAGCCGGCGGCGTCGGGGTTGAAGGTCACTTAGTTCTTTCCGAGGTTGGTGGGCAGGCCGCGGTTCTTCCAGCCGTTGACGGTGCGTTCGCCGTAACGGTCCGGTTCGCCTTCGAAGCCTTCAAGGACGTTGTAGGCGGTGAAGCCGGCCCGCGTGGCGGCAATTGCTGCAGCGATGGAGCGGACGCCGGAACGGCAAAGGAACACCAGTTCAACGTTGGAGTCCTCGGGGGCCTGCTGCTTCAACTGGTCAACAAAATCCGGGTTGGGGATGCCGCCCGGGAAGGTCCACTGGATGAAGAGGGGATCGTTGTCCGTAGCCTTGGTGTCCGGGATGCCGATGTGCGCCCACTCGCCTTCGGTGCGGACGTCCACCAGGACCGCACCCTGTTCAAGCTTGGCCCAGGCGTCCTGCGGGCTCAGGTCTCCGGCGTAGCTCACGCGTGCCCCTCGAAAGCTTCACCCTGGAAGTCGAGGTCGAACTCAAGTTCGTCCACCGCGGTTGCCACGGCAGCGTCCGAGCTGGCGATGGCTGCGGGCAGGACCACGGCCTGCGCCACGATCACGCTGGTGCCGTTGAACGTGGCCGCCGGGCTCCCGTGCAGGACATAGCCGTCGGCCAGGGCTGCGGAGATGCGCTCGCAGAACGAGCGGTCATCAGGGCCTGTGATAAGCCGGTAGGCCAGCTTTTCCTGGGGCAGGTCCTGGGCCGGTTGTGCCTGGCCGGCGGCGGCCGGTTCGGCGGGCGGGGCCAGTGGTGCGGGTGCGTCAGACACGACGGATCTCCTTCTCTCACGCTTGCAGCTCGAATGGGTCGATATGCCGAGTATTCACCTGAGGCACCCCGCCGCGGAAGGAGGGTTGCCGACCGGCAAGTCAGGGCTTGGCACCGGTTCTCATTACTCCCCAAAAACGTAACACTTACGACGGCGGCCCGCACCGCCGTCGTCGTCATCTTCCGTAACGGGACCGCACGCGCCGCGGCGCCACAGCGGCGCCGCATCCGCCCCTGCGCGACCACTTGTTGCAGTTACAAAAACCCTTGCCTGGAGGATAATGACGGGAAATGAACCGCTGTAACGCCGGATGAAATCAGGCAGCCGTGAATGGATCCAACGGAAATACAGTCAGTCCCATGCTGCACTTCGGTTGGTTTGTGGGCCACGGCTTTGGCGTCCAGGGCTGGGGCACGCCCGGTTACGGCATCGGGTACGACTGGAAGAAACCCGCACTGTACCAGCATGCCGTGCAGGAATTCGAACGGGCCGGGCTGGACCTGTTCATCATCGAGGACTCCCTCACAGTGCCGGACACGTTCGGCGGAAGCGCGGAGGTGTCGCTGGCGCAGGCGTCGTTCGCGCCGAAGCACGATCCGCTGGCCCTGGTCCCGTACCTGCTCTCCGCCACGGAACACCTCGGGATCGTCCCGACAGTGAGCGCGTCCTTCTACCCGCCGTTCACCGCGGCACGCCTGCTGGCCACCCTGCAGCACTTCTCCAACGGGCAGCTGGGCTGGAACGTGGTGACCTCCGGCAGCGACCTCGCGGCGCAGAACTACGGGCTGGACCAGCAGATCGAGCATGACCTCCGCTACGAAAAGGCGGAGGAATTCGTGGACGTGGTGCGCAAGCTCTGGCGGAGCTGGGAGCCGGATGCCATCGTGGAGGACGCGGCGGCCGGCGTCTTCGCGGACCACAGGAAGGTCCACCCGATCAACCATGACGGCGAGTTTTTCAAGGTCCGCGGGCCCCTCAACACCGCGCCGATGCCCGATGAACCGGTGCTGGTGCAGGCCGGTGCGTCGCCGCGGGGCAAGGCGTTCGCAGGCGGCAACGCGGACGTCGCCATTGCCTTGGCGAGGGGCGCGGACGGTATGAAGGCCTACCGCGATTCGATCCGGGCCGAGGCGGCCGCCGCCGGGCGGAACCCCGATGACGTCAAAGTGCTGTACGTCCTCAAGCCCACCGTGGTGGGTTCCCGAGCCGAGGCGGACGAGCTCAGGGAACAGCGCCGCCAGCTGACGCAGCGGGACATCGACAGCCAGCTGAACTCCATCTCCTACCTCTCCGTCATCGACTTCAAACAGTTCGACCTCGACGAACCGCTCCCCGAGCTCACCACCAACAGCAACCAGGGCACCCTTGACCACTTCGCCAAGGCCGGTCCGCCCGGGTCCACGCTGCGCCAGCTCCTGCAGGCCCGCAGCGGCGGCGCGGGGGACAGCATCATCGGCACCGCCGACGAGATTGCCGACTACCTCGAGGAAACCGGCGCCCGGGTGGGCGGAGACGGGTTCCTGTTCTCAGGCTTCGTGGACCCGGCCACAGTCCACGGCGTGCTGGACCGCCTGGCTCCGGTGCTGCGGCGCCGCGGGCTGCTTCGGACAAGCTACGGCGACGGCGGCTTCCGCCGGAACCTGCTGGACTTCTAGCGCCATGGGCAACGGCAGCGGAAACTTCCTGATCGGCACGGCCCACCTGCGCGCCAGGGACATCGCCCAGGCCGCGGCTGACCCCGACGTGAAGTTCGTCCTGAGCACGGACGCCCTGGAGCTGATCGGGCTGTCCCGCGAGGTGGTGCAGCGGTCCATCGATTCCGGCCACCGCGTCTACGGCCTCAATACCTTGCTGGGGTCCGGGCGTGACACCGCCGTGGACGAAAAGGCGATCCTCGCCTACCAGGTGCAGGTGGTGCGGTACCACAACAGCGGGGTGGGGGAACTGCTGGGCGCCGATGAGGTCCGGGCCGTGATTCTGGCGCGGCTGGTGGGCTTCAGCCGGGGCGGCTCCGGGGTCCGGCCGGAAACAGCCCGTTTTTACGCTGAGATGCTCAACCGCGGAGTGGTCCCCGCCATCCCGCGCGAAGGGTCCGTAGGCTCCGCCGACCTGACCCACCTCGCCGCCGTGGCCGCCGTCGCCATCGGGGAGGGCCAGGCGGTGGCGGCGGACGGGCAGCTGCTGACAGGCGGGCAGGCCCTGGCCGACGCCGGGCTGGCTCCGCTGGAACTGGCCCCCGGGGAAGCCCTGGCCCTGGTCAGCTCCAACGCATACTCGATCGGCGTGGGTGCGCTGGTGCTGCACCGCCTCCTGCGGCTCGCCGACCTAGCGGACACCGCTCTCGCGCTGTCGCTGGAGGCGACGGCAAGGCACGACGGCGGCGGCAACCTCAGCCCGTTTTCGCCGGCGGTGCAGGCGGCCAAGGCGGTGAACGGACAGGCGGTCACGGCGGGCCGTGTGCTGCGGCTCCTCGAGGGCGGCTGGCTGGAGGACCCGGCCAGGGAGGTGTCCGTCCAGGATGCGCTGTCCTTCCGCGCGGCACCCCAGACGCACGGCGCCATCCGCTGGCAGGTCACCGCGTTGGAGGATGCCCTGGAGGTGGAACTCAACGGCCGGGGCGACAACCCGCTCACCGACGTCGGCTCCGGGCGGATGGTGTCCGGCGGAAACTTCCAGCCCATGCAGCTGGCGCTCGCGTTCGAGGCGCTGCGCCTGGGGCTGGCCCATTTGGGGATCAGCAGCGAACGCCGGATCGCCAAGCTCTACCCGCCGCAGCGGCAGATCCGCCAGCGGCACCTAGAAGCTGCCAGGCACGGAGCCCCGCTGGAGCCCGAAGAGCTGCCCGGACTGCTGTGGTATTCGGCGGCCGGCCTGTTGTCCGAGCTCAAGGTGCTCGCGGCGCCGGCCACCCTGGGGGCGCCGACTCTGTCCGCCGACGTCGAAGACCACTCAACGCTGGCGCCGCTCGCCCTCCAGCAGTTGGAGCGCTCAGTGGTTGCTGCCGAGAAGCTGTTCGCGATCGAGGCGCTGACCGCCGCGTACCTGCTGGGCGGGGCGGAAGCGCGTGCGGTGCGGCCGCTCGGAAAGGGGACGGCCGCCGTCGTCGACCGGTTTGCCGGCATGCTGGCCCGGCACCTGCCGGCGGCAGCGCTTGTGGAACAGGCGCGCGTCGCATTGAACGGCTTAGTGGACGGTCTTGCCGCCGGCGGCCCGGGCGACCGTGCGGAAAGGCAACGATGAGCATCGTGACAGGCAGGCACGCGGTTCAACACGCCGATATTGCGGCGGATGCCGCTGCTGTCCTGGCACAGGTGGGGAACACTCCGCTGGTGCCGCTGGACGTCCTGGGCAAGGGCCTGGGCAGCCGAGTCTATGTCAAGCTTGAGGCCGATAACCCTGGCGGATCCATCAAGGACCGGACGGCCCTGAGCATGGTGCGCGCGGCTGAGCGTAGCGGGGAACTCCGGCCGGGCGCCATGATTGTGGAGAGCACATCGGGGAACACCGGGATCGGGCTGGCGCTGATCGGCGCGCTGACCGGGCATCCCGTGGTGGTGGTCACCGGGGACACCATCTCATCCGAGAAACTGGCTGCGCTGCACCGTTATGGCGCCAGGGTGGTGGTGACGGATTGGACCGCGCCGTCGGAGTCGCCGGAGAACGCGCGGGCCGTCGCGGCGCGGATCACGGCGGAAAATCCTGGTGCCTGGCGGCCGCAGCAGTTCGACAACCCGGCCAACCCGCTGGCCCACTACGAGGGGACAGCACCGGAGATCTGGCAGCAGACGTCCGGTAAGGTGACGCACTTTGTGGCCGGGATCGGCACCGGCGGAACCATCAGCGGCAACGGCCGGTATCTGAAGGAAAAGACCGGCGGCCATGTTGAGGTGATCGCCGCTGATCCCGTCGGATCCGTATACAGCGGCGGCCATCCGGGCGAGATCCTGGTGGACGGCGTGGGGAACTCCTGGCCGGAAGCCGAGTGGCCCAAGATCTTCGACCGCAGCATCGTGGACCGGTTCCTCCGCATTCCCAACAATGAGGTGTACACCACCGAGCATCTGCTGCTGAACGAGGAGGGATTGTCACTCGGTCCCTCCTCCGGTCTGGCGGTGGCCGCCGCCCTGAGGGTGGCGCGCGCCGCTCCGCACGGATCCGTGGTGGTGGCCATAGCGCCCGACGCCGGCAGCAACTACCTGAGCAAAGCCTTCAATCCGGTGTGGCTGGCCGACAACCACATCCACCTGGCCGCGGAATTCGTGGAGGAATAGTCCGCCTGCTTAGCATCACGAGTCGGATACAGCTACAGACAGACAGACCGGTCTCGTTGTACGCTTTTGAAACGTTCGCGGTTCCCGCATCCTCGAATCAGTATGCGGTGTATTCACGGACGGGTCCCGGGCTCAGCCGGGACCAGCACTTATAAAGGAATAGACCATGTCAATGGATGAGACTTCTTTTCCAGCATTGACCGATGGGGAATCGACTGTGCACCGGGGACCCCAGTCGAACCCGCCCTCGGACGTGAATGATCCGACGATCCGTGGACAGGCGTGGGACATCATCGAGTCTGTGCTGGATGACGCCACTCCGCAGAGCGAGTGGGCGCGCGAGCAGTTGCGCACCCGGATGGAATCCCACCCGGGGAATCCGGAACGTGCGCTTTTGGAACACCTCATGGCCACCCGGAGCTTCACGGACGGGCAATCGGATGACTCCGAGCCCAACCTGCCCAGCCCCGATCTGCCGTTGCCGGATGAGGACTACGGCAACACGGTGCTGTTCACCCGCCGGAGCAGGCGCCGCATAGAGGCGATCCTCGGCGACCGGATGCTGCTCACCGCGTTCCAGCCTATCCATGAGCTTTCCAGCCGGAATGTGGTGGGTGTCGAGGCCCTGACACGTTTTGTCAGCGACGACGGCGCCAGCGCGGACCACTGGTTCAACGAGGCCGCCGCCGTGGGCCTCGGATCGGACCTTGAATTTGCCGCTCTACAGGCAGCCCTTATTGCCGCGGAGCAGTTGCCCGCGCACGTCTATGTTGCGCTGAACCTGTCCCCGGCCACCTGCCTCGACCCCCGGCTCCGGGCGTTCGTGGAGCACTCCCAGCTGGCGGTGGACCGGATCGTCATCGAGTTGACGGAACGGCTTGCCGAGGACGAGTACGAGCCCGTCGTGGCAGCACTGGCTCCGTTGCGGCTGCGCGGACTCCGGGTGGCTGTTGACGGCGCCGGAGCGGGTTTCGGCTCGATGAGCCAGGTCACGCACCTGAGCCCGGACATCATCAAACTCGACCGCAGCCTCATAGCGGGCATCGACCACGCCGCCGGCCAGAGGACCCTGGGCGCGGCCATGGTGGAATTTGCCCGGCAGGTCGGGGCGGACCTCGTTGCGGAAGGGATCGAAACCCAGGCCGAACTGACCTCGGTCATGGACCTGGGGATGGGCTTTGGGCAGGGATACCTGCTGGGCCGCCCGTCAGTCCAGCCCCTCGACTGGACAGCGTGGCGGACCTCGGCCGATCACGAGGCATCAACCTCGGGATCCAACGGGTCGGCCACCTAGACGCTCTCTCACCTCCTGCCGCCTAAAACGGGACGC
>NZ_JBBLYW010000021.1:0-163683 GCF_037911235.1 Arthrobacter oryzae
CGCTGCCTGAAACGCTATATCGCCCGCGAAATCTACGAGCAGCTCCTGCACCCGCAGCCCGCCCCGGACGCCGGCGCCCTTCGGGCTCTCCGTAAAACCAAGAAGATCACGCTCCAGTCCGCCGCAGACAGTCTCCAGCTCTGGCCCACCAGGCTATCCCGGCTCGAACGCGGACTCACCCGCGACGACGTCTTGCACCAACGCTACGAAAACTGGCTCAACGAAACATTGACACCTATAGGAGCGACAAAATAGCGACTCCACGTGGGCCGAAGCCGTTACCGGCATGAAATGGTCTTTGCCTCAGAACCCGGCCTCGCGCACCGCGGCGATGGATCCCGAAACGAGGGCAATGCGCTGGTCCACGGTCGCGCCGCGTGGCGCCGAGACCTTCAGGCCGCGGTACAGGCAGCGGGGGCTGCCAGGCGTCTCAACGCTGGCGGCAACGGCAAACTCCCTGATCCGGTCCGCCGTCAGCAGGGAACCGGGCTCCAGCGGGGCGGGAGGCAGGTGGGTGTCGTCCCAGGCGCGGCCGAACCGCGTGTCCACTGGCGAGCATCCGGACAGCACGACGCCGGCTAGTACGCCCGCGTCGCCGGCGAGTTTAAGGTGGCGCACCGGGGCGGAGACGTCGCGCTGTTCAATCACCGAGCGGGCCCAGTTCACAGCAAGACCGACGCCGGCATCCGCTGCCAGGATCGCGTCTATCTCGGCTTCAACGGGAAGGAATCCCTTGATCAATGGTCCGCTGCCTGTCCCGGCGTCGCAGTGCTCCAGCACCGGCCGGGCGCCATCCCAGGCGTAGTCCGCCAGCTCCGCCAGCGACGCGACCAGTGCTCCAGCAGACATTCCGGCAGGCGCGCCGGGGGCCGGGCGGGGAGCACTGAACAGGTGGACCGACGTCACGGCCCGCCGCCCCAGGGTGTCATTGAGGCTGCGGACAGCTTCGGCGGCACGGAACACCGCGGCCAGGCCCGCGCGCCGCCCCTCCTCGTCCAGGGAAGCGATCCCAAAAGCCCGCTCTCGACTCAAACGGTGCATCGTGTCCGGGATGGTTGTGACGGTGAACGCCAGGTGCGGCGGCAGCTGCCGGACAGCCTCAAGGAACCAGCCGCCGTCGTACTGATTCAAGCCCCGCCCGTAGAACGGAAGCTCCAGGCCGGCGACGTGGGGGAGCGAGGCAGCGGCCGACAGGTAGGCGGCCTCGTCCGCGCGGTGCCAGGAATCGAGGGCAGGTGCTGCCGCGTAGGCACTCAGGATCAGCCCCGGCAAGGTAGCAGGCAAGGCAGCAACGGCCGCCGACACTGTCACACCCGCGCAACCACGGGATTGGCCAGTGTGCCGACGCCCCCGATTTCCACCGAAACCGTGTCACCCGGCTGCAGCTCCAACACCGATTCGTCGGCCGCGAACGGGGTCCCGGTCAGGATCACGTCGCCCGGGTACAGGGTCATGAACCGCGAACAGAACATCAGCAGTTCAGCCACGGAAAACACCATGCCGGCCGTGGACGATTCCTGGACCACGGCGCCGTTGACCCGGGTGAGAATGCTCAGCGACTGCAGGTCCGGCAGCTCGTCCAGCGTCACGAGCTCAGGTCCCAGCGGGCAGAAGGTGTCCAAGCTCTTGCCACGGGTGGACTGGACGTCGGCGGCTTGAAAGTCCCGCGCTGAGACGTCGTTCGCCACGGTGATGCCGGCGATTGCCTCCAGTGCCTCTTCCGCGCTGTGCGCGTCCTTCAGTACCCGGCCGACGACGACGGCGAGTTCGCCTTCGCAGACCACCGTTCCGGTCAGCGCGGGGTCCAGTACGATCGGCTGCCGGTCGCCTGCCAGGCTCCCGGGAAACTTGCCGAAGACGAGCGGAATGCGACCCGCGGCCCGCCGGTTCGGGGCAGTGCCTCCGGCGGACCCGGGAGTATCGGACCCGGGAGTATCGGCGCCGTGAGCATCGGACCCGGGAGTGTCCGGGGAGGGCCGGGGGACATCCGGCCAGTAGTTCTCGCCAATGCCTATCAGCTGGCCGGGGAGGCGCACTCCCGGGAGGGCATCGCACACGAGGTGCGGCCGGGCCGCCTGGGCTGCAACCAAAGTGAGCGGATAACGCGCCATTAGTGGCTCAGGTGGGATGCGTAGACGCGGAGCCTCGGGTGCTGGAACACCTCGTCCGGGGGTCCCTCCGCCACGATGCCGCCGTGTTCCATGAAGAACACCCGGTCTGCCACTTCGCGGGCGAATTTCATCTCATGGGTCACGATCACCATGGTCATGCCGGTTTTCGCCAGCTTCGCCATGATGTCCAGGACCTCGTTGACCAGCTCCGGGTCCAAAGCGGACGTGGGTTCGTCAAACAGGATTGCCTTGGGTTCCATCATGAGCGCGCGGCAGATTGCCACCCGCTGCTGCTGTCCGCCGGAGAGGTCCGCCGGGTAGGCGTCCGCTTTTTCCTCAAGGCCCACGGAGCGCAGCTTCTCCAGCGCCCGGGTTTCGGCTACCGCCCGCTTCTCGCGCTTGGAGATGACCGGACCCTCCAGCAGGTTCTCCAGGACGGTCCGGTGCGGCCACAGGTTGAACTGCTGGAAGACCATGGAGATCTCCCGCCGCAGCCACGTCAGCCGGAACTGGTCCAGGATGCCCAGCTTCCCGCGCGCGTTCGGCGTGTAGAACACCTGCCGGCCGTCCACGTGGATCCGCCCGGCGTCCGGGACTTCCAGCATGTTGATGCAGCGCAGGAGCGTGCTCTTGCCGGCCCCGCTGGGCCCGATGATGGCCACCACCTCGCCCGGCAGGATGCGCAGGTCCACATCCTTGAGCACTTCGCGGGAGCCGTAGCTCTTGGTCAATCCGGTGATGCTGATCATGCCATGCTCCCTACGGGCTCGCGGAGTGATTTGGTGGTGCCCATCTTCCGGCCGGTCTTCTTTTCGATGATTACCTGCAGGACCATCAGGAGGCTGGTCATGGCTAGGTACATCGCGGCAACGACGCCCAGGGTCTCCATGACGTTGTACGTGGAGTTGTAGGCTTTCTGGCCCTGGAGCATGAGGTCCGGGACGGTGATCACGGAAATCTGGGCCGACTCCTTGAGCATGATGATGCAGTTGTTGATGTACGGCGGAGTCATCAGGCGGATGCCCTCGGGGCCGGTGACGCGGAGGAACTTCTGCAGCGGGTTCATGCCCACCGAGTCGGCCGCCTCCAGGTGTCCGGTGTTGACGGACTTGAGCCCGGCCCTGATGATTTCCGAGAAGAACGACGCCGAGTTCAGGCTCATTGCGATCAGGCCCGCCGTGAAGGCGTCCAGGGTCAGTCCGAACGGCTTCGTGTAGTAGAAGAAAAACAGCGAAAGCATCAGCGGAAGGCCCCGGAAGAACCAGACGTACGCCGCTGCGAAAATCCGCAGTGCGCGGATCCGCGAGAGCCGCAGTGTGGCGATCACGTATCCCAGGACGGTGGCGCAGACGATGGCCGCGGCCACGATGCCCAGTGTTGTCAGGGCGCCGTTCAGGAAGATCGGGAAATATTCGGCTGCTACAGAGCCGGGCTCAGGGATGTTCATGGCGACAGTTACCCCGCCGGGATTTCGACCGTGAAGCCGAACCACTTCTGGTTCAGTTTTTCCAGGGTTCCGTCAGCCTTCAGTTCGGCGATGATCTTGTCCACCTTGGGCTTCATTTCGGTATCGCTCTTGGGAAGTCCGACGCCGGCGGGCTTGGTTCCGTACACCTCACCCACGATCTTCAGGTCCGCCGCGAGCGGGGAGTTTTTCATGAAGTTCTCCGCGGCGATACGGCCGGTGGCAAAGACGTCGATGCGTCCGGCGGCGACGTCGGCGAAGCCTTCAGGGGCGCCGGGATAAGCCTTGAGCTCGGTGAATCCGCCGATGCCCTTGACGTCCGATTCGGTGCCGGAGCCGCCGATGGCCCCCACTTTGAAGCCGTCCAGCTTGCTGACGTCCTGGACCGAGCTGTTGTTCTTGGACACCACTGCCACTGCGCCGTCGGCGAGATACGGTGCGGAGAAGGTGATGGACTGCTTGCGCGGTTCGGTCATGGTGAGGCCGGACATTACGGCGTCGAACTTTCCGCTGTTCAGCCCCGGGAGAAGTCCGGACAGCTGGCCTTCAACGAATTCCGCTTCCATGCCGAGCTTGTCGGCGATCATGGTGCCCACCTCGATATCGAAACCGGTGAGCTTGCCCCCTTCGGAGAAGGTGATGGGACGGAACGTACCGCTGGTGGCGATGGTGAACTTTTCTTTCGCTGCCGTGCCTGCGGAGGCGGTGCTACTGGCTGAGCAGCCGCTTGCAGCGAGGGCCAGAGCGGCCAGAGTGGCTACGACGGCGGCTTTGCTAGTGCGTGAAAACATGCGTTGCTTCCCACTTTCAGTGATCCAGGTGCCAGAGATGATTGCCTGACAGCTAAGACGCTATGGGTTCCGTGTGTCCGGGAATCGCTTGCTTCGTTTCCGAAATGTTAATTGTGAATTCTGTAGACAATTCTACAGTTTGGGACCTCTGGAGCCTAGCACTGGAGCCTGGTCGACAGGATCATCAGCAACGCTGCGGAGGCCCCAAAAGGAGGGGCGGGGAGCTCAGATATCCAGCTTCTCCAGCATGGCGGCGAAGTCCAGCGCGGTCAGCTCAGCGCCCGGCCCGGCCACTATTTGGACGGACAACGGCAGGCCTTCGGCGGACAATCCAACCGGCAGCGACACGGCCGGGCACCCGGTCAGCGTGACGGCACGGCAGTGCCCCATGATTTCCCAGCCTTCGGCCGAGTGGCCGTCGATGTCGAGGCGGCCGTCGGTATCGCCCGCGGGGCCTCCCGCCACCGGGAGCAGGGCGATGTCCACTGCCGCGATCTGTGTCAAGGCCGCGGAGCGCGCCGCATTGGCCGCCTGCCAGGCAATCTCCACGTCGGCGGCCGTGGCGGCGAGCGACGACTGGATGGTCTGGAGGTTGGCGGCGGTTACGCCGTCTTCGCGTCCCCTGACGGCCGCGGCATGGTCCGCCATGGGATCCACCGCCCGCAGCCGGTTATAGGGTGCCAGGCAGTCCGCGAACAGATCCGGTTGGCGCCGGACCGTGTGGCCTTCCGCCGCCAGTGCAGCGGCCAGGCGCTCCATCAGCGCCGTGACCTCCGCCCGGACGGGACCAAGGGCAGCCCCGTCGCTCCAGGCGATCCGGAACGCGCGTCCGGAACCCTCGGATGGCTCCGGGCGCTCGGAAGATTCCTGGCGCTCCGCGACGACGCGAGCCTCAGCCCCGGACATGAGGAGGAACGCCGTCCGCAGGTCGCGCACTGATCTGGCCATGGGGCCGATGGTCTGTAAGGAGCCCTGAATGCCGGGGCTGGCGGCGGGTACGGTTCCGTCCGCACCAAAATTGCCGCCGACGCCAGGAACCTGGCCATCCCCGGGAACCGAGCCCACACCGGGACGAAGCGCGGTGATTCCGACACACTGGGCAGGCCAGCGGAGGGAGCCGCCGAAATCGGTGCCGACGCCCAGTGCAGAAATGCCGGCGGCCAGCGACGCGGCCTCGCCTCCACTGGAGCCGCCCGGCGTGTTCGCGGGAAACCGCGGGTTGCCGGTCCTGCCCAGGAGCGGGCTGTCGCAGGTGACGCCGAAGGCGAACTCAGGGCAGTTGGTCTTGCCGATCAGGACCGCGTCCGCGGCCAGCAGGCGCTGGACGGCCGGCGCCGTCGTCGTCGCCACGGTGTCCGCAAACGCCTTGCTGGCACCCGTTATCGGAAGGCCCGCAACGGCGATCACGTCCTTGACGCTGAACGGTACGCCCGCCAGCGGCCCCAGGTCTTCGCCGGCTTGGCGGCGGCGGTCGACGGCGGCAGCTGCCCGGGCGGCACGGTCCCAGTCTTCGGTAATGAAAGCGTTCATGGCCCGTCCGGCGGGGGACTGGGCAAGTGTGCGGGCGGCGGCCAGGACATTGACCGCGGCCAGGGAACCGGCGCGGACAGCTTCCGCGATGGCCGTGGCGTCCAGCACGCTCCCGTTGAGCTCACCCAGCACTGATGCCGTCATCCCGCGATGCCTTCGACGGAAACGCCGGATTCCTGGCCCGCGGCCGGCTCCGCCGAGTTGCCCTGGCGCTCGAGGTAGTCCCGTTCGCCGTGTTCTTCGAATTCGCGGCGAATTCGCTCGGCGTCCCCGGACCGCAGGCACTCGAGCAGGGCGGCATGCCGGTCGCAGCCCTTGCTGAGGTCACCCTTGGTGCGGGCTTCGCTGATCACGTTGGCAGCCATGCACAGCTGCATCTGCAGCATCAGTGAGCGGTAGGCATCCGTCAGGCGGCGGTGGCCGGCAGCTTCCACAAGTGCGGTGTGGAAGTCGACGTTTGCCTGCACCACCGTGGCCTGGTCGCCTCGCTTGGCGGCCGCCCGCATGGTGGTCATGATCGGGTCCAGGGCCGAGTAGGCGGACGCGTCTTTCCTGGCGAGCAGGAGGTCCAGGGCGAACATTTCGAGCGCCCGGCGGAGTGAGTAGATCTCGTTGATGTCCGCCTCGGTCATTTCCACCACCCGGTAGCCCCGGCGGGGTGTCTGCTCCAGCAAACCCTCACTCTCCAGCATGCGCAGCGCCTCACGAAGCGGCGGCCGTGAGATGCCCAGGCGTTCGGCGAGGGGAGGTTCATTCAGTTTGTCGCCCGGAGCGAGTTCGCCGCTGACGATCAGCTTGCGGATCTCATGTGCTGCGAGTGAAACGAGGCTTTCCTGGACGATCATGATCCCAGACTACTGTCTACAGATTATCAATCGCTCCTAGAGCGGCAGGAGTTTACACAGCGTTTACACCGGGAGGCATTCTGTAAAAATGCCTACAGTATTCTTAAGCGCATTGTCGATGCGGAAGGTGCTGTTTCATGGGAGTCGCGGGAAATGGAGCGAGATCGGTCAGCCGTCGGTTCGCCTGGCTGGATCCGTTTATAGTGCTTTTGCTGCTCACGCTGGGTTCGGCGGCGGTGCTTCCGCCCCGCGGCGACGTGGGATCCCTCCTTGCCGCAGCCAGCGGTGTAGCGGTGGCCGTGCAGTTCTTCATCAGCGGCCTGCGCCTGTCCACGTCCGCGGTGGTTCAAGGACTCAAAGCGTGGCAACTCCATCTGGTCATTGCAGCCGCCTCCTTTGTTTTCTTTCCGCTGATGGGCCTCGGGGTGGCAGCGGGATCGTCCTGGTACCTGACCCATGAGCTGGTGGCCGGCCTGCTGTTCCTCACCATGCTCCCGACCGCCGTGCAAACGGCCATCGCATTCACGGGCATCGGGCGCGGCAATACCGCCGCGGCCGTGTGTGCGGCCTCCATCTCCAACCTGCTGGGGATAGTGGTGACGCCGCTGCTTGTGGCGCTGGCATTGGGTTCCTACAGCGGAATGAACCCCGCCTCGGCCGTGAAGATCGTGCTCCAGATCGTCCTTCCGTTCGTGCTGGGACAGCTGCTCAACCGGAGGCTGGGCGGCTGGGCCGCCAGGCGAGCCCTGCCCTTGAAGATCGTGGACCGCGGAGCCGTCCTGCTCGTGGTCTACGCTGCTTTCGGTGCTGCGGTGGCCAACGGGCTGTGGCAAAAACTGCCGCCCGCGCAGCTGGCCGTGACCGCAGGGCTCTGCGCGTTCATGCTGGCTGTGGCGTTGACGGCGACGTCCCTGGCGGCCCGGGCGATGCGCTTCTCGCGGGCGGACGCCACTGCCATCATGTTCTGCGGTTCCGAGAAGAGCCTCGCGACCGGCCTGCCGTTGTCAGCCATCCTGTTTCACGGGCCGCTGGCCGGTGTAGTGATCCTGCCGGTGATCATGTATCACGCCATGCAACTGGTGGTGTGCGCCGCTATCGCCCGGAGGGTAGCCCGCCGTCATGGGGCCGATCCGGGCACTTCGGCCGTCCGCAAACCGGCGGAGGTTTCCTGAGCCGGCCAGCCAAAGCGCGAACGGACACTTGCGGCCCTGAAGCAAAGCGCGAACGGACACTTGCGGCCCTGCCGTCCCCGCCGAGCCGCCGGACCGCTTACGCCCTGAGCACCCGCGGCCGGCCGAACTGCGTCCGGACGCCGGGGGAGAACAGCACCGAATCCGGCGGGCCCGCCACGTGCAGGCCGGCTGCGCCGATCAGCCCGTCCTCAAGCACCGTCAGCTCAGCCCGGTAGAGCGGCCACGGGGAATGCGTATTCGGGATGTAGAGCGTGCGGCCGCGAAAGCGGGAGTGCAGGCCGAACCTGGCTGTGAGGTGGATGGACAGCGGATCGGCCGCGACGTCGTCGAAGGCCGGAACAACAGCGAAGTCGCTCGTCGCCCCGCGCCGGAACCGGCGCACCGAATAGCCGGTGGACGGGCTGCCCGGATGCGCTGGCCGGAAGCGGGCGCGAGACCACACATACGGGATCCCGGCCGCGCGTGCGGCCAGCACCACCGCGAGCCGGTCAGCGTCCAGGCTGAGGAAAACCACGCCCCTGGTCCCGTCCGGTTCCCGCGAATACAGCCGGACGTTGACTTCGTTGAAGTCCCCGAAGTACGGCGCCGCCGGGCCGCGGCCAATACCTGCTTTCTGCATGCGGAACCCGATCAGCCCGACCCACGCAGAGCCGTCGAAAACGTCCGGCGCCACCCCGGCGGGCATGAACGCTGCCGCCTCCGCTTCGGGAATGCGCCAGTGCAGGAACACTGCATCGGTCCACCGCTGATCCATGATCACGGGGGAGGGCAGCTCCGGCGGATCGGGCCACGGGTCAGGGAATTCCATAGCGGACAAGGGATTCAGCTTTCAGTGGATGAACTCGAGGAGCCGGCGGAGGCTGCTGCGCCCGCGGGCTGTTTTTGCCAGGGCCAGCGCCCGGTGATTTCCAGTTCCAGCGAGAAGCTCAGGAAGGTCCGGATGAGCACGATGATCGCCAGCACGCCCACGCTCTCGAAGGTGGGCGTGACGGCCACCGTCCGGATGATGTCCGCCGCCACCAGCAGTTCGAGCCCCAGCAGGATCGAACGGCCCAGCAGTTGCCGGTAGGAGCGGTAGACCGAGAGCGGCTCTGAGCCCTCCGGCAGGCGTTTCGGCTGGAATCCACGCAGTGCCATGGGGATGGAGACGACGGCGCCGATCACCATGACGGCCACGCCGGCAAAGTCCATGAACCTGCCGACCGACTCGATAATGTGCTGAAAATCCACTGTTCCCCCTACTGCGCTGCGGACACGGAAAGAGCTGCGGACACGGAAAGGCCAGACTGCATCACGGGTGCCGGACGCCTTCGCCGGCCAAAATAGCGCGGTACCCTTCGCGGAAGGTTGGGTACGCTAACTCGAACCCCGTGCTGCGAAGCAGTGCATTGCTGCACCGTTTGTTGCCTCCGCGGGAGGGCTCACCGCCAGCGGAACCGCCTGTCCCGCTGCCACCACCACCAGCAGCACCGTCCGACGCCGGCAGCGGCAGTCCCAGCTCGTCGGCCAGGAAGCGCTGGACCTCGCCGAGCTCTGCAGGATCGTTGTCCACGCCGAGGTACACGGGGCCGGGCTCGGCGGCCATGGTGCAGAGGTGCACGATCGCCGCTGCTGCGTCGTCCCGGTGGATGCGGTTGGTGTAGCGCGGTTCTGCCGGCGACACGGCCAAACCGGACCGGACCTGGTCGATCAGCCGGGTCCGCCCGGGCCCGTATATGCCGCCCAGGCGAAGAATAACGGGAGTGATCCCGGTGGCGAGCAGCCGCTTCTGCAGCAGGTCCTCCGCCTCGCGGATGATGCGGCCGGAAAATCCGCCGGGTTCCGGCGTCGTGCCTTCATCCACCCAGCCCCCGCCGGCGTCGCCGTAAACGGCTGTGGAGGAGACGAACAACACGCGCCGGACCAGCGAGGGCAGCGCCACTGTGGGCAGCGCCCCGTCGTCGTGCTTCCGGTCGCGCTCCAGCGCATCCAGAACGTTCGACAGTCCGTCCACGTACGCGGACCGGTAGCCCTCTTCAGTGGGGGCGCCGGCCGCAATGGCGACGACGACGGCGGTGGTGCCCTCCGGGATGGGCGGCAGCGGCGGGGTGGTCAGGTCCGCTCGGACTCCTTCGATGGCGGCCGGAAGCTTGTCCGGGGACCGCCGCCAGCCCACCACACGGTGGCCGGCGGCCGCGAACCGCAGCCCGGCTTCAGTACCCAGATCGCCGCAGCCGGCCATAAGAACAGTCATACGGGCCAGTCTGCCAGAACGGCGCCCATGGCTCGGCCAGGGCCCCGGCAACTACGCCTAGGGCGCCGGAACCGGGAAGAACAGGCGCGGGTCCTGCAGCAGGGCCGGGTAGTCGAACGAGGAGCGTTCCACCACTTCGGTAACCTGGAAGTTCCGCGCGAAGCGGCCGTCCACCGTGATGGGCCGCCCCTGCACCTTGCCCACCGCAAACGTGGCACCGCCGTCGAAGGGGACTGCGATTGCCGTATTGCCGGGGAGCGTGCGGAAGGCCTCTTCCTGTTGCTGGCGCTTCCGGGTGGGCTTTTTCACAAGCTGCTTGGGAGGACGCTTCTTGGGGTTCTTGGCCGGGCGGCGGGCGGTGTCGTCCGCGTAAACGAACTCGTAGTCGTCGGCCTGGGCAGCGGCCTTCGCAGCGCGGCCCACTTCCGGAAGGCTGACGACGTCCAGCTTCTCAGGGCTGGTGTCGCCCACCTGGGCACGCAGGATCCACAGCCGGTCTCCGGCCGGGTCTTCGGGGAGGAACTCGTGCCGGGGTTCAGGCCAGACATACTCCAGGTCCGCCGGCGTTCCCGGGAAGAGCTCGCTGTAGAACCGGGGCTCCTTCTGCAGCAGCCGGGAGCGGTGGCTGAGGTGGAGGTCCGGCTCGCCCAGCCACGGCGGCATGGGGATCTTGGCCGCGTAGGCTGCGTGATCCGCCTGGGGTGCGAACTCCAGAATTTTGGCACGGGTGGTGTCCTCGCCGCCGCGCGCGATCCATTCATCAACCATGGCCAGGCCGTACATGGTAAGGGCGGGGACATGGCCCATCCACATGCGGATGGCCGGGTGCGACTGCCAGCCGTACTCCGGGATCACCAGCGCACGCAGGGTCTGCAGCGCCTCGACACGCTGCTTGCCGAGCCGGACGCGGTCCAGGACCGCGGCGCTCTGCTGGAAATCTGGATAGGGAAGGAAAGTCTGCATCCTTCAAGTGTGGAGGCGGCGGGGTCCCAGACCAAATGCCGGTGCGTCCGCCGCACCACCCCCGCCCGGCCGTTGATCGGGTAAGCTGTCAGCGGCTCGAGAAAAGTGCGGCGTAGTCTACTGGACCGTATGGTGAGACGCTGGAGACAACACGGTCACAATTTGACTAAGATGACCGCAAGCAAATCCCGCCTCAGCCACCCTCCGGAAGATACGACATGACACTTACCCAAGCAGTTCCGTTCACTCCGAAGTTCGGACAAATGCTGAGCCCGGAAGCCAATGGCGTCCTGGTGCTTGATGAGTTCACCCTTGATCCGGAAGCGGCCCGCAAGGAGCAGAACGGCTTCCGCGCCGCCCTTGGCTCTGTCGCTCTCACCCTTCGGCGCATCGTTGCCCTCCGCCTGTTCATCGCAGTGGTGGCCATCGCCAACCTGCCACTCTTCCTGCTGTCCACCGGATGGTGGATTTACGCCGTGTCCCTCACTGTTGTGGTCGGCGTGCATGCAGGCGTCTCCTGGCTGAACAAGCACGAACCGAAGGTCCGCCAGCGCCACTCGCTGGAGCTGCACCTGCATCGCGAACGCAGCGCCAACTACCGCAAGGTGCGCGACGCCGTGAAGTTCGTCATCGATTCGCCGGCCCGCATGAACGAGCACCTCTACCTGGAGCTCCTGGCCGCCAAGCGCGTTGCCCTGCACCTGCACATCGGCACCGTGGCCGTCCTGGACACCAGCGACGACTCCGCCTGGAAAGTACGGATCGTCCGCGAACTGCCGCAGGCCACCTACACGCACGCCAGCCTGAACTGAAACCATCTGAACTGACTTAAGAAACAACGACGCCGGAGCTCCCCGCCAAGGGGACGCTCCGGCGTCGTAGTTAAAGCGTCGTTGCCTAAACCTTAGGCAGGCAGCTGCAGGACCTGTCCTGCAAACACCAGGTCAGGATCCACGATGGTGTCCGTGTTGGCGTCGGCAAGGGTCTGCCAGCCGCCGGTGACGCCCAGCTTCTCCGCGATGGTGCTCAGGGTGTCGCCGGCCTCAACGGTGTAGGTTTCGCCGCTCAACGGAACCTGCGCGGCGTGGCGGGGTTCAGCCTGAACCGGCGCAACGGCCTGGACGGGAGCCTGCGCGGCCTGCACGGCGACTTCAGTGGGCGCCGCCGGAGTGACTGGAACGCTCGGGGCAGGTGCTCCGCCGCCGCCGCTCAGGCCCAGTTTTGCGGCGCAGGCAGGCCAGGCGCCCCAGCCCTGGCTGGCCTGGACGTTCTCGGCCACGGCGATCTGCTGCTCGCGGGTGGCGTCCGCAGCCGATCCGGTGCCGCCGAAGGCTGCCCAGGTGCTGGGGGTGAACTGCAGCCCGCCGCTGAAACCGTTGCCGGTGTTGATGCTCCAGTTGCCGCCGCTTTCACACTGGGCGAGTGCGTCCCAGGTGCTGGTGCTGGTGGCGGTGGGCACCGCCGCGTTGGCTGCGGTGGCGGAGAGTGCGAGGCCTGCCGCTGACACGGCGGCCAAAGTGACTCCGCGGCGTGCAGCGGTTCCCAGCTTGGATTTGCTCGTGCGGGTGTTCATGCGAGTGGAAGTGTTCATGGAAGTGGATGCTCCTGAGGGCCACCTGCGCTCGGTCCGTCCCCGGACGTTGTCGCGCCACTGCCCGCCCCTGACGAACTAGAGGTCATGTACGGTGTCTGCCGGCCGGGCAGTAACTGGTGGTGGCAGCACCGGGCATTCGTTGTCCCGCGTGGCGGGATTGCCTTCCACGGTAAAACAGTGCCGGCCCGTTATCAAATCGAAATAGATTCTCCGCGCGGCGTGGCCGGGTTCCGGGCCGGTTTAGTGGCCGTCCGCTGACGGGCCCAGCGCCGTCGCCAGGTACGGCGCCGTCCGGCTCTTCGGGGAACGCGCGACGGCGGCCGGCGTCCCGGACGCCACGATCTCACCGCCGGCGTCGCCACCGGCCGGGCCGAGATCGATCACCCAGTCCGCTGCGGCCACCACATCCATCTCGTGCTCCACCACAATGACCGTGTTGCCGGCGTCCACCAGCCCGTGCAGCTGGGCCATGAGCAGTTGCACATCCGCGGGGTGCAGGCCCGTGGTGGGCTCGTCCAGCAGGTACAGGGTGTGGCCGCGGCTGGCCCGCTGCAGTTCGGTGGCCAGTTTGATGCGCTGCGCCTCCCCGCCGGACAGCTCGGTGGCGGGCTGGCCGAGGCGGAGGTAGCCCAGGCCGACGTCGCGCAGGGTCTGCAGGCTGCGGGCAGCGGCCGGAACATCGGCGAGGAACTCCCTGGCGGCGTCCACGGTCATGGCCAGCACCTCGGCCACGTTCCTGCCGTTGTAGGTGACCTCAAGGGTCTCCGGGTTGTAACGCGAACCCTGGCACTCGGGGCAGGGACCGTAGCTGCCAGGGAGAAACAGGAGCTCCACGGCAACGAACCCTTCGCCCAGGCACGTCTCGCAGCGGCCGCCGGCCACGTTGAAGGAGAACCTTCCTGCGCCGAAGCCACGGGCCCGTGCCTGCTCCGTGGCGGCGAACTCCTTGCGCACTGCGTCGAAGAGCCCGGTGTAGGTGGCCAGGTTGGACCGCGGCGTGCGGCCGATCGGCTTCTGGTCCACCCGCACCAGCCGGTCGATCTGTTCCAGCCCGGAGACCGGCCCCACGGTTTCAGAAATGTTCAACGGCTCCCCGGACCCGTCGTCCCCGGACTCCAGATCCTCCGTGGCCTTACCCGTCGCCTTCGCTGCGGAGCCTGCCGCGCCGTCGGCTTCCGGGCGCAGCCGAGCTCCCACCACCTCGGCGAGGACTTGGCTGACCAGGGTGGACTTGCCGGAGCCGGACACTCCCGTGACCGCCGTCAGCACGCCGAGCGGGAAGTCGGCATCGAGTTCGCGCAGGTTGTGGCGGGTGATGTCGCGCAACCCCAGCCAGCCGGCAGCCTCACGGCGGGCGCCGGCCGCAGAGGCACGCGCTGCGGAGGCACCGCCGTCGTTCGTTCCGGCGGCGTTCCGGGTTTTACCGGCCCCGTCCGGGAACAGGAACGGCCGCGTGACGGACGACTCCACGTCGGCGAGCCCGGCCACGGGCCCGCTGTACAGGATCTCGCCGCCGCCTTCGCCGGCGCGCGGGCCGACGTCGACGAGCCAGTCCGCACGGCGGACCACGTCCATGTTGTGCTCCACCACGAACACGGAATTTCCGGAGGACTTGAGCGCTTCGAGCACGGACTGCAGCGGTTCGGCGTCGGCGGGGTGGAGCCCGGCGGACGGCTCATCCAGCACGTACACCACGCCGAACAGGCCTGAGCGCAGCTGGGTGGCGATCCGCAGCCGCTGCATTTCGCCGGGGGAGAGCGTGGGCGTGGCCCGGCCCAGGGCGAGGTAGCCCAGGCCCAGCTCCAGCAGCACGGTGATCCGCAGCAGCAGGTCGCGGGTGATGGCCACCGCCACTTCGTTGGTTTCACCAGAGGCTGCAGCCCGGCTGGCCGTCCCCGCGTCCTTGAGCTTGCTGGTGGGCCGGATGATCTCTGCCAGTTCGGCCATGGGCACGGCGTTGAGCTCGGCGATGGTCCGGCCGGCAAACGTCACCGTCAGGGCCTCGGGCGTGAGGCCGCTTCCTTCGCAGCGCTCGCAGGGACCCGTTTCCATGAACCGGAGGACGCGCTGGCGCATGGTGTCGCTCTTGGTGTCGGCCAGGGTGTGGAGCACGTAGCTCTTGGCGCTCCAGAAACGGCCCTTGTACGGTTTGGCCACCCGGTCCCGCTTCGGCGTCACCTCCACCACAGGCTGTTCCTCGGTGAAGAGGATCCAGTCGCGGTGCTTCTTGGGGAGCTTCCGCCACGGGGTGTTCACGTCGTAGCCGAGGTGGCTGAGGATGTCGCGGAGGTTCTTGCCCTGCCACGCGCCGGGCCACGCCGCGATGGCACCGTCGGCGATGCTGAGCGAGGTGTCCGGGACCAGGGAGGTTTCGCTGACCGTATGGGCAATGCCCAGGCCGTGGCAGA
Organism: Arthrobacter oryzae; assembly: GCF_037911235.1. GTDB lineage: Bacteria > Actinomycetota > Actinomycetes > Actinomycetales > Micrococcaceae > Arthrobacter > Arthrobacter oryzae_E. The sequence continues at coordinate 15,134 of NZ_JBBLYW010000021.1, forward strand.
CGGGGCAGGCGCCGGCAGCGGTGTTGGGCGAGAAGGCGTCCGAATCCAGCTGGGCCATGCCGTCCGGATAGGTGCCGGCGCGGGAGAACAGCATGCGCAGCGAGTTGGACAGCGTGGTCACTGTGCCCACGGTGGAGCGGCTGCTCGGGGTGCCTCTCCGTTGTTGAAGCGCGACGGCGGGAGGCAGTCCCGTAATCATCTCCACCTTGGGATTGTGGCCCTGCTGGATGAGGCGCCGCGCGTACGGCGCCACTGACTCGAAGTAGCGGCGCTGGGCCTCGGCGTAGATGGTGCCGAAGGCGAGCGATGACTTGCCGGAACCGGAAACACCGGTGAACGCGACGATGGCATCCCGCGGAACGTCCACGTCCACGGTGCGCAGGTTGTTTTCCCGGGCTCCGCGCACCCGGACAAATCCATCGGTGTGGTGGTCCGGAGTCAGGAAGGGCGCATCGGAAGCCTGCTTGTTATGTTGCATTGATTCGACTCTATCGGTGCTGGGGCACCTCGGGCATATCCTTACCGGATGGAAACCTACAACGACGCGCCCGGACCCGGCGGCGCGTCAGCACTCAGCGATGCTCCTGTACCCGACGCCGAAGAGGCTGTGTCCCAAGAGGCTGTGTCCGAACAGGCTCTGTCCGCCGAAGCAGTGTCCGCAGAGGAAGCGGCCGAGCCGCCCGTCAAGCTGCTGCCGGTGGCGGAGCTGCACCTCCACATCGAGGGAACCCTGGAACCGGAGCTGATTTTCGCCCTCGCTGAGCGCAACGGCATTGCGCTGCCGTACGCGGACCTGGACGAGCTGCGTGCCCGCTACGAATTTACGGACCTGCAGTCGTTCCTGGACCTGTACTACGCCAACATGGCCGTGCTCCAGACGGAGCAGGACTTCGCGGACATGACCCGCGCCTACCTTGAACGTGCGGCGGCCGCGGGAGTGCGGCACGCCGAAATCATGATGGACCCGCAGGCCCACGTATCCCGCGGCGTTCCGCTGGAAACCTGCGTGAACGGGGTTGCCTCCGTGCTGGCAAACTCCCTGGAGGAGTTCGGGGTGTCCACCCTGCTCATTGCCGCGTTCCTGCGCGACCTGTCCGAGGAATCGGCCCTCGAAGTCCTGGAGCGGCTGCTGGCCATCAACGCGCCCATTGCAGGCATCGGCCTGGACTCGGCCGAGGTGGGCAACCCGCCGGCCAAGTTCGAGCGGCTGTTCGCCCGGGCGAAGGAGGCCGGACTGCACCGGATAGCGCACGCCGGCGAGGAGGGCCCGCCGTCGTACATTATCGACGCGCTGGAACTGCTGGATGTGGAGCGGATCGACCACGGCATCCGCTGCATGGAGGACCCCGACCTGGTGGAACACCTCGTCGCGGAGCGGGTGCCGCTGACCGTGTGCCCGTTGTCCAACGTGCGGTTGCGTGCGGTGGACACCCTGGCTGACCATCCGTTGCCGGCCATGCTCGCGGCGGGCCTGAACGTGAGCGTGAACTCGGACGATCCCGCGTATTTTGGCGGGTACGTGGATGACAACTTCGTGCAGCTGCAGACCGTCCTGGGGCTGTCCGAGTTCGACAGGGTCCGGCTGGCTTCCAACTCCATCCGGTCCTCGTTCGCGGACGAAGAGCGCAAGACCGAGCTGCTTGCGGAGCTCGGCTACTCCTGAGCCCTAGCGCCCCTGACGAATGCTTGCGGGGTCCTGCCATAACTGCTAATCCTGAAGTTCACAGCAGCACTGATGAGTAAGTACGGAGTCAGGGAGAGTGCAGCATGGCGCGCAAGAATCCGCACGTGGAAGAAGCCGACGAAAACAACCTTGAAGTCGGGAAGCCGAAGGACTGGGCCGCGGGCATCCCCGGCGTCTACCACTCCATGCAGCCGGCCCTGAAGCACATGGGCGTGGGACGTGCCGGCAAAACCCTGCTGGGGCTGAACCAGAAGGACGGCTTCGACTGCATGAGCTGCGCCTGGCCGGACCCCGGGCACCGGAAGACCTTCGAATTCTGTGAACAGGGCGCCAAAGCGGTCACATGGGAGGCAACTCCGGTGGTGGTGCCTTCCGAGTTCTGGGCCGCGAACCCGGTCACGGAACTGCGGGGGAGGTCCGAATACTGGCTCGGGATGCAGGGCCGCCTCACGGAGCCGGTGTACAAACCGGCGGGGGAGGACCACTACCGGCCGGTCAGCTGGGACGAGGCATTTTCCATCATCGGCAGCAAGCTCCAAGGCCTGGATAGCCCGGACGAGGCCGCGTTCTACACCAGCGGCCGGACCTCGAACGAGGCCGCCTTCCTGTACCAGTTGTTCGTGCGGGCCTACGGGACCAACAACCTGCCGGACTGCTCCAACATGTGCCATGAGTCCTCCGGCTGGGCCATGGGCCAGACCATCGGCGTGGGCAAGGCCACCGTCTCCTACGATGACTTCGCCAAGGCGGACCTGATCATCATCATGGGGCAGAACCCCGGCAGCAACCATCCCCGCATGCTGACTGCCCTCGAGGAGGCCAAGGAAGCCGGCTGCGAGATCGTGGCCATCAACCCGCTGCCCGAAGCCGGGCTCATGCGCTACAAGAACCCGCAGAAAATCAACGGAATCGTGGGACGCGGCACGGAGCTGGCGGACCAGTACCTGCAGATCCGGCTGGGCGGGGACATGGCGCTGATGCAGGCCCTGTCCAAGCGGGTGCTCGACGCCGAGTCGAAGCGCCCCGGGAAGGTGCTGGACCACGAGTTCCTCCGGGAGCACTGCGAGGGCCTGGACGAGCTCAAGGCGCACCTTGCATCGCTACAGGAATCCACCGTGCTCCGCGCCACAGGCCTGAGCAGCATGGAAATCGACGAACTCGCCGAGCGGTACCTGCGGGCCGGAAAGGTGATCATCACCTGGGCCATGGGCATCACGCAGCACAAGAAGGCCGTGCCCACCATCAAGGAGATCATCAACCTCCTGCTGCTGCGTGGAAACATCGGCAAACCCGGCGCTGGAGCGTCCCCGATCCGCGGTCACAGCAATGTCCAGGGCGACCGCACCATGGGCATCTGGGAGCAGATGCCGCCGGCCTTCCTGGATGCCCTCGCCAAGGAATTCAGCTTCGAGCCGCCCCGGGAACCCGGTGCTGACGCCGTGGAAGCCATCCGCAAAATGCGCGACGGCGGGATCAAGGTTTTCGTCGCAATGGGCGGAAACTTCGTGGCGGCCATCTCGGACACCCACGCGGCCGAGGCGGCAGTGGCGAACACCGAAATGACGGTGCAGATTTCCACCAAGCTGAACCGCTCACATGCGGTCACGGGCGGGGAAGCCCTGATCCTGCCCACGCTGGGACGGACGGAAATCGACATGCAGGAAACCGGGCCGCAGTTCGTGTCCGTGGAGGACACAGTGTGCGCCGTGCACGCCTCCGAGGGAAAGGTGAAGCCCGTGGCGCCCGGGCTGTTGTCCGAGGTGGCGATTGTCAGCCGGCTGGCCCGGGCTACCGTGGACAGCAGGATCGATGCTGACTGGGCCGGTTTCGAACGGAATTACGACCTCATCCGGGACCACATCTCGCGCGTGGTGGCCGGCTGCGAGGACTACAACCGGAGGATCCGGGAATGGGGCGGGTTCGTGCTGCCCAACGGTCCGCGGGATTCCCGCACCTTCCACACCCCCACGGGGAAGGCCGTGCTGACCGTCAACGAGTTGGAGCACGTGGAGCGGCCGGCCGGCACGCTGATCCTGCAGACCATGCGGTCCCACGACCAGTTCAACACCACCATTTACGGGCACAACGACCGGTACCGCGGGGTCAAGAAGGGTAGGGACGTTGTTTTCGTCAGCCCCGAAGACATCTCCGAGCTGGGCCTGGCAGACGGGCAATACGTGGACATCCACGGGGTCTACGGAGACGGCACCGAACGGGTGATCCGGAAGTTCCGTGTGATTTCCTACCCCACGGCGCGGGAATGCGCGGCGGCCTATTACCCGGAAGCGAACGTCCTGGTGCCCCTGGAGAGCGTAGCGGAGGGCAGCCACACGCCCGTCTCCAAGGCCGTCATCGTGCGCCTGGAGCCGAGCCTGGCCTGAACGGAGGCAGTCATGGCCGTCATCACGGTTGGCGAAGTCGACCTGTTCTACGAGGAGACCGGCCGCGGCCCCGGTCTGGTGCTGGTGCACGGATCCTGGGTGGACCACCACGAATGGGACCAAATTGTCCCGATGCTGGCCAGCCATTTCCGGGTGGTCAGCTATGACAGGAGGGGCCATAGCAGCAGTTCGCGGCCGGACCGCCAAGGCTTGGTCGGGGAGGACGTCGAAGATCTCTTCGGGCTCATCAGCCTGCTTGGCCTTGACCCGGCTGTGGTGGTGGGCAACTCATTCGGGTCGCTGATTGCGCTGCGGCTGGCCGCCGCCCACCCGGACGTGGTGGCGGCGGTTGTCGCCCACGAACCGCCGGGACTGGGCCTGCTGGCTGGCGACCCCGCCTATGCCGAGGTTCTCCAAGGCTTCACTACGCGCGTGGGCGCCGTGGCAGCAGCGCTAAGGGAGGGACGGAACGCGGAAGGTGCTGAACTTTTCGTTGACTCGATCGCACTGGGTCCCGGAAGCTGGGAACGCAGTCCGGAGGAGCAGCGGGAGACGTTCGTTCGCAATGCGCCCACTTTCCTGGACGAGCTCGGCGACCCGGAAAGCCTTACCCTCGATCTCGGGAAGTTGCAGGCCTACACCGGCCCTGTCCTCCTGACCCAGGGTGACCAGAGCCCGCCGATGTTCGCTCACGTCCTCGACCACATCCACGGTGCCTTGCCGCATGCACAGCGTCTCACCTGCGCAGGGGCGGGTCACATCCCGCACCTGACGCACCCGCAGGACTATGCAGAATCCGTGATCAAATACGCCGTCCAGGACGACGGCGCCTCCTGACCCCGGTGCCTGCCCCGAACCCGAACCAGGACCCGCAGCAGGACCCGAAACCCCGGGAGGGCAGCATGAGCAATTTCGTTGTCTATCTTGATACGTCCGACGTTCGGCCCGGAAAGTTGGCCGAACTGAAGGTCGCCATGGCTGAGCTTGCCCACTTTGTCGAAGCTAATGAACCGCGGATCATCGCCTACAACGTCTACTTTTCGGGCGACGGCACTCGCATGAGCGTCCTCCACGTCCACGAGGACCTGCCGTCGCTGGAGTTTCACATGAAGGTGGCCGGACCGCGCTTCCCTCCGATTGCACCGCTCGTCAACCTTCGGACCATAGAAATCTTCGGGGCGGTCAATGACGGGCTGGTGCAACAGCTCGAGGCAAAGACGCAACTGCTGGGCGGGAGCGTCCTTATCCACGACCTCCACGCGGGATTCGCTCGGACGCCGCCTGAATGACTCAAAGCCCGGGCGCCTTGTCAACGGGCCCAAAGTCCCGATGTTTCAGCCACTAAGCTGAGACCCTATGATCACTTGCGGCGCATTCCGCGTCATAGTGGGTCACGACACACGTTGTTAACCCGCATAGTCGCCTCTGGTTACAGTTCACTGGCAAAATGCTGAGTGATCACATGCTCGAAAGGACAAACATGCCCACGGCTATTGCAGACACCACCACGGTTCGACTCAAGTCAGTGCTCGACATTCTCGCGGAAAGCGTTCTGTCAGGTGAGACCCTCGGCGCAGGCGCCGTCCTGGCCCAGGCCACGGTTCGCGTCCCGCTGAATGAGAAGGAAAGTGAACTGCTCAGCGGAGGCATCCCCCGGGGACACAAGGCGCTGACCACCGCAACCAGCAAGCTCGTCAAGGCCGGTTGGCTCGTTAAGGGACGCAGTGGCTGGACCATTACCGAAGACGGCCTCCGTGCCACCGTGGCATTCCCGGATGCCGACTCATTTGCCACCGCACTCGCCGAAGGCACTCCGGTGCCCTCCGACGTCCCGGTACCCACTTCGCTCCCGGCCACCGCCGCAGCTCCGAAGGCTGCAGCCGCAAAGGCACCCAAGGCTGCACCGAAGAAAAAGGCGCCGTCCAAGGCTGCCAAGGTGGTTGAAAAAGCCGCCGAGCTGATTGAAGACGCAGTGGCACCGGTGGCCAAGGCCGTGCGCTCGCGCAAGGCCGCCGCCCAGCCGGCTGACTCCGGCGAGGAGTCACCGGCGCAGGTTCCCAGCGTGGAGTCGATCGACCAGCCGGAGGCTGTTGCCATTGCCGGCGACTTCAACGTCCTGCTCGGCGCCCCGGCGAACTGGGCCCCGCAGTATGACGAATCGCAGATGAAGCTGGATGCGGTAGACCAGCTGTGGAAGCTCACCACCGACCTTCCGGCCGGGCACTACAGCTTCAAGATCGCGCTCAACCGCACCTGGGACGAGAACTATGGCGCGTTCGGCGCGTTTGACGGTGCAAACCACGAACTCCACCACCCCGGCGGCCGGATCACCTTCAACTACGATCACCGGACCCGGGACATCACGCTCGTCTAGGGGTCTTTACCGGCGCAGGCCTTCGTTCCTGTAGGCAGCTGACCCTGATCGGCCTAGAATCAGAGCCATCAGGGTCAGCTCCAAAGGAGCGGTGCGGCATGCACACCGTTGAGGTTTCAGGACTGCGAATCGGCTATCAGCGTGCGGGCCAGGGCCCTCCGCTGGTGCTTCTTCATGGCGCGTATGAGGACAGCCGCGTCTGGCGGCAGCAGCTCGAGGGACTTTCCCGCGAGTTCACCGTTATCGCCTGGGATGCCCCGGGATGCGGACTGTCGGACGATCCTCCGCCCGACTTCACCGGCCGGCAGCTGGGCGATGCCCTCGCAGGTTTCCTTCGCGATGTAGCGCCGCGGAAGCCGCATGTCCTGGGGCTGTCCTGGGGCTCAGGCGTGGCCCTGGAGCTCTACCGGGGCCATCCGCATATGGTGGCATCCCTGGTGCTGGCTTCTGCCTACGCCGGCTGGGCAGGCTCGCTCCCGCCAGAGGAAGTGGACCGCCGCTACGCCCAGATCCTCGCGGAACTCGACCAGCCGCCGGAGCAGTTCATCCCGGTGTGGATGCCAACGCTCTTCACGGAGCGGGCCGATCCCGCCGTCGTCGACGAATTCAGTGCCATCATGGCTGATTTCCACCCCGCCGGTATGAGGGCGCTGCTAAGCGCCAGCGGCCGCGCTGATTACCGCGACGTGCTGCCCACCATCAGCGTGCCCACGCTGCTGCTCTACGGCGAGCGCGACGTGCGTTCGCCGTTGGCGGTTGCCCGGGACATGCACCGCCAGATTCCCGGTGCACAGCTGACAGTGATTCCCGACGTCGGGCATCTGGCAGCCGCCGAAACACCCCACGCGTTCAACGCCGAAGTCCGGCGGTTCCTGCACAGCATCGGCGACTGAACCCTTTGGAGGGCCGAAACTCCCTAAAAGCCGGAAACTCCCTAAAAGCCGGAAACTCCCTGAGAGCCCGAAACCTTCAGAACCGTGTGGGGTCCGGATTCGGGGCGGGCGGCACCGGTGGCACGGGCCCCGGGTCCGGAATCGGCAGGGGTCCGGGAGCCGGTGACGGTTCCGGCCCAGGGTGCGGCGGGTGCGGCTCTGTGGGGTCCGGCCTGTTGGGCGGGAACGGGTTGTCCGGGTCCGGCGGGCCGGTGGGTCCCGGTTCCGGCGGGAACGGATCCGGCTCTGGCAGCGGTGGAATGGTCATGGTGCTCTCCTTGCTTAGCTGGTGTTTGGGTAGGGCTCAGCTGTTGTGTTGCCGGCGGAAGACCTTCAATTCCCAGGGGCGCAGCGATATGGCAGCGTGCGTCGCGGCGCCGTCGCCCGGATAATTTCCCAGGATCAGTTCAGCCGGGTAGTGGCCCAGTTCCGGCTCATCCGCGCCGGCTTCGGCATCACCCCAGTCGCCGCCGTCGAGCTCCACGGTCCGGTCTTCCCCGGAGAAGTTGCCCAGCACCAACAGCTGGACGCCGGGTGCCGCTCCTGATCCCGGCAGCGACCGCCGGAATGCATACACATGCTCGTCGTCGGGCAGCAGCATGGTGAAGTCGCCTTCCGCCACCACGGGCTCGGCGTGCCGCAGGGCGATGACCTGCCGGTAGAAGCTGAACACCGAGTCCGGATTGTCCTCCTGCTCCGCGGCGTTGATATGGCTGGTGTTCGGGTTCACCGCAATCCACGGGGCGCCAGTGGTGAACCCTCCATGCCTGCTGGCGTCCCACTGCACCGGGGTGCGGGCGTTGTCCCGGTTCAACGGAGCCAGGGCAGCCAGGACGTCGGCGTCGGTGTGGCCGAGGTGGGTGGTGGCCTCGCGGTGGTGGTTGAGCACCTCGATGTCGCGGTAGTCGCTGATGGCCCCGAAGCTCATGTTGGTCATGCCCAGTTCCTCGCCCTGGTACACGTACGGGGTGCCCCGGTGCAGGTGCAGGATGCCGGCCAGCATCTTGGCGGAAAGCTCCCGGTACTGCCCGTCGTCGCCAAAGCGCGACACGGCACGGGCCTGGTCGTGGTTGCCCCAGTAGAGGCTGTTCCAGCCGCGCCCGGCCAGGGCTTCCTGCCAGCGGCCCAGGGACTGCTTCAGGTCCGTGAGCCGCAGCTTCCGGGGCCGCCACTTGTTGCCGTCCTCCTGGTCCAGCGCCACGTGCTCGAACTGGAACACCATGTCCACCTCGCGCCGGGTGGGATCGGTGAACAGGACGGCGTCCTCCACCGTGACGCCCGGCATCTCGCCTACTGTCAGCAGCGGCTTGTCCCGGCCGGCGAAGACCTCCAGGTGCATTTCGTGCAGGAACTCATGGATCCGCGGTCCGGACATGAAGTGCCGGCTGCCGTCGCCGAACAGCATGCCGTCCGCCCGCGGCCCGTCCGGAAGCGCGGTGTCCTTGGAGATGAAGTTGATGACGTCCATCCGGAAGCCGTCCACGCCGCGGTCCAGCCACCAGTTCATCATGTCGTAAACGGCGGCGCGGACCTCCGGGTTTTCCCAGTTCAGGTCCGGCTGCTTCCGGGAGAACAGGTGGAGGTAGTACTCGCCGGTGGCCTGGTCGAACTCCCAGGCCGGGCCGGAAAACGCGGAGCCCCAGTTGTTGGGCTCCGCGCCGGCGCCGCCTACGGGACTCTGCCGGGGCGGCCGCCACCAGTACCAGTCGCGCTTGGGGTTGTCCTTGGACGAACGCGATTCCACGAACCACGGGTGCTCGTCCGATGTGTGGTTGACCACCAGGTCCATCACGAGTTTCATGCCCCGCGCGTGCAGCCCGTCGGTTAGTTCCTTCAGGTCGGCCAGGGTGCCGAAGAGGGGGTCCACATCGCGGTAGTCGCTGATGTCGTAGCCGTTGTCGTCCTGCGGTGAGGTGTAGATGGGGGAGAGCCAGACGACGTCGACCCCCAGCTTCTGCAGGTAGTCCAGCTTGCTGATGATGCCGGGAAGGTCGCCGATGCCGTCGCCGTCGGAGTCCGCGAAGCTGCGCGGGTATATCTGGTAGACCACCGCTTTGTGGAACCACCCGGGGTCCGTGGTCACCTCGTCGTCGTTGTCCTCTGCGGCGCTGACAGGGGGTTCCGTTGCGGGGTCCGCGTGGGTGGTCATGGCCTGGTCTCCTCAGTTGCTTGCGGCTGGTCTGATGATGGGGCTCGGTTTGATTATTGTTCAGATCCGCCGGGCAGGAAAGGGCTGCTAGTTCCGTGCGGAGAGCGTCTTGTCCCGGTCCTCGAAGACTTCCTCGCCGGGACCGGTGAAGGCGCGGGACCGTTCGATGGCTTCGATGGAGCCGGTGAAGAGCTGGGAGTCCTGCGGGCCGGGCGGCTGACGGGCGTGCACTGGCTGCTCCGGCTGGCGGGACTCCACGGCGGGCTGCCGGGACTTTTCCCGGGCGGGTGCCGGCTGCACGGGTTCCCAGCGCACGTGCGGGAGCGACTCCGGGTGGCCTTGCTGCAGGAAGGTGACCATGGCCTCCCGAATGAGGCAGCGCAGGTCGAAGAGGGCGGCGCTGTCCGCTGCGCTCACCAGGATCCGCACCCGGACGTAGCCGTTGGTGGCATCCGTGATCTGCAGGATTCCCACGCGCTCATCCCAGAGTTCCGTGCCGTCGAGAACGGTCCGCAGTTCGGCGCGCATGTCCTCGATGGGCGCTCGCCAGTCGAGGTCGAACTCCACGGTGCCCATCACCTCGGACTGGCGGCGGGTCCAGTTCTCGAACGGGGTGGTGGTGAAGTAGGTGGAGGGCAGGATGAGCCGGCGGTCGTCCCAGATATGGACCACCACGTAGGTCAGGGTGATTTCCTCGATCCGGCCCCATTCTTTCTGGACCACCACAACGTCGTCCACGCGGATGGCGTCGGTGAAGGCCAGTTGCATGCCGGCAAAAACGTTCACCAGGGACGTCTGGGCGGCGAGGCCGGCCACGATGGAGATCACGCCGGCGGAGGCCAGCAGCCCGGCGCCAAGCGCCTGGATGGCGGGGAAGGTCAGCATGACGCTGCCCACTGCCAGCACCACGACAAGGGCCACAGCGATCCGCCTGGCAAGGATCATCTGGGTCCGCAGGCGCCGGGCACGGCGGTTGTCTGCCACGTCCACGTTATAGCGGCTGAGGACCAGGGTTTCCACGATCAGCAGCACCGCCACGGCCAGCCAGGCAAGCGAGCCCATGAGGGCAATCAGCAGGAGATGGTCCACGGCGGACCGCCACCCGCCGTCGTCCGTGGTCAGGGCCAGCGCGACGCGGACGCCGATCAGGCAGAGGGCAAGCCGCAACGGGAGCCGCGCCACTCGCGACGTGGCGTGGAGCTCGGGCCGGCGGCGGTTGAGCCGGAGGACTGTCTTACGGATCAGCCAGGAGAGGATCAGTCCTGCCGCTACTGCGATCGCCATGGCTAGGAAGGGCATTGCCGGGGTGAGGAATTCTTGCATTGGTTAAGCTCTATCAAGCTTCGGTGAAGGGCTGAAATCACGGGCGGTACGGGCGCGCCGATAACATTTGGACATCGATTGGATTTATTGCTAGGGCGGCGGCTCGCACCAGTCCACAATTGAGGAATTATTCGCGGTCTCATGAGATTCAGGAGAACAGATGCACCGCTCAGTATCCCCGCCCATCGCAGTCTCGGGGGCCCTCTGCCTCGCGTTCCTGCTGGCAGCCTGCGGCCCGCCGGCCTCGTCACCGTCGACGACTTCCACCGGGCCCGCCGTTACCTCGACCGCTTCGCCCAGCACCACCGCCACCACTTCGGCTTCGCCCACGGTCACCACCTCACCGTCGGCTTCCTCGACACCCGAAGCAGGATGGAAGTCCTACACCACGGCGGACGGCCTGACCTTCGACTATCCGGAAGACTGGAAGATCACCGACAAGGCCGCAGATGCAGCGCCCGGGGGCGTGTTCCTGAACATCACGAACGCCAACGGCAAGAACCTGGCGGACCTCCGGACGAACATGGTCACCGGGGCCGAATGCACCGTGAAGCAGCCTTACGGCGTGTACGAAACGCAGCCCCTTCCGGCCTTGGAACAAAACGGAACCGTTCCCCGGTATGTCTTTGAGACCCGGACGGACACCACTGCTACGGATCCGAAGCTGATGACCCTGTTCGCGTACGGCATCACCACAGCGCCCGAACCCACGGGAACGGAAGCGTGCCCGATTTTTCACTTCTTCAACTGGCCGCCCAGCGGTGCGATGTTCGGCGGCGTCTACAATCCCTTCGACACCACCCCGGGCAATGAGATGCACGTGGACACTCCGGAGGTCTACATGGGCACGCAGGAGTACAAGAACATCAAGAAGATGATCACCTCGTTGAAGCCCGCCTAGCTATCCAGGGCCACGCAGTCAATGTTGCGCACCGCGGACTCTCCGCGGTGCGCAACGTTTTGGCGGCAAATTCTTCAGTCCCCGCGCGAGTCGCCTCGGGGCGGGGCCACAATGAATTCCTCAGCTGTATGAGGAGGATTGCATGCGCCGATCGACGAAGCCCGGCTATGGATCATCTGGACCGGAACGTCCCGGATCAGCTGCTGCTGCCGCTGCCTGCCTCGCGGTACTTCTGGCAGCCTGCGGCCCGCCTCCCGCGCCACCGGATGCGGGATCGTCGACCGCCAGTCCACCCGGCGCTACGACGGACGGAACGCCGAACGGAACGGCGGACGGAACAGCCAGCGGGTCGGCCACTGACCCGGCGACCGGGACTGCAGTGCCGCCCAGCGCGACGGCGGGCGCCCCGCCCACTGAACCGGCGTCGTCGGGCACGTCCCCGAGCCGGCTGCCGTCGCCTACGGCCTCCGGCTGGAAGACGTTCACGACGCCGGACGGTGACCTGACATTCGAGTATCCGGGGGACTGGATCATCAAGGATCCGCGCGGAAAATCGCCGCTCGGCGGAGCGTTCGCGGAAGTCTTGAACGCGGCAGGGAAGCCGATGGCTGTCCTGGAGACCAGGATCGTGACCGGTTCGGAGTGCGTGCAGCAGTACCCGTTTGCGGTACTGGATTCCGAACCCATGACAGCCCTGGCTGAGAAAGGCGTGGCCGACGATAACGCGCCCCGGTTCATGTTCGAGATCCGGGGAGATCCGCAGGCGCCCGCGCGGACGGCTGAAACCATTGCCGCCTACGGCATCACGATGACTCCCGAGGAGATCGGGACGCTGGCGTGTCCCATCTTCCTGCTGTTCCGGTGGCCGCCCAGCGGCGCGATGTTCGGCGCCGGCTACGACCCCGCAAACAATGCCACACCGGGGGATCCGTCGCTCCCGTACTGGGAGAAGGCGAAGCTGTACGTGGAGACGGGCGAGTACCGGAACATCCGCCGGATGATCACCTCGCTGCGGCCCGCGCGGTAGGCGGCGTCGGCTTGAGCCGGCTCCTTGACTGGCCCTTTCCGCCCGCGCAGACTCGAATCAGGACGCAGTCCGATCTGTCGGAGTTCTGATGTACGCACTGGGGAAGCAGCGGCTCGTGAGCGGTGCGAAGGCAATGGCATCCGCCCTGATACCGGTGTGCGCGGTGGTGTGTTTGGTGCTGTTTGTAGTGCTGGGGCTGGGTGCGTGCACGCCGGACCCGAGTGCGGAGCCGACCACCACATCAAGCACCGCGCGGCCAACTGTCACCCGGCCCCTTCCCGGTGAGAGCGGCCCTCCCGACAGCAAGCCCGGCGCCGGCCCCGGCCCGTTCCCGACGTCGCGTCCCGCTTCGACGTCGGTTCCCACCTCTACCGCCTTCGAACGGGCAAGGCGGGCCAAGGAAATCCTGGAGACGTGCTTTCAGGGCGAGCTGACGTTCCGGCCGCCGTCGCCCATGCGCCAGGGCGAGACCAGGGAGTTCGTCTTGCACGTCACCCTGGGCGATCCCGGGGAGGGCCATGAGAAGAACATTCCCGGGCCCAACCCTGTGCAGACCCGGGCGCCGATTGTGTGTGAAGAGATGCGGGCGGATCTGTCCGGCCCGGGCATGACCGTCGAGCGGGCCGGAAATCCGAGCGGCGAGATGCTGGTGCCGGAACAGGGCGTCGCGGAGTGGCGCTGGTGGATCACGCCTAAGGAGTCAGGACGCAAAACCATGACCCTGCAGCTGTTTGCCACGGCCGAGGACGGACCGGACCTCAGCCTGGAGACGTTCCGGGAGGACATCCAGGTGGAGATCGAACTGGGCTATGTGCTGAATGCTCTCGTGAAGGACTGGGCGCAGCCGCTGGGCGTGACCATACCCGTGCTCATCGGCGCCATCGGGGCCATCCTCGTGTGGTCGCGGTCCAAGCGCCGCAAGGCCAAGCACGCCGCGAACACAACCCCTTGAAACCCCGGGCCGCCGCACTACATTGGAACCATGGCTCATGCTGCAGATCAGGACGCCGGGCCGGACGTCCGCTTGCGCGCCCGGGTGGAGGGCGTCGTCCAGGCGGTGGGGTTCCGGTACTGGACCGTGCGGAAGGCTGAGGAACTCTCGCTGACCGGAACGGTAAGGAACGACGACGACGGTACGGTCGCCGTCGTCGTCGAAGGTCCGCAGGCGGTGGTGCTGGAGTTCCGCCGCTGGCTGTGGTCCAGTGACGCGCCGGGGCGCGTGGACCACGTGGAGGAGTCGGTGTCGCCGGCGACGGGGGAGTTCAGCAGCTTCGACGTTGTGTACTGAGCCGGACCGACTCCGGCTGAACCTCTTGCGGACTGAGCCTCTTGCGGACTGAACCTCTTCAGGCCGCGAAGCGCACTGGCGCAGCTGTGCCAGGTCCTCGGCGTTCAGTTCGGGCTGCTTCTCGCTGAGATCCAGGCCGTCGCCCCGGATCTCGGCGAGCACCGCCGGGCTGGTTGCCGCGAGCATGTCCCGTGGGCCGTCCGGCAGCGACTCCCAGGCCTGATCGCCGAGCGCAGCGCGGATGACGCTCTTTCAAGCGTAGGACACAGTTCCCCCGGGGTCACTCCTAGGAGCGGGCCTCCCGCTGGAGGGCTTCGTCGTGCTCGGCGTGGGCCTGCTTGAGCAGGTCCATGAACTCGGTCTCGTCGCGGATGAGCCGCTTGTACTTCTCGGGAAGCTTTTTGAGTTCGGCTTCCTCGCGCAGCATCTTGTTGAAGATTTCCTCGCGCTCGGCGATGCCCGTCTCGTAGTTGAGGTCCACGTACTCGGTGGCGTGCCGCTTGGCACCGGAGACCATGTTCTTGGCCTTGCCCTTGGGGCTGTAGATCGAGGCCAGGACCGTGACCACCAGGACGCCGATGATCACGGACAGTGACAGGCCCGTGCTGATCTCGATGACGGTCACGTGTTCGCCGCCGTTGATGAACTGCAGGTTGTTTTCGTGCAGCGCGTGCAGGATGAGCTTCACGCCGATGAAGCCGAGGATCGCGGCGAGGCCGTAGGAGAGGTAGATCAGGCGGTCCAGTAGTTCGTCGATGAGGAAGAACAGCTGCCGCAGGCCCATCAGGGAGAACGCCGTCGCGGTGAAGACGATGTACACGTTCTGGGTCAGGCCGAAGATGGCGGGGATGGAGTCCAGGGCGAACAGGATGTCGGTTCCGCCGATGGCTACCATCACCAGGAGCATGGGGGTCAGGACGCGCTTGCCGTCTTCCACGGTGAAGAGCTTGTCACCGTCGTAGTGCTGCGACGCCGGGAGGAACTTCCGGGCGAGCCGGACCACCAGACCCTCGGAGCCGTCGTCGTGCGAATTCGGCCTGAGCAGGTTGCCGGCGGTGATCAGCAGGATGAGGCCGAAGATGTAGAACACCCAGGCGAAGCTGTTGATCAGGGCGGCGCCGAGGAAGATGAAGCCGGTGCGGGCGATCAGGGAAAAGACGATGCCGAACAGGAGCACTTTTTGCTGGTCGGCACGCGGAACCTTGAAGCTGGCCATGATGATCAGGAACACGAAGAGGTTGTCCACCGACAGGGCCTTCTCGGTGACGTAGCCGGCGAAGTATTCCGTGCCCATGGTGGGGCCGCCGAAAACCAGGACGCCGATCCCGAAGACCAAGGCGATTCCCACGTAGATCGCGGACCACGTGGCCGACTCCCTCAACTTCGGGGAGTGCGCCTTGCGGACGTGGAAGAAGAAGTCGAAGGCCAGTAGGCCCACGATGCCGATGACGGTCAGAATCCATACGTAAAGGGGGACCTGCATGCTGCGTGCCTTCCGGTCGGTGGGGTTGACATCAACCCTACCGGGCGGCTGTTACCGGGCGGTGTCCGCCAGCGCGGTATCTGTTCCTGCTCAGTGTCTGTTACTGCGCTGTGTCTGCTACTGCGCGGTGTCGGCCCAGCCTTTGCTGGACGGGCCGCCGTCGGCTCCGTCCTCACACAACCTGAGGGCGACGTCGGCGGCCTGGGCGATCGCCGCGGCGGACGCCTCCTTGGACCCGGCGCTCCCGGAGGCTGTGCCGCTGCCGGCGGCGAGTCCCGCGGCGTATCCCACCATCAGCGTGGTGATCGGCGCTGCTGCGTGGGTGACCGACCGTGAGGACTCCCCGGCGAGGTCGAGGATGAGTTCCCGGTCAAAATCGAGGTCCAGGAGCTGCAGGGCCTGGGCCAGCCGGTGACTCCATCGGTCCAGGATCTGTGCTTCGTCTTCGGTGGCGGCCATGTTTGCTCCTAGGTCAGAAATAACGGCAGATCCCTTGAGGTTAGGCTGTAGCAAGAGCCGCTATCAAGGAGATTCCGATGACCGATGTGACTATCCGCCACAATCCGGACCGCGAGCGCTTTGAAGTGCTTGTGGCCGGCAACGTGATCGGCAAGGCCGCGTACAAAACGTACGACGCCGGCGACTCGCGGCAGCGGATTTTCTATCACACGGTGATCAACGAGGAATTCGGCGGCCAGGGCCTCGCGGGCAAGCTCGCCACCGCCGCCCTGGACGCAACCGTGGCTGATGGCTTGCCGATCGTTCCGGTGTGCCCGTACATCAAGAAGTTCCTGACCAAGCACCCGGAGTACGCCGGTAGCACTACCGCCACCACGCCGGCCCACCTCGAGTTCCTTAGCGGCGCGCTGGCCGCGCGGGCTCGGACGTAAGTGGGGCGCAAGCAGGGCGGGACGCAGCGGTGTAGGCATCGCTGCCATCACGGGCGGTAAGCACACGGAAATTGACGCGATCTTCCACGCGCCGGACTGGACGCCGGGGGGCGAATTCCTCGCCGACGTGCACAGGTTGGCCGGCGCTGATTCGTGGACCACCGAGTGGCAATATGATGCTGCGCGGCCATTGCTCGCAGAGCGTGGGGGTTTTCCTTGACGAACTGCGGCATACATTCTTCACAGACCGTGAACACATTTGTCCGCTGGGCCATCGGCAGAGTTCTGCGCTCGCAGCAGGACGTTGACGCATGGCTTCGCGCATCGCTAATTCCGGCTGTCAGCGGTTGATCGGTCCTGGGGCAGAATTGGGACCGTGACCTCGCCGAACGCAAACGTGAACCGCAAACCAAAACTGTCGCCGGGGAGGTGGGCGAACCTCGCGATCACAGCTCTGGTTCTCTGCCTCGGACCGGTGCTTATCGTCGTCGGCACCCTCCTAATAGATGCCGACGACGAGCTTGCTCGGAGCGGGGAACAGACGGTGGGAACGATTGTTGATTTTGACGATGTAAGGAAAGCCTCCGCCCGCGACATCAAAGTGGAGTATCAGTCCGTTGACGGATTCGTTCACTACACCTCGGCCGCCGTGGACCATGACCAGCACCCTGTTGTTGGCGAGGAAGTCACGGTGGTGTACAGGGAGTCCGACCCGGGCCACGCAGTGGTCCTTGGGTACGAAAGCGACGGCGTATTTTTGAGGGGGGTGGGCGTCGTCCTGACGTTAATCTTCGGGGGAATCGGCGCCTTCGTGTTCCTCTCGTACGTGCTGGGCTTGAGGAAGAAACCTGGCAGGATCCGTCGTTCTAGACAGTAGGTATCCTCGGCAAACATTGCTCTGGCTCCCGCCACTTCCAATTTATCGCGCACATGGGGGCTTGCGGCAAGGCCCCCCTCGTGCCCCAAACTGGCTCGGACGTGCCTGAACAGGCACACGGAAAGTTTTGGAGAGGCCGGCGTTGTGATGGTTGATGTGATCGTTGCCGGAGGCGGCCCGACCGGGATGATGCTGGCCGGTGAGCTGACGCTGGCGGGGGTGGATGCAGCGATCGTGGAGCGACGCCCGACGCCGGAGCTGGTGGGCTCGCGCGCGGGCGGGTTCCACTCGCGGACGATCGAAATCCTCGATCAGCGCGGGATCGCCGGCCGGTTCCTCGCCGAGGGGAAGCCCGTCCAGGCGGCGTTCTTCGGGACCACAATGCTGGACATGAGCGACTTTCCTACTCGGCACCCTTACACGCTGGGCCTGTGGCAGAACCATATTGAGCGGATCCTGGCCGGCTGGATCGAGGAGCTGGGCGTGCCGGTCCATCGGAGGCTCGAGGTGGCCGGTTTCGCCCAGGACGACAGCGGGGTGGACGTGCATCTCGCCGACGGCGGCCGGATGCGCGCGCTGTACCTGGTCGGCGCCGACGGCGGGCGTAGTGCCGTCCGCAAGGCAGCAGGCATCGAGTTCCCCGGCTGGGATGCGACCAGGAGCAGCCTGATCGCCGAAGTGGAGGTGACCGAGGAGACGCCGGCGGGCATGCGCATCGACGAGGTCGGGGTCCACGGGCTCCACCTGATGGAGGACGGGCGAACCATGCGCGTGATCGTGACGGAGAGGCAACTTGGACCGGCGACCGAGCCCACCCTGGCTGACCTCAGCAAGGCGCTGACTGAGGTCTATAACACTGACTTCGGGGTCCACTCTCCGACATGGATCTCCCGGTTTACCGACGCCACGCGGCAGGCTGCGGCCTACCGCAGCGGCCGCGTGCTGCTGGCCGGGGACGCCGCGCACATCCATGCCCCTTCGGGCGGCCAGGGGATCGGGCTCGGCATCCAGGACGCCGTGAACCTCGGCTGGAAGCTCGCGCAGGTGGTCAAGGGCGTTGCGCCGGACAGCCTGCTGGACACCTATCACGCGGAGCGTCACCCCGCAGGGGCCCGCGCGCTGAAGCACACGATGGCGCAGTCGCTCATGCAGCGGGCCGACCCGCGCATCGGTGCGCTGGCTGACACGGTGGCCGGCCTGCTGACGATCGATGAGGCCAGGAAGCGGCTGTGCGGGCTCATTTCCGGACTGGACGTCCGCTATGACCTCGGTGAGGGGCACGCGCTGCTGGGGCGTCGCATGCCCGATCTCGACGTCGTCACCGCTAACGGCCCGCTGCGCGTGTTCACCCTCCTGCACGGTGCCCGTGCGGTGCTGCTCAACTTCGGCGTGCCGGGCAGCATCGACCCGGGGCCGTGGGCCGATCGGGTGCAGTTGGTGGACGCCGCGTACGACGGCGGATGGGAGCTTCCGGTGATCGGTTCAGTCAGCGCTCCTGCGGCCGTGCTGATCCGGCCCGACGGGCATGTGGCGTGGACTGGAGACGGGACCCAGCCCGGGCTCGAGGATGCGCTGGCGCGCTGGTTCGGGCCCGCGCGTCAACAGGCAGCTGGCTAGGCTGGAATGATGGATTACCGAATCCGTCGGGCAACTCCCGAGGACGCTGACGCCGTGGTGCGTATGCACACCCTGGCCCACGAGGAGTGCTACGCGCACCAGCTGTCACCGGAGTTCTTCCGCGTCCGCAGGGCCGATATTGCCGAGCGCGTTGAACGGCGTCGACCCTTCCTGGCGAGTCCTGACCCGCGAATTGTCGCCCTGGATTCCAGCGACGAAGTGGTGGGATTCGCGGACGCGGGTCCGGGCCTTGACGCGGACGCGCCCGAACAGTTGGAGCTGTATGCGATTTACACCCTCCGACGCACATACGGCAGCGGCCTTGGCGCAGCCCTGCTGCATGCCGCCGTCGGCGATTCACCGGCGTACCTCTGGTTGCTCGAGGACAATCCCCGGGCGCTGGCCTTCTACCTCAAACACGGCTTCCGGCCCGACGGTACACGCAAACTGCTTCCGCCCGAGTGGGAGGAGCTGCCCGTGATCCGGATGGTCCGGTCAGGCAAGCCGTAGGCTAGTCCGCCGCGTCCTCGGGCTCCCAGCGCAGCAGGTCGCCGGGCTGGCACTCGAGTACCTCACACAACGCCTCCAAGGTGGTGAAGCGCACCGCCTTGGCCCGGCCGTTCTTGAGTACCGCCAGGTTTGCGGGCGTGATCCCGACGCGGTCCGCCAGCGCGCCCACGGGCATCTTGCGCCTGGCCAGCATCACGTCGATGTCGACGACGATCGGCATCAGATTACCTCGTCCAGTTCGTCCTGCAGGTGCCTGGCTTCTGCGTCGCGGGCCACCGCCTGCGCCAGTAGCAGGCGCAGTACGACGACGACGAGCGCGACTCCGGCCACCAGCACGCCGGCGCCGCCAATCAGGAGGACAACACCGGGAGCGACGGATTCGCCCGGGGCAAGGACGACGCCGAGGCCGAAGGTCAGCAGGGAGGCCGCCGCGATCGCGCCGGCCACCACGTCCACGTAACGGAAGGCGGCATGCGAGAACACTGTTCCCCGGCGCACCATCGTGAGCAGGCGCCAGACGCACACCATGGTGACCTGGATAGTCACGATGCCCAGGAGGACGATCACGATGACAGGAACACTGACGCTGGCGATGTCCGGGCCCATGTCCTCGTGCAGGTCCCGGGCCAGCAGCGGAACCATCACTGCCTGGACAAATACCGAACCGGCAAGTCCCATCGCGAGGACAATCCGCAGCGCGAGGACGGTCAGCTTTCCCATCAAGTCTCCTAAGGTGTCGAATAACAGATGAACAGTATCGATATTCGATAGCGTGAGCAAGGATGGGCGAGTTCTCCGGTTGGCGCCAACGGACACTTGAGGCCCCGGCAAGCAGGGCCTCAAGTGTCCGTTCGCGCTTCCCACGTGCCCAGGAACGTCGGGCAAGACGACGGGACGGCGCAGCGATGGGGATGCCGGGACGGGGCACCCGGATGGCGCTATCCCCCGAGGGGGCAGCGCCACGGATGAAAGCCCAGGGCCTTTTGCTTACTGGTCCGGATTGGGATTCCGGACGTCTCTCTCGCCGATATCTGCCGCCCCGAGGACGTCTGCCGCAGGCGAATGGGTGGTTTCGTGTTCGCGTACGCGGAGTTCCGGGTGGTGGAGGTCCAGGGCCGGACGCTCCGAACGGATGCGCGGCAGCGACGTGAAGTTGTGACGCGGCGGCGGGCAGGACGTGGCCCACTCCAGGGAAGCACCGAAGCCCCAGGGGTCATCCACCTCAACCTTCTCGTGGCTGCGCCAGGTGATGTACACGTTCCAGAAGAACGGGATCAGCGAGGCTCCGAGGAGGTAGGAGGCGATGGTGGAGAACTGGTTCATCCAGGCGAAGTTGTCCTGCGGCATGTAGTCCGCGTACCGGCGGGGCATACCTTCAACGCCCAGCCAGTGCTGGATCAGGAAGGTTCCGTGGAAACCGAGGAAAAGCATCCAGAAGTGGATCTTGCCAAGGCGCTCGTTGAGCATCTTGCCGGTCCATTTCGGCCACCAGAAGTAGAAGCCGGCGAACATGGCGAACACCACGGTGCCGAACACCACGTAGTGGAAGTGCGCCACCACGAAGTAGGAATCTGAGACGTGGAAGTCCAGCGGCGGGGAGGACAGGATGATGCCGGTCAGGCCGCCGAACAGGAAGGTGGCCAGGAACCCGATGCTCCAGAGCATGGGGGTTTCGAAGGTGAGGGACCCGCCCCACATGGTGCCGATCCAGTTGAAGAACTTCACACCGGTAGGTACCGCGATCAGCATGGTCATGAAGGCGAAGAACGGCAGCAGGACCGAGCCGGTCACGTACATGTGGTGCGCCCACACGGTGACGGACAGCGCTGCGATCGAGATGGTCGCGTACACGAGGCCCTTGTAGCCGAAGATCGGCTTGCGGCTGAAGACGGGGAAGATCTCGGAGACGATGCCGAAGAACGGCAGGGCGATGATGTACACCTCGGGGTGGCCGAAGAACCAGAACAGGTGCTGCCAGAGGACGGCACCGCCGTTCTCGGGATCATAGATGTGCGCACCAAACCTGCGGTCGGCGCCGAGGGCGAACAGGGCTGCTGCCAGCGGCGGGAAGGCCATCAGGACCAGGATGGCCGTCACCAGCGTGTTCCAGGTGAAGATCGGCATGCGCCACATGGTCATGCCCGGGGCGCGCATGCAGATGATGGTGGTGATGAAGTTGACCGCACCGAGGATGGTGCCGAAGCCGGAGAGCGCGAGGCCGAAGACCCACAGGTCACCGCCAACACCAGGCGTGAACGTCGTGTTGTTCAGCGGTGCGTAGGCGAACCAGCCGAAAGCAGCGGCGCCCTGCGGGGTGATGAAGCCGGAGACGGCGATCGTGGAGCCGAACAGGAAGAACCAGAAGGCCAGGGCGTTCAGTCGCGGGAAGGCGACGTCGGGGGCGCCGATCTGCAGCGGCATGATCACGTTGGCGAAGCCCGCGAACAGCGGGGTGGCGAACATGAGCAGCATGACGGTGCCGTGCATGGTGAACAGCTGGTTGTACTGCTCCTTGGTCTGCAGGACCTGCATGCCGGGTTCGAAAAGCTCGGCGCGGATCAGCAAGGCCATGACGCCGCCGAAGCAGAAGAACACGAAGGAGGTGATCAGGTACAGGTACCCGATGGTCTTGTGATCCGTCGTGGTGATCCAGTTGACGACGAGGCGTCCTTTACGCCTCGGCACTACTTGGGGGTAAGCGGCGGGCGCCGCAGCTCCGGAAACGTAATCATAAGTGGCCATGACCGGCTCTTTCCCGTCGTGCATCCAGTGCTGCCGTGAGGCTTCAGCAGCTCGTACCGGCCGGCTGTGCACAGGGGCCGGAAGGAAGACCTCTTTCCTGAGCGGGATGGGGTCTATTCTTCGAATTTACTGACGGCGTGTCGTGCTGTCTAGGGGTTGTGCTGGCCCGGCCGCGTCCGGGCAGGACATATGTGTTTCGTGCGCTTCTGCATAGCGGGACCACCGGCCTATACCGCCCGGCCGCCCCGGTGGGTACCGTGGCCTCATGCAGAAGATATCGATCGAGGCCCTGGCCCGGCAGCAGCTCGCCGCGGCGCTTGCAGCGAGCAACGGGCGTGCTGCCGACACCGTCTACGGCGGACATGAGAAGGTGCTTCGGCAGACCGTCATGGCGCTCAAAGCCGGCACACAGTTGAGTGAGCATCAGAACCCGGGCGACGCCACGGTCTATGTCCTCCAGGGCAGCCTCCGCCTGCGTTTCGGCGAGGACTCTTGGGAGGGGAAGCCGGGGGACCTGCTGATCGTCCCGGACGGGCTGCACAGCCTGGAAGCACAAGAGGACTCCACCTTCCTGTTCACCGTGGCAAAGGGCGCAAAGAAGAGCTGACTTCTCCGCAGGCTCCCCGGTGGCGGAACTCCGTTGTGCCGCGCCCCGAGCGCAACGCACACGCGTAACCTAGTTCGGCCTCGCGCCCCATGTAGGCAAGACTGTTTCCGTGAGCAACAAACCCCGGACAGCCCTCGCCGTTGCCGGCCTCAGCCTGGGCACGTCGCTGAACCCGCTGAACTCGTCCATGATCGCGGTGGCACTGGTGGTGCTGCGCGCGGACTTCGGGCTCGACGTCGCCACGGTCACCTGGGTGATCACCGCCTTTTACCTCACCTCTGCGGCCGGCCAGCCGCTCATGGGCAAGCTGGCGGACCGCTTCGGGCCGCGGCGCCTGTTCAGCTTCGGGATGGTGCTTGTCGCAGTGACCTGCGCACTGGCTCCGTTCGCCCCGAACTTCGCACTCCTCTGTGTGGCCCGGGCGCTCATGGCCCTTGGCACGGCCACCGCGTACCCGAGTGCCGTCGTCATCGTCGGGGCGCTGGACCGGACGGCGAAGGTGAAGTCCACCCGGCCGCTCGGCCGGATCCAGATGGCCAACACCTCAGCGGCAGCGGTGGGCCCGGTGGTGGGCGGGCTGCTGGTGAGCCTGGTCGGCTGGCAGGCCCTGTTCCTGATCAACGTGCCGTTGGCGCTCGCGGCACTCCTCATCGTCCGGAAGTACGCCCCGGCGGACGAGGACCGGGAACGCGGCAGTGCCTCGGAACTGCTGCGCGACTCCGACATCCCCGGCATCCTGGGCTTCGTCGGCTCCCTGACGCTGGTCATGATGGCGTTGCTGAACGTGCTGCCCGACGCGCGCTGGTTGCTGCTGGGCGGCGGCACGGTGCTGGCAGCGCTGTTCGTCTGGCGTGAACTGAAGTTCAGCCCGCCCTTCCTGGACCTGAGGCTGCTCGGCAGGAACCGGCCGCTGCTGCTGGTCTACCTGGGCTTTGCGGTGTTCAACGGCATCTACTATTTCGCGTTCTTCGGCCTGCCGCAGCTGCTGCAGGAAGCGGCCGGTTACGATCCCGGCGTCGTGGGTCTCCTCATGCTGCCGCTGGCAGCAATGTCCGTGATCGCGACGCCGTTCGCTGTCCGCGCCATCGAACGCTTCCGTGTGCGGCGGGTGCTGATTGCCGGGGTGCTGTTCCTGGTGGCGGCCGCGGGAGCGATGTGGTTGCTGACCGCCTCGTTCGCCATCCCGCTGGTGCTGCTGCTCACGGCGCTGATGGGCATTCCGTGGAGCGTGGTGAGCATCGCGTCCAGCCAGGGCATGTACGTCTCCACCCAGCCGGCCGAGCGGGGGGTGGCTGCCGGCATCTTCCAGACCTGCCGGTACCTGGGCGCCATCACGGCCACCGTGATGATCGGCATCTTCTACGGCACCGGCGTCAACCAGGCCAACTGGGGCCTCATGGTGATCACCATGCTGGTGCTCGGTGCGGTGGCATTCGGCGTGACGCTGCTGTGGCGGGAACGGAAATAAGCTGTGGGGCGCGGGCCGGAATGGCCCCACACGTGCCCTCCGAAGGGCACCATCCGGGCCCGATTTCCTTGTTTTCACGCCGTATTGACACGCAGATGGCGCGGGAATATTGTCTGCCTTAACGGGGCCTTCCGCCCTGTTTCCACAATTCTCGGCGCTGACTCTGGGCCGCTTCTGCTTGGCGACGGCGCCAGCGAGGAGGGTCCCATGTCTTGGGAAATTTCCGGAA
This sequence comes from Arthrobacter oryzae, assembly GCF_037911235.1. Taxonomy (GTDB): domain Bacteria; phylum Actinomycetota; class Actinomycetes; order Actinomycetales; family Micrococcaceae; genus Arthrobacter; species Arthrobacter oryzae_E. The sequence continues at coordinate 39,616 of NZ_JBBLYW010000021.1, forward strand.
CATACGTTGGCAGCTGCAGTTGCCAGTTGATCTGTCCCTGCCCTGTGGACAGTGCTCCGACCGGACCGGACGGCGAATGCCGCGGCCTGAACGTCTTCCATATCGCGAGCGGGAAGATGGATGACACGGACCTGTCCGGCGTCGACTTCGCGTTCGCCAACTGGTTCCCCTCCCACCTGACCGCAGGCGGCTGGAAGGTCGGGGCCGTCGTCGACGACGGCGCGTCCGATGCGCAGGTGAGCGCCCTCGGGAGCATCCTCCGGGGTGAGGCCGGCGGACCGTTCGGCGACCTGGCGGCGCTGTACGGGGAATGGCTGGGCCTGGAACGCGCGAGTGTCACGTTCTCCGACGGGGAGACTCCGTCCGGCTCCGTGGCGGGCCGTGTGCTGGTTACGTTCGAGCCACTGCCCGGACCCGACGGCGGCGTAACCACCGTGAAGAATGCGATGTACGGCTTTGCGCCCGAATTCCGGATCGGCAAGGGACCGGGACACCCGGACCTCTTCGGCCTGGAGTTCGACGGCGTTTACGGCGAGACGTCCGATTTCAGCTTCGCCAGCGAAATGGCGGAGGGCGCCCCCAAGGGCCGCGGCTAAGTCCGGCCGGCCGATGTATCACAGGAAGCTGTTCAGGGGAGCTGCCGCGCCCGGGTCCGCCGCGGGTTCATGGGCAGCGTCGCCCTCCGCCAGAGCGGCCTCCCGGATCGATCCGCGGGAGGCTGGGCTCGTCGCCGTCCTGCTGGTCCTGGCCGCGGCGAGCTGGGTCTTCACCTCAGCCCAGTTGAGCGGGATGGACATGGGCCGCTGGACGGACCCGGGGCCGCTGGGGTTCTTCGTTGCCACGTGGGTGGTGATGCTGGCCGCCATGATGTTTCCGTCCGTGGCGCCCATGGTGGTGGCGTACGACCGGATCCAGCAGCATCGGCGCAAAACGGGGAGGTACGCGCCCGCCGGGGCAACCGCCGTGTTCGTGGCCGGTTACCTGCTTGCGTGGACGGTCTTCGGGATGGTGGCCTATTCCCTGTATATGTCGGTCGCGTCGCTCGCTCCCGGGCTCTTCGGTTCGGACCAGGGCGGGCGCTGGCTGGCGGTGGGCGTCATACTCATGGCGGCGGTTTACCAGCTGACGCCCGCCAAGAACGTCAGCCTGATGAAATGCCGGACGCCCATGGACTTCATCCTGCACCGCATGCGGCCCGGCTATCGGGGCGCGCTGGTCATGGGCGTGGAGCACGGTGCCTGGTGCGTTGCGTGCTGCTGGGCGCTGATGGTGGCGCTGTTCGCCCTCGGGGTGATGAGCATCGGCTGGATGGCGCTGATCGGGGCCTTCATTGCCGGGGAGAAGATGCTGCCTTGGAAGCGGCTGGCAAACCGCTCCGTGGCGGTGGCGCTGGCGGTGATTGCGCTCGGCGTTGCCCTCACTCCCGTGACCATGGACGGGATGGGGATGTAAGGTGCCGTCGTCGCGTGGTGCGGGGCGGCCATGAGCCGGGGGGATTCTGACCGGTCTCACCCAACAAAAGGAGCCGAAAATGTCTGAAGGAACTGGACTCCTCAGGCGGTTTTACGAAGAAGTGCTGGCGGGCGGCAATCTGGCCCTGATCGATGAATTTGTGCTCGACGACATGAAGGACCACGAGGACCCGATGCCCGGCCAGCCGCAGGGGAAGGAGGGCGTGAAGTTCTACATCAACGCTATCCGCACGGCGTTCCCGGACCTCACCGTCACACTGGATCCGGCATTGGCCGACGGCGACCTGGAGGCCTCTCGCGCGGTGCTGTCCGGCACGCACAAGGGGGAGTTCATGGGTATCCCGGCAAGCGGCAAGAGCGTGCAGTTCAGCAGCACGGACATCATCCGCATCCAGGACGGGATGGTGGCCGAGCACTGGGGTTCCTCCGACACGATGAGCCTGATGCAACAGATCGGGGCGGTTGGAGCCCAGCCAACAGGTGCGAGTGTTGGCTGACAAAAGCTTCCGGCCATAAAGAGTTTCCCGCCGCCGCTCCTAGCCGACGGCGGGAGGCATCACGTGCGGCATCGTCCCGTGGCGGTGCCGCACCCTTATGCGCGCGAGGCTGCTTTGGCGGCGGGAGCTGGCGCCGGTGCAACGGCCGCAACAAAGCCCGCTTCCTTCGGTCCCGGCGGGTAGGCGTGCTTGCGTCCGGCCACCACAATCGCCAGGGCGACGACGACAGGCACCGCAGCAGCGACCGGCACCATCAGCGGCCCCAGGGTGGTGAGGGCGGCCGCGCCGTAGAGTGCGCCGATGGTGATGCCCAGCTGGATGGTCAGCACGGTGAGCCCGTTGGCAGCCTCGCGGTATTCCTTGCCTGCGCGGAGGATGGCGGACTGGTTGTAGATGCCGATCGCGCCGAAGGCGGCTCCCCACACGGCCATCAGCACCAGGGCGCCGGGGACGGTGGTCCCGCCCAGCGGCAGGAGGACGTACGCTGCGGCGATGATCGCCGTCGTGATCAGCAGGGAACGGCGCGGCCGCATGTCCACGGTGATGCCGGCGATCCAGATGCCCACCAGCCCCGAGAACCCAAGGACTGTGAGCGACAGGGTGATGCTGTAGTCGGGCAGGCCGGCCTCGCGGAGGAACGGCGCGATGAAGGTGAACAGTGCGAAGTGCGCCATCAGCATCAGCGGCCAGGCGATGGCCACCGACTTCACCCCGGGCAGGCCCACCGCCTTGCGCAGGGACGGGCGCGGGGCGTCCGGGACCCGGCGCACGGCGGGCAGGAGCCATAGGGCAAGTCCTGCGAGGACGACGCCGGTGCCCGCCAGCAGGAGGAACGACGCCCGCCAGCCGATCAGCCCGCCCAGGGCGGTCCCCAGCGGAGCGCCGATGGCCAGGCCCAGGCTGTTGCCGCTGAAGACGATGGCCATCGCCTTGCCCACCTTGTGGGCGGGAACAATGCGCGCCACGAAGGGCGCCATCGCGGTCCAGAGCAGGCCGTGGGCAATGCCGCCCACCAGCCTGGCAGCTAGGGCGGCGCCGAAGTCGGACACCAGGCCCACCAGGGCGTTGCTGACGGCGAAGGTCAGGACGAGTGCCACCAGGAGCGTGTGCCGGGGGATGCGGGAGAGCAGCATGGAAACCGGGATCACCGTGGCGACGATGATGGCGGCATACCCGGCGGTCAGGTAGCCGGCCACGGGTTCGGACACGTTGAGGCCGGAGCTGATCTGGGGGAGCAGGCCGGAGGGCAGCAGTTCGGTGGTGATGGCGGTGAAGCCGATCATTGACAGCACCAGCAGCGCGCCGAAGGGCATGCGGTCGCGTGCGGAAGCGGAGGTCGCGGGAGACACGGGTGAAGGATCCTTTTCAGGGAGTGGGGAGGAACGCGGCGCCGGTTGCCGGGGTCCTCCACTCAAATTACCTGACTTATGGAACGCGAGGCAGGGTCTGTCAGACCCTGCCTTAGGTCGGTCCTGTAGACGCCGCTGGCCGACTTTGCAGTACCCATTGTTAGCCCGGTGACAGGAGCCTACGCTGTGCCCACGGCCCCAATCCGGGGACCCGCTCCAAGACAGGAAAAACCATGACCAAATATCTGTTCGAAGCGAACTACGTGGGCGAGGGAATCAAGGGGCTCATGCGCGAGGGCGGCAGCAAGCGTCGTGACGCGCTGGTGGAGGCCCTCAAATCCGTCGGCGGATCGCTCGATTGTTTCTACTACGCCTTCGGGGACACTGACGTCCTGGGCGTTTTCGATGCTCCCAGCCACGCCGACGCCGCCGCGCTTTCACTGATGATCAATTCGACCGGGTCCGTGAACGTGCGCCTGAAGCCGCTCCTGACGCCGGAAGACATCGACGAGGCGGCCAAGAAGACGCCGGCGTACCGGGCGCCCGGGCAGTAGGCGAGCAGGGCAGTAGGGGACCAGGGCAGCAGCGACGCACGACGGCGGCACCCGGTTTGGGTGCCGCCGGTCGCCGCAGCACTGCCAGCCTCAGGTGTACATCAGCGAGCCGGGAGTGGTGAGGAGCTCGCCCGTTTCCAGCCAGGTCTTCAGGCCGGAGAGGATCATCGGCCAGCCGCCGAAGAGCTGGTCGTTGGCGCCTTCGCGGAGCTGGTCGTGGGTGACGGTCAGGCGGCAGGAATCGCCCACCGGCTCGATCTCCCAGGTGACCCGCGACGTCCCTTCGGCTTTGACGTCCTCGCCCCAGAGCGCGCGCATGCTCTGGACCAGCCGGCGGGGCGGGTCCACTTCCAGGTTCTCGCCCTCGCCCAGGAGCTCGCCGCCCCTGGGTGCCATCTCGAACCGGCTGCCCGGCGTCCAGTCCGAGGTGATGACGGATCCGAACTGGTACTTGCTGCGGATCTCGCCGTCGGTGATGGCCTCCCAGAGCCGTTCCGGGGTGGTCTTGATGTAGATTTCGAAGATCTTTTCCATGGGACTTTCCAATCTGGTTTTGAGGTCGCTGAGGCCAGCGGCCCATGGTTCGGCGTATTTGCTCACCCAGCGGTCGTGGACCAGGCGGATGGGCACCGGATTCAGGAAGTGGAGTTTCTCGCGCCCCCGACGGCGGGTCACCACCAGACCGGCTTCCTCCAGGACCTTGAGGTGCTTCATCACGCCGTAGCGTGTCATGTCGAAGCGGGCCTCAAGGGCGTGGAGCGTCTGCCCGTCGTTCCGGAAGAGCTCATCCAGGAGATCGCGGCGGGTGGAGTCTGCCAAGGCCTTGAATACTGCGTCCACGACTCCAGAATAGGTGACTAATTGGTCACATGTCTAGAGCTGGACGGCACAAACCGGATCGGTCTCTTGTTCCTGCGCAACGCCCATCGTGTGTGGACATAACGAGATAGGCCAATTCGAATGAACGTCCGAATCCTTCAGAATTCATCCACGCCTGAAAGTTTGGATTATTTGTCAGCAAGTGTTTAGCTGTCTCCGACGCATTTGATTCATTCTTGGGGGACTTGAATTCTACGTCGGGTTGACGTCCCCACTTTAAATTGGAAACTGGGCCTAAATGGGGATCAACCATATAGATATTGCCGTCATGGTTCCCGTGTCGATCACGGAGAATCCGAGCACAGGAAGAGGCTGGCACGCCGGTCGGCTGCCCAGTCGCTACGACGAGAACGACCCGAATGCACCTGTTGAGTGGAAGGCCCTCGACAAGCGGTTGAGCTACTGGCTCTCTCCGGCGACCGACGGACGCCGATGGTATCGGCGTCCTGGGGACGACTATTTCGATCCACACAACCCCGAAGACGCGGACCCCAAGCTGCGTAAGTTATTGGATGCTCGCTTTGGCACTGCCTTGGACAATGACCGTGGAGATGAAATTGATCTTGGTCCCCAGCGAGTGGTTGGACTCGACGGCATTGACTTGATACGGATTCACGACGGAACAGAAAATAACGGAATCGCGGTCATCCGGTTCCTTTTATACATTCCGACTCACATGCCGGACGTGATCCTCGAGGAACTCGAAGTGCTGCGGTCCGTCCTTCGGGACCTCGCGCTTTATCCGACTTTGTCCTCCAGAGTCCGGATCGACGCGCTCGATGGTCTTGATGAGGACGACATCCTTTGCCTCTTGGAAGACGAGATCCTGCATGATGCGGTGGAATCTGAAGGCGAACGTCCGGTCGCTGCCTCTGAAGAGCCGAGCTCAGGGATGGCCCATCGAATGGACTCCCATATGGAGTACGCAGCCTCTCGAGTCGATCTGAATCAGATGCCGCAGGACGCGTCGGGCCTACCTTCGCAGGCGGGTCGGACGACGGCCCAAAACGAGGTCCGGTCCAAGGTCTACGGACTCTATAAAGCTCTGCTCGAGCCCGTTGCCCATATTGCTCCCGACGACGGCACATTGCCGCCCTGCAAGCTAATGACTCAGATAATCCTGGGCGACGATTTTTCCGACGATGCTGAGCTGGCCCAGACGGAGAACATGGGGATAGATGCCAGAATCCGACAAATCATGCTCTTGACGGATCTCGACGGACGCATAGATAGCTTGGCTGCGACGCAAAGCGGAGCAGAGGACAGCTATATTCACCTCCCCAGGGACGCCGCAATAATCGGGATCGGATCGTCAGGATTGGTGGTTGTGCACGAAGGAGAGGGAGATTTCATCCGCTACCGGGATGTTTATCTACTGAGCGAAATGCAAGGATCGCTGATCACCGCGGTAGATAACGGACTCTTTGAAGCGGGTTCTGTCGAAGAGCCGCGGCGGGCAGGAAGGCTGGGACGATTTCTTGTCGCAGATCCCGTTAGTAGTGCCTTCAAGCAGATGCACTGGAGTGGCATCGTGTCCACGGATGGAGCACTCCAGAAGGTTTACGACTTTGCGCTGCGCACCAACCGCACAGAACAGCGCTTGGCGAGCACAAGGGCAGAACTCACCGAGGCCAATGACACGGTCGCTCGAGACGCGGAATCCACTATGAACTGGCTCCTGATGGCTTTGGCCATCCTGGCGTTCGCTGTTCCTATCGGACTCACAGTGGCGCAGTTCCAGCAACCTTGGCCGGATGTCTGGATGGTGCCCACTGGGCTGGGCATTGGCGCGGTGCTGGCATGCGTTTTCTGGATTGTATTCAGCAGAAAAATCAAACGTAGCTGACGATTGCCGGCTGCGGCGCAAAGGCCGTCCACTTCCCGAAAGGATAATGGACGGCCTCTTCGTCTTTGGCCTCAGTCCCGCAGCACCCAGGCGGCGTTGTCCGGCTGCAGCCAGCCGTCGGTTTCCAGCGGCGCGGCACTGGCCAGCACGGTCCCGGCGGGCAGCCGCACCGGCTCGGTTCCCATCGCGACCGCCACCAGGAACCGCGGGCTGCGCTCGCAGATCAGCAGGTTCCCTGCCTCCACGCGCCAGCTGCCGCCGTCGTGCGCGGTGAACACGCCCTGTTCCCACAACTGGCGGCGGAGTCCGACGGCGGCAGTCACCAGCGCGAGCGTGGAACCCGGGTCCTGCTGCTGGGTTTCGGCCGCGTGCCTGCCCCAGTCCTCGGGCTGGGGCAGCCACGGCTTGGCTGCGGACGAACCCATCGAGAACCCGTGGTTCAGCGCAGGGTCCTCGGTCCAGGGGAGCGGGACGCGGGCGCCGTCGCGGGTGATGCCGCCGCGGGCCCACATCGGGTCCACCCGGGCGTCGACCGGGACGTCCACCTCGGGTAGTCCGAGTTCCTGGCCCTGGTAAATGTAGGCAGCGCCGGGCAGGCCGAGCAGTGCCAGCAGGGCGGCCCGGGCACGCCGGACCCCCGGCTCGCCACCGCCGAACCGCGTCACGGCGCGGACGATGTCATGGTTCTCCAGCGCCCAGCTCGGCGCCGCGCCGTGGAGCTGCCGGGCCGCCTCCAGCTCCGCCCCCACGGAAGCCCAGGCCGCGGCATCCCAGCCGAGCTTCACAAACGCGAAAGCGAACGCCTGGTGCATCTCGTCGGCGCGGGTGTAGCGGGCGGCGCGGGCCGGTTCCAGGTTGACCTCGCCCACCAGCAGGCGGTGCGGCTGGTACTTCTCTGCGAGGGTGCGCCAGCGGCGGTACACCTCGTGAACTTCCTCCTGGTCCGAAACCAGCGGGTTGGACCGGAGCCCGTCCACCACGGCGGTGGCGGACGGTGCGTCCGGCAGGCCGTCTGCCTTGAAGAGCGCATGCGCGACGTCGATCCGGAGGCCGTCCACGCCCTTGTCGAACCAGAAGCGGAGCACGCCTTCGAAGTAGTCGCCCACCGCCGGGTTCCGCCAGTTCCAGTCCGGCTGCCCGGCGGAGAAGAGGTGCAGGTACCACTCGGTATCCGTAGGCGAACCCGGCGCGGCGCGGCTCCAGGCCTGCCCGCCGAACACGCTCTGCCAGTTGTTGGGCGGCAGGTCGCTGAGGGAGTCCGGGGTGGAACTGCGGCCCTCCACAAAGTGGAACATTTCCCGCTCCGGCGACCCCGGCCCGGCCGCGAGAGCCTGCTGGAACAGCGGGTGGGCCGAGGAGCAGTGGTTCGGGACGACGTCGAGCAATACCCGCAGGCCCAGCGAGTGGGCCAGCTCCAGCAGCGCATCGAACTCGGCCATGGTGCCGAAGAGCGGATCCACGCCGCAGTAGTCGCTCACGTCGTAGCCCTGGTCCACCTGCGGGGAGGGCTGGAACGGGGTCATCCAGATACCGTCCACGCCGAGGGAGGCGATGTACGGCAGGCGGGCGGTGAGGCCGGCGAGGTCGCCCACGCCGTCGCCGTTGCCGTCCGCGAAGGAGCGCGGATACACCTGGTAGATGACCGCGGACTGCCACCACCCGCCGTCGTGCGCTTCCGGTGACGCCCCCGAAGAAGGCGCGGCCTCCGAAAGCGAACCGCTCATTTGCCGGCTCCGGCGGTGAGGCCTTCCACGATCCGGCGCTGGAAGACCAGCACCATGATCACCAGCGGGACGGTGACGATCACTCCGGCAGCCATCTGTTCGCCGAACGGCGCCTGGAATTCGGTGGCGCCGGTGAACTTGGAGATTGCCACGGTGGCGGTCTGGATCCGGGGATCGTTGATCATCGAGAGGGCGATGATGAACTCGTTCCAGCTGTGGATGAACGTCAGGATGGCGGTGGTGAACACGCCCGGCGCGGCCAGCGGGAGCAGCACCTTCCGGAACGCCTGCCACTTGGTGCAGCCGTCGATCATCGCTGCTTCCTCGAGGTCGAACGGCAGCTGTTTCATGAACGTGGTCAGGTTCCAGACGGCGAGCGGGATGGCGAAGGACAGGTTGGGGATGATCATGGCCTGGTAGGTGTTGATCCAGCCGAGGTCCGTGAAGAACCTCAGCAGCGGGACCACCACCGAGATGCCGGGGAACATCGACGTCGCAATAATAACGCCGAGGATCACGGACTTGAACCGGAAGTTCAGCCGCGAGATGGCGTAGGCGGCGAACACACCCAGCACCAGGGCGAACACCGTGGTGGTGCCGGCCACGATCAAGCTGTTGAGCAGGGCCTGGCCGAACATGGTGGAGCCGTCGAACACCTTGACGTAGTTCTCCAGGGAGAACGGCGCGGGCAGGAGGGTGTTGTCGAAGATGTCCGCGGTGCGGCGGAGGCTGGAGACGATCATCCAGTAGAACGGCGCCAGGCAGTAGGCGAAAATCAGCACCAGCCCGGCGTAAACGGAATAGGAGCGCCAGGTGCTTGGAACCCAACTCTTTGGCACCGGTGACGTCCGTGCCCAGCACCTTCACGAACACGATGGCGACGACGGCGACGTACAGGAAGAGGATCACGGCGAACGCGGACGCGGAGCCGTAGCGGAGCTGGTTGGACTCGTCCCAGGCGAGCATGGAGAGGGTTTCCACGGATTCCTTGCCGGGGCCGATGAGGACGAACGGGAGGTCGAACATCCGCAGCGCGTCGAGCATACGGAAGAGCACGGCCACCAGGAGCGTCGGCTTCACCAGGGGGAGCGTGATGGAGCCCAGCTGGCGCCACCAGCCGGCCCCGTCGATCTTCGCGGCCTCGTACACTTCCTCGGGGATGATCTGCATGCCGGCCAGGACCAGGAGTCCGATGAACGGCGCAGTCTTCCACACCTCGGCGATGATCACGGCCAGCTTGGAGGCGGTGCCCTCGGCGGTCCAAAGGATTTCGCTGCCCAGCAGGGTGTTGGCGATGCCGTCCGACTGGAAGATCCAGCGCCACAGCAGGCGGGAGACGGCGGTGGGCACGGCCCACGGCACCAGGATGCTGGCGCGGAGGAAGGACCGGCCGCGGAACGCCCGGTTCATGGCCAGCGCCAGACACAAGCCAAGGACGGTCTCCAGCAGCACCGTGGTGACGGTGAAGAACGTGGTGTTGCCGAAGGCATTCAGGAAGCGCCTGCCGGATTCGCCCACGAACAGGTCCGCGTAGTTGGCCAGGCCCACGAAGGCCTCGCCCTCGGTGACGAAGCCATCCGCGTCCAGGCCGGATTCGGCGCGGAAGAGCGACTGGTGGATGGCCGAGATGAGCGGGTACACGATCACCAGGGCCAGCACCAGGAGGGTGGGGGAGAGCAGCATGGCGGCCATGCGGACTGCGCGGAGCTCTGACGACGCTGGAGCGGCTGTGCCGCCGAATATTGACTCCCGTAACGTGCATGGGAGCATAAAAAGTGTCGGGACAGCCCTGCTTCCGGGCACGCTGCGAACCGACAGGCAGAAGGTTGTCCGATGGCTGTGGCTCAGGTGGGCGGATCGTGGATCCGTGCTGCGCACGTTGCCTTCATGGTTGTAACCTCCATGGTGCTGGGCGGATGCACCGTCGGCCCGGTGCCGGGCCCCACGGAGCCGGCATTGCCGACGTCGACCTCCCCGCCCACCGCGTCCGGGCCGCCGTCGGGAGCCACTCGAGAGGTGAGGGCGCAACTCGAGCAATACAGCCAGGGGCTGATTGACGCCGGTGCTCCCGCGGTCCTCATGGAGTTGCATGTGGGCGCGGAGGTCTGGACCCATGCCGCGGGTGTCCGGAACCCGGCGGGGGAAGCTGCCCGGGCCACCGACGCCGTTCCCGTCGGCCACATCACGCAGTCCCTCGTGGCAGTCTCTGTGCTGAAACTCGCCGAGGAAGGCAGGCTTTCCCTTGACGAACCGGCCAGCACCTACCTGCCGGAGCTCCGCAGCCTGCTCCACCAGCCGGAGCCCTTCACAGTGCGGCGGCTCCTCGGCCACACCTCGGGCATGCCCGACTACTACGCCGCCCTGCTGGATTCCGTTCCTCCGCGGCAGGCCCTCGCCACCCGGATGAGTCCTGAACAGAGGCTTGAGTTGGCCGCAACGCTCCCTTGGCACAAGCGCAGCGCCCAGGGCCTGAGCTACTCGAATTCGAACTACATTGCCCTCGGCCTCATCGTCGAACGACTCCGGGGGCGGCCGCTGGCTGACGTCCTGCGGGCCGACGTCGTGCAGCCCCTGGGGCTTGGCGGTACCCGGTTGTCGGACGACGGGTCGGTGCCGGAGGGCATGGTCCACGGCTATAGCCTCGTCGACGGTGAACCCGTCGACACCACCTACGCCGCCCTTCACCGTGGTTCCGCGGCCACCGGCCTTGTGTCGACGGTGACGGACCTCAACACGTTCTTCGACGCGCTGTTGAATGGTCGGCTGGTGGGCCGCGGTCTGGTGGGGGAGATGCTGGCGCCCGTCTACGCCGAATACGGTCTAGGCCTGCATCAATGGAACGACACCTGCACGAACGGCTTCTACAACGGCTATGTGGGCGACGTGCCAGGATACGGAACCGTCGCGATGGCCAGTGCCGACGGGAGCCGGCGGCTTGCCCTGGCAGTGGCTTACCCGCCGTCGCCGTTGTCCAAAGACGCCAACGCGATCGCTTTGGAGATGACCGGACTTGCGGAAGAAGTCCTTAACGGCAGCTGTCGCTTAGGTGGAGGCGTTTCGTTCGGCCGTGATCTGTTCGCGCAGGATGTCCGCGTGCCCGCAGTGCTGGGCGAGCTCGCGCAGCATGTGCAGGTACACCCAGCGCAGCGGCAGCGGGCCGCGGCGGTTGCCGCGGAGCACGTCGTCGAGGTCCAGGACCGAGGTGGCGCGGCGGGAAGCGTCGCAGGCCTCGCGGTGGGCCTGCTGGACGGTGGCGACGGTGTCGCACTCGTCCAGGATGAACGACTCATCCGGTGTGGCCGGGATGCCGATCTCGGCGCGCGGGCGGCACGTGATGGCTTCGTCGAACCAGACCCTTTCCACGAAGATGGCATGTTTCACCAGGCCCAGCAGTGTGGTCCGTGACGGCACCAAGGACTGGCGCGCTTGCTCCTCGGTGAGTCCGTCCAGGGAGGAGTTGAGCATGCTGCGGTGCTCGTTGAGGAATGCTTCGAACTGGACGCGGGCCGGCTGGTGGAGGACGTCTTCGGCGAACGTGGCGGGGAGGGGAGGCATGGGTGAAGTATTGCAAGGCCGCCGGTGCAGGGCAACGGCCGGGGACCCGCTGCCGTCCCTGCTATTGGGCCGAGCGCCGGTTGCGTGCCAGGCGTACCAGCTGGCTGAAGGCGACAACGAAGACCGCCTCGATCAGCACCATCAGCCCTAGCAGCAGCCACTGCCCCTGGCTGATGAAGACGACTGCGCCGGTGAGGACCAGCACGGTTCCGAGGACCAGCGCATACACGGCGAATCCGAAGGCCACCCTGGCGCTGCGCACGCCGGTGCGGAAGCCAAAGCCCAGGGGCTGTCCGCCGGGCAGCCCCGCAACGCGGTCGGGGCCTGCGGGCGGGAGCTTGTCGAACTCTTCCCACGGATCCCGGTCCTGATCCTGGTCGGTCATAGCTCCATTATCCCGCGCGTCCGGGCGGCGTTGGGGTCCGTCCCCGTCCCCGGGTCCTGGGGTCCGGCCCCGTCCCGGCCGAACCGTGGAAGCTGCAGGTTGGGCCTATCCCGTGGCGCAGCTTCCGTGCGAGCATGGGCCTCACCGAAACCGCAGACTGAGGGGACCCGATGAAATCCAACGAACTGCTGCTGGACGCCTTCGATCGGATCCGGGAGGCTGTGGCGGACACTCTTGACGACGTGGATGACGACCTCCTGGTGCGCCGGCCCGCAGGCACCGGAAATTCGATTGCATGGCTGGTCTGGCACCTTGGCCGGGTGGAGGATGCGCAGGTCGCCGCCGCAGCAGGTTTGAAACAGGTCTGGAGCTCGCAGGGATTTGTGGACCGCTTCAACCTGCCGCTTCGCGAGCGTGACACCGGCTACGGCCATTCGAGCGTGCAGGTCGATTCGGTGAAGGCCCCGCCGGCGCTGCTGCTCGAATACTATGACGCCGTTCACCGGCAGACCGCGGACTTCCTGCAGACCCTGGACGACGAGGACTTCGACCGCATCGTTGACACCCGCTGGGACCCGCCGGTCACTCTCGGCGTTCGGCTGGTGAGCACGATTGCCGACTGCCTCCAGCACGTGGGGCAGGCCGCCTACGCGAAAGGGCTGAAGCACTAACTGACCGTGCGGAGAAGTCACTTGGCGGTGAGGTTAATGTTGACCAGCCAGGTGCCCTCCAGGTCCGGGTCGGGGTTGATGCAGACCCGAGGGGACCGTATTCATTGATGTGCCCGGACCTCGGTGCGAAGATGGGTGAAGCACTACCGCTGAGCCGCAAAGCCCGGCACGATTGCCGGGCACCTGGGTTCGCCAACTGCGCAGACCCGAAGCCAATCACGGCGCCACGTGGGGATGGCCACGACCTCCTGTGGAGGAACGAATATGCAGCCTCCCAAAATCCGCCGCCTCCGCGTCGCGGACGTCAAAGTTGTTGACCGTCACACCCTGAAAAAGGCCCTCGGCGGGACCATCGTCGGCAACACCATGGAATGGTACGACGTCGGTGTGTTCGGTTATCTGATCACCACCATGGGTCCGGTGTTCCTGCCCGAGGCGGACAAAGCCGTGCAGAACCTGTTCCTGCTCGGGACCTTCGGCGCCACGTTCATCGCACGTCCCCTGGGCGGCGTCTTCTTTGGCTGGCTGGGGGACAAAATCGGCCGCCAGAAAGTGCTGGCCATGACCCTGATGCTGATGGCGGCCGCGACGTTCGCCGTCGGCCTTCTTCCGGGCTACGCGGTGCTGGGCATCTGGGCCGCCGTCCTTCTGGTGGTCACCAAACTGGTGCAGGGCTTTTCCACTGGCGGCGAGTATTCCGGAGCCACCACGTTCGTTTGTGAGCATTCCCCGGACAAACGCCGAGGCTTCTTCGCCAGTTTCCTGGACATGGGCAGCTACCTGGGTTTTGCCCTGGGAGCGGCGCTGGTCTCGGTGCTTCAACTGACCCTGGGCCAGGAGCAGATGGAAGCGTGGGGCTGGCGCATTCCCTTCCTGATCGCCGGTCCGCTCGGCATTGTGGCGATCTACTTCCGGATGAAAATCGAGGAGTCACCCGTGTTCCAGGCAACCCTGGAAGCGGAAGAGGAATCAGCCCGGCACCCGGAGACCGGGGAGGTGCTCGGTGCCATGGGCCCGGCAGGAATCTTCGGGGCGTACTGGCGCAGGATCGTGCTGGCCATGATCCTCGTGGCGGCCGCCAACACGGTGGGCTATGCCCTCACCTCCTACATGCCCACGTACCTGACCAGCAACAAGGGGTACGACGAGATCCACGGAACGCTGCTCACCATCCCCGTCCTGGTGGTCATGTCCCTGTGCATCCCGCTCACCGGGCATCTCTCGGACAGGATCGGACGCCGCCCCGTGTTGTGGATCGGCGCCGTCAGCACAGTGGTCCTGGCCATCCCCGCGTTCAGCCTGATCGCGGTGGGAACCGTCCCGGCCACCCTCGCGGGCCTGGCGCTGGTGGCCTTCCCTGTGACGTTCTACGTGGCCAACCTCGCGTCTGCGTTGCCGGCGCTGTTCCCGACGGCCCACCGCTACGGGGCCATGGGCATCGCCTACAACTTCGCCGTCGCCATCTTCGGAGGCACCACGCCGTTCATCATCGCCTCCCTTATCCAGGCGACTGGCAACGACATGATGCCCGCTTACTACCTCATGGCCACCTCGGCGGTGGCCATGGTCACCATCTACTTCCTGCCGGAATCCGCCCGCCGGCACTTGCCGGGGTCGATGCCCAGCGTGGACTCGGACGAGGCAGCCCGCGAGCTGGTGGCCACCCAGGACGGGAACCCGCTGCTGGATATGGACACCCTGCCCTTCGACAGCAGCTACGAGGCCGCGCGGGCCTCGCACGCGGGGCGTACGGGAACGGGTGGTTGACCGGTGCCTCAGGACCGGTTGTCCAGTACTGCCCTCAGTTTCTCGAAAGACTCCGTCCAGCCGCTGCGGTGCAGGGCCAGACGCTCCTCCGTCAGGAACGGTCCCTGCGAGAGCGCCAGGCGGGTGCCCTTGCCGTCGCTGTGGAGTGCGAGGTCGACGACGGTTTCCCGGTCGTCCGGCGTGGGTTCCTCCCAGCGGAAGGTGTACACCAGCCGCCAGGGCGGATCGATCTCCAGGAATTCGCCGGCGAGGTGGAACGGTTCACCGTCCGGCGGTGTCATGCGGAACCGGTAGCGGCCACCCTCCGTGAGGTTGAGGTCGACGGCGGGAAGGGTGAAGCCGTGGGGACCCCACCACTGTGACAGTGCGTCGGAGTCCGTCAGCATCCTGAAGATGTCTTCCGGGGGAGCAGCGAGGATGCACTCCAGGTTAAGGATCAGCCCGCCGGTTTCCGCGTTCCCGGTTTGCTCAGTCATTGCTCAACTCTGGCACCCGGCGGACGCTAACGGAAGGGCACCCGGCCGGGCCGCCGGGACGGGGGAACCCGCTTTGGCGATCAGCGCCCTGGCATCTTCGTCATGACTGCCGCCATTCTCGAGAAGGCTCACGTCGCGAGCATCAGCAGCCCGTTTTCCGTCACGGCCTGGCGGGACAGCGTTTTGTAGCCTTCCTGCTCGAACAGCACCGTGATCACGTCGTCCTCGTGCCTCATCACCAGGCCCGGCCCCCATTCCTTGTGGACGACGGAGGCCTGGAGCGGGAAAGGTTCCCCGCCCGCGGCGGCCGCGGCGGCGTCGTCGTAATCCTCTTCGTAGGCGGAGCCGTCGGTGCAGGTGTCGCAGTTGCCGCAGGGTTCGGGGAGGTCCTCGCCGAAGTAGCCCAGCAGGAACTGGCGCCGGCAGGCGTCGGTCTCGGCGTAGCCGCGCATCATCTCGATGCGGGAGCGGTCCACCCGCTGGCGTGCTTCGGAATGTTCGACGGCGCGTGCCACCACTGCGGGCAGCTTGGCTCCCGCTTCCAGCCGGATGCCGCGCTTGCCGGCCTTGACGGCGCGGGTTTCCTGCAGCTGGTTCAGCAGTCCGGTGAGCCTCCGCGGGGAGAATCCGGTCTGCTCGGCGAGGGCCTTCTGCTTCACCGGCCCGCCGGCGGCGCGCAGTGCCTGGAGGACGGCCAGGAGGGATTCCTCGTCCGGGGAGTGGGTGCCGAAGAACTTGCGCAGGCCCAGGTCCTCGGAGCGGTAGTGGAGCACGGCGGAGGCGGGTTGGCCGTCGCGCCCGGACCGGCCGATCTCCTGGTAGTAGCTATCCAGCGAATCAGGGATGTCGGCGTGGATGACGAAGCGGACGTTGGGTTTGTCGATGCCCATGCCGAAGGCGGTGGTGGCCACCACCACGTCCAGCTCGTCGTCGAGGAACTGCTCGTGGACGTGGTCCCGCTCGCTCTGCTTCCGGCCGGCGTGGTAGGCCTCGGCACGGAGGCCCAGGCCGGTGAGCTTGGCGGCGTAGGCCTCGGTGTCCTTGCGGGTGGCGGCGTACAGCAGTCCGGGGCCTTTGAGCGCGGCCACCTGCTGGATCACGGCGCGGCGCTTGTCCTTGTCCGTGTGGTGGCGGATGACCTCCAGCCGGATGTTGGGCCGGTCGAAGCCGTGCACCAGCACCAGCGGGTCCGTCATGCGCAGTCGCTGCTGGATTTCGTCGCGCACCGGGGGAGAGGCGGTGGCGGTGAGGCCGACGACGGGCGGGTTGCCCAGCTGCTCGCGGACCTCGCCGAGGCGCAGGTAGTCGGGGCGGAAGTCGTGGCCCCAGGAGGAGACGCAGTGCGCCTCGTCCACCACGAACAGCGGGACGTCCAGCGCTGCGAGCCGTTCCACGGTTTCCGTCTTGGCGAGCTGTTCGGGGGCGAGGAAGACGAAGGCAGCGTCGCCGTTTTCGGCGGCTGCCCAGGCCTCGTTGTTTTCGGCATCGCTATGGCCGGAGTTGATGGCGACGGCGGCCCCGCCGCCGAGCGTCTCCAGCAGGCCGTCCAGCTGGTCCTCCTGCAGGGCGATGAGTGGGGAAACCACGACGGCGGGAGCGCGCCTTGCGCCGTTTCGGTGCAGGTGCAGGGCCGCCACCTGGTAGATGGCGGACTTGCCGTAGCCGGTGGGCATCACGGCGAGGACATCCCTGCCGCTGACGGCGGCACCCATGCCGGCGAGCTGGCCGGCGCGGAGGTGCGGGAGCCCGAAGGTGTCCGCCGCGAGCTGGCGGAGGCCGGCGTCGGGGTCGGGGGCCGTGTCAGTGCGCAGGACAGGCTCAGAGGGGACGGTGTCAGCAGGGACGGCGGGGGCCTCGGTCATGATGGCAGCTCCGTGGGGGTGCGATCCGACGGCCGGGCGTCTTCAGCCGAGGGGTCCAGCATAACGCGGCGTCCGCAGGTGCGCTGAGGTTGGTAGGCGGAGAATCGGACAGCGGACAGTGGTTCATACCTCAAGAACCTGAGAAGAGGCTGGGAATTCTCTAGACATTGGATAAACGCAGGTTTAGGCTGAGCGCCATTGGGGGGCCCAATAAAAAACTCAGCTGGAGGCGAAGCATGCCACAATGCAGCAGATTGGTCTTTTTTTCAGCATTAACAACTTTGGCGCTATCAGCATTAGGGCTGACAGGCGCGACAGCGCATCCGGACGGCCAGCACGGTATGGACGACGGACATCTCATCGGGACCGGGGCGTCCGGCAAAATTGAACTCGTGGATGTCGTCGACCTGACAGACACTCCCGATTTGATCGCAGACGTCAGTGTCTCGCCGGACGGCAACACCGCCTTTCTCGCCAACTGGGGCGAGCCCGACTGTGCAGGGCCGGAAACCGGCGGACAAACCAGCCCGGATGCCGGCGTCTACATCGTTGACATCACCAGCGTGGACCAGGCCGCGCCCGCAGGATCGGAACCGAAACAGATCGGGTTTATCCCGTCGCACCAGGACACCCGCCCGGGAGAGGGCCTGCAGGTAGTGGAAGTCACTACTGCGAACTTCAGCGGTGAAGTCCTGGTGGTGAACAACGAAGCGTGCGGCAAGAATGGCAAAGGCGGGGTTTCCCTCTATGACGTTACGGACCCGCTGAATCCTAAGAAATTGTCCGAGAATTTCGGCGACCACGAACCGCGCAGCAGTGATTCCAACGAGATCCACAGCGCCTTTGCCTGGGACGCAGGGGACAACGCCTACGTGGTGGTCACTGACAACGAAGAGTTCACGGATGTTGACATTCTGGACATCACCAACCCGCACCGGCCACGTC
This sequence comes from Arthrobacter oryzae, assembly GCF_037911235.1. GTDB lineage: Bacteria > Actinomycetota > Actinomycetes > Actinomycetales > Micrococcaceae > Arthrobacter > Arthrobacter oryzae_E. Next base: position 57,598 of record NZ_JBBLYW010000021.1, read on the forward strand.
TTATCGCGGAATACGACCTCAACGATTTCGACGTGCAGCAACCCGAACTTGGACTTACCGATTCCTTCCTGCATGACATGGTGGTCAAGGAAATCAACGGTCAGTTCATCATGCTGCTCTCGTACTGGGACGGTGGCTACGTTCTCCTGAACGTCGATGATCCCGCGAATGCCGTGTTCCTTGGCGACTCGGAGTTCGCCGCCGTTGACCCCGAGCTGCTTGAATCCTTGGGAGTGTCCCTCACCCCTGAGGGCAACGCCCATCAGGGGGAGTTTACGGCCGACAACCGGTTCATCATCAGCACGGACGAGGACTTCGCCCCTTACCGTACCGACGATTTCACTATCACCAGCGGCGCCCATCAGGGCACCTATCCCTCGGCGATTGTTTCCGGCGGTCAAGCCCCGGCCGTTCTGGACGACCTGACCCTGAACGGCCCCGTGGTCTATGGCGGCTACGGCTGCCCGGACTCTGCAGCCATTCCCACTCCAGCGAGCATCCCGGGGTACGTGGAATCCTTGGAACCCGGTGAGGAAACCACCCTTGTGCTCCAGAGAGGTCCCGTCGGCGACTCTGGTGCCACGGAAGCAGCCTGCTTCCCCGGCGAGAAGGCACATGAGGCAGCGCTTGCGGGCTGGGACGCCGTGCTCTTCGTGAACCATCACAGCGGTGAGGCTTTGTCAGGGGAGCCGTTCTGCGGCTCAGGCGCCTTCGTTGACGAGATCGTCGCCGTCTGCACCACCCATGCGGCCTTCCACCGGCTCTTCGACCTGGCACCCCTGGACGCGCCATGGACCTACCCTGAAAACCTGGCCATCGGGACCGTAGGCGCGGACATTGAAGTGGGTTCGGTCTTTGACGGCTGGGGCTACGTCCACCTTCTGGACGCCAACACGCTGGAGGAATTGGACACCTATGCCATCCCGGAAGCCCATGACCCGGCATTTGCCTTTGGCTTCGGGGACCTGAGCGTCCACGAGGTAGCCGTGGACCCCCAGGACCCGTCCCTGGCGTACCTGTCGTACTACTCCGGCGGCCTCCGGGCAGTCCAGATCCAGTGCAGCAACCCTGCTGACACTGCCACCTGTGAACTGGTGGAAGTCGGCGGATACCTCGACCCGGCAGGAAATGACTTCTGGGGTGTGGAAACGTTCGTCGGCGAGGACGGCATGACCTATGTCCTCGCGAGCGACAGGGACAGCGGCCTCTGGATCTTCAAGGATCCGTAACGAGGAACAACCAAGGGAGGGAGGCGGCTTGCCGCCTCCCTCCCTTTTTTGCGCGATACCGGGGACTGAAGATTTAGCTGGTCAGCGCGTACGCCTTCGGGAGCTTCAGGCCGCGCTGCTCCATGAGGGTGCGCAGGCGGGTGGGGTAGTCGGTGATGATGCCGTCCACGCCGAGGTCCATCAGGCGTGCCATGTCGGCCGTGGTGTTGACGGTCCAGGGGATGACGGGCAGGCCGAGTTCGTGGGCTTCGGCGATCATCTGGGGCGTGACGGAGCGGAACGCGGGGGAGATGACGTCGTAGCCCTGGGCCTTGGCGGCTTTTGCCAGGGAACCGCCGTAGGTGTCGATGTCGATGCCGCCGAGGTTGGGGCTGGCGCCGGCCTGGCCCACTTGGAGCCAGGCATCGCCGCTGGAGAGTGCCACCAGGGGCAGCTCCGGGGCGATCTTCCTGGTCAGGTTCAGCGAGGACCAGTCGAAGGACTGCACGGTGGTCCGGTCCGCCATGCCTGACGCCCGGATCTCGGCCACCACGGCCTCGGTCAGGGCAACCATGCCTCCGCCGCCGATCTCGCTGCTCTTCACCTTGGTCTCCACGTTGAAGCGGACCTTCTCGGCGTCGTGGTCGCGGGCCAGCTGGTAGACGTCCTTGAGCTCGGCGATCCGGTTGTCCTCGATGACCTGCTGCTCCGGGTAGCCGGGCAGCTGGGTGAAGCCGCAGTTCAGCGTCTTGACCTGGGCCAGCGACAGCTCGGCCACCCGGTCGCCCACGTACGGGAATTCGGGGTCGCCGGCGGTGGCGGGGGCGGTGTCGGTGCACTTGTTGGCCTGGATGGTGTCGTCATGCCAGATGATCACCTTGCCGTCCTCGGTCAGGTGTGTGTCCAGCTCCAGGGTGGTCACCCCGAGCTTCAGCGAGTTGCCGAAGGCCGCCAGGGACTCTTCGGTCCATTCGCCGCGGCCGCCGCGGTGGGACTGCAGGTCAAAGGAGCCATTGCTCTCATTGGTCCTCAGGGCTGAAGTAGCGGTTCCGGCAGCGTTCGACGACGGCGTGCCGGGTTCCGTGCCTGCGCCACTGTTTGTAGGGGCGGCGACGGCGGGGCTCGCCATGGCGGCGATCAGGGCGGCGGCTGCCGCTGCAGTCAGGACTGTGCGCATGGGAATGGTTCCTCCTGGATGAGACCGGTGCCGGCGCTGCGCCGGCTGACCCGGCCACGTTACGGAGGCCAGATGGCGCGGGGTGTGCGGGGAGTTGGCTGGGAGGTTAACAAGCACGCTGATGATCTGCAGCGGCGTGTGGGCCGGATCATGAAGCCCGGAATCGGCAGTATGACAAGCAATCTCAAGGCTGGATCAAGACTCAATCAACGTTATGTGAGGATCGGCGCAGATTTCGTTTTCCCTAGCACGGTGAGAAATACGCTTCTGGTGAGCAACATTTCGGCTTGAGAAAAAGGCCCGGCCATCGCCGGGCCTTAATTTATGGGGGCAACATTGTCGAATTACCAGACCCTTTTCGGTCCGGCACCTACCAGCGCGGGCCCCGGCCCGAGGCCGCCGCGCAAGCCGCGGGCTTCCACTTTCGTGGTGGGAGGTCTTACGGCGCTGCTTATGGTCATCGGGTGGTTCAGCAGCGGTTTAGGGGGCGCGCTGGTATTCCTGGCCATTTCCTTGGCGCTCACCGGCCTCTACGTCCTGGCGACCGGCCGCCGTTCCTGGGCATGGCTCCCGGCCAAGCGGAAGGCGGGGGCGGTTGCGCTGGCCGTCTCCTTCGCCCTCTTTATCGCGGGTGCCGCCGCGACGCCGCGTACTTCTGAATGGAACGTTGAGGCCGCCTCATCGGGCACCGCGGCTTCGCCAGCCACAGCGGCGGCGAGCCCGACGGCGGAAGCGACAGTGACGCCGTCGCCCGCTCCCGCCGTCCAGGAGACGGGCGCCCCGCTGGACCCCGATAGCCCCTACCTGTTGGCGCAGGGTGCCAGCGTGACGGCTCCGAAGACGCAGCCCGCCTTCGCCACAAAGGCGATTGACTTGCTGGCCACCCTTCCCATCAAGGGCAGGGCACCGAAGACGGGCTATGACCGGGCACTGTTCGGGCAGGCCTGGGCGGACGTTGACCGCAACGGCTGCGACACCCGGAACGACACTCTCAAGCGCGACCTGACGGGCATCACCTACACCAACAGCGTGCCCTGCAAGGTGCAGTCCGGAACGCTGGCGGACCCGTACACCGGCACCACCATCAAGTTCCTGCGGGGGAGTGCCACCAGCAGCGCCGTCCAGATCGACCATGTTGTGGCCCTCAGCGACGCCTGGCAGAAAGGCGCACAGCAGCTGACCACGGAACAGCGGACGGCCTTTGCCAACGATCCGCTGAACCTGCAGGCGACCGACGGCCCCACCAATATCAAGAAGGGGGCCGGCGACGCCGCCACCTGGCTGCCGCCGAACAAGTCCTTCCGCTGCGAATACGTTGCCCGGCAGATTTCCGTGAAGGCTACGTACAGCCTGTGGGTCACCCAGGCCGAACATGATGCGATGGCCAGGATCCTGGCCGACTGCTCGGGCCAGTTGGCGCCGACGAATGAGCAGGCTCCCGTTGCTGCCGCGCCGGCACCGGCCGCCGCTGAGCCCGCCCCCTTTGTGGCGGTGCCTGCCCCGGCAGCGCCCGCTCCCGCTGTCATTGCCCCGGCTCCCGCGCCTGTTGCCCCCGCGCCGGTGGCCCCGGCTCCGGTGGTTCCTGTTCCTGTTCCTGTTCCTGTTGCGCCGGCCCCGGCTGCCGCCTACTACGCCAACTGCGCGGCGGCGAAAGCCGCAGGTGCCGCCCCGCTGTACGCCGGGTCAGCGGGTTACCGGCCGGCGCTGGATCGCGACTCCGACGGCATCGCCTGCGAAGGCTAGACCAAATTTCCATCACTCCACAGTTTCAAACTTTCCAAGGGGGAAAAATGAAGAAGACACTGGCACTTGTTGTGCTCACCGTGCTCATGCTGACCGGCTGCGGCGGCAAGCAGTCGACAGCGACTGCTACCGGAACTGCAACCGCGACCGCTGTTGCAGCGGTTGCTGATACCGTCACGGTCCCAAGCGTGCTGGGCCTGACCTTGGATAAAGCCACGGAACAACTGGAAGACCTCGGGCTTGAGGTCAAGGCTAAGGACACCGTCGACGACAAGTCGATCTTTTCAAAGAAGAACTGGCAGGTGACGTCCCAGGACACCGCGGAAGGGGCGCAGGTGGCTAAGGACTCCACCGTGCACCTCGGCGTCAAGAGCCTCGAAAAGATCGCGGCGGAAAAGGCTGCCGCTGACAAGGCTTCCGCTGATAAGGCGGCGGCTGAGAAGGTGACTGGGGACAAGGCTGCGGCTGAGAAGGCGGCTGCGGACAAGGCTGCGGCAGATGCTGCTGCCGCGAAGTTGGCGGCCGAACAAGCGGCGGCGCAGCAGGCCGTCCCGCAGGCGCCGGTGCAACAGGCGGCCCCGCAGGTGCCGGTTGCTCCGGCGCCTTCCTCGGTCCAGTACGCCAACTGCACTGCGGCGCGTGCAGCCGGAGCCGCACCGATTTATGCCGGTGCGCCTGGTTATGGCAAGCATCTCGATCGGGACGGCGACGGCGTCGGGTGCGATAAATAGGTTCAGGCGCAGTGAAAAGCCGTGGGTACCTTCTTTTCCGGAGGTATCCACGGCTTTTCCCGCCCCGCGACCGGTGTCAATGAACCGGGCTAGCGCACTGGCAACACGTAGGGTCGTGTGCATGTTTGAACTTGTTGTCCCGGATGCGTCCTTCTACCCGTCGTTTGCCGAGTCCCACCGCGAGTGGGGCGGCGCCCATCAAGACGGTGCCGGGCTGTTGCCGGATGACGACATCACCAGCCCGGAGGGGTTCGCTGCCTGGGTCCGCAGGCTGGCGGGTGCTGAAGGAGTTGCCGAGGTAGGCGGCATTGTTCCTTGCAGCTATCGCTGGATCACAGGGGGCCAGCGGTATGTGGGAGCGATTGCTTTCCGCCACTACCTCACCCCGGCCCTCTTGAACTCGGGCGGGCATATCGGATACGGGGTTCGACCGTCCGACCGTGGGCGAGGGGCGGCGTCGTGGGCCCTGCATGAAGTGTGTGCTGGTCTGGCTGCGCAGGGAGAGCCTGATCGCGTTCTTCTGACCTGCGATGATGCAAATACAGCGTCCGCCAAGACCATCGAGCGCTGCGGAGGCCTGCTCGAAGATGTGAGGATGGGCGGGAACGGGCGGTATTTTCGGCGCTACTGGATTGATGTGGCGCGCTTTGAGCCAGGCGGGTTATGAGTACTGACATGTCGGGGCGGAGCCGCACCCACCAATGAGGAGGGCGCGGCCCCGGCGTCGTCGTGATTAGTGCTTGCTCTCCGGATCCGGTGCGTATTCCTGCAGGGCAGGTAGGGCCCGGCCGTCGAAATCGAACATGGCCTGGTTCTCCCACGCGTTACCGGTGGTGGGGTCGGCAGGATCCCAGCCGTTGCCCGGAACGGCGGTCCAGGCAGGTTCCCAGGATACGACGCCGAGTCCGCGCCCGCCCGGTGCAGATGCCACGACGTCCTGGACGGCCCGGAAGTTCGCGGCCTGCCCCTCCGGGGTGGCCGGGTAGCCGGGGATGAGCTGGTTTTCGCGGGCTATGACGTTCTCCCACGTATCTACCGTGTCGTCTTCGAGCGTGAACGGGTAGGAGTTTTCGACGACGATGACGTCGCGGTCGTAGCGGGCGGACAGTGTGGTGATGGCGTGCTGCAGGTCGGCCATGGAGCCGTGCCAGAAGCCGTAGTAGGACAGCCCGATGGTGTCGAACTGGACGCCCCGCTTGGTGACCTCGTCGTACCACCAGGTCAGGCCGCCGATGCCGTTGTTGATGTTGGTCAGGTGCAGGATGACGTCCGTCCCGGCGTCGACATCCTTGGTGGCGCGGGAGCCGGCGGAGAGGAACAGTGCCAGGTTGTCCCACTGCGCGCCCTTGACGTCGTCCCTGGGGTTGACGTCCCAGGTCTGGCCCAGCGGCCACAGCATGCCCGGGTTGATTTCGTTGCCCACCTGCACCGAGTCCGCGGTCGCGCCGGCGTCCTTCAGCGCGGTCAGCACCTCGAACGTGTGGGCATACACAGCGTCCGCCACTCCTTGCGGGCTCAGGCCAACCCAGGCGGCCGGCATCCCCTGGGCGCCGGGGTCGGTCCAGCGGTCGCTGTAGTGGAAGTCGACCAGGACCTTCATGCCGGCAGCCTTGGCACGCTTGGCCGTGGCCACTACTTCATCGGTGGTGTTGTAGCCGTCAGCGGGGTTGACCCATACCTTGAGCCGCACCATGTTCGCCCCGGCATCTGCGAAGGCGTCCACCGCGTCCACCTGCCGTCCGTTCGAGTCAAAGTAAACAGCGCCCATGTCCTCGTTCTTGGCCAGGTTGGAGAGGTCAGCGCCCCTGACTGCCCGCTGGACGGATCCGGGGGTGAGCGTGACGTCGTCGACGGCGGCCCAGTCACCGGTGGTGCCGCGGGTTTCGAGCACGATCTCGCACGAATTCTTCGTGACGTACGCGTCGGCCGAGATCTGCAGCCAGGCGCCGTCCTGGGCCGTGGAGGGCAGCACGGTCTCGCCGTCGACGCCGCAGTTCTTCAACGCGATCCGTGAAGCGCCGAGAGTGCCTTCAGCCTTCACGCGTGCCGAGACGGTCCACCAGCCCTCGGCCAGGGCGCCGGTCTTCTGGCGAAGATTCACCGTGCCGTCGGCGCCGAGTTGTTGCTTTAGTTGGGCATTTCCCGCCTCCGCCACAGCGGTGGAGAATGCGGGGTCGCCCGTGACCTTCCAGCCGTCCAGCCCGAGCGAAAAATCACCGTTGACAACGGCGCCTTCCGCCCGGGTGCCGGGGCTTTCCGCTACGGCCGGCCCAAGTCCGACGGGCAGCGAGACAACCGCAAGGAGCGAAGCTGCCACCACCGCAGAGCGTCGTTTGCTGTTTCTTGGGTGGTGGGCTTTTGGGTGGTGCCTTTTCATGTCGTCCTCCCTGACGGAATGAGTGGTAATGGGTGCTAGCGGACCAGAACGGACCGAAACGGGACTTAAGACCGTGCGCGCTCCCAGTTTTAGCACACACTAATCGCTTGTGGATAGGCCTTTTGGAACTAATTAGTGCAACCTGATGTGCATTAACTGTGACCGCGCACAGTTGTGGGTTATCGTGGACGTCCTTCAACCGGCCAGCCGGCGAGAGTGCAAGGTTACGTGCGCTAGTTGGTGTCCTGTTGTCCCCGCCGCAGGTGTCTGTGGTGCAGTTCGTAGCTGTCGAAGACATCGGAAGACGTGGTTCCTGAATGGCCGAATTTGCCGCGGAGGACGTCCGCGAGTCCGTCCAGTGCCGCGTGGAGCATCCGTCCGGCGAACTGGAGTTCAGGGCTCTCGCTCCGCCGGGCCTGGGATGCCAGCTCCTGGGCGTAGGCCACCGTGGCCGGCAGGGAGCCGCGCTGCTCGATTTCACGGAAGTAGTAGGTTTCATGGAACGCCAGCAGGTCAATGCTCACTGAAGCAACGTTTCCGGCCATCGACTCCAGCAGCCCGGCAGCATGCTGGGGATCCAGCGACGAGACACCCGCCGGACCTGCAGCCTCCCTGAACAGATTTAACTGGTGGGCAAGGGCCCGGCGGCGGTTCAGGGCCGGGTACGTCTGCAGGATCCAGGTAACCGTGGCTGTCAGCAACCCGAAACCGGTGACGGCCTGGAGGGCCACAACCAGCCTGAGCACCGGATGCCCCGGCACAATTTCGCCGAACCCTACGGTGGAGAGAGTGACCAGGGAGATGTAGAGCGCTTCGGCGAAGTCGCCCCGCTGTGGAACCCCGGCTCCGTGGACAAAGCCGGCCGGCAGATGGGGCAGATAAAGCAGGGCCCAGCCGATCGCCGCCAAGCCTGCCCAGGCGCCGATAACAGCGGCCATGGCCAAAGGTGCCGCGATGAAGGAGCCCCGGCCCCGCAGTTTTCTCGATACCAGCCAGAATCCGCGCATGATCGCCCGGCCCACAGGACCGGAACCGTGCGGATACAGGAGCGTACGAAAGACGTCAACGAGCATCAGCAGAACCAGCCCGGCGCCCAAAACCGTCCAGAGCGTGTCCTCGAAGTCCATGCCTCATCTTATGGGCGGCGCCCTGGGCACAGTGAAAACAGGCGAACCCCGCAGTGCCGGGCACTGCGGGGTTCGTCACTGGCTGGATGCGGGTTACTCGGAATCGGGTTTCTGTTCCCGGTCCCGGAGGTTCTTCTTGATCTCGTCGAATTTCTCCTTGATGACCCGCTCCGCTTCCGAGAGGGTTTTCCCGGCGCTGCTCAGGGGATCCATCTGAAGGTAGACGTTCTGGCTGACAGGCACGTCGTACTCGTCCTTCAGATGGGTGCCGCCGCCCACTCCCTGAAGGGACAGGTACACCAGAGCGTCCGTCCGGGCAATGCCGGCGAGTGTTCCGAAAACAACCGTGAAGTCGTTCGATTGAAAGCTCACAGTCTGACCGATATGGCTGCGGTCCAGGTCACCGGCTGCCACCGGCTTCTCGGACGGACTTCCGCTGTAGCTCATGAACTTCTCCTAATAAGTCGAGGGACACGTACCCCAGCAGTCTATATACGGCGACCGAGAAGCTCCGGCGGTCCCGAGGACTGATACCTATCCGCCCCGCGACCTATGACAAATAGGTATCGCAGCGAAGTGGATTGAACCGCATGGCATATGAAAGCCTACGTACGTTGCGCCACTACGGGACGCGACCCCAGACGTTTCCATCCTTCTGTCCGATTGGTACTCCATGTCCACACTCAACACCGGCCGCGACGACGCAGCCGTTCCACAGCGTGCACGTCTTCTCCCCAACGCCCAGCGGAAGTCGCTGATTGCGGTGGTGGCCGGCAACTTCCTTGAGTGGTTCGACTGGACCCTCTACGCCCTCCTGACCACGTACCTCGCTGCCAACTTCTTCAACAGCGGCGATCCGCAGTCGGCGGTGCTGTCCACGTTGGCCGTCTTCGCGGGCGGCTTCCTGGCCCGGCCGCTGGGCGGCCTGATCTTCGGCGTGGTGGGGGACAAGTTGGGCCGGAAGGCTTCGCTGGTTATCTGCATGCTGCTCATGGGTGCCGGCAGCCTCATGATCGCCTTGATCCCCTCCTATGAATCCATCGGGGTCTGGGCTTCGGTTCTGCTGCTGACCGCGCGCCTCGCGCAGGGGATCGCGCACGGCGGCGAAAGCGGGAACGCCTACACCTACCTGGCCGAGATTGCTCCGGCGAAGAAGCGCGGCCTGTGGGGCAGCAGCATCATGATGACCATGCTGCTGGGCATCATGGCGGCAACGGCCCTCAGCATCCTGCTGACGTCGGTGTTCCCGAAGGCGGAGATGCTGGAGTACGGCTGGCGTTACGCCTTCGCCGCAGGCGCGCTGCTGGCGATCTTCGCCCTCTATCTGCGCAGCCAGGCGGTCGAATCAGGCTTCTTCGTCGAAGCCAAGGCCACGCACGGCACGGCCAGGACCGTCACCAAGCGCCAGCTGACCATCATCGCCGTCCGGATCCTGATGCTGTCCCTGCTGACCAACGTCCTGTACTACACGTGGGTGAGTTTTGCGTCTTCCTTCGCCATCTCCGGCAAGGGCATGGACCCCAACGGCGCGTACATCGCCACCTTCGCGGCCCAGACCCTGGCGTTCATTGCGCTGCCGTTCATGGGCTGGCTCTCGGACCGGATCGGGCGCCGCAAGCAGCTCACCATCTGGGCCGTCGCAGTCATCGTGGTGGTGTTCCCCATCAGCGCGATCCTGACCTCCGAGCCTTGGACGCTCTTCGTTTCGCAGGGCATCTCGCTGCTGGTCTGGGCCATCCAGTCCTCCATCCATTCCACGATCATGGCGGAGCAGGCGCCCACGGAAGCCAGGGCCACCAGCGTGGGGATCTGGACCTCGGTGGGAGCGGCAGTCTCCGGCGGTACGGCGCCGTACCTCTACACGTGGCTGAGCTCCATGCAACTCGGCTGGGTCTTCTCGCTCTACATCGTGGTCCTGGCCATCGCCACCTTGGTGACCATCAGGTTCATCCCGGAAACAGCCGGCATCGAAATGGACCAGATTCCGCTGCCCGGCGAGGAAGTTCCGGCAGATGGGACTGCCCGGGCGGACGACGACGAGAACGTCGCCTCGGCCCGCTAACGGACGGGCAGCAATCGCCCTGGTAACGCGCCGCCGTCGGGAATTCCGACGGCGGCGCGCGGCTTTGCCGCGGTCCCGGGCTCAGCAGCTAGATGGGGCTGCCGAACTCGCGGATCGTTATTCCGGTGAAGTTTGCCGGACCGCCGTCGGCGTAAAGCGAGATGCCGGTGTCGCCGTCGGCGAAATGCACTTGCTGTGAAAGCACCGTGTGCCCGGCGTTCACGAACACTTCGACGCTCTGCGTATCGACGAAGATGCGCAGGTGCACCGATCGCGCGTTGGCGTCGATGGGCGCGGCAGCACGCGAGTAGGGCGCAAGCGAGTAGCGGCTCTGGTCCGAGGGCGCGCGGTCGACGTACAGCTCGCCGCCGTACTTGCCGACGTTGGTATGACGCCGGCCGTCCGAGGAGCGGCCCACCGAGACGCCAACGTTCGTCGCCACGTCCCAGGAGATGTCGAGCTCCAGCTCGTAAGCGCGCCCGCTCCGCGGCAGCACGGAGCTGCCGCTGACCGTGCGGTCGGGGAGTGTGGTGGTCGCGGTGACGTAGCCCGAAAGCGCTTCGACGGGGGTGCTGAGCAGGCTGTACCAGCCGCCCGGCTGGTGCTCCAGCCGCAGTTCCCGCACGATCGAGTTCTGCCCGTTGTACCCGTCGGACGCATCGGTGGGCACGTCGCGGGCCGCGTACTTCCAGTTGTTCATCCAGGCGATGGCAAGGCGCTTTGTCTCCGGCGCCTGGACCGATGGCCACGTCACGGCGGCGTACCAGTCCCAGCCCCAGTCGAGCCACTGCGGTGTGAGGTTGCCGGTGATGAACGCCGTGCCGTTCCAGGTGCCTGTCCAATATGCGAAGGTCATCGGCAGGCCCACACTGTAGGCATCCATGCTCGCACCGAGCACCCAGTGCCGTGTGCCGTCGCCGGCGGTCATCTCGAACAGGTCGGGGCACTCGATCCCGCCGAGGGCATGGTTCGGGAAGTCGAAGTTGGATTTCCACTGCCAGTCCCGCAGGTTCGGCGAGGTGTAAAAGGCCGCGTAGCGCGCCCGCCCGATCACGCACACCCATTCGCTGCGAACCGCGTCCCAGTGGATCTTGGGGTCGCGGAACCACTCTGCGTTTTCGATCTCTGCGGGTGTGGTGGCCGTGCGGCCGTCGGGGTTGACGATCACCGGGTCGGGGAGCGCCGTGAAGGTGTAGCCGCCGTCGGCGGACCAGTAGAGGTACTGCTCCTGGTACTTGCGGATCCCGCCGGTGGGCTGTGTTGAGAGTGCGATCACCGCCCCCGCGCCGAAGCCGGCGGTGTTGTCGGCGTCGACGACGGCGGATCCGGACCACACCGGGAAATCGGGCTGCAAGGGCATCACCGTGCCGTGGTGGGTGAACGACACGCCATCGCTGGTGGTCGCGTGGTCCCATCCGCCCGGGCCGTTGTTCTGCCCGGAGTGCAGGTAGTAGAGCTGGTGGGCGCCGTTGGTATAGACGGGGCGCTGCGGGTCGCACAGCCAGCCCGACGGGGGAGTCATATGAAAGACGGCCCGCAGGGATGACCGGGCGTGCGCTGCAGCGGGTACGGCGCTGCCGGCGAAAAGCGTAAGAGCCCCGACGCCTGCGCCTTGCAGGGCAGCGCGTCGTGAAATGTCGTGCGTCATGAAGTGGATTCCTCACCGTTGAGGGGCGCCGACTATCACCGGCTACGCAGGACGATAGTGTGATCCACGGGCTTTGGTCAAGCGTTTAATCAAAGTGGGGTTGCCGCCATCCCAGCCCCGGAAACGGGTCACAATCGACGGAAGAAACTAATTCTGCTAAAACGCTTGATCATCCCGTACATTGACGCTAGGTTCATGGTGATCAAACGCTTTAGCAGAATGGACATCAGCGCAGATGAAACGCTCAGTCTTCTTCCAGCCCACCGATGGATGGGTTGGTGACCTTATCCCCTTCGAGAAGGACGGAGAGTTCTGGCTCTTCTACCTCCACGAAGTACGGTCGGACCCGAAACCCGGCACGTCATGGAACCTCGTCACCACAAAGGACCTCACCCAGTTCGAGGACCACGGAGTGGCCCTGCAGCACGGCACGGAGGACGATCTGGACTTCAATGCCTACACGGGCAGCGTCGTCGTCGATGAAACCGGAATCCACCACCTGTTCTACACCGGGCAGAACCCGCGCAACCTGGGAGCGGACGGTGCTCCCCTCCAGCTGGTCATGCACGCCACCAGCACCGACGGAATGCAGACCTGGACCAAACATCCAGAACTCACCTTCGGCGCTCCCCACGGCTTCGAGTCCGGGGACTGGCGGGATCCCTTCGTGTTCCGGGATGACAGCACAGGCCGGTGGCGGATGCTGCTGGCGGCCCGGCACTCCGCCGGACCGGAACGGCGCCGCGGCGTCATCGCCCAGTGCGTCTCCACCGACCTGATGACCTGGGAGTACGCGGAGCCGTTCTGGGATCCGCGCCGCTACATCACGCACGAATGCCCGGACGTCTTCGCCTGGGGCGACTGGTGGTACATGGTCTACTCCGAGTTCTCCGAATCGTTTACCACCCGGTACCGCATGGCCAAGAGCCCCGACGGGCCGTGGACGGTCCCGGACCGGGACAGCATCGACGGCCGGGCGTTCTACGCCTCAAAGACAGCCGAACGGGACGGCCGCCGCTTCTTCTTCGGATGGATCGCCAGCAAGGAAGGCAACACCGACCACGGCCCCTGGCAGTGGGCCGGCACCATGTCCGTACTGGAGGCCCGCCAGAACCCGGACGGGACGCTCGCGTTCGGCTTCGCGGACGAACTCGTGGACAGCTTCTGGGACGACGTCGCCGTTTCACTGACAAGCGGGCTGCCCACGCGACTGGACGCGCCGGACGGATACACCGTCGTCGTATCCGACGAGGAACTGCCCAGCCAGTTCTACGCCAAGGCTGTGCTGGACATCGCCCCTGACACCACCGAATGCGGGCTGCTGCTGCGTTCCAGCCAGGACGGGGACCACTCGTACATCCTGCGCCTGGAACCGAAGCGTGGCCGGCTCGTCTTCGACCGCTGGCCACGGGCTATCACCGGAGATGCCCAATGGCACGTGTCCGGGGACGTCCCATACGACGTCGAACTGGAGCGCCCCTGCGAGCTCGCCCCCGGCCCACACACTTTGGAAGTGATCGTCGACGGCGACCTGTGCGTCGCCGTCGTCGACCGGCAGGTGGCGCTCAGCACCCGGATCTACGACCTGACCGCGGGACGGATCGGCCTTTTTAGCGGTGAAGGATCCGCCACCGTCACCGAACTTGAGATACGCACGCGCACCGAAAACTGAACGTCCCCACCCCAACCTCTGTTCCAATCAAGGGAGATTGCCGCAATGAAAAAACTATTCCGTGCTGCCGCCGTCGCAGCCGCCGCAGCCCTGGCTTTGTCGGCCTGCGGTGGCGTAGGAGCTTCCAGCGACCCGGCCAACGTCAGCCCCACCGGGGAGATCAAACCCCGTGAAATTTCGTGGCTGCTATCCCGTCCGGCCGACGGTGCAGTCATCAACATCATGAAGAAGCTCGCTGACGACTATGCCAAGGACCACCCGGGCTTCGAACTGAACCTCATCACCACCCCGGACCGCCCCTCCTACATCCAGAAGCTGGAGACCCTGGCGGCGGCCAACAAGCTCCCTGAGCTCTTCGACACGGACGCCACGCCCTTCGCCCAGCAGCTGGCAAAGCAGGGCAAAATGGTCGACGCCGGGAAGCTCCTGAAGTCTCTGGACATCTACGATGACTACCGGCCCGGGGCGCTGGACTACCAGCGCTTTGACGACGGCTCGTTGTACATGATCCCGTTCCAGTTCGAGCTGGAATATTTCTGGTACAACAAGGCACTGCTGGAAAAGGCCGGCGTCACGGTGCCGAAGTCCCTCGATGACATCCCGGCGATGTGCACGGCGCTGCGCAGTGCGGGGATCACCCCGATCGCCATCGACGGCCAGGACCAGTGGCCCCTGGAACGCTATGTGGCCTATCAGCCGTTCCGGGAAGCCGGCCCGGAGTTCGTCCAGAAGCTGAAGAAGGGCGAGGCCACGTTCGCCGATCCTGCAGGGCAGAAGACCGTTGAATGGATGGCCGAGCTCGGCAAGGCCAAGTGCTTCCAGGACGGCTTCTCCGCCCAGGGCTACTCCGACGCGCAGAACCAGTTCACGTCCGGCCAGGCGGCGATGTACAACATCGGCACGTGGGAGCTGCCCAGCCTGGCCACGGACAAACTGAATTCCGAGGTCCGGGACGACATCGATTTCTTCACCCTGCCAATGACAGCTGGTTCGGTGACGTCGGCCAACGAGTTCGTCTCGCCGTCGGGCATCGGAATGGCAGTCAACTCCAAGACCTACGATCCGTTGGTGAGTGACTTCCTGAAGTTTGCCCTGGAGAAGTACCCTGCCGAGTACGCGGCCACCGGTGCCCTCTCACCCACCACCAACGTGGAGACCACGGTCCCGGCCAACGCCACCCCGCTGTACAAGAAGGCCCTGCAAACGGCGGACACCCTCGGGGCAAAGCAGGCCATGCCGTGGGACACCCAGCTGGACCCCACCACCAACGGCAGGCTTCAGCAGGAACTCGTGCTCCTGGTGCAGGGCAACATCACGCCTGAGCAATTCACCAGCACCATGGACAACACCATCAAGCAGAACGCCCCCAAGTTCTTCAAGTAAACCGCAGCGGCGGGGGATCGAAAGGTCCCCCGCCCGAAAGGCCCAGCCATGCTTCCCAACAGGTCGAGGACCTCAGTCCTGGTTTTCCTGCTTCCACCCTTGCTGCTCTACTGCGCAGCCGTACTCTTCCCGATTCTTCAATCGTTGTTCCTCAGCTTCTTTTCCTGGAACGGCATCAGCGACATGGAGTTCGTCGGGCTGGACAACTACGTCCGGATGCTCACCGCCGATGACATCTTCTGGCGCTCGTTCTTCAACGCGCTCCTGTACCTGGCCATCTGCCTGGTCCTGCAGCTCGGCGGCGCCCTGGTGGTGGCCAGCCTGCTCACGTCCCTCCGCCGGGGACGGGAGCTCATCAAGACCCTCTACCTGCTGCCGGCCGTGATCTCCACGGTGGCGATCGCGTTCCTCTTCGTGCGCATCTACTCCATCGACCCGGTCGGGCTGCTCAACCAGCTGCTGCACTGGATCGGGCTCGGCAGCTTGGAACGCGCCTGGCTGTCCGACGTCAACACGGTACTTGCTGCGGTCTCCGCTCCCGAGGGCTGGCGATTCACCGGTCTGTACATGCTCATCATTTACGCCGCGCTGATAGCCGTGCCCAAGGAGCTGGAAGAAGCTGCCGTTCTGGACGGCGCCTCGAAGTGGACGCTCTTCACGAAGATCCGCTTCCCGTACATCCGGCCGGTGTGGATCACCACCACCATCATGGCCACCACCTACGGCCTGCGCGGCTTCGACATCCCCTACCTCATGACCAACGGCGGCCCCGGCCAATCCTCGGAACTGCTCACCACGTACATGTATAAAACAGCATTCACCAGTACGGACTTCGGGTACGCCAGCACCATCTCCGTGTTCATTGTGATCGAGTGCCTCGTCGCCGTCGGCCTCATCCTGTTCATGCTCAAGCGGAAGGCAGACTCATGATCACCCAAACAGCCCCGGTCACTCCACCCACCGCCGTCGTGCCCCCAAAGCCCGCCATCACAAGGCGACGCCGGAAGCCCAGCCTTCAGCGGACCTTGTCGCGGGTGCTGATCATGCTGATCGTGATCGTCCAGGTCTACCCGCTCGCCTGGCTGTTCCTGACCAGCCTGCGCACCGAGCAGGACTTTGCCACCGGTGACCCGTTCGCACTGCCGAGCTCGCTGACGTGGGAGAACTACGCGCGGGCGTTCGAAACGGGCGATCTCGGCAGGTATATCCTGAACAGCTTCGTCGTCACCATGGGTGCCAACGTGCTGATCGTCCTGTTTGGCATGATGGCCGCCTACGCCATCCAGGTCCTGGGTTTCCGCCTGAGCAGGTTTGTCCGAGGGCTCTTCCTGATCGGAATCATCGTTCCCGTCCAGATCGCCCTGGTCCCGCTGTTCATCGATTACTCAACGGTGAACCTGCTGGACACCTACCAGTCGATGATCATCCCGCTGGCCGGCTTCGCACTGCCCATGTCCATCTACCTGTTCTCCTCGTTCTTCGAATACATCCCCCGGGAAACCTACGAAGCCGCCTCCCTGGACGGCGCCGGCCCGTACCGGATCTTCGGACTGATTACGCTGCCGCTGTCGCTGAACACGGTGGTCACCGTGGTGCTGGTCAACAGCATCTTCATCTGGAACGACTTCATCTTCGCCAACACGTTCGTGCTCTCCGAGGATCTGAAAACAATCCCCTTGGGCCTGCAGAACTACATCGGCGCCATGGGCAAGGTGGATTGGACTGCCACCTTCGCTGCTGTGTGCGTCACCATCACGCCCCTGCTCCTGGTCTTCCTGGTCCTGAACAAGGCCATGATCCAGGGCTTGGAAAGCGGGGCGACGAAGGGATGACGGCCAGGGCGGATGGATATACTCCTGATGGAGGACAGATGATTTCGCAGGAGAAAAATTCAGGCAGCGCGGCCACCCCCGACGTTCCTGTGAGGAAAAGCCGTGCCCAGCCGGTGACTCTCCGCGAAGTGGCTGAAGCAGCCGGTGTGTCCACTGCCACGGTGTCGCTGGTGATCAACAAGAAGAAGAACGCCCGCATTGCGGAGCAGACGCGCCAGCGCGTCAAGGATGCGATCCGGCAGCTCGGGTACCGCCCCAACGCCATGGCCAAGACGCTGGTCAGCGGCACCTCAAAGTTCATCGGCCTCGTCGCAGACGGCGTAGCCACCACCCCGTTCGCGGGTCAGATCATCCACGGAGCGCAGGACGAAGCCTGGAAACACGGCTACGCACTGCTGATCGCCAACACCGAGAGAAACCGCGACCTGGAAAAGGACGCGATCGCCATGATGCTGGAGTACAAGGTGCGCGGCATCCTGTACTCGACATGGTTCCACCGTCCCACTGTCGTCCCCGAAACGCTGCGGGAGGCGGACTTCGTCCTGGTCAACTGCTTCTCTCCGGAGCCCGGCGCGGCCCGTGCTGTGGTACCCGACGAAGAGCAGGGAGGGCGGTCAGCGACGGAAATCCTGCTCCGCGGCGGCCATCGGCGCATCGCCTTCATCAACGCCACCACCCCCGCGCCCGCCAGGGATGGACGGCTCCAGGGTTACAAGGATGCGCTGGAGGCTGCCGGAATTCCGTTCGACCCGGAGCTGGTGCTGGAAGCCTACCCGGATCAGGAAGGCGGATACGGCGCTACCGAAGAGTTGCTCAAGCGCCACGTCACCGCTGTGTTCTGCTACAACGACCGGATGGCGATGGGACTTTACGACGGCCTGCGGGAAAACGGGTTGTCCCTTCCGGATGACATGGCTGTTGTGGGCTTTGACAACCAGGAAGTTATCGCCGCCCACCTTCGGCCTCCGCTGTCCACAGTGTCCCTGCCCCACTACGAGCTCGGGGCGGCAGGAGTCCGCATCCTGCTGGGCCTGGACGAAGCCCCCGGCGACGCCGCGGTGAAGATGATGTGCCCCGCCGTCGAACGGTCGTCGGTGGCGGTGCGCACGCCGGCTTAGGTTGCCGAACCCGCCGGACCCCAGGAGGCGAGGAGGGCGAGGCCCGCGGCCACTGCGGCGCTGAGAACCACTGCGCCCAGCCAGAGCGAGACGGGCCAGCGGATCGCGTCTGTCACCGCGAACGCAACGAGCTGTCCCGTCCACAGGACAGCCGCGATTCCTCCCATGACCGCGGGCAGCCGCCTGCCCAGCCAGATTTCCGGAATCCGGGCCAGCAGCAGGTCGGCCACGACGGCGGCAATGGTGGCGCCCGCGGCTCCCGCAACTGAATACGTGCGGAAGCCCAGCATGGCGACGGGCAGCCATGCTGCAGCGGCCACCAGCAGGGTGACAACCCCGCGGGCCGGACGCTTCGCCGCGGAGAGCGTGAAGAGCAAGGGGGCCATGATCAGCGCGGTGGTCAGCAGGTAGCTGGCCAGGGTGATGACCACCGGCATCTCCGATTGGACGCGCCCGGGGCTGCCGAACGGCGTTGGAACAAAGAGGGCCGTTGGCCCCGGCCGGACGAAGGCGGAGACATAAATGAGGAAGAACGCCCCCAGCCCGGTCATGAGTACGACGGCGAACAGCGCCGCCGGTGTCAGGGCCGGGTGATCGTCGGGGCCGGCTGAATGACTGGCCCGGGCGCTCCGGACCGCCGTGCCGAGGATGAGGAAGAGGCTGAAGCCCAGCAGCAGGTGGGTGGGGCTGACCAGGGCATCCAGCGAGACCTCGATGCCCAGGAGCTCGTGCCACAGCAGGTCCAGGCCGCCGGCAATGGCAAAGAGGATGAGCCCCACCAGGGTTCCCCGGTAGCCGGCCGGGATGGCCTGCACCAGCGGCTGCCCCGGTGTCCGGTTCCGCCAGATCACGACGGCGGTCCACGCCGCCGTCGCCAGCATGCCGGAGTAGAGGGCGGCGTGCCACGGGGTGAAGAACGTCTCCAGGCTGGGAAGGTTCAGGTGCGCCCAGCCGTCCAGGAAGACGGCCAGCACCAGCCACAGGCCCAGGAGTACGGTGAGCAGGTCGCGGCGTCCGTCGGTCCTGGTGGTAAATGCAGTTTCGAGCATCGTTGGCTACTCCATGAAGGTGTCAGGTGGAGGTGTCAGGTGCGCTTACGGCACGAGCACGATTTTTCCCGTGGCAGCCGAGGACTCGAGCATTTCGTGAGCGCGACGGGCATCGGACAGCGGCAGACGCTCAGCCACGACCGGGTGGATCTCGCCGCGGCGGAGCATTTCGAGCAGGACGCGGAAGTCCTCCCGGAACCAGTCCTGGTGGCGAATGCGCAGCTTCTGGACCCGGTAGGAGAGCACCCGCCGGCGGGGTGAGAGCAGCCCCCAGAGCGCGACGCCGACGGTGGCCGCCCACCACTCGACCCACCCCCGCCAGCTCTTCCGCCCGTGAACGAGGGTGGAGTAGTGGCCGAACACGACGAGCCTTCCCCCGGGCCGCAGCGCGCGGAAGGAGCGCAGCGACAGTGCGCCGCCGAGCCCGTCAAGGGCAACATCGACGCCTTCGCCGGTCAATTCGCGCACACGCGTGACGAAATCCTCGTTCTGGTAGTCGATCGCGACTGCGCCGAGCCGCTCCACAGCGGCGCGGTCGCTGGCTGAAGCGGTGCCGTAGAGGCGAAGACCGGCCAGCGTTCCGAGCTCGAGGACCGCAGTGCCTACCCTGCCAGCTGCGCCGTGCACAAGCAAAGTTTCCCCGCTCTTGGCGATCGCCACGCGGTGTATCAGCTGGTAGGCGGTCATGTAAGGGAATACGAGGCTCACAACCTCAGCCGCGTCGAGGTCCTCGGGCACCTCCACCGCGTACTTCTCGGGAACGCAGACGAGCTCCGCGTTCGCGCCCCATACTGTCAGTGCGCCGATGCGTTGGCCCTCTCGCAGCCTGGTGCAGCCCTGGCCCAACTGGTCGACGACGCCGACCAGCTCGTAGCCGGGAGTGAACGGCGGCTTCGGCACGCCGAAATATGTGCCGGCGCGCAGTAGGGAGTCGGTGAATGACACGCCAGATGCCAGAACCCTGACCCGGACCTCGCCCGGACCCGGCCGGGGATCGTCGGCCTCCACCACTTTCAGGACCTCTGGACCGCCGAAATGGTCGACGACGACACGCTTCATGCGGCCAGCGTACGCCTGTCGCTGGCGGTCAGGTCAGGGACTTAGGTCCGGTCTCGGAAAGGAGCCTCCGGAGGAGCTGAAGTCAGGATCGGCACCTAAAACTGTGGCGTTCTGTCGGCCGCGGGCCGCTTCCACAGCGCGACGGCCAGGACCGCGACCCAGAGCAGGAACGCACCAATGCTGATTCTTTCGCCGATGCCCAGCACGAGGTTCGGTCCCGGGGCCGCCATGAACGCCACCATGCCCATCACCGCAGAAGTCGCGAGCGAGACGATCGAATACGCGCGCATCCGGCCGTGGAACCCTGCGGCCACAGAACACATGGCCGCGACCATGAGGGCGAGCTGGATGTTGGTGGCGAGGATATGCATGGGAATGGAAGCATCGTCCCCCAGTGTCAGCGGGTAGAGGGCGCCCATGATGTTCCACAGCCCGTAGCCGGTGAGCAGGCCGCCGGCGATGCGCAGGGCGCGGTTGCCGCGCACGGAGTTCCAGACCCCTACGCCGAACGCTGTAAACAGCACCGTGTAGAGCCAGGTGAAGGGCACCAGGACGTCCCGGCCGGGGGAGCCGACGGCGAAGAGTTCGCTCACCATCTGTTCGGAACGGCGGTACCCGTCCCATTGGGATGCTGCCACCACGTCGGTGGCAACCACGTACAGCAGCGAAGACAGCGGTCCTGCGGCGAGAAGGGCCTTGCGAGTCACGTCACGGCGCTGGCTTTCCTGCGTCGCGGCCCGCCTGCGCAGCGGGAGCCGGGGCTTGTCGATTGACATGTCCGGATGTCCTCAGAGCCCGCGGTCTGGCAAGGCTCGGTGCGGGGCCCGCGGGCGTCCGCCCCAGCGCCTATCTGTTTTAAGCTTTGGGGCGGTTGCCGCAGGTTGATAGGGCCGAACGGCCTTGCCCTGCGCCCGTAACTACCGCGGCATGCTCGGGATGACTGGGATAGGCTCCCTTGGGACCTGAACAGGCATTGCTTGGGACCGGAACAAGCATCAACTGCAAAGGGTGGGGAATACTTTGGATCTGCTGAGCGGCCTGAGCCGCGACGAACTCCGCAACTTTTCCTGGGCTGCGGCCATAGTCTTCGCACTCGTGGCCGGCCTTTGGCGTTGGCGCAGGCTCCATTGGACTGCGCTTGGAGCCGTTCTGCTCTTCGCGGCCCTCAACGCGGGTGCAGGGATCTACGTCCTGAACACTTTCCGTGATTCGCGCTGGTCGGCGGGGGGAGAACCGCCGTTGAGCGCTCCGTCGTTTTCCGAGACGCCTATCGTGGGGCAGTACCTTGGCCCCCTGGACTCCGCTCTGCAGGGAGTGGTGGGTGGGGTGAACGATTTCCTGGCATTCAAGCAGGCACTTCCCGTAGCGCTGGACTTCCTTGCCGTGTCCGGCTGGGCCCTGCTGCTCTCGTTCCCGCTTGCCGTTCTCGCCGCCGTCATCAGTTTTGCCATGGCCAGGCGCCGGGCGGCTGACTTCGAAGAATACCGTGCCACCGTTGACCTGCTCAAAGATGAGCTTGAGCAGGTCAAGCGGCAGATCTCTGCAGGGAATTCCGTCGACACAGAATTCCCTGCAGAGGACGGCGTCACTGATGCGCGTCCCCGTCTATCGGGCCAAGGGTGATTCGCAGGTCGAGGCAGCAGCCGCCTTAGGTGGGTGGTTGGACCAAGGGCCAGATACAGGCTGGCACGCGATTCGCTACTGGAAAGCGCGGGATTTTCGAGTAGATTGACGCATCTCCGCATTCTGGAAAGTTGCAAGAATTTCTTAGGGATAACGTAGGGCCTCGGTGCTGTTCCTCTGCACGGGTCACCTATACGCCGGACCGTGCCTCACCGCCAGCGCCCGATTTAGCGGGGAACCGACCACGCGCGCACGACGTCGAGGTAGACCGTCGGCGCTGCGCCGGAGATTAGGGCTGCTGCGGGCGCTCGCCACGCAGTCATTGATGACTTTAGGGCCTAAGCGTCTGCAATGGGAGCATCTACGCGCACGGACAGCAGAATGGCGGGGTGGCCAAGCGCATCAGCTTGCACACCCCGCCATCAGTGCTCAGGGTATTACTTACTCCAGGTACTGCCGGAGCAGTTTGCGTGCGCGCCCGCTCCAGAGCCTGTGTTCTTGCCCGCGCTCTTTCCGTCAATAAGGATGTCGCAGCTAACAGAAGCGTTCGGGTCGCTGAAATCGCCCGAAACGCTCAAACTGGCAATATTGAATTCCTTGGACGTTACCGATTTTGTCCAGTCAGCTGTGATTTTTTCGGATGATGAACCGCCGGGAGTCCAGTAGGTGATACTTGCAGGGCCCGAGGTTGTGACGACATATTCAACTGTGTGTTCTGCATTTAGTTCAGCATCGACCGCCTGCACACCGGCTCCTATTGCTGCTGTCATGACTCCGGCAATGATGAGGCTAATGATGCCAAGAATGGCGCCCGCAATTGCCATTCCTTTCTTCCTGTTCTTCAGAAAGAAAGCAATGACGCCGAGCAGGATCGCGACTGGTCCCAGAAAAAAAGCAGCCATGCCGATCAGAGGAATGATGCTCAGGACTGCGGCAACAATGCCGACGACCAAGGCTGCTACACCCAGCCCATTGCCCTGCTTCGGTTGTGGTAGTGGAGCGTAACCCGTTGGTTGATACGCCTGTTGTGTCCCTGACTGATCCGTGAAAGTCGGGTTTTGGTGCTGACCGGACATGGTGTCCCCCTTGTGTGCCTCAGTGAATGAACGTGAATCTGCGTAGCCGGAAATTATTCCAATACTCGGAGACGGGTGTGAGCTCAAGACTGCAGTTTTCTCGGTAGGAAGCTCAACGTTGAGTTTTCTGATAGTCGAAGGAAAAACTGAAAGACAACTCTCTCTCTTTATTGGAATTGAATCCTGATACAGCCGAAGCATAACCGGGCGCACGGACAATCTGCAGACCTTGAGTAAAACCAAGGGAATTCTTGAGCTAAAAATGCCAACTTGAGCTATATGCTCCTACTTAAAAGGCTCGTCCGCGATGGAGCGGTGACCGGCATTGGTTGATAGGGGACAAACATGCAGCGCTATAACCCTCCGAGTAACTGGCCCGCTCCGCCGACCGGATGGCAGCCGCCTCCCGACTGGCAGCCCGACCCCAGCTGGGGCCCCGCGCCTCCGAATCATCAATTTTGGGTCGATCAGCCACCGGAGGACCCGCACCCAGAGCAGCGTGGAAAGGCTGTCACGATTACCGCCCTAATTCTTGCTGGAGTCGCTCTGCTTCTCTGCTGGGTCCCTATCGTGAATAACGCGGTGTTCTTCCTAGGCTTCATCGCCGTAGTCCTCGCCGTCATCGCTCTGGTAATTACAGTTCGGGGGCGCTCGACGATGCGGGGAATGGCTATAGCATCGCTGATTGTCGGCGTTTTTTCGCTTGTCGGGGTACTTTCTACCCAAGCGCTCTACAGCTCGATGCTGGATGGTGTCTCGGATGCGGCCACCGGATCCGACGAGAACGTATCTAAGGCTGTGGAGACGTCATCGTCCGGCTCAGGCCCTGCAACGGCCCCGACTCCCAGCACAGCCGCAGGCTCGGTCAGCCAACCGCTCGCTGTCGGCACGGTTGCGACTGTAGGAAAGGAATACCAGGTCGCCGTTACTTCGGTGAAGTTGGACGCCAATGCGGATGTGCTGGCTGCTAATCGGTTCAATGACGCACCAACGGGGCAATACGTTCTCGTAGGGTTGACCGTCACTTACGTCGGAACCCAAGAAGGCACTCCCTGGATAGATTTGTCCGAAACCTTCGTCGGCACAGACGCCAGGCAATACGACGCATCCGATTGCGATGCTTCCGTTGACCAAGGGGTTATGGATGTCCCTACGCTGGAGAACGGCGGCAGCGCCTCCTACCAGCTCTGCATGGACGTGCCGACAGCCGCCATTGAAGGCGGCAAAATCTTCGTTGAGCAGTCCATGTCATTCAACGATAAGACCCGTGTTTACTGGGCGATTCGGTAGGTCCCTGACGCGATCGGGTTGCAGCGCCAGTCGAACTTCGACAACATCGCACAGGTGACCGAAGATCCGCCAGTGACCGGATGATCGCCGACTCGGCACCGAGCGCACGGGCGATGCCGCTGAAGTACACCTCGAGGGATCAGCCGGGGTCCTGGGAGCCGTCCTGGTTTGGTCGGGCCGCGGTGGAGCCGCCACGGCACACCTGTATCCTGACAATGCAGGTTGAATGGCTACAGCGGCCATCAATCACGCTCGGTTCGCGGCCGGATGACGGTCCGGAATCCTGGGCCGTCGCCTTCCACGTCGTGGATCACCGCCGCAGTCGTCAGTCGCCGATCGGCTCCTCTGACGCTTGGAATGGACCTTTATCACTACCGACACGCCAGCTCCCGTGGGAATCCCGACGCCTGTCTTCAAGCCCTCACGCGGAGTCGCGGTGGATGATCCCGCCGTCGTGACCTGGGTTGAGGCTGGTAAGAGCATCACCGCGCGGTGGCGTTCGGCGAACGGCAGACCGGCGCCGACGCGCGTCGAAGTGGTCGACGACTCCCTCACGGCCGATGAGGCGAACCGGATGGCGTCACAAGGGATCGCGATGCTCTGGCACGGTGACTTCCACAACGCACGGCAGATCCTCAACGCCCTGGACCGGCGGATAGGTGCCGGAAAGACGATCGCAGGAACTCCGGCCGATAAGTTCTATCGGCACCGCCAGTCCCGCTCGCACCGTGCACGCGTTCTCGGCCTGCTGCTGATACCTCTGGATCCGGGCCCGGTGGTGCCGCTGCGCCGCGCACCGGACATCCGGCAGGCCGCTGCTGAAGCGTACGGTGATATCGGCGAATCCTCCGTTGTGTCCCTGCATGAGCTTGTCGGGGCCATTGGCGCCCACGAGTGGCGGCGTAATGGCGTCTACGTCGATGCCCTGCAGGGCCGCATCCACCCGCAGTATGGCACGTTCTTCCCCACCCGGAGTGAGTATGTGGACCTCGTGGCCGCCGCTGCGCTGCCCTCTGACACGCTGGCGTTCGACGTCGGAACCGGCACCGGGGTGCTCGCTGCCGTCCTCGCGCGCCGTGGCGTCCACCGCGTAGTGGCGACTGACAATGAACCGCGTGCCATCGCCTGCGCCGGTGAGAATTTCCGGAACCTCGGCGTCCAGGACCGTGCTGAGGCCGTCCTGACCGACATGTTCCCGCCCGGACGGGCGCCGCTGATCGTGTGCAACCCGCCCTGGATTCCGGCCACTCCGCATTCCAGCCTGGACAGCGCAGTCTACGACCCCGGAAGCAGAATGCTGTTCCGCTTCCTGAACGGCCTCGCCGACCATCTGGAGCCGGGCGGGGAGGGCTGGCTGGTCCTCTCCGACCTGGCCGAGCACCTTGGCCTGCGGTCGCGTGAGGATCTGCTGGCCGCCATCGAGGCGGCCGGGCTGAAGGTGATGGAACGGCTCGACACCAAGCCGACGCATCCGAAGGCGTCGGACCGGGACGATCCTCTGTTCGAAGCGCGCACGGCCGAGGTCACGTCCCTGTGGCGGCTTGTTCCCCGATAGTCACAGCCTTCCGCCGTCGGGAATCACGACGGCGGCCAGTTCGCGGCGCCCGGTCCGTCGAACAACGCGCTGGTGCTGCTTTGGGGTACGACGACGTGGACTGCGTTGCGCTGGACGGTGAAGTCGGTGGGCGTGGTGGTCGTGATTTCGCCGTCGAGGTTCACCGGCAGCGGCCGTTCGGTGACCAGCCGGACACTCCGGCTGGTCAGGTGGTACACCTTGTCGTGTTCGATGAAGCTGCCGTCCTTGAGCAGCCGTGCGATGCTCACGTGCTCCCGAAGCGGCCCCGCCAGGATGGCGTAGATGTCCAGGGTGTGGTCGTCGATCCCTGCCGTGGGGGAGACCGTGTTGCCGCCGCCGTAGTGCCGGCCGTTGCCGACGGCTACCTGCAGCAGGTTGTCGAGCTCCAGCGGCTCGTGGTCCCCTTCCGGGAACTCGAGGCGGGCCCGGAACGGCTTGTGCCGGGCATAAGCCGTTAGCGTGGCGATGCTGTACGCCAATGGCCCGATGTACCGCTTCAGGCGGGGACTGAGCGCCTCGGTGACAGCCACGGACAGGCCCACGGACGCGACGTTGAGGAAGGGTTCACCGTTGGCCCGGCCGAGGTCGATGTCCACCACCTTGCCTTCGGCGATGGTGGCGCACGCCTCGGCCAGATTGTTCGGTATCTCCAGCGTGCGGGCGAAGTCGTTGGCGGTGCCCAGCGGAAGAACACCGAGCACAACGTTGGTGCCGGCAACCCGGCCGGCGGCGTAGGACACTGTCCCGTCGCCGCCGCCGACAACCACCAGGTCGTGCCCGTCCGCAAGCACCAGGTCAAGCGTCGCAGCCAGGTCTGCCCCGGACAGCACGGGATGCACCGCGGAGATGGGCACGCCTGCATTTCGCATCGTGTCCACGGCAAGTTCATGTGCCGCCCCTCGGCGTGATCCGGCGTTAATGACGACGGCGGCAGAGCGGGCGTCCCGGGCAGATTTCATGTGGGCCATGTTAGGCCGCGGACCTGTGGGTTTCCTATGGCGTCGGTGGCGATCTACTCATTTGGGAGCGGCAAGGGCTCCCGGAGCTTTAGCTCCGTGCCATCTCCGTTCGCCTGCGGTACGCCTGGTGGTCATTTTGGAGGCTTAGGTTGAACGCAATTTCGTTCTTCCGCCACTTTTTCGCTGCCAAGGAGTCCCATGTCCACCAGACGCCCATTCACCGCTGCCGTCACCGCTGCTGTTCTCGGCAGCATCGCCGTTGGATTCGGCGGGGGTCCGGCCGCCGCCGAGCCGAAAGTCGAGCCCACTAAGGACCACGCGGTGGACCTGCGGGTGGCCACCTACAACCTGTCGCTCAACCGGGCCACCGCCGGCGAACTTGAGGCCGATCTGAGCACTCCGGACGACCAGCAGGCCCGCACCGTTGCCGAGGTCATCCAGCGTGCGACCCCGGACGTCGTCCTGCTGAACGAGTTCGACTACGTGCCCAACATGCGTGCCGCTGATCTGTTCCGTGACAATTACCTGGCGATCGGGCAGGGCGGGGCTGATCCGGTCGACTACCCCTACGCCTACGTAGCGCCGTCGAACACGGGGATCGCCAGCGGGTTCGATCTCAACAACAACGGCCAGGTCGCAGGCGGAGACGACGCCTTCGGGTTCGGTGCATTCGAGGGTCAATACGGCATGGCCATCCTGTCGAAGTACCCCATCGACACGGAGAACGTGAGGACGTTCCAGAACTTCCTGTGGACAGACATGCCAGGGGCGCTGTTGCCGGACAACCCGGCGACGCCCGAACCGGCGGACTGGTTTTCCCCGGAGGAGCTCGAGGTGGTGCGCCTGTCAAGCAAGTCGCACTGGGATGTACCGGTGAAGGTGGGCCGCGAAACGGTGCACGTGCTCGCCTCGCACCCCACACCGCCAACCTTTGACGGTCCTGAGGACCGGAACGGCCGCCGCAACCACGATGAGATCCGGTTCTGGGCTGACTACGTCACCCCGGGCAAGTCGGCGTACATCGTGGACGATGAAGGTAAGGAGCGCGGGCTCCTGCCCAGCGAACCGTTCGTCGTCGTGGGCGACCAGAACGCCGACCCGCTCGACGGCGACTCCGTGGATGCCGCGATCAACCAGCTCCTTGATTCGAAGCAGATCGTGGACCCGTTGCCGGCCTCCGATGGTGCCGTGGAGGCGGCGGCCCTGCAGGGCGGAGCCAACGCCACCCATGGAGGCGACCCCCGCTACGACACTGCAGACTTCGCCGACGCCGCGCCGGGGAACCTGCGGGCTGACTACGTGTTGCCTTCACGAGAGATCCGGGTGCTCGATTCCGGCGTGTTCTGGCCCACCCAGGCTGAACCCCTCTCGCGGTTGACCGGCGTCTATCCGTTCCCCAGCAGCGACCACCGCCTGGTGTGGGTGGACATGCAGGTCCGGGCCGGCAGGCCCTGAACGCGAATGAACGACGTCGTGTTTCAGCCGCCCGTAACGGTGAACCAACGGCGTCGTCTGCAGGGTCCCGCTGCAGCAGGCAATGTCGTAGGAGCCTTGCGTAAACGTGAGCCTTCCCACCTTATTCTGAGTAACTCACGATAAGCCTGTAAAGTTAGGTACAGGCCGCCGTAGCCCTTGAGTACCGCACCGGTGAAGACACCCGGGCCAGCGGGGCAAGCGACACAACGCAACCGCCCTCCTGCTTGAGCGGCACTAGAACCTGTATGGCCCTCACCCCGAAACCCCACGGAGAACCCATGACTTTGCTGACCGAACGCCCCGCAACCTCCTCATCCACCACCGAAACCACCGTCAAGGCGGCTACTGGGACGCCTGTCGCTGACAACGCAGTGCGCGGCGGCAGCTACGTGACTCTCCCGGCCGGCAGCGTCCCCGTCGGCGTTGAGGGCAGTTACGTCACCGTCGATGGCGCGCGAAACCTGCCTCCCGTCACCCGTGGCAGCTATGTCACAGTAGGCGGCACTCCCGTTGTTGCCGCCAGTGCCGTCGAGGGCAGCTACGTCACGTTTCCAACGGCGGCCTAGCGTCCAGCGCCCTGCGGGAAAACAGCACCGCGCGGGCATAAAGGGGGCCGACGGCGACACTGGGTGTCGTCGTCGGCCTCCTTTTTCGTGCCAGCCGGGCAGCTACCCCGCCACCGCTGCCTTCGCCTCCTGCTTGGCCGCCATCCACTCGCTCATCCACGGTGCCCGGACGCTCGACGTGATGCGGCAGTCGGCCACAAAGGTTCCCCTGGCGCCGGCGTCGATCCACTCCTGGAGCGCGGAAAGGTCCGCCAGCGAGCGGATGATCGCCGACTCGGCACCGAGCGCACGGGCGACGCCGCTGAAGTCCACCTCAGGGATCAGCATGGGCTTCTCGGTCAGGCCCTGGGAGCCGTACTGGTGGATTTCGGCTCCGTAGGCGGCATCGTTGTAGATCACGACGACAGCGCTGCTCGCCGCACCGATCAGCGATTCGAGGTCGGACAGGCCCATCAGGAAACCGCCGTCGCCGGAGGCCAGCACCAGGGTGCGCCCGTCCTCCACTGCGCGGGCTGCCCCGACGGCGCTGGCAAGGCCCAGCCCGATGGTCTGGAAGGCCGTGCCCACCATGACCAGGTCCTGCGGCCGCGGGATGTTCCAGTACATGGGAGCCCAGCCGAGGAAGTGCCCGCCGTCCTGGACCACCGTGCGGCGCTCCGGCAGCACAGCATCCAGTGCTGTGGCAAGGGCGCGCGGGTCCAGCCGGCCGTCGGGCGTCTCCGCGGAGCCTGCCTCGTGGCCCGGTCCCTCCGCCAGACGCTTGCGGGCTTCCGCCCGCCACGCTTCTGCTGAAGCCTCGCCGTCCAGCATCCGGAGGATGCGTCCCGCAGCAGACTTCACGTCCGCGCTGACGAATGTGTCCACCCGGGGGTGCGTCGGCTGCAGGGCGGTGTCGATCTGGATGACGGTGCTGTCCGGGCCGAGCAGGTGCCCGAAGCGCAGGGTGAAGGGGCTCAGGCTTGCCCCGGCCACGAGGACCACATCGGCCTCACCCATAAGCCCGGCCGCGGTGTCCGTGCCGAACCCGCCCGCGACGCCGACGTATCCCTCGCCCTGGAGGAGGTTGAGCGCCAGGGCGGTTCCGGCGGTCAGCGCGCCCAGCCGGTCGGCAAGCTCGCGGAGCTCCGGGCCAGCACCGGCGAGGTGCGCACCGCGCCCGGCCAGGATCAGCGGCCGCTTCGCCTCGGCGAGCAGGCGGGCCACCTGACCAAGGCCGCCGTCGACGTCGTCAATCACCGCCGCTGCCAGCGGCGCCGGAAGCTCTTCGTCCCCGGCCTCGAGGGCAGCAAGGTCGTAGGGGATGGCAATCACGACGGCGGTGCGCTTGGTGAGTGCGTACTCCACCGCCTGCTGCGTGATGGAGCCCGCGGCGTCGCGGGTGACGGTGAAGGTGGCCGCTCCGAGGCCCGCGGCGATGGCTGCCTGGTCCACGTCCTGGGGCCGGGCGCCGCTGCTCGGAGCGTCGCCGGTGACCAGCACCACGGGGATCTGCGCCTGGACCGCTTCGGCGAGGGCGGTGAGTGCATTGGTGTAGCCGGGGCCGTAGGTGGTGGTGCCCGCTGCGAGGCGTCCTGACGTCCGGTAGTAGGCGTCGGCCGCGGCGATGGCGGCGCCTTCATGGCGGACGGCGGAGAAGCGGAGGCCCAGCTTTTCCGCGGCGTCCAGGAAGTAGACATTTCCGTTGCCCATGACGCCGAAGACGTCGCTGAGGTAGCTGCTGAGAACCTGCGCCACGCGGCCGGAGACGGTAAGTGAAGTCATGCAGGAATCATGTGGGCTGGTTCACAGGTTGGCAAGAGGGGCGGATTTGATTGGGATATTTGGCAGCCGCTGGCAGGCAGAAGTGAAAATATGCTCACTTGTGGCGCGCATCACCCCAGCTTAGTGCGAAGGGCGGGATTCCTGTTCGGAGAGCCGGCTCAGGAGGCCGTCGTATCGGGGCGGCATGAGTTCCAGGACGGAAATGGCCGTGCTGGTCCGTTGGATCCCTTCGATTTCCAGGATCTCGTTGGTGATGCGGTAGAGATCGGCCGTGCTGCGGGCCACCACCTTGGCCATGAGGTCCGCGTCCCCGGTGGTGGCGTGCACCTCGATAACCTCCGGAATAGCGGCGAGTCCGTCTTCCACCGCACCTGTCCGCGTCTGGCTGATGGACAGCGAGAGGAAGGCCATGAGGTCATAGCCCAGCGCGGCGGGGTCCAGCCTGCGGCTGAAGGAGCGGAGGGCGCCGCTGTGCTCGAGCCGGGCCAGCCGGGCATGGACCGTGTTGCGCGCGACGCCGAGCGTCCGGGAGAGTGCCAGGGCGCTGGCTTCGGGATCCTTGTCGAGGGCCAGGATGATCCTGCCATCGAGGGAATCCAGGGCGCGGGGGTTCGGGATGGTCATATTTTCACCACAGACTGTTGAAGTTGAGCAGAAGTCCCAATGGGTTGAGGGTATCTTGCATTGTGGGCGGGGTCACAACCATGATCGGTCCTCATGACCCCTGATCAACTCCTGACAAGGCCGGACACCGCGCTCCCCACCCTTCGTGGCGCGGTGGCCGGACTTCCGCCCTATGTCCCGGGACGGCGCAGCGCCGGCGCGGACATCGCAGCCCTCGCCAGCAACGAAAGCCACTACGAGCCTCTGCCCGCTGCCGCCGCTGCGGTGGCCGCAGCGGCCGGTACGATGAACCGCTACCCCGACAGTGCCGCCGTCGAACTCCGTGAACGGCTCGCCGGTCACCTGGGCGTCACCGCCGGGGAGGTCGCGGTGGGACCCGGCAGCGTGGGCGTCCTCCAGCAGATCATCACCGGACTGTGCGACGCCGGCGATGAAGTGATCTTCGCGTGGCGCTCCTTCGAGGCCTACCCCATCCTGGTTGAGCTGGCAGGCGCCCGGCCGGTCCGCGTTCCGCTGGACGACGCTGAGGGCCACGACCTTGAGGCCATGGCCGCGGCCGTCACTGCCCGCGCGAAGGTCATCCTGCTGTGCACCCCCAACAACCCGACCGGCGTGCCGATCAGCCACGACCGCATCGAGGCCTTCCTGCAATCCGTCCGCTCGGACATCCTCGTGGTGATCGACGAGGCGTACGTGGAATACGCCGAAGCGGGCAGCGGCCCCGATTCCCTGGCGCTCTACCGCGAGTACCCGAACGTCTGCGTCCTGCGCACCTTCTCCAAGGCCTACGGGCTCGCCGGCCTGCGCGTGGGATACGCCGTGGCGGCGCCGGACATCGCCGAGGGACTGCGCCGGACCGCCCTTCCCTTCTCGGTGAGCGCGCTGGCCCAGAAGGCGGCCATCGCGTCGCTGGACGCGGGGGAGGAGATGGAAGCGCGGGTGGCCGCCGTCAGGCAGGAGCGCGCCCGGATGGCCGCGCAGCTGGAAGCCCAGGGCTGGAAACTGCAGCCGAGCCAGGGCAATTTCCTGTGGATCCGTGCGGATGACCGCCTCCTGGCAAGGCTGGTGGACGCGTTTGACGCCGCCGGCGTCATGGTCCGCGCGTACCAGGGCGACGGCGTGCGGATCACCGTTGCCGATCCCGCCTCCAACGACCGCGTGCTCCGGCTTTTGGAAGCGCACGCAGCCTCGACAATCGACTGACCTTTTACCAACCCGTTCCGCCTACAACCAGAGGAATTCCCATGGAACAACAGACAAAGACGTCTGCCCGCGCCCTCGGCGCGGCCCTTAAACCCCGCCAGCTCACCATGATGGGCCTGGGAAGCGCCATCGGCGCCGGCCTGTTCATCGGCTCCGGCGCGGGCATCCAGGCTGCCGGCCCCGCCGTGCTGATCTCCTACCTTGTGGCCGGCACGCTCATCATCCTGGTGATGTGGGCGCTCGGCGAGATGGCCGCCGCCAATCCGGACAGCGGGGCCTTCTCCGTCTATACCGCTAAGGCCTACGGGCCGGTGGCCGGTGCCACGGTGGGCTGGCTGTGGTGGATTCAGCTGGTCGTCGTGATCGCGGCCGAGGCGCTGGGTGCGGCGGGCCTGCTGGCCACCATCTTCCCGGTCCTGCCGGTGTGGCTGATGGCTTTCGTGTTCATCGTGGTGCTCACCGCCGTGAACCTCACCAGCGTGAAGAACTTCGGCGAGTTCGAGTTCTGGTTCGCGCTGCTGAAGGTGGCGGCAATCGTGGCGTTCCTGGCTGTGGGCGCTGCCCTGCTCTTCGGCTGGCTGCCGGGCGTGCAGTCGCCGGGTCTGTCCAACTTCATGGGCGACGGCTTTGCCCCGAGTGGTTTCGCCGGGATTGCCACGGCACTGTTCGTGGTGGCGTTTGCGTTCGGCGGCACCGAGATCGTCTCCGTGGCGGCAGCTGAGACCGCGGAGCCGGCCCGTAGCGTGAAGAAGGCAGTCCGGACTGTGCTGTGGCGCATCCTGGTGTTCTACATCGGTGCCATCTTCGTGATCGCGGCTGTTGTTCCCGTAGGTTCGGCGGGGCTGAAGAGCCCGTTCGCGGCGGTCTTGGATGCGGCCGGCATGCCCGGTGCTGCCACTGCCATCACCCTGGTGGCCGTCGCAGCGCT
The DNA here is from genome assembly GCF_037911235.1 of Arthrobacter oryzae. Taxonomy (GTDB): domain Bacteria; phylum Actinomycetota; class Actinomycetes; order Actinomycetales; family Micrococcaceae; genus Arthrobacter; species Arthrobacter oryzae_E. The sequence continues at coordinate 90,866 of NZ_JBBLYW010000021.1, forward strand.
GCTCTCCGCCCTCAACGCCAACCTCTACGGCGCCTCGCGGATGGCGTACTCCCTCGCCGAGCGGGGTGAGGCACCCCGCCTGCTCGCTTCGGTGTCCAAGGCCCGGGTCCCGGTAGTCGCGGTCCTGGCCAGCGTCGCCTTCGGCGTTGTCACGGTTGTGCTGGAGCTGGCTTTCCCCGAGATGGTGCTTGGCGTCCTGCTCAACATTGTGGGTTCCACCTGCCTGCTGGTGTGGACGTCCGCACTCCTGGCCCAGCTCGCGCTGCGCCTCCGCGCCGACCGCGAGGGGACCGAGCTTCCCCTGCGGATGCCCGGCTTCCCGTGGCTCACGGTGTTTGGTCTGGTCATCCTCGCGGCGATCTTCACGGTGGGCTTCATCGGCGAGGACTCCCGTCCCCAGCTCCTCAGCACCTTCGCGCTTGTGGCGCTGTTGGCGGTGGCAAACTGGCTGCACCACCGGAGCGGGAAGGTTGCGCTGGTTGTCGAGACTTCGGATGAGGCGAAGCAGCCGGTGCTCATCGACTAGATCGGCGTTTGAACCACTTCGAGGGTTCAGGGCAGACGAGGGGCGCGTCCGGCATGGCCGGACGCGCCCTTCGCTATTCATGTCGGCTGGCCACCCGTGCATGTACTTAGGTGTTGGCCGGCGAAATTTGTAGTTGCGCCATTCGCTGTCAGGCCGGGGGAGCCTTGGGCAGATTCCACACTTCTTCGTATTTGTCGGCCACAAGGGGCCAAACATCGCGGATCCCGTCGCCGACCGAGCCGACACCAATGGCCGTGGGCGGGAAGACAACAAAATCATGTTGGATGATTCGACCGGCCCTGTCGTGCCTGCCAGAAGGATCTGGGAAACGCAATGCCACTATCTCGCCGACTTGGCGACAAACTTCCGGCTCGCCCTCAACGCCCGAGAAAGCTTTGTCGTATTCCACGAGCGGATCCGGAAATCCCCCATCATGAAGAAATCGGAAACCCCACATCCGGCCACGGGTGGCCCAGATGAGCTTCATCTACGGCTCCTGAGGAGGGTCTCCGCCTCTTCGCCTTTAACTAAGTCCATCCTGAAGCCGGTCAATGTGGCCGTTATAAAGTCGCGTTTGGCCATTGCCTGCGCATTGATGTCTTTGAGTTTGTCTTCAGCCATATTGGCCGCTTCTTGCACTACGTCTGGGCCGACAAAGTTAAGCAGCAGCCCTAGTGGGCCGGACATGCGGGCCCTGCCGAGGAGGCTGGCAGCAAGAGAGCCTGCGCCGCGAAGTAGATTCTCTACCAGTTTCCCCGGGAGATGCATCGCTTCGGCCCACCGGGCATGACGCTCGAACGGGAGTACGGCGGCCAAAGGGAGGACAAGGTCCAGGCCAACGCGCTCGGCCACTTCAATCTTGTCGGTGTCGAACTTCGCTGAGGAGAACAGCACAAAGTCCTCACCGACGGACAGCGCGTTGCTGGCCTCCACAAACCCAGCTATCACCTTGCGAAGCTCGTCTATGTCATCGGAAGCCTTCTCGATTAGAAGATCCCGAAACTTGAACACGTTAAGGTTCGGCAAAAGATCTGACTTTGACAGCGCGATTATCCAGATCCGTGGAAAGTCGACAAGAGGTTTTCCATCTTCGAGCAGGTCATCTTTCAGCGTCAGCAGCCCATTTCGGAAGTTGCCGAATAAGGACTTCAAGTAACGTTCCTCCTCTCCGGCATTGTCGAGTAACCGCTGACCGTCCACCAGCAGCAGGGCCACATCCGAACGTAACAAGGCTTTGAACGTGTCGATTCGCCGCTGTGCCTCCTCGGGCCCGCTAACATCCTCCTCGAACCACTCTCCCGGGTAGTCATGCCAGACCAAACGCAGGGCGTCGAACGGTCTGGCATTTAGCCCATTACCATCAGAGCCATCCTTGAATTTGAGTGAGAATGAATATGACGTAGCAGCGAAACGGTCGGACGGTGGCAACCGGGCTGAATTTCTCATGCCCAAGTAATTTCTGTGAAGTCTGTTGCCTTGACCAATATCGCCCGGTAGGACATGAAACAGACTTTTCTGCAGGTACTGGGGCTCCTGAGTGGCCCCGTAAAACGAGGAGAGCATGACTGTTTTGCCGCTTCCGCTCTCGCCAAACACTGCAATGTGCTGCTCAAGGGCTCTGTTCAGTTCCATACGAGGAGCTTACTGGGAGCCAGGGTCAGCATCCTGCAACGGGCGATGAGACCCCGGGCGGCGCCTCTTCAAGTCATGACCACGCTGCCGAACATCCTGGGCATCAAGGCGGCGAACAGGCCAACTACGTGCTGATGGCGTCCCAGCTGCTGGTCAGCGCTTCCTGCAGCAAACCTGACACACCTGTTGAGCGGACAGGAAAGGCTGTGCTGCCGCCGTGACGCGGGCTCTTAGTACGTTCTAGGTTTGTGCCAATTGCGCTAACGCTGTGGGCACGCACGAATCAACCAGTAGCGAGGCTGCCGGTTCCGGCCGCTTGAGAGGGGGAGCCCTTGAGGAATCTGCGTTTGGGTGCAAGGTTGCTGGCCGGCAGCAGCGGCTGGAGATGTTGACGTGGGAGGTGTCTCCCGGTGCGTCAGGAAAAGCATCGTAGCGCCGGGCAGGTTACGATCACGAATGTGATGAATATGGGGGGACAAGGTGAACAGCGTAGACAGTCTTTACGGACGCGCTAAAGATGAATGGGAGGAGATGCGGGATACAGCGGAGAGCTTTCTTATCACTGTGGCAGAGAAGGCTGGCATGACGGACTACAGCTCTCTGAACCGCGCAATCTCGGAGCAAACGGGATTGAGGCCCTTCGATTATGGGCTGGAGTCGGATCGGGCAGCAATTGGACGGATGCTGGGTGAAATCTCTGTCAAGACTAACGCGGATCACGGTGTTATACCCTCGGCGCTCGTCACCCACAGGGGCTCAAACGATGAGGGCGCAGGTTTCTACAAGCTTGCTGCTGAACTCGGAAAGATGCCCAGGAAACCAACGGAGGATGAGAAACTCCAGGCCCTAGTGCGCCTGACTAAAGAGGTGCACTTGCATTACGTTCGCCGCGTTTAGGCACCACACGGCGCTGTTCCCGCAGCGATAACGTCGAAGTAGATGATGGTGTTGAAGCATTCGCAGTTTGCTCAATGAACGCACGCAGATGCTGCCCACGTTCTAGCTATATAAATTTGCTCATGGTGCGCAATACAAAAAATCTTGAATTCGGAAGGTGCAAATAATGGAATCTCATCCCAGGAGCCCGCGTGATCTTTTCGAGGGCCGGCGACATTATGAGATTCCCGCGTTCCAACGCCCTTATGTTTGGGACGAGGAGAACCAGTGGGCACCGCTGTGGAACGATGTAGTCCGCGTTGCTGAAAGCCACCTTTCTGATGGTGGCAAGCCTCCCATTCCAAACCACTTTCTAGGCGCGGTGGTTTATGAGTCGAAAAAAGCATCCTCCGGCGACGTGACGCGACACCACGTCATCGACGGCCAACAGCGTATGACGACGCTACAGCTGTTACTTGATGCCGTGCATCAAGTCGTTTCCGAGCGTGGACACGAGGAGGAAGCGGAGAAGCTTGAAGAACTGATACTGAACAAGGCGTCAACCTTTAAGGGCCGCGTCGAGCGATTCAAGCTCTGGCCATCCCAGGCGGATCGTTCCGCATTCGCCCATGCCATGGATCCAGAAGAGCCGAGGGTGGGGGAGCACCGTGTTGTTGAGGCCCACGATTTTTTTCGCGGCGAGGTAGAGCGGTGGCTATCGGGAGTACCAGATGACGATGGGGTCGTCCCGCCCGGTACCGAAGTGCTCCGCGCCGACGAACTCTGCTCAACACTTGAACATCGACTGGTCGTCGTCGCCATCGACTTGTCGGGGCATGAAGACTCGCAGTTGATCTTTGAAACTCTGAACGACAGGGGCACGCCACTGCTGAAGGCGGACCTCATCAAGAACTGGGTATTCCGAAAGGGCCAGCAAGTTGGTGCGGACGTGGACAAGTGGTCCAGGACGCACTGGTCGGACTTCGATGCCGAATGGTGGCGGGAGGAGCTCTCCCAAGGCCGCCATATCCGGTCTCGTGTGGACATCTTCCTACAATATTGGCTGACGATGCGTTTGCAGGAAGAAGTTAAAGCGGAGTTAGTGTTCCGAGTTTTCGCGGATTACGCAGAGCCGGAACTGGCTACCCTCGACGGTGCGGAGGCCTTGCTAAGGGAGCTGCGACAGGACGCCGACACTTACCGGAGTCTCGGCCAACTCGACGTTGGGACACCCGAAGGACGATTTCGCTCTCGTGTCATAGGCGCGATGGAGCTTGCAGCCACCACTCCCGTCTTGCTCTGGCTCCTCTCCGAGAACCACTCGGTTCCTCGCGATCAGCTCCGGATTGCCCTTGATGCCATCGAGAGCTGGGTTATCCGACGAACGCTCCTCAGGAAGACCGCCAAGGATGTCAACCGCTTTATGGTCGCCATTCTCAAGTCGCTTGTGGGCGTTGAGTCTCATGAAGCTGGCACTGCAATCAGAGAATTCCTTTCCGAACAGACGGCCGAGACCCGCTACTGGCCGTCCGATCAGGAGATGCTGACGGCACTTCCCGAGTTAAAGCTGTACGGTAACATCCGTCAGTTGCGCTTGCGTGTAGTCCTAGGTGCTGTGGAACAACAACTTCGCGACCAGAGCAGTATGCATGAGGCAGTTGGCCTTCCTAAAGGATTGGAGATCGAGCACGTCATGCCGCAAGGCTGGCGAGCCCACTGGGATTCGTCGCCAAAACTTACGCCTGAAGAGGCGGCTCGTCGTGACCGATTCGTGAACACTATTGGCAATCTCACGCTTGTGACAAAGTCGCTCAACGGTTCTCTGTCCAATCGCCCCTGGTCAGACGAAGAAGCTACGGGACTCACTGAGGGCGGTGAGCCCGGCAAAGGTAAACGAACACTGCTCGAAGCTTTCAGCCTTTTAGTGCTCAACAGAAGATTAGTCCACGGCCACACTGACGGCTGGACAGAAGCCCACATCAAAGAACGATCCAGGTCTATTGGGGAAGCAATCACTGCCGTCTGGTGCGGTCCGTCGAGAGAGATCCAGGATGCCGCCTTTGAAAGGGTCAGGGCCTAGTGTTCGGAGGTTAGTGGCCTGACTGACCGCCACTCGACGGGGCAGGTAGCGCAGTTCCCCGGAATCCCCATTGGAGTGTGGATTGTAGGCTTCATCCTCATCACCACGCTCCTGAACATCCTGGGCATCAAGGTGGCGGACAAAGCCAACTACGTGCTGACGGCGTTCCAGCTGCTGGTCATCGTGTACTTTGTGGTTCTCTCCATCGGCAACGTGGTGTCCACGCAGGGCGCCGGGGGACTGGCCAGCGGGCAGCCGTTCTTCAACGACACGTCCAGCTTCGCCACCATCTCCGCCGGTGCCGCAATCGCCGCCTACTCGTTCCTCGGGTTCGACGCCGTCACCACCCTCACCGAGGAGACCGTCGAACCGCGCAAGAACATGCCCCGCGCCATCATGCTCATCGCCCTGATCGGCGGCGGCATCTTCGTGACCGTGTCCTACGTGACCCAGCTGGTCCACCCCGGGGGAGTGTTCGAGGACTCGGCCTCCGCGGCCAGCTCGATCGCCCTGCAGATCGTCCGGAAGTCATAGAACCAGAGGCAACTCTTGGGATCATTTTGCCATTGGTTTCGCAAGGCGAGGCACTCGTAAGGTACTTTTCGGCCGCGGACAGAGTCTCCTCTGATCAGCTGGACCAGCCCGGCTTCGGGTCGCGACGCCTTTGACGCGGCGGCGCTTGCAATGTCTTGTAGAGGCGAGGCGGAGATGATACGAAACGATTATTTCACCTCCGCTGTGCAATCGCTCCGAAAGGAAGTGCCCAGGTCTCGATAGCTACGCCGGGAACTCTTGCGTTCTCCGTTCCCTGTGGCAGCCGTGTGTCTCATGGCGCTATCTTCGGCTTCTGTGCAGTAGAGCCGATGAGATTACACGCGCGCGTGCCGGTATAGCTGAGAAGACAAGCCTGCGGCATTGGAACCCTTAGTGCCGGATAGTCTCTGGCAGTCAGCCGGATGACCTTTGCGATGAGGATCGATCTCTACAAGCTGCCTTTTGGTGAACGGTGAGGGTACTGAGATTATCTCAGCGAGTCTGCTCAGTAGCGGAAGCACATTGCCCTTATTGTCGGCCCATGGACATCGCAATCTGGACGGCATTGATCTCAGGCAGTGTTGCAGTCACGGCGGGCTACCTCGGTGCTCTCTGGGGCAGCAGAAACGAGCATCGTCAATGGCGGCGCAATGAGCGACAAAAAGCGTATGCGAGTTTTCCCGAGGACACCGGCATCGCTAACTACGGCTCCATTTCGGATGGATCGGTGATTTCCCCAGAAGCAATCGCAAGGCAGCGGGCTGCATTTCATCGTCTCCAGCTCTTTGCGCCTGAGGACATCTGCGAGAGGGCCATAAACGCTCTTGAGAGTGCTAAGACCTTTTCCCGAGCTATCCGCGATGGTGTTCCCACTGACAGCATGGAAAAGCAGTATGCGGCAAAGATGACTGAGCTATCCTACGCCATGCGCGTTGATCTTCATAGCCGCGAGAAGAGAATCTTAAAGGCTGACCAGAAGCTTAAGAAGTAGTTATTAGAGTACGTTCCCACTGCCGCTGTTGAAGAAGCGTTGTAACCCTGCCCTCGTCTGGACCTGCGCAGCGTTATGCTCCTCCAGCGGCCCCAATGGGCAGCAGCAGGTCTATATCGCTCCGGCGCGATTTGAGGGCTTAGAAATCTTCACAAGAGGAGTGCCGCATAGGAGCCCTTATGGAGGCTGCTAGGCCGCATTCTTCATTGATCAAGACTTACTAATTGGAAGGGGCGACAATGGAACCGCGTTAGAGGAGCAATATCAGGGTGAGTGCTTAACAATCACAGAGTTCTAGCCTGCGGCGACAAGGGCGTCACGGAGCTAGCGGGTGGGATCGTGCCTGGCGAGGGACTTGGAGGGTTTCCTCGGTGAATGTCTGGCGGAGGCACAGGTACTAGTTGCAGAAGAATCTCCGCTTGGCCCAGACCACTTCGATCGGACCGGCGACGGGGATGTCACGCAGTCGTTGGGGCCGGCGGGAATGCACACGGGTGCTGATCACGCCGCACGATGGGCAGCCGGCCGAGGCGGTGGGCTGCGATACTGACTGCCCCTGCCCGAAGGCGAGGATTTCAGAATCGGTGACGCGATAGTCGGGCAGGTTGAAAAGTCGCGGTGGCAGCATCGGGGCGCGGGGAAGTAGGCTCGATCAAGGCTCGTAGCTCCTGACTCTTGATGAATGCGCAGAGAACATCCATCACAGCAGGGCTGACGAGTCCTTCAGCTTTCAAGATACAGAATTGTTTCACCACGAACCGTAAAGAGCCGATCGGAACCACTTCATGCGTTCCGTAAACACGAAGAGCGCGTCCGGCTATCGCCGGGCGCGCTCTTCGCTATTCGTGAGGGCCTGCAGGCGCTGAGGTAGCCCGCTCCTGCGACAGACTAATTCCGACTGGCGACCCTCGCCTGAAAACCTCAAACCGTTGTGCTTCAAATACATCCTGGATTGGTCTGCGAGAGTGCCGCCGGCAGCGATGCTGGGAGCGCTGAGGTCTGCGCGTTGTGATCTGCAATGAGGTCAGCCAGGTACTTGGCTAGTTCAACGGGCACTGCGTTTCCGATCTGCCTGGCTATGGCCGTCTTGTTGCCAGCCCAAAGGTAGTCATCCGGGAACCCTTGCAGCCTGGCTGCTTCCCGGTGGGTGATCGCTCTGTCTTCTTCCGGGTGGAGGTATCTCCCCTTTTCTGGCTTGAAGAACTCTGTCCGGATAGTGACAGACGGTTTCTCCCAGCGGAGCCGTCCCATGACATCGCCCGAGCCGGTTTTGTGTTTCTTCCAGCATGGGGCTAGCAGGTCAAATGGGATGTCGAATCTATTCCCCCCAGGGGGGATTGATTCGAATCGTTCCAGGGAGAGCTGCGTGTAGTTTCGTGTGGTGTGGAGCTGCGTCGTTTTATAAGGACCGGCCATCGGCGATCCCTCAAACTCGAAAGCGGACTGTGGGAAATCGATGGCGTCCGTACGAGGGTCGATTCCTTCGAATGCCTGCTCTACCGTCCTGTGGTTGTCCCGGAAAGGGCCCACCGGTTCCGGAACCGGCGGGAGCTCTCGCAACCTTCCGATCACGATGGTTCGGACGCGGGCTTGGAATGAACCGAAGTCGGCGGCATTTAGAAGATATGGCTGGAGGGCGTATGTATCCAAAGGTCCACCTGGGTGCGTCCACTGTTCCAGCTCTTTGAACTGCGGAGATGCTAGGAATTGGCGGACGTTTTCAAGAATGAAGTATTTAGGCTTGGCTGCGATTATTGTTTCTGCGTACTTCTTCCAGAGAAAGTTGCGCTCGTCGAGGACGTCCTGCTTGCCGAGCGCAGAGAATCCTTGGCACGGAGGTCCGCCAATGATTACGTCCGCTTCGGGCACGCTACTTTCGGCCAGCCAGTCCTCGATGCCACCCGCGTACACGCGATCCGCGGAGTGGTTTAAGGAGTACGTGGCCGCCGCGTACTTGTCATGCTCGACCGCGACCAGCGTCTTAAAGCGGCCAGTGGACTCGAATCCCTCGGTCATTCCGCCAGCGCCAGCAAAGAGATCGATCAGGCGAAGGGGATTAGTCATGGCTACGATTCTAGCCGGCCGATCAGTCATATTCGTTCAGCGCGCGGAGCGCGGCGCGACATCTTCGCCGTAATGCCCTCAATGAATGGCCTCTCGCACTTCGTGGACGTTGGCCAGACAGCGTAAACCGGAGGGACTGACGCCAGGACGCCTACCCCGCACGTGGAGTAAATAGAGGCAAGACCTGCCCGGTGAAAGCGCCTCCGCGGGCGCTGGGCACCAGCTCGTCTCGAGTATGTAGATGCTAGTTGCCTAATTGGTGTGGCAGAGAGCGATCGCCGTGCAGCGTCGGACAATCTCAAGTCCGGAGGACGATATGTGTGAGCAGAGAGAGCGACTCATATCGACATGCGCGCCCACTCAGTCCTAGGCAGCGATCCCAGAACCATGCCGACAAACCATGAAGGCGCGCTCCTAACGCCGCAGGCTGCGACATCCGCGCGAATTCTCGAGTCCTCCCCATTACTGTCGTGCCTTGCTGATAGAAATACCCACAAGTATCGAATCTGTCATGGACGACAGAGCAAGGGGGAATTCGTTGTGATCGCGGAACTGACTGACGGTGTTGGGGATGGTCGGGAGAGTGTCGGCACGGAGTGGCTCGAGGCCAGCAGCGTGCTGGTCGAACAGATCGAAAATCAGCTCAAGGCAGCCGTTTCAGCGTACAGGGCCGACCCGAAACTTCTCCGGGAACATGCCAACCAGGAAGAGTCCTTTCGTGCAGGCGGATATGCAAAGCGCCAAGTCCTCGAACTCGTACAGAACGCGGCCGATGCTCTGCTGCGAGGCGATTGTCGGGGACACGTCGCAGTAGTCCTGACTGACGATGCGCTGTACTGCGCCAACGAAGGTAGGCCGTTCGACGAAGCTGGAATCGATGCAGTGACCCACGCCTACATTAGCGACAAGCGTGGTGACGAAATCGGGAGATTCGGGCTGGGATTTAAGTCCATTCTCGCAATCACCAGCAATGCTCAAGTTTTCAGTCGGTCAGTTTCCTTCGAATTTAACTCCATTCAGGCGCAGCGAGCCCTCGCCCGTGTTTCGGCGTTGGCAGAGCGTTCTCCCCAGTTTAGGATCCCCACCGTTGTGGATGCTCCGGGAGAAATCCGTGCTGACGGTGTCCTTGCCGAGCTTGCTGGCTGGGCGTCTACAATCATCAAAATGCCGCTGACAGGCGGCCATGAGCGTCTGGGTGATCAGATCAGAGAATTTCCAACAGAGTTTCTTCTCTTCGCCAACACCGTCAGCGCGCTCACTATGGAAGACCGGCGCACGACGGCGGATCCGTATTTGCACGAACATCTTTGCGAAAAGATGGAAAACAACGAGTTCACTCTCCATCGTCCGTCCAAGCAATCAGAGCGATGGTTGGTTGTCGAACACATGCACAATCCAAGCAGCGCCGCCCTCGAGGCCGTTGCTGAAACCATCGCCAGGGATCAAGTCAAAATCGCCTATGCGGCGCCCCTCGATGTATCAATGACCGGCCGACTGGGATCCTTCTGGGCTTACTATCCGCTGGAGGAAAAGACGACGGCGTGGGGAATCTTTAACGCCCCTTGGGCAGTCAACGATGACAGAACAAGCATGTTGTACAACATGTACAACGAAGAGATTTTGGACGTTTTCGTTGAGATTTTCCTGGATGCCGTTCCGCGCTTCCGCAGCGGATCAGATCCGGCCCGTCATTTGGATTACCTTCCAAGCCGCGCGCGGGAGTTCCGTGGTTACGGTGACCAAATATTGACCACAAAAGTGCCGTTTCGATCCCGAAGCGCCGCCCTGATTCCGAACAGTCAGGGATCCCTGGTCAACGCCTCCTCGCTGCGCGCGCTCTCCTTTGATGAAGCATGGCAGGGCCGGGATCCTAGCGCCGAGATGCACCGTATCTGGCAAAAAGCCCCCCACACGGACACGCAGGTCCCACACTGGACATGCTTTAAGACTCAGACACGGTATCTACGTCTGCGTGAACTCTTCCTGGACGAAGCGGCCGCCCTCGACCCGGACAGCCGTGAGACGTACCGGGACGTCGAATTCATAGGTGTAGCTACTTGGCTTACGGAACTTGGTGCTAAAGAAGGCGACCTGGAGTACGCCGGTGATGCGCTTCGGATACTGAGCAACATCCCGGATACGGCAGCTCGCCAGAGAGGCTTAGAAGCGAGGGTCGTCCCGACCGACCAGGGATTCACGAAGGTGGCGCAGAGCAAGACCGTTTTCTTGCCCTCCCCGAACCATCCAGCAATCGATGGCATTACGACCGTATCTCCGGAATTCCTAAAGAACGCTGACAACGCTGGGGTTCTGAAGAAACTCGGTTTCCATGAAATTGCCCCCGAATCCGCGCTCGGGGCACTGCTATCCCAGTGCGAAGAGGACTCTCCTCCCGAGAAGTGGGAACAACTTTGGGATATGTTCTTGGACGTCCCCGAGCGGCAATCCCTGGACATTCTTAGCCGCCACGTCGGCGGTGGCGGCCCAATCAGAGTAATGACGCTGGCGGGCGAATGGCGGCGGGCTGAGGACGTAGTGAATTCCGAAGTCACAGGCGTTGTCATGAGAGACTCAGCGCGCGCACTCGACGCGAGCTTCCACAGCCGCGCGCTGGCCCAGGCTGCAGGAGTTGTGACTGGAGTCGATAACAAGTACCCGGTAATCGAAGAAGAGCTGTTCCCGGCGTATCGAGCTTGGGCAGAAACGGAGTACCGTTCCCAGCTCTCCAACAGGTCGGCGTCCGAGTCGCTGGAGGCGCGATTTGCCTACGAATATGCTCCTGGACCAATCTCCATCTTTTTGGAGTTCGATCCAGCTAATGATGCCGAAGCCCTCACGGATTGGACTGCGCGAGTCCTCAAGGTGGCAACAAACGCCGAAAAGTGGCCGTTTCGCTACGCCAGCGATGCACCGGCAGCGATGGTCCTCGCTCCGCATCTCTGGGCAGCCAAGACATACGGACTGGTCAATACGGGCTGGGGTCCGCGTCGTCCTTCGGACGCCTTGTCGCCAGTGCTGAACGAGTATGTTGCTTACCTGCCCGTGTCGCTTGAACCCACTGCCCGAAAGCTTGACCTCATCGAGAACCTGGATGATATCCCGCGTGAAGTATGGCTCGAGTTCCTTGAGCGCGCTCATCCGGTAAAGCTGAGTGGTGACCGCCAACACGCCACGCTATGCAAACTGATTTCTAAGGCCTTATTGGCTGCTGCAAATAGCGGGAAACGTTCCTCGTTGATACCTGCCGTCGTAGGTGGCGCAGTTCGGCCCTGTCGGTCATCAGATATCTACGTCGCTCGTGAGGCCGAGGAGCTTGAATACCTGGAAGCAGGGGAACGTCCATACATCTACTGTTTGGATCCCCAAGACCTCGAATCGATTATGGCTCGGTCGGATTGCCACCTCGCCAGCGAGGCAATCTCATTCGCTCTGAATGTCAGCGAACCCAGCGACCCTGAGGCTATCGGTGACGCGTTTCTCGGCCTTCGAGACTACGTGCAAAGGTCCGTTCTAGAGACGGACCTGGTGCGATGTGCTGGACTTGCCCGCAGGGTGATCACTCCTGACGGAACCAAAGACAAGCCCGTCCGTAGTGCACTCGAAAACGGCGTGCTCTACGTGGCAGAAGGAGCAAGCGACCACGAGGTGCTCGAATCGATCGGCCTGGAGTTCGAAGCTCGGCTCACTTCTCGCGACATTGATGACATTCTGCGCCAGCGGGACGAAGCGGCAGTCCACGAACTGAAGACAGCCTGTCGCGCATGTGCTTCCGATGAGGGCAAACTTGAACTTCTTGTGGGTATCAAGAAACTACGCGCGAAGTTGCCCTCTGGTCTGCTTCCTGCACTAGATGCTCTAGGAGCAGACACCAGTGATGCTGCGATCCCTAGGATCTTCCTGGATGTGCATGGCTCTGACTCCCTGAGGGAGCTCTCCAACGAACTAGCAGCCCGATCGCTGATCATCCCGCAAAACTGGGCTGGTTCTTCTGGTGCAACGAGATTCGTCAAGGACCTCGGATTCCACTCACGATTCGCCGGGGAACGTGCCGCTTCAATCCCCGACTCGGAGTTGGTCTTGGGCCGGCCAGGTCTCAAACCCCTGCATGATTACCAGGAGGCGGCCTCGGATGAAATCCGAAAGGTACTCCTCTCCGCGCGTGGTGTGGCCGGTAAGGCCATGATTGAACTTCCCACAGGTGCTGGCAAGACTCGTGTCGCAGTCGAATCAATCGTCAGGTCCTTCCTCGCCGACGAGATCGAGGGCCCGGTTTTATGGATCGCCCAGTCCGAAGAACTCTGCGAGCAAGCTGTCCAGTCCTGGAACGAGGTTTGGAGGGAATTTTCAGATGAGCGTGCGCTTCTTATTGGCCGGCTGTGGAACAAGCACGAACTCAGCGAGCCCGATACCGACCTAAGCGTCATCGTTGCAACGGACGCGAAGCTGGATACATCAATAATCGGTAGCCCCAACTACGAATGGTTGTCGAATCCCACAGCGGTTGTGGTGGACGAGGCACACGTTGCCGCCGTTTCCCGGCGCTACACGAGAATCTTCAACTGGCTTGGAGTTGATGGCCGCCATAACGAGCGTCCGCTCTTAGGGCTGTCGGCGACCCCGTTTAAAGGCCGCAGCGCCGTTGCCACAGAGACGCTGGCCGCACGGTTCGGTCGTAATCTAGTCAACTCTCTGGGTGCAGACCCCATCGCGGAGCTGCAAAAGCGAGACGTTCTCGCCCGCGTCACCCGCGAAGTGCTTGATGGAACAAGCGTTGAACTGGATCAAAACGAGCTGAATGAGGCGGATAAGTTCAATCGCCTGTCAGCAACCGTATTGACACGCATTGCCACAGATGAGCAGCGAACCAAGCGCATCATTGACCACGTACTACAGCTTCCAGCCGACTGGCCGGTCCTGATCTTTACGTCTTCGGTGCTTTCCGCACAAATTGTCGCAGCATTGCTGAGGTCTATGAACGTCCCTGCGGCATCGATCAGCGGGACAACCCGACGACATGAGCGCCGAAGGATCATTAACAGCTTCAAACAGGGAGGCCTCCGGGTTCTTGTTAATTGCGATGTCCTCTCCCAGGGATTTGATGCGCCGTCAGTGAGGGCCCTCTACATCGCGCGTCCGACGCTCAGCCCTGGAGCCTATATGCAGATGGTCGGTCGCGGGCTCAGAGGTCCCCGCAATGGCGGTTCTGAGGAGTGCCTCATCGTGGATCTTCAGGACAGCATCACAAACTTGGGTCGGAGTCTCGCCTACCGTGACTATGAGCAGTTTTGGGACGGGGTGTCCTAATGCGACTAATTCCTCCGTTAGAGTTCATCAATCCCAGGAACAGCAGAGCTGAGCGGCGCATCGCGGAGTTGCTGGACAAGATTCCAAACGATGACGCAGTTGCTTACCACTCTGTTCACCTCCCAGAGCACGAGACCAAACGGATGGCGGAAGCAGACTTCGTGGTCCTATGGAAAGGCGCTGTTATCGTCCTCGAAGTAAAAGGAGGCCGTGTCAGCCGCGAGAATGGTGTGTGGCGCCACACTAACAGATTCGGAGAGACAAACGAGAAGCCCGAATCGCCGTGGCAGCAGGCCCAGGGGGCCATGTTTGCCCTGCGTAAGACCATCACCGAGCACGTGGATGACTTCGTAAATGACATTGCATTGGTGGTGACGCCGGACCAGGAAATGCACAGCGATCCAGAGTGGGGCAGCTGGGAGTGGGCAGGGCCGGGTGATGTCAAGACCCCCGAATCCTTCAGGCGCGTACTGGATCGATCAGCCCTGAGAGCTCGAACGAATCCGCGCGACGGTCACCTGCATCCAGAGCGGAGGCTGGACGGAATTCGGACTGTTCTGCGACGCGATTTCGACAGGATGCGGAGGCTCATCGACGAAGAAGGCCGCATAGGGAACGAAATGGCAGAGCTTTTCGGGGACCAAGCCCGGACGATGGAAATGCTCTCCGAGCATCAGCGTGTGCGCGTCGAAGGCGGAGCGGGTACCGGGAAGACGTTGTTGGGCATCGAGTGGGCACGCCGCTTTTCCGATTCCGGCCATCGAACGGCATTCACGTGTAAGTCGTCAAAACTCAGGGACTATGCGGCGCGATCGCTTTTAGAGTCGAAGGTCTTTGTTCTTGCACCCGAACGACTGTCTGAAGAGGGACCGTTCGATGCACTGGTCATTGATGAAGGACAGGATTTGGTCAATTCAGACGATCTCGGCTTCCTGGACGAGGGGCTTAGAGGCGGTCTAGAGGGTGGAACTTGGTGGATGTTCCTCGACAACAACAATCAGGCCCATGTTGACGGTTCTTTTGACGTCGACTCGTACTCGATTCTGCGGGAATGGGCACCTGTATCTGCGAAGTTACGCGACAACGTGCGTAATACCGGTCCAATTATTGGATGGGTGCAGCTCCACTTGGGGTCCGACCTCGGCACTGCTCGTATCGGCGCGGGGCCAAAGGTCACGAGTATTCGTGTCCGCTCCAATGATGACGCACGGACGGCCCACGCGGTCGAAGAACGGCTGAAGTATTTGAGCCGTGAAGGGGTCACCAACGAAAACATGCTGATCATCACTTGCGCTGCTTGCCCCCAACAGAGTGCTTTGCAGTTCTCGTTTAAGGGATCCACCGTCGCCTTTAATTCACGGATCGGACCTATTACTGTTGCGACGCCACTCCAGATTAAGGGCCTGGAAGCAAAGCACGTACTCGTAGTTGACCTTGACGCTTTGGACTCGTCCGAGGCGGTTGCTCGGGCTTACGTCGCCCTAACCCGGGCAAGCGTTTCTCTTTGGGTTGCTGTTGGAAACAAAGCTTGGGACGTCATGCAGTCCACGGCAGTTGAACAGATATCGAGGATAGTAAAATGATGGATGCAACTAATCGGCAACAACTTGTAGTCGAATTCCTGAAGAAGAGTTACGTTGGGCCTTTTGATGGCCCAGCAGAAGTAACCTCGTCGCGGCCAGACCGGACTTATCTGGTCGGGACTCTCTACCCGACCAGCGATCCTGCAATCTTGGCTCCTGATGCCTCTACGGGTCCGATCGACGAGCTCGAGTTGGACGATCCTGACGACCCGACGATTGAGACTTCGAATTCGTGGAAACCATCGTCGGCTTCCTTGTCGTTTATCCATGACGGTGACGGCGTCGAATGCACTATCTCCTTCGGCACCTATGCGACTGAAGCAAAGGACGAGGGCTCGGAGTCTCGCTCATGGCGACGCACCCAGCATGGCCCATTTACGTTTCCCCTTGGGAGCACTAAATCCACCTGGAGCGCACCTAGCAGCTCCGACTACACTGTTCGCGTCTCGTCGCGCTGGAGGCACTTGGGCGGGAAATGGCTGGTTACTTTGTCGGTGTCCAACGCGAAAATCGGTCGGGATCTGAGCGATGCCACCAAGACCGAAGATGCCGTGTATCAGGTTGCTTGTGATGTAGCGGCACTCAATGGGTCAATTCTGCCGTATGAATCGACTGCGGAACTTAACTTGAACGAAGAGGAGGAAGAACTGGCCCTCCGGTACAGGGACAAGGAAATATTTGCGGTCGGACACGGCATCTCCGTGGATTGGACCAATCCTGCTGCCGGCCCTGTCACCATTCGCATGGATCCGTTGCCGGCATTTACGGTGCCCGTGCTGGATGCACGAAAATCAAATGCCGCGATTTTCAAGTTGGGAACCCTCGCACGATTGGAGGAGGAACCGACCACGGTTATTCAAGGACTGGCGCAGTTTGTCGAAGACTATGAATCGTGGACTAGGTGGCAGGAGGAAAGTGCGACGGGGCTAGAAAACAGACATAAGGATGCTGCCGCCCGGCTCCTTGAACGACAGGGCATCGCCGTTAAACGCATGCGGGAAGGCGTCGAACTCTTGGCATGTAACCCTGATCTCCAACGGGCCTTCTCGCTCGCCATGGTTGCCATGCGCGGCCAAATGCTCCAATCCACGTCGGTGCAAGCGCGTTCGTGGGAGCCTGAGAGCGTTGAAGCCCAAAAGGAGCCTAGCTGGCGTCCGTTCCAGTTGGGCTTCATCCTTCTATGTGTCAAGTCACTTATTGAAAACAGCCCTCAAGAGCGCAAGCTCGTCGACCTGATCTGGTTCCCGACAGGTGGCGGAAAGACAGAAGCCTACCTAGGGCTCGCAGCGATTGAGATCTTCTGGCGTAGAATCACGCGCAGTTACAAGGGTGCTGGCACAGCTGTTCTGACGCGATATACGCTTCGCCTTCTCACGACGCAACAGTTTCAGCGCGCTGCGACGTTAGTCTGCGCCATGGAGCTGATGCGACGCGACGACCCGAGGGTAAGGGGCATGGCACCTTTTTCAATCGGGCTGTGGGTCGGCAACGAAACAACCCCTGGCACGGAAAAGGTCGCGATCTCTCGGTTTGAGGAAACGCTTACCAAGCAATATCCCGATAATCCTTTCCAGCTCGAGTCATGCCCCTGGTGTGGTCACAGGATCATGCCAGCTCGAAAATCTGCTCGAAAATCCGACTACGGAGTCAGCGTCTCTGCAGGGGCGATTCTGCTGCGGTGCCCCTCCCCGGAATGCCCGTTCAGCGTTGAACTTCCAGTCGAAGTCATTGATGAAAGAATTTACCGGAATCCGCCAACGATTCTTCTTGCCACTGTGGACAAACTCGCCCGTCTGGCGGCAGTTCCCGAAGCAGGCGTGCTCTTAGGCAGGGGCGCCTATGACGCCCCATCCCTCATCATTCAGGACGAGCTGCATCTGCTCTCGGGCCCGCTGGGAACAACCGTGGGCATTTTCGATGCTGCCGTGATGGGAATCATCGAATCCACCGGTGCGACGCCCAAAATTGTCGCATCAACGGCAACGATTCGGGCTGCGGAAGATCAAGTTAAGGGACTGATGGCGCGAGACGTACAATTGTTCCCGCCCTCGGGCATCAACGAGGACAACAGCTATTTCGCTGTCCCCAATAAGGAAAGTCCAGGGCGCATATACCTCGGGCTGATGCCGCAGGCTTTTACGCAGGCCACGTCGACGGTACGAGGCATGACGCCTCTCTTGGAAGCCCCCTATGCCTTGTCCTCTGCAGACGACCGGGATCTGGATGCGTATTGGACTGTTGTGGCCTACCACAACAGCTTGCGGGAATTGGGGCGCACAGTCACCATAGTGCGAGATGACATTCAATCGCTCCTTAAGGCTCGCTCCTCATCTCTAGCGGCCACCCGGGCTTTAAGAAGCGATGGTCTGGCAGAACTAACCGGCCAAGTCGCGGCAGATGATCTACCGAAATCCTTGTCCAGACTTGCGCTGCCCTACGACCGGCCCGATGCGGTCGACGTCGTTGCGAGTACTAACATGCTTTCTGTAGGGATCGACGTACCGCGGCTGGCGTCGATGTTCATGAATGGTCAGCCGAAGACCACGTCCGAGTATATCCAGGCCACCAGCAGGGTGGGTCGAGGCGATGTCCCAGGAATCATCGTTACGCTGTACCGGGCTGGGAAGCCTCGAGATCGCTCCCACTACGAGAGCTTTCGTGCCTATCACCAAGCCCTGTACCGCCATGTCGAACCGACCAGCGTTACTCCGTGGTCGCTGTCGTCGCGCAAACGCACCTTGCCAAGCGTGCTCGTGGCGTTCGTGAGGCAGGCAACTCGGCTGCAAGCCAACGAATCAGCTGCCGAGTTCCGCAGAGACTATGTCCCGGTACAGCGTGCTGTGGAGAGCATCCTGGAAGTTGTTCGCAAGGCTGACAGCAGCGAAGCCAAAGAGACCAAAGCAATGCTGTCGCTGCTGACCCGCGAATGGGAGGAGCGTGCTGTCTCCGATCGTGCTGCTGCCGATGAGTTGCATTACGCGGATAAGGAAGCCCCGTCGCTCACCAAATCTTTCGGCGAGGACCGAGTGGGATGGCCAATTATCAACTCGATGCGGAACGTCGATAGTGCAGTTCGAATAACGGTGGCCAGAGAGAAGGAAGCACAGTGAGAGACAAAGATAGAGTGCTGCGTCTCCACGAGACGATTTACCCATTCGGCCCTGGCGCCATTGTTGATATCTTGGGCGAATCATTCATAGCCCCTGACATCACCAATTGGCCCAAGGTAGGTTCTCAGCCTCTCAGGTGCATCCGCCTCGAACGGGAGCTGGGCGTCCGCGGCTTCAGGACAGCACCCGTGCAACCTTCGGGGATCGGCAAACAAGCACCGTCCCTGGACTATTGGCGCTTCCCCAAGTGGCGGTTCTGCCAGTCGTGCCTGCTGATGAGCGATTCGATGAACTGGGTGCAAGGGATCGCCCGGAATACCTGTCAATCATGCGGCAAAGGGATGGTCCCGATGCGTTTCGTGGCTGTGTGCGCGACGGGAGGCCATGTTCAAGACGTGGAATGGCGCTCGTGGACCCATCGACGCGCGAAAACGGATGAGCAAAAGCAATGCCGGGACAAAAAGAGGCTCTACTTCAAGACCTCGTCTGGACGTGGCGAATCGCTAAGTCAGACCCACATTTCATGTCAGGCCTGCGGGGCTGAACGAGACCTCGGCCTGCTCTCAGGCGAGAAGGCCCTCGTTAATGAGGGCTACAGATGCCGGGGAACACAGCCCTGGGAGTACTCCACCGATGACACGTTTTGCTCTGAGGAACTTCGGGCAGTTCAGCGAGGTTCCACGAGCCTTCACGTACCGGAGATTGTCACCGCACTTGATATCCCTGAAGAAGCATCTCGGTCGGAGCAAACAAGGGACCAGGTCCGTGAGCATCCTATGTTCGCTTCTCTCGCTGGACTCGACGGCGGACCTGCAGAAGAACACATCGCGACTTTGATCGCCGAGGCCACCGGTGCAACGAAGGCACTGGTCCTTTCGTTGAGCCGCGAAGGGGCAAACCCCACCCTCCAAGAGGCTACCGCAAACCTACTCGTCGGCGAATGGGCGGCGTTCGAAAACGCCATCCTGGACCACGGGCACGAACCCCATCCTGACTTCGACGTCGTAAATGAGGAGTTTGCCAACAGCTTTGAAGCGACCTCGGCGTTAACAGCCAGAATCGAACACGTGGCGGGTGCGCGACGGCTCCGAGAAGTCAGAGCGATGAGGGGTTTCAGGCGCTATAAACAGGAATCAACGATCGTTAGAGTTGATCTCGGCAAAATCCCGGCCCTTGACTGGTACCCAGCCATCGAGCAGTTCGGCGAAGGAATCTTCATCACCTTCAATGAAGAGCACATTGCGGCGTGGGAAAGTGACTCTCGCGTCGTCAGCCGGGTGGCACAGATCTCCCGACGGTCTCTGAACCTGAGTTTGAAACCTCGCCGGCCCGAAGCATCTACGCGGTACATTCTGCTTCATACGCTGGCTCACCTACTCATGAGACAGCTGGAATTCTCAAGTGGCTACTCTGCAGCATCCCTGCGCGAACGAATCTATGCCCTCCCTGGAACAGCTGACCCGCAGGCCGGGCTCTTGATCTACACGGCGTCTGGGGACTCGCAGGGAACACTCGGGGGACTGGTCCGGCTCGCCAATAAGGATTCTCTTGGCCGAATCCTCCTCAAGTCGATCGAGAGCGCGGACCTCTGCTCCAATGATCCCGTCTGCCGAGAGAGCCGGGGCCAGGGCATGAACGCTCTCAACCTAGCTGCATGCCACGGCTGCTCACTCGTGTCCGAAACTTCATGCGAAACCGGGAATGTGTTTCTGGACCGCAAGCTTCTGGTGGGCGACCAGACGTGCCCAGGCTTTTTCGACGACGTTCTTGAGGAGGCCCGTGCACGGTTCCGGATCGTTGCACAATAGGCGCGGTGGCGCTGCATGCGGGGCCTCTGGTGCGGTCACAGGACGAAACTGAGCGACCTTTTCCAGCTGAGGTGCGTGACAACAGCGTCGAATCGGCCATGATTCGGCAACGGCGTCGGGAAGTCAAGTCGACGGGGCGGAAAGCGAAATGGCCGAGTATGTCCCGAGCAGGCTGAAGAAAGTGGTTAGCGCGCGCTCCAGCAGCTTCCCCTCTCGGGAGATCAGAAACCTGCGGGTTGGAGTACACCGGCGCGATTCATGACCGCTTTGCGATGCCGTCGGACGGGCTCCAACTCTGCGGCGTGAAACTATTTACTATGTTCAGAACCCAAGAGCCCGTTCACCGCCCAAATTCTGACCCTCCTCTCTGAGCAACCCGACGGGATGCTGCCCGCTGCCTGAATATTGGCTTCGGTGGGCTCCACCTGTGGTGCGTGTCAGCGATGGTCGAAAACTGAGCCGTTTCGTGGGGGCGGAATTCAGCGGTCGTTGCAACGGTTTATGGTTCCGTCGAGGGTGAAGCCAGTCTAGCCAGGTGCTCCATGGGACTCTGCCAACCTAGGATTTCCCGGGGTCGCCGGTTGAGTTCAGCGGCGACCCTGGCGAGGTGTTCGGGGCTGTGGGCGCCCAGGTCGGTGCCTTTCGGGAAGTACTGCCGGAGTAGGCCATTGGTGTTCTCGTTTGAACCGCGCTGCCAGGGGCTGGCGGGGTCACAGAAGTACACCGGGATCAGCGTTTGCCGCGTAAAATCCTGGCGGCAAGCCATTTCAGTGCCCTGATCCCAAGTAAGGGAACGACGCAGATGGGCCGGGAGCGGGATCATCGTTTCTGCCAGCCGGTCGCGCAGGTTCTCAGCACCGCGGTTTCCCGCCAGATGCACGAGGATGATGAAGCGCGCGGTCCGTTCGACCAGCGTGGCGATGGCCGAGCGGCTGCCCTTTCCAATGATTAAGTCACCTTCCCAATGCCCTGGTACCAATCTGCCAATCACTTCTGCAGGTCTGTCCCGGATCATGACCATGTCGGGGAAGCGCCTGGTCCGGTGTTCCTTCCGGCGGCGTGGCCGGCGACCGGTCCGTCCGCTGCGCAGGGAGACGGCCGGATCCACCGCTAGGTCCAGGCTTCCGCGCCCGTAGAGGGCTTGGTAGACCGTCTCAGGCACGATGTGCATTTCTGGTTGTCCCGGGAAGTCGGTGCGTAGTCGGTTGCTGATCTGGCGGGGGCTCCAGCGTTGTTTCAGTGTTCGCGCACGAACTCCCGCAGCTCCGGGTTGCTCGCGATCTTCCCGTTTCGGTGACGGCTCCGTCTGCGCTCGGCATTGCGCTGGGCCGTCCGCGGACGGTAGCTGCCAGAGAGTTCGTGGATGTTCCGGCGGATCTCCCTGCTCACGGTAGACAGACTACGCCCCAGCTCCAGGGCAATGGCACGGATGCTGCGCCGGTCATGCAACAGGTCCGCGATTGTTATCCGTTCCGACTCGGAGAGAAATCGGGCGGAGATCACGGCCGGCCTCTGATGGGAGATGGGAGCGTACTTCTTGATGTCTCCGGACTTCAGAACGACCGTGTGGCCGTGCCGCCAGCGAGTGCCCGAACTACGGCTGATTCCTACGATCCGGCACGCTTCGGAATTGCCCATTCCCCGCTTCATCAGCTGATCATAGTGAGCCCGGGCAGCGTTCTTTGGAGGGGCGCCCCGGGACTTTCTTGGTCTTTTCATATCTGACAACTGCAACTCCTAAAAGCTCAGGTGTTGCAACGACCACTAGACGCCACGCCGTCACAACGGCTCAGTTTTCGACCGTCACCGACAGTGCGGGTGAGCGCCATCGCCCGGTAGCGCGACTGGCGTAGTTGAGCACCACCGTTGGTGTGGTTGAGCACCACCTGAAAAGCTCCGTCCACCATGTGACGGACACATGGTGGAAGGAGTACCGGTAATGGTACGGAAGATCAAAGGGGACTGCCCCGTCTTTTGTTGACTCGGGGTCTTAGGCCGCTGTGAGCGCGGTCCGGTTGATTGTTTCATATTCGATTGGCGTGAGTTTTCCCAGCCGTCTTTGCCGTCGCCGGCGGTGATAGGTCCGCTCGATCCAGCTCGTGATAGCCAGCCGGAGGTCCTGCCTGGTGAGCCACCGCTGACGGTCCAGGACATTCTTTTGCAGCAGCGAGAAGAACGATTCCATCGCGGCGTTGTCTGCACACGCACCGACCCTGCCCATCGATCCTGTGAGCCCGTGGTGCCGCAGTGATGCGACGAAGCGACGGGAACAGGAACTGGGACCCGCGATCCGAGTGCACCACGGTCGCTGCCGGGCGGCGTGCCCGGACTGCGTTCTCCAGCGCTGCGACGGCCAGCGAGGACTTCATCCGCGCGTCCATCGAGTATCCGACGATCCTTCCGGAATAGACGTCCTTCACCGCGCTGAGATAGAGCTTCCCCTCGGCAGTGGGGTGCTCGGTTGTCAATGGCCAGTAGTTTCTGCCCACGGGCGGCCAGTTGATGTGCCCGCTGGTGGCCAGTGAAACTGCCCGGTGATGTCCGTCAGCCACAGCTCGTTCGGGGCAGTGGCGGTGAAGTCCCGCTCCACCAGGTCGTCATGGACCGGTGGCCCCGGCTTCCGTAGATCATTTTGGGTTGATGTCCCTGGCCAAATAGGCGGCAGCCCGGCGCAGAATCTCGTTCTCCTGCTCCAACAAGCGGTTGCGCTTCTTCAGCTCCCGCATCTCGGCCGACTCCGTCGCTCTGCCGGGCCGGCCCCGGAGTCTTTACGTTCGGCGATGGCGATCCAGCGCTTCAGCGTCGTGACCGAGAGCCCGAAATCCTTCGCGATCTGCGCCAGGGGCGCTCGCCCTTGCGGGCTACATCAATAACATTCTGGCGGAACTCCGCCCCATAAGCCGTGGGCATGGTCAACATCCTTCCACGAGCACAAGCTCGTTAGGTCAAGGAGTCAACAAAACCGGGGGCAGTCCCCCATGAAGCACTTATCCTCATCAAGCCACTAGGGGGCAGGCTACAACCTTGATTTCCGGCCACGCTGCCTGCCCGCCCGCCAGCCCGGTGCTTTGGCATCCAGCGCCCGCTCTTTGGCTGGATCGAGCTCGCCGCGACGCAGCTTGTAACGCTGGGTGTGCAGCCAGACCCCCAGCTCATGCTCTTCAGCGGTGAGGGTGCCCTTGTGCCGCGGCCAGTCCTCTCCGGTGGCCCGGTACGCGGCCAATGCTCCCAAACGGTCCTGCCACCTCGCCTCATCAGCCAGGAAACGGGACGCACCTTGCCACCCCGGCAACACCGCCAATCCGTCACGGAACGCTGGCGCCAGCCTCCCAGCACGCGCATCCCCGCGTCGTCGCTGCAGCCAAGCCGCCAGTGTCCGCTCCGCTGCATCTGGTGCGGTCCTGGACGGATACCGTCCCGTCTCCTGCACGATGGCAAGCAGCTGCTGCATGCGTTCGCGTCCCTGAGCTGTGGGCTTTGTGGGGTAACCGCGGGAAGCCGCCCGGTGCTCAGCCTCCAGCCCAGGCTGAAGGGCCCGCGCGATGCCGAGGTGATAACCCACTGTCGCTGGCGGGACTCCGGTAAGCTCAGAAATCTTCCGCCTACCAAGACCCTTTCGGTACATCAGCACCCACTCCGGATTAGGGGCAGCGCCCCGTCTTTTGTTCCCCACCGTCCCATGATGCCATCCACCGTACGCGACAACCTAGGCACTCACTAACGCAAATGACTAGCTGTCTGCTCTAGGACTAGGGGGAGCGCCCTTCGCCATAGGCCATGGCACACAGGTCTTCGCCGGGGACACATGCGGGCGTCCGCTTCGCTGCAGGCGGCCGCCACGTTCTGCAGGCCCAGCAGCCAAGGCAGGGGCCGGGCGGGGAACCAAGTAGGCATCCTTCCGCTACCACCGCCGGAGGCTTCGGGTACCCTACCTGATGGCGAGCCCGAAGGACGTCCTAGGGGCTCTGAAAGGATTCACCGGCGTGACGGAGGCTGCGGCCGATGGGCTCTTCGCAGAACGCTGGGAGATTTGCGTTCGGATGAAACTTGGACGGGCCCATGAACTCTGACGGCCTGGCCTCGGGTCCTCTCGTCGGCTCACGGAATGATCGCCGCTGACACTCCGGTTCCAGGCACGCCAGCCGCCGGTTCCGGCCCCGGACTTCCAGTGCCGATCCGCCGCACCGGACCTCTCGGAGAAGGCAGGGAAAGTCACGCTCATCGAATAAGAAACAATCAACCGGACCGCGCTCTGAGCGGCCTAAGACCCTGAGTCACAAAAGCCGGGGCAGTTCCGTGTGCCAAAACGGGGCCTCGTTCGTGTCCCTGCAACGGGGCTCGCCAAAACTTGGGCAATTCGCCGGCCAGCTAGGTGTGCAAACGGATTAGCCCGATGTGAAGTGCTATGTGTAGCCGGGTGAGCGCCGAGGCGAAAAAAACTATTCCCATCCAACGTTCCTAGTTCAGCCCCGTCTTGGGGCGACATGAGCACTCCGACTGGCCCGTCGGCGCTCCGTCACTGGCCGGCCTCAGACCCCGCCAGATTAGCTGGCTAGATTGGCCGTTCACTGCGGTTCTGCCGCGGAGTACAGGACCTCGCCGGACACGATCGACCCGACCGTCTTCAACTCGATCCCTCCGTCGCCGCCAGAGCTTCTGGAGCACTAACCCATAAATCCGGCAGGCGGTACTCCCGGACAGGGTGACCTGGAGTCACCCAAGTTACGGGATCAATCCTCCGTTGGACTGGATCAAGCCCTGCAAGGTCGCTGCAATTGAACTTATGTCAGTTCCAGGGCTCAACAACATGGCGCCCAGCTTAAAACGTTTTTGGTAGCCCTCCCTAAAGACCACGATCGGCATTTTCTCGCTACGCCAATCTCTCTCTACAGTCATGCGGCCGGGCAGGCTCGGCACGACTACCAAGCCGCTGCCGACGACGTGCCTATCCTCAGTTCCTCCTTGGGCCCGGTCCTCATGGATCAAAGAGTCCTTGTACATATGGATGGAGGAGATGGCATCGTTGAGCTGAGCTTCGACCCTGTACTTTGCGTCGAGAACAACCATGCGGCGGCTACCTGTATCAGAGGCGAGAACCTCAAGGACAACGTCAGGGATCATCTGGCGCGAGTATGAACCCACTCCATCTGGCGAAAGCCAGACCTCATTAAAGACGTGTTTGAACTTGAGCACATGACCGTTGAACTGCACACTAGTGGATCGTAGCGATACGGTTAGGCGGTTTGGATCCTCCGCGTCGGCAAACATTGCTGCAGCATCCAGGCCAGGGTCTAACAGACCCGCTGCACGTGCCAGCCGAAGGGAGACCCAAGTTTCGTAAAGGCGGAAAGTTTCACGGAGTGGAACATGAGTAAAATCGCCGTCGACGCCGGAAATGCCAGAGCTCACGTCTCTGTATATCCGGTACAGCGCCCTATAGGGCTCCACTCGTTGGTAAAGATGGGAATGCTGCCACCGTGAATGCTCGGGCGAAATCGAGTTGAAGATCGGCAGGCCCAATAGCTCCGTGAATCGTCTTGCAACCCTGCGGCAGCGTTGTTGGAGAACTAATTCATCTTCCCTAACTTGTCCGGTGTTCAGACCCCGGATAGCCCGCCGTAACTCAGCTATGAGTCGTTGAAGAAACCCTAAAATCTCAGCATGTTCCCGGCGATTAGAATCCGTAAAACTCTTCGATTGCGCGATTTGACCCGGAATCTCTCCACCGCTTCTCTGGACCAACTGCTGAACGCGTTGGGGCAGCCTCGCGAGGACGTCGCCCGCCACCGGCCTGCTTGATCTGCGGCTTCGGTTCCATTGGGCACTCGAAACTCCCCTTGCATTACGAAGGGGTACATTCACTGAAGTACGGCCTAAGCGCTTGTGGTGTCGCGCATCAAGCTCTCTGACAAGCGTTTGAATAATGGCCGATGACTCGAGGATGTACTCGAGCGTGGCGATTGGCAGGTCGTACCTGCCACGGGAGAGGCCCTCATGCAATCCACATGTCGATGCCAACGTCCGAGTGTCAGCGATAATGTCCCCAAGCATAAGGCGGAAGTCCTTCCGCACGAGCTTGTTTTTGGCGGGGTCGACCACAATTCGCACAGCAAGAGAACTACCCCTGAGCCCCGTGAGCTCTAAGTCTGCAAATCCTGCATTAAATCCTATGTCCCAGCGGAACCAAATATCGTTCGGACCCACTACATCTCTTGTGAGTGACGCACCGTTGACAGTAAGACGTATTTCAAAGGGTGAACCGACGTCACCGCATAGGTTCCACCAATAGGTTGAATTCTCAACAATGCCGACAGCCGAAGAGTTCACTTCATTCGGCCAAGCCTCCAGAATTACGGGAGCATTGGGCGACCGGTCGCCCTTCAGTTTGAGTGTCCACCCCAATTGGAATTACCGATACTTGAAGAAGTCGGATTCGTCAAGGTCGGATTTCATAAGACTAACCCGTCGAAGAGCAAGCGGCCTAGCGCTTAACAGCCCGGCAAGGCTGTTAAGCATAGCCGTGCATTCCGCGCCCCCTCTGAGCTTAGGCAGAATCTTTTGATCGATTTGCCTGTCCACGGGATCGATGGAAGCTCGCATAGACCTAGCGCGGTGTACATACAGGGCAAGCTCCCGGACAGTTCGATTTCCGAAATGAAGTTGGTGCGGGGACAGAAGTTCATTAATTGTAGCGAGTTCCTCCAGTAACTCATCAGACAGAGTCGTGGCAAGCTCTGGCTCTCGTTCTCGCAGCCACTTCCCGTAGGCCCTGACGTTTACGTCGCTTAAGTCTTGCGAGTTAGCTCGATCCAGCACCATAGAACTAAATGGCAAGACACTTTCATCGTCATTTATAGTGCCCACCAAGTAGAGATTTCGCGGCCATGGGATGCTTTGCGGTACGTCTGGAACCTCAATCGAATCAGCAGCGTGAAATCGGATTGCCCCTTCGATCTCCATGGCACTCAAAAAATTGGCAAAGTAATGTTCGACTTGTGCACGGTTCATTTCGTCCAAAAGTACAAAAACAGGTTTAAGAGGGTCAGAGTTTGCCAACAAGAGGGAGTCCAAGAATGCCGTACGTCGGTACCCGCCGGGTGCCAATACGTCCTCGTGGCCGGTCAAGAAACTTGGATCAGTCCACTGAGGTTCCACGGGCACGATGACAAATCTGTCGCTTGCAACGTCCAGCCCTTCCAGGCCGAGGATGGAATAGGCATAGCACTTGGTAAGCCGGGATTTACCAGTTCCTGAAATGCCTCGCAGAATCACAAAGTGCTTTTGCGGATTGTGTATTAGATTGAGGTGGAAGCTTTCTAGAGTTTCTCGAGTGTAGTGTCCACCGAGTTCCTCCACTCGATCAAGGAGCTCGTTGATAGCGATCTTTTCAGGCGGTCTGACAAAACTTTCTACCACTCCGTCGGCCTCGAGCCGCACAATCTTCTCGGGCTCCACGTAGTCCCTCCTGAGCCGTTGCACAATATCGACTTCCTGGGGCGTTAATTTGCCATTCGCCGCGACATCCGCATAGACGATCTCATCCACTGGCACCGGCGTACCAAACGCGTCAGCATCCGACTGAGGATTTATACGGTCAGTTTCGGATGCGGTCGTAGCGTAGAAACCTGACGAGTGAAGCAAGAATCTTGTATTATTTGTCCCAGTGCCGAGCCCGGCGTCGGCCCGATGGTCAAGTTCCGACAGGCGCTCTTCCAGCTTGCGTAGATTGTCACCGCTGAAAATGAGGCATACGTACAGCTCCGAATCCATGGGCCCTAAGGGGATAATTTTAGACACCCAAGCCCAGGGGCGTCCTTCCTCGAGGGCATTCATGAGCCGACGGCGTCCCTGCAGATTCGCGATTCCGGCTTTGAAAGCATTCGCCAAGAACCTTGCACTGTTGGCTGAGCCAACACTCGGCGGAGTTTGTACTGTGATTCCGGGATAACGCTGATTCAAACGTCGATTGAACTCCTCCCATGAACTCAAGAGGCTGTTGCCTCCACGTCCAGGGACATAGCACTTGCGATTCCGCTTCTCATTGCTTTTCCTAACTGATACGCGAGGAGGGGAGGAACTGCATTCCCGATCTGACGGAAGGCCGGATTCATCGTTCCGCAGAACTGAAAGCCGTCTGGGAAGCTCTGAAGCCGAGCAGCCTCTCTCACTGTAATAGTGCGCGCCTGACTGGAATCGTAGTGAATATGGGAATATGTGTCCTTGCCTAAATGCGCCATAAGTGTTCGTGCCGGTGCGTCCGGTTCCATTTTCCGCCACTTATTGGGGAACTTTGATGGATCGTATGGCGGTACGAACTCCCGCAACCGCGCGGGATCCCCCCCTGCCTTTTCCCAGAAGGAAGTGGCTAGCGCGTGGGCCTCCGGGTACTGGTCGCCCGGCTTCATGGCAGCAAATAAGCGAAGGTCACGTTCGCTAAGAGTTCTCGTGACATGGTCCGAGACGCTTCCAGTGTTTTCGAAACCAGACCACGTACGGACTGTGGAAGCGAAAGCACCCATCTGTTTTGGAGCTGGGGTAGGAAGGGGCGTATCGAACCGTCGGGCTCCTCTAGAAAGTCGCTCGACCAACCTAGGTAGGTCGCCTAACGCTTGTTGGGCAGTGACAGCCGGAGTCAAATCTGGAGTTGCTTCCGAGGGCGGGCGATAAAAAGGATGTGAACTTAGGTCGCCGAGCAACCGCAACGCAACGTCCCGTGAACTCTTGTAACCTTTTGGTATCTCTAGCCAGTGAGTCGGCTCCGGAAACACAGGACGTGCCCCGAGCTCAGCTGCAAAGGCCATAAGGAAGAAGCGGTCTCGCGTTTGCGGCACGCCATAATTCGCGGCATTGAGCAAGGTGTATGAGACCTGATAACCGATACCGCTGAGATATTCAGCCATTTCGTCACCGACTGAACGTCCGCCCTGATTCAACACATCCGGGACGTTCTCCAACATGACCGCTATCGGCTTCGTCTGCTCAATCACGCGCATCGCATCTAAGAAGAGGGTAGTGCGCGCATCGAGCTTGAACGCTTCTGGGTGATCCATTACTTCCCGAAGCTTTGCTCTGCCGACACGCGTAAAGCTGGGACACGGAGGGCCACCGATGACGACATCCACGGCGGTTCCGATCCTGCTCTTGGGGGTTCCCAACAGCTCTTCGAGGTCAAGCTCCCGGATGTCGCGAGCTTGCCCATAGTGGGATTCCTTGTCGCCAGAATGAAAGTTGCGTGCATAGGAGGCTGCTGCATGTGCATCAAACTCGACACCGCCGACCGAGGTGAAACCCGCTCGTGTGAACCCAGTTGTCAAACCACCACACCCACTAAACAAGTCAAGCATGCGTGGCGTTCCTCCGCACAGGAGGCGCTTGATCTTGTCATGTACGGTGTCAGCGGCTGGTTGGGCAAGTAAATCCATGCCCTCAATCTTGCCCTACGGCTCTGACAATCTACGACTGGGCGCTCCCGGAAGAGGTAAGACGTGGCGTCCGTCGCAGGCCGGGACCGATTGCACGTGATACACGCAGCTCGCGCGTTAACAAGTGATGTTGGCGCCCCTGCGACGTGCCACACGATGTGGCCACCGTCCAAGTCATCCAGACCGTCCAGGTCGCGGCGGCAGTTTTCGTACTGCCTTTCCGGCTCGTTGCCATAGCACTCATCGTTCCTCTGAAGTGAAGATCGCCCCGGATCCTTCATCTGAACCCTCCGGATTGGCGCTAAGCAACCGTAGGTGAGGGTGTCGACGCCGGATTTCATGCTGCCTGCGTCGTTCGTGCTCTGCTGCATCAGCCGACCGTACTTCGGCAGTTCCGCGTCCCGGCGGTCTTCATCACGATTCAGGTTTTCCGCTCGCTGCATTCGAAATTAAGCCAAGGACTGCTTATCGTTGGCCGGCAGGTCTCGGGCTCCATACTCATCTGGAATCAAGCGACCGAACAGACACATCAATTGAGGTTACGACTGCTTCGACAGCTCCGGGGCATGGCGATCGAAAAACGGCTCAATACAGCGTAGATGCCCGTTGACCGCGCTTATGAGTCTTCGTGCATCCGCATTGATGCGAAGGGCATCACCTGGAGCTCGAAACTTTCACGTTGATACGAAAACGAAGAGTATCGATAATGGGTCCTTTGCGCCGTTCGAGGTTAGCCTGCTGCCGGGGGTGGGCTAGGCCGCGCCGGGCCAGTCTCGATGGGTGAGGGAAATTCGGGCCACTCTGCCGGTGCCCGTCCCCCTGATCCATTTGTAAGCCCAGCAGATCTAAGGGGGCTGCCAGGGCCGCAGAGCCCTTGTAGTTCTCGACGTTACTACCCCTTTGCCGGGAGGTAATGTGATCGAATTGGGTTCAGTTATAGTAAGGCAGCGACTATGAAGGGGATCTGTATGCCTGCTGAACCGAAGCTCACGCTGAGTACCGACGAGGTGCGTGCGTCTGGACTCTTCACAGGGCGGAACATTTACAACATCCCTTATTTCCAGCGGTCCTATAAATGGAACCGCGAACGGACCACCCAGCTTGAGGCGGACGTACTAAAACTCGTTGGCGGGGAAACGGACGTTCATTTTCTCGGTGCAATCATCACTCACCAACGTGCCCGAGCCAATGCTGCCCAGTCGCACATCAT
Source organism: Arthrobacter oryzae (assembly GCF_037911235.1). Classification (GTDB taxonomy): domain Bacteria; phylum Actinomycetota; class Actinomycetes; order Actinomycetales; family Micrococcaceae; genus Arthrobacter; species Arthrobacter oryzae_E. Next base: position 122,006 of record NZ_JBBLYW010000021.1, read on the forward strand.
AGAGGTTATCGATGGTCAGCAGCGACTCACAACCATCTACCTTTATATCCTGGCGGCAGTAAGAACTCTGATAGACAACGATCAGATCGAAGAGGCCAAGGCCCTCTTCCTCAATTTCCTGGTAGATGGGCTTAGTACGGGCGGTGGGTCGAACCTGCGGCTCCATACAAGTCATGAGGATCGATCGCGCCTCAATATGGTCGTACAGGAGATTCTCGATACCAAGCAATTTGCCAGGCAACTCATCGGTTTCACATTCCGTCGTCTAGCTACTGCTGACGCACAGGACAGCAACAAGGGCAAGGCGATTAAGAACAACTATGCTTCTGCCAAGCGGTTCTTCAAGGCGCAGTTTAAGGAGGGCGGGGCCGAGCGAGTAAGCGCGGTCTATGGTGCCATGCTTGAGCACCTCACCGTCGTTCAAATAGAAGTGCAGGACCCCACAAATGGACCGAAGATCTTCGACAGCCTCAACTCTCGACAGCAGCCAATGACTGCGGGAGATCTGATTAGAAACGACATCTTCGCACGTGCGGCAGACAGCGATCCGTCTGAAGTTAACAGGATCAATGAGGAGGAGTGGCTTCCCTTTTATCGCGGGTTCTGGGTCGAAGACAAGAACTACTTTGATGAGTACTTCTTCCCCTATGGACTAATCCAGAACTCCAAACTTACCAAATCACAAGTTTATAAGGCCCTCAGGGATTCTTGGCAGGGGAAGGAACCAGGGGAAGTCATCCAAGAGCTCGCGACTTACCAATCCCATTTTATGGATCTGGCTGCCGGTGGGAACCGGGCAGGCCACAATGCGGTCGTGGCGGAACGGCTGAGTCGTTTTCACGCCGCCGGGGCTCCCAGCTCCGTTTACCCCTTTATTATGAAACTCTCGGCTGCCATCAGTGCCGGGTCGATGAATGAGGGCTCCGGCCTTGAAATACTGAACGTTATCGATGCTTTCCTTACCCGACGGGCAATATGCGGGATCGAGCCTACTGGTCTTCATGCTGTGTTTAAGGGCCTTTGGAAGGACTGCGGCGCTGAGGTCAATGCATCGAAGGTTATCCAGAAGATCCGGGGATATAGGACTGTTGCATGGCCTTCCAACGAGGACGTTCGCATCGCTGTGGCTACCCGCCCTCTTTACGGGAGTGCGATATCCAAGTACGTCGTGCGCGAGTATGACCGTTCGCTAGGCGGCGACAAGCACAACACTGTGGCACATCTGGAACACGTCTTGCCGCAAAAGCCGACGACTTCCTGGCCATTCTCCAAAGAGCAACATGCCGAACTGCACAATGTCCTTGGAAACCTTCTTCCGCTTTCGCCGAGTATGAACTCGTCCGTAGGCAACGAACCCTACGCGCTAAAGCGTTCGCGATATTCCTCCGATTCAGTCTTCAAGTCTGTTCGCGACTTCGCCAACAAGTACCCAGAGTGGACGCCCGCGGAGGTGAAGGCGCGGAGCCTGGTTCTCGCTGACTGGGCCATTGAACGATGGCCGGAATACGTCTCCGACAAGGTTTGAAATGACCAACCCCGGGGTTGAGTTGTCTTAGCAGAGAATAGCGAGTAGTTGAGCTGCCCGTTCTGGAAGCATATGTATCAGCTGCCGTAAGCGTCTGCAGGACTCTGCACCGAGTTCAAGCGCTCTGAAACGCCGAAGTCAACTATGTTTCCGCAAGTGTATGGATCCGGCCTCCCCGAATGCATAACTTACCAACGGCTCGCGCGGTGGCGAGCCTCTTGACGGCCGTTTTAACGCAGTTCGGCCTCCCCGGATGTGCACGATTCGGAAAGCTTGGACGCAATCGTGCCAAGTCCATTGGCTTAGTGCGGCGCTGTTGATGACCTCAAATGGCGGAACGAATGGCGGGTCTATTTCAAACCAACCTCCGCCACCTCAACCTCAACCCCCGCCTCTATAAACATCTGCACCTGACTCGGGTCGGCGCCGTCGTCCGTCACCAGCGTCCAGGGCAGCGCGAGCCGTGCCCAGGCATGGAACGGCCGCAGCCCTAGCTTGGACGAGTCCGCCAGCACGTACACCTCCCGCCCCCGCCGGGCCATGAGCTCCTTGAGGCGGGTCTGGGCGTGGTCGGCCTCGCAGATGCCGTCCTCCGCAGTGACGGCGTCGGCGCCCAGGAACACCCGGTCAAAGCTCATCCGCTCCAGGGCCGCCTCAGCCAGGGGCCCCACGAAGCTCTGGCTCAGGCTCCGCAGCCGGCCGCCCAGGCAGTCCACCTCGATGCCCTCCGAATCGGCCAGCTCCTGCATGGTGTTGATGCCCGGCGTCGTCACGGACAGCTTTTCGAAGCCGCGCAGTTCGTGGGCCAGGGCACCCACGGTGGAGCCGGCGTCGAGCAGGATGTTCTCCCCGGGCCGGATCACGGACGCCGCCCAGCGGGCGATGGCGTGCTTCTGATCAAACGCCTCGCCCGTGCGCTGCCGCAGCGACGCCTCCGGGTGCGCGCCCAGGGCCATGGCCCCGCCGTAGGTGCGGGCCAGCCGGCCCTGCCCGTTCAGTAGCGCCAGGTCCCGACGGATGGTGGACGCCGTCACCTCGAACCGGGCCGAAAGTTCCTCCACGGAGGCCAGGCCGGTGGTCACGGCAAGGTGGTAGATCTCCTCGCGCCTGGCATTTGCGCTCAGCATTCCCGGTCTCCTTCGCGTGGGCGTGGTTACCATGCTAGTTCCGGCCCCCAACAAAACAGTGCTGCTACACGGCCACGCTGGGCCGGGTGGCCATCTCCGCCGCCTGGTGCAGCGCCTCCACCATGCTGCGCGGATCCGCGATCGCCTTGCCCGCAATGTCAAAGGCGGTCCCATGGTCCACGGACGTCCGGATCACCGGCAGGCCCACCGTGATGTTCACGCCGGCCTCGATGCCCAGCACCTTCACGGGCCCATGCCCCTGGTCGTGATACATCGCCACCACCAGGTCGTAATCGCCCCGGCCGGCCAGGAAGAACAGCGTGTCCGCCGGCAGCGGGCCCGTCACATCGATCCCGGCAGCCTGCGCGGCCTTCACCCCAGGCTCGATCTTCTCCGCTTCCTCGCCCTGGCCGAACAGCCCGTTCTCGCCCGCGTGCGGGTTGATGGCGCACACGCCGATCTTCGGGTTCGGGATGCCCGCCCGGACCAGCGCCTCGTGCCCGCGGCGGATGGTGCGCTCCACCAGGTCCGGGTTGATCTTGCGGATGGCGTCCATCAGCCCGATGTGCGTGGTCACGTGGATCACCCGGATCTTGGGCGTGGACAGCATCATGGACACTTCCTCCGTGCCCGTCAGCTGCGCCAGCAGCTCGGTGTGCCCGGGGAAGATGTGCCCGGCAGCGTGCAGCGCCTCCTTGTTCAGCGGCGCCGTGCAGATGGCCTGCACCCGCCCGGCCATCGCCAGCTCGCTTGCCACCCGGATGTATTCGTACGCGGCATGGCCGGCCACGGGGGAGAGCTTCCCCCACGGCAGGTCCTCCGGCAGCAGCGCCAGGTCGATCACGTTCACCCGGCCCGGCGTGAACACCGCGTCCTCCACGTTCTCGATCGTCACGATGTCCGCCTCGATGCCCAGGACCTCCGCGGCCTGGCGCAGGCGCAGCGCGTCGCCGATCACCACGGGCCGGCACTCGGCGTTGCTCTGCGGATCCAGCACGGCAGCCACCACCACCTCCGGCCCCACCCCGGCGCCATCGCCCATGGTGACGGCCACGTAGGGGAGGGCGTTCTGCTCTGTCTTGCTCGTTGCGGTTGTCATGTCTGCTCCAGATCTATCGGAAGTCGTGCTGGGAAGGGTGGTGGCGGGAGCCGGCGCGGACGTGCCGCGGCGCTCCTGGATTTCGTCGTAAAGCTGTAGGAGGGCCAGGTCATCGCCGAAGCTGCCGGGCTTGGTGCCCACCAGCGTTCCGTCCTCGGCGCTGCTGAGCACCGCCCCGTGCTGCGCGGCCGCAAGCGGCACCAACCGGTGGAGGCCGACGGCGTCCAGGACTTCCCGGGCCGTCTCGCCGCCGGTGAGGATCAGGTCTGCTTTCGATCCCTTTGCTGCCTCGGCGGCGAAGGCGGATAGCGCCTGAACGATGCCGGCGGCTTTCGCCGGGTTCACTGTGCCGGCGGCCAGGGTGACGGCCACGTTGCTGCCGACCCTGAGTAGCTGCCGGGCTTCCTCGAGCTGAGGTTGGTACGCACCGGTGGCGCCCGCGTACAGCGGGTGCAGCCGGATCACGGTGAAGCCGTGCGCTTCCAGCTGCGCCAGCTGCGCCTGCGCAGTTCCGGAGGCGGAGCCGACGACGGCGAGCACCGGCCTGGTGCCTCGCTGCGGTTCCGCGGCGGCTGCGTCAGCCTGCGCTCCGCTTTGCGCATTCCGCGCAAGTTTCGCGGCCAGGCGCTGCGCGAGAGCGTCCGCGGTTCCGCCCGTACCCACGAGGACCACCTGCCGGCCGCCCGCGTTGAAGCCGATCTCCAGCAGGGCGTCCACCACGTGCTCCAGGTCCTGCACGGTCTCGCCGTCAGCCACCACCAGCGCCGGCTGTGCGGAATCCAGCAGCCCGGCCAGCGTCGCGCGAAGCGAGCCGGACCGCACATCGGCCAGGTCCAGGGTCTGCACCGAGGCCGGATCCTCCGGACGGAGGAGCGACGGAATGTTGGCCGGCGGAGAGGACAGTTCGGCCTGCCACAGCTCCGTCTCCGCCAGGGGAGTACCGGCCACCAGCGGCTTGCCGTCGAGGACGGAGCGCTGTAGCTGGGGGAGTGCCCCGGCCACCACGGCGTGGTAGCCCAGGCCGGTCAGCGCGGCAATTTCGGCACGCACGTTGCCGCGCCACAGCGAGTCGATCTTCTTGAAGGCCACCTGCGCGCCGGCAGCTACAGGACCGGAGAAAGCCGCAGCCACCAGCGCTCCGGCAGCAGCCTCAGCAAGTCCGCGCGAGTGCGTATCGGTGACCACCACGTCGGTGACGTGCCCCGGCGAGGAGGCGCCGCCGTCGTGCGTTCCCTCAGCAGTGCCCGTTCCGAGCAGGACCTGCGCGGACAGCCCGTGCTGCACAAAGCAGTAGCCAACCTCGGCGGCGCCGGAGAAATCGTCGGCCTGCACAAATACGGAAGCCACATTGCTCCTCTCCACGCACTAATGATTGGGTCCCGCCAGGTGCGGGATGCATTCATTCTGACACGGTTGCGCGAATCGCGCTAGCAGGGTTGCGCAAATTGCGCAGGAGTGGCAAAGTGATGGAGACAACATTCGGCGCAGCCAACCGGCAGGCCGCCGTCCCCGTACAAACCGAGAGGTCAACGATGACCGTTCTTCCTCAAGGAAGTGAGATTTCCCGCCGCAGGCTGCTGCAGTTCGGCGCCGCGGCCGGGTTTCTGCTGGGCACAGGAAGCCTCGCCGGCTGCGCCGGCCCCACCGGACTGCCGGGCCCCAGCACCCTGACCCTGGCCCTCAACCGGTCCTTGGTCAGCCTGGACAACAAGCTCAACCAGTTCGACGCCGCCGTCACCGTGCAGCGCTCCGTCCGCCAGGGCCTCACCGCCATCGGCCCCGAAACCAAGCCCGTCCTGGTCCTCGCGGACCGCTTCGAGATGACCGGCCCCACCGAGTGGACCGTCCGGCTCCGCGACGGCATCCGCTACTCGGACGGCAGCCCCGTGAAGATCGAGGACGTGGCCAGTGCGCTGAAGATGTACCAGCAGGTGCAGGGCTCGTTCGTGGCCGGCTTCTTCCCCGAGTTCCCCGCGGTGGTGCCGGTGGATGACCGCACCTTCAAGATGGTGTCCAAGAAGCCCGTCCCCATCCTGGACTCGCTGATGAGCATGATCCTGATCACCCCCGCCGCGCAGAACAAGCCGGAGGAACTGCAGGAGGGCCTGGGCACCGGCCCGTACGTGGTCACCAAGTTCAACCGCGGCGCCGGCACCTATAGCCTGCAGCGCAACCCGAACTACTGGGGCCCCGCACCGCAGGCCCGCTGGCCGACGTCCGCGTCCGCGAAGCCCTCAGCTGGGCGATCGACGGCGAGGCGCTGGTGAAGGACGTGCTGGTGGACTCCGTCAGCGCGGCCGAAGGCGTCACGCCGTCCAGCCTCACCGGCTACCACAAGACCGGCACCTACACCTACGATCCGGCGAAGGCCAAGGCCCGGCTCGCGGAACTCGGCGTCAAGGACCTCACGCTGAAGATCATCTGGGAAACCGGCGAATTCGCGTCCGACACCTCCGTGATGGAGGCCCTGGTGGAGATGTTCGGCGCCATCGGCGTAAAGACCGAGCTGCAGCAGTTCGAACCCGGCGGCAACATCCTGGCCTGGCGCCAGGGCAAGCAGGGCGACTGGGACCTGCTGGGCAACGGCTTCAGCAGCCCCACCGGCCTGGCCATCACCATGATGCAGGGCATGTACGCCGGCACCCCGGAAAAGGAAAAGACCCGTGACACCTACCAGGGCTACGTCATCCCGGACGTGCAGGCCAAGATCCAGGCCGCCTCCTCCGAGGTGGACCCGGCCCGCCGACAGGAACTCCTGGCCGTGGCCCAGCAGGCCATCTGGGACACCTGGCCCTGCGCCTGGGCGTTCGTACCCAAATCCGTCCTCGCCCACCGCGAGCGGGTGTCCGGGATCAACCTGGCACCCACCAACTCCTACCCGCTCGTTGATGCACGGCTGGAGGCCTAAGCCATGACGAACTACATCCTGAAGCGCCTGGGACAGGGCCTGCTGACCGTGTTCCTCACGGTCTCCACCGTCTTTGTCCTCATCCGCATGGCCCCCGGCGATCCCGCCGTCTCCTACGCCGGACCGCTGGCCACCACCGAACAGCTCGACGCCGTCCGGGAACAGTTCGGCCTCAACAAGCCGGTGCTGGAGCAGTACTGGATCTTCCTGCAGCAGCTGTTCACCGGCAACCTGGGCCAGTCCTACTCCTTCCAGGCCCCCGCCATGCAGGTGGTGGCGGAGCGGATGCCCTACACGCTGACCCTGGCCACCGCGGCCATCCTGCTCACCGCCGTCGTGGCCATCCCGCTGGGTGTGTGGATGTCCCGCCGCCCGGACACCGGCAAGGAACTCGGCGTCAACGTGCTGACCATCGCCGGGCAGTCCATGCCCGACTTCTGGACCGGCATCATGCTCCTCACCGGCTTCGCCGTCCTGATCCCGATCTTTCCGGCCTCCGGCTTCGCCACCTGGGGCGGGCTGGTGCTGCCCACCGTCACCATCGCCATCCTGCAGATCGCGCTGATCTCGCGGATGGTCCGGCGCGAAATGACCGCCAACTTCGCCGCCCCGTACCTCACCGTGGCCCGCTCCCGCGGCGTCCGCAGCTCGGTGCTGACCTGGCGCTACGCCATGGGCAACTCGGCCATCCCCGTGTTCACCGCACTCGGCACCCGGTTCGCCGCCATGCTCAACGGCGTGGTGGTGGTGGAAGTGGTGTTCGCCTGGCCCGGCGTCGGCTCCCTGATTGTCCGTGCCCTCGAAACCCGCGACTACCCCCTCATCCAGGCAACGGTCCTGCTCACCGCACTGCTGGCCGTGGGCGTCCAGCTGCTGATCGACCTCGCCTACCCGCTCCTTGATCCCCGCGTTCGTCTTGGAAAGGCGGCAACAGCATGAGCCTCGACACCGCAACCCCCGCTGGTTCCTCCGGCGGCGCCGGAAACGCAGCGCAGCCGTCACGGCAGCCGAGCCCCAGCGCCGTCACCAAGGCGGACATCGCCGCCGCCGGCGCCACCCGCCGTCGTAATGCCGCGAAGTGGAAGCTCATCGTGGGCACGGTCTGCACCCTGCTGGTGATCATCCCGATCATCCTGGCCCAGGTGCTCCCGCTGCCGGACGCCAACTTCCAGGACCTCTCCGCCCGGCGCCTGCCGCCGTTCACGGACGGGCACCTGTTCGGCACCGACCAGCTGGGCCGCGACCTCCTCTCCCGCGTGCTGCACGGCGGCCAGGTCTCGCTGACCATCGGCCTGCTGGCCGTGCTGGTCTCCGGCGCCATCGGCATCATCCTCGGCGCGGCCGCCGGCTACTTCGGCGGCTGGGTGGACACCATCGTCTCCCGCCTCCTCGAAGCGCAGATGTCCCTGCCGCTGCTCATGATGCTGCTGCTAGTGGTGGCCCTGTTCGGCCCCTCCATCCCGGTGATCACCTTCGTGATCGCCATCGCCCAGTGGCCCGAAGTTGCCCGCCTCACCCGCTCCATGGTGCTGGTGGAACGCGAAAAGCCCTACGTCTCCGCCGCCCGGATCCTGGGCCTGCACCGGATTCAGATCCTGATCCAGCACATCATCCCCAACGTGATCAAGCAGGCCACCCTGGTGGTGCTGCTCCTGCTGGCCCAGGCCGTGCTGCTCGAGTCCGCGCTCAGCTTCCTGGGTGCCGGCCCGCAGCGCCCCTTCGCCACCTGGGGCCGCATCATCTCCGACGGCCAGGACTACATCACCACCTCCTGGTGGATGGTCACCCTGCCCGGCCTGGTGATAGTGCTCATGGTGGTGGGCGTCAACCTGCTGGGCGACGGCCTCCGCGACCGTCCCCGCCGCAAGAAGAAGGGTGCCTGACATGACTGCACAAACTCCCGCTACGGCTCCCGATTCCGGCCACCGGGCGCAGCCCAAGCCCGCCGGGCAGCCCGCCTTCCAGGAGCAGCCGCTCCTGGAGGTCCGCGACTTCCAGGTGGAACTGATCACCGACGCCGGCATCATCCGCGCCGTGGACTCCGTCAGCTTCAGCATCCACCGGGGCGAGACGGTCACCATCATCGGTGAGTCCGGTTCCGGTAAATCGACGACGGCGATGGGCATCCTCCGCCTGCTGCCCGAGGACCTGGCGGTGCTGTCCGGCACCGTGCTGATCGACGGCGTCGATGTCACCGCCGATCCCAGGGCGATCGACAAGGTGCGCGGCAAGACCCTGGCGCTGATCCCGCAGGACCCCATGACGGCGCTCAGCCCGGTGCACTCGATCGGCAGCCAGCTCTTCGAGGCCATCCGGATCGCCGGAGCCGCCTCCGCCAAGGACAAGGGTGCCCTGCAGGCCCGGGCCGTCCGCCTGCTGGAACAGGTGCACATCCCTACCCCGGAGAAGCAGCTGAAGAAGTACCCGCACCAGCTCTCCGGCGGCATGCTGCAGCGCGTTCTCATCGCCATTGCGCTCGCCAGCGAGCCGCAGCTGCTGGTGGCGGACGAGCCGACGTCGGCCCTGGACGTCACCGTGCAGGGAGGCATCCTGGACCTGCTCCTGGAACTGCAGGAGCAGCGCGGCATCGGCATCCTGATGATCACGCACGACCTCGGCGTGGCCCGGCTGATCTCGGACCGCATCCACGTGATGAAGGACGGCCGGTTCGTGGAGTCCGGCGACGTCCAGCAGATCGTGGATCAGCCCGCCACCGAGTACACCCGGGCCCTGCTGGCCGCCGTGCCCGTCCTGGGCCCGTGGGACGAAACCCCCGCCGCCACACCCCTGACCACAACTGGAGCAAAGCCATGACCAAGCCGTTCCTCGCCGTCGAAAACCTCGTGGTGGACTACCACGTACCCGGCGGCACCTTCCGGGCCGTTGACGACGTGTCCTTCTCCGTGGACAAAGGCAAGACGATCGCCGTCGTGGGTGAATCCGGCTGCGGAAAATCCACCATCGCCAAGGCGCTGATGCGGCTGGTCACCCCCACCAGCGGACGGATCGAGCTGGACGGCACGGACATCGCTTCCATGAGCGAAGCCAAGCTGCGGCCCATGCGGTCCAAGTTCCAGATGGTGTTCCAGGACCCGTACGGTTCGTTGGACCCGCACATGACGGCGCAGGAGATCGTGGCCGAGCCGCTGAAGCTGCAGGGTGTTAGGTCCAAGGCAGAGCGGCACAAGGCAGCCGCCAAGCTGATCGACCAGGTGGGCCTGCCCGTCGCGTCCCTGGACAAGCACCCGTCCGAGTTTTCCGGCGGCCAGCGCCAGCGGATCGGCATCGCCAGGGCGCTCGCGTCCAAGCCCGAACTGCTGGTCTGCGACGAAGCCACCAGCGCGCTGGACGTGTCCGTGCAGGCACAGGTGCTGCGGCTGCTGAAGTCCATCCAGGACGAAACCGGCATCACCTACGTGTTCATCTCGCACAACCTTGGCGTAGTGCAGGAGATCAGCGATAGCGTCATGGTGATGCAGCGCGGCAAGCTGGTGGAACACGGCTCCACCGCGTCCGTCCTGACCGCCCCCAAGGAGGACTACACCCGCAAACTCCGCCGCGCCGCGCTGGACCCCTCCACCATGACGGGCCTGAAGCCGCGGCACCTGGTCCGCTCCCTGGCGCTCGCCGGGCAATCGAACTGAGCCCAGGCCTGAGCCTTCTGAACTTTCTGACCAACGCAACCACGAGGAATCAACGCATGAGCAAGCAGCCCGAAGGCGCCCAGGTGGACGGCCTGAAACTTCCCATCTCCCGGCTGGTCCTGGGAACCATGACGTTCGGCGACACTGTCGATGAGGCCACCGCGGGGCGGATGGTGGAGGAAGCGCTCGACGCCGGCATCACCACTATCGATACCGCCAACGCCTATGTGGGGGGTGTTACCGAGGAGATGCTTGCGCGTCTTTTGAAGGGGCGCCGGGACGAGGTCATCCTTGCCTCCAAGGCGGGCATGCCGCACGCGGACCACGGCTCCAATTCGCCCCTGTCGCCGGCGGGTCTTCGTGCCAGTGTTGAGGGGAGCCTTCGCCGGCTCGGCGTGGACAGCATCGACCTGTTCTACCTGCACCAGCCGGACCGCGCCACGCCCCTGCGCGAGACCCTCGCCGCCGTGGCCGAGCTGTTTGCCGAGGGCAAGATCGGCGCCCTGGGCGTTTCCAACTTCGCCGCCTGGCAGATTGCCGACGTCATCCACACGGCGCGTGAAGTCGGGGCGCCGCGGCTCGTCGTCGCGCAGCAGCTCTACAACCTGGTGGCGCGCCGGGTGGAGGAGGAATACCTCGAATTCGCCGCCACGCACAACGTCCACACCATGGTCTACAACCCGCTTGGCGGCGGCCTGCTCACCGGCAAGCACAGCTTCGACGCCAAGCCCACCGAGGGCCGCTACGGCGACTCCAAGCTGGCCGCCATGTACACCCAGCGCTACTGGGACCGGCAGCTGTTCGTCGCCATCGAGGAACTCTCCGGCATCGCCAACGGTGCCGGCATTACCTTGGCCGAGCTCTCGCTGCGGTGGCTGGCCTACCGGGACGGCGTGGGTTCCATGCTGCTGGGCGGTTCCAAGGTGGAACAGCTGCAGTCCAACATTGCCGCCGTCGCCAACGGGCCGCTGCCGGCCGACGTCGTGGAAGCCTGCGACGCCGTGGGAACCTCGCTGCGGGGCCCGATGCCCGCCTACAACCGCTGACTCACTCCTCGAAACACCCGGCCCCGGCCGCACCTACGAACCCCCGACCTGAAGGTAGAAGATCCCCATGACATCCGAACTGGCCCTCGAATTCGCCCGCAAGATCCGCGCCCGGGAACAGGCCGTGGGCTACTGGGCCGTGCTGGACGCGCCCGTGGCCACCGAACGCATCGGCCGGCTGGGCTATGACTATGTGGCCCTGGACGCCCAGCACGGACTGCTCGGCTACTCGGGCGTCCTGAACGGGCTGATGGCCATCGACGCCGGGCACACCGCCGTCGGCATGGTCCGGGTGGAAGACAACAACCTGACCGCCATCGGCAAGGCGCTGGACGCCGGCGCCGTGGGCGTCATCGTTCCGCTGGTGAACACGGCAGAGGACGCCGCCGCCGCGGTGGCCGCCGCCAAGTACCCGCCGATGGGCGGCCGCTCGTACGGGCCCATGCGCTCCGCCCTGCGGATTGGCCCGAAGCCTGCCGACGCCAACGCGGCCACCCTGGTGTTCGCCATGATCGAGACGCCGGACGGCCTGGCCAACGTGAAGGAAATCTGCGCCACCCCGGGCCTGGACGGCATCTACGTGGGCCCGTCGGACCTGGCCATCGCCGTGGGCGGGGCCTTCCCGGGCGATCCGGCCGTCGACACCGAATTCAACGCCGCGCTGGAGACCATCGCCGAGGCCGCCGCCTCCGCGGGCATCGCCGCCGGCATCCACACCCCGGCGGGGGAGGTGGCCGCCCAGCGGCTGAGCCAGGGCTACACCTTCACCACCATCGCCTCGGACCTGACGCACCTGGAACAGATCGCCAAGTCCCACCTCGACGCCGCCCGCTCCGCTGCCGGCACCAAGGAGAGCTGACCCCATGCAGAACACCACCACCGACGCGTACAGCACCATCACTCCGGACGGGACCGTGAAGCGGGCGGACGGCGCGGACTTCGCCTACCTCCCGGCGCCCACTGTGCAGAGCCACGCCGCCAACCTCCTCACCCTGCCCGACGGCCGGCTGGGCTGCGTCTGGTTCGGCGGCACCCAGGAAGGCGTGCCGGACATCTCCATCTGGTTCTCCACCCTGGAGCCCGGCAGCAGCCAGTGGTCCGAACCGGCACAGCTCTCCGACGATTCCACCCGCTCCGAGCAGAACCCCATCCTTTTCACCGCGCCTAATGGGGCCCTGTGGCTGCTGTACACCGCGCAGAAGGCGGGCAACCAGGACACCGCCGAGGTCCGCCGTCGTACGTCAACGGACGGCGGCCGCACCTGGGGCGAGGTGGAAACGCTGTTCCCCGCGAACGAAACCGGCGGCGTGTTCGTCCGCCAGCTCCCGGTGGTGCTGCCGTCCGGCCGCCTGATCGTGCCGATCTTCCGGTGCATCACCACGCCGGGGGAGAAGTGGGTGGGCAACAGCGACGACAGCGCCGTGATGATCTCCGACGACGCCGGCGCCACCTGGACCGAGCACGTGCTGCCGGGCAGCCTGGGCTGCGTCCACATGAACATCCAGCCGGTGGCCGACGGAACCCTGCTGGCCCTGTTCCGGAGCCGCTGGGCGGACTCGATCTACGAATCCCGCTCCACCGACGACGGCTCCACCTGGAGCGCGCCGGTCCCCACCGAGCTGCCCAACAACAACTCCTCCATCCAGTTCACCGCGCTCGCGGACGGCCGCCTGGCCCTGTTGTACAACCACAGCCGGGCGGAGGAGAACACCGAGCGCCGGCTGTCCCTCTACGACGAAATCGACGACGACGGCCTGGCCGAGGAACAGGGACAGCTGGCTGAGCCGGTTCCCGGCGCTGCTTCGTTGGGCGGGGATGAGCGGCGCGCCTTCTGGGGAACGCCGCGGTCCCCCATGACGCTGGCGATCTCCGAGGATTCCGGGCGCTCGTGGCCGATCCGGCGCAACCTGGACGTGGGGGACGGGTACTGCCTCTCCAACAACTCCCGCGACGGGCTCAACCGCGAATACTCCTACCCGTCCATCCACCAGGGCCCGGACGGTTCCCTGAACATCGCGTACACGTACTTCCGGCAGGCCATCAAGTTTGTCCGCGTTGACCCGCAGTGGGCGTACGAAGGAACCACCACTCCTGGCGGGGACGAATGACGAAGCACGCAGTTGTCACCGGCTCGAGCTCGGGAATCGGCAAGGCGATAGCCGAGCGCCTGCTCGCCGAGGGGTGGCGGGTGACCGGCCTGAGCCGCAGCGAGTCTTCTTTGGGGGAGGGGTTTCAATGGCTGCGGGCTGACCTCTCTGAGCCGGAATCGTTGGGAAGCGTGGTCGAGGCCGTGGGGCCGGCCGACGCCCTGGTCCACGCCGCCGGATTCCAGCGGACCGCTCCCTTGGGGGAGCTGGACCCTTCGGCTTTGGCGGGGATGTTTACGGTCCACGTGGCGGCGGCCAGTGTGCTGGCCAACACCCTGGTGCCGTCCATGCCCGACGGCGGGAGGGTGCTGCTGCTGGGCAGCCGCACCTCCACGGGGTCGCCGGGCAAGAGCCAGTATGCCGCCACCAAAGCTGCGTTGATGGGGCTGGGCCGGACGTGGGCGCAGGAACTCGCGCCGCGGGGGATCACCGTCAACGTCCTCTCCCCGGGCCCGACCGACACCCCAATGCTGAACGACCCCGGCCGGGCAGCCACCCCGGTGCGCATGCCGGCCCTGGGCGCCCTGGTGGACCCGGAGGATGTGGCCGCGCTGGCTGCCTTCCTGCTGGGGCCGCACGGGAAGTCGATCACCGGCCAGAACTACGTCATCTGCGGAGGAGCCTCGCTCTAACCCCGACGCTCTCTCACTTCCTGCCCCTTGCCGGTTTTCGGCTTCGATGAACCTTTCGGATCGTTCGTCTGGTCCGTATCGGGCTCTGGCACGTTCAACTCGTGCAAGAGCCCGATAGCTTTTCCCAGAGCGGTGTTCGTGCCTTCAAGTTCACGGATCCGGCCCTTGAGCTGTTCGACTTCGGACTCATGTTGGGCGATCTCCTTGGCGCGCGCTTTCTCAAACGCGGACCACTCGCCATTTGTGCGGGCCATATTCCCATGCTCTCGTGGAATGAGATTCCGGTCGAGGTCACCCTCCTGAATCATCTTCCGCCACCGCCGGAACGTCCATTCAGTCACTGGTTGGGAGGCAAGCCATTCCTTCCTCGTCCCTTACGGCTGCACGTAATACTGATGCACCAGTTCCCGGATCTCATCACGGCTAATACCTCGCGGACCAACAGTCATGGCTGCTCCTGCTCCCTTCAATCACTGACTGACTCACAACCAGCCTGACGTAGAGGGCTTTTCCCCGGACCCTCTCTCACATCCGGGGCCTTTTCCCCTGACGCTCTCGCACTCGTGTCCGCTCGTTGTTCACGTCCGCAACGTGCCGCTTACAAGTGCGTGCGCTACATGTAGCGGCTGCCTTTCGTTGACGCTGACGGAAGAATCGGGCATAACGTAGTCCCGCCGTCGTCGTTCTATCCGTTCCTGTCGGCCTGGTGGAGGAATCCTTGCGCCCGTGACAAAGTCAGTCGATTCGCAGCGGCGCCTGCCTATGGGATCTCAGGGCGTCGAACTGCTCCTGCCAGAGGGCCAGCTCCTCGTCCACGGATCGCCGGCGGGCTGGCGTCCATTTTGGCCAGATCTCCGATGCGGCCAGGGCCTGTGCCGGGCGCTGCCCCCGGTTCTGGGACGGGGGCTGCGGACGCTCTCGCGCCGGTTGTGCTGCCCGGGCCGGAGCAAGGGCAGGGGCCCGGCGCTGGACCTTGGCTGGGGCGCCCGTGGTGCCGGCGGCCTTCCTCTTCTTCCGGCCGGGCAGCTCGACGAGGTACGCAATCCCCAGGCACAGGTTGCACACGGCCCAGACAATGCCGGACAGAACCAACATAGCCAAAAGGAAGGCGACCCACAGTGCTAAACCGAAGGCTAGGGCGATAAGGAGCAACATGGTCAATTTTAGCTTCGGCACGCTCAAATGGGGCAGGGTGCGCAGAGGAATCGCGCTTAGCGCCTCGTCTCGTACCTGGTCAGGACCACGCCGCCGGGAAACGTCCGCGTCTCCACCAGCTTCAGGTTCACCCAACCGTCCAGCGCAGTGAAGAACGGCGTGCCGCCGCCCACCAGGACCGGATGGGTGGCCAGTGCGTACTCGTCGATTAGTCCGGCCCGCATGGCCGCCCCGGCGAGCGTTGCGCCACCGACGCTCATCGGGCCGCCGTCCTCGGCCTTGAGCCGGGTGATCTCGGCGATCGTGTCGCCGGTGACCAGGCGGGTGTTCCAGTCGACCTTGTCGATCGTCGAGGAGAACACCACCTTCGGTGTGTCCCGCCAGTTCCGCGCGAATTCGATCTCCGCCTGGGTGGCGTTGGGCTGCTGGTCGCCGGTCGGCCAGTAGGAGCTCATTGTCTCCCACAGCTTGCGCCCGTACAGCGACAGGCTGCTTGCCCGCTCCTGGTCGAGCCACCACTGGAAGAGTTCGTCGCTCGGCCCGCTCCAGCCGATGTCATCGCCGGCCGCGGCGATGTAGCCGTCCAGGGTCAGGTTCATGCCGTAGATCAGCTTCCGCATGGCGCCAGCCTTCCGTCCGTCGGTCTCCAGCTCATAGACCAGCACGGCGCGGGAACCTCTGTCGTCCGCACATGATCAGCAGCATCCTGCCCCAATGACTTCCGTCGTGCAAGAGTCGCCGTGATTATGGCAGTTTGAGTGGGGACCGGGTTTGCAGTTTGGTTTGGGCCCACTTCGCGGCTCGCCGGTTGATGAATCGCAGTTTCAGTTGAGCCCACTCCACGGTTGATTCCATCAGGATGTTTTTCCAACGGTGGAAGGCAGTGATGGAATCGAGAGTGGAGCTTTTCGCGAGGATACGCCGGGGATGCCAGGATCAGGGGTTTATCGATCCGGTCTCTTGCCAGGAGCACCGCGTCTCGCGCAGAACGGTCAGACAGGCGTTGGCGTCCGCGGAACCGCCACCGCGCCGGATGCCCGCCCGCGCGGCGCCGAACTTCTCTTCCAGGTGCTCACCGAACGTGAAGAAAAGGCATCCGAGGCCATCGCCACCAACGAATCCTTCTCCGGCTGGACCAAAACATTTACCGACCCACGTTTGTGCGCTGCGATTGTGGACCGGCTGACCTTCCAAGGAACCATCATCGAAACCGGCACCGACTCCTACCGGCTTGCCACACGGTGGCCCAGCCCGCGGCTAGCTAAGTCGTCAAGAACGCGACGACACGTCGGAGTTCTTCAAATGGGCTGCGGTCTGAAGCGTCCAGAGGTCGGGACTATTCCACTACGAGATTCTGATGCCCATCGATTAGCTCTCGGACGATGTCGAGGTGGCCCGCGTGGACGGAAGTCTCGGTGAGCACGCGAAACAGGACCTCACGCCCATTGGACATCGGTTGTGCGTCGAACACGCTGGTTGGAGGCCACCAGCGGGGAGGGGCATCCAAATCGATCTTCGCAAGGACCTCATCACTTCGAGTGATTTCACGCTTGTAGATGTTGATGGCCGCGGCTCCGGTCATGGGTTCGGACGTCCAACCGTTGTGAAGTTCGGTAATTGCCCTGTCATCACCACCGAGGACAGCCGATATCCAGAACATCTCGTCGTCGAAGGCCAGGTGGTTGAGCAGCTGCGTCATTGTCCAGCCCGAAGGGTCCAAGGTTCGACGCATCTGATCGTTCTCGAGGCCGTCGACTGTTCGAAGAACATGTCTTCTCTCACTCGCCAGCTGAGCAAGCAATTGGGCGTCGCTCAAGTTGCGGGCTCATATCCGACAAGCCAGTGAAGTCCATGACGATCAATGACCTGGCCATCAGAGGCGCCCCACGGCTTTGGCGAGAGTGGATCAAGCACTGACCCGTCAACGGAGAGTTTGTCGAACCACTCGTGGAGGACCGTCGGTTCGGCGGTTCCCAGCAGCGAGAGCATGATGCCTTCGAGCCGGACCGTTGTTTGGCCTTCGGCTGCGTCCGAACCTGCCAGAGCAACGACGCCGTTGAGCACTCCATGAGCTACGGCTTCTGGTGGGCCGTCGCTCCTGCCGAAGTCCTCGTACGTGTGCAGGGACAGTTCACCGCCGAAAACATCCGCGTAAAAGTTCAAGGCTTCCCGCGCCGTTCCCGGGAAGAAGACATAGATCTGGGGCCCCGCCATGCGCCCATTAGTCTTGGGCGTCAGGGCGGTGCTGTCCTTGACCCGGTCGATGGTGGCACCCCAGCCCTCCCGGGCACCTCCCAGAATGAGCTTTTGCACCTCTTCGATGTCCAGATGCTCAGAAAACTGAACTGTGAGGACGAGCTCCGTTACCGTGCCCAGGTCGGTCAGCTGCACCGTGACAACAGGGGCAGTCAGTTCGCTCTCGCCGTCGAGTTCGGGCCAGCCTCCAACCGCTCCCCAGCGGAAGACGAGTCGTTCGTCGGGAACAATCTCCAGGTAGATCCCACCGGTGGGATAGCTAAGGTTCTCGTCGACGATCATCTGCTGTTTCCACGTTCCCCCAACCCGGAGGTCGACCTCGATGGGTGTGGTGGGTGTGGGCATGTCGGGGTTATAGAACCAAGCCAAATGCTCAGGGTCAGTCCAAGCTGTGAACACGGCATGCCGCGATGCAGCCAAAGTTCGGGTAAGGGTGAAGCTTCGATCTTGTGTCGGCAAGTCGGTCATCATCTATCCTCCAGTTCAGTGAAAGCATCGGGGCGGTCGGGGTTTATGGCGAGCTGTGCGTCAAGGCGATCCAGCCGCGTGCTCAGGAAATCGCGGTACGGGCGCATCCATTCCTCAACCTTTTGTAGCGGCGCAGGTTGAAGCCGGCAGTTCCTCCACTGGGCCGATTTGGACTTAGTGATCAGCCCGGCCTGCTCGAGCACTTTCAGGTGGCGCGATACCGAGGGAACGCTAATCGAGTGCGGAGCGGCTAGTTCTGTCACCGTTGCCTCACCCCGCTGCAGTTGCGCCAGCAGAGCACGGCGGGTGGGATCCGCCAGCGCAAGAAAAATCCTACTCAGTTCATCCATTTGCGCCCCAGCCTAATTACGCATCAACGTAAATACAAGACCGGGAGGTCGCTGATGCTGTCAATATTCTCATCGCCGCATGGATGGGGATGAGGATGAGCGGCAAACAAGGCAACAACTGATGGTCCTCGATGCCCCCTTGGACCTACTCAAAACTCCTGACGAACCTATCCATCCGGCGGTGTGCGGGCGCAAGATGATGGCAAGTGAAGCTGCCCGGGCGCGGCTTTGAGGGAGGAGTGCTGGTCATGGCCATTTTCGACGGATCCATTATCATCGGCCGACCGCCGTCCGTGGTGTTCGACGTGGTGGGAACGCACCTCTTCGAAACGCAGCCCCAGTGGGAGGACGGGATAGTTGCCATCCGTCCCGTGACGGGTGGTCCAATGGGTGTGGGCAGCAAGGCCGTTATGGAGCGCCTGGACCTGGGCGTCTGGCGCCACGAGACCGACTACCGGTGTGTTGTTTTCGATCAGGACCGGCTGGTGGTGATGCACAACGACAGTCCGGGCACGCACGTGGTGTTCCGGCTTTCGGTGGCGCCCGCCGGTGCCGGGGAGACGCTGCTGAGGTTCCGGCTGGAAGTGCAGCTCACCGGCGGCCAGCGGATCTTCGAGCCGCTGGCCAAGATGGTGCTCGGGCCCGCAAGGCGGAAGACGATGGAAGACATCAAAGAGTATGTGGAGACTGCCACCGCCGCGGACGGTTTTGAACCCGCCGCGGGGACGGCCGGCCCTGCCGCCGGATTGCCCATGCCGGAACTGCCCGGTGTGTCCCACCGGTGGATCGATGTGCGCGGGCTGCGGATGCACATCGCCGAGGCCGGCAGCGGGGAGCCGCTCATCCTACTCCATGGGTTCCCGCAGCACTGGTGGGAGTGGCACGGCGCCATCCCGCGCCTGGCCAGGCACTACCGGGTGATCGCCGTGGACCAGCGCGGCTTCGGCTGGACGGACGCGCCCGGTGACGGTTATAACGCCCGGACCCTGGTGCAGGACATCGCGGGGCTCATGGGTGAATTGAACATCCGGCGGGCGCGGTTCCTCACGCACGACTGGGGCGCCGTGGTGGCCCAGCTCCTCGCCATGGACCGGCCCGAGCTCGTGGAGGCGCTGGTGGTCACGGGTGCGCCCGACGTCCACATCAAACCGAACGCCGGGCTGCTGCGCGTCTTCCCCAAACTGTGGCATGTCTTTGCCATCGCGGCTCCGGGAATCGGCCCGCGCCTCGCCGGCAACCGGAAACTGATGCGGCACCTCTTCACGGCGTTCGATCCTGAGGGCGGGGTCAGCGAGGCGGATATCCAGCTGTACCGCGCGGCAATGGCCCAGCCCAGGAGGGCGGCGGCGGGCTCTGCGCTCTACCGGACCATGCTCGTTCCGGCGTTCATGGCCATCATCGCCGGCGCCTACGCCAAACGCGACCTGCCGGTGCGCACCCTCGTCATCGTGGGGGCAGCCGAACCGTCCGGGACG
The DNA here is from genome assembly GCF_037911235.1 of Arthrobacter oryzae. Lineage (GTDB taxonomy): Bacteria > Actinomycetota > Actinomycetes > Actinomycetales > Micrococcaceae > Arthrobacter > Arthrobacter oryzae_E. The sequence goes on from NZ_JBBLYW010000021.1 coordinate 141,838, forward strand.
CTGCAGGGCATGGGGCACTACCCGGGCCGCGGCGGCAATATCACCACCGAGATCCTCCCCGGCGAGGGGCACTTCCTCGTGGACCACGTGCCCGGTCTGATCGCCCAGAAAGCCTTGCGGTTCTTCGCCTAGCGGATCCCGTGCTCCGGGTTCTGCCGCACCGGGGAGTAAACCCCATTTGCACGTTTGTGCACCCGCGGCCGGCAGTCCGTGCACGCCGTCGGGCAGCCCCGTCATGAACGCTGAAGCGTACTGACCAGTAACAACGGTGCGGGGGGGCGGCGGCAACACCGGGAAGCGGCACGTCCGCGGGGACGGCTTTGCGCGCGCACGTTTGTGCAGAACGGATCCGCAGCGGCGGCCGGGCTGCCTAGCATGGGAAGCCTGGCCGGGCATGGGGGAAGTTGCGACGCCCGTCACAGCCGACCGGCCGCTGACACACGAACAAAGAGGTTTTTATGTCGCTGCTCACCCGAGCCATGTCCATCACCGCGGCCGCCGCCCTGGCCTTGTCCCTCAGCACGGCACCGGCCCAGGCCGGCGTGATCGAGGTGTCCCCGCCGGGAGCCAACGACTGGTCCTGCAAACCAACCGCCGAGCATCCGTATCCAGTCATCCTGGTGCCTGGAACGTTCGAGAGCATGGCGAAGAACTGGTCCACCCTGTCGCCGTACCTCAAGAGCGCCGGATACTGCGTCTTCGCCCTCAACTACGGCGAGACGAACGGCGTCTATGCCACCGCCCCGGTCGCCGACTCCGCGCAGGAACTCGCCCCCTTCGTTGATGCGGTACGTGCTGCCACCGGTGCCAAGAAGGTGGATCTTGTGGGCCACAGCCAGGGCGGAATGATGCCCCGCTACTACATGGGCTTCCTCGGCGGTGCCAAGAATGTCAACAAGCTCATTGGCATCGCACCCTCCAACCACGGCACCGAAGGCGTCATCGTCCCGCCGCCGGGCTTTGTCGCGGATCCGGACTACACCGGCCTGGGCTGTGCAGCCTGCGCCGACCAGCAGGCGGGCTCGGCATTCATGCAGAAGCTCAACTCCATCGGCGACACCGTTGCGGGGCCGTCCTACACCGTCATCTCGACGGTCTACGACGAAGTGGTCATTCCTTACAACAGCCAGTTCCTTAACGGCCCGGCCCGGCAGGTCACGAACATCACCATCCAGGACAAGTGCCCGGCTGATCCCTTCGAACACGACCAGACGCCGAACGACCCGGTGGTGCACCAGATCGTGGCCCATGCACTGGGCAATCCTTCGGGGCCCGCAGACCCGGCATATCAACCCGCCTGCGTCTAGCAGTCGGCTGAACCACTGACTCACGACGGCGGCCGGCAGCAAAGCCGGCCGCCCGCCGTCGTTAGTGACTACTTGGGGGAGATCAGGGCGTCGAACTGCTCCTGCCAGAGGGCCAGCTCCTGGTCCACGTCCCGCCTGCGCGACGGAGTCCACCTGGGCCAGATGTCAGATGCTACGCGGGTCTCGGCCGCGGCCTGCTCGGGACCGGGGGGATTGCTGCGCTTGGAGCTGCCGGCGGGTTTCAGCGGCGGCTTCGGCCCGGAGGGCCCGCGGGCCGCGTTCCGCCTGGAGGCCCCGCGGGGCGCTTTGCGCTTGGAACTGGCAGCCTTTTTCAGACTGACGAGCCAGTGCCAAACTTTCTCAAGGCCGACTAGGAGACCGAGCACGCTCCAGATAATGCCGAGCAGGAGCAAGGCCACGACAAATAATGCGATCCACAGCAGGATCCCCGCTAAAGGGATGAGGAAAATCATCGTCTTTTAGAGTGCGGCGTTGTGTAACTTGCTTGCGGCCCGCCAGCTCGGCGGCGGATTGACTTTCAATGCCATCGTGATTGCCCCATTTGCTGCAAGCATTCGTCATGAATGCGAACGGTGCTCCGGCGGATGCCGTTGTGTAGCTCACCCTATGCAGGGGGTCTGACAGTTCATGACGCGCAACAGATCAGAGTCGTGCCGGCTCGCATTTGGAGCTGCCGGCCAGGGTCCTCGCCTATGCACATCGACGGCCGGAAACCGGGGATTGCGAATTGCCAAAAGGCACTATTCAGCGGGTGAATTCTGCCGCAAGATAACTGAATGAAAAAGATCCTGGCAGCCAGTTTCGCAGCAGTAGTCATGGGCCTCAGTGGAATTGCCGCAGCGGTCCCAAGCAATGCGGTCCCGAGTGCCGCGGCCTCAGAGTCATCACATATCGCGGGACAAATCATGGTTAAATTCCGCGACAATGGCGCGGCAGCCGGTGTGCTTCGCCAGCATGGGCTCAAGGAGGGCGCCGGAATCGGCAGCACCGGCGCTCAACTCATCAAAGTGCCGGCTGGCAAAGAACTGAACCTCATCGAAGCGTTGAGCCGGAACCCGGCAGTTGAGTACGCAGAGCCAGACGAGGTCGTTACCGCAACTACGGATGACCCTTACTTCGGCCGCCAGTACGCCCTACAAAATGAGGGTCAACCATTCACCAACACGCTCAACACGCTGTCTGTGGCCAAGGGCGAAGCGGACGCTGATGTGGACGCCGTCGAAGCATGGACCGCCACCAAAGGAGGCGGCACCAGGGTTGCCATCATCGATTCAGGTGTGGCAATCGACCACGAGGACATCTCGCTGAGGGTCGTTGCACGGACCAACTTCAGTGACACGAAAATCGTCAACCCTGAGGACTACGACAAATACGGCCACGGCACCCACGTCGCCGGCATCGTTGCCGCCGTCCACAACACCACCGGTGTCGCCGGTGTGTGCCCGGACTGCACCATCCTGGATGCCAAAGTGCTCAACGACAACGGGTCCGGTTCCAGCTCGGCCATTGCCAAAGGCATCGACTGGGCGGTGACCAACGGTGCCAAGGTGATCAACATGAGCCTGGGACTGCGCGTTTCATCACGGACCCTGGAGACCGCCGTGAATAACGCATGGAATCAAGGTGTAGTGATAGTTGCCGCAGCTGGCAATACCGGTACCCAGGCCAAGATCTACCCGGGCGCCTATCCCAACGTTATCTCCGTGGCTGCGACAGACAACACCGACGCCAAAGCATCTTTCTCAACCTATGGCAAGTGGGTGGATGTCGCGGCGCCGGGTGTCAATGTCTATTCCACCTTCCCGATCCACCCCTTCGTACTCGGTACGCAGAACGGCCGGTCCACGGGCTATGACGTTGCCAGCGGCACCTCAATGGCTTCACCAATCGTTGCTGCCACTGCCGCTCTTGTCTGGAGCTCGCAGACTTCCCCTACTAACGCAACCGTCCGGGCAAAGGTCGAATCAACCGCCGACCCGATCCTTGGCACGGGCACCAACTGGGCCCACGGCCGCGTGAACGCCTGCGCCGCGGTAGATTGCCTCCCTTAGTTCTTCGCTGCTGGCGGCTAGCCCCCGGCGGGCGGGACCACGACGGCTGGCGAGCCCTCGTTGAGCGGGTCGGGGTTGGCCGCGGGGGCGACTACGCCGAACTCGTAGCCCTTGGCCCGCAGTGCATCGATGGTTTTGGCCAGGTAGTTCCACTGCGACGCGGGACAGGACAGTACGTCATTACCGTCGTGGAGGAGGATGATCGCGCCGGGCGCTGCCTCGTCCATGACATACTTCTGAACGCCGGCCGCGCCTGGGCACTCGAAGTCGCCTGGTTGGCCGATGTGCCAGCGCCAAAGAATCCCGCCGGTCATGCCGATGGACTTGATGTAGTTCAGCGAATAGGAAGTGCTGTTGCCGAACGGGAAGCGCATCAGCTTGGGCGCCGTGCCGGTGATGGTCTTGATCGCGGCGTTGGTGCGGTCAACCTCCTGCCTCTGCCTCGTCTGGTTCAGGTCGGGGAAGTTGGCGTGGTTCCACGAGTGGTTGCCGATCACGTGCCCCTCGGCCTTGATCCGGCGGACGAGGTCGGGGTACTGCTGTGCGTGGGAGCCCTGGAGGAAGAACGTCGCCTTGACGCCCTTCTGCTTGAGGACGTCGAGGACGAACGCAGTGCGCTGGGGCGAGGGCCCGTCATCGAACGTCAGGCCGATCAGCGGCTCGTCGGCGGCCTGGGCCGCCGACGTGGGGCCGCCGGCCAGCAGGCCCACGACCAAGCTTGCGGCGGCCAGAGCCACTGCGGAAATCTTGCTCATTTTCATGGTGCTCTTCTTCCGTTTTTAAGGTTGTCTTCAACCCTGCATAGGGGAGCACCTTACGGCTGCACTAAGGCGCTGTAAACAGCTATTTGCTTGGCTCGGCTTCGTGGTGATCTGAGTGGCACACGGAGTGTTCTGAAGTGACAAGAGTCATGACCAAACACGAACTCACCAGCTTGTAGCCACGCACTTGGCATGGCTTCCGGCCCCGCCGATCCGGCCTGCCAGCTGAGGTGTGAATTGCCGAAAGCCACTATCTACCAGGTGAACTTTGCCGCAAGATAACTGAATGAAAAAGATCCTTGTAGCCGGTTTGGCAGCGGTAATCATGAGCCTGGGCGGCATTGCCGCAGCGGCCCCGGGCAACGCCGCCGCGGAGTCAACACATATCGCGGGGCAAATCATGGTTAAGTTCCGCGACGCTGTCGCGGCGGCTGGCGTCTTACGCCAGCATGGCCTCAGCGAGGGCCGCGGTATCGGCAGCACCGGCGCTCAACTCATCAAGGTACCCGCCGGCAAAGAACTTCAACTCACCGAAGCCTTGAGCCGGAACCCGGCGGTTGAGTACGCCGAGCCGGACGAGCCCGTTTCCGCTGCTACGGCTGACGAGTATTTCCCCCGCCAGTACGCGCTGCAAAACAACGGTCAGTCATACACCAACACGGCCGGCACCTTGCCTGTTGCCGGGGGTACAGCAGACGCTGATGTTGACGCCGTCGAAGCCTGGACCGTCACGACCGGTAGCGGCATCAAAGTTGCTGTGCTCGACTCGGGTGTCGCCAGCGACAACCCCGACATCAACCCCAAGGTTGTTGCACGCGCCAACTTCAGCGGCGCGAGCACCAACGAAGACAATTACGGCCACGGCACCCACGTCGCGGGCATCGTTGCCGCCACCGCCGACAACATGATTGGTGTGACCGGGGTGTGCCGGGGTTGCACGATCCTGGCCGGCAAGGTCCTCAACGACAGCGGGGTTGGATCCAGCTCGGGCCTCGCGAACGGTATCAACTGGGCTGTCAGTAACGGCGCGAAGGTTATCAATATGAGCATCGGTGTGCGGGCGTCGCGGACCCTCGAAACTGCGGTCAATAACGCCTGGAGTCAGGGCGTGGTGCTCGTCGCCGCAGCAGGCAACGGCGGTAACCAGACCAAAATCTACCCGGGCGCATACCCCAACGTCATTGCCGTCGCCGCTACCGACAACACCGACGCCAAAGCATCGTTCTCAACCTATGGAGCCAGCTGGGTGGACATCGCAGCACCCGGAGTCAATGTCTACTCGACGTTCCCGAACCACACGTTTGTCCTCGGGACGCAGAACAAGCGCTCTTTCGGGTACGACGTGGGCAACGGAACTTCAATGTCCTCACCCATCGTTGCCGCCACTGCCGCTCTCGTCTGGAGCTCGCAGAGTGGTTCTACCAACGCATCCGTCCGCACCAAGGTGGAATCAAGTGCCGACAAGATCCTTGGCACGGGCACCAACTGGGCGCATGGACGCGTGAACGCAAACAACGCCGTCAGGTAGAGGGGGCCCCACGCCCTGCACGCGATCCCGCGGCCAGGGAAGTGCCGAAGGTCCCCGCCACCCGACGTCGTCAATCGCCGTCGTGAACGACGTTCCCGTCCTTGTCAGCCCCACCCGCCACGAGGAGACTTACTGTATTGCCGTCCGCTAGCGCCGGCGGCGGTGTTTTTCCTTTCGGGGGCCGGCGCCCTCCTGGCTGGTCGGGGAAGTCGTGGATGCATCGGGGTTGCGAGACGAGTTTGTGGTCGTCAACGGCGAGGCGGCGGGAAGCCGGATCCGCATTCCGCACGGCACAACCACCATCGGCAGCGGGGAAGGATCACGGCTGCGCCTGCCGGTGTCCGGAGTCAGCCGCCGTCACGCCGAACTGACTTCCCTGGACGGCCGGACGATCCTTACCGATCAACAGTCGCGCAACGGCACCTGGGTCAACGGCCACGTGATCACCTCGCCCACTGAGCTCGCCGACGGTGATGAGGTCCAGATAGGACAGGTGCTGCTCCGATTTGTTGAAGGGACGTACGACGGCGGCGGCTCACCTCCCGAAGCGGCCGGCGGGCCGGAGGGCCGCCGGCCCGCCCCGGCCGCTGCCCGGAAGAAGGGTCTCGGGGCGGCGCTGCTCTTCGCGGCCGCGATCAATGTGGTTGGACTGATCGGCAATAGCCTGACCTCGTTCCTGACCGAGCTGACACCGACGTGGACATGGTTCGTCACCCCGGCCATGGGCCTTGTTGTTGCACTGGGCGGTGAGGCTCTGGATTACCTCAAAGACAAGGCACAGCCGCCACCCCAGCGGGCGAAACCGCAGTACCGGCCGTCAATGCGGGTGCAGCCGGCAAGGCCCGCACGACCGCTGAGACCCGGCTACCCGGATGCCCGTGGGGGATCCTATGAGATTGGGAACGCGCATCCGTCCGGGCCGGCTGAGGTTGCACCGCGTTCGCGTTCCCGTCCAGTTATCGCCACGGTGCTGGTGACCCTGCTCCTGCTTGGCGGTGGCGGGTGGCTGCTGGCCGCCGGGGCGAGTTACGCCGTCGGATACTTCTCAGGCAACGAAGAAGGCACCCAAAGGCTGGCGCAACAGGTGGTGACGGAAGCGCAGGGCGTCACGGTAACCGTGCTCGGCGTGCAGAGCACCGCCCATTTCACCCGGGTGGAGATCCATGTGCGTAACGGGACCAGCAATTCCATGTCACTGCCGCTCTTCCACAACGCCATCCTCACCGGCCCGGACGGCACGACTTTCGACGCCGATTCCTTCCGCAGCAGCTGGCAGCCCGAAATACCGCCCGGGGGCCAGCGCAAGGGGACCATCAACTTCGAAAGCCAGCTGCCTGACGCAGGCGCACAGTGTCCCTCAGCTTCGTCACGGTGTTCATCCAGGGGTTCGACGGACCGCGGTCCATCACGGTCCCGGACATCCCGCTGATGCCAGTGGTAAAGCCGCTCTGAAAAACCGTGTACAGTAGAGACCGTTGTTGTGTTTGTATTTGGTAGTTCAGGCAGTACGCGGGGTCGAAAGTCCTCGTTCTTCTGAAGTAGCGGTTTTGAACACCCCACACCGGAGGACCCGAAAGTCGGGACAGTTCCTCCACCTTCACGAAGGACATAAATAATGGCTACTGGTACCGTCAAATGGTTTAACGCTGAAAAGGGCTTCGGCTTCATTTCCCCCGATGACTCCTCACAGGACGTTTTCGCACACTACTCTGCGATCAACTCCTCCGGTTTCCGCTCCCTCGAAGAGAACCAGAAGGTCTCCTTCGAAACCGAGCAGGGCCCCAAGGGTCCCCAGGCCGTAAACATCCAGGCTATCTAATTTCTTAGATACCCGGGACCGTTTAGGTTTCATAAAAGCAGGACCTGCCGTTTGGCAGGTCCTGCTTTTTGTTTCGCTTTTGAGCTACTTAAGTAGGTAGCAGACGTCTGTCACCTGACCGGGACCGTCCGCATTGAATGGCTCTACCTCGGCGCCGTTAGGTTCGGTGAGGGTGTAATGGAAGGTTCCTACGACGAACCAGAATCCCGCCTTTTGGGAAGCTCCTATGTAGTTGAAAAGTAGATTCTGACCGGTCACGGTCGAGAGGTAGTCTCCGTTCGCCAGCTGCACCTCTCGGCGAACACCGGTGATGACGTAATCGAGGGTCTTGCCATTGGCCGAAAGTGTCACCTTTTGCCCAGGTGCGACAGAGATGGTCTTGTTGTCGAGCAAAACGTCCTTGAACTTCCCAGAAACAGTTGCCTCCACGGGGAAGGTGCAAACGCCGTTGAATGTGACCGTGAAGAGTTCTCCCGGTTTGCCCGGAGGCTGTGCCGGTGCGGCTGCGACGGGACTGGCGCCTATGATCAGCCCCAGCATAGTAGTTATCAGAACAAGCAATTTCTTCATGGGGAATTCCCTCCATTGAGTTGAGCAGTGCGCATTTCATTCGAGTCACTTGCTGCGCACACTATGACGGCCAGACATTCAATCAGTGCGCATTCTCTATGGAGAACGACGCGAATGAGTCACCCCAGGAACATTCACCCACTCGACTTACCCGAAAGTAAGTGTCAACTCTCAGCATCAACGTCTTTGAAAGATGCTTAGGTGCAGGATAGTAGTGCCTTCTGGGACGGCAGTGGAAGTTATTTCAGCGATTTTAGAATAGAACTTTTTTCAGAGTCGCGACTAATTGCTCACGACGAAATCGGCGCTCATTTGTTCACTTCTTTAACAACATAATTGTGTGACGAAATAGCAAAATCGATATTCTGGCGCCGTCCGCAGCCGAGGGAGCCTAAAGCTGTCCCCGTGCGGCAAGGAACGCGTCCAGCGCAGGATTGTCGATCTCCTTCGCCAGCCAGGGCACCGTCTGCGCCGCGGCCTCATCGCCGAGCACCGCCCGGTGGGACTGAGCCCGCACCACGAACTCCCGCATTCCGCTGCGGCTGGCCAGTTCGGCTAGCCGCTCCACGAACTTGCTTGCCCGCGGTGAGCCCATTGCGATGGCCACCTCCGCTGCGGTATCAAGCAACCGGGCCGAGTACCAGAGGTACCACGGCTTGGGTTCCAGCCCCCGGTTTATCCAATGCTCGGCCGCTGCGAGATCGCCGTGAGCCAGGAACAGTCGCGCCTCAGCACCCGCCGCCAACGCCATGTAGCAGTGGTCGCCGGCCAGATCGGCCATCACCCAGGACCGGTCGATCATGGCTGCGGCCTCCTCCAGCCTTCCGGCGGCCAGGTAGGTCTCGCCACGGACCCCGTCGACGAACGGCTCGAACGCCGTCCAGTGCTCCTCCGCAATCCAAACCAACGCCCGGTCGAGGCAGGCGGCTGCCTTGTCCAAGTCCCCGCGGAGCAGGTGCACCCGGCCAAGCAGCGCCTCGCTGAACGCCTGCTGCCGGCGGTTGCCGACCACGAGGGCCAGCCGTCCGGATTCGGTCAGCGCAGTGACGGCGTCCCCGTACCTCGCCGTATCCGACGCCAGCATCCCCTGGATCGCCAGAATCCGGGCCTGTTCGTCAGGGAATCCCTCGGCAGCCCGCATCGCACGGTCCAGCCACCCGGCCGCACGGTCCGGGACACCGCGCTGAACGGACAAATAGCCCAGCTCCCGATAGGCCGCGGCGGCAGTCCGGGAGGCGCCGTCGGGCCCTTCCGCCTGCAGCGCGCGGTGCAGGAAGTCCGCCACCTCGGCGCCGCGGCCGCCCGCCTGGTGAATCAGCGCACCGGACAGCGTCACGAGCGACTCGGCGATCAAATGGGAATCCGCGGTGCGCTGGGCCAGCACCACCGCGAGCCGCAGCTGATCGAGTCCTCGGTCCACGGCGCCCGCCCAGAGTGAGGCACCGCCGGCGTCGAGATAGGACCGCGCAGTGGCTACGGTGGCCGGCAGTCCGGGGTCCGGTTCCGGAGCCGCATCGGATAGCGCCCGCCGTACTTCCGCGGGCAGCGGCAACCCAAGCTCATCGCGGTAGAGGTTGCCGCATTTAGTGACATGCTCGCGTGCCCGGCGGTGCTCGCCCAGAGCCACCAACGCTTTGACCAGGACGGCATTGCAGTCCGCGTGGAAGGGATCCCTTTGCAGCGCCAGCGCCGCCAGCTCCGCAGCCTCGCCAGGAGCGCCTGAAGCCAGGGCGGCCAACGCAGCCTCGTACAGCAAGGACTGGACGACGTTGTCCAGACGGTAGCGCTGGTCCGCCAGCCACGAATCGAAGACGGGGGAATCGGCGAACGAGAGCCCTTCCAGTAACTGGCCGGTGAAGCGTCGCGGGTCGATGCCGGGGATTCCGGCCGAGTCGACCACCTGCAGCGCATCGCAGCGCCACGGTGGCTGAAGCGTCAGCCGCAGGGGATCGCCGGCCACCGCCACGCCGTCGAGCGTCCGGCGCAGCTCGGACAGGTTCCAGCGCAGGGCGCCGAGGGGATCCTCAGCATCGGGAAACAGCAGCGCCGCCGTGCGGGAGCGGCCGAGGCCGTCCGCCTGCAGGGCGAGGTAGGCCAGCACGGCCCAGGCCTTGCGGCCTCTGGGCTGCGGGGGAGTCACGCCGGGGGACTCGATCCGTGGCGGACCGAGGAGCCGAATCCATTTCTCGGCCATACGGCTCATGGTACGCCGAGGACTGGACGGCGTCTCCGGGGTTCACACGCTTGCTCACACGCCTGCCGGACACACTGAAATCACCCTATCCGCACACACTCACTCGAGGTGCAACACCATGGAACTGCTCGGCTTCCTGCTATTTGGACTCTGGGTTCTCAGCGTTACCGTCCATGCCGTTCTGACCGACGGCCGGGGCCACCTGCCCGACATTCGTTCCACTGCGCCGTGGACGGCAGGCAACCTTCCCAGCGCGCCATACGCATCGCCGCGGATCTAGCTGGGTCCGACAGCTTAGCCACCGCGAAAGTACGACGGCGGGAGGCCGGCAATCGCTGCCGGCATCCCGCCGTCGTGCGCTGCTAACGACGTTCGCCGTGGCTCAGCCAGCCTTGAAATCGAAAGCAAGGGACGCCGGGAGGGGGCCGGTCAGCATCTCGGAAGTGATTCCGTGAATTGCCTGGATTTTCTCCCCGAACCATTGATCGTGCGGATCGTCTGAGTTCGCGGCCGCCTGGAAGGACTTGGCCAGATCCTCGGCTTCGTGGAACAGGCAGGCAAAGTCGCCCTGCGGGGTCTGCATGAGGCTGACAACTTCCCGTGTCAGGCCCATCCGCTCGCGGGAACGCCGGTGGTCCTCCTTGCGGGGGCCTTCAATCTCCTCGATGAGCGACTTCCACTCGTCGAGTTTTCCCGGCAAAATCGGCGCGAACCAGGTGATGCATTCCATGACAGTTCCTTCCACGCAGTTGCTTCAGAATGTTGCGGCGCGGGTCCAACGGCCGCCGTGCACCTGCATGATAGTCCTGCGGAAAGACGCGGCATAGAGACTTGGGTAAGTGTTCCGTATGACGGTGTCCGGCAGCCAAATCAGCCCTCAAGCTCCAAGCTAAGATCCACGTCCACGTCATCGCCGTCGCGGATGCCGGCCGCGGATCTGATGGCCTTCTTGACCGGAAGCAGGTACGAATCGCTCTTGCTGTCCGGGAAGATCGACGTGGACCAGCTGTTCCCGGCGATCGAGGCCGTGACCTTCACCGAACCGAATCCCTTACGGAAGGGCGCGGCCTCGTCGCGGATCTCGTCCGCCAGGTCCTGCGGCAACGTGATGAAATGCCACCCGGCTTCCTCCGGATAGTGCCACAGCCCGCCACGGAACGAATACGACGTCACGCTTTGAGTATGGCACCTGCCGGGTTTCGACAGACGCTCCTAGCCGATCCACCGTCGAGACGAAAAACTTGGACCACGCTGCCAATCGGAAGGTGCCGGGACTTTGCTGCGTTCATTGATTGAATGAGCGCATGGGAAATGCAGATCTCTTGGATGAGGAACCGAAAATAGCCATCTCTAGGGATAGGCGACCCGCGAGTAAGGACCTCCAAAGGGAGTTGCTCGACATGGCGGATGGTACTCTCCGTGTTTTACCGCTGTTGGCCATTATCGAAGGCGGTTCCTCACGGCATGTGTTTGCTGGAAGTACGGCTATTTTCGTCCAAGAGGGCAAGGTCACTGACCTGCGCGTGTGGTTGGACGAGGAAGCGGAATCAAACGCCAAGGGCACTTTGAGGGAGTGCAAGCCTGATGATTCACAACTGGCCCTCTTGAAGTCTCAGCTTAAGGCCAGGATTACGGATTTCACAGATAGCGCATCTTTATCCGCTGAAAACGAAGAATGCGCGGCAAAAGTCTCAAAACGATTGGCCGAGGATTCCTTAGATGCGCTGAGCAAACTCAGGGAACTTCGTTACGACTTGGAGCGAGAGCTAATCGATCCTCCGCGAGGGTCGACTTCGGGAATCGTGACAAGTTTGACCTTGCTCAGCATTATTATCGGAAAGTGCACTGAACAGGCTCGGCGCTCGGTCAGAGAAGGGCTATGGCTCTGGATTCCCGAATCGGATGTCTATCACGCTTACCGCAGACATCGCGATCCACAAATCCTTCGGCAGGTTGAGGCCTCTGATTTCGTCTTCCCGGAGTGGACAGAACACCATGACGCAGCAACCCGTCATTGTCAGTCTCTTGAGGAGCAATTACGGGAGGAATCCCAGTACGTGCGGTCATTATTGACCGCGGCGTCGAGCATTTCATCCGCCTCGGAAGCAGATGCGCAAGCCAAGCTGAACTGGATCGTAGCCGCAGTGTCGATCGCAGTTGGCGTTCCCGGTTTGATCTTCTCCCTATACGGTGCCAATAACCTGGAAGAACTCAAGGAGTGGTCTGCGGGACTGTGGCCTTACACAGCCCTGCTGCCTACTTCCCTCGCAATTGCCGCCTGGGCTATGCACAAAAAGCATGCGCCGGTGTGGGTGTTGGCGGTCGCATGCACCATTATGGTTGTGGTCGTTCTCTTAGCTCTTTGGATGGCGCCGCTCCCCCCGCCAGAGGGCTGAGGGTAGAAACTCTTGGGGCGGACGCTCTGGCGTAACACCCCCGCCACCAACGGTTCACCCGCCACGGCAACGATAAGCAGTATGACTGCTTTCACCCGCCGAAATGTCCTCAAAAGTGCCCTTGCCGCCGCCGGAGCTGCCGCCGTCGTACCCGCCGCAACCGGTGCCGCGCACGCAACCAGCCCTGCCGGTGTCGCGCTGGTCCGCAACCGCCTGACCCTCCCGTCCGGCATCGCCACCGGCGATGTCACCGCCGATTCCGGCGTGCTGTGGTCCCGCGCGTCGGGCCCTGGCCGGCTGGTGGCCAGCCTGCTCGCCGTCGATGAAGAGGGCGCCCCGCTCCGCGGCGGCAAGGCCTTCCAGCGGGTCCTGCGGGGGAGCGCCGCCAGCGAAGCAACAGACTTCACCTCCCGGATTAACGCCGAGCACCTCCCGGCCGGCACCCGCTTCGCGCTCACCCTGCACTTCGAGGACGCCGACGGCAACGCCGGCGAAACCGCGCAGGGCTCCTTCAGCACCGCGCCCGGAACCGGGCTCATCAGCAGCGGCCGCGCGCCGCGCAAGCAGAGCTTCGTCTGGACGGGCGATACCGCCGGCCAGGGCTGGGGCATCAACGAGGAGATCGGCGGCATGCGCGGCTACGCGGCCATGCACGCCACCAAACCGGACTTCTTCATCCACTCCGGCGACACCATCTACGCCGACGGCCCCATCGCCGCGCAGGTCACCGAGCCCGACGGGCAGATCTGGCGCAACCTGGTCACGGAGGAAGTGTCCAAGGTGGCCGAGACCCTCAACGAGTTCCGCGGCCGGCACCGCTACAACCTCATGGACCGCAACGTCCGCGCCATGTACGCCGAGGTGCCGGTGATTGCCCAGTGGGACGACCACGAAACCCACAACAACTGGTACGCCGGGGAGCTCATCACCGACGCCCGCTACACCGAACGCCGCATTGACGTGCTCGCCGCCCGCGGCCGCCAGGCCTGGCAGGAATACCAGCCCGTCTCCGGCCTCAACACCCGGATTGGCGACGGCAGCACCGGCTTCGAACCCGCCCGCATCTACCGCAAGATCTCCCGGGGCCCCCAGCTGGACGTCTTCTGCCTGGACATGCGCACCTTCAAGGACGCCAACACCGACGGCAAGGAAACGCGCCTCACCCACATCCTGGGCCAGGAACAGGCCGAGTGGCTCATCAAGGAAGTCAGCAAGTCCAAGGCCACCTGGAAGGTCATCTCCGCCGACCTCCCGCTGGGACTGATCGTCCCCGACGGCCCGGTCAATCAGGAATCCCTCGCCAACCGCGACGCCGGCGCCCCCTTGGGCAAGGAACTGGAGATCGCCGGGGTGCTCTCGGCGTTGAAGCGCAACCGGGTTAAAAACGTGGTGTGGCTCACGGCCGACGTCCACTACTGCGCCGCCCACCACTACTCGCCCGAGCGCGCCGGCTTCACCGACTTCGACCCCTTCTGGGAATTCGTGGCCGGCCCCATCAATGCCGGCAGCTTCGGCCCCGGCGAACTGGACGGCACCTTCGGCCCCGAGCGGGCGTTCTACAAGACCGGCGCCTACCCCAACCAGTCCCCGCGCACCGGAGAAAACCAGTTCTTCGGCCACGTGGACCTGAACGAGGACGACGTCTTCACCGTCAGCCTCCGCAACGCCAACGGCACCGTGCTCTGGACCAAGGAGCTTCAGCCGGCGCGCTGACCCGGCATCGGGAAGCACAACCAGGAGAGTACGACGGCGGGAGGCCGGCAAGCGCTGCCGGCCTCCCGCCGTCGGGAGTTCTTCCGTTCGAAGGCAGGTCAGCCCTCGAGGTCCACGGACCGTGATTCCGCGTCGCTGAGCCGGGCAGCGTCCAACACCTCGAGCGTGTGGACAGCCTCGGCGCCGGGGACCGGCTCGGGTCCCTTACCGGCAACGGCCAGCGCGAACTGCTCGTAGTAGCGGTGATACGCGCCCTGCTCGGACGGCACGCGGGTGGCGCCTGCCGCCGTCGTGAGCGCTCCCCAGCGGGATTCTTCCTCGTAGCCCCAGCCCGCGGGGTCGTCCGCCGGGCGCCGGCCCGATATGGCCGCGTTGGCTTGCACGTCGGCCTGCTGCGAGACGTAGCTTCCCTCGGAGCCAAGCAGCCGCAGTTCCCGCGCGACCAGCCGGTTGCTCTTGGTGGCGGAGACGTGGGACTTTACCCCGCTCCGGTGCGCAATCGTCACAAAGAAGCCGGAGTCGGTGCGGCCGGCGTCCAGGTCCACCCAGTCGAGAGCGGCGTAGACGCTGGCGGCCGGCCCAAAGAGCCACAGCGCCTGGTCCACCAGGTGGCTGCCGAGGTCGCGCAGCAGTCCGCCCGCCGGGCCGGCTTCGAGGGTGTCGGGCTGGTCAAGGTCGAAGCGGGACTCAAAGCGCGCCACCTGACCCACGGCGCCGGACTCCAGCACCGCGCGCAGCGTGCGGATGTCCGTGTCCCACCGGCGGTTGTGGAAGACATTGAGGATCACGCCGGCGTCGGCCGCAGCCTTCACCAGCTCGCGCCCCACCTCCGCATTCGGGGCAAAGGGCTTGTCCGCCACCACATGGACGCCGGCCTTGATGGCTTCCAGGACGAGCTCGCGGCGCGTCTCCGGCGGCGTGGTGATCACCACGGCATCCACACCGGCTGCCAGCAGGTCGGTGAGGGAATCGTAGAGCGGGACGTCCGGGTACTCTTCCGCAGCCTCGGCGCGGCGGACGGGGGAGCGGGTGACGATGCCCGCGAGTTCCACCCCGTCCGCGGCCGTGATGAACGGTGCGTGGAAGATCCGGCCGCCAAAGCCGAATCCAACAAGTCCAAGTTTCACAAGATCTCCTTCGTCCCCGTGAGGGTGTTTATTCATACCTGCGCGAGTTTGTCCTTATGTTAGAACAAACTCTGCGAATATGGGAGGGTCTCAGGCTCTTTTCTGCTGTGTAGCGCAGATTACTGAACGGCCAGGCGCGGGTCATCCATCTGACGCACGAGCAGCTCGCCGGCCTCCTGGGCGCCTCCCGGGAGGCCACCAGCAAGGTCATGGGTGAGCTTACGTCCAGAAAGGCCATCCGCCAGGGCAGGGGGCGCATTGTCATCCAGGACCGTGACCTCCTGCGTGAAACCGCCCGGAGCACCGCATGATCACCGCCACGTTGCATTACGAGTTATCAGCGGGCTGCTGCCAGAGCATCGGGAAGTTCGGTCAGGGCGGTGACTGAGAATTCAGGAACCTCAAAGTGAGCCGGGTAGCTTGCTCCGGCCCGGTTCAGCCACGCTGTCCGTAGCCCGGCACGGGCGGCGCCGTGGATGTCCCAGGGGTGGACTGCGACCAGCAGCATGTTGACCGGCTCAACTCCGGAAGCGGCGGCGGCATATTCGTAGGATGCCCGGGCAGGCTTCCACGCGGGAGCATCTTCGACCGAAAGCAGCAACTCAAACTGGTCACGGATTCCCGCCTCGCCGAGCAGCTTCCCGGCGATCCGGGCCGAGCCGTTGCTGAGTGTGATCAGCCGGCACCCGGCCGCTGCGAGTGCCCTGATACCGTCCGGGACATCAGGATGCACCCGTAGGCCGGACATGCCGCCCATGACGTGTTCGACGGCTGCTTCCACGGGGCGGGTGACCTCCACCCCGGCGAAGAGCTCCCGGAGTACATCGGCGCCGATGGCGGCGAATGGCCTGTTGTCTCCGCTGGCAGTAAGCGCGAACCCGTCGCGCAGCAGCGTAGCGAACCAGAGCTTGGCCAGTTCAGAAGGCGCTCCGACCTGCCGGAAGCGTTCCCCCATGGGAGACATGTCAGACAGGGTTTCGTTGACGTCAAAGACAATAACTGGCATGGCTGTGGTCATGGATCCTCCTCGTTGCGGTGCATAGTTCCCGTCCAAGTCTGCCGCCTCCGCGCAGAATACTGACGAGTAGAAACCGTGCTAGCACGGAAGTGCGGGAGGGGTGCCCGGAGCCACCATGGATACATCGGAACGCGCGGGGAATCCCGGCGGATCCGAAGCTCAATCCGAAGCCCGGGATCTCCGGGCAGGGCACCTCATCACTCGCATCTTTCCCCTCAGGAGCACCCCCATGTTCAACGCATCAAACACCAAGAAGTCCCACCCCGTCCGCCGCAAGGTGGCGCTGCTGACCGCAATCGGGCTCGGGGCGGTGGCGGCACCGTTCGCCCTGGCTGCACCGGCGCAGGCGGCCGGCACCAACTACGCCTGCTCGGTCACCCCGCTCCGGCCCGTCTTTGCCGGCCACAACTCCGCCGGCGTGAAGCTGGTGGACTACCGGGTCCAGGTCTATTGCAACACCGACCGCTACATCAACATCACGCAGGAGCGGTGGGAGGAGGACGACTGGCCCAACGGTGACGACCACCTGGGCACGTCGTACTTCAGCCGCCACCTGAACCAGTACAGCGGCACAGTGACCATTTCCAACATCCGCACCCTGGTGGACGGCGAGATCGGCAACGAGGAGGTCTACCAGAAGGTCCGCTTCCAGGAAGGCAGCAACGGCGTCTGGTCGCCGTACACCGGCTGGTACAACAGCGGCGTCACTTCAATGTCGAACTGACGCCCGCCAAAGGGGCCGGCACTGAACGGCCGGCTCCGGGCGGGCCGGCCCCTGAAACGCCCAAGGCCCGGTTCCCCCAACCGGGCCTTGGGTTTTTCAAGCGCTGACCGCTCCGCCGTCGGGCTTTTTCGCTCCGGCCACGCCCCGCGCCGCCCGGAAGTGCGGGACACTGGAAGTTACAGCACCCACGAAAGCGGACCCCACTTTGATCAATCTGCAGCAGGACACCGACGGCTTTATCCGGATGAGCCGGCACTTCCCGGAAAAAGTCCGGGTCGCCGTCACCTTTGCCGACGGCACCACGGAGGAGCTATCCGGCGGCAGGCTCAACAAGGCCTACGACGACGCCCTGGCCGAATACCGTGCGCAAAACCACCTGGACGCCAAAGGCTTCTCGCGCTCGCCGAAGAAGACCGGCGCCGGAAACAAGATCGACTTTGTCCCCGTCCATCCGGGCATGGGTGACTGACCTTGAAGGAGCCCGCCGGCGCCGAACGGCTCGATCCGCTGCTGTATCCGTGGGATCCGCCCGAGTCCTCGGGTGTCATGGACGGCGAGCGTTTCCTGCCCCTTGAGCTGGCTGGCCTGGATGAAGCCCTCGCCGACGCCAACGCGGCACCGCTGGAGTCCCGCTCCCTGGTGCTCTCCATCGGCTCGAATGCCAGCGCAGACGTGTTGCGGCGGAAGTTCGCGGCCTACCACCAACCTGTCAGCCCGGTTTTGCCGCTGGTCCGCGGACGGCTCAGCAACATCGCCGTCGGCCACTCCGCGCACGTGAGCAAGGCCGGCTACATCGCGGCAGCCCCGTATCCGCGGCCGGGGGAGTGCACCACGGTGTGGGTTTCCTGGCTGGACGACCTCCAGCTGCTGGCTCTTGACGAGTCGGAGCCCAACTACCGCCGGATACAGCTCGACGCCGGCGCCTGCCCGCTCGCGCTCGACCTCGGCGACCGTCCGGAGGACTTTTCACTGTTCACCTCGCGCTGGGGCGTGCTGACCGACGGCGACGGCGGGGAGCTCCCCTTCGTGGACCAGCCGGCGCTCTTCGGGCTACTGGCCGGGAGCAGCACCGGTGAATATCTGGAGGAGGGAAAGTCGGTGTTCGACGGGCCGCCGGAACTCGTGGCCGAGCAGCTCGCGCTGCCTTCGGTCCAGGCATGGGCCACGGAATGGTTCAGCGCGGCCGGACTGGCCGCACCGGTGGACTTCGACGGGCTCTGCGCCGGATAACCCACGTCTGCTGCCGCATCAGCGGGCGGCGATGTGCTCCGCAATGAACCTGGCGTCGCGGCCAACGCCGGCCACGATCGACGAGCCGTGCCGGTCAGCCATGGCAGCCCCACGGCGTACAGGCCGGGGTGTTCGGTGACGCCGGGCGAGGCAGGTTTCAAGGGGTGATGGGTGCCGTCCGGGGCGGGCTGACGGAGCCATGGCAGGGGTCCGTGCTGCCGGCCCGAAAGCAGGCCGCCCGGCGTCGTTCGTAATTTTTCCGTCGGTACCGTGCTGGAGAACTGGATTGCCGCCGGAGTCTGCAACAATGCTGGAGGTGTCCGGGCGGCTCAGCGTCCGGCACTGTTATTTTTGCAGCCGGGCCCCGTGGCCGCGGAAGGCGGTACGCATGCCGATGTGGGCGCAGGCCATGTTCTGGGGAACCCTGGCGGGCGGGGCGCTGGTGCTGGGTTCCTGGCTGTCGTGGAAGTGGACCATCCCTCCGAAGCTGGTGTCCTCCATCATGGCCTTCGGCGCGGGTGTCCTGATCTCCGCGCTCGCGTTCGAGCTGGTGGACGAAGCAGTGGACGGCGGCGGGTTGTGGCCCACGGTGGCCGGATTCCTTGCCGGTGCCGTGGTCTATGTCAGCGCCAACGCCCTCCTGGCACGCTCCGGCGCCAAGCACCGTAAACGGTCCAAAGGCCAGCAGCCCTCGGAGAAGGACAGCCCGGGCAGCGGCACGGCGATCGCCGTCGGCGCCCTCCTGGACGGCATTCCGGAATCCGTGGTCCTCGGCCTGGGGCTGATCACTGCCGGAACCGTCAGCCCGGCGATGCTGGCCGCCGTCTTCATCTCCAACGTCCCGGAAGGCCTGTCCAGCACGGCTGGTATGAAAAAGGCGGGCCGAAGCGCCGGATATGTCTTCGGCGTCTGGGGAGGCATCGCGGTGCTCTGCGGTCTCGCATCCCTGCTGGGCTACACGGCGCTGGAGAACGCACCCGCTGAGGCCGTGGCGTTCATCACCGCCGTAGCTGCCGGCGGCATCCTGGCCATGCTCGCGGACACCATGATTCCCGAGGCCTTCGAAGAGCACCACAACCTCACCGGACTCGTGGCGTCCGTGGGATTTCTGTCCGCCTTCACCATTCATCACGTGGGCGGTTAGGGCTCGCAGCTCCGTGCGGCCTGGGCCGCTCCAGCGCCCAGTCCCAGTCGATCAGCTCCTGCCTTCCGGCTACTCCGCGTTAGGCAGTCCTGCCGGGGGATATGACGTTGAGGCCGGCGTCCATTGCGGCCGCGAGCAGTTCGCCGTCGTAGGCAACCAAAACGTCGGCCTGGAGCCGGATGGCCGCCGCCAGATGAATGGCGTCTGCGCTACGCAGCCGTCCGGGCAACGCGGCCGCGTACATGAGGTCTGTGCGGGCCACGTCAAGCAGGTTGATTCCGCCCAATACGGTATTGACGAGGCCGCTGGGGAGTCCGCGCCGGTGAGCTGCGCAGTGAAGCTCCGTGTAGACGAGCATGGAAGCCACAAGGTGGTCGCCTCGGCCGGCTGCGTTGGAAAAATACCCTGCGGCCACGGAAGATTCCTCCTCCTCGACCACCAGCTTCAGGACTGCTGACGTGTCAACGTAGATGATCAACGGTCCCCGCGAAGGTCCGCCAGGATTTCCGCCGTGCTGTTTGCCGCAGCTACGCGTGGTAGGGCTTGAAAATCGACGACGGCGGTGGACGCCGGCTTGACTTGGCCCGCTAAAAGGAGCCGCTCGAAGGGGGAGACCGACGGCGGGATCAGCGTGGCCGCGATCTCCCCGTTATTGGTCACGTCAATAATTTCACCGTTCTTCACACGCTCCAGAATCTTGCTGCTCTGGTTGCGCAGTTCGCGGTGCGGGATGGTTGTCATGGCGGCCTCCTCCGTAGCAATCGTAGCAATCTGTGGCTGGAGCAGGAAGGGTCCGGCGGGGTGCATGAACCGGGGCCTTTACCGGCTGCCGCTGTCCGGGCCAATGCGGCCGGCAAGGTTGGTGAGAACCTGCGCACCTGCCTCGGCGCCGGCAGCTTTGCGGAGGCGGGCGCCCACTACTGCCGCGGCCTTGCGGTGGCTGTCCGACTCCAGCAGTGCGGTGAGGGCGGTGCTGATCTGCTCCGGCGACGACTTGCGGTTCAGGAGCACCCCGGCCCCCGCATCGCTGATGGCCTTGCCCACCATGCGCTGGTCCAGCATGGGGTGCATCGGCAGGACCATGACCGGCAGGCCGTGGGCCAGTGCACGCATTGAGGTGGCGTGACCGCCGTGGCCGATGACCGCGCTGCAGCCCGGCATGATCTGGCTGTGCTCCACATAGCGGTGCACGGAGGCGTTCGCCGGGGCCCACAGGTTCGCCGGATCCACGGCCGGGCCGGTGGTCATGACCAGTTCCACGGACAGTCCGGACGCAGCGTCCAGGATCCTCTGCAACACCTCTTGCTGCCCGGGAAACGCAGTGGTGCTGAGGCTGGCGAGTACCCGTGGCGGACTCCCGTTGGCCGATGGCGGCCCGGCTTCAGAGCCGACGTCATCCACCACGGCCCCGGACCACACCACCCTGCCCCGATGATTCAGCCCGGAAGCGCCGCCGTCCCGCGAGCCGGCCGGATCCAGCAGCCGGTCCGAGCAGACCAATACCCGTTCCGCCCGCCCTACCACGCGGCGGGGCGGCAGTCCCTTGAGTGAAAGCACGGCGCCCATGGGCCCACGCCGAAACGGGCCGTCGAAGAAGGCGAAGAAACTGTGAACCAGCACCACCTGCGGCAGCCCCGCCTTCGCGGCGGCATCGATCGCGCCCAGGAGCAGGCAATCGACGACGGCGACGTCCGGCACCTCGCGCCGTGCCTCCTCCACGAGGTCGCGGCCGATGCCGGCGTCGCTGAACACGTTCAGCATGGCCGCGAACTGTCGGTGTGCCGGTGCGGCCACTGCCGGTTCCAGCGGGGCCGCGTGGCGGTAGGGGATGAATTCCGCGCCGGAAGCCTCTACTGCCTTCGCTTGCTGGGCGTGCCCGAGGAAACGGACCCGGTGCCCCCGCCGCAACAGCTCGCGGCCGATGCCGAGGGCCGGGGGAAGGTTGCCGCCCGCGTCGAGCGTGGCGAAGAGGAAATTCGACATTGGGTCCTCCTCAAGCTTTACCTGCTGCCGTCCTGCACTGTCCGGCAGCAGCAATACCGGCAGTGATCGCACCGGTACTGCTGGATGTTAGTCGCCCGGGCCGGGCCGGGACAGAGCCGAACAGTAGTGGCACCTGGAAGGCCTCGGCCAGAGGGTTTTCCGCTGAGTGGCGGGGCGTGACCCACTTCATAGAAGCCCTGTTTAGCCTGGTTGGCCCCTCGGAGAGCGTGCAACGGCCGGATTTCCCTGAGTTGGCGGGG
>NZ_JBBLYW010000022.1:0-63910 GCF_037911235.1 Arthrobacter oryzae
CGGATGGCCGCTACGCCTACCCGCAGTCCGGGCCACAGAACTTCTTCACCTGGGTCCGGAGCCACGGAGTCCAGCGCGGGCCGGACCGCTGGATCGGCGGCGTCGCCAGCGGCATCGCACACCGGCTGGGCGTCGACCCGCTGATCGTGCGCGGCGTCTTCATCGTCCTTGCCATCTTCGCCGGCATCGGAGTGTTGCTCTACGGTGTCGCCTGGGCACTGCTGCCGGAGCCCGACGGCCGCATCCACGTCCAGGAAGCCGGCGCCGGACGCTGGTCCACCGGCATGACGGGAGCGCTCATCACCACGGTGATCGGCTTCCCCAGCCTGGGCAACGGCTTCTGGGGCTGGGAACGGAATGGATTCGGCGGCTTCTTCTGGACGGTCTTCTGGATCGCCGGCGCCGTCTACCTCATCTACTACCTCTCGCAGCGAGATAAGGCCACCAACGGAGCACCCATCATGAACAACAGCACCGGAGCCGGCGCCGCTGCCGGTGGAACCGCCTTCGCAGCCACATCGCCGGCAGGCACGTCATCGCCAGGCATCTCATCCCCCGCCGCCGGAGCGCCCTATGAGCCCGGAGTGTTTACGGGCGGACCTTACTCGGGCGGGGCGTACTCGGGCGGGGCGTACTCGGGCGGGGCGTACTCGGGCGGCCAGTACGACGGCGGCGCCCCCGGCTCGGGCGGCTACGGCGCCACTCCCCCGTACGGCGGAGGCTACGGCAGTCCGTCCGCTCCCGCCCCGAAGGCGCCTAACGTTGGCCCGGGCGCCCCCGCCGTCGCAGTGACGGCCGGACTTGCCCTGCTGGCGGGCGGCGGCGTCAAGGCACTCGAAGCACTCAACGTAATCAACCTCGGTGACGCCACCAACGCGGTGGTGTGGGCCAGCGGTGCGGCCGTTCTGGGCCTCGGCATCCTGGTCGCAGGCCTTCGGGGCCGGACGTCCGGGATCCTTGGCTTCTTTGCCGTGGTTGCCCTCGTCATCGGCGGGATCTTCAACGTGGTGCCCAACGGTGACCGCTTCCGGTTCCAGGACGCCAACTGGAATCCTGCCAGCATCGAACAGGCGAGCCAAGGCTTTGACATCACCGGAGGCAGCGGAACCGCCGACCTGACGCGGCTGAACATCACGCCGCCGCTGGGCACCGACGTCGTGATTCCCATGGACGTTACCGCCAGCAACCTGACCGTCATCATTCCGGACACGGTCCCCGTGGAAATCCGGGCGGACATGACACTGGGCAACCTCAACGAGGGTTCGCAGAACCACGGCGGCATGACCTCGCAGCAAAGCAACTACAACACCCATAAGCCGGGCGCCGCGCTCATCCTCGAAATCGACGGCACCATGAGCAACATCACCATCCAGGAAGGAAACTGACGTGAGCAGCTACGAACCTGCCCCGGACACAGGGCCGAAGGCACAAAATCAGGCACAAAATCAGGCACAAAAGCAGGCACAAGAGCAGGCGGCACAATCCACATCGGCAGAACAGGCAGGCACCACAGGGGCCCGGCACGGCGGCCCGTCTCCGGCCCGGGTGGGTACCGTGGTCTGGGGCCTCATCGTCCTGGCGCTCGCGGCGTTGATCATCATCGGCCAGCTCGGCCTCGTGGTGCTGAACGGAACCTATGTTCTCATCGGCCTGATGATCGGTGCGGGCGCCGCCCTGGTGGTTGGCGGGCTCCTCTCGGCCCGCGGACGTGACAAAGAATCCACAACAGGGAAGTCTTGAGGCATGGATAAGTTCTTCAGCATCGTCAGGGGCCTTGGCCTGAAACGCGGACCGCAGCGGTGGCTGGGAGGCGTGTGCGGAGGCATCGCCGCCAAGCTCAACGTGGACGTCGCCTTCGTCCGGATCGCGTTCCTTCTCCTCAGCCTGCTGCCCGGTCCGGCCTTCGTGTTCTACGTGGCAGCGTGGCTCATCCTCCCGGACCAGCGCAATGCGATCATCCTCCAGTCCTTCCTGGACAAGCGGTCGATCAACGGATCCTGATCCCAGGCCTGACGCAGGGCCCCTGCTCTCCGGAGCGGGGGCCCTTCCGTTCGCTGTGTGGCTGGGGCCTTTGTAACCAGTTTGTGTCGTAACCCACACTCACCACTAGAATCTAGGTGAGCTCAGCGTGGCGCTCTGCCTGTACACCCTCACACCAGGATTTGAGCCGAGACATGAAAATTGGAATTCTCACCAGCGGTGGCGACTGCCCCGGACTGAACGCCGTCATCCGCGGCGCCGTCCTCAAGGGAATCGCCATCCACGGCCACGAATTCGTAGGCTTCCTCGACGGCTGGCGCGGCGTCGTCGAAGGCGACGTAATCGACATTCCCCGCACGATGGTCCGCGGCATCGCGAAGCAGGGCGGCACCATCCTCGGCACGTCCCGCACCAACCCGTTCGAAAACGGCGGCGGACCCGAGGTCATCAAGGGCCACATGGACCGGCTCGGCATCGACGCGATCATCGCCATCGGCGGCGAAGGAACGCTGGCCGCGGCCAAACGGCTGACCGACGCCGGCCTGAAGATCGTCGGCGTCCCCAAGACCGTGGACAACGACCTTGACGCCACCGACTACACCTTCGGCTTCGACACAGCCGTCCAGATCGCCACCGAGGCCATCGACCGCCTCCGCACCACCGGTGAATCACACCACCGCTGCATGATCGCCGAGGTCATGGGCCGCCACGTGGGCTGGATCGCCCTGCACGCCGGGATGGCCTCGGGCGCCCACGCGATCCTCATTCCGGAGCAGAAGGCTTCCATGGACCAGATCACCGAGTGGGTGCAGGAAGCCCACGCCCGCGGGCGTGCACCACTCGTGGTGGTAGCCGAGGGATTCGTTCCAGAGGGCCAGGAAACCCCGCACTCCGAGCGCGGACTGGACACCTTCGGGCGCCCGCGCCTGGGCGGCATCGCCGAGATGCTGGCTCCCGAGCTCGAAGCACGGACCGGCATCGAGACCCGCGCCACCGTTCTTGGCCACATCCAGCGCGGCGGCGTCCCGTCCGCGTTCGACCGCGTTTTGGCCACGCGACTGGGCATGGCCGCCATCGACTCCGTGGTGGACAAGCGCTGGGGCACCATGGTGTCGCTCAACGGCACGGACATCGTGCACGTCGGTTTCGACGCCGCCCTGGGCAACCTGAAGAGCGTCCCGCAGCACCGCTACGACGAAGCAGCCGTCCTCTTCGGCTAGGCCGCACAGCGCGAACGGACAGTTGTGGCCCTGGTTTTTAGGGCCCCAACTGTCCGTTCGCGCTTAAGGGTCGGGCCCTAACTGTCCGTTCGCGCTTCACTCCGCTGGGTAGGGTTGAGGCATGACTCTCGACCCCGGTTCCGCAGACATCATCCAGCTGGCCTGGGCCCGCCATTTGGGCCTGGATGACGGAGCCTTTGCCGCGGCGCGGAAGCTCGACGCCGATGCCGCCGTTTCGGAGGCCGGTACGGTTGCGCCGGCGGCACGGATCACGCGGGCGGACGAGTCCCGGAAATCAGTGGAGTTTGTGCGCTTGTTTGGGACCTCGGCCCTCGTGGGACCCCAATGGGCCCTCGACGCCGCCGAGGGCATTCCGGATGAGGAACTCGCCCAGCACGTGACGCTCCTGACCATTACGCGGCGGCACGGCGGCCACGGCCAGGGCGCGGCCGCGCTCTTCTTTGCCGACGATCTCCCCCTCCGCCAGCCGGCCGAGGAGCTGACCGTCTCGCACGGCAACCCCGAGGCAATAGAACTCGAAGGCCTCTGCCCTCCGGACGACGTCAACGAGGTGGGTTTGTCCGACCTTGAACACCGGTTCACCATCCTGCGCGATGACAACGGCCGCAAGGTTCCGGTTGCCTGCGGTGCTTACACCGAGTGGGAAGGCATCCTCGCGCACATGGGGGTCCTCGTGGATCCTGACTGGCGGCGCCGCGGACTGGGTTCCCTGGCCGCGTCCATTGCCGCCCACGAAGCCCTCGCGGCCGGCCTCACCCTGCAGTGGCGCGCGGACGTCAGCAACAAGGGAGCCCTGGCAATCGCCCGCAGCCTGGGATTCTCGACCGGGGGAATCCAGACCAGCGTGCTGCTGCGCTGACGAAGGGCCAGCCCGGCAGCAGGGGGTCGAAGGTTGAATTCAGGCGGACTTCGCCTGGGCTGACTCAGCGGCTTCGGGCGCCGGAGCGCCCGGCACGCCCCAGCCCTGAACCGGCTTGGGCTTGGCGAAGAACAGCGCCACCGCCGCGCCGAGCACAATGACGGCTGCGGGGAGCATGATGGACTGGCTCATCGCCGTCGAGAATCCTTCGTGCAGGGCCTCCGGAAGCTGACCGCCGAAGCTCATCGGACCCGCTTCGCCCGCGGCGCCGCCTGACGCCGCGGGAAGCTCCTCCGCCAGCCGTGCCTGCATCAGGACGGCGACGGCGGCACTGCCCAGCACGGCGCCGATCTGACGGGTGGTGTTGTAGACCCCGGCCCCTGCACCTGCCTGGCGCGGCGGCAGGTTCCTGGTGGCCGTGGAGCTCAGCGGCGCCCAGATGCCCGCGTTGGCGAAACCAAGGACCGCGCTGGGCAGCAGGAAGAGCCAGATCGGTGTATCCGGGTGCATCAGCGCCGAGTTCCAGAACAGCGCCACGGACATGAGCGCGAGGCCGCCGGCGGTGATGTACTTCGGGTTCACGCGGTCGATGATCCTGCCCACCACCGGCGCGAGGCCCCCTGAGATGAGCGCCATCGGGATCATCATCAGTGCGGACTGGGTGGGTGTCAGGCCGCGGACCATCTGGTAG
This sequence comes from Arthrobacter oryzae, assembly GCF_037911235.1. Classification (GTDB taxonomy): domain Bacteria; phylum Actinomycetota; class Actinomycetes; order Actinomycetales; family Micrococcaceae; genus Arthrobacter; species Arthrobacter oryzae_E. Next base: position 4,772 of record NZ_JBBLYW010000022.1, read on the forward strand.
TAGAAGATGAGCGGAAGGCCGAACGCCGTCACAGTGAAGCCCACCGTGGTGATCCCGACGTTGGCGAGCGAGAAGTTGCGGTCCCCGAACAGCTGCAGCGGGAGCAGCGGCTCGCCCTTGTTGAACCGCTGCCACACGACGAACCCGACCAGCACCACAAGGCCCGCGATGATCAGGCTCCACACCGTAATAGGGCCGCTGATGGTGCCCCAGTTGTACGTCTCGCCTTCCTGGATGCCGAAGACGAGCAGGAAGAGTCCAACGGCGCTGAGCAGGACGCCGGGGATGTCGAATTTGTGCGGATGCGTGGTCAGCGAGGGCACAAAGCGCAGCGCCAGGATGAAGCCCGCGATTCCCACGGGCACGTTGATGAAGAAGATCCATTCCCAGCCAAGACCGTCCACCAGGACGCCGCCGAGGATCGGACCCACGAGGGTGGCGACTCCGGCCGTGGCGCCCCAGATGCCCATGGCCGCACCGCGACGGTCGGGCGGGAAAATCCGGGTGATGACTGCCATGGTCTGGGGTGTCATGATCGCAGCGCCGAAGCCCTGGACCACGCGGGCCAGGATGAGGGTCTGGACGTCCCCGGACAGCCCGCACCACAGCGACGCGAGGGTGAACACCACGAGGCCGGTGAGGTAGAGCTTCTTGGGTCCGAACCTGTCCCCCAACCGGCCGGTGATCAGCAGCGGCACGGCGTAGGCCAGCAGGTACGCGCTGGTCACCCAGATGACGGAGTTAATGTCCGCATTCAGGCCTTCCATTATCCTCGGGTTCGCCACCGAGACGATGGTGGTGTCGATCAGGATCATAAAGAACCCGATCACCAGTGACCAAAGGGCCGGCCACGGCCTAGCTACGTTTTCCATGTGGATCCTTCAGGGTGGTTGGGGTGTGGTCCGCTACCACGGGAGTTCCCCGGAGCGGAGCTGGTCCTGCAGGCTGCGTATCCAGCCCATTTCGGACCTCAGCATGGTCTGTTGGTACTCGAGGTCGATCCAGTACTTGCGCGCCACGTCCTTCTTCAGGACGATCGCCTCGCCTTTTTGCAGCAACTCCAGTTGGTCCTGCAGCAGCACCAGCCGGCGGTCGAGGAGGTCAAGGACGACGCCGGCAGGCAGGTTGTACGCCTCGGCCACGGCCAGCGGGAACGACGGGTATTCGTTGACCGGTTCGGCGAGCATGTCCTGGAGTCGTTCCGTCAGGGCTTCCCGGCCGGCTGGCGTGATGCGGTAGGTGGTCCGTTCCGGCCGGTTGCCCTCCCGGTCCGTTCCGGCCGTTTCCACGAGCCCGCGTTCCGCCAGCCGCCCGACGGCGTGATAGAGCGTTCCGGGGCGCACCTTGACCAGCCGGTCTTCATGCCGGGCCATCAGGAGCTGGTACATCTCGTACGGATGCATCGGCGCCTCGACAAGCAGCGACAGCGCAGATATGCCGAGCGGCGTCAACGGTGCGGATCGGGGCATTTTTCCGTTCACTCCCAGCTGTTCGACCACACGTTCGCAATTATTCCGCTCCAACTATTCCACATGGAATATTAGGGATGCAAGAAAGCCCGCGGGTCCGTTGACCCGCGGGCTTTCAGGCGGTGGCCCTCCCAGGATGAGCGGTCAGCCCAGCAGGGCCTTGATTTCGGTCCGGGCAAACATGTCCGCCGCCGCACGCGCGGAGGGCGTTCCGGCGTCCGGGTCCGCGCCCGCCCCCAGGAGCGCTGCCGCCACGTCGGTATAGCCCTTGAAGGCCGCTCCGGCGAGCGGCGTCTGGCCGCGGTCGTTGATGGCATTGGCATCCGCGCCGTGTTGCAGGAGAAGCTCCACCGCCGGCGCATGGCCGTGGTAGGCGGCCAGCATCAGCAGGGAGTCGCCCGCCGCATTCGTCATGTTGGCCGGGGCACCGGCGTCGAGATAGCTGGCCAGCAGGGCCGCGTCGCCCTGCCGGGCCGCATCGAAGAGGGCATGCGCCAAGGCGAGGGTCTCGTCGTCGGGTCCGGCTGCGCCTGAGTTATTGGGCATCGGGTTGTCGGGCATCGGGTTGTCGGTCATCGGTGTGTTCCCTTCAGGAAGCCTGTCTGGCGGCCCACCACCTGGCCGGCGTCGGGAGCCACGATGACTTCCTGCGCGGCCGTGTATGGTTCGTCGCCGTCTACGACCGTCAGTATTTCATCCGGTGAGACCGAACGTTTGATGACTGCCAGCGCGATGGGACCCATTTCGTAGTGCTGCACCACGGAGGTCACCGTTCCCACTTTGCGTTCCCCGAGGCGCACTTCACTGCCTGCCGCAGGGAGGGTGTGCTGGGAGCCGTCCAGCTGGAGGAAGACCAGGCGCCGCGGCGGGTGGCCCAGGTTGTGCACCCGGGCGATCGTCTCCTGGCCCTTGTAGCATCCCTTAGCCAAGTGAACGGCGGTGCGCAGGAGGTCCAGTTCATGCGGAATGGTCTTGTCGTCGGTTTCAGCGCCAAGACGGGGACGCCAGGCGGCAATGCGCAGCGCTTCCGAGGCCCAGACGCCCGCCAGCGTCCGGTCGCCGACAGTCGCCTCAAGTTCCGCGGCCGGCACCAGGTATTCAAACCAGGGACGCTCGAGGCCGGGGTGCGATTCCTCTCGGACCACCGAGTAGGCATAGCCGCCGGCAGCCACGTGCGGCCAGGGGTCCTCCCACACCAACAGCTCCGACCATTCCTCCACACGCCGGGTGGTCCCGATGACGGCCCAGTCATCGGAGACATCCGCGATTTCAACGCGGAGCATGAACTTCATCCGGTTCAGCCACTCCGCCAGCGGCGCCGCTTCGGCGGCCTCCACCACCAGCCAGGTGGTCCCGCCGTCGTCAATCACCCGCGCATCGAACTCGATGCGGCCCTGGACGCTGAGCAGCAGCAGTTCGCTGGACTGCCCCGGCGCAAGGTTGGCGACCTGCTGGGACGACAGGGTGTTGAGCCAGCTCAGGCGGTCGGGCCCGGAGACCGTGACCACGCCGCGGTGGGAAAGGTCGACGACGGCGGTTCCGGCCGCCAGCGCGCGCTGCTCACGCAGCGGCTCACCGTAGTGCGACGCGACACCGGAATCCGCGCCGCCGGCCTCGACCGCGCCTGGGCGCGACAACAGGGGGCTCTTGATAGTCATATGTAGTAGAAGTCCTTACGGGCTAGCGGTATTCCGGATTTTCGAAGTCGAACCGGGTGCCGGCTTTCCATTCCTCCGGCAGGTTGCCGTAGGCGGGGATCCCGCCGACGTCCTTGAGGGTCCGTGCCAAGTGCAGCAGGTTCCACGTCATGAAGGTGGTGTTGCGGTTGGTGAAGTCGCTCTGGGGACCTCCGGAGCCTTCATCCAGGTAGCTCGGGCCCGGCCCCACCGGGCCGATCCAGCCGGCGTCGGCCTGGGGAGGGATGGTGAACCCGATGTGCTGAAGGCTGTAAAGAACGTTCATCGAGCAATGCTTGATGCCGTCTTCATTGCCGGTAATGAGGCAGCCGCCCACTTTGGGATAAAAGGCCCACTGGCCCTTGTCGTTCAGCTCCCCGGAATGCGCATACAGGCGTTCGATCAGCTTCTTGGTCTGGGAGGAGTTGTCGCCCAGCCAGATGGGACCGGCCACCACCACGATGTCCGCTTCCTTGACGGCAGGGTACAGCTCCGGCCATTCGTCGGTGGCCCACCCGTGCTCGCGCATATCCGGGTACACCCCGCTGGCGATGTCGTGGTCAACGGTCCGCATCACACGGGTTGTAACGCCCTGCTTCTCCATGATCAGGCGGCTGACCTCAATCAGGCCCTCCGTGTTGGAGGTCTCCGGGGATTTCTTGAGGGTGCCGTTAAAGAACACGGCTTTCAGATCGGCGTAGCTCGCTTTGTTTCGCTGATCCGGCGTACCCGGGCCTGGCTGCTGCCTGTTCACGGTCTTGCTCCCTGCACTCGTTGCGGACAACAAAAATCAGTGAGACCTGGTGGCCGGGCTGCCTTTAGGACGTTTTGCTGAGGATGGCCGAAGCGTGGGCTTCCAAGCCGCCGCCCGGTGTGGAGCCCTTCCCTGCCGCCACGTCCCAGCGCCAGAGCAGTTTTCCGTCCACCAGGCCGAAAATCCGTGTGGCGGCGGTGTACTCCTTGGAGTGGCTGCCGCGCATCACCATGTCGGTGCTCAGCTGAATCTGGGGCCCCTTGATCTGGCCGTAGTACAGCTCGGAGATTCCGCCGGGATGCGAGATGGAAACGGAGATGTCGAAGCCGCCGTCGCTGTTACGAAGCGCCTCGACTTCGTCGGCGCTCTTCAGGACGGGAACGATATCGGCCGGGATCAGGCCCGGACCGCCGTCTTCCTCCCGCTGCTTGCGCTCCAGCGCCCAGAAGCCGGTCTCGACGGTCAGCGGCCGCAGCCTGGTGCCTTCGTCGTCGGTCAGCCAACTCTCGGCGCGGTATTGGAGGTACGGCAGCCCGTTGTGTGTAAAGGAAACGTGCTGGGCAAAATGCTCGGAATCCTCCTCGCCGGCGCCCAACCGTCCGCTGCCCTCCCACTCACCAATGAGCCAGGACAGCGGGACGAGTTCGGGCGTGAGGTCTGTAGGTATTTCGATCGGCACAGTAACTACCTCCGCAGACAACTAGCTCTGGACTGGTATTACTTCTGGCCTTTGAAGAGGCGGTACACCACAAAACCAGCGAACCATGCCATGGAAAGGCTGGCAATGCCAAGCAGGACAAGGAAGAAAATCTCAAATGCAAGTACGGACATGATGCCATCCTAACGCGTTAGTAGATGAGTAGTTTGTCTATGAAGTAGGTGAGCGAACCCACCGCGGCAACGGGCGCGAGGCCCATGCCGAGGGCCGCTGGAAAGTTAAGCCGGTCCCCGCGGAGTATAACCAGTCGGCGCAGGCTGACGAGAACCGCGCCCACCACAACCCCCACTACGGCGGCGGGTATTACGGCGATGTTGGAGAAGATCAGGCCGGCCAGCGGGGCAGTAATGCCGGCCAGCACGATGCCCAGCGGGGCCACGATCCGGTCCGGCCACCGGATGAGTCCGGCCAGCAAGGCAAATGCGGCACTGATGCCGGCTACGAGCACCATCTCCTTGACGCCATTGAACCTTGAAGCCGCAATCCATCCTGCCCCCAGACAGGACAGCAGCACTCCGGCGCTCGAACCCAGCGTCGACTCCAGCCGCTGGGCCTGGCCCGTGCCGCGCATCAGCTGCATCAGGAAAACAGCCATCACGCCTGCCGCGATAAACGCCGGGGTCCAGTCCAGGAAGCCCGGCGCCGGGACATAGGTGGCAGCCACGGCCGAACCTGCGCCCGGGAGTCCGATGATTGCTGCGAGGGTCTTCTTGGCGGGAATGTCCAGGAAGTGGGGCCATCCGACTCCGACAGCCAAAGCCACGAGGACGGCTACGCCGAGCAGCACCTCCGGCGAGGTGTAGGCCCCGCCGACGAAGACAGCAAGCCCGGCCAGGCCGATGGTTCCAATGGTCCACGGCTTCACTGTTTACCCGCGCTCACTCTCTGCTGACGTCTTCTTCGCTGCGTACGCGTCCGGTACTGCCCCGGGGGTCCTGACGGTCCAATCCTGCCTTATGTGACCTGCATATGTCGCAAAACGCGAACTGAACCCGGCCGGATCAGTGTCTGTTAAGGGGCGATTGGGTATACTCAAAGCTCAGCTACGCTTCCTTCGGAGGATGCGGGCCCGGCCGGATTTCCGGCCGGCCACTACCGACGCGGGCAGCCAGTACCGGCCGGTGAAAGCCCGGTTCAGACGCCCAATGATGCGCGGACAGCCCCTTGGAGGAACAATGTCGCACATCCTGCTACTGACGAACAGCACCGGCTCATCGGTGGACATTCTGCCTGCCTTGGAACTTCTGAACCACCGCGTGCACATCCTCCCTGCCGAGCCCACGGCCCTGCTGGAAACGGATCCCTGCGATGTCGTCCTGCTGGACGCGCGCAAGGACCTGGTGGGAGCGCGGTCCCTCACGCAGCTGCTCAAGGCCACCGGACTGAGTGCGCCCTTAATGCTGATCCTCACCGAAGGCGGCATGGCCGCCGTCTCCTCGGCCTGGGCCGTGGATGACATCCTGCTGGACTCCGCGGGTCCGGCTGAAGTCGAAGCCCGCATCCGCCTCTCTGTCGCGCGGGCCGTGCCGGAGAAAGAGGATCTTCCCACCGAAATCCGCGCAGCCGGCGTCGTCATTGACGAAGCAAGCTACACGGCGAGGGTCAACGGCGCTCCCCTTAACCTGACGTTCAAGGAATTCGAACTCCTGAAGTACCTGGCGCAGCACCCCGGCCGGGTGTTCACCCGCCAGCAGCTGCTCACCGAGGTGTGGGGCTATGACTACTACGGCGGCACCCGCACCGTGGACGTCCACGTCAGGCGGCTGCGCGCCAAGCTCGGCGCCGACCACGAAAACCTGATCAGCACGGTCCGCAACGTCGGCTACCGCCTGACCCTGGTCCGGCAGCCCGAAGAGGAGCTGACGGAGGCTTAGCCCCCGGCAGCGCTGCGCGAGCGGGGTTGGCCAAACGCTCCCGCCTAACCTCCGCCGACAAACACGTAAACGAAGAAGCCCCGGACCAGTGGTCCGGGGCTTCTTCGTTGGCTTTCTAGGCCTGCAGTGGAGGACATACGGGTCGAACGTATCGAGGCCACCCCAGTGGTGGATCCCCCTCAGTTCCCGCTTCAGGAAGCCGGAACAGGTAATGACTATACGTGCCGGATCCGGCCGCATCAAATCGGACCCGAATCCAGCCGTCAGCCGGACGGGCCGTATAGCCTGTACACCATGAGTCCTGCGCATCCCGAGAACTGGCCCGTGCTCGTCATCAAAGGCGGAGTGGACGACGAACTGCTCAGGGATTTCGCCGCCCTCGCCGCGGCCGCCGAAGAATCGGACGGAAACCCGCCCCTGTCCGAGCAGACGTTTGTGACGCTTCGCGCCGGTGAGTCCGGCAGCCACTCGCTCCTGGCCCTGGCACTCTACGCCCCTGATGAGGATTCCGATCCTGCCACCGCCCAGGACCTGGCCGGATTCGCCGTGGTGGTGGAGGAACCTGACGGCACCGGCGTCCTGGAAGTGGCAGTTCACCCGAGCTACCGGAACCAGGGGGTGGCGGACCGGCTGATAGCCACACTGAAGACAACCCGGGGTTTCGACCGGCTCACGGCCTGGTCCCACGGGAACCACGAGGCGGCAGCCGACCTCGCGGCCAAGTACGGCTACGCCCCCGTAAGGGAACTGTGGAAGATGCGGCTCACCACCTCCACCGCCGAACTGCCCGACGCCGGCCTCCCGGACCGCGTGGCGCTGCGGGCCTTTGTTCCCGGACAGGATGAAGAGGCCTGGCTGGCAGCGAACAAGGCCGCCTTCAGTCACCACCCCGAACAGGGCAACATGACACGGCAGGACCTGGACGCCCGGATGGCCGAGGACTGGTTCGACCCCGCCGGCTTCCTGCTGGCCGTCGACCCGGCCGGGCGGATCCTCGGCTTCCACTGGACCAAGGTGCACCCGCGCCACGGCAGCCATCCGGCAATTGGAGAGGTCTACGTGGTGGGGGTGACGCCGGAAGCCCAGGGCATGGGCCTCGGCAAGGCGCTCACGGTGGCCGGGATCAAATACCTGCAGGACAAGGGCCTTCACGCGGTGATGCTGTACACCGATGCGGACAACGCCCCGGCCGTTTCCCTGTACCGCGGACTCGGCTTCACGCGGTGGGACGCGGACGTCATGTACGGGCCCAAAATCGGCGGTTAATCCAATCGGCTGACGCATGCACCGCGGTTCAGGAAATCTGCGTAACCGCTGAAACGATTGCTTGTAAGGTTGAAGGTAAACCGCGCCAGCAAAAGGAGTGACCATGCAACCGGAACCTGCCGGAATCGCCACGTCTGAGGCCAAGGTGCTCCCGGTGCGCGCCCGCTTCGGGTCCTCCGAAGTACCGGCATCCCGCGCCACACAGGACCGGATCGACATCCCCGAGTTCGCTCCCAACCTTGAGCCCGAGGGCGACATCAGCCCGGACCGTTTCCTGGACCGTGAATTGAGCTGGCTGGCCTTCAACGCCCGGGTGCTGGAGCTTGCCGAGGACCCCAACCTCCATCTGCTGGAGCGGGTCAGCTTCCTCTCCATCTTTGCGTCCAATCTGGACGAGTTCTTCATGGTCCGCGTGGCCGGGCTGAAACGCCGGATCGCCACCGGGCTGGCCGTCCCGTCACCGGCAGGGCTGAGCCCCATGCAGGTGCTGGACCAGATCGGCGAAGCGGCGCACCGGCTCGCCCAGCGCCACGCACGGGTCTATGCCGAACAGATCCGGCCGGCCCTTGCCTACGAGCACATCCACCTCATGCACTGGGATGAACTGGACGACCAGGCCAAGGACCAGCTCAGCGCCATGTTCGCGGAGAAGGTCTTCCCGATCCTGACACCGCTCGCAGTGGACCCCGCCCACCCGTTCCCGTACATTTCGGGGCTGTCCCTGAACCTGGCCGTGGTGGTCCGCAATCCTGTCAGCGACAAGGAACTGTTCGCCCGCGTCAAGGTTCCGGATCAGCTGCCCCGCCTCATTTCCATCGACGGCCCGCGTGCGGGCTCTGTTCCCGGCCGGGTGGCCCGGTTCATCGCCCTGGAAGAAGTCATTGCCGTCCACCTGGACCAGCTGTTCGCCGGCATGGAGGTCCTGGAGCACCACACGTTCCGCGTCACCCGCAACGAGGACGTTGAGGTGGAAGAGGACGACGCCGAGAACCTGCTGCAGGCGCTCGAAAAGGAACTGCTGCGCCGCCGGTTCGGCCCGCCCGTACGGCTCGAAGTCACCAATGACATCAACCCGAACATCCGCGCTCTCCTGATCCGCGAACTGGGGGTGGAAGAGTCCGAGGTCTACTCCGTTCCGGCACCCCTGGACCTGCGGGGCCTGTCTGTCATTGCCGGGATCGACCGCGCGGACCTGCACTACCCGAAGCATGTGCCGCACACCTCGCGGTACCTGAACGAATCGGAAACGTCCAAAGCAGCGAACGTGTTCGCGGCCATGCGCCGGCGGGACATCCTCCTGCACCACCCGTACGATTCGTTCTCCACGTCCGTCCAGGCCTTCCTGGAGCAGGCCGCGGCGGATCCGAAGGTCCAGGCCATCAAGCAGACCCTGTACCGCACGTCGGGCGACTCCCCCATCGTCGATGCCCTCATTGACGCCGCCGAGGCCGGTAAACAGGTGCTGGCACTGGTGGAAATCAAGGCCCGCTTCGACGAACAGGCGAACATCTCCTGGGCCCGGAAGCTGGAACAGGCCGGTGTGCACGTTGTCTACGGCATCGTGGGCCTGAAGACCCACTGCAAGCTGTCCCTCGTGGTCCGGCAGGAAGTGGACGGGCTGCGGCGCTACTGCCACATCGGCACCGGCAATTACCACCCGCGCACGGCCCGCTACTACGAGGACCTCGGGTTGCTGACGGCCAACGAGCAGGTGGGTGAGGACCTCTCCAAGCTCTTCAACCAGCTCTCCGGCTATGCTCCGAAATCCACTTTCAAACGGCTTCTGGTGGCGCCCCGTTCGGTGCGTTCAGGACTCATTGACCGCATTGAAAAGGAAATCCGCAACGCCAAGGCGGGCATTTCGGCCCGGGTCCAGATCAAGGTCAACTCGATGGTGGACGAGGCAATTATCGACTCGCTGTACCGTGCCTCGCAGGCCGGCGTGAGCGTTGACGTGATCGTCCGCGGCATCTGCTCGCTGCGCCCCGGCATCCCCGGGCTCAGCGAAAACATCACGGTGCGTTCGGTGCTGGGACGGTTCCTGGAGCACTCGCGCGTCTTTGCCTTCGCCAATGGCGGGGACCCGGTGGTCTACATCGGCTCCGCGGACATGATGCACCGCAACCTCGACCGGCGGGTGGAGGCGCTGGTCCAGCTCACCAGCGGCGATGACACGTCCTACGTACTGGACATGCTCCGCCGCTACATGGACCCGGAAACGTCCAGCTGGCACCTGGACAGCCAGGGCGAATGGACGCGGCACCACATCGGCGACGACGGGAAGCTCCTGGAGGACGTCCAGTCCTGGCTGCTCGCGTCCCGTTCCCGCCAGCGCCCGACCGTAAGGCGGTAAGACCCTGGCCTTCAAAAGCGTTGCCAAGAGCGGCACCAACAATGACTCGGGGAACGATTCGCTTATTGCGGACCAGACCGACCATCCCGGCGAGCCGATCGCCGTTACCGCGGCAGGCGCCCTGCCTTGGCGCGCCAGCAAGGACAAGCTGGAAGTCCTGCTGATCCACCGTCCCAGGTACGACGACTGGTCGTGGCCCAAGGGAAAGATCGATCCCGGGGAGACCATACCGGAGTGCGCCGTCCGTGAGATCGAAGAGGAAATCGGGCTCAAGGCCACGCTGGGCATTCCCCTTCCGCCCATCCATTACCACGTAGCGGCCGGCCTGAAGGTGGTCCATTACTGGGCCGTGGATGTGAACGGTGCCGTGCTGCGTCCGGACGGCAAGGAAGTGGACAGCGTGATGTGGTGTTCACCGGAAAAGGCCGCCGCCCTGCTGAGCAACCCCGGTGATGTTGCGCCGCTTGAGTACCTCGTGGCAGCCCACGCCCGCAAGGAACTGGATACCTGGCCGCTGTTGGTGGTCCGGCATGCAAAGGCCAAGCCCCGCTCTTCCTGGAGCAAGGCTGAAGGGGACCGCCCCCTTGCGGCCACCGGGCAGCGGCAAGCGCAGGCCGTCCGCCGGCTGCTCCATGTGTGGAAGCCCCTGCGCGTGCATTCGAGTCCGTGGCAGCGCTGCGTGGCCACCATTGCCCCTTACGCGAAGTCTGCGGACGCCAAGGTGAAACTGCATGATGCCCTGACGGAGCACCGCCACGCCAGAAGCCCGAAGAAGACGGCCGCCGTCGTGGAATCGCTCTTTGACAAGCAGCGTGCCATTGCCCTGTGCACGCACCGGCCTGCGCTGCCCACAGTGATCAAGCAGCTCGGTGAGCACATGAACGGGCGGCTGCGCGCCCTGCTGCCGTCAGCCGACCCGTACCTGGCCCCCGGAGAAATCATCGTGTGCCACGTGGCCCGCGGCAGCAACCACAAGATTGTGTCCGTGGAACAGTTCAGGCCCTTCGACGACTGAGGAGCCGCCGCTCATCGGGCCCGGTCCCGCGCCCACGTCTTGACCCCCCCCGGCTTTGTATCAAATACTCAGTACATTGATGCAAAGCTTGGGGGGATTATGCCGTTCCAATTCGAACTGCCGCCGATGCTGTTGCTGGGACCGCTGGCCGCCGCCGTCGTTCTTTACATCATCCTCAGGTGGGTGGTGTGGGAGCCGCGGATGGGCGCCTCCCCCGAGACTGTTTCCCAACATGCGCTGTGGGTAGGAGTCATTGGCTGGATGACCAGTTCACTGCAGGGTGCCATGAACATCGGCATCATCCCTGCGGCCTCAGGCACCGGCCAGATCACCAGTCCGCTCCTGATCACCGCGGAGGCCATCTTCCCGGTTCTTGCCTGGCCGGTGCTGGGCACCCTGGGGGTCCATGCCCTGGGGCAGCTCAGCTATCCGCGCCCCAGGGGCCTCCGCCGCAAGGCAAGCCTCCACGTCCGGAGGATGCGCGATTATCTTCCGCGGCCGCTCGCCTGGACAACCCTGGCCATCTTTACGGCTGCGGCGGTATTCATCGCCTGGACCGCCACCCTTCCTGCATTTGCCGCGATGCCGTACGGGACGGTGCGTGAGGGCGCGGACGTCTACCGGACGGTGGGCGGCGACGGCCGCATCCCGGGCGTTGAACTGGCTGCGTGGCTGGGCGGGGCTCTGGCCGTACTGGCGGCTGGTGCGTTGCTGGTGCTGCTGCTCATCGCCCGACGACGGCAGCTTGAGCAGCTGACAGGGCACGACAATTCGCTGCTGCGGACCATCGCCATGAACAGGCTCCTGCGGACCGCTGCCACCGTGGCGTCCGGACTCGGCGTCATCGCCGGTAACTATGTGGCCCGGCCGGACCCTGCCGTCGGCAGCACGTCGTGGACGAATTTCGGGGGTCTGGCGGGGGTGGCCGTGCTGCTGTCCATGCTGGTGTGGGCGCCGCCGAAACTGACGGGAACCGAAGCGGCCGCCGCGGCCCTGCGGAACGCGAAGCGGGGGCACCCTGGCTCAGGTAGTCACCCGGCCACCAAGCTTGTTGTCTCCATCGGCGCAGCCATGGGCGGTGCGGCGGCCCTCCCGCTTCTCGTAGGAGTGTTTTTGGTCCCCGCCATCGTCGCTGCCGGCGCATCCGGTCCGGCGGTCTTCGTAGCCGTGGTGGCCGGCCTGGTGCTCCTGGTCCTTGCCTGCGGCGAGCTGCTGCTTGAGCGCAATTACGCCAGCCCTGCCGAACCGCGGACGTGGCCACGACAGCCGGTGGGGCCGGCCCTGCTCACCACGTTCATCCTCTCCGTGCTCACGTTCGTGGCAACGCTGGTGGTTGCGTCAGCCGGAAATTCCCTCCTCGGCAGGGACACCGGCTGGATCATGCCCGCAATCTTCGGCCTCGCGGGGGTTGTCTTGGCGGTCCCGGCCTTCCTGGCGGCCCGCCGCCGGCACGGCATCCCGGATACTCCCGCCGGACTCGATGCAGCGCTGCGGGCAATCACTGTGCACCGAATCGTCCGGACGCTGTCGGCCATGTTCATGGCGCAGGCAGCCATGGCACTGCTGGTGAACAGCCACGCGTGGGCGGCTGTTTTCGGGGTTCCATTCGTGCCGTCCATTCCGTGGTTTCCCGCCTCGCTCGCGGGGACGATCCTGGCCTTCGCGGCGATCGCCACAGCCCTCGTGCCGGTGCGGTCCCTTGCCGGATCCAGTTCCCGGCCGGCCCCCCGGCCCCGGAAAGACAGCTTCACATGACCGCCGGCATCGCAGTTGACCTCCGTTCGGCGGTGCCGCCGTATGAGCAGATCCGCCTGCAGATCACCTCCTTGATTGCCGTCCGTTCCCTCGCTCCCGGCACACGTCTGCCCACCGTCCGCAGCCTGGCGGCGGACCTCGGCATCGCAGCGGGGACCGTGGCGCGGGCCTATAAGGAACTCGAGCAGGCCGGCCTGCTCGCAACACGGCGGCGGAACGGCACTATCGTCCTCGGGATGCCCGACGACGGTCTCCCAGCTGGCGGCGCCGTGCCCGCAGACCTGATCGCCGCCGTCGACCGTTACATTGCGGAAGGCCGTGGAGCGGGCCTGGATGACGGCACGCTCCTGGGCATTCTGCGTGTGAGACTCGGCCTCAGTAGACTGGGACAGTGAGCATTCCAACGCCCTATGAAGACCTCCTGCGTGACGTTCTTGCCAACGGCACGCACAAATCTGACCGAACCGGCACCGGCACCCTCAGCGTGTTCGGACGGCAGATGCGCTTTGACCTCAGCCAAAGCTTTCCGCTGGTCACCACCAAGCGCGTCCATTTCAAGTCCGTGGCCGTTGAACTGCTGTGGTTCCTGCGCGGCGAGACGAACGTGAAGTGGATGCAGGACCAGGGCGTCACCATCTGGAACGAGTGGGCCGATGCCGACGGCGAACTCGGTCCCGTCTACGGCGTCCAGTGGCGCAGCTGGCCCACCCCCGACGGCGGCCACATCGACCAGATCGCCGAGCTGGTGGAGAACCTCAAGTCCAACCCGGACTCGCGCCGGCACATCGTTTCCGCCTGGAACGTGGCGGAACTCCAGGACATGGCGCTGCCGCCGTGCCACGCCTTCTTCCAGTTCTACGTTGCGGACGGCAAGCTGTCCTGCCAGCTGTACCAGCGTTCCGCGGATACGTTCCTGGGCGTCCCGTTCAACATCGCCTCCTATGCACTGCTGACCTGCATGCTGGCCCAGCAGGTGGGCCTGGAGCCCGGGGAATTCGTCTGGACCGGCGGCGACGTGCACATTTACGACAACCACATGGACCAGGTGCTCAAGCAGCTGAAGCGGGAGCCGTACGATTACCCGCAGCTGAAAATCCTCCGGAAGCCGGACTCCATTTTCGACTACACGCTGGACGACTTCGAAGTGGTCGGTTACCAGCACCACCCTACGATTAAGGCGCCGATCGCAGTATGAGCACCGACAACGCCATGGATCCCCTGGCCTTCACTGAAAAAATCGCCGACGCCACCACCGGAGTGGGGCTCGTCTGGGCCCAGACCACGGCCGGCGTGATCGGCAAGGACGGCGACATGCCCTGGCACCTGCCCGAGGACATGAAGCACTTCACCCGGCTCACCAGCGGGCACCCCGTGATCATGGGCCGCAAAACCTGGCTCTCGTTCCCGGACAAATACCGCCCGCTGCCGGGGCGCACCAACATTGTCGTGACACGGCAGGAAGGCTGGGGTGGCACAGCGGAAGCAGAAGGCGCCCTAGCGGTGAAGTCGCTCGACGACGCGCTGCTGGAGTCCCAGTTCGCGCCGGGCCACGAAACGGTGTGGGTGCTGGGCGGCGGGGAAATCTTTGCCCAGACCCTGGACATCGCCGATGTCGCGGTGGTCACCTTCATCGACTCCGAGACCGACGGCGACACCTACGCGCCCGAGCTCGGTTACGAATGGAAGCTTGCCGCCAGTGAGCCGGCCACCGGATGGCTGACGTCCGCCACCGGCACGCGGTACCGCTTCACCATGTGGCGCCGGACGGAGGCCTAGGACCATGCTGAAGAAGCCGGAAACACTTTTTGTCCTGGGCTACATGCTGCTCCCGCTGCTGGCCCTTCTCTCCGCCATCGTGGGGCTGACCATGATCCTGGGCGGCAACAAAATCGCCGGGGCCATCGTGCTGGTGGTGGTCACCCAGGCATTCGCCTTCGGTGCCGTCTACGCGCTGCGCCTCCGCAAGGCGGCGGTCCTGGAGAAGCACGACGCCGAGTAGCGGCTCCGGGGGACCGCGGCCCGGGCGATGGGGCGAGCAGCCCATCGCGACCATGGAGCGGCGCTACTAGAGTGGGGCGGGCGGCCTGAGGAAAATCTGCTGCTCGGACATTTTGGGGGATGATGCCTTGTGGCAGGTAACTTGTGGGGCGCGGATGTTGCCCAGCTACGGACGCTCGCGCAGCAGTTGGGCAAAACGTCCGACCGGCTGCTCCAGCAGTCAACGCAGTTGAGCAACCAGATCAACAACAATCCGTCCTGGAAGGGCCAGGATGCGGTCACGTTCCGGTCCGACTGGAACGGCACTCACCGGGCCGTCATCCAGCAAGCGGCCTTTGCCCTCAAACAGGAGTCCAGGAAACTGCTCGAGCACGCCGACCAGCAGGACCAGGCGAGCAATGCCGGAGGTGCCGGCGTCGGGCCGGCCGGCGTCGGGCCGGTCGGCCGCGGGTCCGGTTCGAGCGGCGGGTCCGGTTCGAGCGGCGACGCTGGCGGAGGAGCCAGCCCCTGGGGTCCCAGCTGGATGTCGGACGGAGATTCCGACTTCCGCAGTGGCTGGGATGCCTACAACGGGGTCCTTGGACTGAAGGCAGTTCCTTTGGGACTCAGGGATCTCACTCAGTTTGTAGTTCGGCACGGCGAAAGTGTCACGGACTTGCTGATGGCTGGAGACGACATCGCCGCCATCAAGCAGTTCATGGACAAGGATCTCTGGGAGACGGCGGCCCGTTCAGACGACCTTCGTGGGGCTTTTTCCGGTACCGGAGACCTGCTCAGCGGCAAATTCGGCGACTTCGCCGAGATGGCGCGCGGCACCGGAGCAGCGGACTTGGGGCCGTGGACAAAGTTTGGGTTGAACTCCGCCGGGCACGTTCTTGGCGGGCTAAGTGTGGGCCTTGATGGCCTGGACACCGTCAACGCAATCCGCAGCGGAGAGACTGGCGATGCAATGAAGTCAGGCCTCAAGACCGCACTTGGCGTCGGTTCGTTCTTCCCTCCTCCAGTGGGGGTGGCCTGCATGGTGGCCGGAGGCGCTTGGGCGGCGGTCGAACTGATCCCCGGAGCCAAAGATACGATCGACAACGCCTTCGACGTGGTTGGAAACGTCACCGAGGAAGGCGTCGAGAATATTGGCGAGGCCGTAGAGAACATGGGCGAGGGCGTCAAGAACTTTTTCGGCTTTTAGGCACGGCTCTCTCATAGGATGAAAAATATGACTATCGCACAAACCACCGTGGACACGTCCCTAGGATTTGGCCTGGCGGAAATGGCCTACCTCTTGCAGCTGCAGTCGACCGCCGGTTCGAAGGCAAGCGCCTCGTGGCTACGCCTCAGCGAAGAGTCAGAAGACGTGGACCTGATCCGTGCAGGCTTGTCTTCACTTATTGCCCGCGGTTTGGCATCCGCAAAGGGGGCCGATGTCGAATTCGATGCGCGTGTCGATGTTGTCGCGTACACCATGGCCAACGCAGCAAGGTGGACACAGCTGGATTTGCTCCTGGACGCCAAGCGCGGCGATTCAGTCCTGCATATCGAGTCGGATCGGACCAAACTGATTCTGCAGCCGAGGACCATGATGAGTTGGTTTGCGCTGCCTCAAGACCCGGGCATGTCTGCGGAAGCAGCTGAAGCCATTATTATCAAAACCCATTTAGATCAAAATCCTGGCGGTGGCGTCAGAGTCCGCTCCGGACTCCACCCCAGCTCCCGGCAGATGCTGGTCCGCAAGGCGGATGGCGGCTGGATCCACGCCAGGGCGCTGGACGACGTCGTTGGGCCCGAGGCATTGGCCAAGAGCGGCGACGAGCTCACGGAAGCGCTGGCTGCCTTCAGGACAGAAGAGGAAGCAACAAATGGTAACTGAGCCGACAGTGCGCACAGCGGTAGTGAAGCGCCCTTACTACTACGCCACCAGCATGGAAAAGACCGTTTACGCCTACACGGCGGCCGAATGGGGTATTGGAGGGTCGCAGCCAAGCGGCAACTATTCGGTTCACACCACCACCGGCCTGTACGTAGTTACCATCCTGATGACCGTACCCGCCATATTTTCGCCGGTTCTCCTCATTATCGCGGTGGCAAGCCTGAACATCATTGTTGGCCTGCTCGCCGCCGTGTGCACCGTCCTGTTTACGGGAGGGTGGCTCCTCGGAATTAGCAATCTTCGCCGGGAGCGGCAGGCATCCAGGCAGCGACAGCTCAAGGGACTGCCGAAGCCCCGCTTCGCCCTCACCGACGACCAGGCCCGGGATTGGTTTGAATCCCGCCCGTCAGGCATTGCCATCACCCGTGAGAATTTTCCCGACAGCAAACGTCCGTTTCCGGGCGAACCGATGTAGTTGAAGGCTGGTCTGCCGACAGCCTTGCCGCCGGCGTTTGTTCCTATAGCCCGCCGGACAGAGACCCCGCCGGACAGTGACGTAACCGACTGCGCCGTGCCGGTTCCGAAGTCTAAACTGGACGAATGACTACAGCAGCTACCCCCTCCGTCGGCCTGGTCGGATGGCGCGGCATGGTCGGCTCCGTCCTGATGCAGCGCATGCAGGACGAAGGCGACTTCGCCAACATCAACCCGGTGTTCTTCTCCACCTCCAACGCCGGAGGTGCGGCCCCGACTCTCGCCGGTGCTGCCGCAGGCGCGGCCGGCAAGCTCGAGGACGCGTTCGACGTCGACACGCTGGCTAAGCTGCCGATTATCGTCACCGCCCAGGGCGGCGACTACACCAAGCAGGTCCACGGCGAGTTGCGCAGCCGCGGCTGGGACGGCCTCTGGATCGACGCCGCCTCCACCCTTCGCATGAACGACGACTCGATCATCGTGCTGGACCCGATCAACCGCGACGTCATCGACAAGGGCCTGGCCAACGGCACCAAGGACTTCATCGGCGGCAACTGCACCGTGTCCTGCATGCTGATGGGCCTCGGCGGCCTGTTCAAGAACGGCCTCGTCGAGTGGGGCACGTCCATGACCTACCAGGCTGCCTCCGGCGGCGGTGCCCGCCACATGCGCGAGCTGCTCAGCCAGTTCGGCACGCTCAACGCCGAGGTCAGCTCGGAACTGGACGACCCGGCGTCGGCCATCCTCGAAATCGACCGCAAGGTCCTGGCGCACCAGCGCACCGACATCGACGCGACCCAGTTCGGCGTTCCGCTGGCCGGCTCGCTGATCCCCTGGATCGACGCGGACCTGGGCAACGGCCAGTCCAAGGAAGAGTGGAAGGCGGGGGTCGAGACCAACAAGATCCTCGGTACGGCCGGCGAGAACCACATCATGATGGACGGCCTGTGCATCCGGATCGGCGCCATGCGGTCACACTCCCAGGCCCTCACCCTCAAGCTCCGCGAAGACCTCCCCGTGGCCGAGATCGAGAAGCTCCTGGCCGAGGACAACGAGTGGGCCAAGGTGGTTCCGAACACCAAGGAAGACTCCATGGCCGCCCTCACCCCCGTGGCCGCCTCCGGCACGCTGGACATCCCCGTGGGCCGTATCCGCAAGCTCGAAATGGGCCCGGAATACATCAGCGCTTTCACTGTTGGCGACCAGCTCCTGTGGGGCGCCGCCGAGCCGCTGCGCCGCATGCTCAACATCGCCACCGGCACGCTCTAGCCGAGGAACTTCACGTACCTCGCGGCCTGCAGCTCAAATGACTTTTGGGCCGCAGGCCGCAGTCCGTTAACGGTGTCAAAGGGCTCAGGTACGACGGCGGCCGTCCGGCCCGTGCCTTTCCGCGCCCAGGTGCCGATCACTTCCCCGCCCGCAACGATGGTCTTCTTGAACATCCCGTTGCCGCCCGGAACCACCTTCTGGGCGTGTTCGGGCGGAAGCACCAGCGACCGGTCCGTGTACCCCAGCAGGAACTCGTCGAACCCCGGCAGGATCAGCAGGGAGCGCTGGCCGGGGACGCCGTCGTCGAGCAGCGCCGCGGTGGCCGGCGCCATCCAGTAGCTGGTTCCCTCGAACTCCAGCTCAGCGAGCTGGTCCTTCACCGTGGCCAGCGCGCTGCGCACCTCCGTCACAGGAGTGTTGGACCACCAGGCGAAGTCACGTTCCGTGGCCGGCCCGTGGCTGAGCATGTACCGCAGCACCAGCTCGGCGATGCCCTCGGCCCGGTCCAGTTCCCGGGATTTTGGAATCCACTCGTCGAAGGCCTTAAGGAGCTGTTGGTTTCCCGTGAGCGGTCCCTGCACAAGCCAGGCCCGCTGGCACAGGACACCCAGCAGGTGGATGCCGCGCTGGCCAGCCGTGGACTGACCCGCGGCTTCGAAGGCCTCGAAGAGCTGCTGGCGCGTGGCCGCTCCGCCGCCGGACACGAGTCCCAGCGCCGTCTCGCGGGCCACGTCGACGTCGCGGGCATCGATCCCCAGCTCCCGGTGCCGGCCGCCCATTCCCCGGATCAGGCGGTCCGCCGTGATGTCAAGGATCCAGCGCAGGTCCTCCGGAGCCAGCAGGTGCAGCGTCCCGCGCATGGGCCAGGAGCGGACCACCAGCCCTTCATCCAGCGCAGACCGGACGGTGTCAACGCCCGCACGGCGGACCCTCAGCCCGACTGCCCACAGCGCGGCCTGCAGGTCCTGGGCCTGCATGGCCGTCATCCATCGCACGGCGTCCGGGACCGAGTCGACGTCCGGTGCCAGCAGTCCCTGCGCGGCGAGCCGCAGCCGTCCGATGACATGCCGGGTGACCCGGGTCCGTTCTCCCATACGCCTATCGTAGGTCGCGGCCCGGCCAATTCCGGTCCCGGGAAGTACACCGCAGGCTCCCAGCCGGTTTACAGCCGGGGTCCCTACTCTGGATGGATGACCGTCGGAGAGCTCTGGCCGCAGCTGCGGCCCCTGTGCCGGGCCCTTGCCCTGCTGGGCTGGGCCGCCAGTGCCGCCGGGATGGCTGCTGGGCTCTCCATTGCTATTGCCGGCGGGACCAGCCTCTCCCCCACCGTGCAGGCCTTGCAGCTGGTGTCGGCGGTCAGCATGGCAGTGGCAGTCATCAGTTTCATCGCCGCTTCCCTGCTGCAGCCCCAACACCGCGGCTGGCGGACAGTTGAACGGGGGCACAGAGACACCGCCCATGAACCTGGCAGCGATCTGCCGCCCACCATCAGGAGCTTCCTGCTGGCCGCCTTCGCTTTGCTGGCCGGCGCAGTGGTGTTCGCCTGTGCGGGGCTGGTCCTCCGCAACGGCCCCAGCGCGCAGTCGGTGGCATTCTGCCAGGTCTTCCTGCTGGGCGCAGCAGCGTCCGGGTTCACTTTCATGCTGTTCAGCAAGGTCGCCCCGCGGCACCGCCGGAACTGAAGCGCCGGAACTGAGTGTCGTTAGAGCTCCACGCCGATCAGCAGCGGTTCGGGGTGCAGTTCAATGCCAAAACGTTCGACTACGCCGCGCCTCACGTCGCGCGCCACGGCCACCATGTCTGCCGCACTCGCGGCACCCCTGTTAGTGATGGCCAGGGTGTGTTTGGTGGACAGCGAGGCCCGGCCGCCGGAGACGCTGCCGGGCTCCAGCCCGTAGCCTTTCCCGAAGCCGGCATGGTCGATCAGCCAGGCGGCGGACAGCTTCACCAGGCCGTCCGCACCGGCCGGGTACCTGGGGGCGTCTGCGGGGAGCGAGTCGGCCGCGTCCGCGGGGACGATCGGATTCGTGAAGAACGATCCCGTGGAATACGTGTCGCGGTCCTCCGGGTCCAGGACCATGCCTTTGGAGGCCCGGAGCCGCAGGACCTCCCGGCGGACATCGTTGGAGTACGCCCTCGTCCCGGGCTCCACGCCGAGGGACTTCGCCAGTTCGGCGTAACGGATGGGGGCACTCATCCGGCCCAGCGGCAGCTGGAACTCCACCGTAAGCACCACGAAGCGGGGGGACCCCTGGACGGTGGTCTGTTTCAGGATCGAATCCCGGTACGCGAACTTCAGCTCCGAATTCGTGAAAGTGCGGACGGCGTTCCGTTCCCGGTCCCAGGTCCGGACTGCGGCGATGGTCTGGGAGACGTCCGAGCCGTAGGCACCCACGTTCTGGACCGGTGTGGCACCCGTGGACCCGGGGATGCCGGACAGTGCTTCGATTCCGGACCAGGCGTGGCGCACGGCGTGCTCCACCAGCGCGTCCCAGTTGTGCCCGGCCTGGACCACCACAGAAACGCCGCCACAGGAGTCCTCGGCGTTGACGGCGAACCCTTCAGAGGCGATCCGGAGCACGGTGCCGGGGTACCCGTCGTCGGAAACCAGCAGGTTGGACCCGCCGGCGATGATCAGCAGCTGCTCACCGGCGGCATCAGCGGAGCGTACGGCGTCGATGATTTCCGACTCCGTCCGCGCCTCGATGTAGTTGCCGGCGGGTCCGCCGACGGCGGCAGTGGTCAGGTCGGAAAGCAAGGTCTGGGTCACGTGTCCAGCCTATAGGTGATTCGGGCGGGACCAGGATTCAGGGGAGCTTCCGGGCCACCGGGGAAAGCAGGAAGCTGACCACGAGCATCACCATCACGGCGAGCAGCGAGTGCAGGATTCCCACATGTTCGGCCAGCAGGCCAAGGAGCGGCGGTCCGCACAGGAACGCGCCGTAGCCGATGGTGGACACTACGGAAACGCGGGCGGCGGCCTTGGCCGGGTCGTCGGCGGCTGCGGACATGCCGACGGGAAAGCCGAGGGAAGCGCCAAGGCCCCAGACGGCCAGCGCCACGAACGCCAGCCAGGGCACGGGGGCGAAGACGAACAGCCCCAGGCCGGCGACGGCCAGCGCGGCGCACCAGCGCATCACGGGAACCCGGCCAAAACGGTCCAGGACCAGCGTCCCGGCGAAGCGGCCGATGGTCATGAAGGTGACGAAGAGCCCGTAGCCCGCTGCTCCGGCGGCGTCGGTCTGGCCGTGGCCGTCGGCCAGGGCAAGGGCCACCCAGTCACCGGCGGCGCCTTCGGCAAGGGCAAGCCCGAGGACCAGGACGCCGAGCAGCAGCGTGCGCTTGTCCCGCCAGGCCTGGGCGATCAGGCGTTTGTTGTCCAGCGGCTGCTCCGGGACCGCATCCGTCTGGCGGACGATGGGAATCGGTCCAGTGGACGGATCCTCGAAAGTGTCTGTACCGGACGCCTTGAACCGGCGTTCCGACTGCACCGGTGTGATATCCGCTCGGAACCAGGAAGCCGCCGTTGCCACCGATCCGGCCACCAGAAGGCCGCCGGCGGCCAGGTGCCAGAACACAGGAATACCGGCGCCGGCGGCCCAGGCACCCAGCCCTGCTCCGGCCACTGTTCCGAGGCTGAAGGAGCCGTGGAGCCGGGGCATGATGTGACGGCGGACGGCACGTTCCACAGCGGCGCCCTCGACGTTTGAGGCGGTGTTCCAGCTGGCGGTGCCCAACCCGATGATCGCCAGTCCGGCGGCAACCGCCACCGGATTGGCGAGCACGGATGTACCGAAGCCGGCCAGCACCAGTCCAATGCCCACCATGATGCTGCCGATCCGGATGGTCCGTTTGGAGCCCAGCCGGAGGACGATCAGCCCCGACGCGGACACCGAAAGGAACGAGCCGGCCGTCATGCACAGCAGGAGCAGCCCGATGGTCCCCGGCGTCAGGTCCAGGCCGTCCCTGATGGCAGGCAGGCGCGACACCCAGGTGGAGAACGCCAGGCCGCTGGCCCCGTAGGCCACCACCACGGCGTTGCGCCAGCGCGTGACCTCGGCAGCCGGGGCGAAGACGTCCCTGGTCACGGCAGTGCCCCTATCACGCAAACTCTGTCACGCAAACTTTGTCACGCAAGCCTGACGACAGCCTGGGCCTTCATCAGGACCTTCTGGCCGGCGAAGACCACGGTGAGGTCCACGCGGGCGGTGCCGGCGTCGGCGTCGAGCGCGCCAATGGCGCCGCTGACCTCGATAACCGCCCCTGGCTCGTCCGTCCCGGTGGTGTCGGTGACCAGCACCGGCTTGGTGAAGCGGGTCTGGAAATCCACGACGGCGGCCGGGTCTCCCGCCCAGTCTGTCACCAGCTGGACTGCGGCGCCCATGGTGAACATGCCGTGGGCGATGACGCCGGGCAGTCCCACGCCGGTGGCGAACGCTTCGTTCCAGTGGATCGGGTTGAAGTCACCGGAGGCGCCGGCGTACTTCACCAGGTCCTGGCGGGTGACGGTGATGCTGCGCGTGCCGACGTCCTGTCCGACGCTGAGTTCGGACAATGCGGGGCTGATGGATGCGGTGCTCATGGTTACTGTCCCTCTCCGCGGACAAGGATGGACGAAGTGGTGGTCGAGACGGCCTCCCGGGAGGCGCCCGGGCCGTCTGCATCGTTGCCGGTGAGGGCGAAGATCTCGGATCGGGTGGTGATCATGGCGCCGCCGCCCATGGCACGGACGCCGTCCACGTGCAGCTCTGCCACCAGCCGGTCACCGGCGAAGATGGGCCGGTGGTGGACAAAACGCTGGTCCGCGTGGACCACGCGGGAGAAATCAATGCCCGACTCCGGATCCTCGATCAGCTGCGCATCGGCACGCTGGGCCACGATGATGGCGAAGGTTGGCGGGGCCACGAGGTCGCGGTGGCCAAGGGCCCTTGCCGCTTCCAGGTCGAAGTGCGCGGGATGGGTGGCCTTGACCGCCCGGGCAAACTCGCGGATCTTCTCTCGTCCGACGTCGTACACCTCTGCGGCAGGGTAGCTGCGGCCCTGCAGGTCCGGATTGATAGTCATGGCCTCAAGCCTATCGCTCCCCGCGGTCAGGCCAGCGGCCGGTTACGAGGAGGGGGGCGGGCCGCTCAACGGCCTGTTACGCGGCAGGGTCTGGCAGGTTCTGCGGACCAGCGGTATGATGAATTTATCATTCCATCAAATCACGCGGCGGGCCCTTACCCGGACCACCGCATGACCCAGGCGACAGCAGGTCCCCATGATTTCCCCGGCACAGGCCCCTTTGTACGAAATCAAGGCCAACCTCTTCAAGGCCCTGGCCCACCCGGCACGCATCAGGATCCTCGAACTGCTTGCGGCCGCCCCGGACACAACAGCCCCGGTCAGCTTCCTCCTCTCCGAAACGGGGCTGGAGGCCTCGCACCTCTCCCAGCATCTGGCAACGCTGCGCCGGCACAAGGTGGTGACCTCGGTCCGGTCCGCGAACGCCGTGACCTACCGCCTGGCGAACCCCAAAATCGCAGAACTCCTGGCTATTGCCCGAACGTTCCTGCTGGACACGCTGGCGGACTCCAATGAGCAGCTCCGTCTGGCGCAGGAACTGCCGGGCGCACATCTCACCGGCCCGTCCTTGTGAACGGGATGCGGACCCTGCGGGCGTTCCTGCCGTCCCGCCGCGACTACGACGGGCTGCGGTCCTCCTGGAAAACGGACCTGACAGCGGGCATCACGGTGGGGATCGTCGCACTCCCCCTGGCACTGGCGTTCGGAGTCAGCTCCGGTGTGGGCGCTGAAGCGGGCCTGATCACCGCAGTGGTTGCCGGCCTGGTGGCTGCCGTCATGGGCGGCTCCAACGTCCAGGTGTCCGGCCCGACCGGCGCGATGGTGGTGGTCCTCGCCCCCGTGGTGGCCAGCCACGGTGCGGGCAGCATTCCGATTGTTTCACTGCTGGCGGGGCTCATGGTCTGCGCGCTCGGCATCAGCGGACTGGGCCGCGCCGTCGCATTCATCCCCTGGCCGGTGGTGGAAGGCTTCACCCTTGGCATTGCCGCCATCATCTTCCTCCAGCAGGTGCCGCTGGCCACTGGCACAGCAGGCATCCCGGGCCACAACACCCTCATAGCCGCGATCGAAGCCGCCTCGGGGGCCACGTTTCCCACCGTCATCCAGACCCTCGCCGTGGTGGCGGCGGTCGCGGCCATCATGTTTGTGGTGCCAAAGGTTCATAAGTCCCTGCCTGCCAGCCTGACCGCCGTGCTGCTGGCCACCCTGTCCGCGGAACTCCTTGGCCTGGACATTCCCCGGATCGGCGAGCTGCCGCATTCCCTGCCTGCCCCCGCCCTGCCCTCGATCGATCCCGCGGCGCTGGGGGGTCTGCTGATGCCTGCCGTGTCCATCGCTGCGCTGGCCGCCATCGAATCACTGCTTTCAGCCAGGGTGGCGGCCGGAATGGTGGGGCCCGACGGCAGACCGGGCGGCCGTTACAGCCCGGACCGCGAACTGAGCGGGCAGGGGCTGGCGTCCATCGCGGCCGGCCTGTTCGGCGGAATGCCCGCGACGGGCGCCATTGCACGCTCCGCCGTCAACGTCCGGTCCGGGGCGAAGACACGGCTGGCCGCCGTTGTCCACGCCCTGGTGCTGTTGGCCATCATCTACCTCGCCGCCGGGATGGTGGGCCGGATTCCGCTTGCCGTGCTGGGTGGAGTGCTGATGGTCACGGCTACGCGGATGGTGTCGACCCACACGGTCAGCGCCATCCTCCGCTCCACGCGGGCGGACGCGGCGGTCTTCATTATCACTGCCCTGATCACCGTGGCCTTCGACCTGATCATCGCCATCCAGATCGGACTGGCCGCCGCGGCGCTCCTGACCCTTCGCAAGTTTGCCTCGCTGAGCGGGGTCCGCCGGGAGGCCATCACGGGCGCAGCCGCCGAGGGCGACTCCCACATCGCAATCTTCAGGCTGGACGGCGCCATGTTCTTCGGCGCGGCGGAGCGGATCCTGCAGGAAATCAGCGAGGTGAAGGACATCCAGGTGGCCATCATCCGTTTGTCCCAGGTGCGGATGCTGGACGCCACGGGTGCCCATGCCCTGGTGGAAGTCATCTCAGCCCTGGAACTGCGCGGGATCACCGTTTTGCTGAAGGGCGTCCAGCCGGAGCATCTGGAACTGGTGACGAACGTGGGAGTGATCCGGTCCCTCCGGCATCACAAGCATCTGTTCACCACGCTGCCGGCGGCTGTGGAGCATGCCCGGAGCCACGTGCTGCGGAACGCCGCCGCTAGCGCCTGAGGTTCTTCCTGATCTGCTGGCCGCGCACCACGATCCCCACGATATGCAGCACCAAGCCGAGCCCGATCACCGGAAGCGAGGCAACGGCGAGGCCCTGGTTGCCGGAGGTGTTGCCCACCAGGTTGAGGACGATGCCCACGGCGATCAGGCCCATGGCGCTGAAAACGATCACTTTGTAGGCGGTGGACGCGGTGGCCCAGAATTCAGTCAGCACCGTCCCATTCTATGTGCCCGGTCCCGAAGGCCAGGTCAGAACAACGATTCCTGCACCGCCGGCACCTCTGAGGAGTGGTGGTCTCCGAGTTCCACGGTCCGCGCCTTCAGCTGGCCGAGGTTCACCACGAACTCCATGTCGGCGCCGTCCAGGGCTGCCACCGCGATGCTGCCGCTCACCGCGGCAATCCGGAATCCGTGGGCTCCGGCGCCCAGGTCGTTCGGGTAAGCGTGCCGCGCCGCGGGCGTGCATGCCCGGTCGGCCAGCCCCGGCCGGGACCACCGCTCGTCCACCACGTCGAAGCCCCCTACGCCGGCACGCACCAGCAGGGCGCGGGCGTCACCGGCGAACTGCCGGTTCACGGCATCAAGTTCGACGGCGGGTGCCGGGGCCACCAGCGCGGCTGCCTTGGCCGCCGAACGGACCTGCTGCGGCAGCCCGGCGTCGCGGGTCAGCATGTCTTCAAGAATCCGGACCACCCTGCCGTCGTCCGCGCGCGCCACGTACCTGGCCACCACGGCTCCCTGCTCGGCCAGCCGGTTCCATTTCCGCAGGTTCGAGGCGGTGCCGACCTTGATGGCGCCGTTGGCGAACGTTGCCACATACAACCAGTGCTGCTGCATCAGGTAGGCGCGGAGCCCCTGGGGAACACCTCCGCCCCGGTGGAAGTCGTGGATGAGCCGGAAATCGTCCACCACGAAGCAGCGCTCGCACTGGGTGCCCCTGACAGCGGGCGCCTTGGCCTGGCAAAGAACGTGGTCCCGGTCCGCCGGACCGTGCACCTTGTGGTGGCCCAGGCAGGACTTGCCGCCAGCGGCGACGCGGAAACCCAGCCGGCTGCCGGCGTCGAGCTCCAGTTCCCGGAAACGGCCGGAAGGTTCCTGCAGGCGCATGACCGGAGTGCCGCCGTCGCGGTCTGCCGGCCCTGCGCCGGGCGGCCGGCCCGCCGTGGAACCGGGCGGCGCACCATCCCAAAAGACCCCGTGGACCAGATAGCGGGTATCGGTCACGGGGTCTCCTTGGGCTTTCGGTTTGCTGCCCGGCGCTAGAGCGCCGGCTGCACCCCAAAGGCTACCGCGAGCTTCATGATCTTTTCGGCGCGGCCCAGGCGCGGCAGGTCGGAGCCGTCGCGGATGACGCGGCCGTTGGCCTCGAAGTCGGCCATGAAGTCGGTGGCCCAGGCGACGTCGGACGGCGTGGGGCTGATGACCTCGTTGATGACGTTGGTCTGGTCGATGGCCAGGCAGAGCTTGCCGGTCATGCCCATCATCACGGTGATGCCGGTCTGTTCGCGCAGGATGGGGTGGTTGGTTCCCACCGTGGGGCCGTCGATGGGGCCCGGGAGGTTGCCTACGCGGCTGGCAACAACCAGCTTGGCCCGCGGGTAGGCCATTGCTTCAGGCGTAGCAGCCATGCCGGTGTCGCGGCGGAAATCGCCGGAACCGAAGGCGAGGCGGAAGGCGCCCTGGGCCTTGGCGATGTGGTTGGCTTCTTCGATGCCGACGGCGGATTCCACCAGCGGAATCACGGGGGTCTTGCCGTCCATGCGGTGGTAGCTCTCGGTGACCTGGTCCGCGGACTCGGTCTTGGCCAGCATGACGCCCAGCAGGCCCGGGGTTCCACGCAGGCCGGCGAGGTCCGCGGCCCAGAACGGGCTGGTGGCGTCGTTGATGCGCACCCACGCCCGGCCGCCGGCGGTCAGCCAGTTGATCACGTGTTCGCGGGCGGTGTCCTTCTGCGAGGGGTCCACCGCATCTTCGATGTCCAGGATGATCGAGTCCGCGCGCGACACGGCCGAGACGTCGAAAAGCTCAGGCTTCATCGCGTTCACCAAAAGCCACGAACGGGCGATTTCGGCGGGGATGTTTCGTTCGGGCCGTACGGTGTCGACGGCAGCGGAGGTAGAGGTGGTCATACTCCTACCGTATCCGCCCGGAACGCCCTAACGCTAAGTAACAGCGGTTCGCCCCCGGAACAATACCGCGAACAATACGACCAAAATCCGGAACGGCCGGCGCGTCAAACTCCTTCACGCGCCGTTACCGGGCGAAACCGGGCGTCTTATGACCCGGAGTTTCCTCCTGTTTCCGCTCATTTCCGCGGGTTTCCCGGCGTGACAGCAGCGCTTTTCCTTGCCCCGAAGGTGCGCTTACATCGTTCCAGCGGCAGGCAAACGGCCACCGCTGCTTCAGCCCAAAACTTCCCCCGATGCCTCACAAAGGAACCCCGAATGAAACGACACCTGACCATCATGAGTGCCGCGGCCGCCGTCGTCATCGCGATGACGGTGTCCGGCTGCGGCGGAGCCGCCAACGGCACAAGCTCGGGCGCAAATTCAGTGGCGGATACAGCTGGCGGGGGTGCCGGCGGCGCCACCGAGGTGAAGGAGCTCCGGTACCAGGGCTGGGCCAACAGCGTGACGCTCCCCGAACTCGCGCAGGACCTCGGCTACTTCGGCGACGTCAAGCTGAACTGGGTGGGCAACACCATCAGCGGCCCGCAGGACATCCAGTCGGCGGCCACCGGCCAGACGGACTTTGGCGGCGCGTTCGCCGGCGCGGTGGTCAAGCTGGTGGAAGCCGGCGCCCCCGTGAAGGCCGTCATCAATTACTACGGCGAAGACGAGAAAACCTTCAACGGCTTCTACGTCAAGGAGGACAGCCCCATCCGCACCGCCAGGGACTTCATCGGCAAGAAGATCGCGGTGAACACCCTTGGGGCACACGCGGATGCCGTCATCAACACGTACCTGCAGAAGAACGGCCTGAGCGCCGAGGAAATCAAGCAGGTCCAGTTGGTGGTGGTGCCGCCCAACGACACCGAGGAGGCCATCCGCCGGGGCCAGGTGGATGCAGGTTCGCTGGGCGGCGTCCTGCAGGAAAAGGCGATCGCCAACGGCGGCCTGCGCTCGGTGTTCAGTGACGCCGAGCTCTTCGGAACGTTCGCCGGCGGGCCGTACGTGCTGCGCACCGATTTCATCGCCAAGAATCCGAACACCACCCGGACGTTCACCACCGGCGTGGCGAAGGCCATCGAGTGGGAACGGACCACACCGCGTGAAGAAGTGATCGCCCGCTTCACCAAGATCCTGCAGGAGCGCGGGCGCAACGAGAACCCGGCAGCGCTTCAGTACTGGAAGAGCGTGGGCGTTCCCGCCAAGGGCGAGATCAAGGATGAGGATTTCACCCGCTGGGGCAAGTGGCTCAAGGACACCGGAATCGTCAAGGGCGAACTGGACCCGAAGAAGCTCTACACCAACGAGTTCAACGGGCTGGTGACGGGATGAGCGCGGGCACCAGGCCTGCCGCGGACACCAGCATCGGCATCACAGCCAGCAACACGGAAGGAGAATCATGACCCCGAAAATCAGCCTCAGGAATGTCACGAAGGAATTCGCGGTGCGCCAGGGCAAAGGGACCGGGAAGCAGGCCGGCCCGTCCGCGCTGACTGCCCTGGATGACCTCAGCCTGGACGTCGCCGCCGGCGAATTCCTCACGCTGGTGGGTCCCAGCGGTTCGGGCAAGACCACGCTGCTGGACCTGCTGGCGGGCCTCTCCCGGCCCAACTCGGGAAGCGTGCTGGTGGACGGCAAGGAGGTGACCGGACCGGGTCCGGACCGCGCCGTGGTATTCCAGCAGTACGCGCTCTTCCCGTGGCGCACTGCCTCGGCCAACGTCTCCATCGGCCTGGAGAACTCCGGCCTTTCCCGGAAGGAACGGGCCGCGAAGGCCAGCGAGTTCCTGGACCTGGTGGGCCTGGCGGGGTTCGAGGACCGCTACCCGCATGAACTGTCCGGCGGTATGAAGCAGCGCGTGGCCATCGCCAGAAGCCTCGCCTATGAGCCGGACATCCTGCTGATGGACGAACCGTTCGCCGCCCTGGACGCGCAGACCCGCGAGCAGCTCCAGGACGAGCTGCTGCGGATCTGGAAGGCCACGGGAAAGACCATCGTCTTCATCACCCATGGCATCGACGAGGCCGTGTACCTGGGCCAGCGCGTGGCTGTGCTCAGCGCACACCCGGGCCGGCTCAAGGAGTTCGTGGACATCAACATCCCGGACCGGGACGGCGAGGACGACGTGCGCTCCCACCCGGCCTTCGTGGAACACCGGCACCAGGTCTGGTCCCTCCTGCACGACGAGGTCCGCCTCGCCCGGGACTCCGGACACCGCAAGATCCTCCCCGACGGCACGGCCCCCGACGAACAGCCCCTTGAACGACCCACAGAAAGGAGCGCTGCCTGATGAGCGCTGTGCTGACCCGACCGCCCGAGGCGGCTGCCGCCGTCGAACGTCCCGTCCCGGGGGGAAAAGCGAAGACCGGACCGTCCGGTCAGGAAAACGGACAACGCCCGACGCCGGCGGCACGGCTCGGTGGCGCGGCCCGCCTCGCGGGACGGGCGGGCTGGAAGTCGCTCGCCGTGCTGCTGTTCCTGGCGCTGTGGGAACTGGGCCCCACGTACCTGGCCAGCCCGTCCACGCGGGTGTTCCTGCCGCCTCTTCACGAAGTCATCGCGGCCGGCGTGAAGCTGCTGGAGGCCGGGCAATTGCAGAACCACCTGCAGGCAAGCCTCACCCGCTCGGTCTCCGGGTTCAGCATCGCCGTGGTGTCCGCGGTGATGCTGGGGCTGCTGATCGCCTGGTACGGCTGGCTGAGCTCGTTCCTGAACCCGCTGCTGGAGCTGTTCCGCAACACGGCGACGCTGGCCCTGCTGCCGGTGTTCACGCTGCTGCTGGGCATCGGCGAGGAATCCAAGATCACCATCGTTGCCTACGCGGCGTTCTTCCCGGTGCTCCTGAACACCATCGCCGGCGTCAGGACCGTGGACCCGCTGCTCATCCGGGCCGCCCGGTCCCTGGGGCTGAACAGCTTCCGGCTGTTTCAAAAGGTCATCCTTCCCTCCGCTGTCCCGACGATTTTCACGGGCATCCGGATGGCCGGCACGTCGTCCATCCTGGTGCTGATCGCCGCCGAAATGGTGGGGGCCAAGGCCGGTCTGGGCTACTTGATCGTCAACTCGCAGATGAGCTTCCTCATCCCGGACATGTACGCCGGCATCCTCACGGTCTCCATCCTGGGGCTGGCGGTCAACGTCCTCCTGGTCGCCCTGGAGCGGCACTTCTCCCGCTGGCGCACCGCCGTCGGGTCCGGGAACTGACGCTCCACCTGCTCCACAAGCTATCCGCATCATCAACCAGTAAGGAAAAAAGCAATGTCCACCATCACCGAAACAAAACTCGAATTCGCCAAGCTGGGCTCCCGCATCGGGGCTGAAATCCGCGGCCTGGACCTGAGCGGAGACCTCTCCCCCGGCACCGTGGCCCGGATCCGCGAGGCTTTGAACGAACACAAGGCCCTGGTGTTCCGCGAGGCCAACATCCGCACGGACGAGGAGCAGGTGAAGTTCGCCGGCCACTTCGGCCCGCTGACGAAGGCGCACCCCACCGTGGCGTCCGTGGTAGGCGAAGAAAATGTCCTGCCCGTGGACAGCGAGAACGGGTCAGCCAACAACTGGCACACCGACGTGACCTTCGTGGTGAATCCCCCGCAGGCATCGACCCTGCGCAGCATCGACCTTCCGGCGTACGGCGGGGAAACCCTGATTGCGTCCTCGGCCGGCGCCTACCAAGACCTGCCCGAGGAGCTGCGGAACTTCGCGGACACCCTGTGGGCCATCCACACCAACGACTACGACTACTCGGTGCCCAAGAACCTGGAGCACCAGAACGCCGAGGAACGCCGGAAGGAGTTCACCCGGCTGAAGTTCGAGACGGCCCACCCGGTGGTCCGGGTCCACCCCCTGACCGGCGAGCGCGGATTGTTCATTGGGGGCTTCGCGCAGCGGCTGCGGATCGTGGGACTGTCCAACACCGAGTCCAAGGACATCATCCGCTTGCTGCAGGCCTATGTCACCCGGCCGGAGAACGTAGTGCGGGTGAACTGGGAGCCGAACCAGCTCGTGCTGTTCGACAACCGCATCACCCAGCACTACGCCCCGGACAACTACGACGGCCAGCCGCGCAAGCTCAACCGCGTGACCATCGCCGGCGACATCCCGGTAGGCGTGGACGGCAAGCAGAGCCAGGCCCTGAAGGGCGACTCCACCACGTACTCAGTGGTCGCCCCGCTGTAGTGTCCTCAC
The DNA here is from genome assembly GCF_037911235.1 of Arthrobacter oryzae. Lineage (GTDB taxonomy): Bacteria > Actinomycetota > Actinomycetes > Actinomycetales > Micrococcaceae > Arthrobacter > Arthrobacter oryzae_E. The sequence continues at coordinate 36,906 of NZ_JBBLYW010000022.1, forward strand.
CCAACTAGGTCGCAGTTAATGTCGTTATGAGCGCTCATAACGACATCTACTGCGACCTAGTTGGGTTAAGCGGGCACGTGGGCGGGCCGGTTTTAGGGGATGTTGCTCCCCCGGGCCGTGACCCACAGTTTGTACCATTCGGCCCGGGTCATGGCGGCGGCAACATGGGCCGCTCCGGCACATGCCCGGATGCGGTCCGGGTTGGCCGACCCGATCACCGGAGCGATCCCGGCCGGATGCCGCATCAGCCACCCGAGGAGGATGGCCTCACGGGTGGTCCCCTTGGCCACCGCCATCCCGGCGACGAGCGCCGCCGTGGCGTCCTCGGCCGGCGTCGGGCTTTCCGGCGGAGCTCCGGTGTAGTGTCCGCGCGCCAGCGCTCCGTAGGCCTGCAAGGTGATCCCCTTCCGGGTGCAGAACTCCACGGTGCCGTGCGGGAAGCTGTAATCCAGCCCCTCCGCGTGGTTCACCAGCACGGCGCTTTCCAGCCAGGCCCGTTTCAGCAGGCTCATCTCCAGCTGGTTGGCCACCACCGGAGTTTCGAGGCGGTCCTGCAGCGCTTCGATCTGCGGGGCGGACATGTTGGACACACCCACCTGCCGCACTTTGCCTTCCCGCATCAACTGTCCGACGGCGGACGCCACCTCGGCGGGGTCCGCCAGCGGGTCAGGGCGGTGCAGCAGGAGGACATCGACATACTCGGTCTTCAACCGCTTGAGGCTGCCGTTGATCCGCTCGAGGATCCCGTCGCGACTCAGGTCGTAGTGCGTCTCCAGCCCCTGCTCGTTGAGCCGAATCCCGCACTTGGTCTGCAGCCGGATCCGTTCCCGCAGCCCCGGCGTAATCGCCAGGACCTCACCGAAGACGGCCTCGGACTTGCCCGCGCGGTAAATGTCCGCATGGTCGAACAGCGTGATGCCGGAATCCAGTGCAGCGTCGATCGCCGCAGCCGCCTGTTCCACATGCCGAGGTTCGTACGGCTCAGCGGACCAGCTGCCGCCCAGCCCCATGCAGCCGTAGATCAGCTCCTGGCCGGACCGGTGGGCAACGCCGGGCAGGCCGGACGCGGGGGTGTCCCCCTGCGCCCGGCCTGCCTCTCCACTCACGGGAGTGCTCACCGCAGCCAGACAGTGGTGTTGCCGGGCAGCTTACCGGCTTCCAGCGGCGCGCTGCTGAGCAGCACCTCGCCGGCCGGGAGCTGTACCGGCTGGTCACCGAAGTTGGTGACGGACTGCCAGCCCCCGTGGCGGCTGAACTGCAGCACCTTGGGGTTGCCGGTTTCCACCCACTCCAGTTCCTCGGCCGTCTGCAGCTCGCGGCGCAGCTTCAGCGCCTTGCGGTACAGCTCCAGCGTGGAGCCCTCCACACCGTCCTGCGCGTCAACCGCATAGCGGGCAAACCAGGCCGGCTGGGGCAGGTGTGCATCCCCGGCGCCGAAGCCGAAGGACGACCCCTCAGCGGCCCACGGCAGCGGCACGCGGCAGCCGTCGCGGCCGATCTCCACGCCCTTGTTGCGGAAGAAGGACGGGTCCTGGCGCTCCGAGTCCGGGATCTCCGCGACTTCCTGCAGGCCGAGCTCCTCACCCTGGTAGAGGTAGGCCGATCCCGGGAGGGCGAGCATCAGCAGGCTGGCCGCACGGGCGCGGCGCAGGCCCAGTTCGACGTCCAGTTCCTCGGCCGGTGCACCGGCCAGCAGCCAGCCCTTGCCGTCCTGGCCCTTGGCGTGGACGCCGCCGCCCTTCGGCAGGCCATAGCGGGTGGCATGCCGGACGACGTCGTGGTTGGAGAAGACCCAGGTAGAGGAGGCGCCGGTGGCCGTGGCTTCGGCAAGGTTCCGGGTGATGATTTCGTGGAACTCGTCAGCGTCGAAATCGGCCTGCAGGAGGTCGAAGTTGAAGGCCTGGCCCAGGCCCTGCGGGCTGGCGTAGCGGGCGCGGCGGGTGGCGTGCACCCAGGCTTCGGCGACGGCGGTGCGCGGCGGGTTGTACTCGTTGAACACCTCGCGCCATTCGGCGTAGATCTCGTGGACCTCGTCGCGGTCCCAGAACGGGTGCGAGCCGTCCGGGAAGCCGTCGGTGCCGGTGTTGGCTTCAGTGAGTTCGACCTTGGAGAGCAGCGGCTCGGTGAGGTCCTTGGTGAGGGCGTGCGCCACGTCCACGCGGAAGCCGTCCACGCCGCGGTCGGACCAGAAGCGCAGGGTCTTCAGGAAGTCGTCGCGGATCTCGCGGTTGGACCAGTTCAGGTCCGGCTGCTCCTTGGCGAAGATGTGCATGTACCACTGGCCGGGAGTGCCGTCCGGCTCCGTGATGCGCTCCCATGCCGGACCTCCGAAGACGGAGTCCCAGTCCGACGGCGGCAGCTCGCCGTTCTCGCCCAGGCCGTCACGGAAGATGTAGCGCTCGCGGGCAGCGGATCCCCGCGGGGAGGCCAGGGCTTCCTTGAACCATTCGTGGCGGTCGGAGGAGTGGTTGGGGACGATGTCCGCAATGAGCTTGATGCCGGCCTCGTGCAGCGCGGCGGACATTTCGGCGAAGTCCTCCAGGGTGCCCAGCTTGGGGTCGACATTGCGGTAGTCGTCGACGTCGTAGCCGCCGTCCGCGAGCGCGGACGGGTAGAACGGGCTGAGCCAGACGGCGTCGATCCCCAGTTCCTTCAGGTACGGCACTTTGGCCGTGATGCCTTTGATGTCGCCCAGTCCGTCACCGTTCGAATCCGAGAAGCTGCGCGGATAGATCTGGTACACGGAGGCCTGGCGCCACCAGTTGGGATCGGCTGCGAGGTTTGAATCGGACAGGGTTGCCAGAGTGGCGGTGGTGGACAAAGGAGATTCCTTTTCTTGTGTCGGTTGTTCTTTTTGGTAATGGGAAAAATAGATGGGTGCCCGGGTTGGGGCCCTGCTTCACTGCGTCCTATTTCACTGCGCCCCGCATGACTCCGGACAGTACCCAACGTTGCGCCAGGATGTAAACCACCAGGGTGGGCGCCATGGCCATCAGGTAGGACGCGAAGGCCAGGCTGTAGTTGGTGTTGAATTCGCCCTGGAAAAGCATCTGCACCACGGGCAGGGTCTGGAGCGCGGGATCGGCAATAATCATCTGCGGCAGCAGGAAGTCGTTCCACGAGCCGAGGAAGGCGAAGATGCCAACGGTGGCGTTCATGGGGGCAAGCAGCGGGAAGATGATCTTGCGGAACACCTGCCACGTAGTGGCGCCGTCCATGCGGGCCGATTCCTCGAGTTCCACCGGGATGGAGCGGACGAAGGCGATGTAGAGCAGGGTATTGAAGGAGATGCCGCCGAGGACATGCAGGAACACGACGCCGGCGGGGTTGTCCAGGCCGAGCAGTGCCGTCTGCTTGATCAGGGGCAGGATGATCACCGGGAAAGGGATGAACATTGCCGAGAGCAGGTAGACGAACGAGCCCCGGAAGAATTTGTGGTTCCAGTTCCTCGCGATTGCGTAGGCCACCAGCGAACTGCAGGCCAGGGAGCCGATGACGCTCAGCACGGTAACGAACGCCGTGGACATGAAGGCCCGCGGGAAGTTGGTTGCCACGTAGGCGGCGGCGAAGTTCTCCCAGTTCATCGGGTTCGGCCAGGCGAGGCCAGTGCCGGTGCCGATCTGGTCCGGGGACTTGAGTGCCATCGCCACGGTGAAGTAGAGCGGCAGCAGGACGGTCAACGAGGCGGCCAGCATCAGCGCGGTGATCCACCAGTTGATTTTGAAGCCCTCGCGGTTGGACCGGCGGTTCTTCGGAGCAGGCGCCTTGGCCCCGGGAACAGCGGAAGCACGCCCCTTCGAGGCGGGAAGTGTGGATGCGGTCATTAGAGTGAAACCCCCCGGCGCTGGATGAGGCGCAACTGGATGACGGAGATCAGCAAGGTGATCAGGAAGTAGATGACGGCGTTCGCCATCTGGTAGGAGTAGTCGCCCCCGGTGAAGCCGGAGAAGATGCGCATGGCCACTGACTGGGTTGCCATGCCGGGACCGCCGCCGGTCAGGCCCACGATGATCTCGTAGGTTCCCAGGAATCCCTTGAAGCCGAGGATGACGTTGATCACGAGGTACCCCATAATCAGCGGCAGCGTCAGGCTGAGGAACTGCCGGAAACTGCCGGCGCCGTCGAGGTCCGCGGCTTCGTAGACTTCGGAAGGCACGCTCTGGAGGCCGGCCAGGTAGATGATGGTGGCGCCGGGCGCCGCCTGCCACACAGTGACGATCACGATGGCCACCCAGGCGAGGTTCTCGTTGGCCAGGATGCTCGCGGCCAGCGGGGTGACGCCGAACCGTTCCGCCAGCACCGGAAGCGTGTTGGAAAACAGGTAGTTGAACACGAAAGAGACGATCAGGGCGGAGAGAACCATGGGGATGAAGAACACGGTGCGAATGCCGGTGCGCCATTTGATCTTCGCGTTGAGGCCCAGCGCGATCGCGAGGGCCACCACGTTCACCACCACCGTGGTGGTCAGGGCGAACACAAACGTGAAAATGTACGACTGCAGAACAGCCGGGTCCTTGAAGATGTTGACGTAGTTCATCAGGCCGATGAACTTCCAGTCCCCGTAGCCTGCATAGTTCGTGAGGCTGAAGAAGACGCCCACGAGTGCCGGCAGGGTGATGAAGAAGGCGAACAGTGCCAGGACGGGCACCACCATCCAGTAGTACGTGGGATCGATCCTGCTCTTGGACCGGGACGTGCCGGCAGGGCGGGAAGTCTGGTTCTTGCGTCCTGCGGGAGGGGCTGTCTGGGCCACCCGGGATGTTGTAGTCATTGAGGCTCCTGGATTCGGGTGGGGGTCAGACCGCGGTACGCTCGGCGACGCGGCGCCATTCGTCGTCGAGGGCGGCGAGGAACTGCTCGCCGTTCTTGCTGTACACGAAGGACTGGATGTAGTTGTTCACGGGCACCGACGGCGGGAAGTAGGTCACGGCGCCCTGGAAGTAACGCGCCTCTTCCACTGCCGCGTTCAGTCCGCTGATCTGCGGATTGCTGACGGCGGGAGCGTCCTTGAGCGGTGAGAACGCGGCGTTCTTTTCGTTGTAGGTGTTCACCACTGACGGTTCCAGCAGGTAGTTGACGAACCGCTGTGCCGCTGCCATGTTGGGCGTGTTGCGGGTGATGGAAAGCGCCATGTCCACGTTCACGCGGGCCTTGGTCTCGTCCGGGTTGTTCGTCACCGGCAGCGGGAAGGTTCCGAGCCTGATGTCCTTGTTGGCTGCGACAAGCTGTGAGAGGGCCCACGGACCCTGGAGGTACATGGCCGCCTGGCCCTTGGCGAAGGCGGCGTTTCCGTCCGCGTAGTTCTTGCTGGCCGCTCCGTTCTGCGAAAACGAGGCAAGCTGGAGCATCCTGGGGAGGGCGGGCCCGAAATTGTCGGCAAACGACTCAGCGGAGTCCTTGGTGATCCCGGCACCCTTGGCGTTGAGCTTCGTAAAGAATTCCGCAACATCCAGCGTGCCGCCGGACGCGTAATCGAACATGCCCTGGGCGAGGGTCCAGGGATCCTTGTACGTTCCGTAGATCGGCGCGATCCCGGCCGCCTTGAACTTTTCACAGGCCGCCACGAACTCGTCCCACGTGGTGGGCACTGACACGCCCTGCGCCTCGAAGATGCCGCGGTTGTAGATGACGCCGGCTGCCGCAATCGAGAACGGCAGGGCACTGACCTCGCTGCCGTTGTACTGGCCCCAGGAGTTGACGAGCTCCTGCATCTCGGGGTCGATGGTGTCTGCCACGGGCATCCCGGAGAGGTCGGCGAAGATGCCCTTTTTGACGAAGTCGGCGGTGGCCTGAGCGAAACCGCGGGTCACGACGTCCGGCGGATCGTTGCGGACCAGGCCGGGAACAAAGTTGCCCTCGTTGAAGTCCTGGATCACGTGGACATCCGGGTTCAGCGCCTCGAAGTCCTTGATGACCTGGTCGAAGTAGTCCACCACCTCCGGCTTGTTCTGCATGAACCGGAGCGTGGTGACCCCGTTTTGTGTGGCAGGCGTGGCGCCGCAGCCGGACAGGGGAACCACGAAAGCGGCTCCGGCCAGGCCTGCTGCCCGGAGCAGGGAACGCCGGCTGAGCGGTGACGCGGGTGCAGCCGCGTTCACAGGGCAGGAACTGACGTGCGGAGGTGGCTGGGCTGTGCGGGCGGCGCGGGCAGGCAGTGCTTCAGGATGCTGTTCACAGTTGCTCCTTTGCAAAAGGCGGAGTGAAGGGCTGGAAGTAGAGGCAGAGGTCGGCGGCCGTCCGGGCCATCATGCCTAGTTTATATGGAATCTAAATTTAGTTCCTCAAGTATTATGTGGTGCAAAGCACAGAGAGGTCAACACCATGTCTGAAATGTCCGCCGCAACGCCCCAGCTTTTGCGGCGCGTGAGTGCCGGAGCAGTGCTCGACTTCATGCGCGCCTCCCAGGCCGTGACGGTCACGGAAGTCATGGAAGCCACCGGATTGACCCGGGCCACCGCCATTTCCGTGTGCGAGGACCTCATGGAGCGCGGCTGGATCAGGGAGCTGGAAAACCAGCGGGCATTTGGCGGCTACCAGAAGGGAAGGCCGGCGCGCCGGTTCGAACTCAACGAGCGCGCCGGCTACGTCCTGGGCATGGACGTGGGAATCTCCAAAGCAACGGTGGTGGTGTCCGATCTACGCGGCAAGGCCCTGGGCCGGTCCAGCCAGCCGTTCGCCGGGGCCGAGATCACGGCCCAGGAACGGGTTGCCGTGGTTGACCGGACCGCCATGATGGCCCTGCACAGCGTGGGGGCCTCCCCGGACTCTGTACTCGCAGTCTGCGCCGGAATCGCGGCCCCCGTGGACCGCAACGGGGACGTGCTGGCGACCCAGCACTTCTGGGGACTGTTCGACGTCGGCCTGAAGGCTGCGCTGCGGGACCTGCGCGGGTGGACGGTGCTGCTGGAAAACGACGCCAATCTCGCCGCCCTGGGGGACCGCTGGCGAGGTGCGGCGGCCGGCGTGGACGACGTTGTGGTTATTCTCGCCAGTGAACGCTTCGGTTCGGGCGTGATCGACGGCGGGCGGCTGCTGCACGGCCGCGGCGGCGGTGCCGGTGAGCTTGCGTTCCTGGACATGCTGGAGGGCGTGGGAGACACGTTCGGCATCGCGAACCTTGCCCGCACCTGGGGCGCCGAAGCCCTGGCCGGGAAGGCCAAAACCACGCTCCGGGAGCATGCCGGCGAAGGCGTCGAGGCGGAGCATGTTTTTGCCGCCGCCGCCGCCGGGGATGCTGTGGCCCTGAAAATCCTGGACCGGCTGGCAGAGAGGATGGCACGGGTGATCGGGGCCGTGGCCACCATCATCAACCCCGAGCTGGTGGTCATTGGCGGCGCAGTGGCAAACTCGGCTGGCGTGCTGCTTGGGCCGATCACCGAACGGCTGCCCAAGTTCACCGCCACTCCCCCGACCGTTGCCGTTTCCCCCCTGGGCGACTCGATCGTGACCGTGGGTGCCGTGCGGTGCGCCCTGGATTACGTGGAGGCAAACACCCTCGACCTGGAGCTCGCGGCCACGGCCTAAGCAGCTTCGCCTCCAGCAGCCCCGTCCGAAGAGCCGCTCGCGCTGGTGACGCTTAGCCGGCAGGCTGCAGCGCGGCTGAGACCGGGAGGGTGCCGTCCCGGAACTCGATGGTTCGGCCCGCGGTGTCCGGCAGGCCCAGTACGGCGGCCGTCACCAGTGCCACGTTCGCCCGTGACGTTGCGGTGCCCCCGGAGGTGTCCGCCGGGTTGACGTCGATGAGCCCGTTGCCCGGGCCGTCCGTCAGGGTTCCGGGGCCCAGGATGGTCCAGGCCAGGTCCGTGCCGCGCAGGTACTGGTCCGCGGCGGCCTTCGCCTCGGCATAGGCATGAAAGCTGTTGTCCGCCGGGACTCCGTGGTCCGGTCCTGCACCGAAGTAGGACACCATGACATAGCGCCCGACGCCGGCCTCCGCCGCCGCGTCCATCGACCGGATGGCGGCGTCCCGGTCCACGGCATAGGTGCGTTCGGGGCTGCCGCCGCCTGCACCGGCGGACCACACCACGGCGTCGTGTCCGCTGAGTGCGCCGGCGAGTTCCGCCGTCGTCGTATTCTCAACGTCCAGGACCGACGGCGTGGCGCCGGTTGCCGCGACGTCCTCCGTGTGGTCCGGGTTGCGGAAGAAGGACGTGACGTCCTTACCGTCCGCCGCGAGGATTCTGGCCAGTTCCAAAGCCACTTTGCCGTGGCCGCCGATGATTGCGATGCGCGTCATTGACCCAGCTTACGAGTACTTCAGGCTGAGCAGGAGTGCCTTCAGCTTTGCGTACCGTTCGCTCGCCATCCACTCCCTCGCCGCATCGGGCGTGGCGAAGACGGGCTGCTTTTCGTAATCGAACACCACGTAGGCGGACATGACCCCGTTGGGCAGGAGGACCTGGTTGCTTCCCGAACCCTCCTGCGTCGGCAGGAACTCCTTGGCCAGCCGGACGTCCATGAAGTAGTAGAGCGCGGTGCTGTCCGCCGGCTGCGTTGACTCCGGCATCCCTGGATAGGAGACGGGAAGGATCTGGTCCGAGGCGAAGCCGAACTCTGCAGCGTTCCCGGATACGTCCGTGATTCCCGGGACAGGGGCGTTGTCCAGAACGGTCCGCTTGACGCGGCCGGCCGCTCCATCGCCGTACATCCCGCTGAGGACCCGGGCCACCTCGGCGCCGGAGCTGTCTGCGACCACCGCGGCCACGGAGCCGGCCTTCGACTCCTCCGTCAGGTACGGCCCCTGTTCCGTCCGCACGCTCCACCCTTCGGGGTATGTGAAGGAAAGGTGCCCGTCGGGGAAGATGAAGGTCTGCGCAGACGCGGCCCCGGGCGGCGTCCCGGTCGGTGTAGGCCCTGCCGAAACGCTGGCGGGATCACTGCTGATCGGTGCTGTTGTAGCCGGCGCCGCGGTTTCCGATGCGGTGACGGTGGTGGCCGGTCCCGGCGCGGACGCCATCGGACCGAGGTTGGTGGCCGCCAGGACCCCTGCGGTGACAGCGGCCGCGGCCAGCGTGATCGCCCCGGCAAGCCGGGCGCGCCGCAGCCTGCGCTCCTCGAGCGAAGTCTCACCGGCCGGGAGGCTGTCGCTGAACGCGGCCGGATCGGCAAGCATCCGGCGGAGGGCCGCGTCGCCCTCCGGTGTTGACGGATCGTTGCGGACGGGATCCGTCGCGGAAATCATGTTCTTGATCGGATCCATTTCAGGCACCCATCCTCTGTGTGATCGCTTCTGCGCCCGCAGGCATGTGTTTCCGGAACGCTGCCCGCGCCCGGTGCAGCCGGACCTTTGCGGCGGACTCGCTGCACTTCAGCACACCCGCGATCTCCGCCGTGTCCAGCCTGTCCCAGTAGGCCAGCTGGAGAATGTCCCGGTCCTTCTCCCGCAGACCGGCCATGGCATCATGCACGGCCAGGTTGTCGGAGCCCTCCCCGAAACTCAGGACTGCCGTGGCTCGCAGCTTTTCCTGGAGCGCGCGCTGGCGGTCACGGCTCCGGTACGCATTTCCGATCATGTTCCGCGCCACGGTGACCAGCCAGGCGGTATCCGTCCTCGGTTGGTCGCCCCACTTCTGCCACACCACCCGGAAAACGTCTGCAGCGATTTCCTCGGCCACTTCCGGGGATTCCACCCTTCGGCGCACGAACCTGAAGACCGCTGGATAGCTATCTTTGTGTAAGGCGATAAACGCCAGTTCACGCTCGGAAAGCACAATTTCCCCCTGATGAGTAGTTCTGAGCCGCGATCTATCTGTATTGTTTCCGGCCCGCCGCCATGCGTTACTCACGGCGTAAAAGTTTTTCGGTCAGTGCCTGGACGGACGTTGTCAGGAGTCCCGAGGTCGACCAGCTGCCCGCTCTGTAACGATGTATTGCTGGGCCAAGGTCCAGAGGTTGGAAACGGTCCAGTAGATCAGGACACCAATGGGGAAAACGATGCCGCCAGCGCCGAAGACGACCGGCAGGATGTAAAGGATCACCTTCTGTTGCATCATGGCCGGCCCCGCGGCTGCCTCTTCAGGCGTGCTCCTGGCCAAGACCAGCTTCTGTGTGAAGAACTGCGCCGCCGTCATGGCCAGGATCATCACTACGGCCAGCACGGTCACCGCAACAGCATTACCGCCGGAGCCGTGGAGCAATGACGCGGACAGCGGGGCGCCGAAAATGCTGGACTGATCAAACTGCACCACCTGCTCGTGGTCCATGGTCCCGATACCTTCGCCACGGCCGGCCGCAGTGCCGACGCCGGAGAGCACCTGAAAAAGGGCCAGGAAGAACGGCGTCTGGATCAGCAGGGGAAGGCAGGCCGAGAAGGGGTTAGTGCCGTGTTTCTTGTAAAGTGCCATCTGTTCCTGCGCCATGGCCGGGCGGGACAACTGATCGGCCTTGCCCCTGTATTTGTCCTGCAGCTTTTTGAGGTCCGGCTGCAGGCTGCGCATTCGCCGCTGCGCGCTGACCTGCTTCAGGAAGACAGGGATCAGGGCGGCCCGGATGACCAGCACCAGCCCGATGATGGAGAGTGTCCAGGTCCAGCCGCTGGCAGCCGGCATACCGAGGGCGCCCAGCCCGTCGTGGAAGGCCACGATAATGAGGGAAACCAGCCACTTGAACGGAAACATGATTGCTTCAAAGAAGTCCACTGAGATCCCCATCCGCCAGTTGCTGCAAAGCTACTGCCAAACGCGGCACTTGTCACGGGCCGCTGCCGGCGGTCGGGCCGGCGGTTAAAAGTCCGTGGAAACAGGAAAGCCCCCGGAATCTCAAGGATTCCAGGGGCTTATCCTGTAGCGGTGGGGAGGCTCGATCTCCCGACCTCACGATTATGAGTCGTGCGCTCTAACCAACTGAGCTACACCGCCACGAATGAGAAAAACCTGCATCAAGCCGGTCAAAACCGCCTTGACACAGGCCCTCATTCAGAGCCCCCCACCGGAATCGATCCGGTGACCTCGTTCTTACCAAGAACGCGCTCTACCACTGAGCTAGGGGGGCAACGAGTAAATACTCTACCGGAAGATTCCGCTCCCAACAAATCGGCGGCGGGGACGCTCCGGGAAGCGGCCAAACGCGCCGAAAAGCGCGGAAATCCGGGGCCAAAACTGCCACGGAGGAGCCGCGCGGGGACGGTTGCGGCTATCTCGCCGGCCCGGTGTGACGAAGCGAACACGGGCGTCGGATCGGGAATCGGCTCACACGGCGGACGCGCTGGTCCGCATGAGCCAGTCTTTCACCAGCGCGGCAGTAAGATCCGGGCGCTCGAGATGAGCGTTATGGCCAGCGGCGTCCAGCACCGCGTAGGTGCCCCGGACATAGTGATTGCGGAGTTTCCACCCGTCCTCGTAGCCAGTTACATGGTCCTGACGCCCAAAAAGGTGCAACGAGGGCGCCTCGAAGGGAGCAGGGTGCGCGACCTCCGGTTCGACAGAGAGCGCGTACTCCGCTGCCACCCGGTCGAGAATGGTTTGGTTCGCTGCGCGAAGACCAGGCAGTGCATAGCGGGTGAATGCCTCGAGCGTGGCCTCGCTCTGGACGACGGTCATCTCTTCGTAGTCATCCCGCACCTGTCCAGCCAAAGCCAGAACGGAGGGGTCCTCCCGGACAACCTGCCGGCGGGGAAGGCTACGCGCCTGATGGGTCGGCTCGTACACACCCGCAAGAGTAGCCAGGCCAAGGACCTGATCTCGAAGCTCGTGAGCTACGTACCGGGCAATCATGCCTCCGAAGGAGTTGCCGATCAGCGCGAATGGCCGGTCTCCAAGATAGTCATGGATGTCGTCCAGAGCCCCCTGCGCGACGTGGTCCGTGCTGGTGATGTTGAAGTCAGAATTCCCCGCGGCCCACGGTAGGTCGATATAGATCCGCTGCCACCCGCACTCATCGATGGCGTCCTCCAATGGCAGCATGATCCGATGATCTACACCGAATCCGTGGATGACGACGAGCGGAAGTCCTTCTCCTAAGATTTGAGCAATCACGAACCAGAGCCTACAGGCCCAGTTGGAGCCTTCAGCGTTCGCGTGGGGCACGCATTGGTCCCGCCCGCAAGCCGGTCCCTCATCTAAGTCCACGGCTCTCTGATGTTTAAGGAGCCGGCTCAACAGGGACTTAAACGAGAAGGGGCCGGCTCGAAAGCCGGCCCCTTCTCAGTGCCTGGTGCTGCTAGGGCTTACCACTTGCCCTTGCGGTTGAAGTCGCGCTGTCCGCCTTCGTTGCCGTGGCGGGGCTTGCGTGAGCCGTCGCCGTGGCCGCCGAAGCGGGAGTCGCTGGCCTGGCCGCGGGTGGGTCCGCTGTCAGCGCCAACGCTGCGCTCCGAACGGTCGCTGTAGGAACGGCCGCCGCGGTCGGCGGAGGAACGCTCGCCGTCGTTCTTGCGGAATTCCTTCTTGAACCCGCCGTTGCCCTTGAAGTTGCCGCCACGGTCTCCGCCGCCGGAGTAACCGCCGCGGTCGCCGCCACGGCTGCCCTGGTAGCTGCCGCGGTCGCCGGACGGCTTGCGGCCGTTGTCCAGCTCGAGGTGGATCAGCTCGCCGCCGATCCGGGTGCGGGACAGGGCACGCAGCTGCTCGGGGCTCAGGTCAGCCGGGAGCTCCACGAGGGAGTGGTCCGAGCGGATGTCGATGCCGCCGATCTGGGCCGAGGAAATGCCGCCTTCGTTGGCAATGGCGCCGACGATGGAGCCCGGCATGACGCGCTGGCGGCGTCCGACGGCGATCCGGTAGGTGGCGTTACCTTCGGTCAGGGTGCGGGTGGGACCGCGTGAACCAAAGCCGTCCTTGGAGCGCTCGCGCTTCTGGAACTCGGGAGCTGCCGGCAGTTCCTTGACCAGCAGCGGCTGTCCGCCCTGTGCCATGACGGCCAGTGCAGCAGCGATCTCCGAGGCGGGCACATTGTGCTCTTCCTCGTAGGAGGAGATGAGGTCGCGGAACGCGGCAACGTCCTCGGACTCGAGGGTCTCCGTGATGCGCTCGGCGAACTTGCCCAGGCGCAGCGTGTTCACGGTCTCGGCCGTGGGCAGGTGCATCTGCTCCACCGGCTGGCGGGTGGCCTTCTCGATGGAACGCAGCAGGTACTTCTCCCGCGGCGTCATGAACAGGATGGCGTCGCCGGAACGGCCTGCACGGCCGGTGCGGCCGATGCGGTGGACGTAGGACTCGGTGTCGTGCGGGATGTCGTAGTTGACCACGTGGCTGATGCGCTCAACGTCAAGGCCGCGGGCCGCGACGTCGGTGGCCACCAGGATGTCGATGCGACCCTCCTTGAGGGCGTCGACAGTGCGCTCGCGCTGCTGCTGCGGGATGTCGCCGTTGATGGCGGCAGCCTGGAAACCGCGCGCCTTCAGCTTGTCAGCCAGGTCCTCGGTGGCCATCTTGGTGCGGACGAAGGCGATAACGCCGTCGAACTCTTCAACCTCGAGGATGCGGGTCAGTGCGTCGAGCTTGTGCGGGCCCATGACCTGCAGATAGCGCTGGCGGGTGTTCGCGCCGGTGGTGGTCTTGGACTTAACCGAGATTTCAGCCGGGTTGTTCAGGTACTGCTTGGACATGCGGCGGATCTGGCTCGGCATGGTGGCCGAGAACAGGGCGACCTGGCGGTCCGAAGGCGTCTGCTGGAAGATCTGCTCCACGTCTTCGGCGAAGCCCATGCGGAGCATTTCGTCGGCCTCGTCCAGCACCAGGTACTGGAGTTCGGACAGGTCCAGGGAACCCTTGGAGATGTGGTCGATCACACGGCCGGGGGTTCCGACAACAACCTGGGCGCCGCGGCGCAGGCCGGCGAGCTGGGGGCCGTAGGCGGAGCCGCCGTAAACCGGGAGGACCGTGAAGTCGTCAATGTGCTTGGCGTAGGAGGTGAAGGCCTCAGCAACCTGGAGCGCCAGCTCGCGGGTCGGGGCGAGGACCAGGGCCTGCGTCTTGCGGGACGGGCCGTTGAGGTCGTGGAGCTCGGCCAGGCGGGACAGTGCCGGTACTGCGAATGCTGCAGTCTTACCGGTGCCGGTCTGGGCCAAACCCACGACGTCGCGGCCTTCGAGCAGCAGCGGGATGGTTGCTGCCTGGATGGGGGAAGGCTTCTCGTACCCGACATCCTGCAGCGCGGCGAGAACGCGGCCGTCGATGCCGAGGTCGGCGAAGCGGACGCCTTCTTCTTCGTCCTCGGCCTTGGGGGCTTCAGCGGCAGGCGCTTCAGCCTTGGGAGCTTCAGCCTTGGGGGCTTCTTCTGCCTTGGGGGCTTCTGCGGTGGGGGCTTCAGCGGCAGGCGCTTCAGCGAAGAGGGGGGCGGAGCCGGCTTCGGGAGCAGCGGTCTCGGGGGCTTCGACGGCGGTCTCGGCAGTGGCTGCTTCGTTGATGGCGTCGTTGTGATTTTCGGGCATAGGGAAGTTTTCCTCATCCATAGGGGGCCAGGCGGCACAACCCGAGGTGAGCGGAGCCGCAGTGCATGTGCCGTTTGGACGCCGGGCAGACATTGACCGGCCGGTCACGTAGAAGTCCGGCGCTTTCGCAATCCCGTGGCAGGACTTCCCGCTGCATCTCTTGGCTGCTATCCCAGCAGTCTGTACAGCGTTTTCTTTAGCCGGCTCTCCCTATGAAAATGCCCGCATCGCTTGTGCGGGCCCCAACACTTGCCAGTCCTGCCTCAAAAATTGGGCAGGAATAAGGGATTTCCGGAGTGGGGGATATTTCAAGTGTAAAGCATGGTTCCGCGTTGCACTAACCCGCCGGCCACCCAGGGGCGGTGACGTTGCGCACACGGGCTGCGCGGCGCCCGGCGGAGCTAGACGCCCAGGCGCCGCTGAAGCTTCTCGAATTCCTCGTGGTACTCCGGCTGCAGGCGGATCTCGCCGTCAGCGTCGGCATCCCGCAGCGCTTCCATGTCCTCGAGCGTAGGGTCGCTGAACCAGTTGCCGACTGTCACGCCGTGGGTGGGGACGAACAGGCGGTGGACATGGTCGCCCGCCTGGATGGTCCCGGTCTTGATGACACGGAGGTAGGTGCCCACCCGGCCCGCTTCGGTGAATCGCTTGACCCAGCGGGCTTCGTCCATGCGGCGCTGGAACGTGGCGCAGGGAACGCGGGGCGATGTCACCTCTACCTCGACGTCGAGGCCGATCCTCCACCGTTCTCCGATCACCGCAGTGGTGGCCCCGATACCGGCCACCCGCAGGTTCTCCCCGAATACCCCCGGCGGGAGTTCGCGCTGCAGCTCTCCCACCCAGAAGTCGGCGTCGTCCTGCGAATAGGCATAGAGTGCCTGGTCCACACCGCCGTGGTGGATGCGGCTGGCCTGGATGTCGCCGTGGAGTCCCAGCTTGTGAACCCTGACCGGACCTTCGACGGCACGCTTGTCGATGGCCGTGACGCCCACACTCCCCTCATCGCTCAGGAGCTGGTGTACCCGGCAGACGGCAAGCACAGATGCGGTGTCCATGGCTACAGTCTAGGCGGGCATCACCGGCTGCGGGCGTCAGGGATCGAACCGGTACCCCATGCCGGCCTCCGTGTGCAGGTGGCGCGGTTTGGCCGGGTCCTGCTCGAGTTTCCGGCGAAGCTGGGCCAGGTAGACACGAAGGTACTGGGTCTCCTTTGCGTAGGCCTGGCCCCAGACCTGGGTGAGGAGCTGCTGCTGGCTGACCAGCTTGCCCGCGTTGCGCACCAGCAGCTCCAGGATGTTCCATTCCGTCGGGGTGAGCCGGATCTCGTGCCCGTCCCGGACCACCTTCCGGGCTGCCAGGTCCACCACGAAGTCCGCGGTTTCCACCGTGGGAGCCTCGCGCTGCGCCGGCGAGCGCCGGGAGGCCGCGCGCAGCCGTGCCAGGAGCTCGTCGAGGCCGAACGGCTTGGTCACGTAGTCGTCCGCTCCGGCGTCGAGCGCGTCCACTTTGTCTTCCGAGGCGTGGCGGGCGGAAAGCACGATGACGGGCACGGAGCTCCAGCCGCGTATCCCCCGGATCACGTCCACCCCGTCCATGTCCGGCAGCCCGAGGTCCAGCACCACGATGTCCACGGGGTGCTGGGCGGCCATCTTCAGCCCGTCCGCGCCGAATCCCGCGGTGATGGCCTGGTAGCCGTGGGCGCGGAGGTTGATCTGCATGGCCCTGGCCAGCTGGGCCTCGTCTTCGATGATCAGTACCAGGGTCACGGCCGCGGCCCCTCCCACAGCGGCAGGGTGACCACCATGGTCAGCCCGCCGCCCGGCGTCGCCTCCGCTGCCAGGGTTCCTCCCATGGCTTCGGAGAAGCCTTTGGCGACGGCAAGGCCCAGCCCGATCCCCACGGTGCGGCCGCCGCCCGTGCGCTGGGAATCGTTGAGCCGCTGGAACGGCTGGAACATGTCCAGTACGGCGGCCGGGGCCACTCCCGAGCCTTCGTCCACCACACGGAATTCGCTGGCCGGCCTTCCGCCCAGTGCGATCCCCTCCCCCGCGCGCGCTGTCAGCACGACATCGGCATCCGGCGCGTATTTGAGCGCATTCTCCACCAGGTTCGCCACCACGCGCTCCAGCATGCCGGCGTCGGCCTCCACCCGGGGAAGGTTGGGCGGCAGTTCCACCCGGATCCGGGCCGCGGGCAGGCCCCGGAGCGCATCGGGCAGTACGTCCGCCCAGCCCAGTCCGCCCAGGAGCGGGTTAACCGAGTCCGCCGTAATCCGGGACATGTCCAGCAGGTTGCCGATCAGGTGGTCCAGCCTGTCAGCTGAATCCTCGATCGTGGCAAGCAGTTCACGTTCGTCCTCCGGGGAAAACCGGACGTCTTCCTGGCGGAGGCTGCTGACCGCCAGTTTGATTCCGGCCAGCGGTGTGCGGAGGTCGTGGCTGACAGCCCTCAGGATGGAGGTTCGCATCTTGTTGCCCTCGGACAGCCGCTGGTTGTCCTCCATGCTTGCCACGAGCTGCCGGCGTTCCAGGATGGCCACCAGGAACGCTCCGAAGGCGGCCAGCATCCGCTGGTGCTGGCCGGAGAAGGGCTGACCCGCCGGCGGCCCGCCGTTGATCAGCAGTGTGTAGCGGGAATCGACGACGACGGCATGCTGGGCGGCCGCATGGGTCACCGGCGGGCTGGTCCCGGCGCTGGCAAGTACTGTCCATTGCGTGTGGCTGCCCGGCCCCCGTCCCGGGCCTCTTCCGGGCGCGGGACGGGGGCCGGGGGAATCCCCCGACGGGCTTCCCGCCACCAGGGTGACGGCGTCCACTCCCAGCCTGCTGCGGACCTTCTCGAGGAACGTCTCCACGCTGCCGTCGGAACTGAGGATCCGCAGGGAGAGCTCACTCAGTGCCGTGGCTTCGGCCCCGGACCTCGCGGCTTCCTGGGCCCGGCGGGTCGCCAGGCCCACGGCCAGGGCCACGCTGCAGGCGACAGCCAGGAACACCACGAGGGTGAACAACGTGGACGGATCGGCGATGGACAGCGTGCCCACGGGATCGGCGGAAAAGTAGTTGAGGAGCGTGGTGCCCAGGACAGCCGCCACCACCGCCGGCCAGATGCCCCCGATGGCAGCCACTGCCACGGCGACGGCGAGATGCAGCAGCATGATGATGCTGAAGTTCCGGTATCCCGCCAGCGTCACCAGGACTTCCACGGCAGGGGGGAGGACCACTGCAAGGACCATGCCCAGGACGAAGCGGCTCCGGCCGATTCCCCGGAGAGCCAAGCGCTCTGCCCCGGGGCGCGCCGTCCCGGAACCCGGGCGGCGGGAACTCCCTGCGCCGGAACTCCCTGCGCCGGACCGGCCGGGACGGGCGGATTCAACTGCTGCCATGGCTCCATCTTGGCACGGGCAGATCTCCCCCGTTTTTCGTTAACAGCACCTCTCTTCAGGCACTAGGCTGACTTCAGGATTTACCCAGCTCCGCCCGTTGACAGGCGGACCTGCCACCCGCGTGGCCGTAAGCCTTGCCGCGTGCCTGGCCGGACAGATTGAACATGGACAACCAAGGGGGACCCATGGACCCGCAGGACCCGACCGAGGATCCAAAGAAGGATCCGAAGAACGCCCGTACCGGGCACCAGGGCACGGACGGCCAGCCGGCAGAAGCCGGCGGTCCCGGTGCCGCCAAGCCCGGCTGGATGACCGCGCCCGAAGACTTCACGCCGCAGCCGCACGATCCCGCCGCGGGCCAGCTGCCGCCGTGGCAGGTCCCCAAGCCGGAGCTGCGCCCGGACCTTCTCAACCGTCCCGCAGCTGGCGGCCTGCCGCCCGAACCCGGGAAGGGGCCGGGGCCCGTGCTCGACCCCTTTGAACACGAACGCGAGCGGGAAGCAGCGGCACGCAAGAAGCGCTCGCAACGCCGTACCGTCGTCGTCGGCCTGGGCGTCACTGCCCTGCTGGCAGGCACCATCACCGCCATCGTGGCCAGCAACGAGGCGGAAGCCGACTACGCGCAGGTTTGCTTCAACGATGAAACCGGCGAGCGCGTGGATGACGCCCAGTGCGACAACAGCAGCAGCGCCGGCCGAAGCTCCGCCATCTACGCCTGGTACTTCTACTCCCGCGGCGCCAGTGTTCCTGCGGTAGGGCAGAACCGCTCGCAGTACCCCAGCTTCACCAAGACCGTGCCGCAGGGGGCGAAAACGTCCAAGGGCTACAGCACCAAGGGCGGCACGGTCAGCAGGGGCGGCTTCGGCAGCAGCTCCAAGGGCGGAAGCACGGGAGGCTAGGCGTGAAGAGACTGAGCGCAGCCCCGAGGCCCGACTGGAAGCAGAAGATTGAGGAACAGGGGCTGGTCTTCTCCACCACCACCATGCCGGACGGCAAGAAGATCGAGTACTGGAACGAGTCCGCTTACTACGAATTCACCATGGACGAGGTGGAAACCCTCGAAAAGACCGCCGAAGACATGCACCTGATGTGCCTGGAGGCGGCCAAGTACCTCGCCACCGGGGCCATGGGCAATATCGGGATCGGGCCTCAGGCCCTCGAACTTGCCGCGGAATCGCTGCAGGCCGGGGACCCGGACATCTACGGCCGCTTCGACTTCGTGTATGACGGCCGCGGCGGCCCGGCCAAAATGCTGGAGTACAACGCCGACACCCCCTCGGGCCTGATCGAGGCCGCCGTGGCGCAGTGGTTTTGGCTGCAGGACGTGTTCCCGGACAAGGACCAGTGGAACGGAATCCACGAAGCCCTGATCCGGCAGTGGAAGAAGCTGCAGTACCGGACCGGCATGAGCACGCTCCACGTCGCCCACTCGGAAGCCGAACAGTCAGGCGAGGACTGGATGACGGCGGCCTACATGCGCGACGTCGCCGGCCAGGGCGGCTGGACCACTATCGGGATCAACATGTCGGACATCGGCTGGGACCCCAACCTGAACCGCTTTGTGGACCTGGACAACTTCATGATCAGCACCATCTTCAAGCTGTATCCGTGGGAACTGATGATGAAGGAGCCTTTCGGCCAGCGCCTCCTGCAGCGCGCGCACAATCCGCGCTGGGTGGAGCCGGCGTGGAAGATGCTCCTGTCCAACAAGGCGCTCCTGGCAGCGCTGTGGCACCTTTATCCGGACCACCCGAACCTCCTCCCGGCCTACCTGAACGAGCCCGGGCCGCTGAAGGAATGGGTGGCGAAGCCGCTGCACGGTCGCGAGGGAGACAACATCAAGATCCACGCCGCCGGCATCAACATGGAACAGCCGGGCGGCTACGGGCGCGAGGGCTGGTGCTACCAGCAGTTCCACTCCCTGCCCGATTTCGACGGCAACCACCCCGTCCTGGGCCTGTGGGTGGTGGATGGCGAGTCCGTGGGCTGCGGCATCCGGGAATCCGACGGCCCCATCACCGATTACTTCTGCCGGTTCGTCCCCAACACGATCGACGCCCCGGCACCCCTGTCAGTCCAGGCCGCCTCGGCCTCCTCCAGCAAAGCAGGTATCGCACTATGAGCACAGGGACGACGACGGCGGCAGTTCCGTCCAAGGGGCTGCGCGCCGGCATCCTGGACCTGGGCGACTCCGTGATGCTGGGGCTGGCCTCAACCGCCCCCGTCTATTCACTCGCCGCCACGCTGGGCCTGATCGTGGCAGTCAACGGCAACTACACGCCGCTGATCCTGCTCCTCGGCTTTGTGCCGGTGCTCTTCATCGCCTACGCCTTCCGGGAACTGAACAGTGCCATGCCGGACTGCGGCACCACCTTCATCTGGGCCCGCCGGGCGTTCGGCCCCTGGGCCGGCTGGCTGGGCGGCTGGGGCGTTGCCCTCGCCGGCATCGTGGTGCTCGCCAACCTGGCCCAGGTTGCCGGACAATACCTGTGGCTGCTCATCGGCGACGGGTCGCTGGCGGAGAACGACCTCCTGGTGACGGCCACCGGCGTCGTGTTCATCATCTTCATGACGCTGGTGAACTACCGCGGCATCCGGCTGGGCGAGCATGTCCAGCGGGTCCTGACGTACGTGCAGTATGTCTCGCTGGGCATATTCGCGGTGGCGATTGTCTTCAGGATCGCGGGCGGGGCGCCGGAGGGCCAGGCCTTCGATATCGAGTGGTTCAACCCGGCAGGCGCCTTCGCCGATCCCGGAGCCGTAGTCCACGGGGCCCTCCTGGCGCTCTTCATCTACTGGGGCTGGGACACCTGCCTGGCCGTGAACGAGGAGACAGAGAATCCCGCCACCACCCCCGGCCGCGGCGCCGTCATCTCCGCGTTCGTGCTGGTGGCGATCTACGTTTCCGTGGCCCTGC
This sequence comes from Arthrobacter oryzae, assembly GCF_037911235.1. Classification (GTDB taxonomy): domain Bacteria; phylum Actinomycetota; class Actinomycetes; order Actinomycetales; family Micrococcaceae; genus Arthrobacter; species Arthrobacter oryzae_E. The sequence goes on from NZ_JBBLYW010000022.1 coordinate 57,570, forward strand.
TGGTGATGATGTATGCCACCGTGGGCACGGACGGCATCGGCCTGGGCAACGCCGAAAACCAGGACGACGTCTTCCTGGCCATGAAGGACGTGGTGCTGGGGCCGTGGGGCTGGCTGATCGTGGTGGCGGTGCTGTCGTCGGTGCTGTCCTCCACCCAGACCACCATCCTGCCCACCGCCCGCGGCACGCTATCCATGGGCGTTCACGGGGCCCTGCCGGCCAGGTTCGGCGAGGTCCACCCGCGCAACCAGACGCCGGGGTTCTCCACGAAGGTGATGGGGGCCGCCGCCGTCGTTTATTACGTGGCCATGAGCTTCCTCAGCCAGAACCTGCTCTCCGACTCCATCAGCGCCATCAGCCTGTTCATTGCCTTCTACTACGCGCTGACCGGCTTCGCGTGCTTCTGGTTCTTCCGCGGCACCCTGCGCGAGTCCGCCCGCAACCTGTGGTTCAGGGGCATCCTGCCCCTGCTTGGTGCGCTGATGCTGACGGCCGCGTTCTTCATCTCCGCCGTGCAGATGTGGGATCCGGCGTACGGCGATACGGAGATCTTCGGCATGGGCGGTGCCTTCGTCAGCGGCGTGGTGCTGCTGGCGCTGGGCGTGGTGCTGGCGGTGGTGTGCCGCTTCGCCCCCGGCACCCGGGACTACTTCCTGGCAAAACGTACAGTGCCCAGCAAGCTGTAAACACAAACCCGTAGGATGCTCCAATGAGCAACGCCGCTGACCTGACCTCCGTTCCGGACCCCTCCGACGTCCTGGCCCTGGACGCCCTCCTGACCCCGGAGGAGCTGGCGCTCCGGGAACGGATCCGCGATTTCACCGAGCAACGGATCAAGCCGGGCATTGCCCGCTGGTACGACGACGCGACTTTTCCGCTCGATCTTGCCCCGGAACTCGGCGAACTGGGCGTCCTTGGCATGCACCTGGAGGGTTACCGCTGCCCGGGGCGCTCCGCCGTCGAATACGGCCTGGCCGCGATGGAACTGGAAGCCGGAGACTCCGGGATCCGCACCTTCGTTTCGGTGCAGGGTTCCCTGGCCATGACCGCCATCCACAAGTGGGGGTCCGAGGAACAGAAGCAGGAATGGCTTCCCCGGATGGCCGCCGGTGAGGTGATCGGCTGCTTCGCGCTGACCGAACCCACAGCTGGATCCGACCCCTCCTCCATGACCACTGTTGCGCGCCGCGACGGCTCCGGGGACGACGCCGGGTGGGTGCTTGACGGTGCCAAGCGCTGGATCGGGCTGGCCTCCGTTGCCGGGGTAATGGTGGTGTGGGCCATGACCGACGACGGCGTCCGCGGCTTCCTGGTCCCAGCCGGAACGCCCGGGGTCACCGCGACGCCGATCGGCCGGAAGCTTTCGATGCGTGCCTCGATCCAGTGCGATGTGGTGTTCGACGGCGTGAAGCTGGGACCCGAGGCCCTGCTGCCGGGTGCCCGCGGCCTGCGCGGCCCGTTCACCTGCCTCAACGAGGCACGGTACGGGATTGCCTGGGGCGCCATGGGTGCGGCCCGCGATTCCTACGAAGCGGCGCTGAAGTACTCGCAGGACAGGCTCCAGTTCGGCAAGCCGCTGGCCGGGTACCAGCTCACCCAGGAGAAGCTGGTGAACATGCTCCTGGAGATCCAGAAGGGCACCATGCTGGCGCTCCACCTGGGCCGGCTCAAGGACGCCGGCACGCTCCGGCCGGAGCAGATCTCCCTGGGCAAGCTGAACAACGTGCGCGAGGCCCTGACGATTGCCCGCGAGGCCCGCTCCATCCTGGGCGGCAACGGGATCACGCTGGACTATTCGCCGCTGCGGCACGCCGCCAACCTCGAGTCGGTGCGGACCTACGAAGGCACGGACGAGGTCCACACGCTGATCCTGGGCCAGCACATCACCGGCATCGGCGCCTTCCGCTAACCCCGCCCAACTGACTCGCAATTAACGTCGTCAAAAGCGCTTTTCACGACGTTAACTGCGAGCTACTTGGGTTGGCCGGCGGGTGGGTGAACCTAGGCCGAGAAGCCGCCGTCGGCCTTGATCAGCTGCCCGGACACCCAGCGGCCCTCCGGCGAGAGCAGGAAGGCCACGGTGCCCGCCACGTCCGCAGGGGTCCCCAGCCGCCCGCCTGGCTGGCGCCGTGTGAGGTCCTCGCGCAGTTGTTGGTCCATCCAGCCGGTGTCCACCGGGCCGGGATTCAGCACGTTCGCCGTGATCCCGAGCGGGCCCAGCTCCCGTGCCGCGGCAATCACCGTGCGGTCCAGCGCTCCCTTGGACGCACCGTACGGAAGGTTGAACGCCGTGTGGTCACTGGTCAGCGCCACGATCGCGCCGCCGTCGTGCGCCGCCTGCCGGGCGAACGCGGCGATCAGCTGCCAGCTGGCCCGCGTGTTCACGGCGAAGTGCCGTTCCCAGCTGGCCAGGGTGGTGTCCAGGATGCCGGAGTCCACGGACTCGGCATGGCTGAGGACCAGCCCGTGCAACGGTCCGGCCTGCTCCGCCGCCGCAGCCATCAGCCGGTCCACGGCCAGCGGATCCTCAAGGTCGGCCGGCAGGGCAACGACGCGCGCCCCGGTTGCCTCCAACTCCGCTGCGAGGCGTTCGACGTCGTCGGGCTGGACTCCCCAGGGCATCCGGGTGTCGTAGTCCTGCCAGTAGGTCAGGACCAGGTCCCAGCCGTCGGCGGCCAGGCGGCGGGAAATGCCGGCGCCGATTCCGGCGAGGCGTCCGACGCCGGTCACCAGGGCTGTCCGGCTCACGCGGGCACCTCGGCTAGCGAACCCCGCCGGAGCACCACGAGCCAGCAGGCCAGGATAGCCACGGCGCAGAACACTCCGGCGCTGGAGGCCATAAGCCACGGCTCGGGATCCTGGAAGTCAAGGTTCTCCGCTCCCAGGGCCTCGCCGATGCTCTTGGGCGAAAAGAAGAACACGATGATCGAGGCACCCAGCACTCCGCCCATCAGCCAGCGGGTGACGCGGTGACGGTGCGGCGTCTCGCGCAGGGTCCAGGCGAAGGCCGGGAGGACAGCCGCCATCCACACCCAGTGGTGGGACCAGGACACGGGGCTGATGAGCAGCATGGTCAGCGCGGTTGCCGAAATGGCCACCACCCGGGCGCCTTGATCGCTGGCGGCCTTGATCACCAAGGCGCCTGCGCCCGTCACCACCAGGCTCAGCAGGAGCCACGGGACGGTGACGCCGGCTTCGGGAACACCGAAATGCAGCAGGGCGCCCTTGATCGACAGGTTGTCCACGTAGCCCGCGCCGCCGATCCGTGAGGTGTCCGGGAGGATCTCCAGCCAGAACCGGAACGATTCCGCCGGGCGGACCAGCCATCCCAGGAGCACGGTGGCGGCAAACCCGGCGGCCATGTTGAAGAGGCCCCGCCAGTCCTTACGCACCAGGAAGTACAGCCCGAAGACCAGCGGCGTCAGTTTGATGCCGGCCGCCATGCCCACCAGGAAGCCGCGGCCCGGGAAGCCCTGGTTCCAGCGCTGGTTCCGGGCGAGGAGGTCGGCTGCCATAAGCCCCATGAGCAGGATGTTGATCTGGCCGAACGCCAGGGTCTCGCGCCACGGACCCAGGTTGATGACGGCCAGCAGCAGGATGACGGCTCCCCACCGGTTCCGCGTTGCCTTGAACCCGTGAATTGCCGTGGACCCGGGGGCTCCGAACGTGCTGCGCCAGTCCTGCTTGGCGCTCCAGTACCGCACCCCGCGCACCGCGACCCACACGGCCACCGCCGCACCGGCGGCGTTGAACAGCATCAGCGCGGATTCCTCCGGCAGCCTGGCCAGCAGGCCGAACAGCAGCGCGGCGAACGGCGGGTACGTGAACGGCAACTCCGGCCCGCCGGCCCAGCCCACGGTCCGGCTGTAAAGGTCCGACGGCGCCTGGCCGGCTTCGTTGAGGATCTTGCCGCCGTGCCAGTAGACACTGAAGTCGAGGCCCTGCTCGCCCCAGACGTCAAGTCTTGCGGCCATGAACAGGGCAGCTGCCAGCACGGCCAGCAACGTCACGAGCTCCCCGGCGATGCCCCGGGCCAGCTGGCTCCGGTACCACGCTCCCGGAGCTCTTCCTGCAGGGGGCTTCGTCGCAGGGGTCTTCGTTGCTTTTGCGGCGAGCAGTGCCATCCCGTGTCCCCAAACGTCGTTCCTGCAAAGCGGCGCCACTGTAGGCGCGTTGCGCGCGTATCGCGATGATGTGCCGGCTGACTCGCGCCGGATACGGCGCCTTGTCCTCACATCCTACTGAATCCGCGGCCCTGTCCCCCGCTACGCCCCGGCGTGGCACGGCAAGCCGCCGCGCTCGGCGGCCCCGGCCTGGCACCTGCACTCAGCGCTCAGCAGCCCTGGCCTCCACCAGCACGGGTTCCCGCGCTCCGGCATCCTTGCGGATGGTGGCGCTGATGACGGCGGCAATGGTGCACATGGCGGCAGCGCCGAACCAGGCGTAGGTGTACTGGCCGGTGGCGTCGCGGATGGCACCGGCGCCCAGTGCCGCGGCGGCTGCGCCGAGCTGGTGGGCGGCGAACACCCAGCCGAACACCACGCTGCCGTCGGCGCCGAACACCTGGCGGCAGATGGCGGCGGTGGGTGGAACGGTGGCCACCCAGTCCAGCCCGTAGATCACCACGAACACGATCATGCTGGGCTGGACCGTCGCGCTGAGCAGGAGCGGCAGCACCAGCAGTCCGATGCCGCGGAACTGGTAGTACACCGCCAGCAGGATCCGCGGGTTGAAGCGGTCCGTCAGCCAGCCGGACGCGATGGTGCCCAGGATGTCGAAGATGCCGACGACGGCGAGCAGGCCCGCCGCCGTGGTCTCCGCCATGCCGTGGTCGTGTGCGGAGGGGATGAAGTGCGTGCCGATGAGCCCGTTGGTGGTGGCCCCGCAGATGGCGAAGCCGGCCACCAGCGCCCAGAAGGTCCGGACCTTGCTGGCGCGTTTGAGCACCTGGAGTGCCCGCACCGCGGCGTTGCCGCTCGGGAGGGCGTTCACTCCGGGGGGTGTTGCGTTCCAGTCGGGGCTTACCGAGGCAGCCGGCTCCGGCGCGGCGTCGGCACCGTAGGGCAGGACTCCGGCGTCGGCGGGTGAGTTCTTGAGGAACTTCAGAACCAGCGGCACCACGGCCAAGGCTCCCGCGGCGATGAGCAGGGACGCCTGCCGCCAGCCGGGGTCCTGGGCCAGCATGGCGATGAAGGGAAGGAAGACCAGCTGTCCCGCGGCGCTGCCGGCCGTCAGGATGCCGATCACCAGGCCGCGGCTCTTGGTGAACCACGTGTTGGCGATGGTGGCGGCGAACACCAGCGCCATGGACCCTGTGCCCAGTCCGATCAGCAGTCCCCAGGTCAGCAGGATCTGCCACGACTGGTTCACCAGCACAGTGAGGGCGCTGCCGGCGCCGATCAGGACCAGCGCCACGGAGGTTACGGCGCGGATGCCGAACCGTTCCATGAGCGCCGCGGCAAACGGCGCGGTGAGGCCGAACAGCACCAGGTTGATGCTGACGGCCGCCGAAAGCACGGTGGTGGACCAGCCAAATTCGTTCTGCAGCGGCACCATCAGGACTCCGGGGGCGGCCCGGAAGCCGGCGGCGCCCACGAGGGCCAGGAAAGCGACGGCGGCCACGATCCACGCCGGGTGAAGCCGGCGCCGCGGCTTCTTTTTGGGCGCGGACGGCAGGGTGGTCTCGGATGCGCTCATGCTTCGGGCCCGTTCTGTTCGCCCGCGTTGCGGAAGGGAGTTGAGGCGGCGGTGGCCAGCCGGACCGGTCCGGGCGTGCGGGTGAGGCTGTGCCAGCTGGTGTTGTCCGCGGTGAGCCGTTCACCGCAGGCCGTGCAGCTGTCCGCCGAGGAGGTCCGCTTCCCGCACGTTGTGTGGATGACAAACATGTGTGCAGATTCGGACGGTGCCGGAAGGTGCTTTTCGGCCCAGATCACGACGGCGTTGAGCACCGGCAGCGCGTCCGCGCCTTTCCCGGTGAGGACGTACTCCTGGCGGGTGCGGCCGCCGTCGTCGTACGGCTTCCGCTCCAGCAGCCCGGCGTCAACCAGGCCTGCAAGGCGCTTGGTGAGCACGGAATCGGCCACCATCAGCCGGTTCTTCATGGCCTCGAAGCGGCCGTTGCCGAAGAAGACTTCGCGGAGCACCAGCATGCTCCAGGGATCGCCGAGGATGTCCAGGCCCCGCGCCAGGGCGCAGGTTCGTTGGGACCAGTCGGAGCGGAGTGCCATGAAGGAAACCGTAGCTGACTTTCTTCAAGAAAGCTAGCATTCCGAGGCCGAACGGGCATTTGTGGCCCCTCCCGCCGTCCGGAACGGGGCCGCAAGTGCCCGTTCGCGCTCAAG
>NZ_JBBLYW010000023.1:0-77995 GCF_037911235.1 Arthrobacter oryzae
CGGTGAGAGAGCGTTTTGGGGGAAACCCACTAAAGGTGAGAGAGCGCCGGAGAAAAACCCGCAGGAAGTGAGAGAGCGTCGGAGGGGGCAGGTTACTTTTCGACGAGGGTGAGGACGTCGTAGGTGGCTACGATTTCGTCCTTCTGGTTGGTCAGGACGGCGTCCCAGGCCACTTCGCCGTACTCGTCGGTCTCGCGCGGGGTGATCTTCTTGGCGGTCAGGGTCACGCGGATGGAATCGCCTGCGGCCACCGGGGTGATGAAGCGCAGGTTCTCCAGGCCGTAGTTCGCCAGCACGGGGCCCGGAGCCGGCTCCACGAACAGCCCGGCGCCCCAGGCCAGCAGCAGGTAGCCGTGCGCCACGATGCCCGGGAAGAACGGATTGGCCTCCGCAGCCTCCTGGTTGGTGTGGGCGTAGAAGGTGTCGCCGGTGGAGTTGGCGAACTTGGTGATCTCCTCCAGCGTCACTTCACGCAGCCCGGAGCGCACCGAATCACCGATGTGCAGCGTGCTCAGGTGCTTCCGGAACGGGTGCTGGCCCTCAGTCTCGAGCGTGAAGTTCCGGTCCGCGCCCGTGTGCCAGACACCCGTGACGGCGGTGAGCATGTTCGGCGAACCCTGGATGGCGGTGCGTTGCATGTGGTGCATCACCGAGCGGATGCCGCCCAGTTCTTCGCCGCCACCGGCGCGGCCCGGCCCGCCGTGGACAAGATGCGGCACAGGCGAACCGTGCCCGGTGGAGCTGCGGGCGTCCTCGCGGTTGAGCATCAGGACGCGGCCGTGGTGTGCGGCGATCCCGGTGACGAGTTCGCGGGCAACCTCGGGATCGTTGGTGCACACCGAAGCCACCAACGAGCCGCCACCGCGGGCGGCTAGGCGCACGGCGTCGGCCAGGTCGGTGTAGCCGATCACCGAGGAAACCGGACCGAAGGCTTCCAGCGAGTGGACTTCCTCGGCTTCGGCGTCGGCCCAGCTGAGCAGCACGGGGGACATGAAGGCACCGTCTTCGACGACGGCAACTCCCCCGTCAGCCTTGGTCACCTTGGGCGAATCGAGCGTGCCGTAGGCGAGCTCGCCGCCGGCGTCGAGCATGGACTGCACCGCGGCGCGGACGTCCGCCAGCTGCTCAAGGGAAGCCAGCGCGCCCATCGTGACGCCCTCGGCGCGGGGATCACCCAGCACCACGCGTTCCTCGATGCGGGCACCCACGGCGGCAACGACGTCGGACACCATGTCCCGGGGCACGATGGTGCGACGGATGGACGTGCACTTCTGGCCGGCCTTGACGGTCATTTCGGTGACCACGGACTTGATGAAGGCGTCGAACTCCGGCGTGCCCTTGACGGCGTCCGGGCCCAGGATGGCGGCGTTGAGCGAGTCCGTCTCAGACGTGAAGCGGACACCGCCTTCCACCACGTTCGGGTGCGACTTCAGGGTGTTGGCCGTGGAGGCCGAGCCGGTGAACGATACGAGGTCGCGGTAGTCGAGGTGGTCCAGCATCGTGCGGGCCGAGCCGGAGATGAGCTGCAGCGAACCCTTGGGCAGGATGTTGGATTCGATCATGGCCTTGACCACGGCCGCCGCCACGTAGCCCGTGGGAGTGGCCGGCTTGACGATGGTGGGAACACCGGCGATGAACGCGGGCGCAAATTTCTCCAGCATGCCCCAGACCGGGAAGTTGAAGGCGTTGATCTGCACTGCGACGCCGGGGATGCGGGTGTAGATGTGCTCGCCGGCGAAGGAACCGTCCCGGGACAGCACCTCCATGGGACCGTCCACCACAACCTGGGAGTTGGGCAGCTCGCGCCGGCCCTTGGAACCGAAGGTGAAGAGCACGCCGATGCCGCCGTCGATGTCCACCATGGAGTCGATCTTGGTGGCGCCGGTCTGCGCGGACAGCTCGTAGAAGTGCTCGCGGCGGGCGTTGAGGTACTGGGCCAGTTCCTTGAGCTTGAGGGCGCGCTGGTGGAAGGTCAGCGTGCCCAGTTCCTTCTGGCCGGTGGTGCGTCCGTAATCCACGACGTCGGCAAGGTCCAGTCCCTCGGTGCTCACCTTGGCGAGGAGCTCGCCGGTGCTGGCGTCCAGGACGGGGACGGCGGAAGCCGCTGCATCGGCGTCGGGCGTCCACCAGGCGTCCCGGACGAAACTGGGGACAGTCTCCACAGTGTCCAGCGAGGATTTCGGAGAAGTTGCAGTGGTGGTCATCGTTGACGGGTCCTTCCTGCGCGGGGCAAGATCATCACGGCCAGTGCATTACTGACCGTCCGTTCGGTAATATGTCTACAGTACATGAATGTGCCGTGCTGCACACTAGCCTTGCTGCACACTGGGAAGACCGACAACGAAAGCGAAGTGGCCATGCAGCCCGAAACCGGCAGCGCCGAACTGTGGAAAATCACGCTTGGCGAGCTCGACGAGAAGATGGGCGTGAAGATCGTCGAGGAATCCGTGCAGCGTGTTGTTGCCACGATGCCGGTGGAGGGCAACCGGCAGTCGTTCGGGCTGCTTCACGGCGGGGCGTCCCTGGCTGTCGGCGAGGCCGTGGGGTCTTGGGCTGCCGTGATCCACGCCAGCACCATAGGCAAGACCGCCGTGGGCGTGGACGTGTCCGCCACCCACCACAAGTCGGCGCGCGACGGCCAGATCACCATCACGGCCACGCCCATCCACCTGGGCGGAACGCTGACCACGCACGAGGTCCTGCTCACCAACGAGGCCGGCCAGCGCCTGTGCACGCTCCGGATTACCAACCTGCTGATTGACCGGAAAAAAATTTCATGACTTTGCATCCAAAGAGGGCATCCCGCAGGTAGTAAGGGCGTAAGCACAAACACAGCCCGTCCCCGGGCGTCCCTCTGAGGAGTTTGAAAATGCGCAAAACAACCTACGCCGCCGGAGCACTGTCGCTCGCTGCAGCACTGTCCTTCGCAGCCCCCGCCCAGGCCGGCGGCTGGCACCACGACGATGACCCCGCCAAGCTCTCGGTCCTGCACGGCGTGCCCGGCCTGACAGTGGACGTGTGGGTGGACGGCAACCTCACCCTGGATGACTTCACTCCAGGGAGCCTGGCGGGTCCGCTGGAGCTCGCCGCCGGCGACTACGAAATCGCCATCACCGCCTCGGAGGCCACCAGCGCCGACAACCCGGTGATCGGGCCGGTGACCGTTGACCTCGACGAGGGCGGGGACTACACCGCGGTGGCCCACCTCGACGCCGACGGCGCTGCCACGGCCACGCTCTTCACCAACGACACGAAGGCTCCCCGCAACGACAAGAAGGGCAAGCTGACGGTCAGGCACGTAGCCGCAGCGCCCGCCGTCGACGTCCTCGCCGGCGGATCCGCCGTGATCGAGGGACTCAGCAATCCGGACGAGGCAACCCTGAAGCTCAAGGCCGGAACCATTTCGGCGTCCGTTGCCGCAGCCGGGACCACCGACCCGGTGATCGGGCCGGCCGACATCACGGTCGAGGGCGGCAAGAACACGATCGTGTACGCCTGGGGCAGCCTGGCTGACGGCAACCTGGCCGTTGCAGTCCAGGTTGTTGACTCCGAGGAGCGGTGGCACGGCCGCCACTGATGCCTCACCCCGATAGCCCCTACCGGTGGGGCCGCCTGGACGGGCGGCCCCACCGGCGTGCTTCAGGGTGCGTACTTCAGAGCTCAAGCGGTGCGCTTCAGAGCGCTCCGCCCGCCGCTTCCGGCGTACCGGAATCATGGCCTCCGCCGCCATGCCCTCCGGCGTGCCCGTGATCGCCGCCGTGGCCGCCGTGCCCGCCGCCGCCCCCGGCGTCTCCCACCCGCTCGCGGGCAAGGAACATCTCGACGTCGAAAAGGTTGTCCGCCCGGCGTGCAACGTTCAGGAGTGTGGACATGGATGCGACCTCTTCCACCTGTTCCTTGAGGAACCAGAGCATGAACTGTTCCCCGAGGGGATCGTTTTCCGCCCGGGCCGCGGCGAAGAGTTCCTTGATGCGGTCCGTGACTTCAATTTCCTGGGCAAGTGCCAGGACCAAGGGTTCCTCCGCCGAGGTGAAGTCGTTCCGGACCGGGTCGATGCCGGGAATCGAGATCCTGATGCCCCGGTCCAGGATGTACCGGACCATCATCATCGCGTGGTTCCGCTCCTCCAGCGACTGCCGGTAGAAGTGCTTGGCAAGCCGTGGCAGATCCTGCCCGTCGAACCAGGCCGCGATGGCGATGTACTGCTGGGACGCCGCGAACTCATTGCCCACCTGTTTGGCGAGCAGGTCATTGAAAGTGGTGGTGCTCATGGGGCTCTCCTCGAGTCGGGGGTCAAGGCTGAGGACCTGCGGCACGGAGGCTCTGCGTGGCCCGGGTTTGCCGGAGGGCCTTCATTGAGCTTGCTCCGGCGTGGACGAGCTGGTCAAGACCCCGCAGGTCCGCTTCTATGGCGGACCGGCGTCGGGGACGGCATAATGTGGTTCCTCAGGTCTCACTGCCGCTCGAAGGAGCCATCGATGACCCCTGCCGGCCCGCACGATTGGGACGCCGCTCTCGATCATGCGTTCGCGGACGGCCAGGAAGCGGCCCTCGCCGAGGCCTACCGGCGGCTGAGCCCGCTCGTGTACACGCTGGCGCTGAGGTCGTTGGGGGAACGGTCCGCCGCCGACGACGTCACCCAGGAAGTCTTCATCCGCGCCTGGAAATCACGCGTCAGCTACCGGCCGGAAGCCGCCCGCCTTCCGGCGTGGCTGGTGGGGATCACCCGCAACGCGGTTTCCGATGCGCTGTCCGCCCGGATGCGCCGGCAGGAGCTGGAACACGCTGCCGGGCAGTTCGTGGGCGATGACCGCGTCGCCGGACCGCTGGCAGCTGACGTGGAAGCCGTGGCAGACCGCATAACCTTGGAGGAAGAGCTGGACCGGTTGGGCGATCCACAGAAAGCGATCATGAAGCTGGCGTTTTACGAGGACCTCACGCACGACCAGATCTCCTCGCGCCTGCAACTGCCCCTCGGCACCGTCAAGAGCCACATCCGGCGCAGCCTCTCCCGGATGCGGACCCGCCTGGAGGTGGGCCATGAAGCATCTTGACGATGAGCAGCTGAGCCTGCTGGCCCTTGGCGAACCCGCCGTGACTCCGGCCGAGGCCGACCATCTGGCGTTCTGCAGTGAATGCTCCGGAACCCTCGCTGCCCTGGAACGCACCGTCCGCGCCGCCACCGTGGATCCGGCCGAAGTGGAACTGGCCACGCCCGGCCCGCACAACTGGGCAGCCATCCACCAGGCACTGGGCCTCTCCCCCGGCCAGGCTCAGGACCCGTTGAGCCGGGAGGGCTCGCCGGCCGGTACGACGGCGGTAGCTGGTACGACGGCGGTAGCCACTTCGCCGGTGGCCGGTACGACGGCGGACGGTACGACGGCGGAGTCGGCGGGTTCCGCGGCGCCGGTCACCGCACCGACGCCGCCCCGCCCGCGCGCCGAGCGCGCGAGGACGGGTCCGGCACGAACCGGGGGCTCCAAGGCAGGTTCCGGTGCCCGGCGCTGGGTGGCGATGGCTGCAGCCGCCGGGATCGTCGTTGGCGCGGCCGCCGTGTGGGCGGGCTACAACGTCCTCGGCCAAGCCCCGCAAGCGGCGCCCTCACCCACGCCGACCGCTCCCCAGGCCGTGGTCATTGCCCAGGCACCGCTGCAGCCTCTGGCGTCCTACACGGCAAGCGGCAAGGCACTGGTGGAGGAGCTTCCCGACGGCACCCGCCAACTGGTGGTCCAACTCCCGGAGGGCCAAATCAGCGGGTTCCGTGAGGTCTGGGTGATCTCGCCGGACCTCTCCAAACTCGTCAGCCTGGGCGTGCTTGACGGCGAGCCCGGCGTCTTCGCCATCCCCGAAGGACTCGACCTGGCGGAGTACCCCATCGTGGACGTGTCCAACGAGCCGTTCGACGGCAACCCCGCGCACTCCTCGGACAGCATTGCGCGCGGTGAGCTGGCCACGGAAAGCTGACCCGAAGCCTCCTCCGCTACACCCGTTTTCACCTGCCGTGAAGTGCCAATCGGCCCGGAAGTGGACAGGCCCGGACTGCTAGGTTTGCTGTGCCGAGCGACGAAACACCGCCTGCATTTACCGGCACGACCGGAAGGGACCAACCATGCTCTCAGACACCTCTTCTCCAGTCATCAAGGCAACGCTGCCTGTAGTTGGCGAGCACATCGAGGAGATCGCCAAACGGTTCTACAAACACATGTTCGAGGAGCGGCCGGACCTCCTCGACGGCCTCTTCAACCGGGGCAACCAGGCGGACGGGCGGCAGCAACAGGCCTTGGCAGGGTCCATCGCGGCATTCGCGGGATTCCTGGTGAATAAACCCGACCAGCTGCCGGACCATCTGCTCTCCCGCGTCGCCCACAAGCACGTGTCGCTGGGCCTGGCCCCGGATCAGTACCAGATTGTGCACGACCACCTGATGTGGTCCATCGTGGACGTGCTCGGCGATGCTGTCACTCCCGACGTCGCGGCGGCCTGGGATGAGGTCTACTGGCTCATGGCCAACATGCTCATCAACAAGGAACGCGGACTCTACAACGCCGTCCATCTCTCGCCCGAGACGATCTGGCGCACCTGGCGGGTTGTCCGGCGGATCCAGGAGACCGACGACGTGGTCACCTTCATCGTGGAACGAACCGACGAGCGCGACGTCAAACCGTCCCTTCCCGGGCAGTACGTCACCATCAAGATGCTGATGCACGACGGCGTGCACCAGCCCCGGCAGTACAGCCTCACCAAGGCCGACGACGGCCACCACCGGCAGTTCGCGGTGAAGCGCGTCCATGGACTCCCCACGCCCGACGGCGAGATGTCCAACCTGCTCCACAACGAGATCCACGAAGGCGACGAGGTGGTGCTTTCGGCACCGTTCGGCGACGTGGTCCTGGAATACACGGACAGGCCTGTTGTCATGGCCAGCGCGGGCATCGGCATCACGCCAATGGCCGGCATGTTGTCCCACATGGTGAAGGCCGGCTCCCAGCGCCAGGTCATGCTCCTCCACGCGGATGACACCCCTGCGTCGTTCCCGCTCCGGGCCCAGGTCACCGAGGACCTCGCGCAGCTGGCCGACGGATCGTTGAACACCTGGTTCCTCGAGCCGGACGGCTCACCCGCTGCCTCCGGTGCAGCCGGGACGGACAGCGCACCGGCGTTCAAAGGCTTCATGGACGTCAATGCGGTCGATCTTCCGGACGACGCCGAGTACTATCTCTGCGGCCCCCTGCCCTTTCTGAAGTCAGTCCGGAGCGCGCTGGTTGCACGGGGCGTGCCGGCCAAGGATATCCAGTACGAAGTGTTCGGCCCGGACCTCTGGCTGGCCGACTTCCAATAGCCCGGAGTTTTTGTCCACTTATCGCGCGTTAGAACCGCTTTGGGTCGCGATAAGTGGACAAAAACTCGGGCGCGTTGCCGGAACAGGTCAGCGGCGGGAACGTCGTCTGGCCAGGACGAGCGCGGCACCGCCGAGCAGCAGCACGCCGGCACCGACGCCGGCGGCGGTGAGCAGGCCGTCGGCACCGGTTGCCGGAAGCTGGTCCGGGACACCTGCCGGGGTGATCGCGGCGGGAACAGCCCGCCCGGCGGGAACAATCACAGGAGCCGGGTCCACCACGAAGGTGAGATTCACCGGTGCGGAGGCCACGCCGTCGACCGCCTGGCGGACCGTCACCGTGTGGTTCCCGGCGGCGAGCCCGGCCGGAAGCGGCGTGCTCCACGTGCCGTCCCCCGCGCCGAGTACTGTTGAGGCGCCGTCGACCGTGACGGTCACCGACGCGCCCTTCAGCGCTGTACCGGTGATCCGTTGCGGAACGGCGTCGTGGGCGAAATGCTGACCGTCTTGGATGTTGGTCACCGCCGGCGACGGCGGCACCACCGTGAACGTCCGGCTCGCCGCCGGGCTGTCAGCGACGCCAGCAGCGGTCTGCACTGCCTTGACGGTGAAGGACCCGAACCTCGCCGGCCCGTTCACGGGCACTGCCCAGGCGCCGTCGAGCCCCACCACCGCCTGGCCGGTGGCGTCCCCGGAGAGTTCCACCGTGGCACCGGGTGTTCCGGTCCCTCCGATGCGTTCGAGTGCCATCAGGACGTCGCCCTCCGCCGGAGCTGAAATACCGGGCGCGGGCAGCTCGGACGGCAGCACAGTGATGTCGAAGGAGCTGGCACCCGAGTGGCTGAAGCCGTTGACGGTTTCGGCCGTAAACCGCAACCTGCCGGCCGGCGAAGGGGCAGTGAATTGCCAGCGTCCGGAGGCGTCCACCGGAACCTCCGCGGACGGCTGCCCGGGCACAGTGATGCGCACCTTCGAGCCTGCAGCGACGGCGGAGGCAGGAGCCGCCGGGACCTGCCCGCTGATGGTCCGGCCGACTGCCACCCCGCCGCCGTCGGCCGGTTCCGTAAGTAAGGGTTTGTTGAGGAACAGCTGAAGCTGGACGCCCGGCAGCCGGGTCATGGCGTCCTCCAACGTAGTGGCCACGGCAAAGTTGGCCGCCGAACCGGGTGAGTCTCCCGCGGAATGCGTGCCGACGGCGAAGTTGCCGCTGATCCAGGGTCCGCCGGAGTCACCGCCGCTGGACTGGACTGAGTTGGACAGGAAGCCGCGGAAGGCCCGGAGGTCGGAGGGGTCGGCGGTGATGCCGCCCACTACGTAGATGCCCACTTCATCCACCGTGCCGCAGGACCAGCCGGCGGTGCGGCCGGACCGGCAGACGGCCTGCCCCGGCGAAGGCGCCGCTGTTCCGATGATCTTCACGGCCGTGGATCCGGGATCCGAGGGCGCATCCCAGCGGGTGGCGGCGGGCTGGACCTCGAGTCCCGCCCGGATACCCTCGATGACGGCGATGTCCGTGCCGATGTTCCCGGGGTTGGCTTCGCCGCCGGTGATCCAGGAGTTGCCCGGGCCGCCGAACTGGCTGAAGCCGAGGGTACCCAGTAGTTTATTCGCCGGCGTTTCAGGACGCTCCACGTTTGCCGTGGGGAGCGTGCCGTCTTCGGTGCAGTGGCCCGCGGTGAGGACCAGCGGCTCCCCTTCCGGGCTGTACGCACCATAACCGGCTGAGCAGACGATGCCGTTGTTGAGGACATAGCCCTGCCCGCCGAAGAAATCCTCCTCAGGGGCAAGCGGCTCGCCCTGCTCCAGACGGACGTTCGAGTACTGCGCCACGAATTCGGACGGCGTCGGAGGCGAGGATGCCGGGGTGCCGGGGGCCGGCGTTGCCGGGGTGCCGGGGGCCTCTTGGCCCGCCGGGGTCCCGCCGTCCTCCGGCTGGTTGGTGCCGCCGGTGCGGATCACAAAGCTGCCGTTGGCATGCGCCACAGCTTGCAGGCCGTCGGCGCCGACCTCCCTGACGTAGTCGTTGAACAACTGGTCCGTGCTGGCCGCGACACGTTCCGGCGCCACTGGCCGGGTCGGCGCAGTCTGCGAAGGCGGTTCGGCCGGCGAAGGCGACGCTGACGGCCCGGATGCCGAGGGACCTGCGGGCGCGGGGCTCGGCGCGGGGCTGGGTGCCACAAGGACAAAGTCGGAGGGTCCTGCGGCATTGAGCTCAGCAACCCTGGCCTCAAGCTCCGGCCCGGCACCTTCGACCAGGATCCGGCCGTCTGCCAGGCTGATCCCCACATAGCCGGGCAAGGCACGCAAGGAGGCAACGGCGTCGGCCGCGCGCTTACCCTGGTCACCGGCAGCGTTGAACTGTTCCAGCGTCATGCCCAGGTCGCGGAGGATGGCCTCAGCCAGCCCGGCATCGCTGACGGCGGGCGCGGACAGCGCGGGCGCGGACGCGGCCGCCGGCGCGGCAGGGGTTGCCGGAGCGGCAGGCGCAGACGCGGAAGGACCGGGAACCGGGGAACCCGACTCTGCGACGGCGGGACCAGCGAGGAACGTGGCGCCGAACGCCACGGCGGCGGTTGCGGCCAGTCCAAGGCCGCGGTGGAACGGATTCCGGCCGGAATGATGCGTCAAGATGTCCCCCATATAGTGTTCACGTGGTCATTCTGGTTGCCAGCCGGGTCCGGATGGCAGCCAATTCGGCCGCGGTGATGCCGTGCCGCAAAAGGTAGTTCCGGGTGTCCAGTCTCCGGACGAACTCCAGGGTTCCGCCGCCGCGCTTCTCCAGCAGGGGCACCAAGGCGTCTTCTTCCAGGTAGCGCTCGTGTTTGTGCGGCGGGCCGGCTGTCCGGTGGCGCTCGTTGATGCCGCGCATGGCAACCTGATAGCCGGTCACGATCTCCGAATCGCCTGCGCCGGTGAGGTCCTGCAGCATGGCAGCCACCATTCCGCTGCGGTCGCGCCCGGCCGAGCAGTGGATCACCACGCCGGCGGGCGCGGCGGCAACAGCTTTGAAGACGGCCACGAGCTTTTCCGGAAACAGCCGGGCGTTGGCGGCGTAGCAGGCGGGATCGTTCAGGTAGGGGGAACACAGTTCCTTGAACTCCGGATGGTCAGGGTCTTCGGTGGGAGCGTGCACGACGTCGAACCCCGCCAATACGTCCGCGCTCACCTCGGGATCGGTGTCCCTTAGTCCGTGTTCCGAAGGGTTCCGGAGGTCGATCACAGTGCGGACGCCGTCGTCGTACGCCTGTTTCCAGCCCGCCTCGGTGACCCATTCCCGGCGCCCCATGCGGAAGACGAGGCCGGAAATGCGCCAGGCGTTCACGGCTCCGTCCCAGTGCACGGGTTGTCCAGGCTGTTCCATCCAGACAGCTAATCACAGACCCCCGACATCCGGCACGGGTACCGGCCGGAAAATGGGGTGGTGCGCCGCAAATTAACGGGTATTCCGGCCCATGTCCTGTGGGAGGTCACTGGCTGTACCGTTGGGCGTACCTGCGGCCAGGCCGCGGGTCCGTGGCTCATCAGCCCGGTGCACAGTTCAGAACAAAGGGGAAACTGATGAGTGACCGGATATTACGACGGCGGCGCGCGGCATTCGCAGCCGGTCTGGCAACGCTGGGGCTGGCAATGGGGCTGGCGGTGCCGGCTGAAGCCGCCCGCCCGACTGCCTACGTTGCATTGGGCGATTCATACGCCGCCGGGGTGGGAGGTGGCTCGTATCAGGACCTGGATTGCTTCCGCAGCGAGAACGGTTACCCAGCCGAAGCAGACGAGAGCAAGTCCGTCCGTCTGGCCGCCAATGCGGCCTGTAGCGGCGCTACCATAGCGGATGTCACCACGAAACAGCTGGAGAGACTGAACACTGGCATCACTCTCGTGACCATCACTGCCGGTGGAAACGACATCAATTCAACGGCCGTCCTCTTCACCTGCGTGCCTGACCCTGCTTCCACGCAATGTGCTCAGGCCTTTGGATCGGCCATCGCCATGATCGGCCAAGTCGAAGGCCGCGTAGTTGACATGGTGGAGGACGTGCGTGCTCAAGCCCCCGAAGCGAAAATAGTCCTCACGGGCTATCCGTATCTGTTCGACCCCAGCAACGGCAGGACGCCGGAGGAAGTTGCATTTATGACGAACGTCAATGCTGCAATCGCTGAGCTCAACGGAGCCATAGCCAGAGGGGCAGAAACGTCTGACGCAGAATTTGTCGACGTAACAGATGAATTCGCCGACCACGCCGCAAACTCCCTTGTTCCGTGGATCAACGGCCCCGGAGCGGGTCCAATAGAAGCCTTCCACCCCAACGCAGCCGGGTACCAGGCCTACCACTTGGCCCTTGCCGCAGCTGAAGCCTACTCGACGCCCACCACACCCTAGCCCCGCTTGGCCAGCCTGAACTCCAGGCTGGCCCGGACCATGGGCCACTCGTGCTCCAGGATCGAGAACACCACGGTGTCCCGGAGTTGCCCGTCGGCGGTCCGGGTGTGGCTGCGGAGCACTCCGTCCTGCTTGGCGCCCAGCCTGGTGATCGCGTCGCGGGATTGGTGGTTCAGCCAGTGCGTCCGGAACTCGACGGCGGGGCAGCCCAGCGTTTCAAAGGCATGCCGCAGGAGCAGCAGCTTCGAGTCCGCGTTGGTGCCGGTGCCGTGCGAAGAAGCCGCATTCCACGTGGAGCCGATCTCCACGCGGGGAGTGACGGCGTCGATATTCATGTACGTGGTCATCCCGATCACCCGGCCCGGGCCGCCGGTGGCGGGGTCAAGGAGGCGCGTGGCGAACGGCAGCATGGAGCCGAGTTCCTGCAGGCCGAGGCGCCGGTCTATTTCCGCGGCCATGCCTTCCGGCGTTGGCACGCTGGTGTACCAGAGCTTCCAGAGCTCGCCGTCGCGGGCGGCCTCCACCAGGCCGTCGTGGTGCGCATGGCTCAGCGGCTCGAGGACGACGTGTTGACCGGTCAGAGTGATGGGCTCGATGGAAGTCACCGCACCATCCTAGGGGGCAGCGGCTAGGCTGTCGGCATGATCACAGTAGCGGGAACCGTCAGCTCTCCCCTCGGGGCAGAGGAAGCCTTCACCTACCTGTCAGCCTTCGAGCACACCGCGGAATGGGATCCCGGCACCCCTGTGGTGAAGAAGCTCACCGAGGGCCCCGTTGCCGTGGGCCACAGGTACCACGCCGAAGCGGAGTTCCGGGGCAAACGGCAGGCCCTCATTTACGAGGTGGTGGAGCTGACCAGGAACCACATCAAGCTCCGGGGCGAAAACAAGACGGTCATTTCCGAGGACTC
The DNA here is from genome assembly GCF_037911235.1 of Arthrobacter oryzae. Taxonomy (GTDB): domain Bacteria; phylum Actinomycetota; class Actinomycetes; order Actinomycetales; family Micrococcaceae; genus Arthrobacter; species Arthrobacter oryzae_E. Next base: position 12,624 of record NZ_JBBLYW010000023.1, read on the forward strand.
CATTGACGTCTCGCCCGACGGGGCCGGCTGCAAGGTGAAGTACACGGCGGAGTTCCAGCTCAAGGGCCCCCTCAAGCTCATTGAACCGTTCATGAAGCCGGCATTCATGTCGCTCCGGGACCCCGCGATGAACGGCCTGAAGTCAGCCCTCGACGCGCGGGCCGGGCGCTAAGCCGTCCGGGCGCTAAGCCGTCCGGGCGCTAAGCCCGGAAAACCCTAAGCGCAAACCTTAAGCCGGCCAGTCGAAGAATCCCTTGCCCGTCTTGCGACCCAGCTCGCCGCGGGCCACCTTGTCGCGCAGGATCTGCGGCGGCGCGAAGCGCTCCCCCAGGGTCGACTGCAGGTACTCCGCAATGCCCAGCCGGACGTCCAGGCCCACGATGTCCGTGGTGCGCAGCGGACCGGTGGGGTGCTTGTAGCCCAGCACCATGGCGTTGTCGATATCCTCGGCGGACGCAACGCCTTCCTCCACCATGCGCATCGCTTCCAGGGCAATGGCCACGCCCAGGCGTGAAGAGGCAAACCCGGGGGCGTCATTGACGACGACGGCGGTCTTGCCGAGTGCCTCCACCCACCTTTTCGCTGCGGCGGCAAGGTCCGGGGACGTCTGTTCGCCGAGCACCACCTCGATGAGCGTGGACGCGGGTACAGGGTTGAAGAAGTGCAGGCCAAGGAAGTTCCCCGGGCGCTTGAGTTCGCGGGCCAGGCCGTTGACGGACAGCGAGGACGTGTTGGAGGCGAGGTAGGCGTCGTCGGAGAGGCGCTCTTCGATTCCTTGCAGGGAGGCAACCTTCAGGCCCCAGTCCTCCGGAACGGCCTCCACCACCAGCTGGCGGTCCTTGAAGTCGTCGTAGTCCACCGTAACGGAGAGCCGCGAGACCATTTCGTCCAGGTTGCCGTCCGTGGCGCCGCGCTCAATGCTCTTCGCGGCCGCGGACTCCACGCGCTCCCGGGCGGCTTCAGCCGAGGCCTCGTCCCGCTCCACCACCAGGACGTTGGCGCCGTTGATCAGGAAGGCGTGGGCGATGCCCGCCCCCATCCGGCCGCCGCCGAGGACGCCTACTGTGGCCGGCAGATCCGCCGGAAGTACGGAATTGCTCATGGTTACTTCGTCCCGTCTTGCTGGTCTGAATGAGTGGCTGACGCCTTGGCTGTTTTCTTATCTGTTTTCTTGTCCAGGAAAGACTGCATCCGGTCGAACTTCGCCTGGGATTCGAAAAGGATCCCCTGCGCCAGTTGGTCGATCAACGGGTGCGCCTCGGCGGGTGCATGGAACACGGACTTGGTGATCCGCACGGCCAGCGGATCCTGCCGCGCAATGCGGTCCGCGAGGCTGTGCGCGCCGTCCATCAGCACGGGGGCCTCGTGGATTTCTGTGATGAGGTTGACGGCCAGGGCCTGCTCGGCGCGCAGCACCAGGCCGGCCAGCAGGATCTGCTTGGCCACTGGTTCGCCCACCAGCTCCTTCAGCCGCCAGCTGGCGCCGGCCGCCGCGAGAATCCCCAGGCCCGTCTCGGGGTTGCCGATGCGGACACTGGGCGTTCCGATCCTGAAATCCGCGGCGTAGGCGAGCTCCGCGCCGCCGCCCAGGCAGTATCCGTCCAGTGCAGCAATGACTGGCATGGGCAGCTTGGCGATCCGCACGAAAATCGTGGAGTTGATGCCCTGCAGGGCATCGTCCCGGCGCCGTTCGCGCAGCTGGGCGATGTCCGCACCGGAGGCGAAGACGCCGTCCACGCCGGCAATGATGAGCACCTTGGGGTTCTGCTCCAGCGCGGCGCACACTGCGTGGAGCTCGTCCACCATCTGCTGGTCGATGGCGTTCCGGACCTCCGGGCGGTTGAGGAGCACCACCACGCGGTCGTCACGCTCCTCGACCAGGAGGGTTTTGAAGTCCTGGGTGCTCAAGTGTCCGTTCGCGCTGTCCGGACCCGCCATTACACGCGCTCCAGCAGCATCGCAGTGCCCTGGCCCACGCCGATGCACATGGTGGCGAGGCCCATCCTGGCGTCCTCGCGTTCCATGCGACCCAGCAAGGTGATCGCGATCCGTGAGCCGCTGGAACCCAGCGGGTGCCCCAGACTGATGGCGCCGCCGTCGTTGTTCACGATGTCCGGGTCCAGGCCCAGCCGGCGCATGCTGGCGAGCGACTGGGTGGCAAACGCTTCGTTAAGTTCGACGGCGCCGAGGTCGCCCACGTTGTAGCCGCTCCGGCCCAGCACTTTCTGCGTGGCGGGGACGGGGCCGATGCCCATGATCTCGGGCTCGCAGCCGGCGGACGCGCCGTCGATGATGCGGGCGCGCGGGGTGAGGCCGAGCTTCTGGATGGCCGCTTCGGACGCCACGATGATGGCGGAGGCGCCGTCGTTCAGCGTGGAGGAGTTGCCGGCGGTGACAATCGATCCGCCCTTGACCACGGGGCGGAGTCCGGAGAGCACGTCCATGGTGGTGCCGGCACGGGGGCCCTCGTCGGTGTCAACCACGGTTTCGCCCTTGCGGGTCTTGACCGTCACCGGCACGATTTCATCCTTGAACCGGCCGGCCGCGATGGCTGCGAGGGAGCGTTCGTGGGAGCGGACCGCGAAGGCGTCGGCATCTTCGCGGGAGATACCGTCAACGCGGCCCACTTCCTCCGCCGTTTCCGGCATGGAGTACGTCATTTTGCCGTCGCGGGACAGTTCGCCCTTCTGGAACAACGGGTTGGCGAACCGCCAGCCGATGGAGGTGTCGAAGATGGCGCCGGGCTTCGCGAACGCCGTCTGGGGCTTTTCCTGCACCCAGGGCGCCCGGCTCATGGATTCCACGCCGCCGGCGATCACGATGTCCGCGGCACCGGACTTGATCATCTGGCTGGCCATGATGATGGCGCTCAGGCCGGAGGAGCACAGCCGGTTGACCGTGATGCCGGGGATGTGGAGGGGAAGACCGGCCAGCAGGGTGGCCATGCGGGCCACGTTGCGGTTTTCCTCGCCGGCGCCGTTGGCGTTGCCGAGGATCACTTCGTCGATGGAATCGGGGTCAAGGCCTGCGCGGGAAACGGCTTCGCGGACCACGAGGGCGGCAAGGTCGTCCGGGCGGACTGAGGAGAGCGCGCCTCCGTAACGGCCCACCGGGGTTCGGGCACCGCCCACCAGAAATGCCTGCGGTCCTGCTACTGCTGAGGCCATGGAAACACCCTTCACGCGATTAACGGCAATGTCATCTGCGGCGCCAAACAGCGTTTGAATCACAAGCGCTAATTTACCGACCGTTCGTTCTATAAAGATTACACGGCGGCCGCAAGGGGTCAACCGAGTGCACGGTACCTAGAGAACAGTGACGCCGAGATGGGCGGCCAGCAGCGGGGCCAGCAGGCTCAGCTGGTAGTCGTCGATCACCACGCCGGACAGGCTCTCGAGACCGCTGATGGAGCGGAAGTCTGTGGTCCGCAGGTCGAAGTCCTTGAGTTTGGCGCCGGCAAGATCCAGGGTGCCGATGGTGCAGTTCTTCAGCGCCACCCGGGTGCCCGTTACCGAGCCGAGGTCCAGCTCGCTGATGATGCAGTTGCTGATCTGTACGTCCGTCAGCCGGGATCCGCGCAGGTTCACGTAGTCCAGCTTGCCGCCGTCGATCCGCACCGAGGTCCAGCCGCTCTCATACAGCTCCGCGGAACCCCACCGGGGATTGCCGATCTCCACATCCCGCAGCGTGGCCCGCGCCGCCGTGAACACCGGGGCGTAGACCTCGGCCAGGATGCAGTCCCGGAACGTGGCACCGCGGAGCTGGGTTTCATTGAAGGAGACCCCGTCGAATTCACACTCGGCAAAGTCCGTGCCGCTCAGCTCCAAACCGTCGGCGTCAACCCGGCTGAACCTCACGCCGTCGTACCGTTCGCCCCGCTGGAAGTCCGGGGACGGCTCATCGCGGAGTTCCCCAAGCCTGACCGGTGAAAGCCTGGGGGCTGTCACCTTGGGAGTCTTCCCTGCGGCTGTCCGTCCCGCGGCCGGCCTGCCTGCCATCAGAGGGACTCGGCCTTGGCCGCTATTTCGGCAACATCCCTGGCCAGCGCCTTCCTGGTGATGCGCATGCCGAGCCGGCCGAAGAGCGCCATCATGACCTTGCCCAGGAGAGTCGGCTTGACCATTTCGGCACCGAAGGTCAGCGCGAGGTCCGTCCCGCGATCGCGTTCGGCGAGGACGAACCGCGTGGTGTAGTCCGCGCCGCCCTGTAGCGCCTTGACCGTGGTGCTTCCGGCCCGGCCTGCCGACGGCGGCTCGGCCTGGGACACCCACATTTCCACGGTTTCAGCCCGGCCCATCATGGTGCGGGTTTCCTTCCAGCGCGTGCCTTCCCCGTATCCGCCCTCACTGAGCATCTGGATGGATTCGACACCGGAGAGGGTGGCGGCCGAGCCCGGAATGTCCGAGATCACGGCCCAGACCTTGTCCGGGCTGGCATTGATGTGGCGCGTGAGGGTGGTCTGGTGTTCCATGCTCCCGAGCCTATCGGGCGGCGCCGACAACCACGCATGCAACCGCAGTTGATCGCGCCGCTTCGGCGCGGCAAAGTGGCGCATCCGCTGCAAGATTTAGTAAGCATGCTTTGTGTTATGGTGAAATTGCTTAGTTTTTACCGGCAACGAGAGGTGGAATACACCATGGGAATCGGCGACAAAATCCAGAACGAAGCAGAGCACCTCGGCGGCAAGGCCAAGGAAGCGGCCGGCAACGCCACGGACAATGACCGTCTGCGCGCAGAGGGTCAGAAGGACCAGGTTGTTGCTGACGCCAAGAAAGTTGGCGAAAACGTGAAGGACGAGTTCAAAAGAGACTAAAGCACCCTAGGCGGCGGCCACGGCCGTTGCCCTGGAAAACACGGCGGGCATTCCTTATGGGGGATGCCCGCCGTTTCTGTGAGATTCTCGGGAAGACAGCATCCGACGACGGGAAAGTCCGCGCCATGACAACCATTGATCTCAGCGGACCCGGCACTTCTGCGGGCTCCCGGAACCTCCGCGGCTACCTGGCGGAACCTGAAGGAACGGGGCCGTTCCCGGCAGTCCTGATGATCCACGAAGCGTTCGGCCTCAACGACATTGCGCGGCGCCAGGCGGACCGGCTGGCGGCGGCCGGCTATCTGACCCTGGCCGTGGACCTCTTCAGCGACGGCGGACCGCGCCGCTGCCTGGTCTCCACCATGAGATCGATGCTCTCCGGCTCCGGCAAGGCCTTCACAGACCTGAAAACGGCGCAGGCCTGGCTGGAGCAGTCAGGGCGCACCACCGGCAGAGTCGGGGTGATCGGGTTCTGCATGGGAGGCGGCTTTGCGCTGCTCGTGGCCAAGGACGGCTTCGACGCGGCCGCCGTCAACTACGGCAGGCTGCCAAAAAATCCGGAGGAATCCCTGCTGGGCGCGTGTCCCGTGGTGGGCAACTTCGGCAAGGCGGACCGCACCCTGCCAGGGGCCGCAGCGAAACTGGAAACCGCGCTGGACACGCTGGGCATCGAGCACGACATCAAGGAGTTCGATGGCGCCGGCCACGCCTTCATGAACGACGCCGAGGAAGGCCCGCGTGCGCTTCGCCCGCTCTTTCGCGTGATGGGCATCAAGCCGAACCCGGACGCAGCGGCGGAAGCCTGGCAGCGGATCGAAGACCATTTCGCCCGCCACCTGCGGGATTAGCCCAGAAACGCGAACGGACAGTTGAGGCCCTACGCAAAGGGGGGCCACAAGTGTCCGCTCGCGCTCCCCAGGGGAAGAACGACGGCGGCGGCCACCTCGTGAAGGTGACCGCCGCCGTCGTCGTACTTGCCGCCGTCGTAATTTACCGAAAGCGACTAGCTGAAGAGCTCGCTCTTCGGTTCGTTGTTCCTGACCTTCTGCCAGCCGAGCCACAGCACCAGGGCGAAGAACGGGATGGTGGCGAGCGTCCACAGGCCGAGGTGGAAGACCTCGCCGGTCTTGCTGGTCATGGTGTCGAAGCCGATCAGCACCGTGATGGCCAGCAGGGCAACCAGGCCGGCCCAGCTGCTCCAGGTTCCGCCGGGCGCGGGCAGCGAGGAGACCTTGCCCTTCTTCTTGCGCAGCGCGATCTGGCTGGCGAAGATGGCGCCCCACGTGAAGATCACGCCGATCGACGCGGAGTTGAGTGCGAGGTCGAAGGCGTGGGAACCGCCCAGCCAGATGTTCAGCAGGATGCCCACCAGGTAGACGGCGCCGATGGCCAGGATGGCGGCGTACGGCACGTGGCTCTTGGACATCCGGGTCAGCCACTCCGGAGCGTGTCCGTTGTTGGCCATGGTGCGGAAGATCCGGCCGATCGAGTACAGGCCCGAGTTGCAGGAGGACAGGGCGGCGGTGATGACGATCATGTTCATGACGTCGCCCATCCAGCCGAGGCCCATCTGGCCGAACACGGTGACGAACGGCGAGGTGCCGGCCACGTACTGGTCCGAGGGCAGCAGCATGGCCAGGAGGGTCACGGAACCGACGTAGAACACCACGATGCGGAAGACGACGGCGCGGATGGCCTTGGGCACTTCCTTGGCAGGGTCCTGCATTTCACCGGCCGTGATGCCCACGAGCTCAATGCCGTTGTAGGCGAAGATCACGGCGTTCAGAACGAGGATCATCACCAGCGCGCCCTTGGGGAACATGCCGCCTTCGGCTGCGAAGAGGTTATTGACCGAGGCGTTGCCGTCGCCCACCTGGGCGTTGGTGACCACCATGAAGGTGCCCACGGCCAGGAAGATCACGATGGCGCCCACCTTGAGGCAGGAAGCCCAGAATTCGAATTCGCCGAACGCCTTGACGCTCAGGAGGTTGACGCCCACGAGCAGCAGCAGCGCTGCAATGGCGGACAGTTCAACGGGCACGTTGGGGAAGAAGAACTGGAAATACAGCCCGATCGCGATGAGCTCGGCGATGCCGGTCATGGCCCAGTTGATGAAGTACATCCAACCGGACAGGTACGCGCCCTTCTTGCCGAACATTTCGCCGGCGTAGCTGACGAAGGAGCCCGACGTCTGGCGGTACATGATGAGTTCGCCCAGGGCGCGCATCAGCAGGTAGGCGATGACGCCGGCAATGGCGTAGGAGAAGATCAGCGCGGGGCCCGTGGAGGCCAGGCGTCCGCCGGCACCCATGAAGAGGCCGACGCCGATGGCGCCGCCCATGGCGATCATGGTGACCTGGCGGCCGCTGAGGGACTTCTTGTAGCCCTCGGCGCTGAGGGTGGAGTCGACGACGGCGGATTGCGCCGGCGGGCTCACGAGTTCTGTGGGGGTACTTTGTGGCACAACTGTTCCTTGTGGGTCGGGGGATGGCCGGCTCAGGAACGCAGAGTTTTTGTCCAGATAATTCGGGTTTATCCCCTGTTTGGGGCAATTATCTGGACAAAAACTCACAGGGCGTCGAAGTTCGCGCGGCCTCCCCAGTTTACAAGCCCAGTGGAACCGTCAGTGACGCAGACAACAGCCCTGGCGATTTATGGCGAACTAAATTTCTACCTGGCAGCGGTCCACAGAATAATATTCCGCTGGTTATCCATTTGGACGTCGTAGCTGGTCAGGGGTTCGGCTCCGGTGGTGGAACATCCGGTGTCCAGCTTGAAGGCGTTCTGGTGCAGGGGGCACATAACCACGCTCTGGTCGATGGTGCCGTCCGCTATCGGGCCGCCTTTGTGGGGGCAGACGGCGGAGAGCGCCCGCAGGCTGCCGTCGCGGAGCCGGAAGACCGCCACCTGTTCACCGTCGACGCCGAACGCCCGCCCTTCCCCGAACGGCACCTGTTCGACGGGGCCGAGGTTGTAACCGGCACTCATCGGACCGGCACCTGGGGAAGGACCGTGAGCGGCAGCGAGGTGCGGAACTGGCCCGGCGTGAGCGGATCGTCCCGCTCGGTCCAGGGATCCACGTAGCTGTCCACGGAAGCCTGCATCGCGGCGTCCAGCCCGGCCGCGAGGCCCTTCGCATCGTCCACCACCACGGCACGGATGTGGTCGATGCCCACCCGCGGCACGAACGAGTAGGTGCGCTCCAGCCAGTTGGCGTTCTCCCGGTAGTACTGCATGAACCGGCCCGTCAGCACCTTGACCTCTTCGGGGTCATCGACCGTGGCCAGCAGGTCGCCCTTGCGGATGTGGGCGCCGGCCGCTCCCCCGACATAGATCTCCCAGCGGCCGCCTTCCACGGCAACAACCCCCACGTCCTTGACCAGCGACTCGGCGCAGTTCCGCGGGCAGCCCGAGACGGCCAGCTTCAGCTTGGCCGGCGCCTCGATGCCCTGGAACCGCGACTCGATCTCGATCCCCAGTTTGGTGGAATCGCCGGTGCCGTAGCGGCAAAAGTCCTTGCCCACGCAGGTCTTGACGGTGCGGAAGCTCTTCCCGTACGCGTAGCCGGAGGGCATGTCCAAGTCCGCCCAGACCTGCGGCAGATCCTCCTTGGGCACGCCCAGCAGGTCGATGCGCTGCCCGCCCGTCAGCTTGATCAGGGGGATGTTGTGTTTTTCGGCGACGTCGGCAATCCGGCGCAGCTGCTGCACCGACGTCACGCCGCCCTTCATCTGGGGCACCACGGAGAACGTGCCGTCCCGCTGGATGTTGGCGTGGACGCGGTCGTTGATGAACCGGGCGTCCCGCTCATCGATGTACTGGTCCGAGAGCATCATCTTCATCAGTGAGGCAAGGCCCATTTTGGACTTCGCGTCCTCCACGCTGCCCGGTGCAAGCGCAGCGAACACCGAGGATACCGAACGGAGTCCCCGCGTGCGGATGGCAGCCATCAGCGAGGGCTTGTCCAGCGGAATGCCCGGGACGTAGTAGCTGGCAGCCGGGTCTTCCTCCACCGAACCGTCCGCCGCCCATTCCACCACCTGCTTCACCAGCAGCTTGCAGGAACCGCAGCCCTTGCCAGCCCGGGTGGCGTCCATGGCTCCGGCCACGGTGTTGCACCCGCCCTTGACCACGTCCACCAGGGATTTCTTACTCACGCCGTTGCAGTTGCAGACCTGGGCGTCGTCGTTGAGCTCGGCCACGCCCTCTTCCGCCGCGGGGCCGCCCAGATCAAACATGAGCGAGATCCGCTCCTCCGGCAGCGGCAGGCCCTTGTCGAAGGCCTGCGTCAGGTAGGCCACCTTGCGGCTGTCACCGAGGAGGGTGGCGCCCACCATCTTGTTGTCGCGGATAACGATGGACTTGAACACCCCGCGGCTGGGTTCGGAGAACACGATGTGCTCGTCCGTGTCCCGTTCCGGGCCCTGCAGTCCCATGGAGGCGACCTCGACGCCGGCAACCTTGAGTTTCGTGGCGGTCCGGGAGCCCAGGTAGGCCGAGGACGTGTCTGTTCCGGTGACGTGGTCGGCGAGGACCACGGCCTGTTCCCAGAGCGGAGCCACCAGGCCGTACACCTCGCCGCGGTGCTGGACGCATTCACCCACCGCATAGATGCTGTCCTCGTCCACCACCCGCAGCTGGTCATCCACCACAATGGCCCGCTCCACGTGCAGGCCGCTCAGCACGGCGAGGTCCACGTTGGGGCGGATTCCCGCGGCCACCACCACCATGTCGCAACCGATGTCAGGCTGGTCCCGCAGCCGGACGCCGGTGACCCTGTCCGTCCCCAGGACCGCGGTGGTGCGGCTGCCGGTATGCACCCGGATGCCCAGGGCCTCGACGCTGCGGCGGAGGATGGCTCCGCCGTCGGGCCCCATCTGGGCGTTCATCAGGTGCCCGCCGGAGTGGACCACGTCGACGTCGATGCCATGGCTTTGGAGCCCGCGCGCCGCTTCCAGCCCCAGCAGGCCGCCGCCGATCACCACGGCCGTGTGGTGGTGATCGTGCTGCGCGTGCCGGACCATGTTCCGGGTGTCGTCAATGGTGCGGAACGTGAACACGCCGGGTTTGATCGAGCCGCTGGGCGTGTAGAGGCCGTCCATCGGCGGCATGAACGACTGGCTGCCGGTGGCGATGATCAGCACGTCGTACGGGACCACGTGGCCGTTGTTGGCGAACACGTACTTGGTGAAACGGTCGATCCGTTCCACCCGGACGCCGGCGTGCAGGGTGATGTTGTTGTCCTGGTACCAGTGCAGGGAGTTCAGGAAGATGTCCGCGTCGCTTTCCTCGCCGGAGAGGACGTGGCTGAGCATGATCCGGTTGTAGTTGCCGTACGGCTCGTCGCCGAACATTGTGATGGTGAACTGCTCAGCGCCGCCGCGGGCCAGGATCTCCTCCACGGCACGGGCACCGGCCATGCCGTTGCCTATCACCACCAGCCGACGGCGGGCGTCCGGCTTTCCCGGCGGCCGCTTGCCCTTCGCGAGGGAAACAGGCCCGGGCACCTTGTGCTTGTCTGTGACAGCGGTCATCAGTGTTCCACCATGCCCAGGTCGATAACCACGTAACCCGTCACGCCGTCGGCCGCCAGGAGGAACACCTCAATCACCGAGCCGCCTTCGATGTCCTCCACCACCCGCAACGGCACGTGGACGTCGCTCTTTGCCCCGATGGGGAAATACCGCATGGGCACGCCGTCGCGCATCAGGACCGCGGTGATCAGTTCGGAACTGGAGTTCCCGCCCCGGAAGTAAAGGGTCTGGTTGATGGTTCCGTCCGGAACGAAGTGTGCAAGCTCCCGGTGGATGGGAACGGGCTTTTCAAGCCCGGCTCCCTCGAAGGGGAAGACGCCCTGCAGGAAGAGGTTCTTGGTGATCACGGGAGGGATCCTTTCGGCCGGCCGGGTAGGCCCCGCAGCGGTGCGCGCGGGTGCTACTTGAGCGTGGGAATCACTGACTCCCTTCCATCCTGCTCCGCCGTTGTTTCGGCCCGGCGCGCGCGGAGTAACGATCCTTTAACGCAAACCTCACCGTTTCCGGGCCGCTTCCGCGCCCGCTATAGGCCCGGAGTTAAACCAGCGCGCCGTCCCGCATGGTGTACCGCAGCCAGCTCCCGCCGGAGGTCCCGGCGCCGCCTTCCCGCGCGGCGCACTTGCTGAACCACTCCCCCAGCGCGCGGTCGTGGCTGACCATGATCAGCGTTCCGCCGAATTCCGAAAGGGCCGCTTCCAGCTGTTCCACCAGCACGGGTGCCAGGTGGTTGGTGGGTTCGTCCACGAGCATCGTCGCGAAGCCGCCCAGCAGGAGCCGGGCGAGGGCGAGCCTGCGCTGCTGACCGGCGGACAGGCTGCCCACGGGGACGTGGAATTCTGTGGTCCGGAAGAGGCCCAGCCGCAGCAGGGCCTCGGCATGCTCGTCGATGTTTCCGCCCAGGCCGGCGACGAAAGCGGGCAGAAGCCGCTGCCCCGGGCGGCTTGGCGGTTCCAGTTCCTGCTGCAGATAACCGATCCGGCCGTGCCGCGCCACCGTGCCCGCGTCCGGTTCCAGTGTGCCCGCGAGGACGGACAGCAGCGTGGATTTACCGGCGCCGTTGGGCCCCGTGATCAGGATCTTCTGGCCGGCCTCCACCCGGAAATCAGTGCGTTCCAGCCGGCCATGAACCTCCACGCCGCGGGCTTCCAGGGCAGGTCCGGCGGCGCCACCGGACTCGCCCCCGGCAGGGCCGGACGACTCTGTGCCCTGCAGGTCCACCGCCAGTTTCAAGGGGACCGGCGGACGGTCCACGGGATTGGCTTCGAGCCGGCGAAGGCGTTCCTGGGCGTTGCGGACCTTGCTGCTGGCAGCCTGCTGCCAGGTGCCGGCCTTGAAGTCGAAGCCCATCTTGTCGCCGTCGCGCCTCCGGGCGTAGCCCATCTTTCCGGCCACGGTGTCCGCCTGCAGCCGTTCGGCCGCCACCGCGTCCAGCCAGCCGCGGTATTGCTGCACCCAGCGTTCACGCTCGGCCGCTTTCTCCCGCAGGTACCCTTCGTAGCCGTTGCCGTAGCGGTTGACGGCGCACCGTTCGGCGTCCACTTCGATGACGGAAACGGCCACTTTGCGCAGCAGCGCCCGGTCATGGGAAACCACGACGACGGTCCCCCGGTGGGCGGCCAGCCGCACCTCAAGCCAGGCCGTTCCGCTGGCGTCCAGATGGTTGGTGGGTTCATCCAGCAGGAGGACGTCCGCGGGATCAGCCAGCACGCAGGCCAGCGCCACCCGGTGCTGTTCCCCGCCCGAGAGCGACCCCAGCGTCCGCCGCCGGTCCAGTCCGCCCAGGCCCAGTCGGTCCAGCGCCGCCTCCACGCGCGACTCCGCGGCGTAGCCTTCCCTCAGCTGGTACTGCGTCTGAAGGTTGCCGTAGCGCTCCAGCTGTTCCCCGTCGGCGTCGGCCAGGCCGGCTTCCAAAGAGTCCAGCTCGGCCTCGAGCTCGCGGAGTGATGCCAGGGCGTCATCGATGGCGTTGCCCACCGTGAACGACGCCGGCAGGCCCGTGGTCTGCGCCAGGTAGCCGACGCGCCCGTAGCGCGCGGCGGTGCCCTCGTCGGGGTTCTCGAGCCCGGCGAGGATCCGGAGCAAGGTTGACTTTCCGGCCCCGTTTTCGCCGACGACGGCCACATGTTCACCGGCACCGATGACGAGGTCCACAGCAGTGAAGAGGCGCCGGTCACCGTAGCCATGGGTGACGCCGGTCAGGGAAAGGTGTTCAGTCAAGGTAAGTCCTAACGGGGTCCGAAGTATGGGCGCTGCTGGTTAGGACTTCATCGCTCCAGCCTGCCCGGCCGGACCCCTGGCGTCAAGCGCCGCCGTCGTACAGTCCCGGCGGGCGTTCCCGGCGGGCGTTCCCGGCGGGCGTTCCCGGCGGGCGTTCCCGGCGGGCGTTCCCGCCGAAGCGGTGTCCCGCCGTCGGACGCTGCCTCCCTCAACCGGGCCCGGCGCTCGGGAGGTCTTGTGCCCCTACTCCCAGGGGGAGGCCCGCGAATAGCATTGCGTCATGGAACAGTTGCAGGAGACGAGCGCTGAAGAACCGGCGTTGTCTGCCACCACCGTTTTCGCGAGTCTAGCGGAGCTGAGGGATGCCCCCGGTTATAGCCCGAAGGAAATAGCCACGCGGCTAATCGACTCACTGGGTGCGGATGCGGCGGCACCTCTGCTGGGCGTCAGTGTGCAACTTCTGGGTCGTTGGGCTCTGGGCCAGGATGCGCCGGATGCGGGCGGACGACTCCAGCTTGCGGACCTGGATGCCCTTGTGGGGCATCTCCACTGTGCTTTTACGCCTGCCCAGGCCATGCACTGGATGTGCAGCCCCAACGTGCAGCTCGGCTCCAGGCCAATCGATGTTTACCGCACTCAGGGGTCAGCGCCGGTGATCGGCGCCATCAGGGCCCATGGGCGGGGGACTTTCGGCTGATTTGACCGGATCATCACCCGGCCTGCAGCGCCTGCGCCGTCGGCCAACGGCTCGACAAATGGACCTGCCGCCAGAAGGACCCAAGCTCTAAGCGCCCCGGTCAGGCATTGAGCTTTTCGTTCGCCTTCGAGCGGATGAACTCCTGATCCTCCTGCGATAAGAGCATCTCGCCATGCTGCCCGCTGCCCGGATCTTCCCCGGTTGCTTTGGCGATGATCGTCGTGACGGTCCGGGGAAGTATCCGACACCCCGGATTGTCGATGAGCCACTTCTGCGTGGTCTGGTCGAGGCGGTCCCACTGGTCCTTGATGTTCATGTTCATCTGGATCGATGCTTTCTTCCTGCTGAATGTGGGTTAAACGGCAATCAACATGACTGGCCACGGAGTTTTCCGGTGGTATTGCTGGATCAAGCTACGCCTGGCCGGGGAGTAAGGCAAGGCCTCCGAGGTTGTGCACCGGGAGCAAAGGAGAAACCGGGCGCCGGCTACTCGATGAGGTACCGCTGCATCATGTCGTTGTCTTCGTGTTCGAGGATGTGGCAGTGCCAGACATATTCGCCCTTGAAAGAGGATCCGATGGCCAGAGGAGCTCCGCCGGCAGCCGCTGCACCGAAGGGAACGCGAATTCTTGTCACTTCACCGGGCATCGACACCACGGTGTCCTTCCAGCCCTGCTCATTCGCGGGGGCGGGCGTGGGGCGGCCGATCAGGAAAGGCGTGACGGGCACGGAGCTGCCGAGGCCGGACGTCACCAGTCCGGTGGCGGGGTCCATGTAGCCGGTGGCAGCCAGGTATCTGTCGCCGTCAAAGCGCTGGCGGTTGAGGACCTGGAACTGGGTGAAATGAAGATGGATCGGGTGAGCGTCCACCGTTGTGTTAATGAACTCCCACTCTTCGAGAGTGTCGCCCTGGACCACCGTGACGTCGGGGCTGTGGAAGTTCCGGTTGTTGAGGAGGGCCATGACCGGCACTCCCGCCGCGTTGAGGACTTCCACAAGAGTCATGCGCCGGGTGGCCGCTGTGGCCCGTCCGGCAAGGCTGGTGATTGGCTGCGTGCGGAGCTGTGCCGGCAGAGGCGTGGTGTATCCGGTGTTGCTTTGTACGGTGAACTGCATGATCTCGCGAAGAGGGACAGCACCTCGCTGCAGGGCAACCGGACCGTCGGGAAACGGCGTAGGGGCGTTATTTGCCAGCAGCACCTTGGACCCGGCCGGGAGCGCGGCGAAGTCCACCACGACGTCGGCCCGCTCGCCCGGGCCAAGAACCAGTTTGTTGAGCCTGACCGGGGCGTTGAGCAGTCCGCCGTCCGAACCTATCTGTGCGAACGTTATTGCCGTTTCGCCGGCCACAAACTTGAAATTGTAGAACCTCGCGTTAGAGCCGTTGAAGACGCGGAAGCGGTATTTGCCCCGAGCCACATCCAGGTTCGGCCAGCATTTCCCATTAACGGTGGCGATGTCGCCAAAGAATTCCGGTGCCCAGGGCCGGGGTGTGCCGTCGCTCAACAGAAGGTCCGGATTCGGCGGATAGGCGAAGGTTCCGTCCGGATTGAACATGCGGTCCTGGATGACCAGCGGCACCTCGTACGGAGGCGGCGGGAGGTGCGTTCCATCGCCGGTGTCAATGCCTGTCCCGCCGGGTCCCTGGGTGTCCCGCACCAGGTAGCCCCCGGCCAATCCCGCATAGACATTGAGGCGGGTGATGCCCAAGGCGTGGTCGTGGTACCAGAGGCCGGCCGCATCCTGGTTGTTGTCATAGCTGTACGTGTAAGACCCGCCCGGCGAGAAGACCTGTTCGGGTCCCCCGTCCGAGCCCGCCCTGGTGTTGCCACCATGGAGGTGCGTTGAGGTCCTTGGCGAGTCTGCATCGTTTGTTCCGGCCGGGACCAGTTCGTTGTCAATGGCGGACGCCAGCGGATGCCGCCCCAGCTCATTGTGAACCGTGAGCGTGAAAGGAGTCCCTTTTTCGGCGATGATGACCGGCCCCAGGTAGGTGGGGGACGCATTGGCGCCCTGATATGCGAAGGTGTCTGTCAGGTCCATCTGGCTGTGGAACCTGTGACGGGCATTGCGCATCCACAATCCGGCGCTGCCACCTGCCCTCATGTCGATAACCCCGAGATCCGCCAACGTCGGCAGCTGCTCGGAGAACACCGCTAGTGAACCGGGCTTCGGGGCGAATGACCGGGCGGCCGCAGCAGGATAGGGGTTGACCAGGATACCCGCCCCGGCTGCAACTCCGGCCTGCAACAGTTGTCGTCTGGTAAAAGGCATGGCGCACTCATTTCTCCCGGTGAATGCGCGCTCCCGAGGCCAACGGTACGGCCATACCCCTTGCGTCGGGCAGGGCCGTTAGGCCCTGCCGAACCTGTTCCCACCGCCGGCTGGCCAGGAAGGTGACGAACTGCGGAGAGCAGCCTCAGACGGCGAGTGCCACCGCTTTCCTGCGGCGGGCCTTCGCCAGCCGGGTGCCGATCAGGCCCTGCCGCGGGCTGAAGAGGTAGACGGCGGCGAACACCACACCCTGCGTGAGAACCACCATGGCGCCGGAGGCGGTGTCCAGGTAGTAGCTGAGGTAGATGCCCGCGATGGAGCACGCCGCCGAAATGACCGGGGCGATCACCAGCATGCGGGAGAACCGGTCCGTCAGCAGGTAGGCGGTCGCTCCGGGGATGATCAGCATGGCCACCACCAGAACCACGCCCACGGTCTGGAGCGCCACTACGGAGGTCAGGGCGAGGAGGCCCAGGAGCAGGGCACCGAGCCGCTTCGGGGACAGGCCGATGGCGTGCGCGTGCGTGGGGTCGAAGGCGTACAGCGTGAGGTCCCGGCGCTTGAGGATGAGGATGGCAAAAGCCACCACACCCAGCACCAGCACCTGGATGAGGTCCGGAATGCTGACGCCCAGCAGGTTGCCGAAGATGATGTGGTTGAGGTCGGTCTGGCTCGGCGTGACCGAGATGAGCACCAGGCCCAGGGCGAACAGCGAGCTGAACACGATGCCGATCGCCGCGTCCTCCTTCACCCGGCTGGTGTTCCGGACCACCCCGATGAGGGTGACGGCGATCAGCGCGAAGACCAGCGCCCCGAGGGCGAACGGCGCCCCCACGATGTAGGCCAGCACGACGCCGGGCAGCACGGCGTGGGAGACGGCGTCGCCCATGAGCGACCAGCCGATCAGCACCAGCCAGCAGCTCAGTACGGCGCAGACGACGGCGGCGAGCGCTGTAGTGATGATGGCGCGCACCATGAAGTCGTAGCTCAGGGGCTCCAGCAGGAGGTCAACGAGATCCATGGCCTAGCTCCTGCCCTGTTGCTTGGAAATTTCCTTCTCCGGCAGCTCACGGCCCGGCAGCTCTCGGTTCAGGACGTCCAGGCCGAAGGCCTTGGCCAGGTGCTCGGGCTGCAGGACCAGGTCGGGCGGGCCGTGCATGAGGACCTTGCGCATCAGCAGCACGGCTTCGTCGCACAGCTGGGGCAGGGCGTGGAGGTCGTGGGTGGAGATGAGGATGGTGCAGCCGTCCGAGGCGAGTTCACGCAGCAGGCGCGTGATGGTGGCTTCGGAGCGCTTGTCCACGCCGGCGAACGGCTCGTCCAGGAGCATCATGGTGGCACCCTGGGCAATGCCGCGCGCCACGAACGCGCGCTTCTTCTGGCCGCCGGACAGCTGGCCGATCTGCCGGTTCGCGAACTCGGACAGTTCCACCCGGTCCAGCGCGAGGTCGACCGCCTCACGGTCGGCCTTCGAGGGGCGGCGGGTGAAGCCCTGGTGCCCGTAGCGGCCCATCATCACCACGTCGCGGACGGACAGCGGGAACTGCCAGTCCACGTCTTCGCTTTGCGGGACGTAGCCGATTCCCCCTTCCTTGCGGGCCTTGGCAGGTGACGCTCCGTTGATGAGGACGCGGCCGGCGTCGGGCTTGATCATTCCCATGATCACCTTGAACAGCGTGGACTTGCCGGAGCCGTTCATGCCGATCAGGCCGCAGATCCGGGCCGCATCCAGGGTCAGCGACGCGGCATCCAGCGCCATCACTTCGCCGTAGTGGACGGTGACGTTTTCGACGAGGATGGCCGGGCTGCTCACGATCCTGCCCCCGCCGGGACACTAACCAGTGCCTCGGTGATGACCTTGGAGTCGTGCCGGATCAGGTCCAGGTACGTGGGCACGGGGCCGTCCGACTCGGACAGGGAATCCACGTACAGCACCCCGCCGAATTCCGCGCCCGTGGCTCCCACCACCTGGCGCATGGGGGCATCGGACACCGTGGACTCGCAGAAGACGGCCGGGACCTTGTTGGCCTTGACGAATTCGATGGCCCGGGCGATCTGCTGGGGTGTGGCCTGCTGCTCGGCGTTGACGGCCCAGATGTAGACCTCGCGGAGGCCTGCGTCGCGCGCCAGGTAGGAGAAGGCACCTTCGCAGGTCACCAAGGCACGCTGCGCCTCAGGGACGGTTGCGAGCTTCTGCACCATCTCGTCCTTCACGGCCTGCAGCTTGGCCTTGTAGGCCGCACCGTTTGCCTCGAAGGTTGAGGCATTGCCCGGATCGAGCTCCGAGAACGCCTTCACCATGTTGTCCACGTAGATCTGCACGTTGACCGGCGACATCCACGCGTGCGGGTTCGGCTTGCCCTGGTAGGAGTCCTCGCTGATGGACATCACCTGAACGCCTTCGCTCACCACGGCGTGCGGCACGTCCAGGCCCTCGACGAACTGCGCGAACCAGGCTTCGAGGTTCAGTCCGTTGTCCAGGATCAGGTCCGCCTTGGACGCCTTGCGGATGTCCCCCGGCGTGGGTTCGTAGCCGTGGATTTCGGCGCCGGCCTTGGTGATGGATTCCACCTGCAGTTTGTCCCCCGCCACGTTCTGCGCGACGTCGGCCAGCACGGTGAAGGTGGTCAGCACCACGGGCTTTTCATCGCCGGGCCCCTGGCCGGGGGCGCTGCCGCCGCACGCGGTGAGTGACAGGCAGAGGACAGCGGCGGCGACGGCGGCTCCGGCAGAGCGAAGGGCCCCGGTTCGGCGGACTACTTTGGCGCACCGAAACAGAAATTTAGGCATACCGAATATTCTACCCGGCGCCGTCAGTCCGCTGCAACGCCGCCGGTATTGCACCGCTAGGCTGGGGGCATGGGAACAGCTGTCCGCAATTCCCCGGCGCCGCAGCCGGAGCTCTACCGTTTTTCAGCGCTCGATTACACCACCGTGGGGCTCTACGTGGCCGTCGCGGCACTCTTTGCCGTGGCAGGTCCGCTGCTTCAACCGTTGCTGCTGCAGCTCTCCCCGGACCCCACCGTCGCCGTCTACTCGGTCAACCTGCTCTTCTACGGCGGCGTAGGCATCCTGGCCGTCGCTGCCGCCCGCCGCGTTGCTTCCCGCGACCTGCGGGTGCTGGCCACCAGGCCATGGTTCACGCTCATCATGATTCCTGTTGCAGTGGTGGCCATGCTGATCCTGACGGCCATCCTGGTGGCCATCACCGGAGCCGTGCAGAACTCCGCCAACCAGGCCAACGTGCAGGCACTCGTCCAGCAGGTGCCGCCGTGGCTGATCGTGCCCCTGCTGGTCATCGTGGGCCCGTTTGTGGAGGAGTACATTTTCCGGCACCTGCTGATCGGCAAGCTGAGCCGGCGGGTCAACATCTGGGTGTGCTGCGCCCTGTCCACCGTGCTGTTCGCGGCCCTGCACATCGTGGGCCAGGAAACCCTGACCCTGCCCGTGCTGATGCCGTACCTCGCCATGGGCGCCACCCTGGTGTTCGTGTACGTGTGGACCGGTAAGAACCTGATGTTCTCCTACTTCGTCCACGCCGCAAAGAACCTGCTGGCCGTGGTGTTCATCTACGCCATTCCGCCCGAACTGATGGACCAGCTGCAGCAGGTCCAGCCCTAACAAGCCCTCATCCGGGCCCGCGGCCCCCTACCGCCGCGCACGCCGCCGTCGTACTTTTGGGTCATGGGACTCAACATTCAGATCGTCATCGACTGCAAGAACCCGCACGAACTCGCCGACTGGTGGGCGGAAACCTTGGACTGGGCCGTGGAGCCGCAGGACGAAGGATTCATCAGGTCCATGATCGACCAGGGGTACGCCACCGAAGCCGAAACCAAAACCCACCACGGCAAGCTCGTCTGGGCCACCGGCGCAGCAATCCGGCCGGCGGAGGAGATCGATGCCAAGGCGCCGGAGCGGCGGCTGCTGTTCCAGACCGCGCCGGAGGGTAAGACCGTCAAGAACCGGGTGCACTGGGACGTACGAATTGGCGACCGGGACAAGGATCAGGTGCGCAAAGAGCTCGAAGCGCGGGGCGCAACGTTCCTGTGGACGGCCAACCAGGGCCCCCACGAATGGCACACCATGGCGGACCCGGAGGGCAACGAGTTCTGCATCAGCTGAGGCGATTACTAGACTCGGACTGTGAGCAACGTATTCCCAGCCAAGGTATCCGACGTCTTTGACCCCTCCCGGTGGCGCACCGTGGCCGGCTTCGACGACTTCCAGGACATGACGTACCACCGGCAGGTGGAGCGTGATGCGGACGGCGCCGTGCTGCGGGACCTGCCCACGGTCCGCATCGCCTTCAACCGCCCGGAGGTCCGCAACGCCTTCCGCCCCGGCACCGTGGACGAGCTCTACCGCGCCATGGACCACGCCCGCATGACCCCCAACGTGGCCACCGTGCTGCTCACCGGCAACGGGCCCTCACCAAAGGATGGCGGGCACTCGTTCTGCTCGGGCGGGGACCAGCGGATCCGGGGCAGGGACGGCTACCGCTATGCCGAGGGCGAGACCAAGGAGACCATCGACCCCGCCCGCGCCGGCAGGCTGCACATCCTGGAAGTCCAGCGGCTGATGCGCACCATGCCCAAGGTGGTCATCGCCGTCGTGAACGGCTGGGCCGCCGGCGGCGGGCACTCGCTGCACGTCGTCGCGGACCTCACCATCGCCTCGCGCCAGCACGGCAAGTTCAAGCAGACGGACGCCACTGTGGGAAGTTTCGACGCCGGGTACGGCTCCGCGCTGCTGGCCCGCCAGATCGGCCAGAAGGCAGCCCGTGAGATCTTCTTCCTGGCCCGCGAATACTCGGCGGAGGACATGGTCCGCGTGGGCGCAGTGAACGAGGCCGTGGACCACGAGCGGCTCGAAGAAGTGGCACTGGAGTACGCGGCGGACATCGCAAGGCAGTCGCCCCAGGCCATCCGCATGCTCAAGTTCGCTTTCAACCTGGCCGACGACGGCCTGGCCGGGCAGCAGGTCTTCGCCGGCGAGGCCACCCGGCTGGCGTACATGACGGACGAGGCCGTGGAAGGCAAGGAAGCCTTCCTGGAGAAGCGCGACCCCGACTGGTCCCAGTTCCCGTATTACTTCTAAGCCCGCCCAACTCCGAAGGCAGCCCTGTGACTTCCCAGCCCCCCACCACTGAGCCCCCGAACATCGAACCCGCGCTTAAAGCGCTGGCGGACGCCCTCCACGGCGAGGGTCCCGCCGTCGAACTTTCCGCCGGTCCCGACGGGAACGTTGTGGTCTCCGCCGTGGAAACGCCGGGCTTCGAGGACGCTGCCGTGGTGGTGCGCACGTCGGGTTCCACGGGTGCGCCCAAGGCGACGGTCCTCACGGTGGACGCCCTGGCAGCTTCCTCGGTGGCCACCGCGTTCGCGCTCAAGGGCGAGGGCCAGTGGCTGCTGGCCCTCCCGCTGCAGTACGTGGCCGGCGTGCAGGTGCTGGTCCGTTCCCTCTTTGCCGGGACGCGGCCGTGGGCCATGGACCTGTCCGGCGGATTCACGCCGGAGGCCTTTACCGCGGCCGCCCTGGAGCTCACGGACAAGATCCGCTTCACGTCCCTGGTGCCCACTCAGCTGCAGCGGCTGCTGGACTCACCGTCGGCCGAAACGCTGGCCGTCCTGCGCCGGTTCAACGGCATCCTGCTCGGCGGCGGCCCCGCCTCGCCCGAACTGCTGGCCGCGGCCCGCGGCGCCGGTGCGCGCGTGATCACCACCTACGGCTCCGCGGAAACCTGCGGCGGCTGCGTGTACGATGGCTTCCCGCTCGAGGACGTGCTTGCCAGGGTGGACGGGGACGGCAGGATCCTGCTGGGCGGATCCACGCTGGCCGCGGGCTACCTGGACGCTCCCGGACTCACGGCCGACGCCTTCTTCGAGGAGGACGGCGTCCGCTGGTACCGCACCAGCGACCTCGGCTCCATCGACGCCACCGGGAAGCTCACCGTCCTGGGCCGGGCCGACGACGTCATCATCACCGGAGGCGTGAAGGTTTCGGCCACGCACGTGCAGGCTGAGCTGGAAAAGCTCGACGGCGTGCTGGCGGCCTTTGTGGCCGGCGTCCCGTCCGAGGAATGGGGCCAGGCCGTGGCAGCCTACGTTGCCGTGGAGGACAGCTCCCCCGCCGGCATCGCAGGCTTCACTGCACGACGGCACGATGCTTTGGGTGCCCTGGCGCCGAAAACCGTCCTCGCCGCCGACGAGCTGATGATGCTGCCCAACGGCAAACCGGACCGGCTGGGCATGACTGTTCAGCTGGACGCCCTGCATCAGGGAAAATAGAGAAGCTCTTCGCAAGCTGAACCGAACAACGAACCAATCGGAGTACTGACCGTGGCTACAGCCGCACAATGGATCCAAGGCGCCCGACCGCGCACCCTGCCGGCTGCCATCGCACCGGTCCTGATCGGCACCGCCGCAGCCTTCGACCTGGACGCTTTCAAGCCGCTCAACGCCGTCCTTGCCGCCATGGTGGCCCTGCTGCTGCAGGTCGGCGTGAACTACGCCAACGACTACTCGGACGGCATCCGGGGCACGGACGAGGACCGCGTGGGCCCGCTCCGGCTGGTGGGCTCCGGCGCCGCCAAGCCGGAGATGGTGAAGCGGGCCGCATTCGGTGCATTCGGGCTGGCCATGCTGTTCGGCCTGATCCTGGTAGTCATCACCCAGGCGTGGTGGCTGGTGTTGGTGGGCCTGGGCTGCGTTCTGGCCGCCTGGGGGTACACCGGCGGGAAGAATCCGTATGGCTACATGGGCCTGGGCGACGTGTTCGTGTTTGTGTTCTTCGGCCTCGTGGCCACCCTTGGCACCACCTACACGCAGGCCGGGCAGATCAGCCTGCCCGCCGTCATCGGTGCAATCGGCACGGGGCTGATCGCCTGCGCTCTCCTCATGGCAAACAACGTCCGCGACATCCCCACCGACATCCAGGCGGGCAAGAAAACCCTGGCCGTCCGGCTGGGCGACAAGCACGCCCGCGAAAGCTACGTCCTGATGCTCGCCGTCGCGATCCTGCTGGTGATTATCCTGGCGCCGGGACGTCCGTGGATGCTGATTGTGCTGCTGCTGATCCCCGCCAGCCTGATGCCGTCATGGCTGATGATCAATGGACGGAAGCGCAAGAGCCTTATCCCCGTCCTCAAGCAGACGGGCCTGATCAACCTGGGCTACAGCGTGCTGTTCTCCCTGGGCCTCGTGCTGAGCCACGGGCTGTAGGGGAACTGCCGAACCGGAGGGCCGGCTCAGGGTTCCTTGCGCTGGGCTTCCGTGCTGGGGGCTTCCGTTCTGGGGGCTTCGGTGCGGGGAGCTTCGGTGCGGGGAACCTCAGAGCGGACGGTGATGTCCGGGTTGGCGTCCACCAGGCTGTCCTCGGCGTCGGCGTCTTCAACCTCGCCGGCGGTCCGGATGGGCTTGGCCCGGCCGGAGAACCGCTCGTGCAGGGTGGCGGTGGCGGCGTCGCGCTGCTGCTGGAAGAACAGGTAGCTGATGGCGAAAGCGATCAGGCCGGCGCAGACTGCGGAGAGCAGCATTCCGATTTGAAGGAAGCTGAACAGTGCGAACAGCGGCACAAACAGTGCCAGACGGATCAGGGAGTATTTCATGAAGGCCACAGTCCAAGTTTAGCCGTCCGCCGCCTGCACCCCGGCCAAAGCCTCCTGACGGTAGACTGGTGGTATGCCCCGTGTATTGGTCGCCGTCGCCGTTCTTGCCATATACGTCTATGGCATCGTGGACGTGATCCGCACTGATAAGAACCTCACCAGGGGCATCTCCAAGACTGCCTGGATCGTCGTGGTTGTTGTCCTGCCGGTGGTGGGTGCGGCACTCTGGTTCATCATCGGACGTCCTCGCAAGGACCGCAGCGCGCCGCAGACCTACACCCGCACCACGGCCCCGGATGACGACCCCGATTTCCTGCGCAACCTGGAAATCCGCCGTCGCAACCAGGCCGAAGCGGACCGCCTTCGGAAGCTCAAGGACGAACTGCAGGCCAAGGAACGCAAGGTCAACGGCGGCACCCCCGGCACGAATGGCGCTGAGGGCAAGTCAAAGCCGAATGGCAGCCACCGGGGCGAGAAGCACACCGAGGAATCGCACCACCCCGAGACCGACGCCCACGGCACGGACGAGGTAAAGTAGGCTCTCCCCTCGGTCGCCCCCGGGCCCCGATCCCCTCACGCCTTGACCGGGCCGCGGCTCCGGCCCGCGCCTCCTCACCCATTTGCCGATTTTGGCCGCTAAACCTCCCGTAGAGCGGCCAAAAGTGGCAAAGGGCAGCGTCCGAAAGCGGCAACGTCCGAAGGCGGCAACGTCAGAAAGCGGCGCGCGGCCCGCCCGCACCAAACATCCCGGACCCTCACTTGTCCTCCACATCGACGTCGGATTGTGGATAACCCCTGTACCCCCACGCCGCCGGGCCACAATGCTTCTATGCGCCCTCCCTCCGAGCTCCCCGATCATCTTCGCGGCGGGCCCTTCACGCTGGAGCAGGCCCGGTCCGCAGGCCTGACAAGGCGCCGGCTGCGGGCCAGCGACCTCGCGCGGCCATGCACCGGAGCACGGGTTTCAGCATCAGCGGAGGCAACCCTGCTGCTCCGCGTCGCTGCTGTCGGCGCCGTCACGGGAGCTGTGGTCAGCCATCTCTCGGCAGCCCTGCTCTGGGGATTTCCGCTGCCGCTGACCTGGCAGAACAACGATCTGCTCCATCTGGCCTGCCCCGTCGGCCGGCGAGCCCTCCGGCGCAAGGGAGTGGTGGGCCACCAGTTGAGTCTGGAGCCGTCGGACATCACTCCGGGGCGGCATGTGCAATGCACTCTGATGCGGGCACGCACCGATTCCCCGAAGGAGACCGAGGTCAGGCTGCTGTTGCGCCGCTACGGCCTTCCCGAACCCGCCATCAACGAGCCGATGTTCGACGAGGCAGGCCGCTGGATCCAGGATCCCGACATGTCCTACGAACAGGAGAAGGTGGCAATCCAGTACGACGGCGGCCATCACGCCTCGGTCGCCCAACGCCGCAGCGATATCTTCCGCGACGAGGATGCCAAGGAGGCGGGCTGGCGGGTCGTGGTGCTGACCCATCTGGACCTCGACCTACTCGTGCCCGGCATGGAGCCGCGGGCCGTGACCCGCGTGCGCAAAGCGCTTGTGGAGCGCGGCTGGGCGCCGGAACCAGCCCGCCGTCGTCGTTGATTTAGTACAGCACCTCGGCCCTTTGACACTATTGGCCGCTAAGCGCACGGCTTAGCGGCCAATAGTGGCAAATTGTGCGGCAACCCGCGGTGCGGCTTACCGGTGCGGCTAACCGAGGCGGGGGAACCGCGGCGGCCGGGCGACCGGACGCGGCCCTAAAGCCCCGAGTACGAGTGCAGGCCGTTGAAGAACTGGTTCACTATGGTGAAGTTGAAGATCACGCAGAGGTAGCCCACGATCGACAGCCAGGCGGCACGGGTGCCGGTCCAGCCGCGCGTGGCACGGGCGTGCAGGTAGCCGGCGTAAACCACCCAGATCACGAAGGTCCAGACTTCCTTGGTGTCCCAGCCCCAGAAGCGTCCCCAGGCCTTCTCGGCCCAGATGGCGCCGAACATCAGGGTGAAGGTCCATCCGACGAAGGCGATGGCGTTGATGCGGTAGGAGAGGTTTTCCAGGCTGAGGGCGGACGGCACCAGGCGCATGAAGCCCAGCTTGTCCGCGCCGCCTGCCGCGATGGCCCTCTGCCGGTGCGCCTGCACCAGCTGCAGGGCGGACATCGCGAACGTCAGCGTGAACAGCGCGGAGGACAGCACCGCGATGGACACGTGGATGATCAGCCAGTAGCTCTGAAGCGCCGGTACCAGGTGACCCACCGGCGTCCAGTACGCCACGGATGCCGCCACCAGCATGATGATGGCCAGGCCGATCACGAACGTGCCCAGGAACCGCAGGTCGCGGCGGATCAGCACCAGCAGGAAGACAGCCACGGCCACGAAGGCGCCCGTGGTGAGGAACTCGTACATGTTGCCCCACGGCACCCGGCCCGCACCGAGGGCACGGGTGACCACCCCGGCGCCGTGGATCACGGCACCCAGCACCGTCAGGGCAACCGCGACGCGGGCGGGAACGCGGCGTTCGGCGGCGTAGCGCATGCCGGCGTCGGCGGTCTGACCGGCGCCTGCCGCGGCACCGCTCGAGGCACGGCTCGTGGACGACGACGGCCGCTCGGCACGGCCGGCCGGCCCGCTGACGTCCGAATCAGCACGGTCAACGTCGGTACGGTCAACAGCACCTCCGGTGCCAACACCGGCGCCCACCGGGACTTTGACTGCGACCGGCGCTGAAGCGCCCGCCGCGGCCGCAGCTTTGAGGTCAACGGCCTGGAGCGCCTTGCTGCTCTTGGCCAGATCCCAGGCGAAGGCGATAAAGGCAACCGTGTAGGTGCCGGCAGCCAGCAGCATAAAGAGCTCGCTGTACTGGCCCATGGTTTCGTTGATGGGGAGCATTACTGGTCCTTCTTCGAGTCGGATGAGCCTGCTGTTGACTGGATGAAGTCTTCTGTGGGCGCCGCATCGGAGGCCTCGCTGCGGTCGGTGCCCGCCGCGCCATGATCCGCCCGGCCATTATCCGCCTGGCCGCTGGGAACTTTCTGGGAATCGTCGTTCTGCGAGTCCAGGCCCCATTCGTCCGTCAGCAGCCCGCGGATCGTCTCAGCTTCTGCCGCAAGGCGGTGGTCCTCGCCGCGGGCCAGAAGCCCGTACTCCACCATGGTGCGGCCGTCGGGGTGGGTGCCCGTGCGGACCCAGACCCGGCGACGGTTCACGTAGAGGGAGGTCACCAGCCCGGCCACGGCGAGCAGCGCGAAGATCAGGGCGTAGAGCTGGCCCGGGTTGTGATGGATGTCCACGCCGATGTAGCGCTTCACGCCGTCAAAGCTGATGGAGCCCTTGCCGTCCGGGAGCGTGTAGGTGCTGCCGGGAGCCAGGGTGATGCCGCCGGCGTCGAGGTTCCGGGCGTTCAGCGGCGTCAGTTTCTTCACGTCGAGCTCGAAGACGTTCTGCGGGGAGCCCGCGTCCAGGCCGAGGTCGCCGAAGTACGAGTTCAGGGTGAGCTGCGGGTTGATCAGCTCCGGGTCCCCGCTGAAGGAGACGCCTTCCTCGGTGACGAACGCGGTGGGCAGGAAGAAGCCGGCGAACCCGAGCTGGTCCGGCTTGGCATCGGGAACCTTGATCACCACGGAGGAGTAGTAGTTGTCCCCCTGCAGCTTGGCCACTACCGGGCCCTGCATGGCGACGTTGCCGGCGCCGTCGCGGATGGTCACCACGGGGGCATAGCCGTTGCCGGTGAGGTAAATGCTGGTGCCGCCCAGGCTGACGGGGTCGTTCACCTTCAGCACCTGCTGCTCCGCGGGCGCATCCGGTGTTTCCCGGGTGGTCACATCGGCCTTGAAGTCGATGGGCTGGCCGAACTTGCCCTTCGATTCACGGTCGAACGTGATCTGGAACTTGTCCAGCTGGATGGAGTAGGGCTGGAGCTGGCTGCTCTGGAAGTTGGTGCCCGGGGTGAACTGGTCGTAACCCACCAGGGTGTTCACGAACGTGTCGCCCTCCACCAGGATCCGCTGCCCGCTGTACCCGAACAGGCCGCCGGCCGCCACGGACACCAGCACGCCGATCAGCGAGGTGTGGAACACTAGGTTGCCCACTTCCTTCAGGAAGCCGCGCTCGGCCCCCAATGAGGGCCGCGCGCCGTCGTCGTCCCTGACGTCAACGCGGTAACCGCGTTTCTTCAGCTTCGCTGCAGCGTCCGCAATAGCGCGCGACGCCGGGATCCCGGCGTCCGCGGGAATGACCAGCGTGCCGTACTCGGGCAGGCGGGAGAGCCTGGCCGGAGTGCGCGGGGGCTGGGAGCGCATGGCCTTGTAGTGGGCGATCGCGCGGGGAACCACGCAGCCGATCAGCGAAATGAACAGCAGGATGTAGATGGCCGAGAACCACGCCGAGGAGTACACGTCATAAAGCTGGAGGGAGTCCAGGATCTTGCCGTAGTCCGGGTTGTCAGCAATGTACTGCGTGACGATCGAGGGGTTGGCGGGGCGTTGCGGGAACAGCGATCCGGGAACCGCAGCAACGGCCAGCAGGAGGAGCAGGAACAGCGCGGTGCGCATGCTCGTCAGCTGGGTCCAGGCCCAGCGCAGCATGCCCTTGAGGCCAAGCGCCGGAAGTGCGGCTTCCGCCTTGGCCTTGGCCACGGGAGTCGCCGCGTTCTTGTTCTGGGCTGTGTTCTCCGCTGTCTCGTCCGCGGGTGCAGGCTTGTTCTTGTCGTTCACTCGCTCGCTCATCAGATCGGCAATTTCACATCGGTTTGGAACCAGTACTGCAGCCCGGAAACCCAGGCGCCCCAGACCCCGCTGGCCATCAGCAGGCCCAGGACCACCAGGATTCCCCCGCCGATCCGCTGGATGGCGAGGCGGTGCTTGCGGAAGAAGGACATCACGCCGACGCCGCGGCGCACGGCCAAGGCAATCAGCAGGAACGGGATGCCCAGCCCCAGGCTATAGACGAAGGCCAGGAACGCGCCCTTGGCGGCCGAGGACCCTCCGGACATGCTCAACAGCTGGACGGCGGAGTAGGTGGGGCCGATGCACGGCGCCCACCCCAGTCCGAAGGTGATGCCCAGCAACGGTGCACCCCACAGCCCGGCCGGCGGTTTGGCATGGATCTTGGCGTCCCGCTGCAGCCAGCTGAATCCGCCCATGAACACTACGCCCATGATGATTACCAGGATGCCCAGTACCTGGGTGATCCATGCGTTCTGGCCGCCGCTGATCATGGACCCCAGCTGGCCGAAAGCCCCGCCCAGCAGGACAAAAATCACGGAGAAACCGAGCACGAACAGGCCGATTCCGGCAAGCATCCGGCCGCGCTTCTGCTTCTCCAGGTCCACGCCGGTCAGTCCGGTGACATAGCCCAGGTATCCGGGCACCAGGGGCAGGACGCACGGCGAGAGGAAGGACACGAGTCCGGCGAGCAGCGCCACGGGTATGGCGAGCAGCAGGGAACCGTTCAGGATGGCTTCGGCGAAGGGGCTGTTCACGGTGGGGGCGCCGCTACTCTGCCACGGCGGCGGCTATGAGGGCTTTGAGCGTGCCCTTTTGGATTTCGCCCAGGACGCGGGAGGCTACCCTGCCCTGCTTGTCCAGCACCAGCGTGGTGGGCACGGCGCCCGGGGGGACCAGCCCGGAGACGGCCAGGAGCACGCCGCCGTCCTTGTCATGGAAGCTGGGGTAGGTCAGGTTGAAGGTCTTGTCGAACGCCTCGGCGGCGGCCTTTTCATCGCGGAGGTTCACGCCGTAGAACTGCACGCCCTGCTCCTTGAACTCCTGGTGCAGGGCTTCGAGTGACGGGGCCTCGACGCGGCACGGCGCGCAGGCAGCGAACCAGAAGTTGAGCACCGTGACTTTGCCGACAAAGTCAGCCGGCTCCACGGTGGTGCCGTCGAACAGGGTCCCCTTGATGGTGACGGCGGATTTCCGGTCGGCAGCGGCGAATTCGGTAACGGATCCGTCCCCGGCCACGTAGTTCTTGTTGTCCCCTGCCCTGGCCTGTTTGGCCAGGGCGTCCTCCTGGGCGCACGCGGACAGTCCCAGGGTGAGGGCGGCCAGCCCCAGGCCGCCTGCTGCGAGGACACTGCGGCGGGACGCAGCGTTCGTCATGTCATTTCGTGCGCTGGCTGCCTTGTTGAATTTGAATCCGGCCACGTTCAGGCCCCCGGAGTGTTCGATGCGCCAGGCAAAAGTGCGGCGGCAGGCTCGCTGTACTCAACGCGCAGGACGGCGCCGTCGTCGTCGAACACCAGCGACGTGATGGACGTGAGCGTGCATTCGCGCTTGCGCGGATCGTGCCAGAGGGGCTTGCCTTCGGCGCTCAGGCGGGTGGACCAGATGGGCAGCTGGTGGCTGACCAGGATGGCTTCGGCGTGATCGCCGCCCAGCTCAATGGCTCGGAGGCGTGCGTCCTGCACTGCTGCGATAACGCGGGCCGCCTGGGCCTTGTACGGCTCGCCCCAGGAGGGAACGAACGGGTTGCGCAGGTGCGGCCAGTGCTTGGGCTTGAGGAGTTCAGCCTTGTTGACCCGGAGGCCTTCAAAGTGGTTCCCGGCTTCGATGATGCGCGCCTCGGTATTGATTTCGAGGTTCAGCGCTTCGGAGATGGGGAGGGCGGTTTCCTGGGCGCGGGTGAGTGGTGACGCCACCAGGTGCACAATGTTCGCCCCTTGCGCAGCGCGGTCGCTGAAGTGCACGGCGAGCGTCTTGGCCATCTGCTGTCCGAGGTCGGAGAGGTGGAATTCCGGCAGCCGTCCATAGAGGATGCCGTCCGGATTGTGGACCTCGCCATGGCGAAGAAGATGAACAGTGGCTTGGGGCATGTCTACCAGTTTCTCAAAGATGTCGGGCGATCTGAAATCTTCTACAGGAAGTAGAACTCAGAAGTTTGGAGAAATGTTCCCCGGAGTTGGAATAAAAGATGCAAATGCATGTTTATACTGGGTGAAGCAGTTAGTTGAGACTTCAACCAAGGAAGTTTTGGCTGGCGATCAGATGTCCTTCGCAAGAGACTTTCCACCACAGAAAACAAGGAGCAACACCATGGCACTGCCCGCCAACATCACCACCGGCACCTGGACCCTCGACAACTCGCACAGCGAAATCGGGTTCACCGTCCGCCACGCAGGCATCAGCAAGGTCCGCGGCCAGTTCACGGACGCCGTAGCCACGCTGGACCTCGCCCAGAACGTTGCCGACTCCAAGGTCAACGCCACCATCCAGACCGCCAGCTTTGACTCGGGCGACGTCAACCGCGACGGCCACGTCCGCGGCGAAGACTTCTTCGACGTCGAGAAGTTCCCGGAGATCTCCTTCGTCTCCAATGCGATCGTCCCCAAGGGCGACGCCTACGAACTCCAGGGCGACCTCACCATCAAGGGCGTCACCCGCCCGGTGGCCCTTGAGACCGAGCTCCACGGCGTGGCTGTCGATCCCTTCGGCAACACCCGCGCCGGCCTCACGGCAGAAACCACCATCAGCCGCAAGGACTTCGGCCTGACCTGGAACGCCGTCCTCGAAGCCGGCGGCGTGCTGGTCAGCGACAAGGTTGCCATCAACCTCGAGCTCGCGTTCATCGCCCCCGCTGCCTAATTACCTGCCTTGTAGCAACCGGTAGATACTGCACCGCCACAGCGCCCCGCTCCGTCCCTGCGACGGAGCGGGGCGCTGTGTTTAATGCACATGATTCGGCGCCGGATCCCTATCCGATGTGGCCGCCTGACTCGACCGGTCAGAATACCTCTTCCGAATGATCCACCGGGCGGCCGGAGCGCGGTACGGTTGAACCAAACCATGCTGGGGGCAGGGAACCGTTACTGATCCCGGTACCTGATTAATCAGTAGTCGACCCGCAAAGGACCAACTATGAGCACCCCTCCAGCAAACCCGGCCGGCCCGAACGAACCTGAAAACGGCAAGCCCGTCCCCGATGCCCCGCAGTACGGGCAGAACGCACCGCAGTACGGGGAGAACGCTCCGCAGTACGGCCAGCAGTCCCCCGCGGCTCCCCAGTACGGCCAGAACGCACCGCAGTACGGCCAGCAGCCCCCGGCCGCACCGCAATACGGCCAGAACGCTCCCCAGTACGGGCAGCCGCAGTACGGGCAGCAGCCTCCTGCCGCGCCGCAGTACGGGCAGCAGCCGTACGGGCAGTCGCAGCAGCCTTACGGGCAGGCGCCGCAGCAGTACGGCCAGTCCCCGTACGCCCAGTACCCGTCCGAGCAGCCGCAGGGTGTCGCAGCCGGCGGTGTGCCGAAAATGGTCAACAACGCGTTCTGGATGATCATTGCGGCGGGCGTCTTGTGGTTGGTCTCCCTGCTGATCGCCATTCCCGCACTCGATGATCCGGCCATGCGCAGCACGTTCGAGGATCAGATGCGGACCAGCGGCGCGGACGTGGACTTCGAGTCGATCAAGGGCCTGATCATCGGCATGATGGTGGTGGTGGGCCTCATCGGCGCAGGCCTGTACGCATTGGTTGCGTTCAACGTGCGCAAGGGCAAGAACTGGGCGCGCATCCTGGGCACCGTCCTGGCCGCCCTGTCGATCTTCAGCCTGTTCCCGCTCAGCCTCGGAACCCTCTCGGGCCTGCTGGGCATCGCGGCGATCGTGATGCTGTACCTCCCGGCGTCCGCACCTTACTTCCAGAAGCAGCAGCCTTTCGGGGGTCCCTACTCCCAGCCGGGCAACCCCTACGGCCGCTAGTCCGGCCGGCAGACGCAGCACCAAACCGAAGCATCGGCGTTTCCACAGCCAGAGGGCGTGGACTTTGGATGGCCGGGCGAATTCAGTCGCCCGCCTCCGGAGTCCGCGCCCTTTGCGTCTGCCCGGCAATCTCTTGAGCCGAAATTGAGCTGCAAACCCTGCCCAGAAGACCCCCGCAGGCGGTACCGTGTTACCAAAATCACACTGGGGGCAGGATGATGTGGCTGATCCCCGAAGAGATTACAGAGTAATCGAGTTGCAAAGGATCACTAATGAGCATCCCGCCCCTCCCGCCGTCGCAGCCCAACGATTCCGCCTCCGGCGGTCAGTACGGCCAGCAGCCGGCGCAGTACGCGCAGGCGCCGCAATCTGGCCAGGCACCCCAGTACGGGCAGCCGCAGTACGGCCAGGCACCGCAATATGGCCAGCCGCAGAACGCGCAGGCACCCCAGTACGCGCAGCCGCAGTATGTACAGCCCCAGCAGTACGCGCAGCCGCAGTACCTGGCCTACCCCTCCGAACTGCCGCAGCAGGGGAACTCGGGCCGGGCTGCTCCCCCGCTGGTGAACGCCTCCTTCTGGCTGCTGATCCTCGCCTGCCTCTTCTGGGTGGGCTCGATCTTTTTCTCGATGGGTTCCATCGACGACCCCGCTGTGCGCCGCCAGATGGAAGCGAGGCTGGCAACCAGCGGAGCCGACGTGGATTTCGAGGCGATCAAGGGCGTCATCGTGGGAATGGTGGCGCTGATTGCCGCTTTCGGCGTCCTGATGTACGCGCTGGTGGCGTTCAATATCCGGAAGGGCCGGAACTGGGCCCGTGTTCTCGGCACGATCTTCGCGGCCTTTTCCCTGCTGGGCATTTTTGAGAACGGGCCGGGCACACCGTCCATCCTGGCCGGTGTGGCCGCGATAGTGCTCCTGTACCTCCCCGGCTCAGCGCCGTTTTTCCGGAAGTACCACCCGTTCGCAAGCCCGTATGCGCAGCCCGGCCACTCCTACGGCCGCTAACGGCTAGGCGGACGACGGCGCCTGGACAGCACCGGACCGGCGGGGTTACTCGCCGTCCTCCGGGGTCTGGGTGCGCTGGGCGTGGTAGGCCAGGATCTGCAGCTCGGTGGCCATGTCCACCTTGCGCAGGTTGACGCCCGGCGGCACCTGCAGCATCACCGGGGCGAAACTGAGGATGCTCCGCACTCCGGCGGCGATGACGCGGTCGCACACACCCTGTGCCACGGCGGCAGGCAGTGCGAGCACCACCATGTTGGCGCCGGTCCGCTGGAGCACCGTCTCCAGGTCCGCGACGTCGCTGACGCGCAGCCAGCCAACCTCATTGCCCACCACCATCTGGTCGGCGTCGAAAATGGCCACGACATCGAATCCCCGCGACTCAAAGCCGCCGTACCGCGCCAGGGCCTTGCCAAGGTTGCCGGCGCCCACGATGGCCACTTTCCAGTCCCGGGTGAGCCCGAGCGCGGCGGAGATATTTCGGCTCAGGTACTGCACTTCATAGCCGACGCCGCGGGTGCCGTAGGACCCGACGTGGGAGAGGTCCTTGCGGAGGGTGGACGAGCTCACGCCGGAGGCTTCGGCCAGGGATTCGGAGGAGACGCGTTCAACGCCTTCGGCCAGCATTGTGGTGAGGGCGCGCAAATAAATGGTCAGCCGGGCCACGGCCGCGGGCGGAATCTGCTTGGCCGCAGTTCCGCTTTCCCCGTGGACGGCCTCGGGGGATGAATCCAGCGAAGTCACTATCTGCTCCATTGCGTCGCGTTGTGAGTCCACTCTAGAGCCCCGTCCGCAATGCCAACAAAGCAGGAGTAGCCGCGGTTACTTGGCCACGGCCTGGCGAAGGATCCGTTCCAGGCGGGTTTCGTCGATCTTCCAGAAGTCGCGCTGGATCCCGTCCACCAGAACCACGGGGATCTCTTCGGCGTAACGTTCGCGGAGCTCCGGCTGGTTATCCACCAGTTGTTCGGTCCACTCAAGTCCCAGTGCGGCTGTGACCCGCCCGACGGCGTCGCGCGCCGCGTCGCAGAGGTGGCAGTCAGCTTTGGTGATGAGGACGACGTCGGGATGTGCCATGCATCAACCGTAGCCCGGGCTTCTGCCCCGCCGCGACGGCACGGTCGTGACGGCGTGGACTTGCCCATTGACTAGACTCAAGTCATGCCCGAGGAGAAGTACGTCGCCGTGATCCGGCAGCCGGCCGGTGCGTTGCAGCACGGCGAGGCCGCTTTCTTCGACGTCGACAACACCCTCATGAAGGGCGCCAGCCTCTTTCACGTGGCCCGGAAAATGCACCAGCGGGGCGCCTTCACGCTGCCACAGGCGGCCGGGATGGCGTGGAAGCAGTTCAAGTTCGTCCTCCGCGGCGAGAACATGGACGACGTCCACGCGGTCCGCGATTCGGCCCTGACGCTGGCAGCCGGCATCACCGTGGAAGACATCAAAGCCCTCGGCGAAGAAGTCTTCGATGAGATGATCGAGTCCAGGATCTGGCCGGGCGCCAAGGCATTGGCCCAGCAGCACCTCCGGGTGGGCCGCATGGTGTGGCTGGTGACGGCGACCCCCATCGAGGTGGCCACGGTGATTTCCACCCGGCTGGGCCTGAGCGGCGCCCTGGGGACCGTGGGCGAAATCAAGGACGGCGCGTACACCGGCCGGCTGGTGGGTGACATCCTGCATGGCCAGGCCAAGGCGGTGGCTGTCCAGGGCATCGCGGATGCCGAGGGACTGGACCTGAAGCGCTGCTGGGCCTACAGCGATTCCCACAATGACATTCCGCTGCTGAGCATGGTGGGCCATCCCGTGGCCATCAATCCCGACGCCCGCCTCCGCCGCCACGCGCGCGAAAACAACTGGCCGGTCTACGACTTCCGCTCCGGCCGCCGCGCTGCAACCCTCGGCCTCAAGGCGGCAACCGCCGGCGGCGCCGTCTACGGCCTCTGGAAAGGCTTCGCCCGCATCCGCGGACCCCGGGCGTAGCGTCCCGGGCTGAACGGCTGAGCGCCCGCGCTGAGCGCTGCTGCCTGCGGTTTCCCGGCAAAGAAAAATGCCCGCTGCCAAAGGCAACGGGCATCTCACGCTGTAGGAAGTATCTCTACTTCTTGTTACGGCGCTGGTGGCGGGTCTTACGAAGCAACTTGCGGTGCTTCTTCTTGGCCATACGCTTGCGACGCTTCTTAATAACTGAACCCACGAAAGTTCCTTACAAACTAGATGGAGTACCTGTCTGATGGAAGAGGTCCGTGGACTAGGCAACAGACTAAACAACAAACAGATTCTTACAATAACGAAAAACGTTCCCTAACAGGGTACCGCTTATCCGGCGCACTCACTGACCGCCCGCCTGGCTGCGCACCTTGGCGGCGGCCCGGCGGCGGCTTCGAAGGTGCTTATGCGGTGTCCGACTGGCCTTCCACAACAGCACCCTTGACGTACTGTTCGACGGCGGCCTCCGGCACCCGGAAGGACCGGCCGAAACGGACGGCAGGCATCTCTCCGGAATGAACAAGGCGATACACGGTCATTTTGGAAACGCGCATGCGCTCGGCCACTTCGGCCACAGTCAGGAACTGAGCGTTCGAGAAGTTCGACTCTGCGGACATTTCCCTTATTCCTTTGTTGACAGCTGATAAAGGCAACCCCATTGAAACCCCATTGCGGTGTGCCGATGCTGAGCCATCAACCTACCCTGTGCTAGTTACTCTAGTGGCTGATGGTGCCATAGTGAAAGTCATTCGGCGTAACCAGTTTCCGATGAACCTTCGGACAAATTCAGCCCTCCAGGGCGCCCCGGCGCTTCCGGGCGGACGCTGCCAGCTGGTCCAGAACCGACGCCGTCACATCCCACTCCATGCAGGCATCCGTCACGCTCTGGCCGTAAACCAACTGGTCGGTGCCGGCGGCGTGCTCGGCCACATCCAGGTTCTGTGCCCCGCCCACCAGGAAGCTCTCCAGCATGACCCCGGCAATGGCCGAGGCTGCTGCTCCGCCGTCCTCGAGCTGGGCGCCGATTTCCAGGGTAACCTCGGCCTGGCGGTGGTGGCTCTTGCCGCTGTTGGCATGGCTTGCGTCCACAATGAGCCTGGGGTTGAGCTGCTTGGCTGCCATTTTTGCCGACGCCGCTTCGACGTCCGCCGCGGAGTAGTTGGGGCCCTTGCGGCCGCCGCGAAGGATCACGTGGGTGTCCGGGTTGCCTGCCGTGGCAACGAGCGCGGCCCGGCCGTCACCGTCGATCCCGAGGAATGCCTGGGCGGCCGCGGCGGCGCTACAGGCATCTACAGCGACCTGGAGGTCGCCGTCGGTCCCGTTCTTGAACCCGATGGGCATGGACAGCCCGGACGCCAGCTGGCGGTGGATCTGGCTCTCCGTGGTGCGCGCACCGATGGCGCCCCAGGAGACAAGGTCAGCCATGTACTGGGGGCTGATGGGCTCCAGGAACTCCGTGGCTGTGGGAAGGCCCAGCGAGGTGACCTGCTTCAGGAACTGGCGGGCAGCCCGCAGGCCGGTGGCAATGTCGTGGCTGCCGTCCAGGCGGGGATCGTTGATAAGGCCCTTCCACCCCACCGTGGTGCGGGGCTTCTCGAAGTAGGTCCGCATGACCACCAGCAGGTCTTCCTTGTGCTTCTCCGCCTGGCTCACCAGCCGGCGGGCGTATTCCAGGCCGGCCTTGGGGTCGTGGATCGAGCAGGGGCCAACGATCACCAGCAGGCGGTCGTCCACGCCGTCCATGATGGCCCGGACTTCGTCCCGGCCGCGTTCGACGATGTCCGCCACCCGGGAGTCAAGCGGCAGTTCCGCGATCATGTCCTGGGGAGACGGCAGCGGCTGGAATTCACTGACGCGCAGGTTGGATGTGGAATGCTGTGTTTCGGTGGCTGCTGCGGTGCTCATGGGTGCGGGTCCTGTTCCGGAAGGTGCGGAGCGGGCCCAGATCAGAACCCGCCGGAGAAATGGCGAAGGGCAGAGAATGATCTCTGCCCTGTTGGCTCTGAAGGTAAGTTGGATGCGTGTCAGTTAGACGCGGGCCCCTCCAGAGCCAACGAAAAATACGCATACCAACGGTTAGTCATAGCCAAGACCATAACCGCAGGAGGCCGGGCCCGCAAATTCACGCTCATTTCGCGACCTCATATTGCGGGGCCTAAGCGCGCGACCATCCCCCAACTGACTGTCAGTTAACGCTCCGAAAACGCGATTTCGGAGCGTTAAGTGCGGGTCAGTTGGGTGGACGGGGAAAGTGGGACCTCAGCCGAGCAGCTTGCGCAGGTATTGCAGCTGCCGGTTCCACTGGTGTTCCTGGCCGCCCTCATGGTTGTTGAAGCGGTACACCTCGATGTCCTTGGCCGGAGCCTCCTTTCCAGCGCCAGTTCCGTAGGCGTTGAAGCTGGCAAAGACGGTGGACGGCGGGCAGATGTCGTCCGCCTGCGCCGCAGAGAACAGCGCCGGCGCGGTTGCCGCCCGGCCCAGGTTGACGCCGTCGAAGTAGTTGAGCACGGCGAGGACCGCCTCGTAACGGTCGCGGTGGCGGGCCAGGAACGAGGCAATCTCCGGATAGGGTCCGCGCGGCGTGATGTCGATGGCGCGGGGGAAGTCCTGCAGGAACGGGACGTCCGGCAGCGCGGCGACCACGCCGTCGAGCCTTCCGGCCGCGAGCCCGGCCACGGCAACACTGATGCCGCCGCCCTGGCTGACGCCTGCCACCACCACCCGGGAAGGATCGACGGCGGGATGAGCCTGCGCGGCTTCCACCGCACGGAAGGCGTCCACGTAGACCCGCCGGTAGTAATAGTCATCGCGGCTTCCGGCGCCGCGGGTCATCAGTCCCGCGTGCGCCACGCCGCCCGCGGACGGGTGCGGGTCAGCAGTGTGCCCCAGCAGTCCGCCGTACCCCTGCCCCCGCGTGTCCATGATGAAGTGCGCGTACCCTGCCTGCGCCCATTTGGTGTCCTGGTTGCACAGCCCGCGCCCGCCCGAATAGCCCGCGTACTGCACGACGGCGGGAAGCGGCTCGTCGGATGAACGGTTCGCCGGCAGGTGCAGCCAGCCCTTCACCGGGGAACCGCCGAAGCCG
This sequence comes from Arthrobacter oryzae, assembly GCF_037911235.1. Lineage (GTDB taxonomy): Bacteria > Actinomycetota > Actinomycetes > Actinomycetales > Micrococcaceae > Arthrobacter > Arthrobacter oryzae_E. The sequence continues at coordinate 50,524 of NZ_JBBLYW010000023.1, forward strand.
GCGAACGTGACGTCGAACGTATCGATTACCGTCAGGCAGTTGTCCACGGGCTCAAACACTGCGTCCAGCGGGTACTCCCGGGCCTCACTGATGGTGCGGTCCCAGAAGGCGTCAAGGTCCGCCGGGGCGGTGACGCCGGACGTGTAGTTTCGGAGCTGCTCAAGCGGTAGGTCGAAGAGGGGCATCGGATTCCGGTTCTGTGAACGGGCTATTGGGTGTTGTGTGATCGTGTCAGTCAGGGGCAGCGTTCCGGGACGTGGTTCAGCTCAGACGAGCGCCGACTGGTAGCTTTCCAGGGGCTGCGAGCAGCGAACCAGGGCCCGCAGCTCGGCGAGGCCTCCGGTGGCCATACCTGCTGCCCGGGCCTGGACCAGCACGTTTCCGAGTGCGGTGGCCTCGACGGGTCCGGCGATCACGCGTTTGCCGGTGGCGTCGGCGGTGAGCTGGCAGAGGAGCCGGTTCTGCGAGCCGCCGCCCACAATGTGCACCACGTCCACGGGGACGTCCGCGAGGCGTTCGGCGTCGGCGATGGTTCGGGCGTAGCCGGCGGCGAGGCTGTCCAGGATGCAGCGGGTGATCGCCGCCGGGCTGTCCGTGAGGACGGCGCCGGTGTTGCGGACGGCGGCGCGGATGCGTTCGGGCATGTTGTCCGGGGCGATGAAGTAGGGATCGTCGGCGTTGATCTGCGGCCCGCCGAACGGCACGGCAGCGGCCGCGGTGAGCAGTTCGTCCAGTGTCGCCGTGTATCCCTGCTGCGCCCAGGTGCGTTGGCATTCGCTGAGCAGCCAGAGCCCGCCGACGTTGCGGAGGTACCGGATGGTGCCGTCCACGCCGCGTTCGTTGGTGAAGTTCGCCTGCCGGCTGGCTTCGGTGAGCACGGGGTGGCTCAGCTCCACCCCCACGAGGGACCAGGTCCCCGAGGAGATGTAGGCGAAGTTCCCGTCCCCGGCGCCGGTTGCGCCGGTGGCAGCTGCCGCCGACGGGACGGCCGCGACGGCGGAGGCGGTGTCGTGCGAGCCGACGGCCACCACCTTTGTTGCCTGGTCCAGTCCGGTGCGGGCGGCGATTCCCGGCAGCAGGGTGCCGACGGTTTCGCCGGGCTGGACCAGCGGCGGGAACAGCTTTTTGGGCAGGTCCAGGGCCGCCAGGAATTCGGTGGCCCACTCCCCCGCCACGGCGTCGAAGAGACCGGTGGTGGAGGCGTTGGTGGCCTCGGTGTGGCGCTGCCCGGTGAGCAGGAACGCGATCAGGTCCGGGATGAGCAGGGCCTGCAGCCCGTCCAGGTCCTGTTCGCTGGCCAGCTGGTAGAGGGTGTTGAACTGCAGGAACTGCAGCCCGGTGGTGGCGTAGAGCCGGGCCGGGTCCAGTTTCTGGTGGACCCGGGCGACGGCGGCGCGGCTGCGGTCATCGCGGTAGCTGAAGGGCTGCGCCATGAGTTGCCCGGCAGCGTTGACCAGGCCGTAATCCACCGCCCAGGTGTCGATCCCGATGCTGCTGATCGTTTCGCCGCGTTCGGCGGCGGCGCGGGCCGCGGCAGCGAGGCCGGTGAGCACCTCCGCGAAAAGCGCGTCGAAATCCCAGCGCAGGCCGCCGTCGGACTCCACCACGCCGTTGGGGAAACGGTGCACCGTTTCCAGCGTCACTCCCGACCCTGCGCTGCGGTCTGCAAGCCGGCCCAGGATGACCCGGCCGGAGGAGGCGCCGATGTCGACGGCGGCAAAAACGCTGGAGGCAGAATCAGCGCCGTCGACACCGCTAAGCGACGTGCTCATCGCAGGAAGGCTGCGGCCACACCGGCGTCCACGGGGATGTGGAGGCCGGTGGTGTGGGACAGTTCGGCGCTGGTGAGCACGGCAGCGGCGTTGGCCACGTGCTCGGGCAGCACTTCGCGCTTGAGCAGCGTGCGCTGGGCGTAGTACTTGCCCAGCTCCTGCTCATCCACGCCGTAGACCGCGGCGCGCTTGGCGCCCCAGCCGCCGGCGAAGATTCCGGAGCCGCGGACCACGCCGTCGGGGTTGATGCCGTTGACGCGGATGCCGTATTCGCCCAGTTCGGCTGCGAGGAGCCGGACCTGGTGGGCCTGGTCTGCCTTGGTGGCGGAGTAGGCGATGTTGTTCGGGCCGGCGAAGACGGAGTTCTTGGAGGAGATGTAGATGATGTCCCCGCCCATGTCCTGGTCAATCATGACCTTCGCCGCGGCCTTGGCCACCAGGAAGGAGCCCTTGGCCATGACGTTGTGCTGCAGGTCCCAGTCCTTCTCGGTGGTTTCCAGCAGCGGCTTGGAGATGGAGAGACCGGCGTTGTTGACCACCAGGTCCAGCCCGCCGAAGGCCAGCACGGCTTCCTGGACGGCGGCGGCGATCTGCGCTTCGTCGGTCACGTCCGCCTGCACACCGATGGCTGCGTCCGGCCCGCCGAGTTCCGCGGCGACGGCCTGCGCGTTCTCCAGGTTCAGGTCCGCAATGACGACGCAGGCGCCTTCGGCGGCGAGGCGGGTGGCGATGGCCTTGCCGATCCCGGACGCTGCGCCGGTGACCAGGGCGATGCGGGTGGCGTGGGACTTCGGCTTCGGCAGCCGGGCGAGCTTGGCTTCCTCCAGCGCCCAGTACTCGATCCGGAACTTCTCGGATTCCTCGATCGGGGCGTACGTGGAGACCGCCTCGGCGCCTCGCATCACGTTGATGGCGTTGATATAGAACTCGCCTGCGACCCGGGCGGTCTGCTTGTTCGCGCCGAAGGAGAACATGCCCACGCCCGGGACCAGCACGATGGCCGGGTCCGCGCCGCGCAGTGCCGGGCTGTCCGGCGTTGCGTGGCGGTCGTAGTAGGCCTGGTAGTCCTCGCGGTAGGCCGTGTGGAGTTCCTGCAGCCGGGCGATGGAGTCCTCAACGGACGCGTCCGCGGGCAGGTCCAGGATGAGCGGCTTGACCTTGGTGCGCAGGAAGTGGTCCGGGCAGGACGTGCCCAGGGCACCGAGGCGCGGGTGCTCGGCGGCTTCCAGGAAATCAAGCACGACGGCGTCATCGCTGAAGTGCCCCAGCTGCGGTTTGTCCGTGGACGCCAGCCCGCGGATCACCGGCGCCAGCGCCGCGGCCTTCGCACGGCGCTCGGCCTCCGGCAGCGCGGCGTAGCCGGGCAGCTTCGGGCCGAAGGGCTGCGGACGGCCGTTTTCAGCGATGAACTTTTCGGCCTGGTCGATGATCCAGAGCGAGTTGGCTTCGGCCTCTTCGCTGGTGGCGCCCCAGGCGGTGATGCCGTGGCCGCCGAGGATGGTGCCGACGGCCTGCGGGTTGGCGTCCTTGATCGCCGCGATGTCCAGGCCCAGCTGGAACCCGGGCCGGCGCCAGGGAACCCAAACCACTTTGTCACCGAAGATCTTGGTGGTCAGTGCCTCCCCGTCCACGGCCGTGGCAATCGCGATGCCGGAGTCCGGGTGCAGGTGGTCCACGTGCGCGGCGTCCACGAGCCCGTGCATGGCGGTATCGATCGACGGGGCGGCGCCGCCCTTGCCGTGCAGGCAGTAATCAAAAGCAGCCACCATTTCGTCTTCGCGGTCCACCCCGGGGTAGACGTTCTTCAGGGCCTGGAGCCGGTCCAGGCGCAGCACGGCCAGGTTCTCAGCCTTCAGGGTGCCGAGGTCACCGCCGGAGCCTTTGACCCAGAGGAGCTGGACATCCTCGCCCGTGACCGGATCCTTTGCGGTGCCCTTGGCCGAGGTGTTGCCGCCGGCGTAGTTGGTGTTCCGCTTGTCCGCGCCGAGGCGGTTGGAACGGGAAATCAGGTCCCGGACGGCGTCATGCACAGTCGTTACATTCATCTTTTAAGCGCCCCATCCGGCTTGCTGGCCGCCCACGCGGTCCTCGTTGATTTTCTTTTGGTAGCCGCTCGCTTTGAAGGCGGCCATCGGGTCCGCGGGCAGGCCGCGGGATTCACGCCATTGCGCCAGCGCAGGACGGACGTCCGTGTAGAACGCGTCGTTGAAGACCGCATTAGCGGCCAGGACATCCCCGGATCGCTGGGCCTCGCCCAGGGCCGCAGTGTCCACCATCAGGGCACGCGCCGTCATTTCCTGGACGTTGAGCACCGAGCGGATCTGGCCCGGGATCTTCTCCTCCAGGTTGTGGCACTGGTCCAGCATGAGCGCCACGCCGGACTCCCTGCCGAAGCCGCCGCCGCGGATCACCTCGTACATGATGCGGAACAGCTGGAACGGATCCGCCGCGCCCACGATCAGGTCATCATCGGCGTAGAAGCGGGAGTTGAAGTCGAAGGAACCCAGCTTGCCCAGGCGCAGCAGCTGCATCACGATGAACTCGATATTCGTGCCCGGAGCATGGTGGCCGGTGTCCAGGCAGACAAACGCCTTCTCCCCCAGCGCCAGGGTCTGGGCGTAGGACGTACCCCAGTCCGGAACATCGGTGTGGTAGAAAGCCGGCTCAAAGAACTTGTACTCCAGCACCAGGCGCTGCTCCCCGCCCAGGCCGGCATAGATCTCCTGCAGGGACTCCGCCAGGCGGTCCTGACGGCCGCGGATATCATCCTGGCCCGGGTAGTTGGTGCCGTCAGCCAGCCAGATCTTCAGGTCACGGGAACCGGTGGCGTGCATGATGTCGATGCAGTTCAGGTGGTGATCGATGGCCCGGCGGCGGACGGACTCGTTCGAGGACGTCAGGGATCCGAACTTGTACTCGTCATCCTGGAAGGTGTTCGAGTTGACGGTGCCCAGCCCCACGCCCAGGCCCGCCGCGTACTCGCGCAGTGCCGCGTAGTCGTCCACCTTGTCCCAGGGAATGTGCAGTGCAACGGTGGGCGCCAGGCCCGTGAGTTCGTGCACTTTCGCGGCGTCCGCAATCTTCTCCTGCACCGTCCGCGGAGTGCCCGGCGTGCCAAACACCTTGAAGCGCGTGCCCGAATTTCCATAGGCCCAGGAAGGTACTTCGATGGCAAGCTCCTCGAGCCTGCCCAGCGCCGTTGCTACGTCATTCATGATGGTTCTTTCCGGTCTTGTGTTGCTGAAGTATGGGTGGGTGGTGCTGCGGCCCCGCTGCCGGAGCCTGGGTGACTCAGCTCGCCGTGGACTCCGCCGTCGCAAGCTGATCGTCAAGATTGAAGACTTCTTCGAGGACCAGGAACCCTTCGTCGGGTGCCTGGTCCGTGTTGTCGAACAACGCGGCCATCTCCGCCTGCCAGCGGGCGTTGACTTCGGTGAGCGCCATCCGGGCCCTGACGGCGTCAAAGTCGTCGCATTCCACGTAGCCCACCAGCAGCCCGTCAGCACCCAGGAAGAGGGAGTAGTTTTGCCAGCCCGCATCCTTCAGGGCTCGGAGCATGTCCGGCCAGACGGCGGCGTGCCGGCGCCTGTACTCATCGATCAGTCCTGGTTGGACCGAGGAGCGAAAACACACCCTCATCTGCGACTCTCCTGAGTTTCCGATTCTTTGAATCGTTTCATTGTTACGATTCAAAGTACTCTTGAAGTCGAGCGGGTGTCAAGCAATTGTCAGTGGATGAAAACGCTTTATCCGGCGGTTGCCGTTTCGCTCGCCAGGGAAAGCGCACCGGGCGCGGACAATTGGGCCGGGGGTTTCATCCAGGCGGTTGCACCGCCGCCCCGTACGAGAGAGCTTGGAGAAACATGTCACGGTCAGCCAGCATCAAGGATGTTGCGAACCATGCCCGCGTGGCGGTGGGAACAGTATCCAATGTCCTGAACTACCCGGACCGGGTTTCGCAGCGGACCAAGGACCGGGTTCTGCAGGCCATCGACGAGCTTGGTTTCGTACGCAACGACGCCGCCCGCCAGCTCCGCGCCGGCCACAGCCGCACCATCGGCCTCATCGTCCTCGACGTCGGCAACCCCTTCTTCACCTCAGTGGTCCGCGCCGCCGAGGATGCTGCCGCCCTGCAGGGAAGCGCCGTCCTGCTCGGGGACAGCGGGCACGATGCCGGACGCGAGTCGAACTACATCGACCTGTTCCAGGAGCAGCGGGTCCAGGGACTGCTGATCTCGCCAGTGGGCGACGTCACCGAGCGCCTTGACCAGCTGCGCGAACGCGGCGTGCCCACCGTCCTGGTGGACCGGCTGGCCGACGAGGCCAAGTACAGTTCAGTTTCCGTTGACGACGACGCCGGCGGTTACCTTGCGGCGCGGCACCTGCTGGACATCGGCCGCCGTCGGCTGGCTTTTGTGGGAGGCCCGACGTCGATACGCCAGGTGGCCGACCGCCTCCAGGGAGCGCAGCGCGCCGTCGCCGAAGTTCCGGACGCTTCATTGGAGGTGCTGGATTCCGCAGGGCAAACGGTCTTGGCGGGCCGCGGTGCGGGTGACCAGCTGGCCCGCCGCAGCGCCGGGGAACTTCCGGACGGCGTGTTTTGCGCCAACGACCTGCTGGCCCTCGGCGTGATGCAGTCCCTCACCATGCTGCGCACGCTGCGGATTCCGGAGGACATCGCCCTGATCGGCTACGACGACATCGATTTCGCCGTGTCCGCCGTCGTGCCGCTGTCCTCGATCCGCCAGCCCACGGAAGCGCTCGGACGGACTGCCATCGAGCTGCTGGCGGAGGAACTGGAATCCGACAAGCCCACGCACCGGGCCGTGATCTTCACACCGGAGCTTGTGGTGCGCCAAAGCACTGCCGGTCCCCAGGCCGCCAACGCTGCCTGACCCGGGCGGGAGGTACTGGGAGTACGTAGGATGCTCCACCGGGCTCGGCCGCGCCCTCGCCCGGGCAGTGCTCGCCCGCGGCCACAACGCCGTCGTCACCGCCCGGAACGCCGCCACGCTGGAGGACCTCGCGGCCACGTACCCTGACACGGCGCTGGCCCTCCCCCTCGACGTCACCGACCCGGAACAGATCAGCTCGGTGGTGCAGCAGGCCCGGACGCGCTTCGGAGGCGTCGACGTCCTCGTCAACAATGCCGGCTACGGCTACCGCGCCGCGGTGGAAGAAGCGGACGACGCCGACATCCGGCAGTTGTTCGACACGAACGTTTTCGGCGCCGTCGACATGATCAAGGCAGTCCTCCCTGACATGCGTGCCAAGCGGGCAGGGTCTATCCTCAACATCTCCTCCATCGGAGCCCGGATCAAACCGGCCGGGTCCGGCTATTATTCGGCCACCAAGGTAGCTCTGGAGGGCCTGTCCGGTTCCCTCCACAAGGAGCTGCAGCCGCTGGGCATCAACGTGACCGTCATCGAGCCCGGAGCCTTCCGCACCGACTTCGCCGGCCGCTCCCTCACGCAGTCCGCGACGGCGATCGAGGACTACGCGGAGACGGCCGGGAAACGGCGCAAGGAGAACGACACGGTCCACGGCACCCAGCCGGGTGATCCCGCGAAGGCGGCGGACGCCATCCTGGCGATCGCCGAAAGCGCGAACCCGCCGTCGCTGATGGTTCTCGGCAGAGACGCGTTCAGCGCCTTTGCCGCCGTGGCCGAGGCGGAGCGCGCGGAACTGGACCAGTGGCGGGACCTGAGCCTCAGCACGGGCATCGAGGGCTGAGGCATGGAGTACACACGACTTGGCCTGTCGGGCCTGAAGGTCAGCCGCATCGCCCTGGGCTGCATGAGTTTCGGCGACACGTCCCAGGGTTTCAACGAATGGGCACTCGGCGACGACGAAGCCGAGCCGGTCTTCCGTCAGGCAGTGGAGCTGGGCATTACATTCTGGGACACCGCCAACGTCTACGGCTTCGGCAGCTCCGAAGAGATCGTCGGGCGCGCCATCAGGAAATACACCCGCCGTGAGGACGTGGTGCTCGCCACCAAGGTGCACTTCAAGATGCACGACGGCCCGGGCGGGTCCGGCCTGTCCCGCAAAGCCATCATGGAACAGGTGGATGCGTCGTTGTCCCGGCTCGGGACGGACTACGTGGACCTTTACCAGATCCATCGCTTCGATCCCGAGGTGCCGGTCGAGGAAACGATGGAGGCCCTCAACGATGTGGTGAAGGCGGGCAAGGCGCGGTACATCGGGGCTTCGTCGATGTGGGCGTGGCAGTTCGCGAAGATGCAGCACACAGCCAGCCTGCACGGCTGGACCAGGTTTGTCTCGATGCAAAACCAGTACAGCCTCATGCAACGGGAGGAGGAACGCGAAATGTTCGCGCTCCTGGCGGACCAGGGCGTGGGCAGCATCCCCTGGAGCCCCCTCGCCAAGGGACGGCTCACCAGGCCGTGGGGCGAACACACCAAACGCGCAGATACCGATCCCATGCAGCGCCGCTTCTTCAGTGATGATGACCAGCCCATCGCCGGGGCCGTGCAGCAGGTGGCCCAGGACCTTGGGGTGCCCATGGCCCAGGTGGCTCTGGCATGGGTGCTCCGCAACCCGACCGTGGCTGCCCCCATCGTGGGAGCCACCAAGACCCGCCACCTTAGCGATGCCGCTGCCGCGCTCGACATCCGGCTCAAGGACGATCAGGTGCACCAGCTGGAGGGGGCTTATACCCCGCGGATACCCACCGGGTATTGAGCCGGCGCCGGACAAGAGGAGCCTGGCCCTGCGGCGAGGGCTAGATTTTCTCCACCGTGATCGTTCCAGAAACGGGGGTCGGAGTGGTCCACGTCACGTGCGAAGCAGTTTCTGCAAAATCAAGAGGCTTTCGCAGTGGGGGACAAGGCCGGATTTGAATCGTTACAGCCAACGGGTGGCGTTAGACCGTCGGCAGCAGTAATCTGGAAAGCGCTTACCGGATCCCCGGCTGGCCGGACGGCCTAAGGCTGATGGCTCGGTAGCCGGACCTGTCCGGCAATGTTCCGCAGGGCCAATTTCACACCGACACCGATGTCAGACCCGGCCCTGGGAAAGAGAAGTCCCGGGGACAGAAGAGGAGAGCCATGGGCACCCTGTCCACGCCCGTCCCGGAAGAACGCGCCATCCCCGCCTCGGAACGGAAGGTCACCCCCGCCGCAGCCAGGGTGGCACTCGTGGGGGTCCATGGTTTCGGCACCCACCACCTCCGCAACCTGGAAAGGCTCCAGGCAAGCGGGGCCGTGACGCTCGTAGCTGTGGCAGACCCCAATCCCCCGGCCCCCGGCGCGCTCCCTCCCGAAACCGCGGTGTTCGGCACCCTTGACGAACTCCTGGCGGCAACCCCTGCCCTGGACGTGGTCATTGTGGCCACGCCCATCCAGACGCACGCACCCCTGGCGCTCACTGCCCTCCCCTACGCCGACCTTTACCTGGAGAAGCCCCCGGTCGCTTCCCTGGCCGACTTCAACCGCCTGCAGGACGCCGCCGCGGCGGCCGGGCGAAGTGTCCAGGTCGGTTTCCAGAGCCTGGGCTCGCATGCCCTCCAGGCCATCGAGGAACTGCTCGCGGGCGGCGAAATCGGCTCCCTCCTGGGGGTTGCCGCCACCGGACGCTGGGTACGCGACCGCGCCTACTACAAGCGGTCCCGCTGGGCGGGCAAACGAAGCCTGGACGGCGTCGACGTGGTGGACGGCGTGGCCACGAACCCGCTGGCACACGCCATCGCCACTGCCCTGCGGATCGCCGGCGCGCGGACCGTGGATGATCTCGCGTCGGTGGAAACGGACCTCTACCGCGCCAACGACATCGAATCCGACGACACTTCCGTCATCCGGGTCCGCACCGCCTCCGGCCTTCCCATCACGTGCGCCCTGACCCTGTGCGCCACCGAATCCGTGGAACCCTATGTCACGCTGCAGGGTAGCGAAGGCACCGCCGTGTTCCACTACACCGAAGACCGCCTCAGCGTCAGCACTGCCGCCGGCGAGCGCCATGAGGTCTTCGGCCGGGACGACCTCACCGAGAACCTGCTGGACCACCTGCGGCACCGCCACTCGCCGCACCAGTCCGGCGGCGCTCCCCTGATCAGCTCCCTCGCGGACAGCGGCGCCTTCATGCGCGTGCTCGAAGCGATCCGCACGGCCGAGCCGCCGGCGCTCGTCGCTGAGGGGCATGTCGACTGGGTAGGCGACGGCGACTCCGCGCACGCGGTGATCACCGGCATCGAAGATGCCCTGGAACGCGCGACGGCGGCGCACGCCACCTTCAGCGAACTCGGCCTGCCCTGGGCGCGGCCAGCGGGGGGCCAAGCGGACGCCTTATCGCTTTCAGTGCACGACGGCGACACGGCAGCCGGCGTGCAAAGCGGCACCCAGCCGCTCGCTACCGTCTGCGACGGGACAGCCATCGCGGCACGGCTCTCACCGCGCCCCTACCTGCACCCGGTGCGTTCGCTCGGCGGCGTCACCGTCACGGACCACCTGCCTGCGGACCACCCCTGGCACCTGGGAGCCGGCATCGCCCTGCAGGATGTGAACGGCACGAACTTTTGGGGCGGCAAAACCTACACCCGCGCCGCCGGACGGTACGAGGAACGCCCGGACCACGGCAGGATCGTGCAGCTCTCCGCGACACCAGGGCTAGCGCCGTTCGAGCCCGTATCACCGGGCGGCACCAGCCTGCACCAGGAACTCAGCTGGCAGGCACCGGACGGCAGCGAACTTCTCCGCGAGCGCCGCATCACCCGCGCCAGCCGGGTGGACCACCGTACGTGGCGGCTGGACCTTGCAACGGAACTGACCGCCGTCGTCGACGCCTCCCTGGGCGGACCCGGTTCCAACGGAGCCGCCGGAAGCGGCTACGGAGGATTCTTCTGGCGGCTTCCGGCGTGCACCGGGGCTGAGGTGTTCACGGCAGACCACCGGGGTGAGTCCGCGGTTCACAGCACTTCTTCGGCCTGGCTGGCCTGGACCGCGGACTTCCCGGCGGGCGCGGCCAGCCTGGTGTTCGCTGCCCCGGCCGAGGCAGCGGACCCTTGGTTCGTCAGGTTGTCCGGCTACCCCGGAGTGGGCTCGGCACTGGCCTGGGACCGGCCGGTGATCCTCGCTGTGGGTGAATCGGCCCGGAGGTCCTTCACCGTGTGGATCGCGGACGGCATTCTTACCCCGGCTGAAGCTGCGGCACTGGCATTACGGGACTCTTGGAGGCCCTGACCCCGCGCCGGACGCCGACTACCGCCGGACAGTCCGCATTCACGACGCCGCCGGCGTGCCGGGACCCTGGTCCGCGCCGCAGGGCTTCAGCACGGGGCTCGGTACTGCCACGGAGTTTTTGTCCAGATAACGCGACTTTAGGGGCATTTTGCTCGCGTTATCTGGACAAAAAACTCGGCTCCTAGCTCAGCCTGCTCTTGATCTCCCCGGTCGATTTCAATGCGGCTTCCTCCGGTCCGATCCGGTCGAAACGGGCATTCGTGCCATCCCCGCTCACCCGTTGCCACTTTTGGCCGCTTTATGAGTCCCAGAGCGGCCAAAATCGTCAAATCGCTGCAGCTGGCGCACGCCCGTTACCCGGGTCCCAGCTCAGGTGCCGCTATTCAGGGAGCCGCGGACCGACGTCGGGCGTTCAGCCACAGCAGCAGTCCGATGACGGCGGCGGACACCATGCCGAGGGCCCCTGTCACTACCAGACCGGTACGGACGCCGAACTCTTCCGTGAGCCACCCTGCCAGCAATCCGCCGAGGGCGTGCCCGCCCAGCAGCAGCGGCAGGTAGAGGGCCAGCACACGGCCTCGGACTTCTGCACCCGCCTCGAGTTGGACGGTGGTGGCCGCGCTGGTCAGGAAGAGCAGCGTCATCACACCCACCAGCACCAGCATCGCTACGAACAGCTCCTGCGTCGGCATGAGGGCAGCCACAAGCTGGGTTAGACCGAACAGCCCTGCGCTCACCACGATCCCGCGTCGGCCGAGGGTTCGCAGGCGCGCCGCCAGCAGCGCTCCGATGAGGGCACCCGCGGCACTGAAAGTGTTGAACATGCCGAAGCCGGCGGCCCCGCTGTGCCAAACGTTTTCGGCGAAAGCCGCAAGCACCACGGGTCCGTTCATGCCGAATGCGCCGAGGAGCCCCGCCAGCAGCATCACCAGCAGGAGGGACGGGCGGCGGCGGACATAGCGGAAACCGGCGAGGATCTGTCCGCGGCCGCGCAGGGGCGGTTCGCTGGGATGGAGCTGAGCGGTCCGGATCGCGGTGATGAGGCCCAGCACAGCGAGGCACAACAGCGCGTTCGCGGCGAACGCGGCAGCCGAACCTGCCTTGGCGATCACCAGGCCGCCGAGGGCCGGGCCCGCCATCGCGCCGAGCTGGCCGATCGCGTTGTTCAGCCCGATCGCGGGACGCAGGGCGGCATCGCCCACCACCTCATTCACGAACACCTGGCGGGCCGGACCGTCCACGGCGGACGTGATGCCGAGTGCAACGCAGCACGCATACACGGCCCAGACGGTGATCCCGCCGCCGGCATCCAGGACCGCGAGGGTCACGGCCAGGAGGGCAGTGACGGACTGGCAGATCAGCAGGATGCGGCGCTTCGGGAAGAGGTCCACCAGCACGCCGCTGAGCGGACCCACTACCAGCATGGGCAGGAACTGGAGCGCCACCGCGACGCCCACGGCTGCCGGGCTGCCCGTTAGCTGCAGGACCAGCCAGTCCTGGGCAAGGCGCTGCATCCACACACCGGTGCTGCCGGCGAGCTGAATAGCAACAAAGAGGCGGTAGTTGCGCTGCGCCAGCGGATGGTACCAGCGCGGCGTACGTTCTGAGGCTTGGTCAGTGGCTCGGAGGGACTCAGCGGACTGCGGGCGGTCGGAAGACACGTCTGGCTCAACTCGGTAGTGACGGGGACCTGCTGGGACGGTAATGAGGGCGCTGCAAATGGCTAAACAAAACCCGGGTGGGGCTAGTGGCGGTTTGACCGCATCTTCACCGCGGCCGAGGCCAGGATCAGGGTGCCGGGAACCACAACGAAGAGCGCGGCCAGCATCCACACAAACACCACGGCGGCAAAGAGGGCGGCGGCCAGCAGGAGGGAACCCGTCCAGTCGCGAAGCGAAAGCGCCTTGCCGGCGTCAAGGGCTGCGGGCCAGGAAGTGTTCGAGGCACCAGCGTTCGAGGCACCAGCGTTCGAGGCGCCCGTGTTCGAGGCGCCAGCCGGGCTCACCGCGAAGTCAGACCACGCCGCGGCGGTGCGCAGGAGCAGGATGGCTCCTGCCGCTGCCAGGATGAGCGTCGCCGGAAGGACAACAGCCTGCCCGGGCAGCTGCCCCGCCATCGCGAGCAGGAGGTTCAGGACAATCACGACGGCGGCTGCCGCCGTCGTGATTCCCAGCTTCCAGCTGCCCGGCAGCGCCGAGCGGAACGTGCCCCAAAGGGCACGGAGCGAGTCGTCCCGCCCGGAGAGGTGTCGCTCGAGGTGCGCGATTCCTGCAGCATAGGCGGCGGGGATGGTGACCAGTGGAAGGGACAGCACCAGCACCAGCACCCCGGCCAGGAGTGTCTCGGAAAACAGCGCGAAGCGGTTGACCGGGATCGGTTCATTGCGGCCTGATGCGGGTGTGGTGCTGTCCATGATGCTCATTTTCTGTCAGCCCTTGAGGCCCTGGGTGGAGACGCCTTCAACAATGTAGCGCTGGAAGACGAGGAAGAAGATCAGTACCGGCAGGAGGGCCAGGACGGACATGGCAATCATTGCTCCGTAGTCCGAGGATTGGGTCTGGTCCACGAAGAGGCGCAGGGCCAGCGGCAGCGGGTACTTCTCCGGGGTGTTCAGGTAGAGCAGCGGTCCCAGGAAGTCGTTCCAGCTCCAGATGAAGGAGAAGATCGAGGTGGAGATCAGGGCCGGTTTCATCAGCGGGAGCATGATGGAGGTGAAGATCCGCACGTGCCCCGCACCGTCGATGCGGGCCGCCTCGTCCAGTTCGGCCGGGAGGTTGCGCATGAACTGGACCATCAGGAAGACGAAGAAGGCGTCCGCGGCCAGGAACTTGCCGATCAGCAGCGGGACGTAGGTATCCACCAGGCCCAGCTGGTTGAAGATGATGTACTGCGGGATGATCACCACGTGGAACGGCAGCAGCAAGGTGGCAATCATCATGCCGAAGAAGATGCTGCGGCCGGGGAACTTGATCCGGGCGAACGCGTAGGCCGAGACGCTGGCGGAGAGGATGGTGCCGACGACGGCGCCGATGGCCAGGATCAGGGAGTTGGTGAAGAACTGCAGGGTGGAGACCCCGCCGATCCCGTCCATTGCCGTGACGAAGTTATCGAAGCTGAAGTTGCTGGACCACAGCGAGGTGTTCGCGCCGCCGATTTCGGCGTTCGGCTTGAACGACGAGGCGATCATCCACAGCGCCGGGTACAGGACGACTGCCGTGAGTGCGAGGGCCACGATGTGGAAAAGCGTGCTCTTAACCCGCTTGGCCGTGACCGACTCCGATTTCGGGTTGTAGTGAGGCACCTGTGCGTCCGGAGTGGACTCGGTGCGGGTTGCCATGGTTGTCATTTTGCATCACCGCTGTAGTGGACCCAGGACTTGGAGGTTTTGAAGAAGATCAGGGTAACGATGCCCACAACGATCACCAGGAGCCAGGCCATCGCCGAGGCATAGCCCATCCGGAAATCGGAGAAACCGCGCAGGTACAGGTAGAGGGTGTAGAAGAGGGTGGAACCGGCCGGGCCGCCTTCACCGTTGGAAATGATGTAGGCCGAGCTGAAGATCTGGAACGCGTGGATGGTTTCCATCAGCAGGTTGAAGAAGACCACCGGTGAAAGCATCGGCCAGGTGATGTTGAAGAACTTCCGCACCGGGCCGGCACCGTCCATCGACGCTGCTTCGTAGAGATCGGCCGGGATCTGCTTGAGGCCGGCGAGGAAGATCACCATCGGGGCGCCGAACTGCCACACGGTCAGCAGGATGAACATCGGCATGGTCATGGACGGGTTGCCCACCCAGCCGCCGAGGTTGATGCCGAAGAAGGACAGGCCCTGGTCCACCGGACCGGAATCGCCGAACATGGCCTTCCAGACGATGGCGATGGAGACGGACGCGCCGATGAGGGACGGGGCGTAGAACGCGGAGCGGTAGAAGCCCTGGCCTTTGCGCGCACTGTTCAGCAGCATGGCCACCGCCAGTGCGGCGGCGAGCTTGAGCGGGGTGCCGAAGACCACATAGCCCACGGTCACGCCGACCGACTGCAGGAACCGTTCGTCCTGGAACATGGTGGTGTAGTTATCCAGCCCGATCCACTTGGGCGGATCGAACAGGTTGTAGTTGGTGAAGGACAAGTACAGCGAGGAAATCATCGGCCCTATGGTCAGGGCGATGAATCCCAGCAGCCAGGGCAGCAGGAACGTGTAGCCGGCGCGGGCATCCGCCCCCCGCTGCCGCGACTTGCGCGGCTGCGAGGGAGCGGACTGCGTCGAACGCCTGCTCAGGGTTGGGCTTTGAGTCACGAGATCAATCCGTCAGTTGTGAACGTCGGGCAGACAATACGCTGCTCAGGCGTTCTGCTTGATGAGGTCTTCGGCTTCCTTGAACCAGGCGTCGGCTGCGCCGTCCACGGTCACCTTGCCGTAGTTCAGGTCGGAGCTGACGCGCTTGAAGGAGGCTTCAAGGGTGCCGAAACCGACGATGGGCGGCTCGGGAGCGTCCTTGAGGTACTTCTCAATCGACTTCTCGTAATCGACAACCAGCTTGTCGGTTCCTTCAAAGGTGGTTCCGTCACGCTGGGTCCTGGACGCCGGGACGCCGCGGGAAGTCTTGAAGATCTGGCCCACCTCGGGATCGTTGACCATGAAGTCGATGAACCGGGCAGCAGCATCCTTATATTTGGTCTTCGCGCTGGCCACCATCAGCATCGAGGGCTTCAGGAACAGCCCGAGGTTGTCCTTGTCGTCCGAGGGAACCGGCACGAGCTTGAGTTCCTTGGCGCCGCTGTCCGCGAGGTAACCGGCCATGAAGTTATCCCAGGTGACCTCGGTGGCGGTCACGTTGGAACCGAACGGCGACTTGGGGGCAAGCTGCGTGGCCCGTTCTTCAGAGATGAGGGCCTGGGTGCCGCGAAGTTCACCAGCGGTATTCCACCACTTCTTCAGGTCATCCTTGGTGAAGCCGAGCTTGCCGTCCTCAGTGAAGGCCTCGATGTTGTTCTGCCGCAGCCAGACGTTGAACATCCACCACACACCGGTGTAGTCCGTGCCGCCGAAGAGCGCACCGTTGCCCTTGGCTCCAACCTCGGCAAGGAACGCGTTGAACTCCTTGTAGTTCCAGGTGCCGTCCGGTTCGGCGATGCCCAGGGAAGCGAGCTTGGCCGGATCGTAGTAAACGGCGAACGCATTGGTGCTGGTGGGAATGCCATAGGTCTTGCCACGGATCTGGCCCGCAGGCAGGAGGGACTTCTCGAAGGCGTCCGTGTTGATCTTGACCGTGCCCAGGTCCAGGAGCTGGTTGCGCTGGCCGTAATCGCGGAGGTAGGACAGGTCCCACTGCATCACGTCCGGAAGTCCGCCGCCGGCAGCCTCCGTAGCGCGCTTCTGCCAGTAGCCGGCGAAGTCGGTGAAGTTGCCGTTGACCTTGATGTCCGGGTTCTTGGATTCGAAGAGCTCAATGGCCTTGCGGGTGCGCGTGGCGCGGTCGTCGTTGCCCCACCAGGTGTAGTTGATGGTGACCGGATTCTCCGCCGAACCCGTCTGCGCCGGGGCGGGGGAACCACACGCCGCCAGCACGGCAGCAGATGCGGTGCCCAGTGCCACGGTGGTGAGGAAATTCCTTCTGTTGATCATTAGAGCCTCCTTGCTCGGTTGTGTAAGCGCGATTCTTTGTGATTCTCTACAACGAGAGTAGTGACTTGGCTTACACATGCTTTCTGAAACGATACAATATCGTCATTCCCACATTTGGGCAAGCGTTTTCCAAACATCCGCTTTCATGCGGCACGATGCATCAGCAACGACGAAGGAGTCCCATGTCACCCCAGGAAAAATCCACGCCGCCAGCGGTGTGGGGCAGCCTCGAAGGTATCGCCTACGGAGGCGACTACAACCCGGAGCAGTGGCCGGTCAGCACGCGGCTGGAGGACCTGGAGCTGATGAGGGAAGCGGGCGTGACCTTCCTCAGCGTCGGTATTTTCTCCTGGGGCCTGCTGGAGCCGACCGAAGGCGAATACGACTTTGGCTGGCTGGACGAGGTCCTGGATAACCTCGCGAAATCAGGCATCAAGGTGGCCCTCGCCACCGCTACCGCCGCTCCCCCGGCCTGGCTTGTGCGCAAGCACCCCGAAATCCTCCCGGTCACAGCAGACGGAACCGTGCTGGGGCCGGGCTCCCGGCGGCACTACACGCCGTCGTCGGCCGTTTACCGCCGGTATGCAACCGGCATCACCAAGAGGCTGGCAGAACGTTACAAGGACCATCCGGCGCTGGCGTTGTGGCACGTGGACAACGAACTCGGCTGCCACGTTTCGGAGTTTTACGGGGATGAGGACGCGGCCGCTTTCCGTGTCTGGCTTGAACGGCGCTACGGGAGCATTGAGGCGCTGAACGCGTCATGGGGAACGGCCTTCTGGTCCCAGCATTACGCGTCCTTCGAGGAGATCCTGCCGCCCCGCGTGGCACCATCCACCCTGAATCCGGGGCAGCAGCTGGACTTCCAGCGCTTCAGTTCCTGGTCCCTGATGGACTACTACCGCACCCTGCTCGAAGTGTTGCGGGAAGTGACTCCGGGCGTGCCGGCCACCACGAACCTCATGGTCTCCAGCGCCACCAAGTCCATGGACTATTTCGACTGGGCCAAGGACCTGGACGTCATCGCCAACGACCACTATCTCGTTGCCGCCGATCCCGAGCGCCAGATCGAACTCGCATTCAGCGCGGACCTTACCCGCGGCGTTGCGGGGGGTGACCCGTGGATCCTGATGGAACATTCGACGTCGGCAGTCAACTGGCAGCCGCGCAACCAGCCCAAGATGCCCGGCGAAATGCTGCGCAACTCGCTGGCGCATGTGGCCCGCGGCGCGGACGCCGTGATGTTTTTCCAGTGGCGGCAGAGCTTCGCCGGCTCGGAGAAATTCCACTCCGCCATGGTGCCGCACGGCGGGCGGGAAACCCGGGTTTTCCAGGAGGTTGTGGGGCTCGGTTCGGCGCTGCAGAAGCTGGCGCCGGTGAAGGGCTCCCGCGTGGAATCGCGGGTGGCCATCGTGTTCGATTACGAGGCCTGGTGGGCCAGCGAAATCGACTCCAAGCCCAGCACTGACGTGAAATACCTGGACCTGCTGCGCGACTTCCACCGTTCACTGTTCCTGCGCGGCGTTTCGGTTGACTTCGTCCACCCGTCCGCGTCGCTGGATGGCTACGACCTGGTGCTGGTATGCACGCTGTACAACGTCACGGACGCGGCCGCTGCCGGCATCGGTTCGGCTGCCCGGGCGGGCGCGACGGTCCTGGTCAGCTACTTCAGCGGGATTGTCGACGAACGGGACCACGTCCGGCTCGGCGGCTATCCGGGCGCGTTCCGTGACCTGCTGGGCGTCAGGGTGGAGGAATTCCATCCGCTGCTGGCCGGGTCCACCGTGAAACTCAGCGACGGCGGCGTGGGGCGCGTGTGGAGCGAGCATGTGCACGCTGCAGGCGCCGAGGTTGTTTCGACATTCACCGAATACCCGCTGGAAGGCATTCCAGCCCTGACGCGGCGCCCCGTGGGAACGGGAACGGCCTGGTACCTGGCAACCTTCCCCGACCGGGACGCCATCGAGGCATTGGTGGACCGCCTGCTGGAGGAGTCGGGAGTTGCCGCAGTGGCCGGGGCGGACCAGGGAGTCGAATTGACGCGGCGCCGCAACGCTGACGGTACAAGCTTCGTGTTCGCGATCAACCATTCCCGCGCCGACGCCACCGTCCGGGTGGCAGGGACGGAGCTGCTGTCCGGTGAACGGTTCTCGGGGACGGTTCCCGCCGGTGCCGTGGCGGTTGTCGCGGAGGACTGACTCGCAGCACGACAAAGGCTTGTCCGCAGACCCCGCCCTCCAGGGTCAGGTTCTGCGGACAAGCCTAGGTTCCGCGGGCTACTCAGCGTTGAGGAACTAGCTGCTGATGGCCGACTTCATTTCGTCCACAGCCTTCTTGCCTGCTTCCTCCGTGGACAGCCGGTCGAACAGGACCTCCGAGGTGTAGCGCTTGACGATCTCCTGGATGGCACCGGCGCCCTTCGGCGGCGGGGCCGGGGCTTCACCGAGCTCGTCCTTGATCTGGTCGATGAACTTGACCACCTTGATATCGGCGGGGGTCAGCTTGGGCTCGATTGCTGCCCGGACCTCGGAGTTGGGGTAGACGCCGCGGTCGGCCAGGAGCGCCTCGCCGGCTTTGGTGTTGTTGGCCAGGAAGTCGATGAACTTAGCGGTTTCCTCCGGGTGCTTGGTCCGCGAAGACGCGGACCAGAACTGGGACGCCTTGTACCAAAGGTTCGCATCTGCCGACGTACCGGTCTTGGACGGGAAGCGCAGGATCTGCAGCTCTCCGCCTGCAGCCTTCTCGAGCGCCGGCAGCTGGTTGGACCACCAGAATGCCAGTCCGTTCTTGCCGGTCGCCAGGCCGCTCTGGTCCAGCGGTGCGGCCTCGGCTTCGACCACCTCGGAGGCTGACGGGACGGCCTTCTTCTCGCTGAGCTGCTTCAGGAACGCCCACCACTCGGCGATGTCGCCCGGCTCGAAGCCCAGCTTCCCGTCGTCGGTGTACAGGGACTTGCCGTTCTGCCGAAGCCACACGCCGAGCGAAGCTTCGTCCGTGCCGTAGGCCGCCGCGCCGTAGGTGCCCTTCGGCGACTTCGCGGTGACCTCGGCGGAAATACGCTCGAAGTCTTCCCATGTCCAGGTGCTGTCGTCCGGAAGTTCAACGCCGGCAGCCTTGAAAACGGCCGGGTTGGCCAGGATGGTCGCCGCATTGATGCCCGCGGCAATGCCCGTCAGGCCGTCCTCGTTCTTGCCGGCGTTGAGGGCTGCCTCGTCAAACTTCGACGTGTCGATGTCGTACTTGGAAAGGTCCAGCAGGGCGCCGCGGCTTGAGTACTCCGTGATGTATTTTTCGTCCATCTGGATGATATCCGGGGCATCGTTGGCGGCGACCTGCGTGGCCAGCTTGTCCCAGTAACCGCTCCAGTCGCCGAACTCCGGCTTGATCTTGATGTTCGGATTCTCGGCTTCGAAGGCTGCAATCGCGGCCTGCGTCAGCTGCGCCCGCTTGTCCCCTCCCCACCAGGAAAAGCGGAGTTCAACTTTGCCGTCGGCACTTTGCGGAGCGGCTCCCCCGCCGCACGCACTGAGGGCCAGCACGACGGCGGCAGCTGCGGCGACCGCGCCGGTTCGGCGCAGCCTCCGCCCGGCTCGAGCGGATGTTGCCTCTGCTGCCCCATGACTGGCGGCTGAGGCAGGGCGGGAAAATAGCGGCACTGGATTCTCCGATCTTCTTTGATCTTGAAAGCTGATGGGGTTGGGAAACTGGGTGGTGGAAGCGGGCGAGAAAACGCTTTCTCATGACTGAGAATACAAGCAATGGACTTGTAATACAAGGTATCCCGCTGCGGAATTACCGAGCAAATTTCACCCGCCCGCCCAACGACACGGGGTGGAGGGGCGCGAAACCCATCCACCCCCGCGCAGGCTGAAATCCGCAGGCAGGCTGAACCCGCAGGGTTACTTGATGCCCGTCGTCGCGATCCCCTTGATGAGGAAGCGCTGGCCGAACAGGAACACCAGGAACACCGGCAGCAGGGACACGATGGACATGGCGAAGAGCGAGCCCCAGCTGGTGGCCGACTGCGAGTCCACAAACGCCCGCAGGGCAACGGGCACCGTGAACATTTCGGGATCCGTCAGGTAGATCAGCGCGCCGAAGAAGTCGTTCCAGGTCCAGATGAACGTGAAGATGGTGGTGGTGGCGAGGGCCGGCACCATCAGCGGCAGGATGACGCGCAGGAAGATGCGCGGGTGGCCGGCGCCGTCGATCCGCGCGGCTTCATCCAGCTCCTTGGGAATGCCCCGGATGAACTGCACCATAAGGAACACAAAGAACGCGTCCGTGGCCAGGAGCTTGGGCACAATCAGCGGCCAGAAGGTGTTCACCCAGCCGATCTGCGAGAACAGGATGTACTGCGGAACGATGATCACGTGGAACGGCAGCATGATGGTCAGGAGCATGATTCCGAAAAACAGCTTCTTGCCGCTGAACTGCAGCCGGGCGAAGGCGTAGGCGGCCATGGAGCAGGAGATCAGGTTGCCCAGGATGGAGCCGATCACCACCACTGCCGAGTTGAGCATGTAATGCCCGAAGGGGTGGGTCAGCGCGGACCAGCCGTCGGTGTAGTTGCCCATTTCCAGGCTGTTGAGCCAGAGGCCGGGCTCGCGGAAGATCAGCTCGTTGGGCCGGAGTGACGAAACCACCATCCACAGCAGCGGGTAGATCATGATGCCGCCGGTGATGATCAGGACGGCGTGCTTGGCCAGGGCCTTCATGCGCGCGCTGCGGCTGAAGGCCAGCGATCCGCGGGATTCGCGTTTCCGGCTGCCGCCTTTGGGACCCCTGCCCTTCGTTGTGCCCCCGGAGGACGGCAGTTTCTCCGGAGCCGGCAAGGTCTGTAGTTCAGTCATCGTAGAACACCCAATACTTTGAAGCGATGAAGTTGATGGCCGTGAAAGCGCCGATGATCACCAGCAGGAACCAGGCCATCGCGGAGGCGTACCCCATGTCGAACTGGCCGAATCCCTTCTGGTAGAGGTAAAGCGTGAAGAACATGGTGGAGTCGGACGGCCCGCCGTTTCCTCCCGAGACGATGAACGCCTGGGTGAAGGACTGGAAGGACCCGATGATCTGCAGGACGAGGTTGAAGAAGATGATCGGGCTCAGCATCGGCAAAGTGATCCGCCAGAATTTCTGCAGGGTGGTGGCTCCGTCAACCTCGGCCGCCTCGTAGTACATGTTGGGAATCTGTCGCAGGCCGGCCAGGAAGATGATCATGGGGCTTCCGAAGGTCCACACGTGGAGCAGGATGATGGATCCGAGCGACGTGGACGGATCCGAGATCCAGCCCGGTCCGGTGATTCCGAACATGGCCAGCACCTGGTTCACCAGGCCGGAGGTTCCGAAGATCTGCTTCCAGAGGATGGCAACGGCCACGGAGCCGCCGAGCAGCGACGGCAAGTAGAAGATGGACCGGTAGAACGGCAGGCCGCGGAGGCCCTTGTCCAGCACCAGTGCAATCAGCAGCGCGACGGCCAGCTGCAACGGTACGCCGACCAGCACATACGTGAAGGTCACGCGGAGTGAGTTGTGCAGCCGCGCGTCTTCCAGCATGCGGGTGAAGTTGTCCAGCCCCACCCATTCCGGCGGCTGCAGCAGGTTGTAGTCCGTGAAGGACAGGTAGAGGGACATGATCATGGGGCCCACGGTGATGGCCACGAGACCGATCAGCCAGGGCAGCAGGAAGATGTAGGCCGCCTTGTTGTCGCGGCGGTTCGCGCGTTTCTCCTCGGCCGTGGCCGGCCCTTTGCGCCGGCTGATCGTGGACAATTCGCCAATAGCGCTCATTGCCTCCCCCTCGGCTGACGGACGCCTTCCGGCGTCCCCGGATAATGCTGTGCGGCCATGTGGTCTCCTTTGGTCATCGTGGCCTTCCACGGCGTGCTGGTGTGAAGTGCATTCGCCGTCACGGGCCCGCGCCGATCAGTTCCGGCACCACCCGCCTGACTGGCTTCCGGAGTGACCGGGCCAACAGCGGCTTTGTACCAAAGTAAACGCTTTCTTGACCGCTGTACAGCCTTTTGCTAATTTTTGAGAAAGCGTTTTCTGACTTCGGTACATTCCGGATCAGAGCATCTGCGAGAGGCAGGACAACGATGTTTGCACCCGGCAGGCCGCGCCGATGAATCCCGGCACCCCTGACACTACCGGCGGCCCGGGCTCTCCAGGCACCCGCCCAGCGCCGCGGCCCAGCGCCATCGGCGGCTACGAGGACTGGCCGTCCTACGTGGGCGCCCGCCGGCGGCACGTCGCGGAAACGACCGCCGGGCAGGAACTGGCGGACGCCCTGGGTGTTCCGGCCGCCCCGGCAGACCCCGCCGCGGTGCGGGATTCCGTGGTGCTGGAGTCGGAGGAAACGCACGACGGCGTCACTACTTCGCGGGTCAGCTGGCAGTTGGGCTTTGGTCCCCGCACCGGTGCCTGGTTCATGCGGCCGGCCGGCCGGACCGGACCCCTGCCCGGACTGCTGGCGCTCCATTGCCATGCCGGGATCAAGTCCGGCGGCGCGGACCGCCTGGTGGACCCGCGGGCCGCGGACCTTCAGCAGCGGCTCTATGGCGGCCGCCCGTTTGCCACCTGGCTAGCAGCGCAGGGCTTCGCCGTCCTGGCCCACGACACTTTCTCCTGGGGCAGCCGCCGCTTCGATCTCGGCACGGCGCCGTGGCGGACAGCCGCCGCGGTCGAGGGCCGCAAGGCACTGTGGCGGGAGGTCGGCGTCGTACCTTCCGCAGCGGAGCTGTACGACGCCGCGGCGGCGGCGCACGAGGACACCGTGGCGAAAGCGGCCGGCCTGCTGGGCACAAGCTTCGCCGGAATGGCGGCGCACGACGACCTCGCGGCCCTCAATGTGCTGGCCGGCCTTCCGGGTGTGGACGCCGGGCGGCTGGGGAGCATCGGCTTTTCCGGCGGAGGGGGCCGGTCCCTGATACTGGCCGCGCTCAGCCCGCTCATCCGCAGTTTCGTGGTCACGTGCATGATGACCACATACCGGTCGCTGATCCCGGCCTACCTGGATGCGCATTCCTGGCTCCTGCAGACGCCGGGCCTGTCACGGCTGGGCGACTATCCGGAGCTGGCAGCGCGTTCCACGGCGGACCGCTTCCTGGTGCAGTACGCGCTGGCGGACGAACTGTTCCCCGAGGACGGGATGCGCGACGCCGACGCCACCCTGCGCGCCAGCGGCACGGGCCGCTACAGCGGCAGCTTCTGGCCGGGCGGGCACGCCTTCACCACGGACATGCAGGACGAGGCCGCGTCCTTCCTGCGGCAGCATCTTTCCCCGGCTCCCTTCGCCTTCGCCCGCCAGAACGGACAGTCATGACAGCCATTTCCTTCAGTTCCCCCGCGGCCGGGCCACTCCATTCAGTCCCGCGGGTCGCACTCGTCGGCGCGCACGGTTACGGGGCCCGCCACCTGGACAACCTGGCCCGCCTCGGCAAGCTCAACCTTGTGGAGCTGGTCGCCGTGGCGGACCCCCGCCCGCCGGCCAAGGGCACGCTTCCTGACGGCGTGGCCGCGTTCACCTCGCTGGAGGAGCTGCTGGCCGCAGGATCCGCGCCGGACGTCGTGATCCTGGCCACCCCCATCCAGACGCACGCGCCGCTGGCCCTTGCGGCCATCGCTGCCGGCGCGGACGTCTACGTGGAAAAACCGCCCATGGCGTCCCTGGCCCAGTTCCACGAAGTGCTCGCCGCCGCGCAGGAAACGGGCTGCCTGGTCCAGGTGGGGTTCCAGAGCCTCGGCTCCCATGCCCTGCCGGCGCTGGACCGGCTCCTTGAGAGCGGTGAAATCGGCGAGGTCCGCGGCGTGAGCGCCGTCGGCACCTGGGTTCGCACCAAGGGCTACTTCAAACGTTCACGCTGGGCGGGCAAACGCAGCCTGGACGGTACCGATGTGGTGGACGGGGTGGCCACCAATGCCCTGGCGCATGCGGTGGCCACCGGGTTGCGGATGGCCGGCGCGGCGCTGGCGGACGACGTCGTCTCCGTGGAGACGGACCTGTACCGTGCCCACGCGACCGAAAGCGATGACACCTCGGTGATCCGGGTGCGCACGGCCGGCGGAACGGTCCTCCTCTGCGCCCTCACCCTGTGCGCCGATAAACAGACCGCACCCTGTGTCACCATCGACGGCACCCTGGGACGGGCTGAATTCTTTTACACCGAGGACCGACTGACAATCACAACGCCCGAGGGCGAGCGCACCGAAACATTCGGCCGCACCGATCTGCTGGAGAACCTCCTGGCGGCCCGGCGCTCCCCCGGGGCTCATGGACTGCTCAGCCCGCTGGCCGGCACCGGCGCCTTCATGACGGTCCTCGAAGCCATCCGGACAGCGGAGCCGCCCCGCGCAATTGGCGCCGCACACGTCTCCTGGGAGGGCGAGGGCGACGACGCCCGCCCGGTTGTCCGCGGCATCGGCCAACTGGTGTGCCGGGCCGCGGCGGCACAGGCCACTTTTGCGGAGCTCGGCGTGCCCTGGACGGATGAGCCCGGCGGCACGCCCCCCGCCACACCGCCGGACGCGTTCACCGTGAACGGGACTGTGGTGGCGAGGCGGGCAGACGGCAGCCGGATCACACCCACGTCCTCCCCCCGCCCGTACCTCCACCCGGTCAGCACGCTGGCCGGCACCGTAGTGACAGACCACCTGCCCGAGGACCACGTCTGGCATCTCGGTGCGGGCGTTGCCATCCAGGACGTGGACGGCGTCAACTTCTGGGGCGGGCGCACTTACACCCGCGACGCCGGAGCGTACGCGTGGCGGAAGGACCACGGGCGGATCGTCACCCTCGCAGTGGAGCGCGGCGCACACGGAGATTCGCTGACCGAAAGGTTGAACTGGCTGGCGCCGGGCAGCTCCGCAGACCCCGGGGTTCCTGTCCAGAGCGAACCCCTCCTCAGCGAACGGCGGACGTGGAGCTGGGCCGCCGTCGACCCCTCCACGTGGCGGCTCACTCTCGACTTCGAACTCGTCCCGTCCGGACCGGAGCCGGTCAAACTGGGCAGTCCGGGCTCGAACGGCCGGCCGCAGGGCGGCTACGGGGGCTTTTTCTGGCGCCTTCCGTCCGCCGACGGGGCCAGGGTGTGGACGGCATCCGCGGAAGGGGAAGACGCCGTCCACGGCGCCGTCGCCTCCGCTGCGGCACCGTGGCTGGCGTGGTCGGGCACCTTCCGGAACGGAGAGCCCGACGGCGGTCCGGCCACCCTCGTCTTCCTGCCCCGGCCCGAACCGGAGCAGCCCGCCGACCCGTGGTTTGTCCGCCTGGCGGGCTATCCCGGCGTCGGACTGTCCCTGGCATGGGAGCAACGGGCAACAGCCAGCCACGCCCGGCCGCTGCACCGAACCGTCACGGTCCTCGTGGCCGACGGCCTCCTGACCACCCGCGAAATCGAACAGCTCATCACCACTTTGGGGGAATCCGCATGAACACCGCTACCCAACAGGCACAGCGCGCCGCAGCAGCAGAAGAAGCCGCCGCGGGAAACCCGGCCGACCGCGCCGTCAAACGCCGGCGCGTCCTGGACATCCTGGACGCAGCGGGCCGGGACTCGCTCCTGCTCACCACGAACACGGCGCTGACCTGGTACCTGGACGGAAGCCGCGTCCACATCAGCCTCGCCGGCGATCCCATCGCCGCAATGCTGGTGGACCGCGACGGCGACCACCTGGTCACCTTCAACAACGAGGCGGCCCGGATCGCGGCGGAAGAACTACCCGACGGCGTCGCCCTCCACACGGTGCCGTGGCACGGTCAGCTGCACGCTGCCGCAGCCATGCTCGCCGCCGGCGGTAAGCCGCTGGCCGAGGCCGATGTTGCCGCGGACCTGAGGACCGCCCGCCAACAGTTCCTGCCCGGTGAGAGTGCCCGCTACGCCAGGCTGTGCGCCGAGACGGCGGCCGCAATGACCGATGTTCTCTCGAAAACCACACCGGAAACCACGGAGTTCGGTGTTGCCTCCGCCCTGGCCGCGCGGATCGTGGCGATGGGGGCCGAGCCGCTGGTGCTCCTCTGCAATGGCGCAAGCCGCAGGGAGTTCCGGCATCCGCTGCCCACGCACGCGCCGATCGGCCGGCGGGCCATGGCGGTGGTGTGCGCACGCCGCAACGGCCTGGTGGCCAATGTGACCCGCTGGGTGCGGTTCGACGCCGGAACCCCGGACGAGCTCGATGCCGAAGCCCGGATAGCCGCCGTGGAGGCGGACATCTTTGATGCCACCGTCCCGGGCGCACGGCTTGACGGCATCTTCGCGGAAATCCAGGAAGCGTACTTCCGGCACGGCTTCGGCGCCGACCAGTGGACCCGCCACCATCAGGGCGGCCCGGCCGGCTATGCGGGCCGGGATCCCCGGGCGACCCCGGCCACCGACGACACCGTGGTGCTCGGCCAGACCTTCACCTGGAACCCCTCCGGCCCGGGGGTGAAGATCGAGGACACGGTGCAGCTCACCGAGTCGGGGATCACCGTCCTCAGTGCGGACCCGCGCTGGCCCGCCGCCGTCGTGAACGGCATCCGGCGGCCGCTGACCCTGGAGTTGTGAGCACGCAACATGGAGTCATCGGTATAGACCAGTGAGCTCCTTTGGGCGAAAACAACGGAAAAATATTCGGTCCTGGCAGCCGAGGTGATGCCCCATCGATTGGATTTGACTTGAAAACCTAGTCCGATTCGGTGGGGCCTTGCTGCCTCCCGGCCGGGGCGGGCCCGGAGGCTCAACGATTCCCTTCAGCGGGATTGTTGAGCCTCCGTTACGTGGCCGGGGAAAGGTTTTCGGCGTGTTTTTTCTCACGATCCGATCCCTTGCGGCCTGAACCGGAGCGTCAATAGCGTGGCACGGGACCGCGACGTACAGCGAAGGACTGCAATGCCATCAG
>NZ_JBBLYW010000024.1:0-86506 GCF_037911235.1 Arthrobacter oryzae
CGTCGCTGACCTCCAACATCAGGGCGTTCCGGGTGATGGTCCGGAACGAAATGTTCCGGCGCGTGGAACTTTTCGCCGACGAGGCCGCTACCGAACTTGGAGAGCTCGACGGCGGCACCGGCTGGGATGCGGACCGTTGGGAGGAAGTCCTGGACGACTACTTCGACGAACACAACGACATCGGCACCGGGCCGGGCGCCCGCGGGCCGGGCCTGCTGATCATCACCGAGGAACCAGGGATGTGGAAAGTCCGGCAGATCTTCGACGATCCTGCCGGAAACCACGACTGGGGTATATCGGCGGAGGTGGACCTGGCGGCGTCGGATGAAACCGGCACCGCCGTAGTACGGGTGACCGACGTCAGCAGGCTCTGACCGGAGGCCGGCCGTCAGCCCAGG
The DNA here is from genome assembly GCF_037911235.1 of Arthrobacter oryzae. Lineage (GTDB taxonomy): Bacteria > Actinomycetota > Actinomycetes > Actinomycetales > Micrococcaceae > Arthrobacter > Arthrobacter oryzae_E. The sequence goes on from NZ_JBBLYW010000024.1 coordinate 399, forward strand.
GCGGCACGGACCGTGTCCGCCCACAGCTGCTGTCCCGCGGAATTCGGATGGACGTCGTCTGCCAGCAGGCCTGGCAGGCCTCCGCGTGCACGAAAGGCCGCGTTGACATCGATCAGCGGGTAGCCGGCGCCCGGCGCCCACCCGCGAAGCGCGGCCACGCTGCCCGCCGTCTGCTCCTCCCACAGCCCCAGCGAAGGGTTCTGCAGCACGATTGCTCCCGGAACCGGCTCGGCCCACGTGGCGTCAGAGGCCGCCAGCAGCTCCGCCGCCCCCTCGTCAGCCCGGTCCGGGGACGGGTTGTGCCCAAAGTTCAGCACCGTGAACGAGGGCCGCACGGGCTGCATCCGGTGCAGGTGCTCGAGCGGATAAGCGTAGGAGGCGCCCGCCCGGGAGCCGTTCCAGACTGTGATGGCGCGGTCCGGGCCCGGGTAAACCGTCGGATGCGCATTCCAGTCGGCTGCGGCACCGTCCCAGAAGTGCAGGGTAACGGTTCCGCGAGCCGCCAACTCCCGGGCCCACAGGTCGACCCATTCGCCCGGTTCATCCCCGGTGGAGTCCCCCAGGACGCTGATGGTCAATGCCTCAGGGCTGCTGACCATCGCCCGGATGTCCGTGAGGGTCGCGGCCATCTCCGGAGCGGGAGCTTCCGGAGCAGCTGTCACGGCTGCCGGTTGTACCGGATCCGGGGGCGCGGCGGTCAATTGAAGAAGCATTCCGCCGGCAAGCGCGGCCGCTCCCACTACCAGCGCAATAATGAGCAGGAGTTTCGCCCGGGTGTGCTGCCCCGTCACGCCGTCCATTGTCCACCGCCGGTCATCTAGTAGGTTGGCACCGCCTGCCTCCCGCCGCATCGAGCAGGGCGGCAGGATTCAGTAGAGTGGACATCAAGCCCGAGCTTCAAAACACCCTCCAGCAGGGAGAGACGAGAACCACATCATGAGTGTAATCCGGCCAGCCACCGTAGACGACGTCCCCGTCATCCTGCAGATGATCCACGACCTGGCCGTCTACGAAAAGGAACCCCACGCCGTCCGGAACACCCCGGAAATGCTCACCGGGGTACTTTTCGGCGAACATCCGCGCGTGTACGCCGCGATGGCGGAGAACGAACCCGGTGACGTCCGGGGCTTCGCACTCTGGTTCCTGAACTATTCCACGTGGGAAGGCGTCCACGGCATCTACCTCGAGGACCTCTACGTGGCTCCGGAAGCACGCGGCGAGGGCCACGGCAAGGCGCTGCTGCAGCACCTCGCCGCCACCGCCGTCGAACACGGCTACGCCCGCGTTGAGTGGAGCGTCCTGGACTGGAATGAACCGTCCATCAACTTCTACAAGAAGCTGGGCGCGTTCCCTATGGAAGAGTGGTCCACGTTCCGGCTGACGGGGGAAGCCCTTCAGTCTTTCGGCACCGCCCGTGAGGCGCAGGTCCTTGGCTGATCTTCCGATGACCGGACTGGCCGCCGTGGGAATGCTGGAGGCCGCCGCCGTGCCGCACAAGGCCGTCCTGCATACTGTCAAGGCGCGGCACGAATACCGCGGAATGCGCACGGCCGAACACTTTTTCGAGGTGCCGCTGGACCACTTCGGTGACGGGTCCGGGGAGACGACCACGGTGTTTGCGCGGGAATACGTCTCCGCCGACCACAGCGAGGAAGAAGCCGCCGAACTCCCGTGGCTGCTCTACCTGCAGGGCGGCCCCGGCGGACGCGGTAACCGGTTCCCCTCGCTCGGCGGCTGGAGCAAGGCGGCGGCCAAGGACTTCCGCATCCTCATGCTGGACCAGCGCGGGACGGGGCTGTCCACCGTGATCGACCGCAACACGCTCCCGCTGCGCGGGAACGAAACGGACCAGCTGGAGTACCTGGCCCACTTCCGCGCGGACTCGATTGTGGCTGACGCCGAAGCCATCCGGCATGCCCTCGGGTCCGCCCCATGGACCATCTACGGACAAAGCTACGGCGGCTTCTGCGCGCTCAGCTACCTCTCCTTCGCCCCGGAGGGCCTGCGCGAGGCGCTGATCACCGGCGGACTCGCGCCGCTGCACGGCCCGGCGGACAGGGTGTACCAGGCCACCTACCGCCGCGTCGCCGCCCGCAACGCCGAATACTTCGCCTGGTACCCCGAGGACCGCGCCGCCGTCAGCCGGATTGCACGGCACCTTCGCGACACGGAGGAACACCTGCCCGACGGCGGGCGGCTCACCGTGGAGCGCTTCCAGATGGTGGGGTCGTTCCTTGGCGGCAACACCCGGGTGGACACCCTGCACCACCTCCTGGAGGACGCCTTTGTGGCCACGCCCGACGGTGAACGCCTCTCGGACGCGTTCCTGGAGCAGGTCCGTGGAATTGTCACGCGCGCCGGAAACCCGTTGTATGCCCTCATGCATGAATCGATCTACGGCCAGGGCGAGGCGACGGACTGGGCCGCGCTGCGGGTGCTCCAGGACTTCCCGGAATTCCGCCCGGACGCCGCCGAGCCGCTGCTGACCGGCGAAATGGTCTACCCCTGGTACTTCGAACAGGACCCGGCCCTGCGTCCGCTGCGGGACGTTGCACAGCTGCTGGCGGAAAAGCCCGACTGGAAACCGCTGTACAACCCGGAACGGCTGGCGTCGAACACCGTTCCCGTTGCCGCGGCGGTGTACAGCGAAGACATTTACGTTGACCGGGACCTCTCGCTCGAAACGGCCTCGGCGGTGCGCGGGCTCCAGGTCTGGGAGACGGCGGACTTCCACCACGACGGCATCGCGGACGACGGCGAAGGCATCTTCGGGCGCCTGCTGGGAATGGTGCGCTCAGTCCGCAAGTGAGCGGCCCCGGGCCGTGCGCGACATCCTGCCCGTGCGGCCGCCCGCCCGTCCGGGCAGTAGCGCGACGACGGCTGCGGCAAGGACGGCTCCAGCAACCAGGCCTCCCGCCAGGTTGAGCCCCGGGTAGCCCGCCCAGCTGAGGATGACGCCCGAGATGGCGCCGCCCGCCGCTCCGGCTGCTCCCATCAGCATGTCCGATACGCCCTGCACCACCACACGGTCTTCCTGGCGGACGCTTTCCGCCAGGAGCGTTGATCCTGCGATCGTTGCTGCGGACCAACCGAGCCCCAGCAGGACGAGTCCAACGGCGACTCCGGCGGTTGACCGCTGTCCCAGGCCGGCCACGGACACTGCCGCGAGCAGCAGGCCGAATCCGACGACCATGGTCTGCTTCCGCCCGGCTTTGTCCGTCAGCCACCCCATGACTGGCGACAACGCGAACATCCCGGCAATGTGCAGCGAGATAGTGAAGCCAATGATCACCAGGACGTCGCCGGAGGCGGTGTGCCCGTCGTGGGCGGCCGTGCCGGGACCGGCCACCAGCTCCTGAAGGTGCAGCGGGGTCACGGACATCACGCCCACCATGACGGCGTGGGCTCCCACGACGGCGGCAAGGGCCAGGACGGCGCCCTGCGAGCTGCGGGCCGCCCGCAAACCCCGGCCAAGGGCCCGCCCGCCGGGTGCGGCGGGCTGTGCTCCGGCTGAACCGCTCCCGGCTGACCCACTCCCGGCCGGCTGGCTCCCGGCCGCTGCGAGTTGCCGTGCGAACAGCAGCGGGTCCGGGCGGAGCCCTGCATGCAGCAAGGCGCAGGCCAGCACGAGTCCTGCGGCCGAAATGATGAACGGGCCCGCGATGGGCGGCAGACCCACCGCCTGGCCCACTACCGCGCCGGGCTGGATGAGGTTGGGTCCTGCCACGGCACCGATGGTGATGGCCCAGACGACGGCAGACAGGGCCCTCCCCCGGTGTTCGTCGTCGGCGAGGTCCACGGCCGCAAAGCGTGACTGCAGGCTTGACGCGGTGCCGACCCCCACGCCGGCCGTGCCCAGGAGCAGTAACACAAAGCTCCCTGACACCACGGAACCCACGATGCACACCATACCGGCGAGGGCTGCCGTGAGACCGGTCACCAGGCCGGCACGGCGGCCGCGGCGCTCGGCCAGCGAAGCGAGCGGCAGCGCCGAGAGGGCGGCGGCGAGTGTCATCACGGTGGCGACGGAGCCGGCCCAGACGCCGGACCCGGAAAGGTCCACTGCCAGCAACGAGCCGATGGCTACGGTGGCACCCGTGCCGATTCCGCTCAATAGCTGCGCGGCCCCCAGGAGGATGACGGTGCGCCGCTGGACGGCATGGCGTTGCAGGAGAAGCCGCTGCACGTGGCTAACTCCGGGCTCCGCCCCGGGAGTGTTTGCCATCTTCAGAGCATAGCCCCGCGTGGTCCGGGCAAACAGGGCCGCTGGACCAAGGATAGCCCGCAGAGGCAAACAACCCCGGCCAACGTCGTGACCGGGGTTGTTTGGTGCTTGTTCGAAGCGGTGCGAGACTTACTCGGCGTCGCTCATGCTCTTGCGGGCGTCCTCTTCGAGGCGGGCGTCCACCTTCGCCTGGGCAGCCTTGGAGCTCACCAGGCTGGCGATCACGGCGACAATGATGGTGCCCACGATGACCGCAAGTGAGACGAACGTGGGGATCTCGGGAGCCCACTCGATGTGCTTGCCGCCGTTAATGAACGGGAGTTCGTTGACGTGCATCGCGTGGAGGACCAGCTTGACGCCGATGAACGCCAGGATGAAGGACAGCGCGTGCTTCAGGTAGATCAGGCGGTTCATCAGGCCGCCGAGCAGGAAGTACAGCTGGCGCAGGCCCATGAGGGCAAAGAGGTTTGCGGTGAAGACGATGAACGGACTCTGCGTCAGGCCGAAGATCGCCGGAATGGAGTCAACGGCGAAGAGCAGGTCGGTCAGGCCGATTGTGACAAAGACGATCAGCATCGGGGTGAAGACCTTCTTGCCGTCAACCGTGGTGCGCAGCTTGCCGCCGTCGAACTTCTCCGACATCGGAATCACCTTGCGGAGCTTCGCGATCAGCGGGTTTTCCTTGTCCTCTTCGTCTTCGCCCTCGTCCTGGGCCTGCTTCCAGGCGGTCCAGAGCAGGAAGGCACCGAAGATGTAGAAGACCCAGCTGAACTGCTCGATCACGATGGCGCCGAGCAGGATGAAGATGCCGCGCAGGATCAGCGCGATGATGATGCCCACCATCAGCACTTCCTGCTGGTACTTACGGGGCACGGAGAAGCGCGCCATGATGATGATGAAGACAAAGAGGTTGTCGATGCTGAGGCTGTATTCCGTCACCCAGCCGGCAACGAATTGCCCGCCGTACTCCGGGCCTGTGAAGGCAAACATGGCGCCCGCAAAGACCAGGGCGAGCGTGACGTAGAACGCCACCCAGAGGCCTGCTTCCTTCATGGAAGGTTCGTGGGGGCGCCGGACAACCAGCAACAGGTCAATCAGGAGGATGAGGCCGAGGACGACGAGTGAGCCGACCTCGAACCAGACGGGTAGTTCGAGCACAGGGATACCTTTCGCAGGGTACAGAGATGCGGTGTAAGTCTCTCCGGCTTGCCTGCGCACTTGGTGCTGAAGCGGCAGCCCGCTACGCCCGGCAGGGCATCTATGCCGTGCGTGTTGACGATCGTAGCGCTTGGGATACTCCCCTACGTGACAACAACTTTACCCTAGGCGTGGCCGGCGGCCTGCATCTGCCGCAGTTCCTTCTTCAATTCCCCTACTTCATCGCGCAGCCGGGCGGCCAGTTCGAACTGCAGTTCGCCGGCCGCGGCATGCATCTGCTCCGTCAGCTGCTCGATCAGGCCCACAAGGTCCTCCGCCGGTGCGGCCGCCAGGCCGTCCTGGCGCACCTTGGAAGCTCCCTTGCCCTTGCCTCGGGTTTTGCCTGCGGTGGCCAGCAGTTCGCGGGTGTCCGCGTCCTCCTTGGCCAGCTGGTCGGTGATGTCCGCGATCTTTTTCCGCAGCGGCTGCGGGTCGATGCCGTTTTCGGTGTTGTAGGCCACCTGGATGGCGCGGCGACGGTTGGTCTCGTCGATGGCGTGCGCCATGGAATCGGTAATGCGGTCGGCGTACATGTGCACTTGTCCCGACACGTTACGGGCGGCGCGGCCGATGGTCTGGATCAGCGAGGTGGAGGACCGCAGGAAGCCTTCCTTGTCCGCGTCCAGGATGCTCACCAGCGAAACCTCGGGGAGGTCGAGGCCTTCCCGGAGCAGGTTGATGCCCACCAGGACGTCGAAGACACCCATGCGGAGTTCCCGCAGCAGCTCCACCCGGCGGAGCGTGTCCACGTCGGAGTGCAGGTACTCCACCTTCACGCCGTGGCCCAGCAGGTAGTCGGTGAGGTCCTCGGCCATCCGTTTGGTGAGCGTGGTGACCAGGACACGTTCGTTCTTCTCCGTGCGGGTCTTGATCTCCCCCAGCAGGTCATCGATCTGGCCCTTCGTGGGTTTGACCACAACCTCGGGGTCAATCAGGCCGGTGGGCCGGATGATCTGCTGCACGAAGCCGTCGGACTTGCCGAGTTCGTATTTGCCGGGCGTGGCGGACAGGTACACGGTTTGGCCCACGCGCTCCTGGAACTCGTCCCACTTAAGCGGCCGGTTGTCCATGGCGGAGGGCAGCCGGAAGCCGAAGTCCACCAGGTTCCGCTTGCGGGACATGTCGCCCTCGTACATGGCGCCGATCTGGGGCACGGTGACATGGGACTCATCGATCACCAGCAGGAAGTCGTCCGGGAAGTAGTCGAGGAGGCAGTGCGGCGCAGTTCCGCGGGCGCGGCCGTCGATGTGCGAGGAATAGTTTTCGATGCCGTTGCAGAAGCCCATCTGCTGCATCATTTCGAGGTCGTAGGTGGTGCGCATGCGGAGCCGCTGGGCTTCCACCAGCTTGTTCTGGCTTTCCAGCACCTGCAGCCGCTCAGCGAGTTCATCCTCGATCCGCTTGATGGCCCGTGCCATGCGTTCCGGTCCGGCAACGTAGTGCGAGGCCGGGAAGACGTACATCTCCTCTTCGTCCCGGATCACCTCGCCGGTCAGGGGATGGAGGGTGTGGATGTTCTCGATCTCATCGCCGAAGAATTCGATCCGGATGGCCAGTTCCTCGTACATCGGAATGATCTCCACGGTGTCGCCGCGGACCCGGAACGTGCCGCGGTGGAAGTCCATGTCGTTGCGGGTGTACTGCATGGAGACGAATTTCCGGAGCAGATCGTCACGGTTCATCTCCGCGCCTTTACGGAGCGTCACCATGCCCGCGATGTACTCTTCCGGCGTGCCCAGGCCGTAGATGCAGGACACGGTGGCCACCACAATCACGTCGCGCCGGGTCAGCAGTGCGTTGGTGGCGGAGTGGCGGAGGCGTTCGACTTCCTCGTTGACGGATGAGTCCTTCTCGATGAAGGTGTCCGTCTGCGCCACATAGGCTTCCGGCTGGTAATAGTCGTAGTAGGACACGAAGTACTCGACGGCATTATTGGGGAGCAGTTCGCGGAATTCGTTGGCCAGCTGCGCGGCGAGGGTCTTGTTCTGCACCATCACCAGGGTGGGGCGCTGGACCTGCTCAATGAGCCAGGCCGTCGTCGCGCTTTTACCGGTACCGGTGGCGCCGAGCAGCACCACGTCTTTTTCGCCGTTCTTGATGCGCTCGGTCAGTTCGGCGATGGCGGCCGGCTGGTCGCCTGCCGGCTTGAACTCACTGATGACCTCGAACGGAGCCACGACACGGTTGATTTCCTGGGCAAGACTCATGAATCTAATCTACCGCCGGGCTCTGACATCGTGACCTGATTCAGCTTTGGGCGGTACTGCCGGCAGGGCCGGCTGTTGGACCGGTGGCTGCCGCCCTCCCGTACGACGGCGGCAGCCAGCCTGTGCGCTGCACCCACGCGTCCATCCGGCCGGCGGCATGCTCCGTGAACCATGCTTCCTTGTCCGCGGCATAGGCCGCCGTCGACTTGTCCACGCTGTGGAGGGCTGCCACCCTCCGCTTTTCCGCCAGGTAGTCGCTTCTGGCCGCAGCGTCGTCACGGAGCCAGTCGCGGAAACACAGGGCAAAACACCAGCCGGGTGAACCCGCAGGACGGACATGCAGGTTGACCGGCCGGCCGGGGTCAGCATTACCATGCAGGCGCTTGGCCCAGTCCGCCGGATCAGGGTGCGACGGTTTGGGGCTGTCAGAAAACACCCCGGGCCAGAGAGGAAAGCCCGCCGCGGCCAGGAGCGGCGCGATCCGGTCCGCCGTCGCCAGGTCCGCCACGGTCAGCTGGAGGTCGATGATGTCTTTGGCGTCAAGCCCCGGTACGGCGGTGGAGCCGATGTGGTCCACCGCCACGATGTCCGCCGGGACCGCAACCTCCAGCCTGGCGGCCAGGCGGGCAGCCTGGGCTTCCCACGTCGGATCGGACGCGGCAAGTACCGGCCCGCCCGTTCGGGGGGCCGCCCGCTGCTTGCTGATGTTGTCCGCAAAAGGTGCCAGCCGACGGGCCCACAGCAGGTCAACGCCAGCTCTTAGTTCATCCACGGTTCCGGAGTTGTCCAGCACCACGTCCGCGGCGGCCAAGCGGTCCTCCCTCGCGGCCTGCGCCGCCATCCGGGACCTGGCCTGTTCCTCGGTCATGTTCCGCTGTTCCACCATGCGCCGCACCCGCACCTCATCGGGCGCATCCACCACCAGCACGAGATGGAAGTTAGGTCCCTGGCCAGTTTCCACCAGCAGCGGAATGTCCTGTACGACGACGGCGCCGGCCGGGGCGGCGTCGATCATCGCGGCGGCCCGCTCCCGGACCAGGGGATGAACGATGCCGTTGAGCATCGCGAGCCTGTCCGGGTCGCCGAACACCAGCGCGCCAAGCCGCGCACGGTCCAGCCCGCCGTCCGCAGCCAGCATGTCCTCCCCGAAAGCTTCCACCACGCGGGCCAGTCCGGGGGTGCCCGGCTCCACCACGTCACGCGCGAGGGCGTCGGCATCGACCAGCACGGCCCCCAGCTCCCGCAAGCGCGAGGCGACAACTGACTTCCCCGAGGCGATGCCGCCCGTCAACCCGATCTTCAGCACCCCACCAGACTAGTCCCCGCCGTCCCCCTGGCAGCGTGGGCCCATGCCCGAACTAGACTTGGGCGGTGCAAGAGCAAGAGAGTCGGGCCACGGCCTACACCACCCTGGCTGCCGGGCCGGACTTTCGCCACGAACTGGAGATCAAACGGTCGAGGTTCATCACCGTGATCCGGCGTACCGGGGACGAAGACGGTGCGAGGGCCCTGGTGGCCGGACTGCGCAAGGAATTCCACGACGCCCGGCACCACTGCTCGGCCTTCGTACTAGGGCCGGACCGTGACATCCAGCGTTCCAGCGACGACGGCGAACCGTCCGGGACCGCCGGCATCCCCATGCTCGAAGCCCTCCTCCGGCGGGAGACAGCGCCCGGGGTGACGGACCTCAGCGACATCACCGCCGTCGTCGTCCGCTATTTTGGCGGTATTCTCCTTGGGGCCGGCGGACTGGTGCGCGCCTATTCCGAATCGGTGTCCTCCGCGCTGGAACTGGCACCCCTGGTCCGGCGCAGCCGGCTGCGGATCTGTTCGGTGGAAGTTCCGCATTCGGCGGCCGGGCGGCTGGAAAACGACCTCCGCACAGCAGGCTATGTGATGGCGGATACCAGCTACGGGGCCAGCAACACTGTCCTCAGGATGGCCCTGGCTGACCAGCCTGACGAACTCGACCGGGCCGCCGCACGGCTTGCGTCCCTGACAGCCGGCAGCGCCGTCCTGCGGCCGGAAGAAACGGAATGGATCGATGTCCCCTTCTGAACAACCACCCCTGACGGGCCGGGTGGAACTGCTCGACGTCACCGGGGAAGTCCTCGAGGCCCTGCTGGACCTCGCCCTGACGGACGCCGCGGCCGACGATGTCACTCCCCCGCTAGGCGCCACTCCCGGCTGGAACGAGGACCGGGTCAGCTGGTTCCGCGACTATCATCGCGCCGCGGCAGCCGGCCTCGACGGGCCGGGCGGCCAGAAGTCCTGGGCAATCAGCTGTGGCGGGCAGGTTGCCGGGTCGATCCGGCTCAAGCGAACCGGAACAGCGCCGTCCGGTATCCCTGCCCTGGAAACGGGCCTGTGGCTGGGCCGGAGCTTCCGGGGACGGGGAATTGGCCGGGAGGCGTTGAAAATTGTCTGTGCTGTGGCGTTAGGCTCAGGCGCTGCGTGGCTGCAGGCAGAAACCACTGCCGGAAATTCGGCAGCGCAGGCACTCCTGCGCTCCGCGGGCGCCGAGCTGGCCCCGAACGGTGCGGGTTCCCAAGTGACTGCGCGGATCAAGCTGCGATGAGGCTGCCCTCGCCACGCGGCCGGGTCCGGTGGTTGGATGGATGGAAAGTGTTGAACTCTATGGAGGAGGCACCCGGTGGAAGATCCCTTCGACCTTGAACGGTTCGTGCAGGCCCAGGACACGAACGGGACATACCAGAGGGCCCTCGAAGAGCTAATAGACGGGGAGAAGCAGAGCCACTGGATGTGGTTCATCTTCCCGCAGATCGCCGGCCTCGGACAGAGCGCCACCTCCCGGAAATATGCCATCACCTCGCTGGCCGAGGCCAACGCCTACCTGCGGCACCCCGTACTTGCTCCGCGGCTCCGCGAGTGTGCAGGGGCTGTTGCCGCCCACACCGGGCTCAGCGCCGTCCGCATCTTCGGCGGGATCGACGCCCGGAAGCTCCAGTCCTCCATGACGCTCTTCCTCCGGGCCGCACCGGACGAGCCCGTGTTCCAGGAGGTCCTTGACCTGTACTTCGACGGTTCCCCGGATCCTGCAACCGACCGGTTACTGGGCTAGACAAAGGCTCCCGGGTAAACAAAAAGGTGGCCGCCCCCTTTCGGGGACGGCCACCTTCAGCTAGCTAACTGCCTGGACCCTAAGGAATTACGTCCTCAGGAAACCGGGAAATTAGTTGCCGGTCAGCTTCTCACGCAGTGCTGCAAGAGCCTCGTCCGAAGCAAGCGTGCCTGCACCGGTCTCGGCTGCAGCAGGCTCGGAGGAGTAGCTGGTGGTGCCGGAATCGCTGTCACCGGACGTTGCAGCTGCAGCGTCGTCGGCAGCGTGCTGGGCAACCTGCTTCTTGTGTGCTTCCCAGCGGGTCTGGGCGTCAGCGTACTGCTGCTCCCAGGCTGCGCGCTGGTTCTCGTAGCCTTCAAGCCACTCGTTGGACTCCGGGTCGAAGCCCTCCGGGTACTTGTAGTTGCCCTCTTCGTCGTACTCAGCGGCCATGCCGTAGAGAGCCGGATCGAATTCGGTGCTGTCGGCGTCAACGCCCTCGTTAGCCTGCTTGAGGGAGAGGGAGATGCGGCGGCGCTCGAGGTCGATGTCGATGACCTTGACGAACAGCTCGTCACCAACGGAGACAACCTGCTCAGCCAGCTCCACGTGGCGGACAGCCAGCTCGGAGATGTGAACGAGGCCCTCGATGCCGTCTTCGACGCGAACGAACGCACCGAACGGAACGAGCTTGGTGACCTTACCCGGAACAACCTGGCCGAGGGCGTGGGTGCGGGCGAAGGTCTGCCACGGATCTTCCTGCGTAGCCTTGAGCGACAGGGAAACACGCTCGCGGTCCAGGTCGACCTCGAGAACCTCGACGGTGACTTCCTGGCCAACTTCGACAACCTCGGACGGGTGGTCGATGTGCTTCCAGGACAGCTCGGAAACGTGAACCAGGCCGTCTACGCCGCCCAGGTCCACGAAGGCACCGAAGTTGACGATGGAGGAAACGACGCCGGGACGAACCTGGCCCTTTTCCAGCTTGTTGAGGAACGTGGAGCGGACCTCGGACTGGGTCTGCTCGAGCCATGCACGGCGGGACAGCACAACGTTGTTGCGGTTCTTGTCCAGCTCGATGATCTTGGCTTCGATCTGCTGACCGATGTACGGAGCAAGGTCGCGCACACGGCGCATCTCGACGAGGGATGCGGGCAGGAAGCCGCGCAGACCGATGTCGAGGATAAGACCACCCTTGACAACCTCGATGACGGTACCGGTGACGACACCGTCTTCTTCCTTGACCTTCTCGATGTCGCCCCAGGCGCGCTCGTACTGAGCACGCTTCTTGGAGAGGATCAGGCGGCCTTCTTTGTCTTCCTTGGTGAGCACCAGGGCTTCGACCTGATCGCCAACGGAGACAACGTCTCCGGGATCAACGTCGTGCTTGATGGACAGCTCGCGGGAGGGGATGACACCTTCGGTCTTGTAACCGATGTCGAGCAGAACTTCGTCGCGGTCGACCTTGACGACGGTACCTTCGACGAGATCTCCGTCGTTGAAGTACTTGATGGTGGCGTCGACAGCTGCGAGGAAGTCCTCAGCGGTACCGATGTCGTTAATCGCGACTACGGGGGTACCGGGCTTCTCGGTGGAGGTGATGGTCATGTAGTAGGGGCTCCGTTGTGGATAGTTAGTCGGTCAGGCGGACCGCCGCCCACCCGTATTGACGAGTGCGCGGATGATGGCAGAACACATGGATCTGCCAGGTTCATCCTGATTTGTGGATTCTAGATACGCGCACGTAGTACACGCCCGTTTATTCTAGTCGTACCCTCCAACGCCGGTCAAAGCGGCGGGCGCGGGAACGACGGCCTGAAACCGCTTTAGAAATGCGTCAGGCAGTGGGGCGCCCGCTCGACTTCGAACATGAGCCTCGCCCGCAGTGCGGCACCGGACGTGTGTTCCCGGATCCGCCCCGCCGCCTTCAACGTCACCGGACACACCGCGCCGAGGTAGATGGAGGCGAGATCAGCCACGTCCATCAACAGGTCCGGGTGCGCCCCTGCCGGTGCCGCCGAAACACTGGCCGCGCCGCCGCTGACGTCGAGGATGTACGTCCCGCCGGCGAATCCCAGGGCGTCCTCAACAGCAAGGACCAGCCTGCCGTCCGCGGAGTAGCGCCGGGCACCCAGCGCCCGGACGCTGTCGAGCATCCGGAGCCAGAGCATATCCCGGTGGTCGGACGCCTCGACGCAGCGCGGATCCTCGAGGGCCCACACCAGCGGATCGTCCACCGGTGCGTCCGCCCAGCTGACGCGCTGGATGAGGTCGATGCTGCCCAGGAACTGCCAGAGCTCCAGGTACGCGTCATCCGTTGCTGCCACCAGGTCCACGACTTCCACTGTGTAGGGCTTGGTGTCCCAGCCGGCGAATTTGTACGAGACGTAGCCGTCCACCGTTCCGGCAGCGTCGTAATGCAGCGCGCACTTGATGGCTTCATCTTCATTGCCGTCGCGGCCCACGGTTCCGGAGATGTTCTGCCGGTAGGCGTCCTGCCGGACGATGGAACCGGGAGTGTGGCGGTGCACGCGCTTGAACACTTCAGGGGCCAGTTCGAGGAGCACCTTCCGGTCTGCGATCTCCACCGTGCCGGAAGGCTGGTGGCGGAGGTTAAACCGTGGTCCGGTATCCACCTTGATGCTGCGCTCAAACGTGGCAACGCCGTAGCCGAACCTGCCGTAAATGGAGCCCTCGGAAGCGGTCAGCGCCGCCATCGCCAGGCCGTCCGCCTTCGCCGCGGCAAGGTCTTCCGTCATCATGCGGCGCAGGAGGCCCTGGCGCCGGTGCGTTCCGCGCACGGTTACCGCCGTCACCATGTGCGCGAGGAGCTGACGGCCGTACCCCACATTCAGGTCCCTGCGAAGGGTGCCGAATGTTGCTACGGGGATGCCGGCGCCCAATGAATGCTGTGCCACCGCACCCGTCTGGTAGACACCGGTCAGCTCGCGTCCGTCCGTCCGGTACATGGCCATGATCTTGTCAACGTAATCGTCGTTCCGGCGGGTGTCGTGGAATCCGAAGCCCACGGCCTGGATCCAAGCGGTTCCCTGCTCATAGCCGGACACACCCTTCTCAGCTGCCCTGAAACGCCGGATCTCATACTTGTCTGCCACGTGCTGCTCCCCCTTGAACCGAATATGTGACCGCGCAGGACGCCGGGTCAGCGGCGTCCTGCGTGTCCTGAACTGCTAGTGCCCGGCGTCGTACCAGCTCGGACCCACACCTATCTGGACGTCCAGCGGAACGCTGAGATCCGCGGCGGAGCCCATCTGCTCGGTGACGAGCTTCTCTACCGCGGCCCGTTCGCCGGCAGCCACTTCAAGCACCAGTTCGTCGTGGACCTGCAGGAGCATGCGCGACTTCAGTCCCTGGGCCTTCAGTTCCGCGTGCACTCCCAGCATGGCGCGCTTGATGATGTCCGCTGCCGATCCCTGGATGGGAGAGTTCAGCGCAATGCGTTCCGCGTTTTCCCGGAGCTGCCGGTCCGTGCTGGTGAGGTCAGGGAGGTACCGGCGGCGGCCCTCGATGGTGGCGGTGTAACCGTCGATCCTTGCCTGGTCCACCACACCGCGGAGGTAGTCGCGCACGGCTCCGAACCGGTCGAAGTACTCCTTCATCAGGGTTCGGGCCTCGTCCACGGAGATCTCCAGCTGCTTGGAGAGCCCGAATGAGGTCAGGCCGTAGGCAAGGCCGTAGGACATCGCCTTGACCTTCGAGCGCATGGCACTGGTGACCTGGTCCGTGGGGACGTGGAAGATGTTGGATCCCACGAACCGGTGGAGGTCTTCGCCGTCCCGGTATGCCTGGATCAGGCCGGCATCACCCGAGAGGTGTGCCATGATGCGCATCTCGATCTGCGAATAGTCCGCGGACAGGAGGCATTCGTAGCCGTCGCTGACCACAAAGATGCCCCGGACGCGCCGGCCTTCTTCGCTGCGGATGGGGATGTTCTGCAGGTTGGGGTTGTTGGAGGAGATCCTGCCGGTGGCCGCCACGTTCTGCGCGTACGTGGTGTGGATCCGGCCGTCCTCGGCGACCGACTTCTTCAGCGATTCCAGCATCTGGCGAAGCTTCGACGATTCCCGGTGCGCCATCAGCTGGACAAGGAATTCGTGCCCCGTCTTTTCGAGCAGGTTCTTCAGCGAAGCAGCGTCAGTGGTGTAACCGGACTTGATCTTCTTGGTCTTCGGCAACTGCAGTTCGTCGAAGAGCACCGTTTGCAGCTGTTTCGGTGATCCCAGGTTGACCTCGTGGCCGATTGCGGCGAAGGCAAGATCCTGGGCGTTGTCGATCACTTTGGCGAGGTCGGCCAGCTGCTCATCCATCCGCGCCATGTCGATGGCGATTCCGGCGAGCTCCATATCGGCCAGCACCCGGCTGACCGGAAGCTCGAGGGTGGAGAGCAGTTCCTCCGCTTTGCGCTCCTTCAGCTCCGCCTCGAAATAGCGGCTGAGGGTCTGGACGACGGCGGCAGCGTGGACGAGTTCGCCGGCGGCGGCGGCGTCATCGCCGTCGAACGCCAGTTCCAGCTGCCCGGCCTTCGCAACGGCGGTGGAGATTTCGATGTTGAGGTGGTGCTGCGCCAGCTCCGCGAGCTCGTAGGTGCGGCGGTCGGGCTGAATGAGGTAGCCGGATATCGACGTATCGTCGACGACGCCTTCCAGTTCCAGGCCGCGGGCAGTCAGGGCCTTAAGTGCCGCCTTGAAGCCATGCATCACCTTGGGCGCTTCCGGGTCGCGCAGCCACGCTGCAAGGACGTTTTCGGCCTCGGCATCCTGGCTGGAAAGATCGATGTAAACCGCGGCTCCGTCCCGGACGATCGCCAGCGCAGCGGCGTCCTCGCCGATGCGCCCCGGAACGAGGTCGACGGCGACGGCGGACCGTTGACCGGCGCCTGCGGCGAGGAAGGCACTGAGCTCGGACGCACCGGCGGGCGTGACGTAGTCAGGAACATCAAGGCTTTCCCGCTCGGCGAGGTCAACGTCTTCGCTGCCGTAGAGGGCAAAGAGGCGGCTGCGGATGGTTTTGAACTCAAGCTCATCGAACAATTGCTCCAGGGCGGCCTGGTCCGGCCGCGGCTCTGCAAGATCGTCCAGTGTCACGGGAAGTTCCAGGTCTGTGTGGAGCCTGTTGAGCCGGCGGTTCCGCTTCACGGCCTCAACGTTCTCCCGGAGGGCGTCGCCAACTTTGCCGCCGATCGCGTCGAGGTGTTCCAGCACGCCTTCCAGACCGCCGTAGAGGTTGATCCACTTGGCGGCTGTCTTGGGACCGACACCGGGCACGCCCGGGAGGTTGTCCGCCGTCTCGCCTACCAGGGCTGCCAGGTCGGAGTACTCGGCCGGGCTGACAAAGTACTTTTCCTGGATGGCGGGGGCATCCAGCCGGGGAATGTCGCTGACGCCCTTCCTGGGGTACAGCACGAACACATTGTCCGTAATCAGCTGGAAGGCATCCCGGTCGCCCGTCACCAGCAGCACTTCGTAGCCTGCCTTTTCCCCCATGGCGGCGAGCGTGGCCAGGATGTCGTCCGCTTCATAGCCGGGCAGCTTGATGGTCTTGATGCCCCAGGCGTTCATGACCTTGTCGATGAGGTCGATCTGGCCGCTCATTTCACGGGGAGTCTCGTTGCGGCCCCCCTTGTACTCGCTGTACTCGGCCTTACGGTGGGTGGTTTCATCGGAAACGTCGAAGGCCACGGCGATGTGGGTGGGCTTCTGCTCCTTGATCAGGTTGATGAGCATGGACGTGAACCCGTGGATCGCGTTGGTGTGCTGTCCCGAGGCAGTGGAGAACTTGTCTGCCGGAAGGGCGAAGAACGCCCGGAACGCCATGGAGTGACCGTCCAGCACCAGGAGTCGGGGCTGGTCGGTGATGGGAATCACGGGGGCCACGGTGGCGGAAACCGGCTCCGCGGTGCGTGTGGTTTTCCGGGCGGGCTTGGCCGCAGTCGCTGATGCGGACTCAGGTGCCGGGAGGATGTCTGCTGCAGATGGGGCAAGGGCCGGTTTGGTAGTTTCGCTCACAGGTGCCAGCCTAGTTCCCATGATGGACAATTTCACGCCCGGGCAGTTCGCTGGCGAACTGGCGGCCGCTGGCGTCCCCGAAGAAATGCACGAGTGGCTTGGCGAATACGGTGTTGGCGCCCTGGTGGTGAAGATGGGCATCCACTTCCTCGAAATGAGCCCGGAACGCACCGTCGCCACCATGCCGGTGGAAGGCAACACACAGGTGGCCGGGATCCTGCACGGCGGCGCCCACGTGGTGCTGGCAGAGACGCTCGGTTCGTTTGCCGCAGGGATGCACGCCGGTCCGGGACGGCAGGCGCTGGGAATTGAGGTGGGAGCCACGCACCACCGTGCCATCACCGCCGGCACGGTGACAGGAACCTGCACGGCCATCCACCTTGGCCGCACGCTCACCACGCACGAGGTCGTGATGACCGACGAGAAGGGCCGCCGCCTTTCGACGGCTCGCATCACCAACCTGATCAGGGACGTCGCTCCCTGACGGAGCTCCTGAGGTGTCAGCGCCCGACGTTCAGCGCCTACGGTTCAGCTGAGCCGGTACCGCAGCTCGACGATCCCCCTGCCCATGGTGGTGGACGCCGCAAGTTCCAGCGGCCGGGTGGGACCTGTCCTGATGGGCAGCACGGGCTTACCTGCGCCGAGCACCACCGGAATGATGGACACGATGATTTCGTCCAGCAGGCCGGCATCGGCGAATTGGGCCGCGAGCTCTCCCCCGCCAACCAGCCAGATGTTCTTGCCGTCCGCCTCGGCCGTAAAGTCATCCATGAATTCACGCACGTCGCCGCGGACGAAAGTGATGTCAGCGCCCCGGGGCGCTGAATGTTCATGGTGGGTGAAAACCCAGCATGGCGTGTCGGGGTACGGCCAGTTGCCGGGCTCGTGCTCCATCAGCCAGGCGTAGGTTTCCCCGCCCATCACGATACAGCCGACGTCTGCCATGAATGATTCGTAGCTTTCGCGTCCGCCCTCGAACCCGTCGAACTGGAGGAGCCAGGCCAGATTGTCATCTGACGTGGCGATGAATCCGTCGAGGGATGCGGCCACGAAGTATTGGAGACTGGACATGGCCACAGCCTAGTCATTTCGACTCAGGGTTCCCATACTCCACACGCATGCCGGGATCGTCACGGAGCACCACTACTTTGCCGCTCCGGAGCGTCCAGCCCTCATTAAGCAGGAAGATCCGTCCGCCGCTGACCACCAAAAGGCGGAGGCCGCTGTACTGGTAGACCGGATTCTCCGCCGTGCCGCTGGACTGTTCATGGACGTTGGGCGCACTGATGCCCAGACGGTCCTTGCTGAAGACAACCGCGGTGGGCAGGAGCGCGGACCGCTCCTCGTAGCTCACCGCCAGTCCCCGTCCCAGCGCCTGGGCGAAGTCCGAGGTGCCCCAGAAAAGCAGCAGGGTGACCAGGCAGAAGATGAGCGTTTTTTCCGATCCCCGCGAAAGTGCGGCCAGGCTGCGGCCTGGCTCTGGCGCGGAGCGCCGCCAGAGGCTCAGGCCCCAGGCGGCCAGCAGGACGCCTCCGGCCATGATGTACGGCACGAACAGTACCGTGCGTTCAGGCTGCAGGATCACTACAAGCCACATCGCTGCTGCACAGGCCAATCCGGCTATCAGGATCACCGCGGCGAGCCGCCGGATGCCTGCGGTGCGGCCGGCGGCCAGGTGCCTTGCCAGGAACCGGTCCAGGGAGAGCCAGCCGACAGCCACAATCAGCAGCCAGACAAGCGGGATGAATAGTGAAGGGATGCTCCGGAGGACGAAGTCCTGCACGGTGTATCCAAAGAGGCTCACGTCCAGCCCCATGGCCTTCGCCTGGGCATCCGTCCGGGCCCAGCCGAAGTAGACCAGCAATGCCGTGGCAATGGTCAGCGGCGGGCCGATGACCGCCAGCATGTCGACGGCGCGTTTCCAGCGGGGATCTGCCTCCGGGTCTCCGCTCATGGCTGCGGCGCCGCCGGCTCTGCGGTCGACTCTGTCTGCGGCGGCGCGGACGTGGCGGGGCCTGACGTTGTCGTTTCGGTCGGCGTGGGCCCGGGACCGGGGGGCGGCGGATCGGAGTAGAACAACACAGCTTCACCGGACACCGGCGGCGTTGCCTCCACCGTGACCCTTACGGAGGAGGCGCCTGCGGCCGGCGGAGCGGAAAAGATAAACGGACCAAACTGCGGCCCGAACTGCTGGCCGCCGTTGTCGACAGGTATGCCCTCCACCAGGATTCTGTCCACGGTCACGAAGAACCCCTCCAGCCGCACCTGGGTGCCGCCGGTGGAGGGAACGGTGGGGGCAGCCGCGCCCGCATGGGGTCCGTCCAGGACCGTCAGGCCGGTCAGCCGCCGCGGGCAGTCATCACCCGCCCCTGCAGCATCCAGACGGAGCTGGACGCCGGGGAATGCGCCCCGGACGTCCTGTGCCTGGCGAAGTGATTCCGTGACTTTGATCTCCCAGCACCGCTGTGGCGGCAGGCCGGTGACACCGGCCAGCGCAGCCTCCGCCCGTTGCCAGTCCTGCGGCAGGTCCGTGGCCAGCGCCTGGCACGTGGCTTCCGCAGCCGCCCACACCTCAGGGAACCCTGTGTTGAGGGTTGACTCGCGCAGACCTGCACAGTCGCGGTTGCGCAGGAGCTCGTAAAGCGCTCCCTCCGGCGGGTCGGAGGGAGCCGCCGGTCCGATGGGGATCCAGCGGATAACGGGGGCGCCGGCCGCGGGCGGGGGGCCGTCCACCGGTCCCGGCAACGGCCCGGCCGTTGGCAGGCCGTTGTTGACATCGGAGGAGGCAGTGGCGGAGGTGTCGGCGGCCGCGGGGGGCGCCGCCGTCGTCGTGCTTGTCCGGGGCTCAGGTGGCGGGGACGGCGGAGCGAAGCATCCACTGGTGAGAAGCAGCAGGCAGACAGCCGCCGCGGTTCCTGGTAGCCGGGCCGCTAGCCGGGCTGCAGCCCCGGTTTGACTGTGCATGACAGACCCACCTGCTCGCGGTTCCCGGCTGGGGAACCGGCCTGGATAGAACCCCTCGGGATGGCTCCCGGAATCGGCCGGCGGCGCCACCGGACCAAACACGCTGAAACAGTGTTAACTATTCCCCCGATGGGCCATATCCGCCAGAGCAGCACCGCGCGTTCCAGAGGTGGCGCCGGCAAGGCGCTGACTGCTGAGCTATTTGCTGAAGTACGGAATGATCAGGTAAAGCCCGAACAGCACCGCCACGCCGCAGAGCCCGAAGCAGGCGTAGGCAAGCGATTTCATCCACCGCGGCGTAGCCTGTTCGGGGTCACCGGCGATCGCGGTAAAGCGGACTCCGATGGAGTACAGGACCACTACCGTCACGGCGGCGAGGAGCGTGGCGCCGGCCACCTGGACCAGTTCCAACCATTTCATTTATTTTCCACCGTTCAGCTTGTGGGCGCGGCTGGCGGCCAATGCCTTTTTCTTGCGGAAGCGGACGGCCTGCCCTGCTTCCTCCACTTCCACGGCGTTGTGGTGGCCCACATGGGACTTGCGGGACTGGAAGAACATGAACAGCACTGCGCCGGTCCCGGCCACGGCGGCAATGACAACACCGACAACGCCTGTCTTGACCAGCAGTGCGGTCAGCGCGCCGACGATCCCGGCGGCGGGCAGCGTGAACAGCCAGCCGACGGCGATCCGGCCGGCCGTGCCCCAGCGCACCGAGGTGCCCTTGCGGCCCAGCCCGGAACCGATCACTGATCCGGAGGCCACCTGGGTGGTGGACAGCGCGAAGCCCAGGTGCGAGGACGCAAGGATCGCTGAGGCCGTGCTGGCTTCCGCAGCGAAGCCCTGCGCGGGCTTGACGTCCGTCAGGCCCGAACCCATGGTGCGGATGATCCGCCAGCCGCCGGCGTAGGTGCCGATCGCAATGGCGAAGGCACAGGCTGCGATCACCCAGAACTGGGGGCCGGAGCCCGGCTGCTGCGTGCCGGCGGCGATCAGCACCAGGGTGATGATGCCCATGGTCTTCTGCGCGTCGTTCGTGCCGTGTGCCAGTGCTACGAGGCTGGAGGTGAAGATCTGGCCCGTGCGGAAACCGCCCCGCTTTTGCGTGAGCTTGCTGCCGGTCTCCGGATCATGCCGGGAAGTGAGTGCATAGGCGAGGCGGGTGCACACGTACGCGACGCCTCCGGCGATGACCGGAGCGAAGATGGCGGGCAGGATGACCTTCTGCATGAGGGACTCGAAGTTCACCGAGTGGATGCCGATGCCGGCGATCGCTGCGCCGATGAGGCCGCCAAAGAGGGCGTGCGATGAACTTGACGGAAGGCCCTTGAGCCAGGTGATCATGTTCCAGAGGATGGCGCCCATCAGTCCGGCAAAGATGATGTCCGGGGTGATCTGGATGCCGTCGGATCCCTCCTTGATGATGCCGCCGGAAACAGTCTTGGCAACTTCAGTGGAAAGGAACGCTCCGATCAGGTTCAGGACTGCTGCCAGGGCAACCGCCGTCTTGGGTTTGATGGCACCGGTGGCGATGGGCGTAGCCATTGCGTTTGCGGTGTCATGAAAGCCATTGGTGAAGTCGAAAAAAAGTGCCAGCGCTATTACCAGCGCCACCATGAAGGTGATTTCCACCTGTTGCCCAATCTGCAGAGTCGACGGTCAGCAGTTCCACTTCCCCGTGCCCCCTGTCCGCACGCAGCGTCACCCGGGCGTTTGCCGGAAATTCACGTGGTGTTGTTCGGAAGGGGCTTGAAACCCTAACGATCGTACGCGTCAACGCCCTGAGGACAAAACAACCGGCGGTCAAAGGAAAGCACGCACGGCCTCCAGTTCAGCGCGGGACAATCCTCGCCTGGGATGCGGTGAAATCAGCAGCAGGCGCGGGCCAAGGATGGATGCCCAGGCGCGGGCCTCGGCTTCGAATTCAAGCTGGTCGTCGATCCACACGGCCCGTTCCGGCGCCGTCGTTTCGAGGTCACGCTGGATGGCCTGCAGTTTCCACCAGCTTTCACCGCCGGCCGGTCCAGCGCTGGCCAGGACGGGCCATTCGCGCCCGGCGAGGCCGATTGCAGGGCACAGGTATTCCGGGGCCATCTCCTCCCAGCTGGTGAGCCACACGCACCGGAGGCCGGGTGTCAGGGACAGCGTGTTGAGGGAGTTCACAAGCTCGCCGGCGTACGTCACCTCGAGGAGTCCGGCGTCGGATATCCGCCACCTGCTCCCCCAGTCCGTAACACCGGTGGCCCCGAACGGGCAGAGGACTCCGTCGACGTCCAGATAGAGGGAGACGTTCCTCACGGCGGCGTCCTTTCCTCCGGGAGTTCCACCAAAAACGTTACCGACGGGCAGTTGCGCAGGCAACAGCGCGGGGGCCGACAGGAAGGGCGGCCGCAGAAGTGGCAGACAGGAAAGTGCCGGACGCAAAAAGTGCCGGACACGGAAACGTGTCCGGCACTTCTCAAGGTGCAGTTCTAGGAACCGGTGCAGCCTCAGGTGAGGGTGCAGCCTCAGGCCGAAACCTTAGCCGCGGCTGCCGGACGGCCCTGGGCCGGCAGTCCCTCGCCGGTCTGGCCGTACAGCCAGTCGTTGTACTGGAAGTCGTTGTCCTTCCGGCTCTTGAAGAGCAGGTTGCGCAGCGTCCGGGCCAGACCGGAGACGTGCCAGGACTCGCCCCACACGCGGGCGGTGCGCTGGACCCGGGCGGTGCGGCCGGCGCGGAGGTTGTTGAATTCCCTGATCGCTCCGTCCCAGGCGTCCGGGTTGACGCCTTCCGCTGTGAAGACGGTTCCGCTGCTGACGTCCTGCAGCACGGCGGCGTCCTCGAGGGCCTGGCAGGCGCCCTGCGCGAGGTACTGGAGCATCGGGTGCGCGGCGTCGCCCATCAGCACCATCCGGCCGGCCACCCAGTTCTCGATCGGGTCGCGGTCGTACATGGGCCAGCGGATGCCGGTGGCCAGGTTCTTGAGCGCATCCTGGACGGCCGGGACGCAGTCCTTGTAGGCGGCCTCGAGCTCGTCGACGCCGCCGTACTGCTCGTCGCCGCGCTCGAAGGAGGGGGACTTGAAGACGGCCACGGTGTTCAGCAGCTCGCCCTTGCGCAGCGGGTACTGCACGAGGTGGCAGTCGGGGCCGAGGTAGACAATGACGTCCTCGAGGTCGGCCTTGGGGGTGTTTTCGGTGATCGGAACGGTGCCGCGGTAGGCAACGTAGGCTGAGGAGACGGGCTCGTCGCTGGTCACCAACGGGCGCAGGGTGGACCTGAGTCCGTCGGCGCCGATCACCACGTCTGCCTCGTAGTCCACACCGGACGCGGTGTGGGCCACGCCGCGGCCGTTTACGGTTTCGACACTCTCGACCATGACGTCGTTAACCAGCGTCACGCCGGCCGCTTCACACCCTTCGAGGAGGACCCGGTGGAGGTCGCTGCGGTGGATCACGACGTACGGGGCGCCGTAGCGCTCCTCGAACTCAGCGCCAAGCGTCTGGCGGGTGAGCTCCTCGCCGGTCACGGCGTCGCGGAAGACCAGGTGTTTGGGCTGGACGCCGATTTCCAGCGCCTTTTCCAGCAGGCCCCAGCGGCGGAGGACGCGCGAGGCGTTGGGGGCCATCTGCAGCCCGGCGCCGACTTCACCGAATTCCGGAGCCCGCTCCACGAGGGTGACGTTGGCACCGTTTTCGCGCAGCGCGAGGGCTCCGGCCAGTCCGGCCATTCCCCCTCCGATGACGAGGACATCGGTGGACGTGGCGTGCTCAGACATTGATTGCTCCTGTAGATGAGGGGGTGGATGAGGGTGAAAGTTTTGATTTGAGTTTGAGTCCGACGGCGGCCAGCAGGACCGCTGCGATGGCGGCTGCACCGGCGAAGGCAATGAAATTGGAATTGACGCCCAGCCCGGCGGCCAGCAGGAGGCCGCCCACCTGGGGTGCGACGACGGCGCCGATGCGGCCCGTCCCCAGTGCCCAGCCCAGCGCGGTACCGCGGAGGTGTCCGGGATAGTGGCTCGCGACGGCGGCGATGATGAGGCACTGCGTGCCGTGGGTGCCGACGCCTGCCAGGACCAGCATGAGGTACACCACCGTCACGGACGGTCCGGTCACGAGGACCACCAGCGCACCGGCGGCGACGGCGGCGGCGGCGATGGCGGTTGGTACAGGGCCGAACCGGGTCCCGGCCCAGGCCGTGATGACCGAACCGGCTACCGCCCCCAGGTTGAGGGCCAGGGCGAAGGTCAGCGCGGAACCCAGATTGTAGCCGGCCAGCTGCATGAGGTTAGGCAGCCAGGTTCCCAGTCCGTACCAGGCGAACAGGGTGGCGATGGTCGCCAGGGCGAACAGCATGCTGACCCCTAGGTACGGGGCCCGGAGCAGGGAGGAGAAGCCGGAAGGTTCCCTGACTGCGCGGGCCTTGCCGGCGTCCGTCCCTGCGGCGCTGGCCGGGGCCAGCGTCTCCGGGAGGTATTTCAGTCCCAGCGGCACCACGATCACCAGGGCCAGGACGGCCACGAGGAACATCGACTGCCAGCCGAAGGCGGGAATCAGCTGGATGCCGACCAGGGCGGCGATCGATCCGCCGATCGGCACACCGGACATCATCAGGGTGGCGATGGTGGACCGCCACTTGGTGGGGACGAGTTCGGCAACGAGGGCGTTGGCCGACGGCACCAGGCCGCCCAGGCCGATGCCGGCGAGGAGCCGGAGGGCACCGAAGACGGCGGCGTTGGGGGCGAAGGCGCAGAGGACGGTGAAGATGGAGAACACGATGGCGCAACCCAGGATGGTGCGACGGCGTCCCCACGAGTCCGCCATCCGGCCGGCAAAGATCGCACCGATCATCATGCCGAGGAAGGCCATGGACCCGATGGTCCCGGCGGTGGCCTTGTTCAGGCCCCAGCCGGTCTCGGTAATCAGGGAAGACTGGACAGTGCCGTAGACGATGAGGTCATAGCCATCGAAGACCACTAAGAGCCAGCAGACGAGGACGGCTGCGGCCGAAGCTTTCGAGAACCGCGATGCAGGGCCATCGGCGGTTGTGGGGGCGGGAGCCCCGGGCGAGGACCGTTGCGGCGCTGCAGCGGAAGGTGTGTGATTCATGCCACTACTGTCATGGCCGTTGGAGGTGAACCACAATATAATTCTGATGTGCAGAAAGAGCCAACCCCTAGGCCGTCATCCAAATCAGCCCGGAAACCCGTGCAGAAGCGGCCCACTTACTCGATCGAGGCGGTGGACAACGCGCTGCAGCTCCTGCAGCTGCTCCGCGACGGTGGAGCACTGAGGCTCAAGGATGCGGCCGAGGAGCTGGCCGTTGCCCCGTCCACCGCCCACCGCCTCCTGGCGATGCTGGTCTACCGCGGTTTCGCCGTCCAGGATGAAACCCGCCGCTACGTGCCCGGTCCGGCAATGGGGGTGGGGCCGGCTGGTCTGAGCTGGACCAGGTTGCTCCGATCGCTCGCCCAGCCGCACATGGAGCTGCTCTCCGCACAACTGAACGAGACCGTCAATCTCATGGTGCGGGTGGGCACCAAAGTGCGCTTCCTGGCCACGGTGGAAGGAAACAATGTATTGCGGGTCGGTGACCGGCAGGGAACGGTGATGCCTGCAAACAAAACCTCCGGGGGCAAGGCCATGCTCGCCGAACTGGAACCTCACATGATTGAACAGCTGTTCCGCAGCAACAATGCCGAGATTGGCGGGGACACCATCCCGGCTGCCGAATACCCTGCCTTCCTGCGCGAGCTGGAATCCATCCGCAGCAACGGATTTGCCGCCAACTTCGAAGGCACCGAGGAGGGTGTAAGCGCTCTGGGAATCGCCCTGCACAACCGGCACGGGAACGTCGTCGGCGCGCTCAGCGTCGCCACTCCGGCAACCCGGTTCCGCAGGGTGTTCGACGCCGGACTCGTCCGCGCCCTGCGGGAGACCTGCCGTCAGCTCGAGATCGACATCGCGGCCAATCCGGCCGAGCCGGACTGAGAACCGGGCCGGACTGAACACCGCGCCGGTCGGATCAGGCCGCAGGGCACCGCAGCCGAAGAATTCTGACTAGCAGAATATGTTGGGGGTCACACGGCGGCATCCGTAGAGTCGAACTACGCCAAAAACCGTTCTGACCTATCGAGGAGGCCCACGTGTCCATCAGCGCCGAGAACACGACTCATGAATCAGTGGCCGCGGGGCTTACCGCTCCGGAGCCGACGCCTGAAGAAGCTGCGCAGCTGAAAGAGCTGTACCGGGATTTTGACCGGGAGAACCTGATCCCGTTGTGGACGGAGATCGCGGACTTGATGCCGATGGTCCCGTCCCCGAAGGCTGTGCCGCACGTGTGGCGGTGGAGCGACCTGTATCCGCTGGCTGCCCGTGCCGGTGACCTGGTGCCCGTGGGCCGCGGCGGGGAGCGCCGCGCCATTGCCTTGGCGAACCCCGGCCTGGCCGGTACCCCGTACGCCACCCCGACGTTGTGGGCTGCGATCCAGTACCTCGGCGGCCGTGAGACCGCCCCGGAGCACCGCCACTCCCAGAACGCGTTCCGTTTCGTTGTTGAGGGCGAAGGCGTCTGGACTGTGGTGAACGGGGATCCGGTGCGGATGTCACGCGGCGATTTCCTGCTGACCCCGGGCTGGAACTTCCACGGCCACCACAACGACACCGATGAGCCGATGGCCTGGATCGACGGCCTGGACATCCCGTTCGTTCACTACGCCGACGCCGGGTTCTTCGAGTTCGGCACCGAGCGCGTCACCG
Source organism: Arthrobacter oryzae (assembly GCF_037911235.1). GTDB lineage: Bacteria > Actinomycetota > Actinomycetes > Actinomycetales > Micrococcaceae > Arthrobacter > Arthrobacter oryzae_E. Next base: position 26,817 of record NZ_JBBLYW010000024.1, read on the forward strand.
ACGAGGCCACCCCGGACATCTCCCGCTCCGAGCGGCTCTGGGCCCACCCCGGCCTGCGCCCGCTCTCCGGCCTGGATGACACCACCAGCTCCCCCATCGCCGCGTACCGCTGGGAATACACCGACCGTGCCCTGACCGAGCAGCTCCTGCTCGAGGACGAGGGCCACCCGGCCACCGTGTCCCAGGGCCACGCCGCCGTCCGCTACACCAACCCCACCACCGGCGGGGACGTGATGCCCACCATCCGGGCCGAATTCCACCGCTTCCGGGCCGGCGCGTCCACCGAGACCGTCCGCGAGGTCGGCTCCAGTGTCTGGCAGGTCTTCGAAGGAACCGGCTCCGTGGTCCTGAACGGCGAAACCCGGAACCTGGAAAAGGGCGACCTCTTCGTTGTCCCGTCCTGGGCCCAGTGGTCCCTGCAGGCCGAAACTCATTCACAAACTTCGTTTGACCTGTTCCGGTTCAGCGACGCCCCCATATTCGAACGCCTGAACTTCAACCGCACCTACATCGAAGGACGCAACAAGTAATGAGACTCCTCACCCTCCGCACCGGAAACAGCACGACCCAGGCTGTCCGCCAGGACGGCGATACCCTGACCGAGATCGACGGGTTCGCCGACGTCGGGGAACTCCTGAAGGACTCCGCCTGGGAAGAAAAAGCGAAGTCCGCCACCGGTGCATCGCACCCGCTCGAGGGCGCGGACCTCGCCCCGGTGGTCCCGTTCCCGGGGAAGATCATCTGCGTGGGCCACAACTACCGCAACCACATCAAGGAAATGGGCCGGGAAATCCCGGAGTACCCCACCCTGTTCGCCAAGTACCAGGAATCCCTGATCGGCCCGAACGATGACCTGGCCCTGCCGCAGGAATCGGACACCGTGGACTGGGAAGCCGAACTCGCCGTCGTCATCGGCAAGAAGGGCCGCCGGATCAGCGAAGCCGACGCCAAGGATTACATTGCCGGCTACTCGGTGCTGAACGATGTGTCCATGCGCGACTACCAGTTCCGCACCATCCAGTGGCTCCAGGGCAAGACCTGGGAGAACTCCACCCCGTTCGGCCCCGCCCTGGTGACGCAGGATGAGTTCACCGCCGGCCCGCTGATGACCTCGGCCGTGGACGGCGAAGTCCAGCAGAGCACTCCGACCGGTGACCTCGTGTTCACCCCGGAATTCCTGGTCTCCTACATCTCCACGATCATCACGCTGAACCCCGGCGACGTGATCGCCACCGGCACCCCCGGCGGTGTGGGCCACGCACAGGATCCCAAGCGCTACCTGCAGGAAGGCCAGATCCTGGTCACCACCATCGAGGGCCTGGGCCAGCTGACCAACCGCGTGGTCAAGGAAGCCTGATGGTTGCCCGCCACGACCAGACCACCGACCCGCAGCTGCTCGAGGGTTTGCTGCAGGCGCGGCGGGGCACGGCGTTCTTCGCCCGCAAGCTCAACGAGCTCTCCGACGCGGACCTTGACGGAGATTCGCTGCTGCCGGGCTGGACCCGGCGGCACGTGACGGCCCACATCGGCTACAACGCGCGGGCCATCGCGCGTTTGGTCGAGTGGGCAGCCACCGGCGTGGAGACGCCCATGTATGCCTCCACGTCGGTGCGGGACCACGAAATCGACTTCGGCGCGACCCTTCCGCCGATCGCCTTGCGGCACCTGTTCGACCACTCCGCCGTGCACTTGAACGTCGAATGGCGGGACCTCCCGGCAGAGGCCTGGCACCACAAGGTCAAAACCATCCAGGGCCGCCTGGTACCGGCCGAGGAAACCGTGTGGATGCGGACCCGCGAAGTCTGGGTCCACGCCGTGGACCTGGACAACGGTGCCACGTTCGCCGACATCCCGGCCCCGGTCCTTGCCCGGCTCCTCAAGGACATCACAGGAGCCTGGCACACCCGCGGCACCGACACCGGACTGGTCGTCAAGGTCACCGACCAGCCGGACGCCATGGTCTTCGGGGACACCGACACCGAAACACCGACAGTCATCTCCGGCCCGCTCGCGGCCATCACGCAGTGGGCCACCGGACGCGGCACCCACGGTGTGACAGCAACAAGCACCACAGCCACAGGCGCCACAACAGCGGACACCGCCACACCGCCGTCGGACGCCGACCTGCCCGAGGTTCCTGCAGCACCCAAGTGGATTTAGCGCTCCGGCCCGAGCGCTTAAACCGGCAGGATGGCGGGAGAGACGTCCCGGTGCACAAAGTAGGCCCCCTCCGCGGAGGGGGCCTACTTTGTGCACCGGTGGTGCGCGCTATTCCTCGTGCTTGACCTTGTGCACCCGGGTAACCACCGTGGGGCACGGAACACGCAGCAGGACGGCATGGGCGGTGGAGCCAAGCACGAGCCTGCTGAATCCCCCGCGCCCGCGGCTGCCTATCACCAGGAGCCGGGCGTTCGCGGCGGCCTCCACGAGGGCCTTGGCCGGATCGGTGTCCTTGTCGAGCACTTGGTTCACCACGAGGTCCGGGTACCTGTCCCGCAGGCCGGCGACCGACTCGGCGAGCACGATTTTGTCCTCTTCCTCAATGACTTCAGCCAGGCCGCTGGCAGGCATCCCGCTCTGCACCCAGCGCGCGGGCCGCCGGAAAGCCAGCACTGCCGTCAGCTCGTCCCCCTCGCGGTCCGCTTCTGCGGCGGCGAAGGCAACGGCCTGCAGGGACTCCTCCGAGCCGTCCACGCCCACCACCACGCCACGCCCCTCCGGTCCCTGGTCTGTGGGAATGACCGCCACCGGGCTGTCCGAGGCGGTAACGACCTGGAGGGCCCGGTCCGTCATGGGTCCGCCGTCTGCCCAGTGGCGGTGGTGCGATCCGATGACCACCATCGAGGCTTCTTTGGACATATCCTTCAGTGCTGAGCCGGCGCTGCCATGACGCAATTGCACATCGACGGCAACATCGGGCGCCTTCTTGGCGGCATCTTCCTGCACCTGCCTCAGCAGTTCCATGCCTGATTCCCTGATCAGTTCGTGGTACTGGAAGTCCGGTGACATCCAGCGGTCGTCCACCGCATGGACTCCGATGACCGGCAGCTTCAGCTTGGCCGCCCGGTGAAGCGACCACGACATTGCGGCCTCACTTCCCGTGGAGCCATTGATGCCGACGACGATTGGTTTGCTCATTCTGAATCCTGCTCTTCTCCGTCGCGTTTTCGGATCAGCACGCCGACGGCCGCTGACCCCTTCAGTGTGCTCCGGGGTCCGACGCCGCGGTTAGGGCCTTAAGCCCCTCACCCCGCCGGGGGGCCCCGCGTAGCGTCGGGGCCATGGAGGACACCCGGGCGGCGCTGGCCGCTCCCGTGCGGCCAAAAAGGTTCCTCCTGCGCTGGTTCCTGTGGGTCACCCTCGGCGAAACTGCAGGCTTCCTGGCTCCCGCCGTCGTCGCCGTCTTCGTGATTAATCCGGACGCCGCAGGTGCGCTGGCCTGGCTGACCGTGGCGGGCGCTGCCGAGGGGACGGCCATGGGGCTCGCCCAGGCTCACGTGCTCAAGCGCACGCTGCCCGGACTCCGGGTGCGCTCCTGGACCGTACGAACCGCCGCCGGCGCCGCGCTTGCCTGGCTCATCGGGCTTAGCCCGAGCACCTTCGCCGGGCAATGGCAGGCCTGGCCGCCCGTCCTGCAATTCGCCGTCGCGGTGCCCGCCGCATTACTGCTGCTTTGTTCGATCGGACTGGCGCAATGGCCGGAACTCCGCCGGAATCTTCCGAACGGCGGATGGTGGGTTGCCGGGAGCGCCGTGGCGTGGTGCGTGGGGCTGGGAGTGTTCTTCGCCGTCGCACCTCCGCTGTGGCAGCCGGGACAGCCGCCGACGACGGTCATCGCCATCGGTGTTGCCGCCGCCATCCTGATGGCCGCGGGAATGGCGCTGGTGACCGGCCTTGTGATGGGCCGCCTGCTGGCGGCCAAGGAAAGCGCATGAGCCGCCATCGGCAGGATGCGGCGGATAGTCCGGCTGCCGATCCGCCGTCGGACGGTGAACGCATCACGCTGGCGGGGGCCGTGGCCGGCCTGGCCTCCGCAGCCCTCGGCATTGCCGGCGGTTTCATGGAAGTCCTGCTTACGGGCCCGTGGCCCACGGCCTCGGACACCGGCTACGCGGCCTTCCTGCTGGCCAACAGAACGCCCGTCCTGGCACAGAGCATGCTCTTCGTGTTCAGTTCGGCTGCCCTGATCTGGTTCCTGGGCTACGTGCGTTCGTTACTGCACCGGAGGGAGGGGGAACCGGGGACGCTGGCCGGCATTGCGTTTGCTGCAGGTGTGCTCGGCGCGGGCCTGAACATCCTGGGCCAGGCTGCCCAGATCACCCTGACGCTGCCGTCGCAGGCCGCCGTGGCGCCGGGGGTGGCAGCCGCCGTCGCGGATCTCTGCCTGGTGACGCTGGCCCTGGCAAACCTGCCCGCCGGAGTGATGTTCACCGCCATCGCCGTGGTGGCGCTGCGGAAGCAGGCTTTTCCTGCACCCCTGGGCTGGGTCGCCGCCCTCGCTGCGGCTGCCTGTTCGTCTCCACGCTGTCCGTCATCCCGGATGCCGGGCCACTGTCTCCCACAGGCTGGCTGACCACTGTCCTGCGGCTGGTGCCGCTGGTTTGGTACGTGCCCGCGGCCATTTTCATGTTGCGGCGCCGGTAGACCCACTGCGCCGGCCGGCAGGACGTCAGAAACCTGAGGGTTCCGTTTCGAACTCCGGCTCGCTTGGCGGAGCCTCGTGATGGAGCGGACGGAGCGCTGAGGTCTGTTCCAGCCAGATCAGGGCGTCATAGCGTCCTCCCATCCGCGTGGGAACGTAGTTGCCGTGTTCCCTGGCCGGCCGGTAGACAACGCCGATGGCCCGGTGCCCCAGCCAGGCTGACAGCCACGGCCCGGACCTGTCCCGTCCGAATTCCAGCAGGGCCGGGGCACCCAGCGCCCGGTGCAGCAGGTCTTCGTGGCTGCCGGTGCGGGCGTCCGGGACCGTCAGAACGCGTTCCGGGGAGCCCCACGCGTCCGCAGCCATCACTGTTCCGCTGTACGATCCGATACCCACCAGGGTCACGCCTTCGGGTCCGTGGCGCTCACGGAGCAACTGGCCCACGTTCACCAGCCCGTCCCGCGCCATGTCCGTGGCGCGTGCATCGCCCACGTGCGTGTTGTGCTCCCAGATGATGCCTTTGGATTTTGGGCCGAGATGGGCACTCAGCCGGTCCACCGTGTCCGCCATGTGATGGTCCCGGACGTTCCAGGACTCCCTGTCCCCCCGCACCATGATGCGGTAGTAATGCTCGGCGTTGGCGGCGACTACGGCGTTCTGCAGCGCGTCGAAGGCCTCGTCGCTTTCGGCGCGCGGTTCGTGGTCCCGTGGTGCCAGCGCCCGGTTCCGGACTTCGGTGAGCAGTGCAACCACGTCCGCCTCGCACGATTCGGGCACCAGCCGCGTGCGCCAGGCGTACTCATGCGGATCTTCGTGATGCGGGAGGAAACACTGCCATGCCCGCATGGCCGCAGGAACCGCGTCCGGCTCGTTCTCCTGTAGCCAGCCGATGATCTCCCGCAGGGAATCCCACAGCGAGTAGACGTCCAGGCCGTAGAAGCCCACGCGCTCCTCCATGGGGCGCTCCAGGTTCCAGCCGCGCAGCCAGTCGAGGAAGCCTGCCACTTCCTCGTTCGCCCACATCCAGGTGGGCCAGCGCCCGAACCCGGCCAGCATGGCGTGGACGCCCGTGTCCTGCCCGCTTTGTCCGCGGACCCAGCGGTTGATCCGCCAGCAGTCCGGCCAGTCGCCCTCCACGCCGATCCAGCTGTATCCCTGCTCCTCAATCAGCCGCATGCTCAGCCGGGCACGCATGGTGTAGTACTCATGGGTGCCGTGGGAGGCTTCTCCGATGGCCACAAAGCGCCCGGTGCCCGCCCGGTGGACCAGCCGGTCAAGGTCCCGGATTCCCTTGAGTGGACGGGCCAAGGTTCGGATCTCGTCCAGCATGCTCAGGACGGCACGGTTTCCGTTGGTCACGTCGGGTCCTCGAGCGAGATGCTTTCGAAGTGCTCCGGCACCCGCACCCGCCACCCGAGTTCCCGCTTGATGCGGATGCGGAGGGCATCGGACGCCTCCGGTTCGCCATGGGTGATGTATGTCATCCGCGGTTCCCGCTCGGCCGCCCTCATCCACTCGATCAGGCCGTCGGAATCCGCATGGGCGGAAAGGCTTTCCATCTGGATCACTTCGGCGCGGATCCGGACGTCCTCTCCATAGATGCGGAGCTGCCGTTCGCCGGCGGCTAGCGCGGCGCCGCGGGTTCCGCCGGCCTGGTAACCGCTGAGGATGATGACGTTCTTCGGGTCGGTTCCGTATTCGGCAATGTGGTGCAGGATCCTGCCTCCGGTGAGCATGCCGCTGGCCGAAATTATCACCATAGGCCCGCCGCGGAGGTTGAGCAGCTTCGAGTCGTCCACCGTTCGGGTCATCTTGGCCACCTTGTACATGTCCTCGTATTCCTGCTCCTTGAGCCGGTGTTCATCGGGGTGGCGCTGGTACATTCCTGAGGCGTCGATTGCCATGGGGCTGTTCAGGTATACGGGGATGTCCGGGATTGCGTTCTTGCGGCGGAGGCGGGACAGGTGCAGCATCAGCGTCTCCGCCCGTCCCACGGCGAACGCGGCGATCATGATCACGCCGTTTTTCTTCGCCACACGGGTGATAATCTCCCCCAGCTGCAGTTCCGGATCCAGGCTCGAGTGCTTGCGGTTTCCGTACGTGGATTCGGTGACGAGGATACTGGCGGCGCCAAGTCCGCGGGGCGGAAACATCAGCGGATCATCGGTGCGCCCAAGGTCGCCGGTGAAATGGACGGAGTGCTGGCCCACGTCGAGCCTGATCTGGGCGGCCCCCAGGATATGGCCGGCAGGCACGAACGTCGCGGAGATGCCCCCGCCCAGCTCCAAGGGGGTGTCGAAGCCCTGCGCCCGGAAACTGTCGAGCGACCGGACCGCGTCCGCAGCCGTGTAGAGCGGAACCGGCGGGCTGTGCCTGGACGAACCGTGCTCGTAGGCGTATTTGGCTTCCTCTTCCTGCAGGTGCCCGCTATCGGGCAGGAGCAGGGTGCACAGTTCGGTGGTGCCTTCGGTGGCATACACCGGTCCGGTAAAGCCGTCCCGGACCAGGGCGGGAACGTAACCGGTGTGGTCAAGGTGCGCATGGCTCAGCAGCACGGCGTCGATGGAGCGTGGCTGGACAGGGAACGGGGTCCGGTTGCGGTCGCGGAGCACCTTGTAGCCCTGGAACAGCCCGCAGTCCACGAGGATGCGTTTCCCGCCGGCTTCAACCAGGTACCTGGAACCGGTCACGCTGTCCGTGGCTCCGAGAAACCGGAGTTGCGGGTGGTGTCGGTGTTTCATGGAGCTCCCTGTTCCCGTCGGGCAGCCTTCCCTCGGGCAGCGTTCCCGTTGAGGAGATGTACGTCCTAGCTTCCGCCTCTTCGTGGTGTCCCCGTAGGGCCGAAAGTCATGGCTGCCCGCGCTCACCGCCTTTCGGGAACACCGCCTTTCGGGAACACCGCCTTTTCGGGAGCCTGCGCCCGGCAGTACGCTGGAAGCACCCCTTGGAGACGTCGAATGGCTGCACAGGATTTGATCACGAGCGCCCGCGCGGCCTATGCCCGCAGGGACTGGCCCGCGGTGCGGAACGGGCTGCTCGCCGCCAGGACCACCACGGGTTTGGAGCTCCAGGACTTGAATGCCCTGGCTGACGCCATGTGGTGGCTGGGCAACATTCCCGAATCGCAGTCCGTTGCCGAGGAGCTGTACCGGGGCCTCACCGCGGGCGGAGACCGGCCCGCCGCCGCAATGAAGGCAATTGTTTTGTCGCTGCAGTGGGGCATGCGCGGGGATCTTGTGGTTGCCTCGGGCTGGCTCAACCGGGCACGGCGCCTGCTGCAGGGCCTGCCGGAACGGACTGAGCACGGCTACCTGCTCTATCTCGAAAGTGCCATGTCCCTGGACTTGGAGGAAAATCCCGGACCGGCTCAGGCCGCCGCTGACAAACTCGACTCCCTGGCCCGGCGGCTGGCGGACCCCACCTTGGGCTGTTTCGCCCGCGTGCTGGCGGGCCTGGCCGGCGTCCGAGCCGGGCGGACCGAGGACGGGTTCAGCGACCTGGACGAGGCCATGCTGCCGGTCCTGGCCGGCGACGTTGCACCAGTGTGGTCAGGGGACATCTATTGCACGGTCATCCACCTCTGCCATCAGCTCGGGGACCTTGCCCGGATGCGCGCCTGGACCGATGCCTTGGAACACTGGACCGCGGGCCAGTCAGCCGACTTTGTGTACACCGGCGTGGCCCGCGTCCACGAGCTGCAGCTGGTCAGCGCCGAAGGCGGCTGGGATGCCGTGGAACGGGAAATTGGCCTCCCCAGCGACAACCTGGTTGATTCGCACGGCTGGATGGCCGGTGCGGGCTACTACGAACTGGGCGAGATCCGGCGGCTCCGCGGCAACACCGCCGGTGCGTTGGCCGCCTACCGGCGTGCACGGGACGTCGGCGTGGACCCCCAGCCGGGAGAGGCCCTGCTGCGCCACGCTGCCGGGGACACCGCGCTGGCGCTCAACCAGTTGCGCGCCGCCCTGGGCGAGAGCCGGCTCCTGGACCGGGCACGGCTGCTCCTGCCGGCCGCCGAACTGGCCTTGGACCAGAGTGACCTGGCGCTCGCCGAGGCCTTGACCGCCGAGCTGGAACGGACAGCCGCACGCTTCACCTCCGCCGGCATCCAAGCATGGGCATGCCAGGCCCGCGGCGCGGTCCTGCTGTCCGCCGGCCGGGCGGAGGACGCCCTGCCCTTCCTCGACGCAGCTGCCCGCACCTACCGCGGCCAGCGTGCACGCTACCGCACGGCCCGGATCCATGAGCTGCTGGCCGGCTGCCGCCGCGCACTGGACCAGGCCGGTGCTGCCGACGCCGACCTCGCCACGGCGCTGGCCATCTACCGCCAGCTCGGCGCCGGCCCGGACATCGCACGGCTGGAACGCGGTGCCGGCGGCGCCACCGGCACCTCGGACAGGGGCGGCCTGACAGCCCGCGAATGCGAGGTCCTGGCACTCATCTCCACTGGTGCAAGCAACCGTCAGGTGGCGGAGGCCCTGGTCATTAGCGAAAAGACGGTGGGGCGGCACCTGGCGAACATCTTCGGCAAGATCGGAGTCTCCAGCCGGACAGCCGCGGCCGGCTGGGCAAGGGAACGCGGACTGACCTGACGGACGACGACGGCGGCACACGCCGCCGTCGTGCGTCCGCTTCGGTGCCGGTTCCGGCCGCTTCCAGCCGGTTCCCCTGCATCATTCCCCCCACGGCCCCCGCGAAAGATGCATCATCCGCCCGACGCGGCGCCCCCGGCCGCGAAAGTACTTTCGAAGTAGCCGGACAACGAGGTCCGGGAACGACGAAAGGAAAGACCATGACCACCACCGATATCGGCCTCACGGCAGGCACCGGAATTGCCACCGATGAGGCCTCAACAACAGAGGAGGCCATTGAGGCGGCCGCGGCCCGGCTGCTGGGCATCCTCAACGACAGCTCGGCCGCAGTCCTGGCCAGCATCGGCCACCAGACCGGGCTGTTCGAAGTGATGGCCGGACTGCCCCCGGCCTCGAGCGAGCAGATCGCCGACGCCGCGGGTCTCCACGAGCGCTACGTCCGCGAATGGCTCGGCGGCATGGTGACGGCCCGGTTCGTGCAATACCAGCCCGCCGCAGGCACCTACCGGCTGGACCCCGCGCTGGCACCGTCCGTCTCCGGCCCCGGAGTCGACAACCTGGCCCGGACGTTGCAGTACATCACCCTGATGGGCGAGGTGGCCGGCAAGATTGCGCAGAAATTCCGCACCGGCGGAGGCCTGGGGTATGAGGACTACCCTGATTTCCTGGACATCCAAGCCGGTGACAGCGCCTCGGTCCACGACGCATCCCTGGTGTCCGCCATACTGCCGCTGACCGGCTGCGTGGACAGGCTCCGGGCGGGAATCGACGTTGCTGACGTCGGCTGCGGAGCGGGCCACGCCGTGAACCTCATGGCCCGTGCGTTTCCCGCAAGCCGGTTCACCGGGTACGACTTCTTCGAGGACGCCGTGCTTGCCGGCCGGAACGAAGCCCGGCGGCTCGGGCTGACGAACGTCCGGTTCGAACTCCTGGACGCAGCTGCCCTGGACATCAAGGAAGGGCTCGACCTCATCACCGTCTTCGACGCGATCCACGACCAGGCCCGGCCGGCAAAAGTGCTGCAAAACATCCACCGTGCGCTGCGCCCGGACGGCACGTTCCTCATGGTCGACATCAAGGCCTCAAGCAACCTGACCGACAACGTTGGGCTCCCGTGGGGGACCTTCCTCTACGCGATCTCCACGTTCCACTGCATGTCAGTGTCCCTGGCGCAGGGCGGCGAGGGACTCGGGACGGTGTGGGGGGTGCAGCTTGCCGAGTCCATGGTCCGCGCCGCGGGCTTCGGCTCCGTGGAGGTGAGGGAACTCGAGGAGGATCCGTTCAACGCCTACTTCGTGGCCCGCAAATAGGCGCCGAACGGGGCTTCCGCCGCTTGCTACTGGGGACCGCCCTGCTGGGGACCTGCAATGTTCACGAGCCAGGCAACGCCGAACTTGTCCGTGCACATGCCGAAGGTGTCGCCCCACGGCGCTTGTTCGAGCGGCACCGTTACGGTGCCGCCGTCGGACAGCTTCTCCCAGTACCCGCGCAGTTCGGCGTCGTCCTCGCCGCTGAGGGAAACGGAGAAGTTGTCGCCGGGCTTGTAGCTCATGCCGTTGGGCGTGTCGGCCCCCATCAGGACCATGCCGGATCCGGTGGTCAGCATGCCGTGCATGATTTTGTCCTGCTCCGATGCGTCCTCGCTGGCGTGGAACTCGCCAAAGGTGCTCAGTGCCAGTTCGCCTCCAAATACGGACTGGTAAAAGTTCATGGCCTCCCGGGCATTGTCCCGAAAGCCGAGGTAGGGATTAAGTGTCGTGGTCATCGTCAGGTGTGTCCTCTCGTACCGGTCGGTACCCGGACCGCCCGTGGATCCGGCGGCTGCCCGGGCTTGGAACACTTCATATGTTGCCCCAGACCTGCGGAACTGCATAGGGGCGGCGCATCCCGGGCCACTGGTCAGGGCGCGGGCCTTGCGAGTGCAGAAATCAACGCAGGGCCCTAAGCTCAGGGCATGGCCAGATATTTTGACGTGCACCCCGATGATCCCCAGCCCCGCGCGATAGGCCAGATAGTGGAGTTGCTACGGTCCGGCGGACTGATCGCCTATCCCACCGATTCCTGCTACGCCCTCGGTGCGCAGCTGGGTAACAGGGACGCCCTGGACCGCATCCGTGCCATCCGGCAGCTGGACAGCAAACACCACTTCACCCTGGTCTGCAAGGATTTTGCCCAGCTGGGCCAGTTCGTCCAGATCGACAACGACGTGTTCCGCAGCATCAAGGCGGTCACGCCGGGCAGCTATACGTTCATCCTTCCCGCCACCAAGGAAGTGCCCAAGCGTCTCCTGCACCCGAAGAAGAAGACCGTGGGCGTCCGCATTCCGGACAACGCCGTGGTCCAGGCGCTGCTGGCCGAACTGGGCGAGCCGCTGCTCTCCAGCACGCTGCTGCTGCCGGACGAGGAGGAACCGCTCACCCAAGGCTGGGAAATCAAGGAACGGCTGGACCACGTGGTGGACGCCGTGGTTGATTCCGGTGACTGCGGTGCGGAGCCGACGACGGTCATTGACTTTTCGGGCGGCTCGGCAGAGGTGGTGCGGCGTGGCATGGGCGACCCGTCGCGGTTCGAGTAGTAGGAGCCTTCCGCCTGCGAACGCCCGGCCCGGCCGGGCCTAGTCCTTCTTGCGCGCCCTGCTCGGCTGGACCCGCGGAGGTTCGCCCGGCATCTTGGGGTAGTCCGGCGGGAACGGAAGTTCCCCGAGCCCGGCGCCGACGTCGCGCTCCCACCACTCGAGCAGCACGTCAATCTTTCCGGATGTGGCGTTCATGTCCGCCCAGGGGTCCCCGACGGTTTTCAGCCGCTCCGGGACGGTGAGGATTGTGAAGTTCTTCGGGTCCGCGCTGCCCAGTTCGTCCCAGGTGATGGGGCAGGACACCGGCGCGTGGCCCAGTGCTCGGGGGCTGTACGCGCCGGCTATGGTCCGGTCCCGGTTGGCCTGGTTGAAGTCCACGAACACCCGTTCGCCGCGCTCTTCCTTCCACCAGGCCGTGGTGACCTTGTCCGGCATCCGCCGCTCCAGTTCACGGGCGGCCGCGATGACGGCGTGGCGGACGTCCAGGAACTCGCGGGTGGGCTCCACCGGCGCGTAGACGTGAAGACCGCGGTTCCCCGAGGTCTTGATGAACGTGGTGAGGCCCGCTTCCGCGAGCACCTCCTTCAGCTCCAGGGCTGCGGGGATTGCGTCGTCGAAGTCCGTTCCCGGCTGGGGATCCAGGTCGATCCGCAACTGGTCCGGGTTGTCCGTGTTTTCGGCGCGCGACGGCCAGGGGTGGAACACCACGGTATTCATCTGGGCGGCCCACACGGCGGCGGCCGGTTCGTCAAGGACCAGCATGGGATGCGAGCGCGCACTCGGAAAGACCACCTTCACCGAGCGGATGAAGTCCGGCGTGCCCTTCGGGGGGTTCTTGGAAAAGAACTGCTCGCCGTCGATGTTGTCCGAAAACCGCTGCAGGGCCACCGGGCGGCCGCCGTTCGCCGCAATGAAGGCCTCCCCCACGTCCGCAAGGTAGCGCGCGAGGTCCAGCTTGGTCAGGCCGATGTCCGGCCACAGGACACGGCCGGGACTGGAGATCCGCATGTCGCGGGGGCCGTTGGGCCCGTCGACGGTGAGGGTGGTGGATTCGCTCGCCATGGTGACAACCTACCCCGGCCGGTCCGCCGCGTCAGCACTTGGCCCCCGAATGGAAGAAACTTGGGCCTGTCCACTGGGCACGTGCCTGCCGGTCTGTAAGGATGTGAACTGGCCGGATGCCCCGCGGTGCCCGGGAAATCGTCGAAGGAGACCCGTTCCATGGTTGAAGCCGCTGGTGTGGACCAGACACCGAGGGAACATGCCCTGAACGCGCTGGCTGCGCAGGCGGGCCTCCTGCCGCAGGGACAGGACAGCGCCGACTTCCGCGAGCGCCTCGACCGTCATTTCCCTGACCTGTACCGGCTCTTCCATACGCTGTACGGCACACAGCCGGACTTCCAGGACCAGCTGACGTCGCTGGTCCTCCAGACTGCCCGCTCGTGGAACGACCGCCCGGCGGAGCTCAAGGCGCTGGACGCGGAACGGGAGCACAACAGCGGCTGGTTTCTCGACAACAGCATGCTGGGCGGCGTCTGCTACGTGGACCGCTACGCGGAGGACCTCGAAGGAGTCCGCGCCCGGATTCCGTATTTCAAAGAGCTCGGCCTCACCTACCTGCACCTCATGCCGCTGTTCCTGGCACCTGAACCGCATTCCGACGGCGGCTACGCCGTCTCCAGTTACCGCCAGGTCAACCCGAAACTGGGGACCATGGAACAACTGCGTGAACTGGCCGCTGAGCTGCGGTCCAACGGCATCAGCCTGGTGGTTGACTTCATTTTCAACCACACCTCGGATGAACACGACTGGGCAAGGCGCGCGGCCGATGGCGACCCGGAGTACAGCGACTACTACTGGATCTACCCCGACCGGACCATGCCGGACGCCTTCGAGCAGAATGTGCGCGAGATCTTCCCGGAGAACCACCCGGGTTCCTTCATCCGGATGGAGGACGGCCGCTGGGTCTGGGCCACGTTCCACACCTACCAGTGGGATCTGAACTACTCCAACCCGGACGTCTTCAGGGCCATGGCCGGCGAGATGCTGTTCCTGGCCAACCAAGGGGTGGACATCCTGCGGATGGACGCTGTCGCCTTCATCTGGAAGCAGCTCGGAACCCCGTGCGAGAACCTCCCTGAGGCCCACACCCTGCTACAGGCCTTCAACGCCGTCTGCCGCCTGGCCGCGCCGTCGCTGCTGTTCAAGTCCGAGGCGATCGTCCACCCCGACGAAGTGGCGCTGTACATCGATCCGGCAGAGTGCCAGCTTTCCTACAACCCGCTGCAGATGGCGCTGATCTGGGAGGCAATGGCCACCCGGGACGTGGCCCTGCTGTCGCAGGCCCTCGAGCGCCGGCACAACATTCCGGAGGGCACTTCCTGGGTGAACTACGTACGGAGCCATGACGATATCGGCTGGACGTTCGCGGACGAGGACGCCGCGGAGCTGGGCATCAACGGCTTCGACCACCGCCGCTTCCTCAACTCCTTCTACGTCAACCGGTTCCCGGGCAGCTTCGCGCGCGGCGTCCCCTTCCAGGACAACCCGCGGACGGGTGATTGCCGCATCTCCGGCACGACGGCGTCGCTCTGCGGGCTTGAGGACGGAACCGGGCAGGCGATAGACCGGATCCTGCTCGCCCATTCGGTGATTTTCAGCACCGGCGGGATCCCCCTGCTGTACCTTGGCGATGAGGTGGCGCAGCTTAACGACTACGGCTATGCGCTGGAGGAAGGCCACGGCGCGGACAGCCGCTGGGTGCACCGCCCGCACTACCCTGCCGAGAGGTACGCCAAGCGCCACGAGCCGGGCACCCCGGAGGCTGCGGTGTTTGAAGGCCTTCGCACCATGATCTCGGTGCGGTCAGCAACCCCGGAATTCGCCGGAACACGGCTGGTCCATTTCGACACGAACAACCCGGGCGTCCTGGGCTACCAGCGGCCGGGCGAAGGAACCCACATCCTGGTCCTTGCCAACTTCAGCGACGGAAACCAGACCGTCACGGCGCAGACGCTTTCCGGATTCGCGGCCGGGGCAGTGGACCTGCTGACCGGCAACCCGGTGCGAATCGAAGGAGGGGTCGTCCTCCGGCCACAGGAGTTCCGCTGGCTGCGGGTTACTCCGGACCGCGGCTGAGCCCTGGCAGATCGGGCATCATGGACTTATGCCCGCACCCGATTCCCCCGTAACCATCAGCGTCGGCGATGTCCAGGTCTCCGGCGTCTACGCCCGGCCCGACAACCCGTCCGCCACGCTCGTCCTTGCGCACGGCGCCGGCGCCGGCATGGAGCACCCTTTTATGGTCGGCTTCACCAACGCGCTGAATGACGACGGCGTCGCCACCTTGCGATTCAACTTCCCCTACCGCGAGGCCGGACGGAAGTTCCCGGACCGGCCGCCCCTTGCCATAGCCACGTGGCGTGCGGCCATGCAGGAGGCCGTGGCCAGGGCGGCCGCACACTCCGACTCGGGTCCGGTGTGGGCGGCCGGCAAGTCGTTCGGCGGAAGGATGGCGTCCATGGCCGTGGCCGCGGGAATGCCGGCGGCCGGGCTGGTGTACCTCGGCTATCCGCTGCATCCCCCGGGCAAACCGGAGAAGCTGCGCGATGAGCACCTCTACGGCATCACCCTTCCCATGCTGTTCATGCAGGGTACGCGCGACACCTTCGCCACCCCCGATCTGCTGGAGGGCGTGGTTGCCCGGATCGGGCCGACGGCCACGCTCCACTGGTACGACGGCGGGGACCATTCGTTTGCGGTCGCCGGCAGGAAGCGGGCTGCCGACGAGATCGGTGCGTCCGTGGCGGCCCCGGTCGCGGCCTTCCTGCGCTCGCAGGGCTAGGAGTTCACTGCCTCGGTGCTGTGTGGGCCATGTTGGGCGGGACCGGCTCGTGGCGAAGGTAAGAACGCCGGAACCGGCCGGTGCCCGCGGTCAGTGCCCTCAGATCCACGGCATAGCGCAGCAGTTCCTGTTCCGGTATTTCCGCGTTGATCTCGGTTCCGCTGCCGTCGGCCGAGGCGGTTCCGGTCAGCCTGCCGCGCCGGGACGAAAGGTCGCTCATCACCGCCCCCACATAGTCGTCAGCGACGCTGATCGTCACCGCCAGGACCGGTTCGAGGAGCTGTATCCGCCCTGCTGCCGCCGCCTCCCGCAGGGCCAGGGCACCCGCGGCCTGGAACGCCGCATCCGAGGAATCGACGCTGTGCGCTTTGCCGCCGGTGAGCGTCACCCGGATGTCCACCACCGGGAACCCGGCCGACACGCCCTTCTGCATTTGCGCCCGGACTCCCTTCTCCACTGAGCCGATGTACTGCCCCGGGATGACCCCGCCCACGGTCTTGTCGACGAACTCGAAGCCGGCGCCGCGCTGCAGGGGCTCCACTTCGATGTCACAGATGGCGTACTGGCCGTGGCCTCCGGACTGCTTGACGTGACGCCCGTGGCCGGAAGCGGGCGCCGCGAAGGTTTCCCGCAGCGGTGTGATCACGTCCACGGTCTGCAGTTTGACCCCTTGTTCCCGGAGCCTGTCCAGCACCACTTCGCCGTGGGCCTCGCCCATGCACCACAGGATCAGCTGATGGGTTTCGGAGTTCCGCTCCACGCGCAGGGTCGGGTCGCCGGCGGCCACCTTTCCCAAGGATTTGGCGAGGGCGTCCTCGTCACTTCGGGAGGCCGCTTCCACGGCCACGGGCATCAATGGCTCCGGCATGTCCCACGAAACCACCAGCAAGGGGGCCTCCTTGGCTGAAACGGTGTCGCCGGTCTCGGCATTGGCCAGCTTGGCAATCGCGCAAATATCCCCTGCCACGCAGAACGGCACCGGCCTGAGGCTCGACCCCGACGGGGAGTAAAGGTGGGTGAGCCGCTCGTCGCTGTCGTGGTCTTCGTGACCCCGCTCGGCCAGGCCCCGTCCGCTGACGTGCACGGCTGAGTCGTCGCGCAGCGTGCCGGAGAAAACCCGCACCAGGCAGACCCGGCCAAGGAACGGGTCGATGGTGGTCCGCACTACCTCCCCGGCCAGCGGTCCTGCAGGATCGCATTCCAGCGGCGGGGTGGGTCCGCCGGTGAGGCTGGTCACCTGCGGCAGGCTGCGCTCCAGCGGGGAGGGAAAGGCTCGGGTCAGCATTTCCAGGAGTTCGGCCAGTCCAAGTCCGGTTTCGGCGGACGTTGCCAGGACGGGAAAGAAGGTTCCACGGGCGACGGCGGTTTCCAGGTCGCTGACGAGGGCGTCGACATCGATCTCCTCACCGCCGAGGTAGCGGTCCATGAGGGTCTCGTCCTCGCTCTCCGAGATGATTCCCTCGATGAGGGTACCCCGGGCGCCTTCGGCTGCCGTGAGTTCCTCCGTGCTGGCTTCCCGCACGTGCGGGGTCGGTGTGCCGGCCGAATAGTCCGACACTTTTGCGGAGAGGAGTCCCAGCAGCCCGGTGGTGGCTTCCCCGGTGCGCACCGGCAGGTAGGCGGGCACCACTGATTCACCGAAAGCTCGTTGGCACTCGGCCACCGTTGCCTCGAAGTTCGCGCGCGGGTGGTCGAGGCGGCTGATCACCACCGCCCGGGGCATCCCCACCTGGTCGCACTCGGCCCACAGCGCCGTGGTGGCAGCATCAATACCGTCGATGGCAGACACCACGAACAGGGCCGCGTCCGCTGCCCTCAGGCCCGCGCGGAGTTCGCCGGTGAAATCGCCGTAGCCTGGTGTGTCCAGGAGGTTGACCTTGATGCCCTCCACCACCAGTGGGGCCACGGAGAGCACCACGGAGCGCTGTTGGTGCACCTCGGAGGGTTCAGCGTCGCTAACGGTCGTCCCGTCCGCGATCGATCCCATCCGTGAGATCACACCGGTCGCCGCCAGCAACGCTTCCACCAGCATGGTTTTCCCTGCACCGGAGTGGCCCACCAGCGCCACATTGCGGACTTTCTCTGGCGCGTCCGCCGGTGCCCCGGCGGAGGCGTCCGTCCTCCGGGAATCAGAGGTGCCGCGGGCCGGGCTCTTGGCCCGGCCATTTGAGCCTTTTACCGACATGAGCAACTCCAGGCGTCTTAGTCGTGAGCCGCCATGCGGCCTCTGTAAGACGATTCGACACCCTGAAGCCGCTGAACTTCAAGAGGGAGAGTGGTGGCCCCTGCCTGACGGGCTAGGGTTCGTCGTGCCACCACCCTTCCCAGGGCGAGGATGAGAGTTGCCCGCTGGGGAAAGCGCTGAGGGAACCTGGCCCGCCGGCATGCGGATCCCTGTCCTTCCAGCCGGAATGAAGGGAGAGTGTCAAAGTGCTCAAGAGAGTCATCATGGTGTGTCCTTCCGTTCGCTGCGTGGACCGCTGTGTCCAGGTAGGAATGAGCGTAACGGTGCAATGTTTCGCGGCAACGTCGCAAGGTTTCCGGTGTGTATCAGTTACCTCACTGGGCCAATTCGAGGCCCTGCCGGCTCACTCCGCAAGGATGAGGTACAGCGCGCGCCGGGCCTCATCAATCTTTTCGACGGCGGCCAGGCGCTGTTCGTCGGTTGCCGCCACCCTGAACTGATGAATGACGCCCATGAGCTTCCCCACGCTCTGATGAAACGCGGGTCCTGTGCCTTCCGGGTCGGTGTTCCAGGCGCTGCCCAGCTCCTCAGCGTGGTCCGCCACGTAAGCTTTGCCGGCTTCGGTGAGGGTGAACTCGGTGCGCCTGCCCTCACCAACAGGTGTGATCAGATCTTCGTCGACGAGTTGCTGCAGCGTCGGGTAAACCGAACCCGGGCTGGGACGCCAGGCCCCGGAAGTCTTTTCGGCGATTGTCTTAATCAGCCCGTACCCGTTGGAGGGGGCCTCGGCGAGGAGGGCAAGAATGGCGGAGCGGACATCGCCCCTGTTGGCCCGGCGTGGGCCGCCCGGCCCGAAACCCGGTCCGAATCCCGGCCCAAAGCCTGGCCCGAAACCCGGTCCAAAGCCCCGCCCGAACCCGCCACCGCCGTGGCCATGGGGCCCCCGGTGGCTCCGGCCGCGCTCGAAACGTCCCCGTCCCGGCCCGTTGTGTGCAAATTTGTCGTGAATGCCTTTCATGGTGGCATCGCCTTTCAATCCAGCTATTCGCCGACCATCGGCGATACTTAACGATATATCGGTAGCTATCGCCGGTCAATGGTTTTGTCCGGGACCGGTCGTTGACCTGCGCAGTAATACGGCTAGCCTGAGGAGATGACGCGGACCCGAGACGGACGTGCGGTGAGGAACTGGCCCTGGTCCGAATGGTGGCTCTGGGCCGTTGCCATTTTTGTTGTGGTGGCATTCTCCTTTCCCCTGCTGACATACCGCGTGGGACGGTGCGTGGACTACATGGAAGGGTACGGGGAGAGCACATGTTGGGTGGAGTCCCCGCTGGGGCCTGAGGCCACATGGGGCCTGGGAATTGCCGCAGCCATCGCCGGACTGTATTTCGCCTACCGGCTTGTCCTGGCCCTGCTGTCGCGTCGCGTGTGAACCCGCCACCCGGACCGGGCTGACTTGCCTTTCAGCGAACGGACCGTAGACTCGGCCCATGTCTGGTCATGGGGGAACAGGACGGGGCCGCTGTACTGCGGCGCTGCTGGTGGTCGGCGCGTTGCTGGCCGGGTGTTCGTACGATGACGCCAGCGATCCCCCGCCAGCTGCAGCCCCGGTGTATAGCGGCCGTCCTGCACCGTCCGTCCCGACGAAGGGTCAGGAGATTCTGGACACGGAAGCGGGCAACTACACCGAACTGGAAGAGCGCCTCGCAGTGGCGGCCGGGTCTGTGCTTCTTGACGAATCGGGCCCGGCAGATGGCCCCGGGGTTGGCTTCAGCAAGACCGCAACAGTGAAGACTGCCGGCGCGTACACCGTCACGGCGTCCTGTGTGGGCATCCACGATGCCCAAATCTCGATCTTCCAGGATCCAGGGACCGGGGTCGAGCTGCCGGCACTCAATCTTGACTGCGCAGGCGTGTTGTCGCAGGTGGTCGAGCTACGGCCCGGATACGTCGGAGTCCAATTGATGCGGCACGACCCCACCGGCCCTTGGACAGGGGCAGTCGCCGGGATACGTATCACCGTCGACTGACGCCGGACTGCCGGCGGCGGCGCTACATCCTGCTCTTCGTCCGGGCCGTCGCAGGCGCCGTCCACGGGTCTTCCGGCCAGGGATGCTTCGGGT
Organism: Arthrobacter oryzae; assembly: GCF_037911235.1. GTDB lineage: Bacteria > Actinomycetota > Actinomycetes > Actinomycetales > Micrococcaceae > Arthrobacter > Arthrobacter oryzae_E. The sequence goes on from NZ_JBBLYW010000024.1 coordinate 46,781, forward strand.
AGCGGCCGCGCATCTCGGCCCGCACCTGGGCGTAGGGTCCTGACCAGAACGAAGCGAGGTCATCCGTCACCGCGAGGGGCCGCCGTGCCGGCGACAGGAGGTGGAACAGCACCGGAACCCGACCGCCCGCCAGCCGCGGCGTTTCGGCCCACCCGAAGCACTCCTGGAGCTTGACCGCCACCACCGGGCGGCCGTCGTCGTGCTCAGCGTCCGGGTAGTCAATCCGGACGCGCGAACCGCTCGGTACCTCCAGCGTCTCCGGAGCCAGTTCTCCCAGCCGGGAGGCGTCGGGCCACGGCAGCAGCCTGCGGAGGGGTTCGGTGAGGTCCACGCCGGCCGTGGCCTTCCCTCCGGCAAGCGCTTCGAGTTCGGGCGCCAGCCAGTCGTCCAGCCGGGACAGCAGCGCCTGTTCGGACACGTCGGGCCAAGGACCGCCCAGTTCCCGGTGCAGCAGCGCGAGGCGGCGGCGCAAGGCGTCCGCCGACGTCGACCATCCAATGGTTCCCAGCCCCTCCTTCGCCAGCGCGCGGGCCACTGCGCCCCGCCCCTCTGCGGCTGATGGACGGACCGGCGTCGAGGAAAGCAGGATGGCGCCCAGGCGGCGTTCCCGCCGGGCCGTGACGCGTCCCTGGGCGAACCCGGCTTCCACGGTTTCGCTGAGCAGGTGCCGGGCGGCAGCTTCAGCCGTGTCAGCAGAGATCGGTGCCGCGGAGCGGATGACGGCGCCGGTTCCCGCCGCGTCGCGGCCTTCCGCGCGTGAGACCTCGGCGACCGCCAGCCACTCATGGCCTGACAGCGGGCTCCCGGCCGGAAGGCCTGCCCGGGTGCCCGAGGACAACAGGTAGCGCTCCCCCGCACCGGGGACGCGGCGTGCCACCCGGTCCGGGAACGCGAGCCCGACGACGAACCCCACAGCCTCCGCGGAGGCCACCGGGGGCATTGTGTGGGTTTGTTCGACGGCGGCGATCTCCTTGCGGACGATCGCTTCCATCCGCCGGACGTCGTCCTTCCACCGGCGGGCCGCCGGATCGTTGCCCGGACGCAGCGCAGCCAGCAGCCGGGTAAGGTCCGCACCGGGAGCGCGCTGGTCACCGGCAACGACGGCGACGGTCTCTGCCGCGGTCCGGTGGCCGACGGTTGCGGCGCCGTCCAGCAAGGCGCGGGCCAGGCGGGGGTCGGCGGGAATCCTGGCGAGGGTCTTCCCCAGTCCCGTGGCCAGGCCGTCGGGACCAACGGCGCCCAGCTCCCGGAGGACCTCAACGGCGTCGGTCATTGCGGCCGCGGGCGGGGCGTCCGGAAGGACCAGGCCTTGCCCTCCCGGTGATCCCCAGCAGGCCAGCACCAGCGCTGCACCGGTCAGGTCGGCGACGGCGATTTCCGGGGTCTGGTGGGCCGGGGCGGCACCGAACGTCCTCTGGTCATAGCACCGGACCACCCGGCCCGGGCCCTGGCGGGCCGCGCGTCCGGCGCGCTGTTCGGCGGACGCGCGCGAGCAGGATACGGTCACCAGGCCGGACATGCCGCGGTTGGTGTCGCGCCTCGGCTCACGGGACAGGCCGGAGTCAACGACCAGCCGGACTCCCGGGACAGTCAGGGAGGATTCGGCCAGCGCAGTGGAGACGATCATCCGGGCACGTCCGCCGGGTTCCCGCCCCGATACGGCACGGTCCTGTTCCGCCGGTCCGGCCTGGCCGTGCAACTCCAGCACCTCGGCGTCAGTCCGGCCCCGGAGGCGGTCAGCGACGTGCGAGACCTCCCGCGCACCCGGAAGGAAGACCAGGGCGTCGATGCCCGGGTCGGCTGCTAATGCCTCGGCATGCGCTGCCGCGGCAGTGTCCGCCACGTGGTCAAGGAACGCGCGGGTCACGCCCCGCGTGTCCAGCCGCGCGACAGCCGCCGGCGCCCACTCCGTCTCCAGCGGGAACAGCGCGGACGGACAGTCGACGACGGGAGCCGGGCCGCCGCCGTCGTGGTTTCCGTCCTGTCCTGCCCCGAGCAGGGCGGCGAAGCGCGGTGCATCCAGCGTGGCGGACATCGCTACGAGCATGAGGTTGCCGCGCAACTCGCGGACCTCCGTCAGCAGGCCGAGGAGCAGGTCGGTCTCAAGTCCGCGCTCGTGGACCTCGTCCAGGATCACGGCGTCCACGGTCTCCAGGCCCGGGTCGGAAAGGAGACGCTGCAGCAGGATTCCGGGCGTGACGAACTCGATCAGGGTGCCCGCACCGGAGACGCGCTCGCCGCGGACCGTGTAGCCGACCCGGTCCCCGAGCCGGCTGCCGTCCAAAGCTGCGAGGCGGCGGGCGGCCGATCGCGCAGCGACGCGGCGCGGCTGGGTCACCACGACGCGCGGGCCGTGGCCTGTCCTTCCGGCGGTAACCGCTGCGTCCGCGGGCATTGCGGAGGACGCAATGTTGGCCAGCAACGGCGGAACGAGGGTGGTTTTGCCTGTCCCTGGAGGCGCCTGGACCACGGCGGTTCCGCCCGTTCCCCCCGCACGCAGGACCTCCTCCAGCCCGCCCAGCGACGCCGCGAATGCCAGGCCCGCGCCGACGACACCCAAATCGAAGGGTGCGTCGGAGCGTGCGGGGACCGGCGGGAGGTGCTGAGAAGTCACGCCTCCATTGTGCCTACAAAGTTAACCGGGTCCGCTCCGAGGCGTAGGCTGCCGCTATGACCGATCCTGAGGATTCCGCCGAACCGTTGCAGAAGCTTCCCCCGGGAATCCCGAGGAGGTACGCCGAATACCGGCCAGCCGACCTGCGAACGTCCGGCCCTCCGCCAACGAATGTTGGCGGCTACGACGAACTGATCGCGCACTTCCGAGCCAACGGAATGCAACTCCCCCGGTCAGCGGACGGCCTGGCCGCCATCGATAGGCTTATCGATTCCAAGGCCGGGCAAACCTCGCTCACAGCGCTGGTCCGATCCATCGGGATGTTCTACGGCGACGTCCTCACCCACACCATTCCCGGCGCCCATTGGGAGGTTACCCAGGAGGAACGCCCTCTGGTGCGGGTCACCGCCAGGACCGCAGTTGATGTAGTGGGGGTCGCTATTCGACGTCTGGCAACGGCGGAGCCAACGCTCCTGCAAAACTTCTCCCACGTCCAGGAACTTGTAGGGCAGGGGCCGTAACCACGGCGGTCAGCCCGCGGCTGCGCTGACGGCGATGAAACCACCTTGGGGGTCGCCGATCACGGCACTTCGAAATCCGGGCGTGCTCATCGGCGCCATCAAGATGCTGCCGCCCAGGGCGACGGCGTGGCGGGCCGTGGAGTCCGCATCACGAACGGCAAAATTGACGCTCCAGTGGGGAGGGACCGCCGTGCCGTCCGTCGCTGTCACAGCAGCCACGACGCGGCCTGACCGTCGCCACAGCGCGAAGGCCGCACCCGGCACCGATTCAAGTTCCCAGCCGAACATGGCACCGTAGAACGCCTGCGCCCGTTCAACATCCGTGGTGTGCAGCGAGCTCATCGCCCACGAGTTTGGCTCATCGGCCAGCTCGGCGCCGTCGCTGTCATCCGCCTGGCGCAGGAAAAACGGGATTCCGGTGGCGTCCGCGACCACAGCAAGCCCGCCACCTGACCCCGCGCCGAACGGGCCTGCCAGGAGCCTTCCTCCAGTTTCCTCAGCACGGGCGACCGCCTGCCCGACGTCGTCGACACGAACATGGGTATTCCAGGTCGGCCCTGACTGCGCCGGCGCCTGGCCGATCCCGGCCACCCGCCGCCCACCGAGGCGCGCAGCAAAGTAGTTGCCCTCGAGCCCAACCGGCATCGGAACGGGTTCGTCGAAACTCCAGCCGAAGAGGGGTCCGTAGAAGTCCATGGCGGCGCGGGGATCGGGCTGGAAGGTGTCGACGAGGCAAGGAGCGCCGACTGAGTGTGTATCCCGGATTGCCATGGAGATGCCCTTCTTCCTCATTAGTTGTTTTCGTCGCGCTGCAGCGGAGCCGGAACGACGTCGAAAATCTATTGCAGAGATGCCGGATTTGCCTCCAAGGTTGTCATATACGGCCGGCTGAAACCTTATTTTGCCGGAGCCGGGGCATTCCCGCGATAGCCTTTCCGGATGCCTGTTGACGATCGTCTTGCCCGCGTCCGGTCGGCCTACGACGTGGTCGCAGAGAGTTATTCAAGGCTGCTGCCCGACGCCAGTTTCGAGGCTCCAACGGACCAGGGGATGATTGCAGCGTTCGCCCGCCACGTGAAGGACGGAAACGGACGGTTTGTGGTGGATGCTGGCTGCGGCACCGGCCGAATGACCGATTTGCTGGCGTCCCTGGGACTGGAACCGGTGGGGATTGATCTGTCCGCCGGAATGATTGAGGTGGCCCGGAGGAACAATCCCGGATTGAAATTCGATGTCGGAGAGCTTGCGAACCTCCCCCACGGCGACCAGCAGCTGGACGGGATATTCGCCTGGTACTCCATCATCCATTTGGAGCCCGGGGATCTACCCGGGGTCTTTGCGGAGTTCTTCCGGGTCCTCGTGCCCGGAGGATATGTGCTCGTCAGCTTCCAGGCGGGTGAGGGCCGTCGGCACATCTCCCGCGCCTACGGACACGACGTCGCCATGGACGCGCAACTTTTCCTACCTGCGCGGGTTTCCGAACAGCTGGCCGACGCCGGATTCACCATGATCGCCCGGATGACACGCGAACCTGGCCGCCTTGAGCGGACGCCGCAGGCAGTGGTCCTCGCACAACGGCCGCCGTTGCGGCCCTGACAGCACATGCTGGCTCCCGGTGGCTAACTGAGCGAGCCGCGGTGCGTCAGGAAACTCACATAGATCTGCAGCGCCGTCATGGGCACAGCATAGCGGGCACCATCATCCCGGGCACGCTCTGCCGGGTGGTTTCCGCCTGTGCAATGTGGAGCACGAGTCGGCCGCCCTCGCCATTGCTTACCTGAAGGTGCCTATTGCACTTCAAAGTGCGTCATCCGGTGACGGAATTGTTGCCTCTCGAGGCCGGTTGGCCATAACGGTAGGCGCTCACCCGGGGCGCCCGGATATCCAGGAGAATCTCATGTCCATTGTCATTGCAGGGGCCACCGGTCAGCTGGGACGTCTCGTCGTCAGGGAATTGCTGGGCCGCGGGGTACCGGCCGGCCAGATCGTGGCCGCGGGCAGGTCCGCCGAGCAGCTCGCCGAACTGTCGGGCCTCGGCGTCAACACCGCGACGGTGGATTACGACGATCCGGCCAGTGTTGATTCTGCCCTCCACGAGGGCGACACCCTCCTTCTGATCTCCGGCAGCGACATCCAGAATCGGACCACCCAGCACGAGACCGTCATCGAGGCGGCCGTCCGGGCGAAGGTCGGCCACATCCTGTACACCAGCGTCCTGGCGGCTGACACCACCCCGTTGGTCCTGGCACCGGACCACGCGAAAGCCGAAGGGCTCATCCGAGCTAGCGGCCTCCCCTTCACCTTCCTGCGCAACGGCTGGTACACGGAGAACTACGCCGCGGCCCTGCTCACGGCCCGCGAGACCGGCACGCTCCTTGCTAGCGCAGGTGAGGGACGCGTGGCCAGCGCCACCCGTGCCGACTACGCCGCTGCCATCGCCGCCGTCCTGAGCACCGGCGGACATGAAGGCCAGGTATACGAGCTGTCCGGCGACTACGCCTGGACATTCGGGGAACTGGCATCCGCCTTCTCCACGGTTCTGGGTCGCACCGTCAGCTATCGTTCGGTCAGTTCGGCAGAGCACGTCAGCGCCCTGCAGGCAGCCGGGCTTGACCCCGCAACGGCCGGATTCCTCGCAGCCCTGGACGGTAACATCCAGCAGGGTGCACTCGCACTGACGACCGGAGACCTCGCACGGCTGGCCGGGCGGCCCACCACTCCCCTGTTTGACGGCCTGCGCCCTCTGGCTGGGTAAGCTCCTGCGCAGGCGCGGAAGCGCGTCCCGGCGGATAATGGCATCCACAGGCTAGGATCGGCGCGGTCAGGAGGGGCCGGAATGCACACTATTCCGCGGATTACGGTGGAGGTGCCGGTGCTCAGCATCGGATCCGGCCCCTCGGACTACGAGGGCCTTGGCAGCTATGTCCGAGCCCTGCGCAAGCCGCGCGGTCTGCATATGACGCTGCTGCACCTCGGTGTACTGGACGACTTCTCCCAGGACGTCTCCGAATGGACCAAAGGCATAACCAGCCCTGATGACGCTGTCCGCAGCACAGTTACCTGGCTGGACGGCCTGCCGGCGCTGCACGGCTTTTCCGGCAGTGCTGGGCGGTTGATCACGCTGGGCGGCGGCAACGTGACCGGACTGGAAGTGGAAGTCCCGGAGCAGGTCCAGGCGTACCAGGTCCATCTCGTCCAGGCCCTCCACGAACTGCTGGACGGCCTGTTGGTGGACAACGTTGATGACTTCATCCTCAGCTCCCACGCCCTCGGCTTCAGGTCGCCACACTGGTTACCGCACGTTGCCGTGGGCAGCCCCAGGACCAGGGGCGCCGGGGCTCGGGAGATTGAACCCCTCACCATAGAGTTCGGCGAATCGCGGATCAGGAACCGCCAGTTGCTCCCCGGCGCGGGGCAATAGCGCCGGAGCGCGCCTATTGCGTCTTTTCCGGAGCAGGCACGGCTTCTTCACTGGCGGTGGTGGCCGCCCAGCTGGCCAGCAGCTTCAGGCGTTCGTCGCTGGCAGAACCGGGTTCGGCGGTGTACGCGAACATGGTCCAACCGGGATTGGCCGGCAGTTCCATCGCCTCATAGGCGAGTTCAAGGTCACCCACCACCGGGTGGTGAAGCTTCTTCATCCCGGTCCGGTGGAAACGAACGTTATGGGCCGCCCACCGGGTGCGGAACTCCTCGCTGCGGGTGGCGAGTTCCCCTACCAGGTCGGTGAGGCCCTTGTCGTGCGGGCGCTGGCCGGCGTAGCTGCGCAGGATAGCGACGACGTCGTTCGCCACCTGTTCCCAATCCGGGTAAAAGGAGCGCGCCTCCGGATTGAAGAACACAAAGCGTGCACTGTTGGCGGGCCGCACCGGATCGGCGAGGATCGGCGCGTACAGCGCGCGGCCGAGCGCATTGGCGGCGACGAAATCCATGCGTTCATTGCGGATCCAGGTCGGGGCGCCTGTGACGGCGTCCAGGAACCGCTGCAGCCCGGGGCGCACCTGTTGCGGAGGTGCCGGACGACGGCGGCGGGCAGGCCGCTGCTGCGCCGCGCGGGCCAAGGCAAAAAGGTGGGCTGTTTCGGCTTCGTCCAACCGCAGCGCGTGGGCGATCGCTTCAAGGACCTCGTCCGAAACACCGTTGAGGTTGCCGCGCTCCAGCCGGGCGTAGTAGTCCACACTGACCGAGGCCAAAGTGGCCACTTCCTCGCGGCGCAGCCCGGGTACGCGCCGGTTGGTGCCCACGATCAGGTTCACCTGCTCAGGGGTGACTTTGGCCCGGCGGGACCGGAGGAACTCACGTACGTCGCTTTGGCTGTCCATGGAATCAGGCTACGTCGGGTGACGCGGCCGCGGGAGGTTCTGCCAGTACACCGTTCGCGGATGAGGCTGCTGAAGGGTGGTCTGCCAGTCCATGGAACAGCAGGAACTCCCGCGCGGGTGCCGTAGGTGGTGAGGTTGATCAAACGGGCCTGAGCACAGCTGCCGCCCATCCCCTCCAAAGGACGGAATCTCAATGATTGCTGGCAAACCGCACCGCGCCTCTGCCGTCGTCGCCGGCTTCGCGGCATGCGCCGCGCTCGCCGGGTGCACGTCCACACCGCCACCCGCAGCGCAGGTAACCGGCGCGCCACAATACACCGATGGCGAATACAGTGCCGACGGCGAGTACGGCAGCCTTCCCTCCAGCATCGGGGTGACCATAACCCTCGTCGACGACGTCATAACTGACCTCACCGTCGCCCCGCACGCCACCGATCCGACGTCGCTGGATCTGCAAAGCCGATTCGCCGACGCCGTGCAGGCGGTCGTCGTCGGCCGTGACATCGATGAGGTGCACGTCGACAAGCTGGCCGGCTCCAGCCGGACCCCCGACGGGTTTAACGCAGCCCTGGAACAAATCAAAGCCGAAGCCGCCAAATAGAAATCCCGCACAAACGACAGCAGAATCATGGCTAAGCGCACCCTCGGCACCAACGGCCTGGAGGTTTCCGCCATCCGCCTGGGCTGCACGAGCATGACGGGCGGCTACAGCGACAGGCCGGACCTGAGGGAGTATTCGAGCTCAACCAGCCCCGAGTCGTAAGTCGTTGCGGCCAGCGTGCTCAGGAGGACGGGATCCTGGCCGGCAGGGAACACGCCCCGGCCCGCGCCAATCGCAACGGGCATGACCACCAGGCGGACGCGGTCAACCTCGCCCGCGGCAAAAAATACCTCGCTCAGGGTCAGGCTGCCCCAGAGCACGATAGTGCCTTCGATTTCGCCCTTGATGCGGCGGATCGCCTCAACCGCATCACCGGATTCGACGGTGCACTCGGGAAAGTCGCCCCACGGTGCGTTCTTCAGCTTCCGGGAAAACACAAAGCGGCGCAGCGCGTTGAGGGCCGGCGCGACGACCTCCCCCTCGGATGCCGGAGTCGGCCAGAATTCGGCGAACATCCGGTAGGTGGATGCCCCGAGGACCATGGCATCGACGGTATCGAGCCACGCCAACTGGCTGCGGTCGAATTCGGCGGTGCCCCCTTCGAGCATCTCGTAGGCCGTAAATTCGTTATTGGCGTCGGCGGCGAACCCGTCAGCGGTAACGAACTCCTGGACAATCAACTGCCCCATAACCGACACCTCACTTCCGTGGTCGGATGGACTCTACGCCGGGCCGGGGCACCCTTCAACCCGTTAGAACGAGGGAACCGTAAACCCCAGGCCCAGCAGGCCGCGGCCCGCCTGTTCGAGAATCGGGTCCAGGGTCAACGTCGGGTGGTTGAGCAGAACATCCACGTCGCGCTGGATGCGCTGGAGCGGATGGGACAGGCGGTGTGCACTGCCGCCCGATCCTGCCATGATGTGACGAACCGCGTCGGCCGATGCCTTGCCACTGAGAGCGAGCGCGAGCCGGAACTGTGCCCGCTCCTCGTCCGTCATCATCACGGGCCGGTGCTGATACGAGGCGGTAACCACCCGGATCGCTTCGTCCCACTGCAGGCGTGCCATCGCAACGAGCCCGTAAGCGAGCGAGAACCGGGCCTGAGCGAGGGGGGAATCCGCCTGGCGGTCTTCCGCCGTGTTCTTGACTTTGCGTACCAGAATTCGTTCACGGAACAATTCGACGGCGTGCTCGGCGGCTCCCAGCGCGGCGGCGGGTGCCACCAGATTGAGCAGGGCGGCCATGGGGGTGTGGATGATCGGCTCCTGATGGATCCGGCTGCCGGGATTGTCAGCAGCGCTCAGGAGGGCCCAGTCAAGCGTTCGATACTCAGGCACGAAAAGGTTCTCTGTCCGGACGTCGTTGCTGCCCGTTCCCCTCAAGCCGGCGGTATGCCAGACGTCCAGCAGCTCGACGTCGGACATCGGCACCAGGCATTGGAGGCGGACGTCCCCGTGCTGCACGGCGAGCAGTGCCCAGTCCGAGTGCATCACGCCCGAGGCAAAGGTCCAGCGGCCCGAAATGGAGTATCCTCCCGGGACTTTGACAGCCTGCCCCACCGGGGCGCCGGTGGCGGCGGCCAACGGAGCCGGTCCGTTGGCAAAGACCTCGTCCTGTACGTCACGCGGCCAGCGGGCGAGCATCCAGACGTGCTCGATGAGGTGCCCGACAGTCCACGCTGTGGAGGGGCATCCCCGGCCGAGCCGGCGCACAGCCTCGACGTATGTTTCCACTCCCATGCCGAAGCCCCCGACGGCCTTCGGCGAGAGCATACGGAAGACACCCGCGTCCCTGAGGTCCTCCATCGTGGCGTCCGGAAGGCGGCGGATTTGCTCGGTTTCTTCGGCGCGCTCCCGCAGTCGGGGTACGAGTGCGTCGACACGGGCCAGCATCTCATCGTGGCTTGGGACGACCGCCGGCGCGAGGTCGAGGGTATGTGCCGTGTGATCCCGCTTGGCGGTCAGGTAGCGGTGGTTGGCCGGCGAGAGGTGAACCCCGGTGGGGACCTGTTCGGTGATGCGGATGCCCAGGACGCCGAGCTGGGCTGCTTTGTCCGGGTTGTTGGTCAGCAGGCGGACGGTGGTGGCACCGATGGCCCCCAGCATCTGGGCCGCTGCGGTGTAGTCGCGCTCATCTTCGCCGTGCCCCAGGGCCAGATTCGCTTCGTAGGTGTCAAGACCGGTGTCCTGCAGGGCGTAGGCGTCCAGCTTCGAGTACAGGCCGATGCCGCGGCCTTCCTGCCGGAGGTAAAGGAGGAACCCTCCTGTGGCACTGATTTCCTCCACCGCTTCCCGCAGCTGCGGGCCGCAGTCACAGCGCTGGCTGCCGAACACGTCACCGGTCAGGCATTCGCTGTGCAGCCGGACCAGCGGCCCCGAAGCTGCCGACGCAGGATCAAGCAGCGCCTGCTCCCAGGCGCCCAGGGCGAGGAGCAGGTGTTCCTTGCCGTCGGCAAGCCCGTGAAACGTCAGCACCTCTGCCGTGGACACGAACCCGTCGGGGAAGCGCAACGGTACGTTAACCCTGCTGCGGATGGCAGCGGCGGATCCTGCCGCGGCAAGAGTCGAGAAGGGCTCGGACACAACGGTCATCTGGTGCCTCAGCATTCGATAAGGGAGCGCAAAATTACTTGAAGATTAAAGTTAACCGTACAGGCGGTTAGTTGAACCTGCAAGTGTTGCACCTTACCGAAGCCAGCGTGCCGCCCGCCCGACGGGCGACTTAGGAGTTCTTCAGCAGCGCCACGTCGGAGACGAGTTCGATGTGCTCCAGCATTGCCGCCGCAGCCCCGGGGGGGTCCTGAGCCCTGATGGCGTCAGCAATCCTGCGATGGGATACGAGGGACTGCTCCGGCCGGCCGGGCTGCCCGAGCGACTCGAGCCGGGTTTCCAGGACCATTCCGGCGATGAACGTCATGAGCTGAGCCAACACCGCTGAGTGCGCGGCGGCCGTTACGGCCTGGTGGAACAGCTCGTCACCGTGCGCACCCCGGCCGCCTGAGGCAACCTCCTCAGCCATCGCATCGAGAGCCTTGTCGATGGCCTTCATGTCCCCGTCGCTGCGCCTGGCCGCTGCCAGCTCGGCAAGCTTGACCTCGAGCGTGCTCCGCGCCTCAACGATTTCCGGCAGCCGGCTGCGGTGTTCGCGCAGCCCCTTGATCACGGACGGAACATTGGGCCGGTAGACCAGCACGGCACCGGTGCCGTGCTGGACATCGATCACGCCGAGCACTTCAAGTGCCACCAGCGCCTGCGCCAGCGTTGCGCGGGAGACCCCCAGCCGCTCGGCCAGCTCACGCTCCGCCGGCAGGGTGTCGCCGGGTCCCAGCTGGGCGGCCTCGATGAAGTCCATGAGCTGCTCCACGAGCTGCTCATAGAGGCGGGGCCGAGAGACCCTGGAGATCTGTTGCGTTGCTGTCTTCTTTGGCATTGCGCGTCCTTCCGGCGACGTCCTGCCCCAAGCCTACCGAAGAACTATTGACAAAGTCACCTAGTGTCTAGGAGGCTAGGCCAGTGAGCCAGTAATCCACGTCACACCCATCCCTGATCCGGAGGAACAACGATGTCCGCTCCTGTCCTTTCCATCATCATCCTGGCGGTGATGTTCCTGCTGGCCACGGTGTGCTGCCCCTCAACATGGGCGCCCTGGCTTTCGTAGGGGCATTCCTGCTGGGGTCGGTCGTCCTCGGCATGTCCACCAACGACATCCTCGCCAACTTCCCCGGCGGCCTGTTCCTGACCATCGTCGGCGTCACGTACCTTTTCGCCATCGCGCAGAACAACGGCACCATAGACCTCCTGGTACGCGGCGCCGTCCGGCTGGTAGGCAACAAAGTGGCACTCATCCCCTGGGTCATGTTCGCCATCACCGCACTGATCACCGCCGTCGGCGCGCTTTCCCCCGCCGCCGTCGCCATCATCGCGCCTATCGCACTCAGCTTTGCCGCCAAGCACAAAATCAACCCGCTCATGATGGGCATGATGGTCATCCACGGCGCCCAGGCCGGCGGCTTCTCCCCCATCGCCGTCTACGGCGTGACCGTCAACGGCATCATCGCCAAAACCGACCTTGAAGCGAGCCCCATGGCCATCTTCCTGGCCAGCTTCCTGTTCAACCTCGCCATCGCGGTGGTGCTCTCCCTGGTCCTTGGCGGCAACAGGTTCCGCTCCACCAAGGCAGGCCGGGTGGTGGAGCAAGCCGCTGAAACGCGGATGTCCGTCAGCGTCGGCGCCCGCGCAGCCGGCGTCACCCTGCAGGGCTCCGGCTCGGACATCTCCCCGGCCGGCGTTTCGGCCAAGGGCACGTCAGGCGGCTCCGGTGCGCCTGCAGCGGATCAAGCAGGCGTCTCCGCGAACGGGGCCCGCGCCAATATCCCCCAGCTCGTCACCATCCTGGGCCTGATCGCCCTCGCTGTCATCTCGCTCGGCTTCAAGGTAGACGTCGGCTTCGTCTCCATCACGATCGCCATCGTCCTGGCCCTGGTGTCCCCGGCCGCCCAGAAGGGCGCTGTGAACAAGATCAGCTGGTCTACCGTCCTTCTCATCTGCGGCATGCTCACCTTCGTGGGCGTCCTCGAAGAAGCCGGCACCATCAAGTTCGTTTCCGACGGCGTGGCCCAGCTCGGCATGCCGCTGCTCGCTGCCCTGCTGATCTGTTACATCGGCGGCGTCGTTTCGGCCTTCGCCTCCTCCACCGCCATCCTCGCAGCCCTCATCCCGCTGGCCGTACCCTTCCTGGCCACCGGCGAAATCGGCGCGGTGGGCGTCATCGCCGCCCTCGCCGTCGCCTCGACGATCGTTGACGTCTCGCCGTTCTCCACCAACGGCGCCCTGGTGCTTGCCAACGCGCCCGAAGACGTGGACAAGGACCGGTTCTACAAGCAGATCCTGGCCTACAGCGGCATCGTCGTCGTGGCCGGTCCCGCGATCGCCTGGCTGGTCATGGTGGTCCCGGGCTGGCTGTAAGGGCCGCCACCCAACCCCGCCGCTGCAACCCAGGCATCCATATTCAACAAAAGGAACTCCCATGAAGAGCACTGAATCCACGCCCCGGACCGACGGTCCGCTCTCGGGCTACCTTGTGGTGGACCTGAGCCGCGCCCTGGCCGGCCCGCATGCCGGCATGATGCTGGCCGATCTCGGCGCCCGGGTCATCAAGGTGGAGAACCCCGGCACCGGGGACGACACCCGCGGCTGGGGACCGCCCTTTGTCGGGCCTGAGGATGATCCGCAGGCCACGTACTTCCTGTCCTGCAACCGGAACAAGGAATCCATCGCACTGGACCTGAAGAGCGACGACGGGCGGATAGTCCTGCGCGAACTGCTGGAACGCGCCGACGTCGTCATCGAAAACTTCCGCCCCGGTGTCCTGGACCGGCTGGGTTTCTCCGCAGCGGAAATGCACGCGCTCAACCCCGCATTGGTGATCCTGTCGATCACCGGCTTCGGGCATGACGGCCCGGAGTCCCGGCGCAGCGGCTACGACCAGATCCTGCAGGGCGAAGCCGGGCTGATGTCGCTGACCGGCTCCGGACCGGACGACCCCCAGCGCGTGGGTGTTCCCATCGCCGATCTGCTGTCCGGCATGTACGGGGCGTTCGGCACCCTCGCGGCCCTGCTGCAGCGCGAGCGGACCGGGCAGGGACAGATCGTCCGCACCTCACTGCTTGCCGCACTCATCGGCGTGCATGCCTTCCAAGGCACCAGGGCCACAGTGGCCGGAGAGGTCCCGAAAGCCCAGGGCAACCATCACCCTTCCATCGCTCCCTACGGGCTCTTCCACTGCCGGCAGGGGAAGGTACAGATCAGCGTGGGAAGCGAAAAGCTCTGGAACACCTTCGCCTCCACCTTTGGAATCGACAGCGGGCGGCCGGAATTCGCCAGCAACGCGGACCGGGTGCGCAACCGCGAGAAAGTCATCGAGGAAGTGGAGCTGGCGTTCTCCGAGTTCGAGGCCGAAGAACTGCTCACAAAGCTCAACGACGCCGGCATCCCGGCCGGCAAGGTCCGGACGCTGGACGAGGTCTACGCCTGGGAGCAGGTCCGCTCCCAAGGGCTGGTGATCGACGTCGACCACAAACTCCTCGGCTCCGTCAGCCTGCCGGGTCCGCCGCTGCGGTTCTTCAGTGCAGCGGACACCGCCGAAACGACGCTCACGACTCACACGGCCCCGCCGCTGTTGGACCAGGACGGCGAGCAGATCCGGCAGTGGCTTGGTCTGCTGCCCGGCAGCGCAAACGGCACCCCCTCCGGCCCGGAGCAGGAAGGGCGCTGAACATGCTGACAGAACAGAAGGTCCGGCACCTGGACGCTGCCGAACTCATCGCCACCGTGCTCGACCCGGGCTCCTACTTGAGCTGGGACGCTCCGGTGGTCGACCCTGATGCCGGGCCTGAGTACCGGCAGGAACTGGCGGCTGCCCGCGCCAAGACCGGCGTGGACGAATCCGTCATCACCGGCGAAGGCCTCATCCGCGGCCGCCGCGTGGCTGTCATCGTCAGCGAGTTCCGCTTCCTCGCCGGTTCCATCGGGCTCGCCGCGGCGGAGCGGATCGTCACGGCCGTCGAACGGGCAACCCGGGAGGGCCTGCCGCTCCTGGCCGGCCCGGCGTCGGGCGGCACCCGCATGCAGGAAGGCACCACCGCCTTCCTGTCCATGGTGAAAATCAGTGCGGCCGTCCGCGCCCACCGCCAAGCCGGGCACCCCTATCTCGTCTACCTCAGGCACCCCACAACCGGAGGGGTCATGGCGTCGTGGGGATCTCTCGGCCACATCACGGTGGCCGAGCCCGGTGCCTTGCTCGGGTTCCTCGGACCGCGCGTCTACGAGGCGCTGTACGGCACGCCGTTTCCGGAGAACGTCCAGGTCGCTGAAAACCTCTTCGACAAGGGCCTGATCGACGCGGTGGTCCCGCCAGCGCAACTGTCCGACGTCGTCGACCGCGCCTTGGGCATCCTGGTCAGCGGTCCGCACCCGCGGCTTGCGCCGCCGAAGACCCTCTCGGTGAAACCGTCCGAGGCCGGCGCCTGGGAATCCATCGAAATCTCCCGACATCCACGCCGGCCAGACCTGCGCCAGCTCCTGGCCCACGGGGCACGGGACGTCCTGCCGCTCAACGGCACAGGGCAGGGAGAAAAAGACCCCGGGCTTCAGCTTGCCCTGGCGCGCTTCGGCCAGGAATCCTGCGTGGTCATCGGCCACACCCGGCCCAGGCCCTCACGGCAGACCGCCATGGGACCGGCGTCGCTCCGTGAAGCACGCCGCGGCATGCGGCTCGCCGAAGAGCTGGGGCTGCCGCTGCTGACAGTCATTGACACCGGCGGCGCGGCCCTGTCCAAGGAGGCCGAGGAAGGCGGGCTGGCCGGTGAGATCGCCCGGTCACTTCACGACCTGATCGGGCTGAACTCGCCTACCGTATCCGTATTGCTGGGACAGGGTGCCGGGGGCGGGGCACTGGCCCTTCTGCCGGCGGACCGCACCATCGCCGCCCAGCATGCGTGGCTGTCCCCGCTCCCGCCCGAAGGCGCGTCTGCCATCGTCCATCGGAGCACCGCCTTTGCCCCGGCCATGTCGGAAGCCCAGGGCGTCAACGTTGCAGCCCTCTACGCCAACGGCCTGGTGGAGCACATCGTGGATGAACGCGGCGATGCAGACCGCACCGATGCGGGACACGGCGACGCCTCCCGTGAGGCAAGGGCATTCTGCCTGCGCATGGGACGGGCCATCGAATATGAGCTCGCCGCGTTGTCAGCCGCCGGGATGAATGAACTGCTCCCCCGGCGGCTGGCAAAGTACCGGAACCTGGGCGGCATCATCGCCGGGTGATCCCCACGCGAACAGCGTCCAAAGAGGACCGGTGGAAATCCGTGCGCCACACATCGATGTCCCGTCCCTGTCCGTCGGTAACGACGTACTCGGGCCAGCGGTCGAAGGCCGAGCAGGGATGGGAGATGCCGAAGTCCACCATGTCCGTGACGTCCAGGCCGGACACTCCGGTGAGGACTGCGTGATGGTCGAAGAGGCTGCGCACTGCAGCAGCCGCACCGATCTTTGGGTCGCCGTCAGCGGTCTGGGCAGACAGGACCACCGGCAGTCCGGCGTCGTAGGGAAGGTCCCGCTTGCCGGCACCGACAACGGCGATCCCTGCTTCGGGGACTGAGAGCACGACGGCGCGGACAGTCAGCGCCGGGATCAGGCCGGGCACGGGACTGACGCCCGCGTAGGTGCCGTGATCGTGGGTGACATAGCAACCCGATCGGAGGATCCGCCTCGTTCCGGGCACCTGGCCGGCGTCCGGAAGGTAGTCCGCCACTCGGTCCGGGAACGCGGAGCCGCCCATGGAGTAGACGGGCCGAGGCGTTTCAAAAAACGGCGCGGCTTCCAGAAAGATGTCCCGCACCAGCCGGCAGTGCCGGTCGACGGCGGCAACGGTCTCGTCCGCCCTGCTGTTGGGCACCACACCTTCGTAACCGGCAACACCAACGAGCCTGAGGCCGGGTGCGTCGCGGACCGGACCGGCAAGCTGGACAGCTTCTTGGAGGCTGCGTACCCCCGTGCGCCCGCCCGGGGTTCCGACGTCGAGAAGCACCTCAAGGCCTGTGGTCGTTCCCCCTCTGAAAACCTGCGCCGCCGCGTCGATACCGGCCACGGAGTCCACAAAGCAGCGGATTTCCCGCCCCGGATCCTCCTCCAGCCACGTCCGGATGCGCGTCAAGCCGTACTGGTCCACCACCTCATTGGCGACGAGAACACGTTGGTGGCCCCAGCCCAGCGCCGCAGCGACCTGGTCCACGGTGGCGACGGTTACGCCGACGGCACCGGCGGCCAGCTGGCGGGTGATGATCGGGGCGGACATGGTGGTCTTCACATGTGGCGCCAGATCCACCTGCCGGTCCCGGCACCAGGCCGCCATGACGCGGATGTTGTTGTCAAGGGCATCGAGATTGAGCCGGAGCTGCGGATAGGGCATGGCTCCGGGGCTCAGCTCAGTTCCCAATGGAAGCACCCGTCAGCAGCCGAACAGGAGTGCCCCGGAGCCAGGCCTGCACGTCTCCGAACGCGCCGCCGTAGAATTCCCGGTAGCTTTGCTCCGTCACGTAGCCCAGATGAGGCGTCAGGACGGTCCGCGGCACGGACAGCAGGCGGTGGCCGGCGGGCAGCGGTTCCAGGTCGTAGACATCGAGAGCGGCTCCGCCGAGCCAGCCTTCGTTCAATCCCCGGATTAGGGCGTCCTCATCGACGAGGGGTCCGCGGGCGGTGTTGACCAGCACGCCCGCCGGCCCCAGGAGACGCAGTTCCTCCTCCCCCACGACGCCGCGGGAGCGCTCCGAGAGGCGCACATGCACCGAAACAACATCTGATTCCCGGAAGAGCGCTTCCTTGCTGACCTTGCGGACGCCGGCACCGGCGGCTGCCTCATCACTGAGGTTGGGGCTCCACGCGATGACCTCCATGCCGAACGCCTGTCCGTAGTCGGCGACGCGGCGCCCGATCTTGCCCAGGCCCAGGACACCCAGCGTCTTGCCGGCGAGTTCAAAGCCGACGGTGGACTGCCATTGTCCGTCGCGCAGGCGCCGGTCTTCGAACGGAATGCTGCGGGCAAGAGCAAGCAGCAGGCCCCAGGTCAGCTCCGGGGCGGCAGTCGGCGAGCCGCCGGTCCCGCACACCGCCACGCCCAGCTCCTCGGCCGCTCTAAGGTCAATGGACTGGTTGGCCATGCCGGTGGTCACCAGGAGCTTCAGTCCCGGCAGCTGCGCCAGGACATCGCGCCCGAAGGCGGTCCGCTCCCGCATGGCGATGATGATATCGAAGCGACCCAAGCTGGCTACTGCGTCGTCCTGGTCCTTGAACGGCCGGTCAAAAAAGGTGGCCTCGACGCCGTCGGCTGCAAGCTGCTCCCAGGGCGCATAGTCCCGGGCGACAGACTGGTAATCGTCCAAAATGGCAAGGCGCATGGGTGAATCCTTTGCGTAGGCAGCGTGCAGTCACTGCTGTCAGGCTACCGCCACACCCCGTACCGGAGGCGCACATACAGGTGGCCCCCGGTTTGTATCGCCGGGAGCCACGGGTGGTCAGGTCCGCTGGAAGATGTTGAGGATGTTGCCCTCCGTATCCAGGAACCAGGCAGCCTTGCCTGTCGGCAGGGTAGCTATGCCGTTCTCAGTCTTCAGGCCCGGGAAGTCGTACTCCTCGAAGGTGGCTCCGCGGCCCCGCAACTCGTCGACCTCGGCTTCGACGTTGTCCGTCATCCAGCCCAGCTGGGTGTTCTTCGCGGTGCCCGCGTTGTCGGTCTGGTACAGCAGGAAAGTTGTTCCCTTTCCGCAGCGGTAGAACACGTTTTCGTCGTCCATGACCTCCGGATCGTCCAGTCCCACGACGTCCCGGTAGAAGCCGCGTGCCCTGGCGATGTCCTTGGCTGGGAGGACCGCGGCGACTTCACTGTCCTTGAGCATGTCGAATTCTCCTTATGTGAAGCGAGCGAGATGCCCGCCCCGAAGGCGGCGCCTGCGAGGCGGATATACCGGCTCTCGCCGGTTCCCGGCCGTTTGCGGTGCACCGGGACGGTTGCAGGGGAGTCCATGGACGCGGCTTGTCAACGGCCGGCCCGGGGTCTCCCCCGCGTTCATACCGTCATTATGGCCGCAGTTCGGCCTCGCGGATATAGGCAGGGAAATGGAAGCCGACGGCGGGGGATTCGCTCCCGCCGTCGGCCTCCTGAGAGACCGAATCACCGTGAGGGTTTAACCACCATCGCCGAGCCGCCACCGCGCCTCACCGGTTCAGCAGCGGCCACCATGCGCCCGTTCGGCTTGAACTCGATGGCAGTCGCAGCACCGATTTCCGGCAGCGAGCTGAAGGAATCCCCTGCCTTGGCGAACACATGACCCAGTGGCTCAAGGTCCGCTGCATTGGCGTCGATGAACTCCTGCTCGGCGCTGATATTTGCCGTGTTGCGTTGCGCTGCACGCGGCGCCGCGATGGCCTCCGAGATGTCCATGCCCAGGTCCACCCGGTTCAGGATGGTCTGCAGGACGGTGGTGATGATGGTCGATCCGCCGGGCGAACCGAGCGCCAGGAACGGATCACCGTCCTTCAGGATGATGGTCGGTGACATCGAGGAGCGCGGCCGCTTGCCCGGCTGGATCCGGTTCGGATCGTCCTCCTTGTACACGGTGGAGAAGTCGGTCAGCTCGTTGTTGAGCAGGAATCCGCGGCCCGGAACCACGATGCCGGACCCGCCGGTCTGCTCGATGGTAAGGGTGTATTCCACCACGTTGCCCCACTTGTCCGCGACCGTCAGGTTGGTCGTGGAGATGTTCTCCGTATCCGTCTCATCGGCGGGTGCCGCAGCGGCGGACGGGCACGCGCCGTCGTACCCGGTCACGTTCCCCGGGTCGACAGGCTTGCCAGCCGCCTTCAGCGGGTCGATCTGGCACGAGCGCTCCTTGCCGAACACCGGGTCCGTCAGCTCGTCGGTGGGGACGTCCACAAAGGCCGGGTCGCCCACATACTTGCCGCGGTCCGCAAAGGCGAGCGCGCTCGCCTCAAGGTAGTGGTGCAGGGCAGCTGGATTCTTGCCGTCAGGCTGGCCCATCTCCGAAAGGTCGAAGGGCTCCAGGATGTTCAGCGCCTCGCCCACGGTGGTGCCGCCGCTGCTCGACGGCGCCATGCCGTAAACGTCCAGGCCCCGGTACTCCACGTGCGTAGGATCCTGGTCCAGGGCGCGGTAAGAAGCGAGGTCCTTCGTCGTCATATGCCCAACCGGGACGGGCAGCGTCGTGCCGGCGGCCTTCGGCGGGGCCTGGACGGTGGCAACGATCTCGTCCGCGAGAGCACCGCGGTAGAAAGCACGCGTGCCCTTATCCGCGAGGATCTCGTATGTCGCGGCAAGGTCGGGATTCTGGAAAACAGTGCCGACGGCGGGCGCGTCGCCGCCGGGGAGGAAGAGGCTGCTCGTAGACGTGAACGCCTCAAAACGGACCTCGTTGTCGAGCGTCTGCTGACGGAACGTCTCGTCCACCACAAAGCCTCGGGTTGCAACCTCAATGGCGGGTTCAAGGGCGTCGCCGAGGTCAAGGGTGCCCCAGCGCTTGAGCGCCCGCTCCCAGGTGGCCGGGGTGCCCGGGACGCCCACCGAGACCCCGCTGGTCACAAGTTCGGGGGTGAAGGGGTAGGGCTTGCCTGTCTTGGGATCGATGAACGCGTCTGTCGGCATGTCTGCCGGTGCGGTTTCCCGGCCGTCGATGGTGCCGACTTCACCGCTTTCCGCGTCGTAGAAGACAAAGTAACCGCCGCCACCGATCCCGGCGCTGTACGGCTCGGTCACGCCCAGGGTCGCGGCCGCGGCGACGGCGGCGTCCGCCGCGTTGCCGCCCTTGCGGAGCACTTCGATCGCTGCCGCGGATGCCTCCGGGTCAACGGTGCTGACAGCGCCTCCGTAGCCTGTGGCGGTGGGCTCCTTTTTAATCTCTGTCGGATCAGCGAAGGCAGGGCTCATGACGGCCCCGCCTGTCACGCTCATGGCCAGGGCCGCCGTGAGGGCGGCAATTCGACGTCTCACCTTTGGCATGGTTGCTCCCGAGTCAGGGTGGTGCGGAGTGGGGTGAGGGTCACGTTACTCCGGCCCGTAGTGACACTCAACACTCAATGTATTCGGACGTCCACGCCGTTCAGGGCGCCGTGTGCCAGGCATCGAGCACCACGCGGCCACGCGGCGACTCCAGGGTCGCGCTGAGCGGTGCTTGGCGCAGAGCGTCGATCGGGCTCGTGTCAACGGCCGGAAGCTGCAGCACGTCGAACGCCTGTCGCGGAATTCCGCGGAGCACCAGCTGCCGCAAGGAAAGATCCGTGCGCGGCAGGTGGGCGCACGGATGTTCCCCTTGCCACTCGATCAAGCTGGGCAGTGCACCTGCGGATTCCATGCGGCCGTCGTTGCGGACCGTGATGCGCCACTTCAACAACCCATAGGCCGTGTCCCGCTGAGCCGTCAGCAGCTCACCCGGATCGAGGGCGCAGTTCGCAAGCTCCTGGCACAGCATCTCGATCTTGGTGGTGCGCGCCACTGCGTGCACCAGCCTGGGCGAGTCGCGGAGCGCGTCGCGCAGCCCGGGGTGGTCGAGCCCGAACCAGCGCGGCCGCCCTGGCGCCGGCGCATCGGGATCGATCGCGATGACCTCGAGGTAGCAGTCGGGGAAGCTGTTGCTGCTGATGGCCATCACTCTGTTGTGGGTGCCCATCAACGCGTGCTTGCCCCCGCCCGCGGGCTGAACACCGAACGTTGCCGCGCACCACGCCGCTCCTTGTTCCAACGAATCGGCGGCGATCACCAGGTGATCTATTCGGGCGTTCACAGCGCAGCCTTGCCGCTGGGGGCGTTGGACAGATCGGCCGGGTGTCCCTGCCTGCGGCTGGCCACCAGGAACGGCACCGCGATCAGCTGGATTACGCCGCCGATTGCCAGCGAGGCCGCGTATCCGTAGGCATCGGCTGAGCGGCCGAGCAGCGGCTGCACCACCACGCCGCCGCTGGAACCAATCAGTGAGTCGAAGCTGAGCACCGTTGCCCGTTGTTTCGAGGGGATCATGTCGTTCAGGTAGGCCTGGCGCACCGGCACGCTCGCGGCGTCGACCACCGCCCAGAGAGTCAGCAGCACAAGGGCCACCCAGAATACGTGGGTGAAGCCGAGCACCACCAGGATGATGGCGGCGATGCCGCCACTTAGGACCAATAGAGTAGTGCGCTTGCGAACACGACGCCGGATCCGGGGCGCCAGCCATCCGCCGAGCACGTCCGCGCCTGCCACCAGGGCCGCCGCCAGCCCCGCCACGGAATAGGCCCGGGGGTCGCCGAAAAGCTCAAGCAGATAGGGCTGCAGCGCGTAGAACACATAAATCCCGACGCCGGCGCTGAACGGCGCGGCCAGCATCACGTATCGGACCGGCGGGTTCTTCAAACCGTTCTCGGTCGAGGCCCTCAGTACCGCGCGGGTGGCCCGCAGCGGGTGGGCCGAGCGCTCGGGTGTGAACCCGACGTCGTGCATCAGCCGAAACGCAACCACAAACATGGCCAGCAGCACACCCACGCGGATGAGGAACGGTACGCCGAGGTCGGTGATCTGCGCGATGACGCCGCCGGCCACCGAACCGACGAGCATCGCGACGCCGGACACCATCACACCACGCCCCAGCACCTCTTCCAGCCCGCCCTCGTAGCCCTCGAAGCGCAAGGCGTCGACGAGCCACGCCTCCACCGCGCCCGAGAAGAAGGTGAAGCCCAGGCCGAGCAGGACCGACACAACCGCCCACCACCAGAACGGGGCGGACAGCTGCCAGAGGACGTAGTAGAAGTAGGTGGTTACAGCCAGAGTCACGGTACCGAGCAGGAATGAAACCCGGCGTCCCCAACCGTCGGCAACCACTCCGGTGGGCACCTCGAACAGCACCATGCCCACCGTAAAGAAAGCGTTGGCGGCAAAAGCTTCGAGGTTGCTCAGCCCGGCATCCAGCAGGAAGAGCGTGTTGATGCCCCAGATGAACGAGGCAGCAACGGTGTTGCCCAGCGTCAACGTGAGATAGATGCGCTGAATCTTTCGGGCGCCGGCGCTCATGGCGTTGACGTCGCCGCTGGGGCGAGGTGAGAGCACGAGCCCATTCTCGTCCCGTTAGGCTGCGCGCACCAGTAGCCAGGGAAGCTAGGCCAGGCGGTTCCGAACAATCTCGCTGACGGTCTTGCCGTCGAACCGGCCCGCGACCTTGGCTGTCACAGGCTTCATCACGGCACCCATCTGCCGCAGGGACGGTTCCTGGCCCTCGGCCTTGAGCCCTGCGATTGTGTCATCGACGATGGCTTCGACCTCGTCACGGGTCAGGGCTTTGGGCAGGTAGGCCTCGATGACCTCCGCTTCGGCGATTTCCGCGGCAGCGCGGTCGGCCTCCCCCGCTTCGGTGTAGATCTTCGCGGTGTCGCGGCGTTTGGCGGCTTCCTTCTGGAGCAGTCCGGTTACCTGGGCATCGTCCAGTTCAATCGGCGTCTTGCCGGACTTCTCACGTGTTTCAATCTCACCGAGGACGTTCCGCACGGTGGTGAGCGCCACCTTGTTCCGGTCCTTCATGTGGATCACGACGTCGCCGTGGAGGCGTTCTTTGAGGGTGCTCATAGCGTTCTCGTTTCGTTGGCTTTGCCTCCATTGTGCCCCTAGACGTGCTGGCACCATGCCTTTCGGCCATTTGACCTTATGTCAGAACAAAGTCTTGACTCAGGCGTTAGAGCGCTCTAACGTTGGATGCAGCACGTGACCTGGCACACTCGCCGGAACCCACCAACGGTCCAATTGTTCGGGCCGAACGATCCGAGGAAGTCAACAATGTCGTTGCACGCAACACGCCCCAGCGCCAAGGGCAACAAATCAGGCTCAAAACATCGCGGGTACTTGACCCGCCTTACTGTCATCTCCACTCTCGGCGGACTCCTGTTCGGGTACGACACCGGCGTCATCTCCGGGGCATTGCTCTACATGCAGGACTCGCTGAGTATGTCCCCCGTCGAAGAAGCCACCGTCGTCAGCGCCCTGCTGTTCCCGGGTGCGGCCGTCGGCGCGCTGAGCGGCGGCCGGCTTGCCGACACACTCGGGCGCCGCGGCACGCTCCTCATCTGTGCGCTGCTCTTCCTGGTGGGCGCCCTGGGCTGTGCCATTGCGCCGACGGTCGGCTTCATGGTGGTGGCCCGTGTCATCCTCGGCCTCGGCGTCGGTGCCGCAGCTGTCACCTGCCCCCTGTACCTGGCAGAGATGGCACCGGCTCATCTCCGGGGGCGCATGGTCACCATCAACGAACTCATGATCGTCACCGGCCAGATGCTCGCCTTTGCCATCAACGCCCTTCTCGACTCGCTCATCCACGACGCGGAGGTCTGGCGCCTGATGCTGGGCGTGGCATCCATTCCCGCCATCGCGCTGTTGATCGGCATGCTCATCCTGCCCGAATCGCCCCGCTGGTTTGCGATCCGGGAGCGCTTTTCCGACAGCCGCCGCATCCTGGACCTAAGCCGCAGCCCGGAAGAAGCCGACTTCGAATACAAGGAAATCGTCGAATCCGCCAACACAGCAAAGACTGAGCGCTCCCACGCCTGGCGCGACCTGAAGAACAACCCGTGGATGCGCAAGCTCCTCTGGATCGGCATCGGCCTCGCAGTGGTCCAGCAGGCAACCGGCATCAACACGGTGAATTACTATGCACCCTCGATCCTGGAACGAAGCGGACTCGGCGTCAGCGCCTCACTCGTCGCCACCGTCGCGGTGGGCGTGACCTCAGTGCTGATGACCATCCTGGGCATTTACCTGCTGGGCTTTGTCGGACGACGCCGCATGCTGGTCATTGGCTTCTCCGGTGTCGTCGCCTCCCAGGCGATCCTCGCCGTCGTCTTTATGCTGCCGCAGTCGGATTTCGTCAGCTACACCATCCTCGCCGCCATGATGCTGTTCGTTGCCTTCGTGCAGTGCTTCATCGGCACCTGCGTCTGGCTGCTTCTGTCGGAAATCTTCCCGATGGCCATCCGCGGGTTTGCCATGGGCATCGCGGTCTTTGCCCTTTGGACGGTCAACGCCGGTATCTCCTTCCTCTTCCCGATCCTGGTGGTTGCCCTGGGCTCCACGGGAACCTTCGCGGTCTTCGTCCTGGTGAACATCGCCTCCCTGGTCTTCGTATCCAAGTTCGTTCCCGAGACCAAGGGGCAGTCGCTGGAAGAACTGGAGGTGCACTTCCGCACCGGCAGCCTGCCCGTCATCGCGGCTCCGACGGCGGCGCTTGGCGCGAAGACCGCGGCCAAGTAACGCCCGCTCAACTCCACAGCCGGGCCGTTGTGACGATCGCGGCCGGGGCGGCAGAGTGCCGCCCCGGCCGCGATACGCTTACCTGCAGAAAGCGGCCGATCGCCCGGGAGTGAAGTGAAGCACCAGGAAGTGTCCAAAAGAGCCACGATCTACGACGTCGCGAGGGTGGCCGGCGTCTCCCGCGCCCTTGTTTCGCTGGTGCTGCGGGACTCCCCCAAAGTCAGCGCAGAAAAGCGGCAGGCTGTTGCCGAAGCCATCGCAGAGCTCGACTACCGTCCAAGCCATGCCGCCCGCTGGCTGGCCAGCGGACGTACCCGCATTGTCGGGGTACTGCTGGATGATCTGGCGAATCCCTGGTTCGTGGAACTGCTCGACGGACTGCAGAGCGTACTCGGCGGGCAGAACCTGCGCATGGTCCTCAGTGACCCCACCTACCTGGCCCGGCCGGGCGATAGTCCGGTGGCGGCGTTCATGGACCTCCGCGTCGACGGGCTCATCATCGCCGGAGACGTCCAGCCCGATGACAACCTGTTACGGGCTGCCACGCATACCCCGACCGTCGTCGTCGGGACCCGCGCTTTCGAGCTTCCCTCCGCGGACCTCGTCACCAACGACGACGTCGCCGGAGCACGGATCGCCGTCGAACACCTGATCAGCCTCGGCCACCGAGACATCGCCTACCTCACTGCCCCGACCGGGTCAGCGGCGTTGCGGGCACGTTCCTATCAGGACACAATGGCGCGCCACGGCCTGCAAGATCAGATCCGTGTGGTGCAGACGGACCTGAGCGAACATTCCGGCTTCGAGGCAATGAACGGCCTGATTGACAGCGGGCACGTCCCGACGGCTGTCCTGGCCACCAACGACGTCCTCGCCGTCGGAGCTCTTTCGGCCGCCGACGACCACGGCATCAGCGTTCCCTCTCACCTGTCACTGGTCGGATACGACAACACTTACCTGGCCGGCATCCGGCATCTTTCACTCACCAGCGTGGACCCGGTAAGCCGTGACGTCGGCATCCGCGCCGCCCACCTGCTCCTCGAGCGCATGGCCGACCCGACTCTGTCCCAACGCACCGAAGTACTGACCCCGCGCCTCGTGGTTCGCAACAGCACCGCGGCGGTCCCTAAGGGCTGACGCGCCCGGCCTGAGTTGCCCCCACAGCGGGGTGCCTCACTGCCGCTTGTCGAGCACCTCGAGGAGCCGCCTGACCGAGCCTCCCAGGTTCCATTCGGTGGCCAAACGCTCGAGGTCGGCGCGCGAACCGCCAGCCACGGGGCGCAGCTGCGCACCCGCCTCCTCGAGCGTCGGCAACCCGAGGTGGCGCGCGACGTTCACAACCGTGGGTGCCACCTTGAGATAGTCCGAGGCCGAGCCCAGCTTGGATCGGACAGATGCCGAGAGCCCGCTCTCCGCGTCCGTCGCCGCCTCGAGCAGCATCTCGAGCGTGCCGTACTCGCCGAGCAGCGACGCCGCCGTCTTCTCGCCGATACCTCCGACGCCCGGCAGCCCGTCGGAAGCATCGCCGCGGAGGATCGCATAGTCTGCGTACTGCTCGGGCAGCACGCGATACTTGGCGACGACCACCGCGTCGGTGACGACTTCGAGGTTCTTCATGCCGCGCGCGGTGTAGATCACCCGCACCTGGCGGTCGTCGTCGACGACCTGGAAGAGGTCGCGGTCACCTGTGACCACGTCCACGGGCAAGCCGGCGTTGCTGGCATAGGTGCCCACGACGTCGTCGGCCTCATGCTCAGCAGCCCCCACGACAGCGATACCGGCGAGCTCGAGCACGCGGCGGATCATCGGAATCTGCGCCTCGAGCGCATCCGGCACCACCTCCACGTCGGGAGCGCCAGCCACCTCCCGCGCCACCCGGTGCGACTTGTAGCTCGGGATGAGGTCCACCCGCCACTGCGGGCGCCAGTCATCGTCCCAGCAGGCAACCAGATGCGTTGCCTCAAAGTCAGTGGTGAGACGCGCGATCATGTCCAGCAAGCCGCGAACGGCATTCACCGGCGTGCCGTCCGCGCGGCGGATAGTGTCGGGCAGGCCGTAGAACGCACGGAAGTACAGCGAGGCAGTGTCCAGCAACATCAGGCGGTGGGGCATACCTGATCCTGACACGGATGTGCCTCCTTGAGAATCCTGCCGGTACGCGGACTGCTGTTCAAAGCTCTTGATAGTAGTACAGCATCGGCTCCGTGCCGTTCGGTTCGGTGTTGGTAAACCCGCGTGTTTCATAAAACCGGCGGGCATCCGTGTCGTCGCCGTCCACGTTGATTTCAAGTAGCGCACCGCCGCGGCAGCGCACCAGGTCGCATGCTGCGGCGAGTAGGGCACTGCCCAGGCGATGGCCACGCAGGCCTGGTCGAACGTAGAGTTCGTCCAGGATTGCCACCGGGCCCTGGTACCAGACGTTGAGCCGGAAGCTAAGCACCGCAAGTCCACCGGGCGGCGCGCCGACGAGCAGCACCACCACGTCCTCCCCCGCCAGCAACTGCGCGAGCCGCGACGTCAGTTCGTCTGTGCCTGGGGTGGGCGTCTCGAACTCGGTGTTGAAATCGTGGAGCATGTGGGCCACCGTCGCGGCGTCCGCCGGAGTTGCCCTGCGTGGCGCCCCGACGCTGCCCGAGTCATCAGAAGTCACGGCTTCATCATGCTCGGCACATCAGCCGGCGTCCACCCTGACGTCCGCTGCTAACCGGCAGGCGCCACAACGTCCTGCAGCACTGACCTGTCGAAAAAACGGATCTCGCCCGTCTCCTCGAAGAACACCGGAACCACTGATGTGCTCGCGTCCTTCGACGTTTCGTAAATTTCGGGCGCACCGCCATGCTTGCGGGCAATTGTTCCCACCAGTTCGGTACCGCGGACCCGGACGGTTCGATATTTGTAGCTCATGGTGACTCCTTCGTCGACTATGGCAAACCCTACTCCCCGCCGGCAGTGGATCGTGGGCGGAAGCCGGCCCTGGCCTGATAGTGAGCGTCGAACCGATCACGCCCCAGCCGGCCCAGCCTTTCGACCGTGTGCCAGCTGATGACCGCCACCAGCAATGTCAACAGGATTGCCGAGACAGCCACAAGCGGCGGCAAATCTGCCGTGGACCCGCCATTCAGCCAGAGAATGACCACATAGTTCCAGAGGTACGCGGCATAGGAAACCGTGCCCAGCAGCTGCAGCGGGCGTGTCCACGTGGACATTTTTCGCGACCGGGAAGCCGCCAGAACCACCAGGACGGCCGCGGCAGCCATGGCCAGCGGGCCTCCAACGAAGAAGAAAACCGGCGATTCGTTAGCCTTGGGGAAGAACGCCTCGGCGGCAAGGACCAGGACGGCGGCAGGCAAAGCCGCCACCCGGAGCCGGGGACCGGAGAACCAGCGGAACACCCGGACCCTGTAGAGGCGCACAGCCGAACCGATGATCAGCCCGAGCCCCCATGTTGTGGGAAGGGCGTAAACCAGCGAGTGAAGGTGCGGGGCCAGGACAAGCATCCCCAGCACAGTCGCCGTCATGAGGAAAACGACGACGGCGGCAGACCAGCCCACCAGCCGCGCCTGGCGGTTCCTCCGCAGCGCAACCACCAGCAACGCCGGCCAGACCAGATAGAACTGTTCCTCCACCGCCAGCGTCCAGAGTGGCCCGATGGCCATGCTGACATCAAAAGGAAGCGGCAGGTCCTTGAGATAGCCAAAACCGGCAAGGAGGGTGTAGCCGATGATTCCCTTGGAACGGTCCCCCAGGACGTCCGCCGTCAGCTCAACGACGGCATAGACGCCCAGGAAGGCAATGAGCGCCGGCAACAGCCGGAAGGCCCGATGCGCATAGAAACGGCCGTAGCGAACTTTGCGGTGCCGTTCGATATCCCGAAGCAGCACGCCCGTGATCAGATACCCGCTCAGCACAAAAAAGGCTATGACGCCGACGATTCCGGCACCCTGAAAGACCCCTGGCCAGGAATGTCCGAGGAGAACTGCGCCCACGGCAGCACCGCGCAAGACGTCCAATCCGTCCAGCCTCTGGCGCACCGCACTTTGACCGGCGGCCTGCCCGGCAACCCTTCCGACCGTTCCTACCGTTCCGTCAACCAGCAACGTCAAATGACCTCCACAGCCCTATCCGGATAAATTCGTTTCGGGCGCCGGTTCGGTTCCAGGCGCCGCCCCGCCCATTATTCCCGGCCAATCTGGACGAAACCTGACCCCTGGCGGGCGACGCATAGGTCGTGGTGGCAGCAGTCAGCGGGGTTCGGGCGTTTCGCCGTTTCCGACAGCTTCGATCCAGTCGATGGCTTCGTCCGAGAAATAGAAACCTGAGGGACCGCTGTCGCCAACCCACCAGGCATCGGCCTCAACGCTTCCTCCGGCGTTCGTGATCTCGGTAACGATCTCCGCCGGAACCGCATCGCCATTGTTATCAATCAGCCACGCCTTTGTGGACGGCTTGAGCTGCGCCCACCATTGCTCGATATTCATGGCCGCAGTCTGCCACTCCGGCGGCAATTCCACGACCCCCGAGGGAGAACAGGGCACGCCGCAGCTAGCCTTCATCGCCGTGGTTCGCCCGTCCTGCCATCTCCCTGTGGCCACGGGTGGCTTTGGTGAAGCCCGCGGCGAGAGCGGCTACTGTGGCGGTTCCGGTGGCGGCGGCCATGGCGTAGGCCATGTTCGTGTAGCTGCCCAGCCAGGCTGCCAGCGCCGGTCCGGCGGCCGGGGCGAGGGCAGTAACGGCTGTGAGGGGTGCGGCGAACGCGCCCTGGAGGGTGCCAAGGCCGGCGGTTCCCCAACGATCAGCAACGATCGTGGCCTGCAGCAGGGTGTGGCAGCCCCGGACGGCACCGGCGAGCATGCCCGCCGCGATCAGCATGGGTACCGGTCCCGGCAGGAGGGCGAGCACGATGATCGCAACGGTGGCGGTGACCGTAATGACCGGCAGCCGCGCACCGGAGGGTATGGCGGAGAAGACCAAACGTCCGCCAACCTGGCCTGCGCCGATGAGTCCGAGGCCGAACGCAGCAATCGCGTAGTCGGCGCCTTTCTCCATCAGTAGCGGAATGACGTTCAACGTCACTGTATAGAGGCCGAGGCAGAGGAGCATCATGAGCGACTGCAGCCCGATGAATTCAGGGCTGCGGCGGAGGGCGCGGACCCGGCCCCTGGCAGTTGCCGGATGTTCCCCGTGCTGGGCGGAGATCCAGGACCGGTTGAGGTAGCGGGCGTGCAGCGGCACCGTGATCACGCCCAGTAGTCCGGCGAGGACCAGGAAAGCTGCCCGCCAGCCGATTCCGTTGCTGAGGGCGGCAGTGAGCGGGGCGAAGATCGTGGAGGCAAACTCTGCGCTGAGGGTCAGGATGGTCAGCGGCCGGACCCGGTGCGCGCCGTACCAGCGGCTGATCACGGTGAACGCCGGCTGATAAAGCACCGCCGCCTGTGCCGTTCCGGCGAGCAGCCAGGCGCCAGCGAACAGTGGCAGGTTCGGCGCCAGTCCCGCCAGCGCGAGGGCCAACACTCCGAGCAAGGAGCCGCCAACCATGATGGTACGCGGCCCGGCCCTGTCCAGCGCACGTCCCACCAGGACGCCCGCAGCTGCCGAGAGAAGCAGCCCCGCGGAAAAGGCTCCGGTGACGAGAGCCGGTTCCCAGCCGGTGTCCTCGCTGATGGGCCGGACCGCGGCGGGGAGGGCGTAGTACAGGATGCCCCAGCCCGTGGTCTGAGTGACGCACAACGCAGCAAGACCCCCGCGCGGTGCACCCTCCGCGAGCAGTGTCCGGGATACCGCGGGGGCGGGCACGGCCTAGTTCCCAGTCAGCTCCGGGTACAGCTTCTGGACCCGGGCCTTGATGTCGTTCCGGACCAGGCGCATGCGCTCCATGCCTTCGATGCCGCGTTCGGAGGGCTCATCCGTTTCCCACACCTCATAGCGAATGCCGTCGCGCGGCTCGATCTTAGCTTCGGTGCCCAGCACCACGACGACGTCCACGGCGTCCAGGACCTCGTCGGTCACTGGTTTCGGGTGCTCGCCGGTGATGTCGACACCGAGTTCGGCCAAGGACTCAACGGCCTGCGGATTGAGGGACTTGCCCGGTTTGGTGCCCGCAGAGAAGACCGTCACCGCCCCGCCCGCGAGCTGGTTCATGAGCCCGGCGGCGAGTTGGGATTTGCCGCCGTTCTTGCTGCAGACGAAGAGGACGGCCGGGGCTTCACGTGAGCCGGTGGTTTCCTGGGTCATGGAATAGTCGTTTCCTTAGTGAGCAGGGAGTCTGTCGAGGGTTTTGTTCAGTTGCTGCCGGAACGTCCGTGGGACAGCCCTGTGGGGAAGCCGACCAGTACCGGTTCGGGGGCGGAGCAGCAGCCTGCCTCCGCCGTGCCTGCTGTGACTGCCGACGCTGCGGCCGGAACGTCGCAGCTGGTTCCGGCGTCGGACGAACAGACCCCGGTTTCCGGAAGCTCCAGATAAACCGTGTCCGCTGCTTCGCGGTCCCCGGCGAGGGCTGCCACCACTGATCGGACCTGTTCGTAGCCGGTGGCCAGCAGGAAGGTCGGGGCCCGGCCGTAGGACTTCATGCCGACGATGTAGAAGTCCTGCTCCGGGTGGGCCAGGAGCTTGGCGCCGTGGGGCGCAACGGTGCCGCAGGAGTGGAATTCGGGGTCGATCAGCGGTCCCAGCTCCCGGGGCGCTTCGACGGCAGGGTCCAGATCGAGCCGGAGTTCGCGGAGGATGTCCAGGTCCGGGCGGAAGCCGGTACAGGGAACGACGACGTCTGCCTCCAGCGTGCGGCCATCCACTGCTCCAACGGTCACGCCCGACTCCAGGGCCTTGAGGGAAGCAATGCCGAAGCCGGTGTGCAGTTCAATGGTCCCTGCCTCGACGAGCCGGCGGAGGCGGCTGCCGAGCTGTCCGCGGGCAGGCAGACCGTCGGCGTCACCGCCGCCGTAGACCTTCTCGGCGGACGGGCCGCGCACAGCCCACAGGAGCCGGGTGTCCGGTTCTTCCTTGGCGAGGTCGGCGAGGCTGATGAGTGTGTTCGCGGCGGAGTGCCCGGCGCCGACCACCAGGACGCGGCGGCCGGCGAACGAGGCCCGGTCACGTCCCGTCACATCGGGCAGCGGCGAGGAAACCCTGTCCGCGGCCGTGTCCTCTCCGATGGCAGGCAGGCCGGAGGTGCCAAGCGGGTTGCGGGTGGACCAGGTGCCGGAGGCATCGATGACACCTGCCACGGCATGATCGCGGATTTCGCCGTCCTGGTGTTCCACCCGGACGAGGAACGGGGTGATTTCGCGGTGACGGGTGTGGGTCTTGTCCATGCCGGACCGTGTCACGGCGATGACCTTTGCACCGGTCTCCAGCCGTGAGCTGATGGCCGGCAGTGCGGCCAGCGGGGCCAGGTAATTGTCGATCAGGTCCCCGCCATAGGGCAGCGCCGTGAGCCGGGGAGATTCCCAGCCGGCGGCTTCGAGCAGGCGGACGGCGGCGGCGTCGATGTTGTACCGCCATGGCGAGAACAGCCGGATGTGGCGCCACTGTTCGATGGCGGCGCCCGCGGAGGGCCCGGATTCGAAGATCGCCGGCTCAAGGCCGCGCTCCAAAAGGTGCGCCGCGGCGGCCAGGCCCACCGGGCCGGCGCCGATCACTGCAATGGGAAGGTTCGTCGTCGAATCCATCAGGTCCTCTTTCATCAGTGGGTGTGGCGGTTGCTGCCCAACCAGGTGTCAACATCTGCTGCTACCTGGTTGGGCAGCCAAAGGGGCGCTAGCAGCAGTCCTGGTCCGTGCAGGATTCGTCCTCGCAGCAGCCAGCGTCGGTGCAGTATCCGGTATCCATTCGGCTCACCCCCTCCCCTTGTCAATCTCTAGGCGTGGGTGGGTTCTTCCACCAAAGCCGTGGCGATGCTGTCGGCGTCGTCAAGGGCGGCCAGGTAGCGCTCAGCGTCGAGGGCAGCGGCACATCCGGTGCCCGCGGCCGTGATGGCCTGGCGGTACCGGTGGTCCACGGCGTCACCGCAGGCGAAGACACCGGAAAGGTTGGTGACCGTGGTGGGGGCGTCCACCTTGATGTAGCCTTCCGCGTCGAGGTCAACCTGGCCCGCCACAAGTTCCGTGCGCGGCAGGTGCCCGATGGCCACGAAGATCCCGGTTGCGGCCTGCTCCCGGGTTTCGCCGGACCGCGTGTCCGTAAGGGTCACGCCGGTGACCTTGCCGTCGCCGTGGATCGTCGTAACCGCTGAGTTCCAGGCGAAGCTGATTTTTGGATTGTCCTTGGCGCGCTGGGCCATGATGCGGGAGGCGCGGAGTTCGCCCTTGCGGACTACCACGGTGACAGTCCGGGCGAAGCGGGTCAGGAACGTCGCCTCCTCCATCGCGGAGTCCCCGCCGCCGACGACGACGATGTCCTGGTCGCGGAAGAAGAACCCGTCGCAGGTGGCGCACCAGGAGACACCGTGGCCGCTGAACTTCTTCTCCTCGGGCAGGCCGAGTTCCTTGTAGGCGGAGCCGGTGGCGAGGATGACGGCGGGCGCCTCGTGGGTTTCGCCGGCGCCGGTGACCACGCGCTTGAGGTGCCCGGTCAGCGTCACTTCAGTGACGTCGTCAAACACTACCTTGGCGCCGAAGCGCTCGGCCTGCTGCTGCAGCCCGTCCATGAGCTCGGGGCCTTGGATGCCGCCCGGGAAGCCGGGGAAGTTTTCCACCTCGGTGGTGTTCATCAGGGCACCGCCTGCGGTGACCGCTCCGGCCAGGACCAGGGGGTTCAGTCCCGCCCTGGCGGCGTAGATGGCTGCGGTGTAGCCGGCGGGGCCGGACCCGATGATGATCAGCTGTTCGGTGCTCGCTGCGGTGCTCACAAAAGGCTCCTTGGTCCGGGTCTGTTACTTGGCGGCGGGGATGAGGGATTCGATCAGGTCCTCGATACGGGTCTTGATATCGTCGCGGATCGGGCGGACCGAGTCCACGCCCTTGCCTGCCGGATCCTCCAGGACCCAGTCCTCGTAGCGCTTGCCGGGGAAGTACGGGCATTCGTCGCCACAGCCCATGGTGATCACAACGTCGGATTCCTTGACGGCCTCCGTGGTGAGGACCTTCGGGATCTCCGAGGACATGTCGATGCCTACCTCAGCCATTGCTTCGACGGCGGCCGGGTTGATTTTTTCGGCGGGCTGGGAACCGGCGGAGCGGACCTCGATTTCACCCTTGGACAGGGTGGTGAGGAAGGCTGCGGCCATCTGCGAGCGGCCCGCGTTGTGGACGCAGACAAAGAGGACGGACGGCTTCTTGGCGGTTTCGGTGCTCACAGTGTTTCTCCTGGAATCAGTTTCGGCATCGCTCGGTAAAACATTGATGATGATCGATGTAATGAGTATTGGTAATAGATTGATGATTGTCAATATGTCTTCGGCGGCCGGCCTTCAGCACCCGCTGCGCGCGGCGACTAGGCGGCGAGCACACGAGGGGCGAGGTCCTGGACCCGGCGCGAAATATCCTCGAAGGCCGCCTCGAAGGCTTCCTCCGTGCCCGCGCGAACCGGATCCGGCACCGACCAGTGGGCGCCACCCAGACCCGGCAACTCCTCATGGGCACTGTCGCACACGGTCACAACAAAATCGCCGCCCTCCACCGCCTGGTCCAGCGTGCGCGGAAGACGCCCTTCGAGATCCATGCCATGACGCCGGGCAACCTCTATGGCGCCCTGGGCTACCCGGTCCGCCGGGTGCGTTCCCGCCGACACCGACGGAATCTGGCTGGCCTGCCCCCAGAGGGCGGCGGCAAGCTGCGACCGGGCACTGTTCCGCGTGCAGACGAACAGCACGCGGCGGGCCTCATGTTCGACCCCTGGCACCAGGCCCTCCAGCGCGCCGGAAGCGAGCCGGATGTAGCTGCGCCGCCGGTCCGCTTCGGAGCGGCGGCGGACTGCCAGCCCGGCATCCTCGAGTGTGCGCAGATGGTGGGACAGCAGGTTGGACGGCATCCCCAGCTCGGCCTGCAACTCCGTCGGGGAGAAGTCTCCCAAGGTCAGCAGATCCACGATGCGCAGCCGTGCAGGATCAGAAAGGGCCGCGTGCCTGGCGATGCGCATCCTGAATTCGTCAGTTGCCTCAATTTTCATTGATTCAATTTTGACTGAGTTTGTTCTTTGGGTCAAGCTGTTGCCATGACTTCAAACCAGCCACGCCTGTGGCGCCGCGCCGTTGCCGAACTGCTCGGCACCAGCCTGCTCGTGACCATCGTCGTCGGCTCCGGGATCGCCGCGCAGCAACTCTCCCCCGGCGATGTCGGCCTGCAGTTGCTGGAGAACAGCACCGCCACAGCGCTTGGCCTGACGGTGTTGATCCTGATGCTTGGGCCGGTGAGCGGCGCGCACTTCAACCCTGTGGTCTCCCTCGCCGACTGGATCCTCGGCCGAGGCAGCGGCTCCGGATTGACCCTGCCGGAACTTGGCATTTATGTGGCTGCCCAGACCGCAGGTGCAATCAGCGGCAGCGTGCTCGCGAACGCGATGTTTGAGGTGGGCACCTCCATCTCCGCCAAAGAGCGCGCCACCACGGGTCATCTGCTGGCGGAGGTTGTCGCGACGGCGGGGCTCGTTCTCCTCATCTTCGCCCTCGCAGCCACAAAGCGGGGCATCCTTGCCGCTCCGGCGGTGGGCGCCTACATCGGGGCGGCGTACTGGTTCACGTCCTCAACGTCGTTCGCGAACCCGGCCGTTACAGTCGGCCGCATGTTCAGTGACACCTTCGCCGGCATCGCCCCGCCGTCGGTGCCAGGCTTCGTGGTGGCGCAACTGATCGGCGGGGCGCTCGGCCTCGGCCTTCTCCTCGCCCTGTTCCCAGCCGCAGCCCGCGCCGCGGACGACGTCGTTCTCCCGCACAGTTCGGTCAAGGCCGACTCATAGGGCGGGCCTGGTCCTTCCGGCGCCCCGCATACATTGATGATTATCAATGTTGGGGCATAATAGGTACATGAGCGCACTGCCCGTACTCGAGCCGGCCACGGATGAAACCTGCTGCGCCCCGGCAGGAACACCTGCCCTGGGCGCAGAGGAGGCCAAGCAGAAAGCCCTGGTCTTCAAGGCTCTGGCCGATCCGAACCGGCTGCGCCTGCTCTCCATCGTCAAGGCGGACGCCTCCGGTGAATCCTGCGTGTGCGACCTGACCGGGCCGCTGGACCTTGGCCAGCCCACGGTCTCCCACCACCTGAAGATCCTGGTGGAAGCCGGGCTGCTGCACCGTGAGAAGCGCGGCACGTGGGCCTACTACTCCCTGGTTCCCGGAGCCCTGGAGCAGACGGCCGGACTCTTGGCCACCCTGTGACCGCACCGGTCCCGTCCGCTGTCACCATCCGTTCCATGCACGACGGCGACTGGCCGGCCGTGCAGCGGATCTACCGTGAGGGTATCGCCACCGGCCATGCCACCGCAGCCCCTCCTACGCCTGGCGTTCAGTAGCGGCGGCTGGGACGCGCAGGCTGCCATACCTCTCCATGCGGTGCCACCGAAGGTGGACGCCTGCCAGCGCGGTGACCACAGACTGGATGACCACCAGATACATCAGCTGCCGATAGACGAACTGCTGGAGTGGAAGCGTCCAGAGCGGCCCGAGCCGTTCCGTGTCGAGCCGGAACGCGTAACTGGCCATGAGTAACTGAACGACAAGGAAGACAAGCCAGAGCGCCCCGATCCGGAGTGGATCGAGGAAGATCAGCCCATAGACAGCGAAGACATCGACGATAGGGGCGAACAGGGGAAGCAGCACTTGGAGAACGAGCAGATAGCCGAGTCCGCGTCGGCCGAGCTTGCCAGCCGCTCCCCGCTGCACCACCGCGCCCCGGTGCTTCCACATTGCCTGCAATGTGCCATAGCACCAGCGGTACCTCTGGCGCCACAAGGCCCCAAGGGTAGCGGGTGCCTCGGTCCAGGCCCGCGCGTCGTCCTGGTAGACCACACGCCAGCCGTCGCGGCACAGTGACATCGTGAGATCGGTGTCTTCGGCGAGCGTATCGTCGCTTACTCCGCCGACCCTCAGGAGGGCGTCGCGGCGGAAGGCACCAATGGCCCCGGGGACAGTGGGCATGCACTCGGCGACGTCGAACAGCCGGCGGTCAAGATTGAAGCCCACGACGTACTCGATGTGCTGCCAGGCGCCGAGGATGCCCCCGCGGTTGGCGACCTTGGTGTTGCCCGAAATTGCACCCACCCGCGGGTCCGCGAATTGCTGAATGAGGGCATGGACCGTGTCCGGTTCGAAGACGGTGTCGCCGTCGACCATCACCACAATCTGGTGGCTGGCAGCGCCAAGCCCGGCATTGAGGGCGGACGGCTTGCCTCCGTTCTCCTTCCGTATCACCGTGACGCCCGGTATGCCGAGCGCTTCCACGATGTCTGCGGTCCCGTCGGTTGAGCCGTCGTCGACCACGATGATCTCAACGGGATGGGTCGAGGCGACGATGGAGCGGACCGCGGCTTCGATGCCGGCGGCCTCGTTGTAGGCAGGGACGATCACGCTGACTGGCTCCGTGACCTCCGGCCTGACCGGCACGTCCAGCCGTCGCCGACCGCGGCTGGCCGTCTGAATACGCCGCGCGGCACGGCTGTGGCGCGCCGCGAAACCGATGACCAGCACCGCACGGATAAGCGTCACGATGCCGGCCGCAACGAGCCCCCACGAGATGGCCGTGACGACGAAATCGCTGAGCTGTATGCCGCGCACGAAGGCCGTACCGGTAATTTCCTCGGCGCTGGACGCCTCCCGCATGCTCTCAATTCCGATTGCGTCGCCGACCGTTGTCACGCGATAGCCCTGGTCAGCGAATCGCGGCAGGGCGGAATCGAGAGCTGCGACGGTCTGCTCCCTGTCGCTACCCCCGTCGTGCATCAGGAGCACCTGGCCCTCTGGGCCGGACACAGTGAGGTTCCGCTCGATCGTCGCGACGCCCGGCCGCCGCCAATCCTCGCTGTCGATAGTGCTGAGCACGGTGAGGTACCCCTCGTCCGCCGACGCCTGCATCGCGGACCAGGTGCTGTCGGTGACCGCTTCGTTCCCGGAGCTGTAAGGCGGACGCTGTAGCGACGTCGCACGGCCGGTAATGCCGGCGATCGCCTCCTGGGCACCTTGGACCTCGAGTTGGCGTCGCCACGGCGGGGCAGTGCCGAGGTCAGTGTGGGTGAGTGTGTGTACGCCGATCTCGTGACCTTCTGCAATGATGCGGCGTACGAGCTCGGGGTTGTCGATCGCCGCCGAGCCAACCACGAAGAACGTAGCGCGAACGTGATGCTTCCGCAGGACGTCGAGGATTTGGGGCGTCCAGACGGGGTCCGGTCCGTCGTCGAAAGTAAGCGCGAGCGTACGATCCGGCGGACTCACGGTGCGGACCGCCCCGCCGCGGGAATCGATGACCGGACCGCCGTGGGAGACGGCGTTCGGGACGGTGTCCGCGGACGCACTTGCCGGCACGGAGTCATCGCCGATCCCGGCAAGATGGTGCATGTATCCCTGCACCGCGAGGGCAACACCCAGCGCGAACAGGAGGGCTACAAGGACGAACCAATGCGCCCTCACACTGACCGGAACAACGGCCTTGATCGGTCGGTGCACGCTCACGGCTGGGGCGGGGCTGACGGACGCGTGGTCTGGCCCGGAGCCGTCCCGCTCTTGCCCGGCGATGTCGCCTCCGTGATCTCCGCTTGGGGGCTAACGGGCGCAGAGGGGGCCGCCCGATCCACGGTCGTATCGTTGACCGATGGTGCTGCTGGAACGGTTGAAGGCCCTGTCACCGGAGCCTGGAATGCGGCCGGCGCAGGCTCGGCCGCCTCAGCCAGCTGAGCTGGTGGCGTGGCCTCGTCAGATGCCTGTGGCGGCGGAGGGGAAGAAGGAACGTCACGGGCCGCCGGGGCCGCAGGCAGAGGCAGGTAAGGCGCAGCGACATTGGACCCGCCGATGAAGGCAACCAACAGGAGAACAACATATCCAGCCACGAGCCCAAGGGCCCCGAGGCCGACAAGCTTCACCAGCAGCAGGCGCCGACCTGATTCATCAACAAAGACCGGCCCGCGCGGGGGCGCTGACCTTGATTGACCGGACGTTTCATCAATAGCTTCCATCGGGCATCAACCTTAGGTGATCCGCCATCGGTCTCCCAAAAGCATGACCCGTGAGCGAACCAAGCGGACCAACTTCCGTTTCGCAGGGGGCGCTGGTGACGCAGGTGACGCGAGTGACGCAGGTGGCGCTCAATGTCAGGCAGAAGCAGTGACGTTTTCGAGGACGACGGCGAGGCCCTGGCCGACGCCGATGCAGATCGCGGCGACGCCCCAGCGTTCACCGGAGGCCTGCAGGGACCGGGCCAGCGTGCCCAGGATCCGGCCGCCCGAGGCACCGAGGGGGTGGCCCATCGCGATCGCGCCGCCGTGCCGGTTCACAATTGCGTGGTCGATCCCCCAGGCGTTGATGCAGGCCAGGGACTGCGCGGCGAACGCTTCGTTAAGTTCGACGGCGCCCACCTGCTCCCAGCTGATGCCCGCCTTCGCGAGGGCCTTGTTCGCAGCCTCCACCGGGGCGTACCCGAAAAACTGCGGATCGTTCGCGTGCGCACCCCGGCCCGCAATCCGGGCCAGCGGTTCCATCCCGAGGATCCCGGCGGCGTTCCCGGACCCGATCCAGGCCGCGGACGCCCCGTCCGAGAGCGGGGACGCGTTCCCGGCCGTAACCGTGCCGTTCTCGGCCCGGAACACCGTCTTCAACCCCGCGAGCTTCTCCGCCGAGGACCCCGCCCGGATCCCCTCATCCCGGACCAGGTCCGTGCCCGGCACCGGAGCCACCAGGTTGTCATAGAACCCCTCGTCCCACGCCGCGGCGGC
>NZ_JBBLYW010000025.1:0-17537 GCF_037911235.1 Arthrobacter oryzae
CTAAACGGCCAATACCACTCTGCCAGCCAGTCCCAGACCAGCCACCACAACCCTCACAGACACTTGCGGCCCCGGCGTTCGTCGTATCTCGCCTTAACGCCAGCGGCCGCCCGCCTTCGCTGGGAAGGTGGGCGGCCGCCGTCGCGCGTTAGTGGGGACTTATGCCTTGTGCGGGGGGCGCGTCATGGACATGACGTCCAGGGCGGTGTCCAGCTGCTCCTCTGTCAGCTCACCGCGCTCCAGGAAGCCCATGGCGACGACGGTCTCGCGGATGGTGAGCCCTTCGGCGACGGCTTTCTTGGCGATCTTCGCGGCGTTTTCGTAGCCGATGTACTTGTTCAGCGGCGTGACGATGGACGGTGAGGCCTCGGCGAGGAAGCGGGCGCGCTCCACGTTGGCGGTGATGCCGTCGATCATCTTGTCAGCCATGACGCGGCTGGTGTTGGCCAGCAGGCGCACGGATTCGAGCAGGTTGGCGGCCATGACAGGGATGCCGACGTTCAGTTCGAAGGCGCCGTTGGTACCGGACCAGGCAATGGCGGTGTCGTTGCCGATGACCTGCGCGCAGACCATGATGGACGCCTCGCAGATGACGGGGTTGACCTTGCCCGGCATGATCGAGGAACCCGGCTGGAGGTCCGGGATGGCGATTTCGCCGAGGCCGGTGTTGGGGCCCGAGCCCATCCAGCGGAGGTCGTTGTTGATCTTCATGAAGGAGATCGCGATGTTGCGCAGCTGGCTGGAGGCTTCGATGAGGCCGTCGCGGTTGGCCTGGGCCTCGAAGTGGTCGCGTGCCTCGGTCAGCGGCAGGCCGGTGTCGGTGGCGAGCAGCTCAATGACGCGCTCCGGGAAGCCGGCCGGGGTGTTGATGCCCGTGCCCACGGCCGTGCCGCCGAGCGGAACCTCGGCCACGCGGGGGAGCGAGGCGTTGATGCGTTCGATGCCGTACCGGACCTGTGCGGCGTAGCCGCCGAACTCCTGGCCCAGGGTCACCGGGGTGGCATCCATGAGGTGCGTGCGGCCGGACTTGACGACGTCCTTGAACTCGACGGCCTTGCGGTCCAGTGAGTCGGCGAGGTAGCCCAGGGCCGGGATGAGGTCGTTGATCAGCGCCGATGTGGCCGCCACGTGGACCGAGGTGGGGAAGACGTCGTTGGAGGACTGCGAGGCGTTGACGTGGTCGTTCGGGTGGACAACCTTGTCGCTGCCCGCGGCCTTGAGGGCCCGGGAGGCAAGCTCCGCGATGACCTCGTTGGTGTTCATGTTGGAGGACGTGCCGGAGCCGGTCTGGAAGACGTCGATGGGGAAGTCGCCGTCGTACTTCCCGGCAGCAACCTCATCGGCGGCGTCCGCGATCGCCTTGGCCAGCTCGCCGTCGAGCACTCCAAGTTCTGCGTTGGCCTGGGCGGCAGCCTTCTTGACCCGGGCTAGGGCCTCGATGTGCGCGCGTTCCAGGGTTTTGCCGGAAATGGGGAAGTTTTCAACTGCACGCTGCGTCTGTGCACGGTACAGGGC
The DNA here is from genome assembly GCF_037911235.1 of Arthrobacter oryzae. Lineage (GTDB taxonomy): Bacteria > Actinomycetota > Actinomycetes > Actinomycetales > Micrococcaceae > Arthrobacter > Arthrobacter oryzae_E. The sequence goes on from NZ_JBBLYW010000025.1 coordinate 1,516, forward strand.
GTTCACGGGGACGCGGACTTCGCCCATCGTGTCATGTTCAATGCGGAATTCTTCAGTGGAAGTCATGGGGCTAGCTTAGGGCGATTGGCGGCCTTGGCTGAAACCGTGAAGCGCTTGAGTCAGGCCCGGCCGGGCGTGCGGAGAACGGGGATCTAGAGTTCGCCAATTCCCGAAACGAGGTCGGCGCGGCCCTCTTTGAGGCTGTACGAGAGGCCGATTACCGCAGCGCGTCCGGTTTCAATTGCGTCTGAAATCACACGGGAGCTGTCCACGAGCCGCTGTGAGGTCTGCTTCACGTGCTCCACCACCATGTCGTTGACTTCGGTCTCGTTGTTGCGCAGGGAGGTCAGGACCGACGGTGTGATCCGCTCTACGAGGTCACGGATGAACCCTGTGGGCATCTGCCCGGTCTCCACGGCGTCCTTCGTGGCGCTGACCGCGCCGCAGCTGTCGTGGCCAAGGATCACGATGAGCGGCACGCCCAGAACGCCGATGCTGTACTCCAGGGAGCCCAGAACTGCGTCGTCGATGACCTGGCCGGCGGTGCGGACAACGAAAGCGTCACCCAGGCCGAGGTCAAAGATGATTTCTGCGGCGAGCCGGGAATCCGAGCAGCCGAAGATCACCGCGAAAGGGTGCTGGTTCTCCACCAGCGAGGACCGGCGCGAGGCGTCCTGGTTGGGATGGGAGGATTCTCCGGCGACAAAGCGTTCGTTTCCTTCGCGCAGTCGCCGCCAAGCCAGAGCGGGAGTCAGGTAAGTAGCCACGGGGCCACTTTACGGCGAAGGAGTGGCCGAGGGTGAAACTGTGGCGGCAGGGTTACTTTCCAGGGACTTCACGACGGCGTCTGCAAGGATGGCGAACTCGTCGAGTTGGGCCGTGCCGGTCAAGACAACGGTGGTGCCCTTGTGGTTGAGGACCATGCTTTTCTCACCCTTGCCGGTGTCCCGGAGCTCCCAGTCCAGGCCGCCGGCGGTGCGGCTCCCGGTGACCGGGGCGCCCTTGGTTTGCTGGACCAACCACGTCGGATTCGCTTGGGCGGTTTGGACGAGGCCGATGAATGATTCCTTCGGCGTGAGGTATCCAACCTCCCACGTGGCCACCCCGCTGCCGGTCCCGGACTCCCAGCGCGCGTAATTCGGACTGAATGTGTCGCCGGTCGCGGGTGCCACTGGTGTGAATCCCGCCACATCGGCGGCGTTTTGGGCCACGGCGCTGACGTCGACGTTCGGCCGGTATCCGTCGGTCTTCGGCGACGGGTTCATCAAGACGATGGGGAGGAACGCGGCGACGCTCACCAACAGCGCGATGATCATTCCGATGACCGAGGCATTGGCCCTTTTCGCCGCAGCGGCGCGGATAACAGGCTTAACCACGGGTGCGTCTGGAGTGCCTGCTGCGGCCGCGGGGGTACCCGTGCTGGCCGGGTGGGTTTCGGGAGTGGACTTGTCCTGCGTTTCGCTCACGCTTCTATAGTCGCCCATGTGGAGGCCGTTCTCACATTCCGGCCGGTCCGCTGGTGAGGAACCGCCACGTTTCACGCATCGGTCATCCCATGACCTTCTGATGCTGCCGCGACTATGATCAGTAGCAGAGGAATCACCGTGACGGACTGATACCGGCCGTACGGGTTCAATGATCGCCACTCGAAGAAGAGGTTCACGTGTCACCAGCGCCTATGACCCAGCAGTATTCCACGATTTCGCCGTCGCTTGCCGTAGGCATTGACGAACCGGACCGCAACCTTGCCCTGGAACTTGTCCGCGTCACCGAAGCCGCGGCCATTGCCGGCGGCCACTGGGTTGGCTTTGGCGACAAGAACAAGGCTGACGGCGCAGCCGTCGACGCCATGCGTTCCTTCCTCCAGACCGTCCACTTCAACGGTGTTGTGGTCATCGGTGAGGGCGAGAAGGACGAAGCTCCCATGCTTTTCAATGGCGAGCACGTAGGTGACGGCACCGGCCCCGAGTGCGATGTCGCCGTCGACCCCATTGACGGAACCCGCCTGACCGCCCTGGGCATCAACAACGCCCTTGCTGTCCTCGCTGTCGCCGAGCGCGGCTCCATGTTCGACCCCTCCGCCGTGTTCTACATGGAGAAGCTCGTCACTGGTCCGGAAGCTGCCGACATGGTTGACCTGCGCCTCCCCGTCAAGCAGAACCTGCACTTAATCGCCAAGGCGAAGGGCGTGAAGGTCAACCAGCTGAACGTCATGATCCTGGACCGGGACCGCCACCGTCCGCTCGTGGAGGAAATCCGCGAAGCCGGTGCCCGCACCAAGTTCATCATGGACGGCGACGTCGCAGGCGCCATCGCCGCGGCGCGCTCCGGTACCGGCGTTGACGCGCTCATGGGTATCGGCGGAACGCCCGAAGGCATCGTGGCAGCCTGCGCCATCAAGTCCCTCGGCGGCGTCATCCAGGGCCGTCTCTGGCCCACCAGCGATGACGAGAAGCAGAAGGCCATCGACGCCGGGCACGACCTCGAGCGGGTGCTGTCCACCAACGACCTCGTCTCCAGTGACAACTGCTACTTTGCGGCCACGGGCATCACGGACGGCGACCTGCTCAAGGGCGTGCGCTACTCCAAGGACAAGGTCCTGACCCAGTCCATCGTGATGCGTTCCAAGTCCGGCACCATCCGCTTTGTGGACGGCGAGCACCAGGCAAGCAAGTGGGAAGGCTACGCCCGCAAGAGCTAGTCCCTCCGCTTCACCCCCCGCTTCATTCAGCGCGAACGTACACTTGAGGCCCCCGACACCGGGGCCTCAAGTGTACGTTCGCGCTTTTGTTTGCCGTTTATTGCCGCGCGTCATGGCCGCTCTAACCTTCTCCAGCACGAACGGTTTGTCTCCCTCAAGATCCTCCTTGTAGACCCTGACTTCACGCCAGCCCAGCCGCTCTGTCAGGAATTGGCGGCGAAGATCGTTGCTGACTTGGAGCGGGTCGGCGTGATGACCGCCGTCGTACTGCAAAGCGATCCGTTCCTCGGGGTAGGCCGCATCAGGCCACACGGCCGGCTGTCCCCAGGTATTCCTGATGACGTAATTGAGCAGAGGTTCGCCGGGGCCGGATCGGGAGAGAATCAGGCGCATCCGGGTCTCCTGAGGGGAGTCGGCGCCCACACGAATTTCAGAGAGCGCCAGCCTTGCGGTCTTCATCCCGCGCATTCCCGGATGGGCACCGACCATTCGGCGCAGTTCGGCCAGGGTGCAGAGGCCCTCCTTCGGTCTGGGAAAGTCAGAGCCATGGGCACAGACCAGCGAATCGCCGGCCGCGATGAGCTCATCAACGTTCATCAGCGAGGCAAGGTCAAGCCACGTCCTCGCCGGCGACGTGACCCGGACGCCGTCGTGCATCACAACTTCGCCGACCTTGAACGTTAGGCGGTGACCGACGACGTTGCGCCGCCGCGGTTTGCTGCCGTTCCGTTGCCTGGCCACATGGATGCGCCAGTCCTCCTGCATCCAGGGCGGTAATCCGCACTCCCAGATACGGCCGCCGGAATGATGGGTCAGGACTGAAGTGCTGTCCAGTTCCGTATAGGCCCGAAGGCTTGCAGCGGGACCGCTCGCTCCGTCAAGAGGGACGCGGATGCCACGTGACGGTATGACGACGTCGGGTTGCCTCTGCCGCTTTCGGGTGACACCAAGGTCTCTGGCAGCAAGGTCAGTGAAGGAACCGGCAAGCAGTTCCTGGGGCAGGCGGGTTCCGGGCATGCTTCAGTCTGCACCGGCCAATGGCGCCCGAAGACGTTATCCACAGGTCGGGTTCCCGGGCGCTGCGCGAGCGGACACTTGTGGCCCCAAACGGCCCGCTGCTGGCAGGGGCCGCAAGTGTCCGTTCGCGCTTGGCTTGCGCTCGGGCGAGGGGCCGCAAGTGTCCGTTCGCGCTCTAGGTGGACCAAGGGGGGACGGTGTCAGCTGCGGAGGGCGCGGAGCTTTTCGCGGGCCTTCCGGGCGAGCTGGTACGCGCCGTACCGGGCCTTCTTCACCGGCAGGTCCCACGTCCCGGGGTAGGCGATTTCGCGGCCGCCGAAGGACTTCTTGAATGCCGTAAACCCGGCCCACTTGTGGTTCGGGTCGTCCTCCGGGGCCACGCCCCAGAGATCCACGTGCTTCAGGCCCTTCTCCTTGGCGTCCGCCATGAGCGTCACCAGCAACGGTATGCCGGCACTGAGCTTGCGGTGCGAGTCGTCCAGGGCCGCGTGCGCGTACGTGCGCGTGTCGGCGGAGTCGTAGGCCAGGGCCGCGGCAATCGGGCCGCCGTGGCGTTCGGCGATGAACAGCGTGGCCGCGCCGGCGGGCATGAGGGAACGGGCCACCTGGGTGAGGTACTCATCGCTCTGCGGCTTGAATCCGCTCCGTCTGGCCGTCATGTGCAGGAAGTTCAGAAGCACGCGGATGCCTTCGGGATCCTGTGACGCCCGGAACGTCACGTCCTTCTTGTGGATGTTCCGGTAGAGGTTCCGGTTCACGGGCTTCATGTCGGCCAGGACCTCCTTGAAGTCCCGGTCCAGGTCCACGATCCAGCTCAGTTCCGGCTGCTGGTTGACCGGAGCCGGCCGCAGGCCGCGGCTCCGCAGAACGGTCTGGGAGTCAGCGGCTTCGAATCCTGCGGTGACCGGCTCGATCCGGACAAAGGCTGCCCCGGACTTACGGGCCAGCGCCACGAGAGCCGCCAGGGCGGCGTCGAACGATTCGAGGGAATCAGCTACCGGACCGTACGGGGCGTACAGGACCTTGCCCGCCGGGTTCTTCTCCTCCACGGCAAGGAAGCTCCAGCCGGGACCCGACTGCTCGTGCACCGTGCGCCCGAGGGAACGCTGGAATTCGGCCCACTGGGGCGTCTGCAGGAAATATTCCACCCGGATCAGGCCTCCACTGCGGTGGTCACGGCAAAGGCGACGGCGGTCCCTGCGGAGCCGGCAGCCGGGTGCACGTTCACCGGAGCCTCTGCGGCCGGGAGGAAGGCGCTCGCGCCGCGGTCCAGGTGGAGGTCGCCCTTGGGGGAGTCCAGCAACACGGAGCCGGAGACGACGATAATCACTGCCGCGCCGGACTGCGCCAGCGGAACGGGCGTCCCATCGGGTTCCAGCTCGATCCGCTGCAGCTGGAATTCGCGGAACGGCGGCCGGTAGAGTTCCTGGCCCAGCTCAGACGTCTCCGCCGCCAGCATCGGAACTCCCACCGACTCGAACTCGACAGTGGCCAGCAGCTCGGGCACGTCCACGAATTTGGGTGTCAGCCCGCCGCGGAGCACGTTGTCCGACGACGCCATGACCTCGATGCCGAGACCGTGCAGGTACGCGTGGACATTGCCTGCCGGCAGGTAGACGGCCTCGCCGGGCGCCAGCGAGATCCTGTTCAGCAGCAGCGAGATGAGCACCCCGGGGTCGCCGGGGTAGTGGCCGTGCAGGCTGACCACCGTGGACAGTTCGGTCTGGTAGGGGGCCATCGGCAGCCCGGCCTTCAGGGCTGCCACGAGTTCACGCACCGCGTGCGAGACTGCGTGGCCCCCGCCGATGAGCCTGGTGAAGGCGGCTTTGAGGGCATCGTGCTCCACCGGCGCGGCCAGGTCTTCCACGACGTCGCGGAACACGTGCGGAACGTCAAGTGACATCGCCTGCATGGACGCCGTCAGGTGTTCAAAGAGCGCGCGCGTCGACGCTGCCGGGCGGAAGCCGCAGAGTGCCTCGAAGGGCGTCAGCGCGAAGATCATCTCCGGCTTGTGGTTGTCATCCTTGTAGTTCCGCTCCGCCGCGGAACGGTCGACGCCGGCGGCCTCCTCGCGGGCAAACCCCGCCCTTGCCTGGTCCAGCGTCGGGTGTACCTGAAGGGACAGGGGACTCTCCGCCGCCAGGACCTTGAGCAGGAACGGAAGGCGCGGGCCGAACTCAGCCACGCTGGCATTGCCCAGATGGTGGCCGGGATCGGAGCTGATCAGTGCATCCAAAGGCACGGGTCCGCCGTCGGCCGCTGTCGCTACCGAAGGCGAGTCCGGGTGCGCGCCGACCCACAGCTCAGCCTCCGGCCCGCCGGAGGCCTGCCTGCCCAGCAGCCCGGCAATGGCCGTGGTGGAGCCCCAAGCGTAGGGCCGGAGGACATTCTCGATTTCGTACAAGCCTGGTGTCCTTTACCTCATGGCAGCCGTGCAGCTGCCGCAGATTAATCGATGAGCGCCGACGCCGGTGCGGCGCAAGGTGGTGGGGTCTGGCGCCTAGAGCGGACGGCATTGGCCGTTGGTGGCCACCAGGTCGCGGATCGCCTGCTCATTGCCCTCACGCTTGAACTGGTTGAGCATCTCTTCCGTGATGGGCTCGCCGTCGGGGGTGGTGGTCACGGGAGTGAAGTCTGAGGACGACGGCGACGGCGACGGCTGCGTCAGGGGCGCCGCCGGTGCGGCAGCCATCAGCGGGCCCGCGGCCGGTCCGGCCTGCACGATGGCGTCCTCCGCGGCGGGATCCCCGGCTGCACCCGCCGAACCGCCGGACTGCGCGGCAAGCAGTTGATCAACCTTGCTGTGGATCTGGTCGAAGTCCGGAACCGTGGAGAAGGAGGCGTCGAAGTCCGGCGGTCCGATGGTCAGCCGGCGGACTTCCGTGCCCTTGGCCTTCATGGCCAGATCCACAAAGCTGCCGAGCTGGCTCGCCGAGATGTTGGAGTCCACAACCTTGGTGCCGGCGTTGGCGATGTCCTCGAACTTGGAGAGCAGAGTTGCCGGATCCAGCTGCTTCAGCATCGCCTGCTGGACGCACTGCTGGCGCTGGATGCGGGCGTAGTCGTCTACGAACTCGCGGGAGCGCCCGTACCAAAGGGCGTGGTAGCCGTCCAGGTGCTGATCGCCCGCCGGGATCCAGCCTGTGGGCATTCCGTGGATGCCGTTGGCCTCGTCCACCATGTCGCCGCTCAGGGGCACCCAGCCGCCGGCTTTGATTTTGATGCCGCCCATGGCATCAATGAGCTTTGCGAAGCCCTCCATGTCAACCAGGACGTAGGCCTGCACCGTGATGCCCAGCGAACCGGACACGGCCTCGAGAGTCGCCTGGGCGCCGGGATCGGCCACGCCGGGGTAGAGGTCCGTGTGTTCGTTGGTTACTTCGGTGTTGATCGCGTTGATCAGGCATTCATTGCCGCAGTCGTAGCCATCCGGGTAGACCTGCCGCATGGGGGAGTCTTCGCTGAACTGGGCATTCTGCAGGTTGCGAGGGACCGAAATGATGGCGGTCTGGCCGGTCTTGGCGTCGACGCTGAGGACGGACAGGCTGTCCGGGCGGCGCCCCGTGCGGTCGTCGCCGGCGTCGCCGCCCATCATCAGGAAGTTGTAGCGGCCGTCCACGGGATCGATCGCCGGGCCGGCGGAGAAGATGCTGCCGATCGCGTTCCGGCTTACATTCAGCAAGTACGCCGCATACCCCAGCGTGCCGCTGCTGAGCACCATTGCCACGACCAGTGCGACGCCGACGATAGGCCTCATTCCGGGAGCCAGCAGGACCGGCCGGATGAGCCGGAGGGTGTTGACGAACAGCGCGGCCCAGCCCAGGGCCAGGGCAATAAGGATGACGATGATGAGGAGGGAGGCCACGGGATTCGTGACGATCCCGATCAGGAGCGTGCGGTTGGCCAGCAGCAGCACCAGGGCCACGATGAGCAGTCCCCAGACGGCAAGCGTCACCCGGAGGGCAATCCTTCCCAGCTTGCGGTCACCGGCCACGATCTGGGCGCTGCCCGGGACGAGCAGTGTCAGCAGCAGGAGGACGAACGCGCGCTTCGTCCGGACGGGCGCCGGAGCATTCGCGGGGTTGCGGACGGGGTCCGTCAGGGTCTGCTGCGGCGCCTCGGGGCGGTAGTGGCTGGTGGTCATCTGCTGATTCCTAACGGCTGCCCCGGAGAACGACGTTGCCGTCGGAGAACACTTCGCTGACCTTGTGCCGCAGGCTCGCGCCCTTGCGGGTGGCGACGTCGTTGAGTTCCTGCGCGAACTCAATCAGGTCCCCGCGCAGGCGGACGGCGAGGTCGTCGGTTCCGGATGCCAGCATCCGGACGGCGAGCAGGCCGGCGTTCCGCGCCCCTGCGATCGACACCGTGGCCACCGGAACACCGGCGGGCATCTGGACGATGGACAGCAGCGAGTCCATGCCGTCGAGCGTCTTGAGCGGGACGGGGACACCGATGACCGGCAGCGGCGTCACCGACGCCAGCATGCCGGGCAGGTGTGCCGCGCCGCCGGCGCCCGCAATGATGACGCGCAGTCCGCGCTCATGCGCCGTCTGGCCGTAGCGGATCATTTCGGTGGGCATCCGGTGGGCCGAGACCACGTCGGCTTCGAACGGGATGCCGAATTCGGCCAAGGCCTCCGCCGCAGCCTCCATGACCGGCCAGTCTGAGTCGGAGCCCATGACTAGGCCCACGATCGGCCCGACGGCGTCCGTTTCGGCCGGGCGGGTTGACGCTGCAGGCGTGCTCATACGGTTCCCTCGGAGTTCCCTGGTGCTGGCCGGACCGGAGCACGGCCGTCCCTGATGATGTTGGCTACGGTGGTGGCGCGCTGCCGGACGGAATCGACATCGGAAGCTGCTGCCCCCACGAGGTTTACGTGGCCGATCTTCCTGCCGGGCCGGACGGCCTTTCCATAGCAGTGGATTTTCGCGGCCGGCTCGCTGGCCATGGCCAGCGGATACGCCGAGAACAGTTCCTGGTTGTCGCCGCCGAGGAAATTCTTCATCACAACAATCGGCCCCAGCACATCGGTGGCGCCAAGCGGGAGGTTCAATACGGCGCGCAGGTGCTGCTCGAACTGGCTCGTTACTGATCCGTCCTGTGTCCAGTGGCCGGTATTGTGCGGCCGCATGGCGAGCTCGTTGATCAGGAAGCCGGACCCGACGCCGGGAGTTTCGAACAGCTCCACGGCCATGACGCCGGTGACTCCCAGTTCGTTGGCGATGCGGATGGCTGCGTCTTCGGCTGCCGCTGCCACCTCAAGGGGTATGTCCTGGGCGGGGGCGATCACTTCGTCGCAGACTCCGTCCACCTGGATGGTGTGCACAACCGGCCAGGCCCGGGATTCGCCGTCGGGAGTCCTGGCCACGAGCGCGGACAGTTCACGGCTGAACTCCACTTTGGCCTCCGCCAGCAGGGGAGTCATGGCCTCGAACCAGTCAGCGGTGCCGGCGGCTTCCTCGGCGGAGCCGACGATGCGGACGCCTTTGCCGTCGTAGCCGCCGCGTGGCGTCTTCAGCACCACCGGCCAGCCGGTCTTTTCGCCGAACGCAACCAGGGCTTCGACGTCGGCGACGGAAGCCCAGGCCGGGTTCGGCAACTCCAGCCTGTCAATTGCAGCGCGCATCACCAGTTTGTCCTGCGCGTGGACCAGCGCGTCCGGGCCGGGCTGCACGTTGACGCCGGCCTCCTGCAGGGCCCGCAGGTGGTCGTTGGGGACGTGTTCATGATCGAACGTCATGACGTCCAGGCCCTGTGCAAACTCGAGGAGGGCGTCGAGGTCCTTGTAGTCGCCCACCGGCGATGTCGGTACAGCGGAGACCGCCGAAACGTCTTCACCCTCGACCAGGACGCGGAGTTCAAAGCCCAGGGCCGTTGCGGCGGGGGCCATCATGCGGGCAAGCTGGCCGCCGCCAACTACGCCTATTACTGGAAAAGTCACAAGAGCCAGCCTACAGAAGAGCAGGGGAGTTCCGGGATTCACCACCGTTTCGGCCCGGAATTTGCGTCATTTCGAGGAGCGCCGGTGTCTGCGCCGCGGACCCGTCGGGACTGCTTCCTGCTGACGGGCTAAAATGGGTACTTGGCCCTGTGGCCTGAAATTTCAGACGGCCATGGAGGGTCATGTTTTACACACTTGCAGAACGTTTGCGCGGACTCGCCTCGCTTTTCTGGCGCGAGGTGGCCAAGTTCGGCGCCGTCGGCGGTGTCGCCTTCGTTATCGATAACGGCCTGACCTACTACCTGATGCACGGTCCCATGACGGACAGCGAGGCGAAGGCGAGGTTCGTGGGCGCCACGGTCGCAACCATCTTCTCCTGGATCGCCAACCGGTTCTGGACCTTCCGCCACCGCCGCCAGGACAACGTGATCCGCGAGTTCTTCATGTTCGTCCTGATCAACGGCATCGGCATCGGCATCTCCACGGGATTCACTGCCCTGGCCAAGTACTCCTTCGGCATCACGGACAAGAACATGCTGTTCCTGGCCGGCGTGGCCGGCATCCTCGTCGCCACAGTGGTGCGCTTCTTCGCCTACCGGTTCCTGGTCTTCAATAAGGAACTCGACGAAGAGCCGGCATTCTCGCACGACCACGAAATCATCGAACTGCACCACCACCACGACAAGCACGCGGTCCACGTTCCCGGCGGCGAAGTTCCCGGGAATGCACCGACTGCAAGGGTCCAGGATCCGGATCTCCCCGGTCCGAGCCACAGCAGCTAGGCCCGCAGGCCAGACCCGCCGGAGCCAGGTCCGCGCCGGCCGGAAAGTCAGTCTCCCTGCACGCGCTCGTCGCCGAGGAGCTTGTCTGTCACCGTGACGTCAGGGTGGACCAGCACGACTGAACCATCGTTGCGCCAGGCCCCCAGGGACTGGACAAGGGCTGCCTCGAGGCCGTCGCCGGCCCGGACCAGCAGCCGCACTCCGGTGTCATGCGTGGCGGCGAATCCGTCGAGCAAGTCTGAGTGCAGGTGCGGGGTGCCAGCGGAAGACACGATCGCCCGCCGGGACGCATCCGGATCCTCATGTGCCATGAAGACGTCGCCATGCGACCGCACTTCGGCGGCAAAATCAACGACGCCGGGCGGCAGCTCACCGGGCCAGCGCATGGCGAGGGCCGGAAGCGGCACGGCTATGACGGCGTCGAACCCGGCGCCCTCGGTTCCCGCCTCCGGTGCCAGTGTGGCGAGGAGTTCGGCGTCCGCGGAGTCAAGGACAACTTCCATTCCGAGCTGCCAGGCGGCAAGGGCCAGGATCATGGACTTCCAGTGCGCCGGCAGGTCCAGCCGCAGCCGCATCCCGGGTTCGGCATCGAGCTCGTCCTGCAGCAGGTTGCTCGTTTTTGCCACCCAGTTGTCCAGGACACGGCCGGAGAGCTCCACCCTCTCGGCGTCCGGTCCGTACCAAGTCAGTCGCGGTGAGGTGGAGTGGCCGGAACGCAGTGCAGTCATCAAGTCGATCGCCGGGATGCTCATGCCAACATCTTGCCACGGTGCCTGCCGGGCCGGGAGATGGTGCACACGGGTCCGGACTGAAGCGCCGTGATCCGCTCGCGCCCCGCAACCTGTGATATTCGTCACTCGCATCTTTGGTCACTTTGATTGCGTAAAGCGCCTTCGCGGCACCGGCGGTGCAGGATTCCCGGGAAATTCCCAGAAACTAGTCAGTATGCTGTCAAATTTGGCGGGATGGCGCGGCGGGAGCCGAAAAATCACGGGCGTGGCGTGGCGGCGGTTTGCGCGCGAAGTTGATTATTATCCCGGCTGCCGCTTGACTCCCAACGACTTACACACGTGTAATTAGTTATCGAACGCCATTGCGCAAATACGGGGCACACAACCGAGTGTCCAGGTACTACGTCAGGGGCAGCAACATCAGGAGGGACGCCACAAATGGGGCAAGTTGAGCGTATCCAGGAAGATGCCGTCGTCGCCGGTCAGGCGTCGGCAAAGTACCGTTCGCGGGGCGTGCCAAGTGATTGGTATGTGGATCCGGCCGATCCGGATGCAGCCGAACGGTACAACCAAAGCACTAACGATTCACTGCAGGACCAGGCCACGGCCTTTTTGGCAGCACATGAAGCACTCCTGGCGGGCAACCCCGACCAGGACAACGATCTCGACGATCCTCCGATGGAACTGCAGACACTCCACTCGGAAACCACCGCGCAACCGGTCTGGATCGGGCTCCCGTTCGAGCAGGACTTCGATGACGAAGGTGAACTCGGATGGCAGACGGACGCATTATGCGCCCAGACCGATCCCGAGGCATTCTTTCCCGAAAAGGGCGGCTCTACCCGCGACGCCAAAAAAGTCTGCGGCGCCTGCAACGTCCGCTCCCAGTGCCTTGAATACGCACTGTCGAACGACGAACGCTTCGGTATTTGGGGAGGCCTCTCCGAGCGCGAGCGCCGTCGGCTGAGGAAGCGAGCAGTCTAATTCTTCAGGTAGTACATGTCACCGCCGTTGTGGTCTCCCACAACGGCGGTGACTATCTTCCCAGGACCCTGGCGGCTTTGTCGGACCAGACCCGTCCGGTGGACGCCTTCATCGGCGTAGACACCGGTTCACGAGACAATTCCCTGCCCCTGCTTCAGCAGGCTTTCGGCGAGGCCAATGTCACCACCTTCCAGCAGGGGAGGAGCGGGCTGGGGGATGCGGTCAAGGCCGGCCTGGCCGCCCTTGCCCCCCGGAATGCCGACCTGCGGAGTCCTGACGTGCAGGGAGCGGGCACCGAGTGGATCTGGCTACTTCACGACGATGCCGCTCCTGCGCCGGAAGCCCTTGCCGAACTCCTCCATGCCGTGGAGCGGGCACCGTCCGTGACGGTGGCAGGCTGCAAGCAGCTGGACTGGGACGCCAGGCGCCGGCTGATCGACGTCGGACTTTCCACTAGCCGCTGGGCCGAACGGCTGACCCTCATCGAGGCAGACGAACTCGACCAGGGGCAGTACGACGGCCGCAGCGATACTTTCGCGGTCAACTCCGCCGGCATGCTGGTGCGGCGAGACGTCTGGGAAGAACTGGGCGGCTTTGACCACGCCCTGCCCGGCACCGGGGACGATGTCGACTTCTGCTGGCGCAACCGCCTGGCCGGACACCGCGTCGTCGTGGTGCCCACCGCACGGATGTTCCACGTCTCGCATCGTCCGCACGCGCTGGGAAGCGCCGGCGCGGCACGCAAGGCCCAGGTTTACCTGCGCCTCAAGCACTCCGTGGCGTGGAAACTGCCGCTGCATGCCGCAGGGGCGTTGCTGGGGAGCCTCTTCAAGCTCGTGCTGAGCATCGCCGTCAAGGACCCCGGCTACGGATTCTCCCAGCTCATGGCGACGTTCGTGGCGTTGGGCCGCCCCGGGGCCGTGATCCGCGGACGCCGCGATGCAGCACGGACGCGGCGGATCCGCCGCTCGGTCATCAAAGGACTCCAGACCCCGCGGCGCGAGGTCTGGGCACACCGGCGTTCCCTCATCGAAGCCCTGGGCTCCGATGATTCGGACTCCGACGCGGCAAGGACCGACCCGCTGGCCGAACAACCCAGCGGTGACTCCACGGACGACTTCGCGGCGCTCAGCACGTCGGAACGCGGCTGGGTGGGCAACGGTGCCCTGCTTGCCGTGATCCTGACAACAGCAGCCTCGCTGATCGGGCTTTCCGGCTTTTTCCGCGCCGAAGCTGTTACCGGCGGTGCCCTGATCCCGGTGTCGTCCAAATTGGCGGACATCTGGCATCACGCGACCAGCTGGTGGATCGGGCTCGGCGCCGGACTACCCGGCCACGGCGACCCCTTCGCCTTCCTGCTGTGGATCCTTGGCCTTGTCGGCGGAGGGGACGCAAACGGCGCCCTCGCCTGGCTGCTGCTCCTGGCCATGCCGCTCGCCGGCTTGCTTGCCTGGTTCGCAGCCGGCGGGCTGACCACGCGCCGCCGGTTCCGCCTCGTGGCAGCACTCGTATGGGGCGGGGCACCCGCCCTGCAAGTTGCGCTGAACCAAGGGCGCTTGGGCGCACTTGTCGCGCACATCATGGTGCCGCTGCTGGTCCTCGCGCTGCTGCGCGCCACAGGTACTGCCCGCGGCCAGGGCCGCTTCGCTGTCCCCGAACCGGGAGACCCGCGCTTCCTGGAAAAGCCGCCCGCAAAGCCGGGCGTTAACGGCACTCCTTCGTGGACGGCCGCAGCGGCTGCCGGCCTGGCCCTGGCTGTTGTGGCGGCAGCGGCGCCGTCGCTGCTGCTTCCATCCGCCGTCGTGGTTGTCCTCACCGGGGTCCTGCTGGGCAGGCGCGGCCGCACTGTGTGGTGGGCGCTGCTGCCGAGTGCCGCACTTTTCGTTCCGTTCGGAATCTCCGTGCTGGAACGCCCGCGGGCCCTGCTGGCCGATCCCGGCGTTCCGCTCGGATTTGAAGGCGCCCCGTTGTGGCAGCAGATCCTGGGACAGCCGCTGTATTTTGACGCCGACGGCGGTTTGGCCGGCCTTCCGGTCTTCGACGGCTCGGCCGTCCCCTGGGCGCTGCTCCTGGCCCTCCTGATCGGGTTTCCGGTCCTGGCCCTCGCAACGGCGGCGCTCTTTGTCCCGGGCAAGCGCACCCGCGTGGCACGCGCCTTATGGGTAGCGGCCCTGATCATCCTTGCGGGGGGCTGGCTCGCCGGCCACGTCGCCACCGCTGCCAGCGCCGACGCCCTCGTTACGCCCTTCACGGGACCGGCAGTGTCAGCGTCCGGATTTCTGCTGCTGGGGGCCGCCCTGATCGGGGCCGACGGCCTGCTCTGCTTCGCCGAGAAGACGGCAGCCGCCCCGGCTGCCCGCCGGATGGCCCTCCAGTCCCTGTCCGTCCTGGCCATCGTGCTGCTCCTCGCCGGACCTGTGGCCGGAATGACCGCCTGGGCCGCCCGGAACCTCTTGCAGTCGGCATCCGGGGCTGCGCCCGCAGCGGGGGCAACGTTCCCTCTGGGAACCCCGCGGCAGATTGTGCCCACAGCCGCCCGCACCTTGCCGGCAACGGCCATCGACCGCGGCCAAGGTCCTGAGCAGACACGGACACTGGTCATCGACACGGTGGAGGACGGCAGTTTTGACGCGTCCATCGTGCGGGGAGCCGGGACTACCCTGGACGGCCTGTCCACCATCGCCGCCGCCCGCAACATCATGGGGGAGCCCGGCGAGGAGACCGTCAGGGATGACGACGCCGCCACGGCAGCCCTTCGCAGCGTCGTCGCCACGGTGGTGGCAGGCCAGGGCGTTGACCCGCGTCCGGACCTGGAACGCCTGGGGGCGGGATTCGTGGTCCTGCGGGCCTCGGACACCGCTGCGCAGCTGACGGCGAGTCGGATGGATGCCGTGCCCGGGCTGGTGGCAGTGGGGCAAACCAACGTCGGATGGCTCTGGCGGATCAGCCCGCTCAACCAGCCTGTCATAGACGCCGCCGACGTTGCCCACCGCGTGCGCATCGTGGACGGCACCGGCGCCGCAATCGGCCTCTTGCCCTCGGGACTGGAAACTGTTGATGCCGCTGTTCCGGAGGGGCCGGAAGGTCGCCTTGTGGTTCTTGCTGAGCGGTCCGATCCCGGATGGTCCGCATGGATGGATGGCAGGCGGCTGAAGTCCACCACGTCCGGCTGGTCCCAGGCGTTCACCCTCCCGGCCCAAGGGGGCCAGCTCACCATCCGCTACGAAAGCCCGTGGGCAGTATGGACCGCCGTCGCGCAGGCAACTGTCATTGGCCTGACCGTCCTGCTGGCCATCCCCATGCCCGCCCGCCGGCCGAACACCGGCCTGTCCCGGGACGAAGGCTCCCTGCGTAAGGAACATCAGCATGCATAAGGACGGGAACGACGACGGCGTGCCGCAGGGCAACCAGGACGACGTCACTTCTGCGGGGCCCGGGCCTGCTCCTGCAGCTCCCGGGTCCGCTCCCGCAGCCGGGCGCCTGGGGGCACTCGCCGCACGCGGATTGGCTGCACGCGGGGGTTCTGTCCGTGGAACGGTCGCCGGACTCGCTTCCGCGGTGGTGATCGTGGCCGCCGCCGGGAGCCTGGTTGCGGCAGCGTCGATGGGGCCCCGGAATGCCGGCGGCCGCCCGTTTGAAGCACCGCCGGCGGCAGTCCCCGCCGGCAGCAACGTAGGGATCTGCCCCGGCCCCGCCCGCCTGTTGGAGGGAACCCCCGTAGGCACGGACCCGCAATTCAGCCCGGAATCGGCCACCGCCAGGACCCTGGTCAATGCGGCCGTTCTGAGCACCAATGCAGGCGTGCTGCCCGGAAGCCGGCTCGCCGAAATCAACGGCAATCCGATCGCGGAAATCGCCAAGGATCC
>NZ_JBBLYW010000026.1:0-2955 GCF_037911235.1 Arthrobacter oryzae
CTAGACCCGAAGCGAAGTGATCTACCCATGGCCAGGTTGAAGCGACGGTAAGACGTCGTGGAGGACCGAACCCACTTCAGTTGAAAATGGAGGGGATGAGCTGTGGGTAGGGGTGAAAGGCCAATCAAACTTCGTGATAGCTGGTTCTCCCCGAAATGCATTTAGGTGCAGCGTTGCGTGTTTCTTACCGGAGGTAGAGCTACTGGATGGCTAATGGGCCCTACAAGGTTACTGACGTCAGCCAAACTCCGAATGCCGGTAAGTGAGAGCGCAGCAGTGAGACTGTGGGGGATAAGCTTCATAGTCGAGAGGGAAACAGCCCAGACCACCAACTAAGGCCCCTAAGCGTGTGCTAAGTGGGAAAGGATGTGGAGTTGCGAAGACAACCAGGAGGTTGGCTTAGAAGCAGCCATCCTTAAAAGAGTGCGTAATAGCTCACTGGTCAAGTGATTCCGCGCCGACAATGTAGCGGGGCTCAAGTACACCGCCGAAGTTGTGGCATTCACATTTTATCCAAGCCTTTGTGGTTCAGGAGTGTGGATGGGTAGGGGAGCGTCGTGTGGGCAGTGAAGTCGCGGTGTAAACCAGCGGTGGAGCCTACACGAGTGAGAATGCAGGCATGAGTAGCGAAAGACGGGTGAGAAACCCGTCCGCCGAATGATCAAGGGTTCCAGGGTCAAGCTAATCTGCCCTGGGTAAGTCGGGACCTAAGGCGAGGCCGACAGGCGTAGTCGATGGACAACGGGTTGATATTCCCGTACCGGCGAAAAACCGCCCATGCTGAACAGGGGATACTAACTGCCCGAGACCTGCCCGATCACCCTTGTGGTGTGAGGGTTTTGGTGGAGCGCGGGACCTGATCCTGGGAGGTAAGCGTATTAACAGGTGTGACGCAGGAAGGTAGCCGAGCCGGGCGATGGTTGTCCCGGTCCAAGGATGTAGGGCGAACGGTAGGCAAATCCGCCGTTCATGATGCCTGAGACCTGACGGGACCCCCGTATGGGGGGATTCGGTGATCCTATGCTGCCTAGAAAAGCATCGACGCGAGGTTTTAGCCGCCCGTACCCCAAACCGACACAGGTGATCAGGTAGAGAATACTAAGGCGATCGAGAGAATTATGGTTAAGGAACTCGGCAAAATGCCCCCGTAACTTCGGGAGAAGGGGGGCCCCAACCTTGAACACCACATGCTGGTGGGAGGGGATCGGGGCCGCAGAGACCAGGGGGAAGCGACTGTTTACTAAAAACACAGGTCCGTGCGAAGTCGCAAGACGATGTATACGGACTGACTCCTGCCCGGTGCTGGAAGGTTAAGAGGACCGGTTAGCCGCAAGGCGAAGCTGAGAATTTAAGCCCCAGTAAACGGCGGTGGTAACTATAACCATCCTAAGGTAGCGAAATTCCTTGTCGGGTAAGTTCCGACCTGCACGAATGGAGTAACGACTTCCCCGCTGTCTCAACCATAAACTCGGCGAAATTGCAGTACGAGTAAAGATGCTCGTTACGCGCAGCAGGACGGAAAGACCCCGAGACCTTTACTATAGTTTGGTATTGGTGTTCGGAGTGGCTTGTGTAGGATAGGTGGGAGACGTTGAAGCCCGGACGCCAGTTCGGGTGGAGTCATCGTTGAAATACCACTCTGGTCACTTTGGACATCTAACTTCGGCCCGTAATCCGGGTCAGGGACAGTGCCTGATGGGTAGTTTAACTGGGGCGGTTGCCTCCTAAAAAGTAACGGAGGCGCCCAAAGGTTCCCTCAGCCTGGTTGGCAATCAGGTGTCGAGTGTAAGTGCACAAGGGAGCTTGACTGTGAGAGAGACATCTCGAGCAGGGACGAAAGTCGGGACTAGTGATCCGGCGGTACATTGTGGAATGGCCGTCGCTCAACGGATAAAAGGTACCTCGGGGATAACAGGCTGATCTTGCCCAAGAGTCCATATCGACGGCATGGTTTGGCACCTCGATGTCGGCTCGTCGCATCCTGGGGCTGGAGTAGGTCCCAAGGGTTGGGCTGTTCGCCCATTAAAGCGGTACGCGAGCTGGGTTTAGAACGTCGTGAGACAGTTCGGTCCCTATCCGCTGCGCGCGCAGGAAATTTGAGAAGGGCTGTCCTTAGTACGAGAGGACCGGGACGGACGAACCTCTGGTGTGTCAGTTGTACTGCCAAGTGCACCGCTGATTAGCTACGTTCGGATGGGATAACCGCTGAAAGCATCTAAGCGGGAAGCTCGCTTCGAGATGAGATTTCCATACACCTTGTGTGTGAGAGGCCCCCAGCCAGACCACTGGGTTGATAGGCCGGATGTGGAAGCGAGGACTAACGACTCGTGAAGCTGACCGGTACTAATAGGCCGATAACTTACACCACACACTCCCTTCGTGAACGGCATTCAAAAGACGTTCACACCCTGAAGAGAGTACGAAGATAACAAGACTGCTTGCGTCCACTATGTGGTTCCCAACCAACAAACCCGCCACCAGGCGGCACACGTTGCAAGGAACCAACAACTGAATAACAACACCACAGTTGTAACACCAGACTTCCCCCACACACCACACCGGTGCGTGACGGGTAACAGGGTTACGGCGGTCATAGCGTGGGGGAAACGCCCGGTCCCATTCCGAACCCGGAAGCTAAGACCCACAGCGCCGATGGTACTGCACCCGGGAGGGTGTGGGAGAGTAGGTCACCGCCGGAACATCATTAAGGTCGAGAGCCCCAACCACACGGTTGGGGCTCTCCCGCATTTAACCCGGAATCCGCAAGGGAACGCATGCCGTCCCGGCGTCGTTGGAGTTCCGTAGGCTCGACTCGAGGCCCGGCTGTTGACGCCAACCGAAAGTAGGGCCAATAACGCCAACTGAAAATGAGGCCACTGACCATTATGGAAGGTGATCACATTGGATGTTTGGGCGCAGATACGCCACCGATACGCGACGGAGAAAATCTCCAAG
>NZ_JBBLYW010000027.1:0-726 GCF_037911235.1 Arthrobacter oryzae
CTCCCATATCCTCAGCGGGTTGACTAACCAGCTGCCTGATCGTGATCCGGAAGAGACCGCCGAATGGATTGAGTCCCTGGATACGCTGATCAGGGAACAGGGCACTGAGCGTGCCCAGTACATCATGCGCAGTCTCCTGCAGCGTGCCGGCGCCCAGAGCGTCGGGGTCCCGATGGTCACCACCACGGACTATGTGAACACCATCCCGGCGGACCAGGAAGCGGAGTTCCCCGGCAACGAGGAATACGAACGCCGCTACCGGGCCTACATGCGCTGGAACGCCGCGGTGATGGTGCACCGCTCCCAGCGCCCGAACATCGGGGTGGGCGGGCACATCTCCACCTACGCCGGGGCCGCGACCCTGTACGAGGTCGGGTTCAACCACTTCTTCCGCGGCAAGGACCACCCCGGCGGCGGGGACCAAGTCTTCTTCCAGGGCCACGCCTCCCCCGGCATGTACGCCAGGGCGTTCATGGAAGGACGCCTGACCGAGGAGGACCTGGACGGGTTCCGGCAGGAAAAGTCCAAGGCCGGGCACGCCCTGTCCTCCTACCCGCACCCGCGGCTGATGCCGGAGTTCTGGGAATTCCCCACCGTGTCCATGGGCATCGGGCCGATGAACGCGATCTACCAGGCCCAGTCCAACCGGTACCTGCACAACCGCGGCCTCAAAGACACCTCGGACCAGCAGGTCTGGGCGTTCCTGGGCGACGGGGAAATGGACGA
>NZ_JBBLYW010000028.1:0-17559 GCF_037911235.1 Arthrobacter oryzae
CTCTCTCACTTCCTGCGGCAAAAAAGGAAACGCTCTCTCACCTCCCCGGCCGTGCAGCCAGTGGAGGTGAGAGAGCGTCCGGAAAAAACCCACCAAAGGTGAGAGAGCGTCGCCAGAAAGGCCACAGGAAGTGAGAGAGCGTCGGGACTAGCCGGTAGCAGTCAGCCCTAATCGGTCCTGGTCAGGTGCCTGCTCGCCCTAGGCGTCGGTGCGGAAGACCTGGACCACGGACGGGCGCGGGGCGCGCGCCTGGCCGCGTGCCGGCGTCGTGCCTGCCGGGACGTAGTCCGGGAAGTACGAGTTCGGTGCGTCGAACGTGCCGTCCTCGCCCGGGTGCTGCACGGAGACGAAAACCGTGCGCTCGTCGTCGTGGATGATCGGTCCGCAGGTCTCGGCGTCGCGCGGCACGGCCAGGAACTGCTCCACCTTGCCGCGTTCGGTGCCTTCAACAGTGACCTTGAACAGGCCGTCAGCCCGCTTGATGCCGGAGGGAGCGCCGTCGGTGGAGATCCAGAGGTTGCCCACGGAGTCGAACGCGAGGTTGTCCGGGCAGGAGATCGGCGAGACCTGGTCCACCGGGAAACCGGAGAAGTAGGTGACGTCGCCCTGGGCCGGATCGCCACAGACCATGAGCAGGTTCCACGTGAAGTTGGTGGAGGTCTGGTCGCCGGTCTCGATGATTTCCACGATGTGGCCGTCGCGGTTCTCATTGCGCGGGTTGATCTCGGTGGCGCCTTCCTTGCCCGCCTTGCCGCGGTCCGAGTTGTTGGTGCAGGCCACGTAAACCTTGCCGGTGTGCAGGCTGGGCTCCACGTCCTCACAGCGGTCCATCTTGGTGGGGCCCACCAAGTCTGCGGCCAGGCGGGTGTAGACCAGGACCCGTTCCACGGACATGCCCGGTACCTTCGATTCCCCATTCTCAACCAGAGGCAGCCAGACGCCGGTGCCGTCGAACGCGCCGTCAGACGGAACGGCCCCGGTGCCGGTGATCTCGGCGGCGGGCGAGTTGCCGGTGAACTTGGCGACGTACAGGTTGCCAGCGGACAGCAGCGTCATGTTGTGCTTGCGGTCGCCCTCGCGGTACTTGTCCTTGGAGACGAACTTGTACAGGTAATCGAAGCGCTCGTCGTCGCCCGAGTAGGCCACCACATGGCCGGACTCGGCCACGATCACGTTGGCGCCCTCGTGCTTGAAGCGGCCCAGTGAGGAGTGCTTCTTCGGGGTGGACGTGGGGTCGAACGGGTCGACTTCCACGATCCAGCCGAAGCGGTTGGCTTCGTTCTCGTAACCGGGGGTGCGGGTGTCGAAGCGCTCGTCGTCCAGTTCCCACTGGCGCGCGGTGGCCTTCGACGTCAGGCCGTAGCGCTTGTCCTCGGCGGACGTTCCCGGGGCGACGAAGTACCCGTTGAAGTTCTCTTCGCCGGAGAGAATGGTGCCCCAGGGGGTAGTGCCGCCGGCGCAGTTGCCCAGCGTGCCCTTGATGAAGCGGCCTTGGGGGTCCTTAGCAGTCTTGACCAGCGATGAGCCTGCAGCCGGGCCGGTGAGTTCGTAGACCGTGCTGTTCAGGTAGCGGCGGTTGAGCCCGGCGCCCTTGACGTAGCTCCACGGCTTGTTCTTGTTCTTCCGCTCCAGTTCCACCACGGTGAGGCCGTGCGCGGCAGCGCCGACTTTCCGGACGTCCGCTGCCGGCATGGTGGCCGGGAACATGATCGCGTCGTTGGTGTACTCGTGGTTCGCGAACAGCACGGCGCGGCGGCCCTTGCTGCCGGGGATCTCCAGGATGTCGGAGTAGTCGTTGTTGTAACCGAACTGCTGTTCCTGGGCGGCGGCCGTCTGGTTGTTGATGTCGAAGTCCGGCGCGGTGTTGAAAATGGGGTCGCCCCAGCGGATGACCGGCTGCCAGGTGAACCCTGCGGGCACGGTCATCTTGTCCACGTCCGCGGCGATGGACGGGATCGCGGTGAACTGCAGCTTGGACTTGCCGAAGCCGTCTTTTGCTGCGGCGGCAAGACCAGTGCCGCCGTCGGCCACTGCGGTTCCGGCGGACGTTACCGCACTGCCGAGCACGACGGCGAGCGCGCCGGCGGCGCCGAAGCCGAGGGCGGCGCGGCGGGACATCGTGGCAGAAGCGATGTCGCGGAAGTAGCTGTTGGAGCTGGTGTTGCAGACCTCGCCCGAGCAGGCGTTGTCGCACTTGAGCGCGCAGGTGACGGGGCTGCGCTTGCCTTTGGTGTGGCCAAGCATGGGGAGCAGGGCAAACTTGCGTCCGGTCGTTTCAGACATGGGGGCCTTCCAGGGGATGTGATGCGGTCCCGCCCACCCTGCCAGCCGATCGCAACCGGTAGCCGTCTGTCAGGTAAAGATCCGGTGAACAGCCGGGAGTGAGAGAGCGTCCGCCGAAAACCCACGGTAAGTGAGAGAGCGTCGCAGAAAAAGCGACAGGAAGTGAGAGAGCGTCCGGGGTTGGGACTGCCCGCGCGGGGTTACCGGGCGGGGGACGCGAGCACGGCGTGGACGCGGCTTAGGCGGTCCAGCCACCAGGCCCGGCGGTCGGCAGGGGCCGCGTAGCGCTCCAGCAGCCCGGCGTCGGCGGCGACGTCGCGGACTCGGATGACGCCGTCGTCGGCCACCAGCGGATCCAGTGTCACGTCCGACTCAAACAGCGACACCGTTCCCAGCCCGCACGCATACGGCAGTTCCGGGAGGGCCGCCGCCAGCGCCAGTCCGGCGCGGATCCCCACCGATGTGTCCAGGGCCGAGCTCACGACGGCGGGCAGCCCGGCCTGCGCCACGATGTCCAGGGCGCGCCGCACTCCCCCGAGCGGCGCCACCTTGACCACCAGCAGATCGGCCGCCCCGGCCCGCGCCACGCGCAACGGATCGGATTCCTTGCGCACGCTCTCGTCCGCGGCGATCAGCACGGGGGTGCCGGCCTCCCGCAGCCGGCGGCGTACCTCCGCCAGGCCGCCGATGTCCGGCACCGGCTGCTCGGCGTATTCAAGCCCGACGGCGGACAGCCGGGTCAGTGCCTCGACGGCCGCGGGCACGTCCCAGCCGCCGTTCGCGTCCACCCGGACGGCGGCATCCGGGAGGGCGCTGCGGACGGCGGCAACCCGGGCGGCGTCGTCGTCGAGCGTCTGGCCGCGTTCAGCCACCTTGACCTTGACGGCGTCCACCCGGCCGAAGCGGGCCAGGACCTCCGGGACGCGGTCCGCGGCGACAGCGGGAACCGTGGCATTCACCGGAATGACTGAGCGGACCGGCGAAGGAAATCCCTGCCAGCCGGCTTCGACGGCCGCGGCGAGCCAGCGGGATGCTTCGGCGTCGTCGTATTCGGGGAAGGGGCAGAATTCGCCCCAGCCGAGCGGGCCGTCCAGCAGGAGGGCCTCGCGCCGGGTGATGCCCCGGAACTTCACGCGCATGGGCAGGCTCACCACGTGCGCGGACGCCAGCAACTGCTCCACGGACGGAAGAAGAGCGAGCGGGCGTGGTGCGTGGGCGGGCATGTTTTCACTCTACCGGCCACGTCTGACACACAAACCTTGGTAGGGCCGACGGCGACTGGGGGCGAGCTTCACGTTTATGAGACTCGTCACCGCCGGCCCAGCTCAAGGAGCCCCGGGGGCAACATTTCCTGCGGTTAACCGCAGGATCTGTTGCGGGGGCGGCCGGTCCGCAACCCGGCCGTTAGTAAGATTCTAGGAACCACACGCCGGCGCCGCTTGAGTACCTGCTACTCGTTTTTAGCCCGGGGGCGTACTCAAGGAAGCGGCCACCACGCGCCGCAACAGCGCATGGTGGCCGGCTGGTTTCCGCCGGGCTACCGGTGCCCGTGGTCGTCATCCTTGGCGCGGTCCAGCATCTTGCAGATGTCCTTCGCGTGCCGGATGCTGTTGTGCGTGATCTCGCCGGAGACTACTTCCTTCTGGTCGGTGGAGGAGTAGACCACGTTGCCTGCCAGCCGTCCTTCCGTGGAGTAGAACGCCTTGGGCAGGCCCTCCTCCTCAAAGGCCTTCTCCTCGGCCGGACCCATGGCGTACACCAGGCTGGGACCGCGGACGGCAAGGTGGGCGCTCAGCCCGTCTTCCGCAAGCCGCATGGTGAACGGGCCGGAGATGTCCAGCTCGTCGATGGTGGCGTCGTCCGAGACGCGGGTCAGGTCAACCGTGACGTCGCCCCGGTATTTGATCACCAGGGTTCCGTTGTCCTTCTTCTCGCCCTTGTACTTCAGCTCCCGCTGGTCGCCGTATTCCACTTTGATGGTGGTGTCGCAGGCCTCGAACTCGTACGGCTCGTAGTAGGCATCGGGAACGGTGACGTACTTCCCGTCAGTGTCTTCCGGGGGCCACGGCCCTGCGGCCCCTCCCCCGCCGTCGGACCCGGCAAACGCGGGGGCGGAGACTCCCGACAGCAACGCCAGCGCCACGGTGGCAGGCAGGCACAAAATCCTCATTGTTCGGTTCATGGCAGCACTCCTGAAATGTGGCAGGAGGGCACGCATTCGGACCTGTCCTGCCGATGTATAAACATCAAATGCCCGCAGAGGGCGACGAGACCAGTTGTGATGCGGTGATATCGCGGCCGCAGTGTTCAGGCCGACAATACGATCAAGCTAGCGCCGGCGCCGCCGGAGTGTCAACGGTATTTTTTGCGGATGCCAATGCCCTGCGTGTCACCGTCCCGGGGCATTGACATCCGCTACGGTCGCCGGCTTAGTGCTGGGTCGGCGGGCGGCCGCTAAGCACAGCTTAGGAAAAACGGCCGACGCCGGGCGCGAGTGTTTGCTACCTGTTTTGGCACGGTATTCCCGCCAGTGTCGTGGCCCGGTACGGTGCCTCCGGCCCGGCCTCCAAATGAACCGGCCCCCGGCCCGGGATCCGGCCCGGCCTCCCGCCGGTTCGGCAGGGCGGGTCCTCAGGGCGGGTCCTCAGACTGCTCCAACAGACTGCTCCCAGCATTCTGTGGGACGCTGATGGTGATGAGTTCTCACCTTAAAAATTCCCGACGACGGCGGCCCGCCGGGCAGGTGCGTGGCGCTCCGGCGATGGCTGCGTTGTCCGTCCTCGCAACCCTCGCCTGCGTGGCAGGCCTGGCGGCCACATACTACTTCTTCGTGCGGACCACCACGGGCCAGTACATTGACGAGTCGGCGCTGGTGGAGGCCGTGGCCATTCACGGCCCGGCCGGGAAGGCCGCCACCCGGTTCCTGGACTGGCTGCCCACCATCTCGCTGGTGGTGGCCGCCGTCGTCGTCCTCTTTGTCACGGTGATCCGGAGGCGCTGGCGGGCCGCCGGCATTGCCCTGGCCGCCTGCATCGGCGCGAACATCGCCACTCAGGTCCTCAAGGCGCTGCTGCCGGCCCGGCCGTTTCGCGGCGTGGAAACCCTGGAACTGAATTCGCTGCCGTCCGGCCACACCACGCTGGCTGCCTCCGCCGCGGCCGCGGTGTTCCTGATGGCCTCGCCGCGCTGGCGGCCGTTCGCGGGTTTCGCGGGCGGCAGCTTCGCCATTGTGTCCGGAATTTCCACCGTGGTGAACCAGTGGCACCGCCCTGCGGACGTGATCGCGGCGTTCCTGCTGGTGGGCGCGTTTGTCATTCCGGCCGGGTGGCTGATCATCCGCACCGGGAACACCTGGAATGTGTGGGACGGCTTCGGCGGGCACTGGGCCTCGTCACGCTGGTGGCTGCGGCTGCCCGGACTGATCTGCCTGGTGTTTGCAGCGGCCGCGGCGTTCCTGCTCACCCGCTACGTGCCCGGCCAGGGCGGCAGCACCACGAGCTACTTCTGGGGCGGCATCTCGCTGATCGTGGTGGCCGGGTACCTGGCAACGGTGGCAACCACCGCCCTATTCGCGTTTGCCGCACGACGGCGCGCGGCGGGCCGCCGCTGACGGGCGCGCGCGCCGCCTTGGCCCGCGGGTTTACATTGCCGCAGGCGAGGGCCAGAATAAGTCGCACCACAGCCTCCACTGGCTCAGCAGCGAGCTGAGTTCCATGCTGCTAAAAACAGGGGGTTGCTCTTATGGCCGGCATCTACGAGTCCAAGCTCACCACCCGGGTGGATTTCCCGGCGCGGGCCAGGGCGGTTGCTTCCATTCCGTCCTTGTTGAGGGTGCAGGGATTCCTGAGCGCGCATGCCCGCCGCCAGCACAACCCCGGCATCTGCGACTTCACGCTCGGCAATCCGCATCAAATGCCGCAGGAGGCCTATGTTGCGGCGCTCCGGGAGCAGCTGGAACCCCGGAATGAAAGCTGGTTTGCGTACAAGACGAACGGCGCCGAAGCGCAGGTTGCCGCGGCTCAGTCACTGCGGCGCCTGCTGGAGATACCGTTCGAGCCGGAGGACATCCACCTGACCACGGGCGGTTTTACGGCCATCGCCATGGCGATGAAGGCCGTGGCCGATCCGGGCGACGAGGTGGTGTACAGCCTGCCGCCGTGGTTCCTGTACGAGCCGATCATCACCGAGGCCGGGCTGGTTCCGGTCAAAGTGCGGATCAACCCCGATTCGTTCGACCTGGACCTGATGGCCATTGCCTCCGCCATCACGCCGCGGACCAGGGTGGTGATCGTCAACAGCCCCAACAACCCCACCGGCCGGATCTACCCCGAGACTCTGCTGGTGAAGCTGGCCGAGATGCTGGACCTCGCCTCGGAGCGGAACGGACGCCGGATCTACCTTCTGTCCGATGAGGCGTACAACCGTATTGTCTATGACGGCGCCCGCTTCCACAGCCCGGCCGAATACTATCCGTATACGCTGCTGGCCTACTCCTACGGGAAAACCCACCTCGCCCCCGGGCAGCGCGTAGGCTACCTGGCGCTGCCGCCCGCCATGCCGGACCGCGATGTCCTGCGGGAAATCTTGAGCGCCCTGCAGGTTGCCATGGGCTGGATCTACCCCAACGCCCTGCTGCAGTACGCCTTGCCCGCTTTGGAGACATTTACGATCGACGTCGGGCAGCTGCAGCGGAAGCGGGACCGGCTGTACGAGGAGCTGACCGGGATGGGCTACCGGCTGCACCGGCCGGAGGGTTCGTTCTACCTCTTCGTGCACTCGCCGGTGGCCGACGACGAAGCGTTCACCGAGTCCCTGGCCGCCCGTAATGTGTATGTGCTGCCGGGCGTCCTGTTCGAAACCCCGGGGTTCTTCCGGATCTCGCTGACCGCCAACGAGGAGATGGTGGAGCGCAGCCTGCCCGCATTCGCCGAGGCGATCCGGCTCGCGGGGGTGGGCTGAACACCCCGGGTAATGTGTTGACTCGCCGTGGGCCGCGGAGGAATATCGCATTTGTCCGCACCGGCACTGTCAGGGCTCCCGCCGCCAGGCAGCGCGGGTGGTCCCAGCCGGAAGAAGGATCTCCATGTCCATATTCGCCACCACTCCCGAAAGCCAGGCGTTCGGCCTGAAGGCGAAAATTTACGACGACGACATCGGGTCCCGCGGTTATGTCGCCAAGTTCACCAAGGAGCTGGCGGTGAATCCGGAGGCGTATGTTGCGTTCGAAGCGCTCCTCAGCGCCATCACCCGGAACATGGACCTGCGCCGCTACGAGCTGGTCACCCTGGCCGCCGCGCAGGCTCTTGGATCCGCCCATTGCCGGCTTGCCCACGGCCTGAAAGCGCTCCGCGCGATTGAGGAGGACGAGCTGGTCCTCATCGCCCGGGACTACCACAACGCGGGACTGCCACCGGCGGAGGTGGCCATGATGGAGTACGCAGAAAAGCTCAGCACCGACGCCGTGAGCATGACGGACGCGGACACCCTGGATCTCCGGGACCACGGGTTTACCGACAGGGAAATCCTGGACATCACGCTCGCGGCCGGGGCCCGGAACTACCTGAGCCGTGTGCTGCATGCCATCGCGGCCGAAGTGGACGTTCCCACCAAGCTCTCCCCGCAGCTCCGCAGCGCGCTGCTGGCCCCGCTGGCACAGTACGGCGCAGCGGCGAAACCCCGCCACAGCGACGCCTGACCCACGCTCTCTCACTTCCTGCCCCAAAAACCCAAACGCTCTCTCACTTTTCTGTGGAAAGTGAGAGACCGTCTGCGGAAGATCGCGCGGAAAGTGAGAGAGCGTCACCGCACCCCGGCTAAGCCAGAGCGGCGGCGAGCGCTTTGAGGATCCACTCCCGGTAGGCCTCGGGGGTCCAGCCTGCAGCGTCCACCAGCGTGCGGTAGGCCTGCGGATGGCCCAGGGACCAGATGGCAGCGGCGGCGTCCTCGTCGGACATGCCGGAGGTCAGGCCGCCGCGCGCCCGAACGGCTGCGGCAGCCTCGTGATACCTGGTCAGCCGCTGCAGTGCCCGGGCCTTTTCCAGCTTCGCCACATCGGCGTCCACTGCCGCTGCCTGGGCGATCACCCCCAGTACCGCGCCCGTCCGCTGATGCACTTCGGTAAACC
Source organism: Arthrobacter oryzae (assembly GCF_037911235.1). Classification (GTDB taxonomy): domain Bacteria; phylum Actinomycetota; class Actinomycetes; order Actinomycetales; family Micrococcaceae; genus Arthrobacter; species Arthrobacter oryzae_E. The sequence goes on from NZ_JBBLYW010000028.1 coordinate 8,408, forward strand.
AGTCCGCCAGCACCACCAGCAGTGATTGAAGGTCCCCCGCCTCGCGGGTCCGCTCCCGCATGAACTCCAACACCTGCGCCGGCGCGTTGGGGCCGGCGGCAGCCGAATCCAGCACGGCCGAGAGCAGCGCCGCCTTGTTGCCCACGGAGTTGTACACGGTCTGCACGGCCACGCCGCTCTCTGCAGCGATGCCCTCAATGGTGGTTCGCACATAACCGTTCGCCAGGAAGAGCCTGCGGGAGGTGGCCACGATGTGAAGCCGCGTATCCGCCGCCTGGGCTGTCCGCCGCGTGGTTTTCGGCACCGAAGCTTTTGGGGCTGCGGTTTTAGGGGCTGCGGTTTTAGGGGCTGGAGCCATGGAACTAGACTATCCCTCCACTCACTGGAATGGTATTCTAATGACATCGGAACCTAGCGGTTGTTCGGTCAAAGGAGCCAGAAATGGACCAGGACTTGCAGCAATTTGACGCAGTGGTGATCGGCGCCGGCCAGGCCGGCCTTGCCGCCGGCTATCACCTCTCCCGGGCGGGGCTGCGGTTCGTCATCCTGGAGGAAGCACCCCGCATCGGAGACGGCTGGCGGGCCAGATGGGATTCCCTCCGCCTCTTCACCCCGGCCCGGCATGACGCCCTCCCCGGCTTTGCGTTCCCGGCGGCCCCTGACGCATTTCCGTCCAAGGACCAGTTCGCCGACTATCTTGAGACCTACGCGCAGGAGTTCAGCCTTCCGGTCCGGACCGGAACGCACGTGACGGGTGTCCGCCGCACGGAATCGGGTTATTCGGTGAGCACCGGCGACGGCAACCTGAGCGCGCTCAACGTGATTGCCGCCGTCGGCGCCAATGCACTCCCCCGCATCCCGGCCGCAGCAGCCGGCCTCGATTCCGGGATCCTGCAGCTCCACAGCTCGCAGTACCGTCGCCCGTCGGACATCCCGGACGGCGACGTGCTCGTGGTGGGCGCCGGGACCTCCGGAGCCGAGATCGCGCTGGAGCTCGCGGGCACCCGCCGCACGTTCATCGCCGGCCGCCCCACACCGCACGTTCCCGATCCCGTGCTGCGCCATGCCGACGCGGCCTACTGGCAGTTCGTTCATTCCGTCCTGACCACGGACAACCCGCTGGGGCGGAAGGTGGCCGCCAACTTCCACCGGCGCGGCGCGCCGCTGATCCGGGTCTCCGTCAAGGACCTGGAGCGTGCCGGGGTGGTCCGGCTGCCGCGGTTCAGCGCCGTGGCCGGCGGACAGCCAGCGTTCGACGGCGGGACGTCCCGGCCCGTACGCACCGTCATCTGGGCGACGGGGTACCGGCCGTCGCTGGACTGGATCGGTGGTGTGCCCCTGACGGGCTGGGGTTGGCCGATAACCCGCCGCGGCGTAGTTCCGGAGCTTCCCGGACTGTACTTCGTGGGCATGCCCTTCCAGTACTCGCTCACATCGGGGCTGATCGGCGGGGTGGGCCGGGACGCGGCGTACGTGGTGGACGACATCCTCGAGCACAGCAGCACCGGCGTCCCCGCCCCGACTCAGTAGCCCGACCCGGCAGCCCGGCCCCATCCAGGCGTCCCCACCCAACTAGCTGGCAATTAATGTCGTGAAAAGCGCGAATGACGACATCTAATGCGACCTAGTTGGGTGAAGCGGGTCCAGCTCCGGACGCTCATGCCCGGTTGCGCCTGGTGGTGGTGCGGTCGGCCAGGACGGTGGGCAGGAGGTGGTTGGCGGGCCTGCCGGCCTCGTCGGGTTTCTGCAGCCGTTCCAAAAGAAGGGTGGCCGCGAAGGCCGCTTCGTCGGCCACAGGTTGGCCGATGGTGGTCAGGCCAAGGACCCAGCTCATCGGGTGATCATCGATGCCGATCAGGGAGATGTCCTCCGGGCAGGAGAGCCCGTGTTCCTTCAGTGCCATGAGCGCGCCGAAAGCTACCTCGTCGCAGCCGGCGAAGACGGCCGTGGGCAGGTTCCCCCGGTGCTGGATCAGTTCGGACATGGCCTGACGTCCGCCTTCGATCGTGTAGCCGGCCTCGATTACCCAGTCCGGGTGCGGCACCGCGTCGTGTTCGGCAAGGGCCAACTCAAATCCCTGCCTGCGGTCTTCGGTGGCCCGGGTCTTGCCGTTACCGGTCTGAGTGCCGGCCAGAAAGGCGATATCCCAGTGCCCTAACGCCAATAGCCGGTTCGTCGCTTCTTTGGCAGCTGCCACGTTGTCGATGCCCACGTTGTCCCAGGGCACGTCGTGCATGCCAACGCTCGCCACCTCCAGCCCGCTGGCGGAAAGCGCGGCTGTCTGCGGCGCGGTGAGGTCGACGTCGATCATCAGGAGGCCGTCCACCTTTTGGGCCAGCTCGGCCGGGTCATCAAATATCCGCGACTGGACCTGCTCCTGCCCGCGGAGACTGACGAGCATCGGATCCAGGCCGCCGTCGGCAATAATCTCCTCTGCCGCCTCGGCGGCCTGGGAGAAGTACCAGGTGGTAGCCGTGGGTACCACGATGGCCACGGCTCCGGTCCGGCCTCCCCTCAGCCTGGCAGCCGCTGCTGAGGGCCGGTAGCCGAGCTTCTCAGCGGCGTCTTCCACCTTGGCCTTGGCAGACGCGGAGATCTTCGGCAATCCTCTGAGCGCCCGCGACACCGTACAGATGGACAGCCCGGATAGTGTTGCGACGTCCTTGATCGTCGCCCGCTTCACTTCAGCCATTCAACGAGACTTCAAACACGCCGCAGCTGAAAGCGCCGGCATGGACACCGCCGTCGTCGACCGTCACGCCGTTGCCGTAGAGGTGCCGGAGCGCCGAACCGTCGGGCAGCTCCACTGCCGCCTGCGTTGCGTGCCGCAGCGGGTTGACCACCACGAGGTGCGTCTCGTTCCTGAGGTAAACCAGCGGGTAGCCGACGGAAAGCAGTCTCCTGGACGTCCTGGTTCCGAGCGCCGGTGTTGATTTACGGAGCTGGACCAGGCCCTGGACAAAGTGCAGGAGCGACTGCTGATCGTCCATCTGGGCGGCCACGGTGGGCCGCTGCGGGTCGGGATCCTGCGGGAGATACAGGTCCTGGGCCGGCGCGGTGGAGAATCCGGCATTGGGAAGGGAGTCATCCCACTGCATCGGGGTCCGGCATCCTGCGCGGTTATATTTCGGCGTCCAGATGCTGCCTTCCTTCTCGGGGGCATCTTCGAGGTAGCGCATGCCGATTTCGTCGCCGTAGTAGATCGACGGAATGGAGCCCCAGGTCAGCAGAAAGGTGAAGGCCGCCGGGAGTTGTTCCCGCGTCCGGCTTCCGCAGGCGAGTCGGGAAAAGTCGTGGTCGGCTGATGGCAGCACCGCCAGGCGATCCGCCCCGTTGGTTTCGAGGTGGTGGTTCCACAGGCTGAGGAACTTCTCAAAGGCCCGGGTGCCCTCGGCAGGGTCGGCGTCCGCATCGAAATAGCAGGGCTCGGCGCTTTCCTGCCAGGGCAGGATGCCGGCACCGCCGTTATTGAAAAGCGCACTGTGCTCATGGTGGATGACCAGCGAGAAGTCCGCATCGAAGCTGCCGCGGACTCCGGCGTCCACCGTTCTAAGCTCATCACTCTCCGGGAGCAGGACGGCGTCCGGGTATAAGCAACGCATCCACTCCCCCAGCTCACGCCACAGGGCTGTGGTCTCAACGAGGCCGGGGTCGTCCTTGACCAGGGAGAACGCCATGTCCACGCGGAATCCCGCCACACCCCGGTCAAGCCAGTAGCCAATGATCTCCCGCAGCGCGGCGCGGTTCTGCTGGGGTCCGGCCGCGTCCGGCAGTTGCCGCCACGGTTCTTCGGGAGTCAGCCGGGCATACCCGAAATTCAGCGCCGGCTGTTCCGGGAAGAAATTCTTCAGGTACCAGCCCGGGCGGTTTCCCGGAGAGGGGACAAAAGCATCGCCGTCACGGTCCGACCAGATGTAGCGGTGATCGGACCCGTCGTTCATGGATGCGCGGAACCACGGGTGGTCGACGGACGTGTGGCCCGCCACGAGGTCGAGCAGGACCCGGATACCGCGAGCCTTCGCTTCCTGGATGAGGGCGATCATGTCCTGGTTGGTCCCGTAGCGAGGGGCGATGGTGAGGTAATCCGACACGTCGTAGCCCGCATCCCGGAAAGGCGAAGCGAAGCACGGGTTGAACCAGATGACGTCCACTCCGAGCCACTCCAGATAGTCGAGGTGCCGCCGCACTCCTGCGAGATCGCCGATGCCGTCCGCGTTCGAGTCAGCGAACGACTGGGGATAGATCTCGTAGATGACAGCGTCCGCCAACCACTGGGGGCAAACGTTGCCCTGATTCTGCTCGTCCATACGCGTCCACTCTCTCCTGCGCGGTTCTTACTGCCCGTGTTGTACTACGAAGAATATAAACGTTTACTCCCTGCGGGTTAAACGATTACATCCGGCAGCCGCCCAACTTGCGGCGGAGTAAGTGAGAGAGCGTTCCAGAAAGACGCACAGGGAGTGAGAGAGCGTCACAGAAAAAGCCACAGGAACTGAGAGAGCGTCACAACCTGCTGCTGCTGCTAGTGCCTAGGTGGGTGTCGGAAGTGCGTGGTGCGCGGCGGGGTCGAACGTGTCGAACCCGGCCGAACCCAGCATGAAGATGCCGCGCTGGGGTATCCAGAAGTCGCCCAGCCGGGTCTGCACCGGGAGGGGCCGCAGCCTGCCCAGGTCCTCGCCCCGCAGCGTGGCGGTGCTGCCGGAGATGAACCACACCCGCTTGGGGTTGGCCCGGAAGCCCTGCCCGTTGGGTACCCGGCCAATCAGCCCCATCTTTCCGGCCTGCAGCACCGGGCCCGCCACGGCTCCCATGACCCGCAGGAACGCCGGGTTCCGCCACAATTTCGCCGGCAGCGCGGAGGCGAGCGCGGACATCGCCCGGGTGACCGGCGTCGCGGCGAGGCTGACCTCCCAGTGGAGGCCGACGTCGTCCGCCACATCCACTGTGAAGCGGTGGTCATCAAGCCACGCAACGTCGATCCGGTGGACCGAGGTGGAGTCCAAGGCGCTGCCGAAGTAGCGAGGGCAGGACACCGCAGCGGGCACACTGGTGTACATGGTCCAGGAACCCGAGGGCCGGCGCACCCACACTGACGTGTAGCCCGGCCCCACGGAGGTAACGGGAAACCTGCGCATAGCGAGCAGGTAGCCGGAGCTGAACGCCTGGCCCATGACGCCGTAGCCGGTGAACCGCTCGTCCTCACCGGCGGGGAGCGTCGATTCGCGGTCCGCGGCGGCGATGCGTGCTCTGATGGATTCCATGGTGCTCTCCTAGGCCTGCCGGCGGTACGTGGCTTCCACCACCTGGTACGGGTCATGCCCAGGAACCAGGTTGTGCATGGTGATGCGTCCGCCGTTGCCGTGGCCGGGCTCGATGTGGATCTGCCAACCCCAGTCGGGGCCTTCCGGGGCAGGGTAGGTGCAGGCCAGCCGGACCACGCCGTCGTCGATGGTCCCGGACAGTGTCAGCCACTGCGGCGTGGCATGGAAGGAGTCCACCCACACCGCCGTCGCACCCGGGTCCTCCCCCGGGCCTGAGCCCAGGAGCAGCAGGCCGTTCTGCGGCTGGCCCTCGTGCGCCCACGTGTACTCGATGGTCACAAAATCCTTGGCCGTCACCGCCACCGTCGCGGCCGACACTGATTCCTGGTACTCGTCCGTGGGCATGAAACGCATGCGGTTGTGGCCCTGCCAGGTCCCCGCGAACGGCGCCAAACATTCAACAATTTGCATACCGGCAGTCTGTCCCGGATCCGCCCGCGCCGCTAGTACCGGCGCCAGCAGCCCCGCTAGTAGTTCCGGCGGTGCTTGAGCCGCGGAATCGTGATGCCGAAGACGACGGCGGCCGCGAACCCCAGCACGCCGGTGGCCGCTACGCCCGCCCCCAGTGAGACGGCGGCAGTGACGCCGGAGAGCAGCACCGGCCCGCCCGTGGATCCGGCGTCGGCCATAAAACGCCAGAGCCCCAGGAACTGGCCGCGCCCGCGGTCCGGCGAGAAGTCCGCCCCCAGCGTCATGACCAGCCCGGAGCTGATGCCGTTTCCGAAGCCGATCAGCAGGGCCGCGAGCAGCAGTCCCGTGAAGCTGCCGGTGAGCGGGATGAGCAGCAGGGCGATGCCCATGATGAGGGTGGAGGGAATGGCCACCCACTGGCGGCCCTTGCGGTCCATGAGTTTGCCGGCCGGATAGAACACCAGCATGTCGATGGCTCCGGAGAGGCCGTAGACCAGGGAGGCCTGGGTGGCGTCCATGCCGAGGTGGTCGGCCCAGAGCGGGATGACCACCTGCCGGGAGGACCGGAGGGCGCTCAGCAGCAGAATGCCGAGGCCAAGGCTCAGGAAGACACCGGCGTGGGAGACGGCCACGGTGCGGAGGGTGGGCTGCGGGCCGGGGTGGCTGCGGCTTCCGTCACCGGCCACCTGAAGGTCCGGGATGGTGACGGACAGCAGCGCGGCCGCCACCATGGCCACCACGCCCACCCAGTACGCTCCGCCGATGCCGAAGAACTGCATCACCGCGGCCCCCACGAACGGGCCGATGAACACGCCGATCCGGTTCGTTCCGCCCAGCGTGGAGAGCGCGCGGGCCCGGAACTCCACGGGCACGGCCTCCGTCAGGTACTTCTGCCGGGCCAGGCCGAACACGCTGGCGGCCATTCCGACGACGGCCATCGCCACAGCCAGCAGCCAGAGTCCGTCGGGGATCATGGAGGACAACGCGGCGGCCGCGAGCGCCAGCGCTCCGGCGGCCGCGGCGCCCACGATGGACCAGCGTTCGCCGAACTTCAGGGTCACCAGGGACGCCGGCAGGTTGAAGAACCAGGAGCCCAGGCCGATCAGGGTCACGATAAGGGCGGCCACGGCAACGGACGCACCCAGGTCCCGGGCGGAGAGCGCCACCACCGGAAGTACCGCGCCCTGGCCGATGCTGAAGAGCAGCGTTGGCCCGAAGGCCGCCACTGCGATGCTGCGAAGGCTGAAGGACGGCGGGTCATCTGGGGAAGTCATCAGATTTATCCTATGGCCCGGGCGGCGCGCGGTTTCCGCCGTCGGGACCGCGCAGAATCCGGTGCGGATTCGGGGGTCACAAACGGCCCCGCGGGGACTACGTTTGCTTTGTGGGGTACTTTCACCTGCCCCGCCACCAAAAGGAGGTTCCCATGGGCGAAGTGTGGATTCGCACGGTCAACAACAGCCTGGTCCGCGCAAGCATGGTCACCGAGATCGCTTCCACGCGGGGGTCCCTTCACGAGGACCAGGGCTACGCACTCAAGGTCATCCTGGACGGCAGGGCCCATGTATTGATTGACGACGGCGATCTTCCGGGCTCGCTGAGCGAACGGCTCGAGTATGCCAGAAACCTGGAGGACGCCCTGCTGCTTGCCCTGGACGAGGCCGGACGGTTGGACGTGTCCGCGGTAGTGGAGCTCGATCCGGCGCGGGACCAGTGGCAGGTGGTTGCCGCCGCGGAGCTGGGCGCGGGTGTCCACCCATGACCTCGAAGGCCGCCAGCACGCAGGAACCAGTCGAACAGCCGCTGACTGAACACCCGCCGGCGGTCAGTGCAGGGCTGGCCGGCCGGCTCAGCGATCTTGCCCGGGAAATGCAACACGAACAGGACACCGAAGCGATCCTGAACGTCATTGTCCTTGCCGCCCAGGAGCTGATCCCGCACGCGGCCGAGGCCTCCATCAGCCTGGTGACCGGCCGACGCACGGTCCAGTCCCGGGCTGCCTCGGGTGAACTGGCCCGGAAGGTGGACGCGCTGCAGAGTGAGAAGGGCCAGGGTCCCTGCCTCGACGCAGCCTATGACTCGCGCGTAGTGCGGGTTCCAGACATGCGCAACGAGGAACGCTGGCCGGATTTCGCGCAGGCGGCCTACGACGCCGGCGCCCGAAGCATGCTCTCCATCCAGCTTTTCGTGGAGGGGGACAAACTGGGTGCCCTGAACCTCTTCGGCGAGGACGTTAACGTCTTCGACGAGGAATCGGAACAGATCGCACTCCTGGTGGCCGCCCACGCCGCCATCGCGTTCTCCGACGCCAAGGAAATAGCACAGCTGACCCAGGCCCTGGACACGAGGGACCTCATCGGCCAGGCCAAAGGGATCCTGATGGAAAGATTCAAGATCACCCCACAGCAGGCGTTTTTGGTCCTGACCAAGGCGAGCTCCGAATCGAACATCAAGCTCAAGGACGTCGCAGCGCACCTGGCCAGCAGCGGGGAAATCCTTACCCGCCGGCGTTGAGGCAGTCAGTGGTCAGAGCCAGTACGGAATTCCTCAAGATCTGCGCAGGGCAGGAGCCGTAGGTCCTAGGTGGCGGTAGCCTGCTTATAGGCACTCCTTCTGTTGCCGGGATTGCCTGCAACCCGTCAACATGCCCGCGAGCGAAGGAGGCAGGCCATGGACATCGCCGTAGCCGGGGGAACCGGAACCGTGGGCCGCCATGTGGTCAGCGTTGCCAGGGACCGGGGGCACAAGGTGGTGAGCCTGAGCCGCGCGGACGGCGTGGACCTGGTCACCGGCCACGGCCTCGATGAGGCACTCCGGGGCGTGGAGACGGTGATCGACGTTTCCGGCCCCCGCACGGTGTCCACCAAGAAGGCCGTGGATTATTTCACGAACAGCACCCAGAACCTGCTGGCTGCTGAGAAGAAGGCCGGAGTGCGCCACCACGTTGCCCTCTCCATCGTGGGCATCGACAAAGCGACGTCGGGGCTGTACGCGGGGAAGCTGGTGCAGGAGGACACGGTCCGTCACGGGGGTGTGCCCTGGACCCTTCTGAGGTCCACCCAGTTCCACGAGTTTGTGCCCATGACCGTCGGCATCGCGTCACTGGGCCCGCTGGTGCTTGTTCCGCTGATGCGGACCCAGCCGGTGGCGGCGCGGGAGGTGGCGGAGGCGCTGGTGGACGCCGCAGAGGCGGGGCCGCGTGGCCGCGTGGCAGACCTCGGCGGACCCCGCCCGGAGGAACTGGACCACCTCGTCCGGGCCTACCTGCAGAAAACCGGCAAGCGGAAGCAGATCGCGAAAGTCTTCATCCCCGGTTCCATGGGCAAAGCCATGCGGGACGGCGACCTCATCCCGAAGCCGGGGGCCGCCGTCGGACGCCAGACGTTCCAGGAGTGGCTGGAGACGCAACCTTCGTCCCCC
>NZ_JBBLYW010000029.1:0-67802 GCF_037911235.1 Arthrobacter oryzae
CTGAGATCCAGGGATCCGGTGCGGCCAGCCCGCTCGCCGGCACAGCCGTCACCACCCGGGGCAAGGTGACCGCAGCCTTCCCCACCGGAGGCTTCAACGGCTTCTACCTCCAGACCGCGGGAACCGGCGGCGACCTGACGGCGGCCAACCACACGGCGTCGGACGCTATTTTCGTGTACTCCCCCGCAACCGTTGGCTCCGTCACGGTGGGCGACTATGTCGAAATCACCGGGACCGTGGCCGAGTTCTTCGGGATGACCCAGATGAACGTTGCCGACGCGGCCGGGCTGACGAAGCTTGCCGAGGCCGCTCCGGAGGTGAAGTCCACCGGCTTCGCCCTGCCGGCAGATGAGGCCTTCCGCGAATCCCTCGAGGGCATGCTGTTAACTCCGCAGGGACAGGCAACGGTGACCGACAACTACTCCCTGAACCAGTACGGCGAAATCGGCCTGGCAGGCGGAACCACCCCGCTGGAACAGCCCACCGCCGTGGCCCCGTACGGCTCGGCCGAGTACACGGCAGCCGTGGCGGCCAACGCCGCCCGCGGCATCAAGCTCGACGACGGCGCAAGCACCAACTTCCTCAAGGACGCCGCCACTAAGGCGCAGGTGCTGCCCTACCTGACCACCACGGACCCCGTCCGCGTCGGTTCCCCGGTGGCATTCCAGACCGATGTGGTGCTCAGTTACGCCAACAACTCGTGGAAGTTCCAGCCGCTGACCCACCTGACGCCGGAAAACGCCGGCATCATCCAGCCCGCAACCTTCGGCGCCACCCGCACCGAGGCTCCTGCCGCCGTCGGAGGCAACCTGAAAATTGCTTCCTTCAACGTGCTGAACTACTTCCCCACCACCGGCGACACGCTCACCGGCTGCACGTTCTACACCGACCGTGACGGCAACCCCATCACCGTCAAGGGCGGCTGTGACGCCCGCGGCGCCGCGAACGCAGAGAACCTCAAGCGCCAGCAGGACAAAATCGTGGCTGCAATCGGCAAGTCCGGCGCCGACGTCGTGTCCCTGATGGAAGTGGAGAACTCAGCACAGTTCGGCAAGGACCGCGACGACGCCCTGGCCAAGCTGGTGGAAGCCCTGAACGTTCCCACACCCGGAATCTGGGACTACGTCCGCACGCCCGCCAACGCTCCCCCGCTGGCCGATGAGGACATGATCCGCACAGCATTTATCTACAAGAAGGCCGTTGCGGAGCCGGTGGGCGAATCGATCATCCACAACGACACCGTGGCCTTCGCCAGTGCCCGGAAGCCGCTGGCCCAGGTCTTCAAGCCGGTTGGCGCGTCCGATGACAAGAAGTTCATCGCCATCGCCAACCACTTCAAGTCCAAGGGCTCGGCCGCGACGCCCGAGGACACCGACAAGGGCCAGGGCGCCTCAAACCTGGCCCGCACCGAGCAGGCCAAGTCGCTGCTCGCCTTCTCGAATGACCTGCAGGCCTCGAAGGGCACGGACAAGGTCTTCCTGATGGGCGACTTCAACGCGTACGCCAAGGAGGATCCCCTCAACCTCCTCACGGCCGCCGGATACGTCAACCAGGACGAGAAGGCCCGGAACGCCGACGGCTCCGCCAAGCACTCCTACCTGTTCGGCGGCCTGGTGGGTTCCCTGGACCATGTCCTTGCCTCGCCGGGCGCGAACTCGGTGGTCACCGGCGCCGACATCTGGAACATCAACTCCGTGGAGTCGGTTGCGCTGGAGTACAGCCGGTATAACAACAATGTGACCAACTACTATGCGCCGGACCAGTTCCGGGCCAGCGACCACGATCCCGTGGTGGTGGGCGTTGACCTGCCGGTCACACCTGCCAGCGTGGACCTGAACTTCCTGGGCATCAACGATTTCCACGGACGCATCGACTCCAACACGGTCCTGTTCGCCGCCACCCTCGAAAAGCTCCGGGAAGCCGCCGCGCCGGGGGCCACCGCTTTCCTGTCCGCCGGAGACAACATCGGAGCCTCGCTGTTCGCCTCCGCAGTCGCCAAGGACCAGCCCACCATCGACGTGCTGAACGCCCTCGAGCTGCGCACCTCCGCAGTGGGCAACCACGAGTTCGACGGCGGCTGGGCGGACCTGCGCGACCGCGTCGTCGCGGGCGGTACGAACGCAAAATTCCCGTACCTCGGCGCCAACGTCTACAAGAAGGGCACCACGGAACCGGCCCTGCCGGAATACACGGTGCTGGAGATGAACGGCGTCAAGGTGGCCGTGATCGGCACCGTCACCCAGGAAGTGCCCTCGCTGGTCACGCCCGCCGGCATCACCGAGCTTGATTTCGGCGATCCCGTTGACGCGATCAACCGTGTTGCCGCAAAGATCACTGCCGACAAGCTCGCCGACGTCATCATCGTGGAAAACCACGACGGCGCCGGATCCGGCACTCCCGACGGCTCAACCTTGGAGCAGGAAGTCGCCGCCGGCGGCCCCTTCGCCAAGCTCGTCAACGAAACCTCACCCGAGGTGGACGCCATCTTCACCGGCCACACCCACAAGCAGTACGCCTGGGATGCTCCGGTCCTGGATGCCGGCGGCCAGCCGACCGGTAAGACGCGCCCCGTCGTCCAGACCGGCAGCTACGGCGAGTTCATCGGCCAGATCCAGCTGACAGTGGACACCGCGAGCATGCAGGTGACCGCCTACAAAGCCGGCAACGTCAAGCGCACCGTGCCCACCACGACGGAGACGGCCGCAGACCTGGTGGCCAGGTACCCGCGCGTGGCAGCAGTCAAGGCGATCGTTGACAAGGCGATCGCCGACGCCGCCGTGATCGGCAACCAGCCGGTCGGCAAGGTCACCGCTGATATCACCACGGCCTTCACGCCCGCCACGGCCACCAGCCCGGCGTCCCGTGACGACCGCGCGAACGAATCGACCCTGGGCAACCTCGTGGCCGACTCACTCGTGGATGCGCTCAAGGCGCCGGACCTCGGGGCCGCCGAAATCGGCGTCGTAAACCCCGGCGGCCTGCGCAACGAGCTGTACTTCGCGCCGGACGGAACCATCACCTACGCGGAGGCGAATGCCGTGCTTCCATTCGTGAACAACCTCTGGACCACGTCCCTGACCGGGGCGCAGTTCAAGACGCTCCTGGAACAGCAGTGGCAGACCAACCCGGACGGAACGGTCCCGAGCCGGGCCTACCAGCAGCTGGGGTTGTCCAAGAACGTCAACTACACCTACGACGCCGCACGCGCCGCGGGTGACCGCATCACCTCCATTCGGATCAACGGCTCGCTGATCGACCCGGCCAAGACCTACCGGGTCGGCACGTTCAGCTTCCTGGCAACCGGCGGCGACAACTTCCGGATCTTCAAGGAAGGAACCGGCACTGAGGACTCGGGCCTCGTGGACCGTGACGCCTGGATCAAGTACCTGCAGGAGCACAACCCGGCATCGCCGGACTTTGCCCGCCGGACCGTGGCCGTCGTGAACACCACGGCAGCGGAGGTCAAGGCAGGCGACTCCATCACCCTGGCGGTCTCCAAGCTGGATCTCACGTCCCTGGGCAGCCCGGTCAACACCTCGCTGGCGGCCTCCTTCACGGACGCCGCGGGTACCGTGACGCAGCTCGGCACCATCCCGGTGTCCGGCGGGGCTGCGGCCGTGGACGTGAAGGTCCCGGCCGGTGCGGCGGCAGGCGCCGGCACCCTGGTGCTCACCGCAACTGAATCGGGGACCGTGGTCAAGGCCGCAGTCCAGGTTGCCGACAGCGGCCCGGTGCCGCCGGTCTGCACCGCCCCCGTGCCGCCCACCAAGTGGTACGACTTCGCGGGCTGGGTCAAGTACAGCCTGGCTTGGCTCCAGTACCAGAAGTGCTTGAAAGGCTAGTTTTCCGGCCTGACTGTCACTGAACATGCCCCGCCCCGGGGCCGGGAATCCCCTCGGACTCCCGGCACCGGACGCGGGGCATGTTTCTTGTGTCCCTGCGACGCTCTCTCACCTCCTGCCGGTTCTCCTGCAACGCTCTCTCACTTCGTCGAAGGAAGTGAGAGAGCGTTCTGGATTCAGCCGCAGGAAGTGAGAGAGCGTTCAGGATGCGGGAGGCCGGGTCAGCAGTCGAGGATGTGGCGGGCTATCTCGTCGGCGTCCCGGAGGGTGCGCTGGCCGCTGCGGTACACCGGCCCTTCCTGCGGCCGCGCCTCCGCGGCGATGGCCGTGCCCCACTGAGCGGCGGACAGCTGCAGGCCCAGCACATACAGCCCCTCGGTGACCGATCCGTTGGCGCCCACCGGACGGTAAGGGTGCGGGCTGACATCCAGCCCCGTGGTCTCCACCGGCGCCCCTTCCACGGTCATCATCAGCCGTGGCCGGACCAGGCCGTCCGCCAGGAGCTGCTCCAGCACCGGCGACACGTTGACGGAAACCCTGTTGGCGGGAGCAAGTGCCTCGATCATCGCGCGGGCTTGGACAGCCCCGTCCCTCACCCACGGGGATGCGGCCGTGAAGGTGCCGGCGGAGCGATCCAGCGAAAACTTCGGGTCCGGCCCCACGAAACTCGCCACTCCGGCCCGGGCGAGCGCCGCGAGCTGTTCCGCCCGGACGGCCGGCGGTCCGCTGGCCAGCCCTTCGACGAACGATTCAAACCAGCCGCGCAGGCCGGCGACCCAGGACTCGTCGGTGATGCCGCCGTCGGCCACCGCGGATTTCAGCACCGCCCTGCCGTGATGCAGCGCCCCGATGGCCATCTTCACGGGGTCGTCCTCCCCGAGCGCCGAGCGCCGGGCGTCATCGAGCAGGTAGTGGACGACGGCGGCATCCACCTCCGACTGCGAAGCGAAGCTCCGCCCCGCCAAAGGTGCCGCCAGGCCGGGGAGGTTCAGGCGCTGGTCCGGCACCACGTGCCGGGCAACCAGGGCGTCCGCCTCGGCTTCCCAGTGGGAAACGCTGTGGGCGTGCGGCCGCATCGCTTCCTGGAGCAGGGCCAGGAATGCTTCGGGCTCGGTGACGGCGTCCACGCTGGTCCGGACCAGCGTGGAGTAGTAGGCCCAGAGCGCGTCCCGCTGGAGCAGGGGCCAGAGGTCATGATCGAAGGCGGGGGTGATTCCCGCGGCGGCGAACCGCCCTACCGCCGTCTCGGTGCAGTACCGGAGCGTCACACCGGACGGGTAGTACCCCGCAAGGTCGGCTTTGGCCCGGTACGGTGTCCCGCGCCGGGACGCGGCAATGATCAGCGGCTCGTCGCCGGACGGGATGTACGCCAGTCGGGCCGTGCCGTCGCCGTCCGCTGCCACAAACTTCCCGCCGCGGCCTTCGGTGAGCTGGCCCATCACATCGAAGAAGTTCAGCCCCATGCCGCGGACCAGCACGGGCTGGCCTTCCGGCACCACGGACCAGTCGACGTCGGCCGGTACCGCTGGCGGTACGTACAGGAGCCCCAGCTGGCTGGCGCCAGCCTGGAGCTCGCGCTGCTCGGCGTTGAGCCTGGAATCCAGGTGTCCCAGGGCCAGCACCACGGAACCGACGGTGAGCGGCCCGCCGTCCGCGAGTTCGACGTCGAACGTTCGGTCTCCTGCCGACCGCACGGCCGTGGCGGTGGTGCGGTGGAACTGGACGGTGACGCCCTCCGGAAGGTGCGCAAGCAGTCCGTCGAGGGTGGCGCGGAGGTAGCGGCCGTACAGCGCACGGCTCGGAAAATCCCGGGATCCGAGGCCGGCGAGTTCGTGGCGTTCGTCCTCGGTGAGCGAAGGGTGGGGGCTGTGCTGCTGGGCTGCCCGCCATTTCTCGAACGTGCTGCCGGCCACCGGTGCCGCCAGTTCAGGGTCCTCGGGAATGACGGTGGGATAAAACGATTGCGTGTTCATCAGGTACAGCCGGGACTGGCCGGGCTGCCACACGTGGCCCGGACCGGCCGGGTACGGGTCCACCACGTCGATGTGGAGGCTGGCGGCGGGGAGATCCTCGGCGCTCTGGGGTCCGGAAGTCCCGGATGCGGAGGGGTTCCTGAGCCGCCAATTGGCCAGGAGCCGCTCCAGGACACTGGTGCCGCGGGGTCCGGCCCCTAGTAGTGCTGTCCGGATGCTTTGCGATGTGCCCACGCCTTCCAGAGTATCCGCATGTGACTTGCTAGCTGCGCGCGGATGCTGTTTGGTAGGGCCCATGACCACCACAGCAGCTGATCACCCGCCCGTGTCCGGCGCCTCTTCCGCCTCCGGGAAAGCGCCCGAACCGACTGACGAGAATACCTGGCTTGAGGAGATCTACGGCGAGGAACCGCTGGCCTGGGTCCGCGAACAGAACGCCCGCACCGAGGACCTGCTTGAAGACGCCGACTACGCGAGGCTTGAGAGCCGCATCCTGGAGGTGCTGGACTCCACGGACAAGATTGCCATGGTGGGCAAGCACGGCGACTGGTACTACAACTTCTGGCGTGACGGGCAGAACCCGAAGGGGCTGTGGCGCCGGACGTCCTGGGAGAGCTACCGGAGCGGGCAGCCTGCATGGGACGTGCTCCTGGATGTCGACGCGCTGGCCGTTGCCGAAGGCGAAGAGTGGGTTTTCCACGGCGCCAATTTCCTCCGCCCCGCTCCCGGCGAACCGCACCGGCTGGCGCTGCTGGCCCTCTCCCCCGACGGCGGCGACGCCAACCGCTACCGCGAGTTCGACGTCGAGACCCGGACGTTCGTGGACCCGGAGTCCGGAGGATTCGACCTGCCCACGGCCAAGGGCAACGCTTCCTGGCTGGACCGGGACACACTGCTGGTCTCCAGCACCGCGGAAGGCATGCCCAAGACCTCGTCGTCCTACGCCCGCACCGCCGTCAAGCTCGCCCGCGGCGGGTCGCTGGCGGCAGCCGAGCGGGTGTTTGAAATTCCCGAAGACCACATGATGGCACTGGTGGCCCATGACTCCACGCCGGGGTTTGAGCGGACCTTCGCCATGGACTGGATCAGCTTCTTCAACAAGAGCACGTCCGTGCTGCGTGACGGATCCTGGGTTGTCATCGACGCCCCCACCGATGTGAATCTGAGCGTGCACCGTGAGTGGCTGCTTTTCCGTCCGCAGGGCGACTGGGCCGTCAACGGCCGCACGTACCCGGCCGGCTCCCTGCTCGCTGCGAACTTCGAGGACTACCTTGCCGGCAGCCGCGAACTCGTGGTCCTGTTCACCCCGGACGAGCACACCTCGCTGCAGTCCTGGAGCTGGACCCGGAACTTCCTGCTCCTGAACCTGCTGCGGGATGTCTCCTCCGAGATCCGCGTCCTGGATCCGGAGCGGCCCGGCACCGGCTCCGCCTGGGCGTCCACGCTCCTGGACGCGTGCCCGCCCATGCACGACGTCAACGCCTTCGCCGTCGACGATGAGGACGACGCCCCCGGTGTGGACGACGACGGGACGGACGACGACGGGACCGGCGGCAGCGTGCAGGTCCCGGAAGGTGAAGCCCCCGGAGCCGGGAACGACTTCTGGCTCGTGGCCACCGGTTTCACGACGCCCAGCACGCTCACCCGGGGCACACTGCGCCGCGGCGACAGCGGCAGCGTGGTCAGCTCACACGAGGTGGTCCGCACCTCACCGTCCTATTTCGATGACTCCGCCTACGAGGTCCAGCAGCATTTCGCGGTATCGGAGGACGGGACGCGGGTCCCGTACTTCCAGGTGGCGTCCAGGGACCTGGTGCTCGACGGCCAGAACCCCACGCAGCTGTCCGGCTACGGCGGGTTTGAGGTCTCCCGGACCCCGGCCTACAGCGGCGCGATCGGCCGGGCGTGGCTGGAACGCCGGACGGACGCAGCGGGCGGAGTCCAAGGGACAGGCGAAGACAGGGGTGCTGGCGAGGGTCCCGCCCACAGCCGCGGCGGCGTCTACGTGGTGGCCAACATCCGCGGCGGCGGCGAATACGGACCCTCGTGGCACCGCGCCGCCCTGCAGGAAAAGCGCCACCGCGCGTTCGAGGACTTCGCTGCCGTGGCCAGGGATTTGATCTCGCGGGGAGTCACGTCCAAGGAACGCCTCGGCTGCGTGGGCGGCTCCAACGGCGGCCTGCTGGTGGGCAACATGCTCACCCGGTACCCGGAACTGTTCGGTGCCGTGTCCTGCGGGGTGCCGCTCCTGGACATGCGCCGCTACACCAAGCTGTCCGCCGGCCATTCCTGGATCGCCGAATACGGGGACCCGGACGTGGCCGAGGACTGGGAGTTCATCCGGACGTTCTCGCCCTACCACCTCCTCCGCGACGGCGTGGATTACCCGGAGACCTTCATCTGGACCGCAACGTCCGATGACCGGGTGGGCCCCGTGCAGGCACGCAAGATGGCCGCCCGGATGCAGGCAATGGGCATCCCCAATGTCTGGTTCCACGAGGCCCTGGAAGGCGGACACGCCGGCGCCTCGGACAACCGGCAGGCAGCCGCATTGCAGAGCCGGAGCCAGCATTTCCTCTGGCGTTCCTTGGCGGGCCACTCCGGAAGCTAGCCGGGGCTGCGTTCGCCTGCGGCGTTCCCCTGCCGGCCTCGGTTCGTGCGGCGATCCTGACCGCGCGGGGCCGTTTTGCACTGGATGGCCCGTTCTGCGTATCCTTGGTGGGCTAGGAATAGCAATTGGAGACGTGCCAGAGCGGCCGAATGGGCTTCACTGCTAATGAAGTGTGGGGCACAACTCCACCGGGGGTTCAAATCCCCCCGTCTCCGCGTTTGGCCCCGGTCCCTGGACCGGGGCCTTTTGCGTCCCCGCGTGGACATGGCGCCATGACAGGATGGGCCCATGGCGAGCAGCAGCAATCATGACGTGGTCATTGTCGGCGGCGGACACAACGGCCTGGCGGCTGCCGCCTATCTGGCTCTTGCCGGCCGGGACGTCCTGCTGCTGGAGAAACTGGACCATGCCGGCGGAGCGGCGGTATCCGCCCAGGCGTTCGACGGCGTCGACGCCCGGCTTTCGCGGTACTCCTACCTGGTCAGCCTGCTGCCGCAGCAAATCATCGACGACCTGGGTCTGCGCATCCGGCTGGCACGCCGCCGCTACTCTTCCTACACGCCGGACCCGGGCAGCCCCGGCCGTGGACTCCTGATCGACAACGGAGACGCGGAGGCCACGGCCCTGTCCTTTGCTTCGGTGGGCGCCCCGGCCGCCGAGGCCGCGGCCTTTGAGCGGTTCTATGCAGACTGCCGGAAGCTCACCGGAGCACTGTGGCCCACCATGACCTCGCCGCTGCCCACCCGTTCCGAGGCCAGGCGACTCGCCGAGGCTGCCGGCGCAGGAGACGTCTGGGAGTCGGTCATAGAACGGCCGCTTGGGGAAGCCATCACCCGCGGGCTGGACAGCGACCTGGTGCGCGGCGTGGTGCTGACCGATGCCCTGATCGGCACGTTTGCCCGGGCTGACAGCGCAGACCTGCAGCAGAACATCTGTTTCCTGTACCACGTCCTGGGCGGCGGGACCGGCGACTGGGATGTTCCCATCGGCGGCATGGGGGCCGTGTCCGGCGAGCTGGAGCGGGCCGCCCGCGAGGCCGGCGCCACCGTCCTGACGTCCGCCGAGGTCACGGGCATCCGTCCCGGCGGAACGGTGGCCTACCACCACGACGGCCGGGAACGCTCCGCCTCCGCCGAGTGGGTGCTGTCCAACGTGGCCCCCGCCGTGCTGGACAGGTTGCGCGGCGCGGGCGGCGGTGAGCCTGCGAACCCCAACCACAGGCGCGAGGGTTCCCAGGTCAAGGTGAACCTCCTGCTCAAGCGCCTGCCAACGCTGCTGGACCGCGGCGTCAGCTCGGAGGCGGCCTTCGGCGGAACCTTCCACATCAACGAGACCTGGACGCAGCTGCATGATGCCTACCAGGCCGCCGAGCAGGGAACGGTCCCGGGCCCGCTGCCCTGCGAAATCTACTGCCATTCGCTGACCGACCCCACCATCCTCTCGCCGGAACTGCAGGCTTCCGGCGCCCACACCCTGACCGTCTTCGGGCTGCACGTGCCGGACAGGCTCATCACGGCAGAGAACAACGAGGCGATGCGGGCGGTGCTGCAGGCCGCCGTCGTGAAATCCCTCAACTCGGTGCTGGCGGAGCCGATCGAGGACCTGCTGCTCATTGGCGCGGACGGAACCCCGTGCATCGAAACGAAGACCACGCTGGATATCCAGCGCGCCGTGGGCATGCCGCGCGGCAACATCTTCCACGGCGGCCTCGACTGGCCGTTCGCGGAAGACGATGCTCCACTGGATACCCCCGCCCTGCGCTGGGGGGTGGCCACGGACGATCCCCGGGTCCTTCTCTGCGGCTCCGGGGCGCGACGGGGCGGAGCGGTCAGCGCCATCGGCGGCCACAACGCCGCCATGGCGGTGCTGGAGTCCGGGGCGCCGCCGGAGTCCTCGGCGGTGCCTGGGGTGCCGGCGGAATCTTAGGGGTTCGCGGCCTTCGGGGCTCCTGACCGCCCGCGGCTGACGTCGGCACCGGCCTGCCGGTGCAGCGCCAGGCTGTCCGCGGTGCTCAGCAGCATCAGCACAGCAATGGCCACAAACGCGCCCCGGTAGGGTGCAACGGGGTCGGACCCGAAAGCGCCGGGTTCGGCGAAGAGCCGGAGGAACAAGGCACCGACGGCGATGCCCGCGCCGGCCGCCAGCTGGACCAAAGTGGCCGAAATCGCGTTGGCGGACGGCAGCTGTCCGGGGACGATGTCGGCGTACTGGATGGAGGCGTAGGCCGAAAATCCGATGGAGCGGAAGGCGCCGCTGAAGACCAGCAAGGCAAAGATCAGCGGTTCCGGGGTGCCGGCGTCCAGCAGGGCGCACACTGCAAACGTGACAGCCGACGCGAGCGACGCGAAGACCAGGACGGGTTTGAAGCCGAACCTGCGGATGAGCGGCGTGGTTGCCGGTTTGATGCCGATGTTGCCGATGAAGACCGCCGCCACCATGACGCCGGCATGCAGCGGGTCCCAGCCGAACCCGTCCTGGAACATCAGCGGAAGCAGGAACGGTACCGCGCTGATGGTCAGGCGGTAGACGAAGCCGCCGGTAGACGTGGCGCGGAACGTCCGGGTGCCAAAAACATTCAGCTGGAAGAGGGGGTTGGGCGTGCGCCGCAGCCACAAGACCGCGCCGGCGATGGCGGTGAGGCCAGCGGCCACGCTGATCGCACCGAAGGGTTCGGATGGGTGGGCAGTGGCAAGTTCGAGCCCCACCACCAGGAAGCCCACTCCGGCCGTTGTCAGCAGCAGTCCAACCCAGTCAAGGCGGCGGGACTGGTCGCCGGCTCCCTGCGGAACCAGCCTCAGGGCGGCAATGAAGGCGGCCAGGCCCAGCGGAATGTTGATCAGGAAGATCCAGTGCCATGACAGGAACGTGGTCAGCGCCCCGCCCACCAGCGGGGCCAGGACGGGCGCCAGCAGCCCGGGCCACACGAGGTAGGCAGTGGCCCTCAGCAGGTCCTCCTTGGGTGTCCGGCGGAGCACCACGAGCGTCCCCACCGGCACCATCATGGCCCCGCCCGCGCCCTGCAGGACGCGGCTGACGGTGAGCATGGTCAGGTCCTGGCTCAGGCCGCACAGCAGGGAGGCAATGGTGAAGACGGCGATGGCGGCACAGAAGACGCGGCGGGCGCCCACGCGCTCGGCAAGCCAGCCGCTCACGGGAATGCCCATGGCCACCGTCATGAGGTAGGCCGTCATGGTGATGTTGACGTCCGCGGGGGCAACGGCGAAATCTGCGGCAATACTGGGTATGGCCGTGGTCAGCACCGTGCCGTCCAGGAATTCCATGAAGAAGGTCGCCGCCACCAGCAGGGCCAGCCGGGGCTGCCACTCCTGGCGGACCGCCGCAGCGGCGTTGCTCTGGGGTTCGCTCATGGCTCCCGGCCTGGACTCATCCGCCGATCCTATAGGCGTGTCCGGCGCGGTGCCAGAAATAAGTCCGCCGCTTACGCGGAGCGTTCGCCGGGCTCCTGTCTGTCCTGGCCGGCCTGTCCTAGCCCGCCTGTCCCAGCACGAGGGGAAGCACGGCCCCTGCCCCGGCCCGGCGCAGTGCCCGGCCCGCAACGGTGACCGTCCAGCGGCTGTCCGTGAGATCGTCCACCAGCATGATGCTCTGCCCCTGAACGCCGGCCAGTGCCGCTTCCAGTTCGGGCCCCACCACGAGCCGGTCCCAGACTCCCGCCAGCCGGTAGGCGCTGTTGCCGCCTCGTCCGCCGGTGGGACCGCCGTGTTCCAGCTGCAGCTGGCCCAGGTACGGTATGCGGCCTATCCCGGAAATGCCGCGCGCCAGGGAGTCGACCAGCGCGGGTTTGCTGCGTGACGGGATGCTGACAATGGCTGCCGGACGTCCGGCGCCGCTCCAGCCGGGGTTGCGTCCGTTCCCGGCGCCCCACTCACGGAGCACCTGCACGCAGGCCTGAAGCATGGCGGGGTCCACTTCGCGGTCCGGAGCTCCGGAGGCGAAGGTTTCCCGCAGCGCTCCGCCCCAGCCGAGGTCCGTCAGGCGGGCCAGCACCCGGCCCTCGGCGAGGCTTTCCTCCGGCTTGATCTTGCCCTTGACGGTGACGCCGAGCCTGTCCATGCCGCTGGGCCACTGCAGCCGCGGTTCCAGCGCCACGCCTGCGCGGCTGAGCGTCTGCCCGGCTGCTTCCGTGGCTGAAGAGGAGATGTCCGCCGGGAACCAGCGTCCCGCGCAGTTGTCACAGCGGCCGCAGGCACGGGCTGTTTCATCGTCCAGGACCGAGGTGATGTACTCCATCCGGCAGCCGGCGGTGTCCTGGTAAATCACCATGGAGTCCTGTTCGTCCACACGGGCCTCGGCGATGCGGGTGTAGCGTTCGGCGTCGTAGGTCCAGGGCTGGCCGGTGGAGCGCCAGCCGCCGCCCACCCGCTCCACGGCGCCGTCCACGGACAGGACCTTGAGCAGCAGTTCCAAAGGAGTGCGCCTCAGGTCCACGCGCGCTTCGAGGGCCACAGTGGACACGGCGGCGCCGGCCTCGGCCAGCGCAGTGAGGACGGCCGCGGCCTTTTCCTCGGACGGCATGGACGCTGTGGCAAAGTACTGCCAGATGTCGCGGTCCTCGGAGCCGGGCAGCAGCAGGACGTCGGCGTTGGCCGCGCCACGCCCGGCACGGCCCACCTGCTGGTAGTACGCCACCGGTGAAGACGGGGCGCCAAGGTGCACCACGAAGCCCAGGTCCGGCTTGTCGAAGCCCATGCCCAGGGCCGAAGTGGCCACCAGCGCCTTGACCTGGTTGTCCTTCAGGAGCTGCTCCGCCCGTTCGCGGTCCGCGGGATCGGTGCGGCCCGTGTAGGCGAGCACCTCGTGGCCCGCTTCTGCGAGCAGCCTCGCGGTATCCTCCGCCGCCGAGACCGTGAGGGTGTAGATGATGCCGCTGCCGGGCAGGTCCGCCAGGTGGGTCAGCAGCCAGCCCAGCCGGTCGCGGGAATCCGGCAGGTTCAGCACGCCAAGCCGGAGCGATTCACGGCCCAGTGCACCGCGGATGGTCAGCACGCCGTCGCCCAGCTGCTCTTCGATGTCGTGGACCACCCGGGAGTTGGCGGTGGCAGTGGTAGCCAGCACGGGCACGGTGTCCGGCAGCTGGGTGATGAGGTCCGCGATGCGCCGGTAGTCCGGGCGGAAGTCATGGCCCCAGTCGGAGATGCAATGTGCCTCGTCAATCACCAGGAGCCCGGTGCGGCGGATCAGCTCGGGGAGCTGGTTCTCCCGGAAGGAAGGATTGGTGAGCCGCTCCGGGGAAACGAGCAGCACGTCCACCTCGTCCGCGGCGAGCTGTTCGCGGACAGTGTCCCATTCGAGCTGGTTGGCGGAGTTGATGGCGACGGCGCGGACTCCTGCCCGGGCAGCTGCCGCCACCTGGTCCCGCATCAGGGCGAGCAGCGGCGAAACGATCAGGGTGGGGCCGGCACCGCGGCGCCGGAGCAGCAGCGACGCCACAAAGTAGACAGCCGACTTTCCCCAGCCCGTACGCTGGACCACCAGGGCCCGCCGGCCGCCGTCGACCAGCGCCTCAATGGCTTCGAACTGCCCGTCATGGAAGCTGGCCTCCGGATGACCCACCAGTCCCCGCAGCACCTCCAGCGCCTGGTCCCGGGTCCCTTTCCCGCCCGCGGGGAGGTCGGCGGAAGCGGACAGGACAGCAGCATTCTGGTTATTGGCCATTGATTCAGTATCCCAGCCCCCTCGGACAGCCGGGAAGTCGGGCCTGCGGACATGTGGAAAGCCGCGCTCCCGCGTAACGCAGCTACTCCTCCACAGCCATTGTGCGCTTCAACGTAAGATGGAATGCGTGACTAGCGACCAGACAAAGACTTTTGACCTTTCGGCATCGTTCAAGGCCTACGACGTGCGTGGCATTGTGGGCGAGTCCATTACCGCCGAAATCGTCGAAGCCGTAGGCGCCGCGTTCGTGGATGTTTTGAAGCTCGAGGGCCAGACGGTTCTGGTGGGCGGCGACATGCGCCCCTCCTCCCCTGAGTTCAGCAAGGCATTCGCCAACGGTGCCGCCACCCGCGGAGCCAACGTCCAGCTCCTGGATCTCATCTCCACCGACGAGCTCTACTACGCCTGCGGCGCGCTCAACGCGGCCGGTGCCACGTTCACCGCCAGCCACAACCCCGCCGAGTACAACGGCATCAAAATGTCCAAGGCCGGCGCCCAGCCGATCTCCTCGGAATCAGGCCTGAAGGAAATCCAGGCCCGTGCGGAGGACTACCTCCACGCCGGGTCCATCCCGGCCGCCGCCAAGCGCGGCCTGATCGGCGTCCACGATGTCCTGAAGGACTACGCCGAATACCTCCGCAAGCTCGTTGACCTCGAGGGATCCCGCCCCCTGAAGGTGGTTGTCGACGCCGGAAACGGCATGGCCGGCCTGACCACCCCTGCGGTACTCGGCGACGCCCTCCTGCCCAAGCTGCCGTTCGACATCATCCCCCTGTACTTCGAACTGGACGGCTCCTTCCCGAACCACCCGGCCAACCCGCTCGAACCGGAAAACCTGCTGGACCTCCAGGCCGCCGTCGTCGAACACGGCGCCGACATCGGGCTGGCGTTCGACGGCGACGCCGACCGCTGCTTTGTCATCGACGAGAAGGGCAACCCCGTGTCGCCGTCGGCCATCACCGGAATGGTGGCCCGCCGCGAAATCGCGCGCGCCAGGGCGCAGGGCGAGGAAACGCCCACCATCATCCACAACCTGCTGACCTCCAAGGCCGTCCCTGAACTCGTGGTGCACGACGGCGGCCGCGCGGTCCGCACGCGGGTCGGCCACTCGTTCATCAAGGCCGTGATGGCCGAGGAAGGCGCTGTCTTCGGCGGCGAGCACTCGGCACACTTCTACTTCCGCGATTTCTGGAATGCGGACACCGGCATGCTTGCCGCGATGCATGTCCTGGCCGCCCTCGGCGAGCAGGACCGCCCGTTGTCTGAACTTGGCCACGAGTACGAGCCGTATGTGTCCTCCGGGGAAATCAACTCCGAAATTGAGGACAAAGCAGCAGCCGTGGAGCGTGTTCGCGCCGACTTTGACGGCGAAGACGTGGAGATCGACCTGTTGGACGGCAGCACCTTCACGGCCCGCGACGGCAGCTGGTGGTTCAACCTGCGTCCGTCCAACACCGAACCGTTCCTCCGCCTGAACGCCGAGGCCACGGACCGGGCCACCATGGAACGCATCCGCGACCGTGTGCTGGCCCTGGTCAACGGCTAGGCCGCCCGCATGACTGAACGTCCCGTAACGTCCTGGCGGGACTCGGTGCCCGAAGCCACGGCCACCGACCTGGAGAACCTGCTGGGCACCGGCGTCGGCGCGGCGCAGGAGCAGCTCGGGCGCAACGGCGGCTTCCTGCCGTTCGCCCTGGTGGTGGAGAACGACGGCGAGGTCCGCCTTGTCGCCGTCACGCCGGCTGACGCCGAGGACGGCTCCGAGGGCGAGTTCGATGCCGACACGATGATCAGCGACCTCACCGAACTGCTCCGGCAGAACCGGGACGATTTCCGCGCCGCGGCTGTGGTCTGTGACATCACCCTGCTGGAAGAGGACACGGACGCCATCCACGTCGCGGCCGAGCACCGCGACGGATCCGTATTCGCCGCCGTCCTGCCCTACGAACCCAACGCAGAGTCACGCGAATGGGAATTTGGCCAGCTTGCAGCTGATTCCAGCGAGCCCGCCATCTGGGTGGACTAGACCTCCAGTGGGGTTGCTGACATGAAGATCAACGCCTTCGCGGATGTGAGCTTGCGCGCCATGATGGTGCTGGCGGCCGCGCCGGATGGCAACCTGCTGACCACCCAGAGCATCGCCGACGCCGTGGGCACTCCCTACAACCACGTCAGCAAGGCGATGGCCAGGCTCCGGGAACTTGGCGTGATCGACGTCGAGCGGGGCCGTAACGGCGGCTCGAGGCTCAACGCAGCCGGACGCCGGGCCACCGTGGGCCAGCTCCTGCGGCAGCTGAACACCCGGACCGATCCGGCCGACTGCCACTCCCTGAATGGGGACTGCCCGCTCATCAACGAATGCCGGCTTCGCGGCGCCCTGGCGCGTGCGCGGGAGGCCTTCTACCGGGAGCTGGACGACATTGTGGTGTCCAGCCTTCCCGGCACGCGCCAGATGGAGCCGGTCTTCCAGGCGATCGGGCTCCGCCCCGGGCTCTGAGGCCCTGCAACTCCGATTTGGAAATCTCTTCTACGACGTGTAGAACTTAGGTACAAATACTCGTATTTCAAATACATGTATTGATCGCGGTCCGGCCGAAGACCCCGGGCCCTTACCTCAGGAGTTCACATGCTCTCGGACAAATCCCGCCCCGTCATCGAGGCCACCCTCCCGCTGGTCGGATCCCGGATCGGCGACATCACCCCCAAGTTCTACGCCCGCCTCTTCGGTGCCCACCCTGAACTGCTGGACGGGCTGTTCAGCCGCTCCAACCAGCGCTCGGGCAACCAGCAGCAGGCCCTGGCCGGAAGCATCGCCGCTTTCGCAACGCACCTGGTGAACAACCCCGGCACCCTCCCGGAAACCGTGCTCTCCCGGATCGCCCACAAGCACGCTTCCCTGGGCATCACCGAACCCCAATACCAGGTTGTCTACGAGCACCTCTTCGCCGCCATTGCCGAGGACCTCGCGGAGGTCATCACCCCGGAAATCGCCGAGGCATGGACTGAGGTGTATTGGCTCATGGCGGATGCCCTCATCAAGATCGAGAAGGGCCTCTACGCCAGCCAGGCCAACGACAAGATGTGGACCCCCTGGCGCGTTGCCGCCAAGACGCCCGCCGGCACCGGCGCCATGACCTTCACCCTCGAGCCTGCAGACGACACCCCCGTCACCGCCGCCCTTCCCGGACAGTACGTCAGCGTCAAGGTCCAGCTTCCGGACGGCCTGCGCCAGGTACGCCAGTACTCCCTCTCCGACGACGCCGGCACCAGCCGCACCTTCACCACCAAGCTGGACGACGGCGGCGAGGTGTCCCCGGTGCTGCACCACGGCGTCGAGGTGGGCGACATCCTGGAGATCTCCAACCCGTACGGTGAGATCACGCTCAAGGACGGCGACGGCCCGGTGGTCCTCGCCTCTGCCGGCATCGGCTGCACCCCCACGGCCTCCATCCTCCGGTCACTTGCCGAGGCCGGTTCCGACCGCCGGGTACTGGTGCTGCACGCGGAAAGCACCCTGGACAGCTGGGCCCTGCGCGGGCAGATGACGGACGACGTCGAACGCCTTGAGGGTGCCGACCTCCAGCTGTGGCTGGAGGAGCCGCAGGCCGGTGCCAACGCCGGGTTTATGTCGCTGCGCGAGGTGGACCTGCCCGCCAACGCGTCGCTGTACCTTTGCGGACCGCTTCCGTTCATGAAGCACATCCGCAACGAGGCCATCAACGCGGGCATCCCGGCCACGAAGATCCACTACGAAGTCTTCGGCCCGGACATCTGGCTGGCCAGCTGACCCCTCCCCTATCGGTAAGCGCGAACGGACACTTGAGCCCCGGGGCTTCAGTGTCCGTTCGCGCTTATTGGGCTTAAGGATCCGTTCGCGCAACGTACGACGGCGGCGCCGCACCTTTTCTGGAAGGTGCGGCGCCGCCGTCGTAATCACTGTTTGTTGCTGGCTGCTAGTGGTCAGCCATGCGTTCCTTCAGGGCTTCGAGCTCGGCGCGCAGGGCCTCCGGCAGGGAGTCTCCGAACTTGGCGTACCACTCTTCGATGGAGGCCAGCTCGGCGTCCCATTCCTCGCGGTCCACACGGACGGCCTCTTCCACGTGGGCGTGGGTGAGATCCAGGCCGGTGAGGTCCAGCGAGTCGCCTGTCGGCACGAAGCCGATCGGGGTCTCGACGGCGTCGGCCTTGCCTTCGAGACGCTCGATGGCCCACTTGAGCACACGGGCGTTGTCGCCGAAGCCGGGCCAGGCGAAGTCGCCGTCGGCGGTGCGGCGGAACCAGTTGACCAGGAAGATATGCGGCAGGCGCTCCGGGTTGGCCTTGCCTGAGACGCTGATCCAGTGCTTCAGGTAGTCGCCGGCGTCGTAGCCGATGAACGGGAGCATGGCCATCGGGTCGCGGCGAAGCCTGCCGACCTGGCCGGCAGCTGCGGCCGTGGTCTCGGAGGAGAGCGTGGAGCCCATGAAAATGCCGTTGGTCCAGCTCCGGGCCTGGGTCACCAGGGGAACCGTGGTCTTGCGGCGGCCGCCGAAGAGGATGGCGGAAAGCTCCACACCCTCGGGGCTGTAGTACTCCTCGGCCAGCATGTCGATCTGCGAGATCGGCGTGCAGAAGCGGGAGTTCGGGTGGGCGGCCGGCTTGTCCGAATCAGGAGTCCAGGAGTTGCCCTCCCAGTCGGTCAGGTGCGCCGGAACGTCCTCGGTCATGCCTTCCCACCACACCCCGCCGTCGTCCGTGAGGGCGACGTTGGTGAAGATGCTGTGGCCCTTGGCGATGGCGCGCATGGCGTTGGGGTTGGTTCCCCAGCCGGTGCCCGGGGCAACGCCGAACAGGCCGGCCTCCGGGTTGGTGGCGCGCAGTTCGCCTTCCTTGCCTATCCGCATCCAGGTGATGTCGTCACCGAGGGTTTCGACTTCCCAGCCTTCGATGGTCGGGTCGAGGAGTGCGAGGTTGGTCTTGCCGCAGGCCGAGGGGAAGGCTGCGGACAGGTAGTACGACTTCTTCTCCGGCGATGTGAGCTTGAGGATGAGCATGTGCTCCGCAAGCCAGCCCTCATCGCGGGCCATCACGGACGCGATGCGCAGGGCGTAGCACTTCTTGCCCAGGAGGGCGTTTCCGCCGTAACCGGAGCCGAAGGACCAGATGGAGCGCTCCTCCGGGAAGTGGACAATCCACTTGTCCGGGTTGCACGGCCATGCGACATCCGCCTGGCCCGGGGCCAAGGGGGCGCCGAGGGAGTGCAGCGCGGGAACGAAGAAGGCGTTCGTTGCGGTGATTTTGTCGAGAACCTCAGTGCCGATGTTGGCCATGATGCGCATGGAGGCCACAACGTAGGCGCTGTCGGTGATCTCGACGCCGAACTTGGGATCTTCCGCGTCGAGGTGGCCCATGACGAACGGGATGACGTACATGGTGCGGCCGCGCATGGAGCCGGCAAACAGGCCACGAAGCTTCTGCTTCATCTCGGCCGGTGCCATCCAGTTGTTCGTAAAGCCGGCATCGCGCTCGTTCTCGGAGCAGATGAAGGTCTGCTCTTCAACGCGCGCCACGTCGGCGGGATCGGAGAAGGCAGCGAAGGAGTTCGGGAACAGCTCCGGGTTCAGTCTGGTCAGAGTTCCGGCATCGACCAGTTCGTCCGTGAGCCGGGTGTATTCCTCTTCCGTACCGTCAACCCAGTGGATCCGGTCCGGCTGGGTAAGTTCTGCAACCTCTTCGACCCATGCCAGCAGGCCAGCATGTGTGGTGGGTGCTTTCTCAAGCAGCGGCAGTCGTGCGAGATCGCCCATTGCGGTTCCCTTCCTCGGGTTCAGTGGTGTGTCCTAAATGCTAGGGCTCTAGACCACTGAAAATTTTGGGTCAGACATGGGATGTCCCGAGGGCAAAAAACCAAAAACCGCGGAAAATCAAGGAACTGGACACCCCCAAATGGTTCTTTTTGTGAGTAAGGTCACATAGACCGGTCTAGTCGTCCAGATTACATGCGGTTCGATTTGGAACTCTGCGGCAACTCGCGTAAAGTAATTCGAGGTTCGGGGGTGAACGAAAAACTCCCGGAGCCGAGAATGCGCCCATAGCTCAGCTGGATAGAGCGTCTGTCTACGGAACAGAAGGTCAGGGGTTCGAATCCCTTTGGGCGCACAATAGAAAAAGATCCGCACCGGCGAACCGGTGCGGATCTTTTTTGTTGTGCGGTTTGTTTCCGTTTGTTGCAGCGCGAACGTCGGCGCGACGCCGGCTGTGCGACGCGCGGCTGCGGAAGAGCCTACTTCCCTACTACTTCGTAGATGCGATGACGGATGCCGTCGAAATGGTGGTTAAGCCGTTCAGCAGCGAGGGCCTTGTCCCCGCCGGCCACGGCGTCATAGATCCGGCGGTGCGCGGCCGCTGTCTCCGTGAGGTCCTCGGTGCCGGCGCCGACCTCCAGGTTGATCTGCCGGTACACCCTCCAGAAAACCGCGAGCAGGCTGACCAGCAGCGCGTTGTTGAGCGGCTCGAACAACAGCCGGTGGAATTCCGCATCCGCTTCCACAAACGTCTGCCCTGCGGCAGCCAGCTCCTCCATCTGGACCACGGACTCCTCAACCGCAGCCAGCTGGCTGGAAGTCATCGCGTCCATGGCGCCGCCGATCAGGCCCGATTCCAGGGCCTGCCGGACATCCACCAGCTCCAGGGCTTCGTCGCCCTTGTGGCGTAGCGACAGCCTGCCGCGGAACGTCATTCCATCCGTCAACGCATCAAAGTTGCTGGGCGCCACAAACATGCCGAATCCGTGCCGGATTTCCACAACCCCGAGCGCCTGGAGGACCTTGAGGGATTCCCGGAGGGTATTGCGGCCCACGCCCAAGGCAACAGCCAGTTCGTTTTCAGTGGGAAGGGGATCACCCGCATCGAGCTCGCGCTCCAGGATGAGGTCCATGATGTCCGCTTGAAGTGCACGGAGCCGGGTCTGGGCACTGAACCGCGCCTGCGAGGCGACGCCGGATGTACTCATGGGTTCCCCTAACCAAGTGTCCTGAACCACTGCAAGGAGTGGTTCACAGCAACAATATTGGATGTCCCACCTTCTGTTAAGCTCCCGCGCCCCAACAAAGGGGTTTCCAAGCGCCGGGTGCAGTCCGGCGCCGGGCGTAGTCTGGTGCCATGACGGCCAGAGTTGAACGCGAATTCGATGTCATTGTGATCGGTGCCGGAGCCGTGGGGGAAAATGTCGCGGACCGCGTGGTCCAGGGCGGCCTGACCGCGGTTCTTATCGAAGCGGAGCTGGTGGGGGGCGAGTGCTCCTACTGGGCCTGCATGCCGTCCAAGGCGTTGCTGCGGCCAGGAACCGCCCTCCACGGCGCCCAAACGGTCCCCGGTGCCGAGGAAGCTGTCACCCGCACCCTGGATGCCTCCGCCGTCCTGAAGCGCCGGAACTACTTCACGTCGAACTGGCAGGACGACGGCCAGGTCAAATGGGTGGAGGACACCGGGATCGAACTGATCCGCGGCCGCGGCCGCTTGACCGGCCCGCGCGTCGTCGAAGTAGCCGGGCGGGACGGCATCAGCTACCAGCTCACGGCGAGGCACGCCGTCGTGCTGTCCACCGGTTCGGCCCCTACGCCGCCGCCGGTTGACGGCCTGGCGGGGCTCGACTACTGGACCACCCGCGAGGCCACCTCCGCACGCAGCGTGCCGGGGAGCCTGGCGGTCCTGGGCGGCGGAGTGGCGGGCACCGAGCTGGCGCAGGCATTCGCCCGGCTGGGTTCTGCCGTAACGCTCGTGGCCCGCGGCGGGCTGCTCAGCATGTATCCGGAGGAAGCCGCGCAACTGGTACTGGCCGGCCTCAGGGCTGACGGCGTGGACGTCCGCCTCAACACCGGCACGGAGCGGGTCAGCAGATACGGGGATGGCTCCTTCACTGTCGAGCTGGCCGACGGCGCGACCATCCAGGCTGAGCGGCTCCTCGTAGCCACCGGCCGCCGTCCCGCGCTTGGTGGCTTGGGACTCGAAACCGTGGGACTTGGCCCGGCGGACGGCCCAGTGCCGCCGCTTCGCACGGATACCACCGGCCTGGTGGAAGGCCTCCACGTCGCGGCCGGCAAACACCAGGACGACGGCGGAAACAGCCGCTGGCTCTACGCGGTGGGGGACGCGGCCGGCAAAGTGATGCTGACGCACCAGGGCAAATACTCGGCGCGGGCCACCGGGGATGCCATCGCGGCGCGCGCCAAGGGTGAGCTGCAGGGGACGCCGGAGCCGTGGAGCCGCTTCGCGCAGACGGCCAACGAGCACGCCGTGCCCAACGTCGTGTTCACGGATCCTGAGCTGGCGAGCGTGGGCCGGTCCGTCGAGCGGGCGCAAAAGGACGGCTACAACGTCTCCTCGGTGGAACTACCCATCAGCGTGGCAGGGTCCTCGCTGCATTCCGAGCACTACGAGGGCTGGGCCCAGCTGGTGGTGGACGAGGACAGGAAGGTGCTTCTCGGGGCCACCTTCGCAGGACCGGACGTGGCCGAGCTCCTCCACGCCGCCACCATTGCCGTGGTGGGCCAGGTGCCCCTGGACCGGCTGTGGCACGCGGTGCCGTCCTACCCCACCGTCAGCGAGGTGTGGCTGCGCCTGCTAGAGGAGTACGGCCTCTAAGAACAGCGCGAACGGACACGTGAGGCCCCGGATCCGCGAGGATCCGGGGCCTCAAATGTCCGTTCGGCCTGACTGCTTGGTCACACCCCACCGAGTCTATTTGAACTGACCAGTCAGTTTAGTTAGCCTTGAGGAGTAACCTCTGCGAAAGGCTTTCATGCTCTTGGTTCGACAGCTTCATGTGAAAGGCCGGCGGGACGATCTGCTCCCTCCGACGTCACTCCAGGCACGGCGCGGCGAGTTGCTTCTGGTTTCCAGCACCCGCCAGGACCAGCGGACCGCGCTGGCGCTCACCGTGAGCGGCCGGATGAAACCGTCGTCCGGCGAGCTCCTCTGGGACGGCGTGCCGAAGACCAGGCAGCTCCGGCAGGCCAGCTCGCTCGTGGACTCTCCCGGGGTCAATGAGCCCGAACAGCACCTGAGCGTGCGGGACCTCGTTACGGAGGACCTCGCCCTGATCCCCCGGCGCTACCGCGGCGCCCTGCTCAGCAAACCGTGGCTCAAGGTCAACCGGTTCGAGGACATCGCCGGCCTGTGGACCGAGCAGCTTGCCCCGGCCCGGCGCATCGAACTGCTCACAGCCCTTGCACTCGCCAACCCGCACACGGACCTCCTCGTGGTGGACTCCCCCGACCGCCACAGCGCGGATCCCGCGGACTGGCTGCCGCGGCTCGAAGAGCTGGCGTACGACGGCGGCCGGCCGCTCGCCGTCGTCGCCACCGTTGCTGCCCTCCCGGACAAATGGACGGGCCCCGCCGCGGCGATCGGCAACGCCGTCCCCCGTTCTGCGACTGACGGGAGTTTTTGTCCAGATAACGCAGGCAAAACGGCCCCCAAGTCCCTTGATGTGGACCAAAAATCCACTCTTGAAACCGAAACAGAGGACGCAAAGTGACTGTGCTGCGGCTGGCCCGCTCCGAACTCAAGCGCATGACCGGCGGGCTGCTGCCCAAGCTGACCATCATTGCCCTGACCATGGTGCCGCTGCTGTACGGGGCGGTGTACCTTTACGCCAACTGGGATCCTTACAGCAACCTGGACCAGATCGACGCCGCACTGGTGGTGGAGGACACCGGCGCCACGTCCGGCGACGGAACGCAGCTGCAGGCGGGCCGGGAGGTGGCGGACAACCTCATCGACGGGCACGTGTTCAACTGGCAGTCCGTGGACTCCTCCGAGCAGGCCGACCAGGGGGTCAGCAGCGGAAAGTATGCCTTCGCCCTGAAGATCCCTAAGGATTTCTCCGCCAACCTCGTCTCCCCTGGCAGCTTCGACGCCGCCAACCAGGCCATGCTCAACGTGACCACGAACGACGCCAACAACTACCTGCTGAGCACCATCGTGGAGAAGCTGACCACTGCCGTCCACTCGAGCGTGGCCAAGGAAGTGGGCGAGGAAACAGCCAACCGACTGCTCACCGGTTTCGGGACCATCCACACCCAGATGGTCAAGGCGTCCGACGGTGCCGCGCAGCTGTCCGATGGTGTCCGCAAGCTCCACGACGGCACCGTCACCCTGCATGACGGCACCACCCAGCTGAGCACTGGTGCCGGTGACCTCTACGCCGGGCAGGTCAAGCTGCGCGACGGCGCCAGCCAGCTGGACGCCGGCGCGGCACAGCTCAGCGACGGGCTCGGCCAGCTTAAGGACAAGACGGCCGCCTTGCCGGCGGATTCGCAAAAGCTGGCCGACGGCGCCGCCCAGGTGGCCGCCGGTAACGCAACGCTCAACTCGAAGGTGCAGGACGTCGTCGTGCAATTGGACGCGGCGGACCAGGGCCTGCGCAACCGGGTGGTGGAGTCCAACGGCCGGCTAGTCGCTGCCGGGATCATCACCCCGGCGCAGGCGGACAGCATCCTGGCGGACTTCGACAAAGCGGCGGCTTCCGGGCCGGTGGCGGAGGCCAAGGCGAAGGTCCAGTCCGACGCGGGGCAGATCCAGCAGCTCGCGGACGGTTCGGCCGCGGTGAGCGCCGGCGCCGCCAAGCTTGCGGCGGCCACGCCAACCCTGACGAACGCTATCTCACAGGCGTCCGCGGGTGCTGACCAGCTTCACGCCGGGACCTCCGCGCTGGCCGCTGGCGAGCAAAGTGCCGTTGACGGCACCGCGAAGCTCGCCGAAGGAGCCAGGACGCTCGACGGCGGTGCGGCGCAGCTTGAGGACGGCGCCGCCACGGCCGCCACCGGCGCCGGGACCCTGGCCTCCGAGCTGGCCAAGGGCGCGGGCCAGGTGCCCAATCCCGATGACGCCCAGAAGAGCAGCCTGTCGAAGGTCATGGCCGATCCTGTGGCCGTCAGCAACGTCTCACAGGCCAAAGCAGGGTCCTACGGGGCCGGACTGGCACCGTTCTTCCTCACCCTGGCACTGTGGATCGGCATCTTTATGCTGATCCAGGCCATGCGGCCCGTCACGCAGCGTGCCCTGGCTTCCAACGCGCCGTCGTGGAAGATCGCCCTGGGCGGCTGGCTGCCGTTCCTGGCCGTCTCCGTTGTCCAGGCGAGCCTGCTCACCCTGGTGGTGGACCTGGCACTCGGCCTCAACCCCGCGCACCCGGTGCTGATGTGGCTGTTTATGCTGGCGGCTGCCATGGCCTTCAGCGCCATCATCCAGGGCGTGGTTGCGTTGCTTGGCTCCCCCGGAAAGCTGGTGGTGCTCATCCTGCTGGTACTCCAGCTGGTGTCCTCGGGCGGCACGTTCCCCTGGCAGACCACACCCCAGCCCCTGCACGTGGTGCACGAGGTCCTTCCCATGGGCTATGTGGTGACCGGGATGCGGCACCTGATCTACGGCGCGGACCTGTCCATGATCCTGCCCACCGTAACGGGCCTGCTTGGCTACACTGTGCTGGGGGCCGCGCTGTCAACGCTGGCCGTCCATAAGCACAAGTTCTGGACCTTGAAGTCCCTGAAACCGGAGATCGCCGTATGAGCATGCAGGAAGCCGGCGAAAAGAAGCTCCGCCCGGCCCGTACCAACGCCACCAAGCAGAAGCTGTTCGACGCCTCCATGGAGCTGATCGGCGAGCGTGGTGCGGCGGGCGTCACCGTGGACGAGATCGCCGCGGCAGCCGGCGTCTCCAAGGGGACCGTGTACTACAACTTCGGCAGCAAGTCCGACCTGATCGCCCAGCTGCTGCGCCACGGCGTGGACATCCTGCACGCCCGGCTGGTGAGCGTGCAGGACTCCTCCGCCGATCCGTTGACCGCCATGGACGAGATGATCGGCCAGGCGATGGACTTCATGGCCGAGTACCCGTCCTTCGCCAGGCTGTGGGTCAGTGAAAACTGGCGGATACCCAGCGAATGGCAGGACACCTTCGCTGAGCTCCGCGGCCGGCTGCTCGCAGTGATCGGCGGCGCGATCGAGGGCGTGGCTGCACGGTACCCCGTGGACGAAACCATCTCACGGGGGAGCCTGGAGACTGCCATCTTCGGTGCGTGCTTCGTGGTGGGCCTGGACCGCCAGACCTACAACCCTGAACGCACCCGCGAACAGAGCGTCGCGGCCATCATGGCAATCATGCGTGGCTACGTCCGGAAGTAGCCCGCATCGGGGAAGATTACTCACATGCGCCACATGGATAACAGCGGAAGGCTTGCAATCGTTGCGGCAATTGCCGCCGCGGGCCTTCTGGTGCTGACTGCGGTCACGCTGGAAGAGTCCGTGCTGTTCACATTCCTCGGAACTGTGGCACTGGGATACCTCGCCTGCGTTGTCCAGGTAGTGGCCCGGGGACGCCGCCTGGCCCTGCTGGCGGGAGGCGTGGGCACCAGCCTGTTCATCGGTTTCGCCATCGCGTTCCTGCGCATGTGGGGCCTGGCGTTCACCGCAGAGCCGGATGCCCTGGGAGCGGTCGTGACCACCCAGGACTCCGACATCTACTTCTACCTCGCCGCGGTCACCGGCGCGGGAACGCTCCTGGTGCTGTTCGCCGGCGCTGTGTGGCCGGCCGGGAAGCGGCTCCGGTCCGGCCGCGATCAGTCCAGACGCATCCAGCCCGGCCGGCGCAAGCCCGCAGCTGCCGCGCGGCGACCGGCGGCCCGGCAGGCACCCCGTCCGGCCGCGGGCACCACTTACGGGCGCGTCCCCGCGTCCAGGTCAGGTGCCGTCCGCGCTCCGGCAGCCCGGCCATCGCCCAAGTCGCCCAAATCTCCGGCAAAAGCTACATCACGACGTTGAGCATGCCATCGTCGCTGGCCGGGGGTCGCGCCCTGCCGGCCCGGCCGGAGAACGGCGATAGCCACTCCGGCCAGCAGCAGGAGTCCGCCTGCCACCTCGGCCGTTGAAGGGACCTCGCCCAGGACCAGCCACGCCGTCGTCATCCCCACCACCGGGACAAGCAACGTAAAGGGGACCACCGCAGATGAGGGGTAGATGCCCAGGAGCCAGTTCCAGATGCCGTAGCCCACCAGGGACCCGAGAACGGCCGTGTAAATGGCGCTGAGGATGGTCACCAATTCCAGTCCAGCCAGAGTGGCGCCCACGGCAGCCGGGCCGTCGATCAGCAGTGACAGCCCGATCAGCGGTAATGGAACCACTGCGCCGGACCACACCACCAGTCCCAGTCCTGAGGAAGCTTTGGCCTGCCGGGCAACGATATTGCCTGCAGCCCAGGACAGCGCAGCAGCCAGGACGATGAGCAGGGGAAGGACCGGCGCCACCATGCTGCGCCCGACTGCCACCACCGCGAGGCCGGCCACCCCGAGAACGACGCCGGCGAATTGCCTGCCGCTGGGACGTTCACCCAGGATTCCGGCCGCCAGCAGGACGGTCAACAGCACTTGCGCCTGCAGGACCAGTGAGGCGAGCCCTGCGGGCATGCCCAGAGCCATGGCCAGATAGAGGAGGCCGAATTGTCCGGCGCTCATGAAGAGGCCGACACCGAGGATGGCCCGCCAGCTCACATCGGGCTTGCGGATGAAGAAGATCCACGGGAAGACCACCAGTACGAAACGCATGGCCACAAAGAGCAGCGGCGGCACTTCCGTCCCGTTGGCGTGCAGCCCAAGGTCGATGGCAACGAAGTTGGCGCCCCACAGGACGGCCACGAGGACCGCAAGGGCGGAATGGCGAAGGTTCACGCTCCGGGCTGCCGGTTCAAGGACTGCGCGTCAGGGGACGCTGGCTCAGAGGTTCCGCGGACGCTCTCCGGGAGCCCCCTCCGCACCGCGATCAGGACCGGCGTCGCGCTTGGCGGCCGCGCGTTCGGCAGCCGCACGTTCGGCAGCTGCGCGTTCGGCAACCGCGCGTTCGGAGTTTTCACGGCCGGGTTCGTCGTGCTGTCGGATCGTGCCCGGCTCGGCAGTGCCGCGCTCTCCAGTGCCCGGTTCCGCAGCGCCCGGTTCGGCAGTGCCCGGTTCGGCAGTGCCGGGTCCCCGGGTGTGGGTTTCAGTCGTGTGGGCTTCAGTGGTGTGGGGAGTGGTTGCCCCCGGAACGTTGTCCCCGCGTCCGCGGGTTCCGGCTTCCGCCCGCGTCCGGGGCTGGGCAGAAGTGGTCTCAATGTGCCGGTCGGCATCGTGGCGGTCGGCATCGTGGCGGTCGGCATCGTGCCTGGTCTCGTGTCTGTCGGCGTCGCGCCGCTCAGCGGTGACGACGTCCGGATCAACCTCATCGGCTTTGCGGAGCTGCTCCTGCGACGAGGCCCGCACGCGTTCGGCTTCCGCTTGCTTCTCGCGGGCGTCCCGGCGCAGCCGTTCTGCCTGAACCTCGGCCTGCTTGGCATCGGCCTCGGCACGGGCAGCCTTGGCCTCGCGGTCCCGCGCTCCAAGCTCGTCAGCCTTGGCCTTCTCACGCATTTCCGCGGCCCGGTTCCTGTCGGCCTCCACCTTTCGCCGCCGGTTGAAGAAGATTACCGCTGCGATGATCGCAACCACCACAACAACGCCGATAATGATCCCCACAAGCTGTCCTGAGTCCACCTTGATCTCCTTCTAACCTGGGCTGCTGACGAATATCTCCAGTAAACATCACAAACCCCGCGCTGACCATGACGACGCCGGGGAATGCAGCTAGTGCGCCCGCGGCACCTTGAAATGCGTGAGCCGGGCATCCTGGCCGTCCAGCTCAGCCCAGGTCTTTTCGGTTTCCAGCACGGTCAGACCGCTGGTGGGAAACCTCGTGGCGGCGTCCATGTAGGCATCGTGATTGGAATCGCGCGACGCCAGGTGCATGGCAAGGTCCTGCACTCCGGGCATATGGGAGATCACCATCAGCGTGGTCACGGTGTCCGGGACGTGGTTGATTACCTTCAGCATGCGCAGCGCGGACGCTCCATAGAGGCCGTCCTCCAGTTTCGGCGTCGGGGCCTGATCTCCGAGTTCCGCGCATACCCAGGTGCACGTCTGCCGGGTTCGGAGCGCACTGGAACAAAGAATGAAGTCAGGAACCACTCCGTGTTTGCGAAGCCATTTGCCGGCGAGGGGCGCCTCGCGATGGCCGCGCTCTTCCAGCGGCCGCTCGTGGTCCGGGACGCCCCCTGGCCAATCGGCCTTGGAGTGCCGCATGAGGACCAGCCGCCTGATGTGATGCTCGCTCATGCACCAATCCTAGTGCGGCGGCCCTGGCCCCCGGGCCACGGCCGCCCTGCACCGGAATTAGTCATCCAGCACGAAGGTCACTTCCAGCACCACGTGCCAGGCGACGACGGCGCCGTCCGCGATTTCGACTTTCTGTTCCTTAATCCACGCCCCGGTGACACCCCGCAGTGTCTTGTTGGCGCGTTCGATGCCCTCTTTGATGGCAGCATCAAACGAGGTTTTCGAGTTAGCGCTCAGGGTAGTAATACGTGCGACAGACATAGTTCCTCCTGATGGTCGGATGGACGCTCAGAGACTACGCCGCCCCACAAGAAGCCAACAGGGCCATAGGAACTAAGCCGCGGAGGCACATACGCCGAGGTCCGGACGCGCCAAAGCGGCGTTCTGCGTAGCGAGGGCGCTGAAGCGTAGCGGCACATCCCGAAAGCGCCGTTGTTGCGTGAGGAACGAGCGCAGGCGCCGAGGGATCGTGCCGCGAAAGCGAAAGCGCCCGTCCCAGAAGGGAACGGACGCTTCGCGCGGGGCTAAGACTAGATGGAGTATTCCGGAGCGGCCCAGACCACAACCTCAGGGTGCTCGTAGAACCGGTACCCCTGGCCGCGGACCGTACGGACGGTGTTGGCCAGGCGGCCCAGCTTGGAGCGGAGGCGGCGGATGTGGACGTCGATGGTGCGCTCGTTGGGGACCTCTTCGGCGTTGCGCCACAGGCCCTCGAGCAGTTCGTCGCGGCCAACGGTGCGGGTCCCGTTTTCCACGAGGTAGTTGAGGAGTTCGAACTCCTTGAACGTAAGGTTCAGTGATTCGCCGTCGAGGTGCACTTCGCGGCGGGCCAGGTCGATGAGGACGCCGGAGGGCCGGGGATCCTGCGGCTGGGGCAGACGGGCGGTCTCCGTGCGCTGGCGGGAATTGACGGTGGGGTCACCAAAGGTGGACCGGACGACGTCGAGCGCGGAACCCGGCGCGCTGGCGGGGGCAACAGCCACGGCAGCGTAGCTCTCAGCCCCGGAAACGAGGGACTGCGCGTAAGCGCGGATTTCCTGGGCGAGCTTGGCGATGGAGGTGCCGGCTGCTGCTGCGGTTTCCTCGTCAATGCCCATGTAGAGGACGAATCCACGGGCAACATTTTCGTTCGCGACGGGGCGGACGGCGGTGCCGTTGGCCGGTGCAATCACGGGGGTGGGCGCCGTCTGCGGTGCGGACTCGGCAGCGGGTACGGCCCGGAGCTGGCCGTAGGAGTTCGGGTTGTAGCCCTGCGGCGCATAGCCGGGGGCCGGGAAGCTGTTGCCGGGTGCTGCCGGGGCGAACGCCGGGCGGGCACCGAATCCCTGGCGGAGGCCGGAAGGCTGGCCGCCTTTGTTGGCGTTTCGGACGGAGATGTGGACGTATCCAGATGCAACTGACATGGAATGCTTACCTCAATGTGAATGGCCGTCATCGCGGCTCGAATGCTGTCTGTCCCCGCAATGAGATCTGGGGAGGGGCGCCCGACGCTGGGCTAGGGGCGAATGCCTAAAAACTTCTCGGGGTGGGGAAGTTAGGCGTGCATTCGACAACAGCGCATGTCTTCGCCAGCAGGTGGGCTGGTCCAGGATTCTGCGGCTGCAGGTGCTGTTGAGTTCTTGTTCACAATTGAAGTGTGCAACGTAACAATGAAAACTTGCAAGTAACAATGGACGCAATCGTCCGCATCGTGAGACGAAATCCCGCATTGTGGTCCAAATCACGATTCTAGAATGCCAATAAAATAACAGGTGTTTTTCAGAACGATCGATCAGAATTTCAGGAAATCCGAATATTCTTTCTCGAACTGACGGTTTCTGTAGCAAAAATTCAGCTGGTAGGGAATTGCTGAAACGCCTGTTACCGCTTATGGCACATGTCCAGCCCCCGGGCGGACTTCACGGAAAAATTTTCACCCCGGCGGCCCGGACAGCTCAGTTGGACTGACCTGTCAGCGCCGTGGCGACCAGCTGGACGGACTCCGCCGGGAAGCTGTCGCCGTCCTTCGCGGCCACGATTCTTACCATGGCGCCGCTCACGATGTCCGCCACGGTCAGGGTGCCGGAGGAGACTCCGCCAGCTTGTTGACGCCTTTGTTGCTGGTTACTCACCGCCACGTCTGAATCCAGTGAATACGTGCGGCTAAACCCGTCCGTGCTTTTGACCGTCACAGAGTCCGAACTGACCTCAGTGACCGTTCCCTGCTGCTCCACCTTGGTGACGTAGGCGCCGTCCTGCAGCGTCACATACTCGGCGTGAACGGCGGCGGAAACCCCGCTTCCCATGCCGCCCAGGCCCTCCGGGGCGAAGTTTCCGGGGCCGCCCTGTGGCATCCCGCCGTCGGCAAACCCGCCCTGCGCACCGCCCCCGCGGGCGCCCGGCAACGTTTCCTGCAAAGCGCCACCATCGGTATTGGAGCCGGCCTTGGCGTCGGCACTGCCGGCGGCCGCCGCGGAGGACGCCAAGGCGTACATTCCCGCGCCGGCTCCGCCCACGAGGACAACTGCGGCCCCGGCCGCCACCACGCCCCGCTTCACGGTCCACGGCTTCGAACGGCCGTCCGGCCCGCTGCCGCCCCATCCTGCCACGGGCAGCGATTGGGCCTCAGCGGACGACGGCGGCGCTCCCCATCCGTACGCCTGCCCGCCCTTGAAGGGGTTGCCCACCGGGCTGCTGACAGGGCTTGCCGACGGCGCCGGCCTACCTTCCGGCGTCGTCCTGTCAGCGTTGTTCTCCGGAACCTTGCTCTCCGGAACCTTGTTCTCCGGAACCGGCATGCTGTGGTGGTTGTTCATTGCGTACTCCTCGTGCTGCGGGCTTTGTCCTGCTCAGGTTCCGAAGCGTTCCTGTGCGCGGCCTGTGCGGGGCAAGGGGTCAAGCTGTGACCTTCCCTCAGCCGGTTTCACCTTCGGACTGAAGCCCATCCGCGCCATACCGGCCGGGACGGGCCCGCCGGGGCGTCCAGCTCGCTAGGCTGGGATTCACAGCTGGCCCACAGGATTCCCATAGCGCCGGCTAAACCGCAGATCGGAGAGTTGTCCCATGGCCACTTCGCACTCCATGACTAACAACCTTCCCCAGCTCACCCACCCGGACGGCTCCCCCATCCGCGCCCTGGTGGTTGACGACGAACCCAGCCTCTCCGAGCTCATGAGCATGGGCCTGCGGATGGCAGGCTGGTCCGTTGCCGTCGCAGCAGACGGCCCCGAAGCCGTGAAACTGGCCAAGGAGTTCCGCCCGGATGTCTTGGTGCTGGACGTGATGCTTCCAGGGTTCGACGGCGTTGAGCTGCTCACCAGGATCCGCGCCTTCGCGCCGGAGGTGCCTGCGCTCTTTCTCACGGCGAAGGACGCCGTCCAGGACCGCATCCTCGGGCTGGCAGCCGGCGGGGACGACTATGTCACCAAACCCTTCAGCATGGAAGAAGTGCTCCTCCGGCTGCACCGGCTGGTCCAGCGCTCCGGCGTGGCCGCCATGGACACCGCAGAACTGGTGGTGGGTGACCTCGTGCTCAACATCGACACACGCGAAGTGACACGGGCCGGCGAGGAACTGCAGCTGACGGCCACCCAGTTCGAGCTTCTCCGCTACCTCATGGAAAATCCCAAACGGGTGGTCAGCAAGGCCCAGATCCTGGACCGGGTGTGGGACTACGACTTCGGCGGCCAGGCCAACATCGTGGAACTCTATATCTCCTACCTGCGCAAGAAGGTGGATGCCACGCACCCGCCCATGATCCACACCGTCCGCGGCGCGGGCTACGTCATCAAACCGGCGGATTGAGCGGTGCCCACACTCTCCGGAGAAATCCGCCGCGACCGCCGCCGGTGGCTCGATCCTTCGACCTGGCACCTGCGCACCCGCCTGGTCCTCCTTGCCATGGCATTGCTGGTGGCCATCTGCGGTGCGATCGGCCTGTTCAGCTACGCCTCCATGGACTCGTTCCTGACCAAGCAGCTGGACGACCGCCTGGGCCAGGCCTCAAAGTTGTCGAACGAGGCAGGGCGGCCCCGGATCGGCAACCCGTCCGGCAGACCGGACCCGCTGGAGGGCCGCGGTCAGGGCGTCGGGACCCTCATCGCCCGCATCGACAACGGAAACGTCAGCAGCGCCGGCTTCCTCGCCAGCGATGCCACCCCGTCTTCCCTTTCCCCCGAGGATGACAAGGTCCTCCTGGCGCTTCAGCACGACGGAACGCCCGTTGACCGGACCCTGTCCACCGGCTCCTACCGTCTGGTGGCGGTGGAGGCGCCGTACGGAGACGTGATCGTCACCGGACTGCCGCTCGCCGAAAAACAGAACACGCTCAGCTCACTGGTGTGGACCATGGTGATCGTTTCGATGGGAGGGCTGGCCCTGATCGGACTCGCCGGAACGGTGCTGATCCGCCGCACCATGAAGCCGCTCGAGCAGCTTTCCGAAGTAGCCACGCAGGTTTCACGACTGCCGCTCGACGCCGGCGAGGTGGCACTTGCGGTGCGAGTGCCGCCGTCGAACGCTAATCCCGGAACTGAAGTGGGCAGCGTGGGCCACGCCCTCAACCTCATGCTGGACAACGTCGCCAAAGCGCTCCAGGCCCGGCAGCAGAGCGAGACCAAGGTTCGGCAGTTCGTGGCCGACGCGTCACACGAACTGCGCACGC
Organism: Arthrobacter oryzae; assembly: GCF_037911235.1. Classification (GTDB taxonomy): domain Bacteria; phylum Actinomycetota; class Actinomycetes; order Actinomycetales; family Micrococcaceae; genus Arthrobacter; species Arthrobacter oryzae_E. The sequence continues at coordinate 33,902 of NZ_JBBLYW010000029.1, forward strand.
CGCTCACCGCCATCCGCGGCTACACGGAACTCATGCGGATGACCGAGGACTTCACCCCGGACGGCAAGAAATCCCTCGCCAGGGTGCAGAGCCAGTCCGAACGGATGACCACCCTCGTGGAGGATCTTCTGCTGCTGGCCCGGTTGGACGAAGGCCAGCCGCTCAAGATCAGCGACGTGGACCTGACACAGCTGGCGGTCGAAACCGTCAGCGATGAGAAGGTCATGGCACCGGACCGCGTCTGGCGCCTCGAATTGCCCGAAGAGCCCGTGGTGGTCCGCGGGGACGCCAAACAGCTGCACCAGGTGCTGGCCAACCTCCTCTCCAACGCACGCAAACACACGGACCCGGGAACCACGGTGGTCACCGGAGTGATGAGGTCAGCCGACGGCAGTGCCGTGCTGACCGTGACGGACAACGGGGCAGGGATCCCGCCGGAATTTGTGGACCGGGTCTTTGCCCGCTTTGCCCGGGCCGATGCCGCCCGCACCAGTCCGGCAGGCTCCGCGTCGGGCGCGGGCAATGCCGGAGCGGCGGCCGCCGAGGGAACCAGCGGGCTGGGCCTGTCGATTGTGCAGTCGATAGTGGAGGCGCATGGTGGCACCGTGGAGGTGAACTCCCGCCCGGGACGCACCGAATTCGCGTTGCGCCTCCCTGGCGAGCAGCCGGCAGCATAGTCCTGGGCCGACAGCGCCGCCGGCGTCAGTTCCTGCGCAAGTCAACGCGCCGCAATCGTGATCCTCGTTACCGAAATGTGACTTAAGCGCCGCACTCCTGTACGGTTTTTGGAGTGCGGCCATCGTTCGGGCCGCATATCCGGATGGACGCCAAACTCTGCCGCTACCCGGATTTCCTCATGATCAGGCAGAGGCGGGGGACCCAGGTCTCCGGGCAGTCTGCAACAGCCGCCCTTGGGGTGAAGCCGACACGTGAAGTTCCGTGCGGCCGGGTGTGACCTCATCCGAACCCGACAGCTAACTCCGCCGGCATCGAGAGGCAACCATGACTAAATCCACGCCAGAAGTATGCCCTGAGCCCGTTTCCTCCAAGTCCGCAACGCCTGCGGCACGGTCACGCCACCGCGCTGAACCGACCCCGGCGGCATCCCCGCTGTCCCGGTTTGCTGCCGGGCTGCAGGGTTCCGGCCGCCGGGCCGCAGTGGTGGCCACGGCCTGCGCCGTGCTAATTGGAGTCGGCGCTGCCGGCCAGGCGTCCGAGCCCACCGCGCCCGCAACCTCCGCCACCGGTGCTGAAAGCGCCCTAACCTCGGCCGAGACCGAGTCGAAGCTCGCGTTCGAAAAGATCCTTGTTTCCGCCATGCCCGCCCCGGCCTCCGTCAGCATGACTGCGCAGTCGTCCGAGGAAAAAACGGCGGAGCAGAAGGCTCCAGAGGCCGCACCGGAAGCATCCGCCCCTGCGCCTGCCCCTGCTGCGGCTCCCGAACCCGCGCCAGCCCCGGCACCGCCCGTTGCAGTTGACGATCCCGCCGCGGCACAGGCCTATGCGGCTTCGCAGCTCGGAAACTACGGCTGGGCTGCTGACCAGATGCAGTGCCTGGTCACGCTGTGGACCAAGGAATCCGATTGGAAGACCACGGCGACCAATCCCAGCAGCGGCGCGTACGGTGTGGTCCAGTCCCTGCCGGCCGAGAAGATGGCCAGCGCCGGGGCGGACTACCGCACCAACTTCCGCACGCAGATCAACTGGGGCCTGAACTACGTCAAGGAACGGTACGGCTCGCCCTGCGACGCCCTGAACTTCCACTACGCCAACAACTGGTACTAGGCCCGCCGCGCCAGGCTGGTTATCCCGTTTCACCGGAGGCCCCGAACCCATGGGTTCGGGGCCTCCGGCAACTCCCACAGCCGGTGCACAGCTTTGGCCTAAATCCTTCATATGCGCCGGTTCCATAGTTGAACCATGACGCTCACACACCTGGCCACGGGAACCTTTCCGCACCCGCGGGCCGCCGTCGATGCCGCGCAGGGCGACACACCGCTGCGGCCCGGGACGGGATACGTCCGCCGGGCCCCTGTTGACACACGGGCCATGGCGGAAGCAGGAACCGACGCCCCCGTGCTGGATGTGGTCCTCCCGGTGTTCAACGAGCAACAGGATGTGGAGCCGTCTTTGCGGCGGCTGCACGCCTACCTGCTCGCCACTTTTCCATACCCCTTCCGGATTACCGTGGCGGACAATGCCAGCACCGACGACACGCTTCAGGCAGCCGAGCGAGTGGCCCGGGAACTCCGGGAAGTCACTGTGGTCCGGCTTGCCGCCAGGGGCCGGGGAAACGCCCTTCGGAACGTATGGCTGGACTCGCCTTCACCCGTGTTGGCCTACATGGACGTGAATCTTTCCGCCGACCTCGCCGCGCTCGCTCCGCTGGTGGCACCGCTCCTTTCCGGACATTCCGATGTGGCGATCGGAACACGGCTGGCGCGGACGTCCCGTGCTGTCCGCGGACCTTGGCGTGAGTTCATTTCCCGCAGCTACAACTTTCTGCTGCATGCGCTGATGGGAGCACGTTTCAGCGATGCACAGTGCGGTTTCAAGGCCGTCCGCGCAGATGTTGGCCGGCACATCCTTCCGCACACCGCGGACAATGAGTGGTTCTTCGACACCGAACTTCTTGTCCTGGCCGAAAGATGCGGACTCCGCGTGCACGAGGTCCCGGTGGACTGGACAAGCGGTGCCGACGCCGGCGTGGACCTTGTGCAGACAGCCCTCGCCGACCTGCGCGGCATAGTCCGCCTTACCCGGGACCTGGCTGGCGGCCGCATTCCCGTAGCGGCGCTTCGCTCCCGCCTGGCCCGGTGAACACCGTCGCCGGTGTAACGGCTAAGCGTCCTTAAGCCACCCCATGGCTTCCTTCGCGCAGGTGAAGTACCGCGTCGGAGCCGCAGGGGCATGAATACTGAGGAAGAAGTTGGCGATTGCGCGGTCCACCGGGGATGATCCGAGGAGCGCCACCTTTGCCACCGAACTGGGACGGGCAAAAACACGCCGTGCACCGCGGCTCATGGACGCCGTCGCGGCCATGTCCACCAGCATCGGGAAAGGACGCCCGCAGCTCAACTCGTTGACGGCCGACAGGGCGGCCACAGCGGTTTCCTCGCAGATGGCCAAGTCTGGAATCCACCGCACATGTAAAACTCCGTGTCGCAGTTCCACGGTGCCCCTGGCGCCGTCAATTGGAATCTCGGTCATCCTATCCCCCCAAGATAGAGTCAGCCGTCCCTCCTGAGAGTACTTGACCAGACGGTCCTGGACCACCGAAGAGCCGTTTAGCCGTCAGAACCGGAAGCAAACCGCCCTGGCTCCGGCGTCGTCCACGTCCACAGTCACGGACACCGCGGAATAATCGGCCAGGTGCAGGACGCCGTCCGGCAACGGGCCCGTGTTGGGCCCGATGGCAACGGTCCGGATCCCGGCGGCTAGTCCGGCGGCAATCCCTGCGGGAGCGTCCTCAAAGACCACCGCATCGGCCGGGTCCACGCCGAGCAGTTCGGCGGCGCGGAGGTAGCCTTCCGGGTGCGGCTTGCCCCGGCTGACAAGATCGGCCGTGACGGCGGTGGCCGGCATGGCCAGGCCCGCGGCCCCCATCCGGATATCCGCCAGGATCCGGTCCGCTGAAGTCACCAGCGCCACGGAATCCGCCGGGAGGCTGCGCAGCAGTTCAGCGGCACCGGGCAGGGCGACGATACCTTCGGTCCGGACCCGCTCCATGGCACCGAGTTCCGCGGTCAAGGCCACAACGTCAGTGCCTGCAGGCGCAAACCGCCGCACTGTGTCCCCTGCCTGCACACCGTGCGAGGTCCGGAGGATCTCGCCGATATCGAGGCCGTAGCGGGCCGCGAATTCGCCCCATACCTGCTCCACAATGGCCGTGGAATCAACCAGGGTCCCGTCCATGTCGAACAGCACTGCCCGCGCGGTCAGGGTGGCGGCGGAAGATGCGCGGACGGCCGGGGCGGTGGGGTCGGGGTGAAAGCTCATGCCTTCCATACTGCCCCACATGGCGGCGGCGAAGGATCGTGCGACTTAGCCGTTGGGGCGGTTGGGCAGGTACTGGACGGCCCACTTGTTGCCGTCGGGATCGGCGAAGTAGACGAAGTGTCCCCAGTCCTGGATGTCGATGTCGCTGACGTCCACGCCGTTATCCTTCAGCTGATCATGCGCTGCCTGGATGTCGCTCACCACGACCTGGAGGTTGGGAGCAGAACCGGGAGGGGCATCGCTGAGGCCCTCGCCGATGGCGATCGAGCAGGCCGAGCCGGGCGGGGTCAACTGCACGAAGCGGATGCCATCCACGGGCCGCTCGTCAAAGTCGGCGTTGAACCCACCTTGTTGACGTAAAAATCCTTGGCACGGTCCACATCGGACACAGGGACAAACACCAGTTCAAGTTTCCAGTCCATGGGCCACAGGCTAGCTGCGGCGGCGGGAAACGGGAAGAGGCACTCGCCTCCGCCGGGAGGCTCCGCCTTCAGCCGGTGATACTAGCCGGCTTCCCCGCCAGCCGGCGATACTAGCCGGCGATGCCGTAGAGGCGGTCTCCGGCGTCGCCGAGGCCGGGCACGATGTAGGACTTCTCGTTGAGTTTCTCGTCAATGGACGCCAGGACGATGGTCACGTTCGCGTCCGAGAGTTCTTCCTCCAGTTTGGCCAGCCCCTCGGGCGCGGCCAGGAGGCAGATGCACGTCACGTCCGAGGCACCGCGCTTGAAGAGGAACTTGATGGCCTCGCGCAACGTGCCACCGGTGGCGAGCATGGGGTCCAGGACGAAGATCTGCCGGTCCGTGAGGTCCTCGGGGAGGCGTTCGGCGTAGGTGATGATGTCCAGGGTTTCCTCGTCGCGGGCCATCCCCAGGAAACCGACCTCGGCCGTGGGCACGAGCTTGGTCATGCCTTCGAGCATGCCCAGGCCGGCGCGGAGGATGGGCACCACCAGGGGCGTGGGCTTGGTGAACGCCGTGCCGACTGTTGTGCTAACCGGAGTTTCGATGGTGACAGACTCGGTGCGGACGTCCCGGGTGGCCTCATAGGCAAGGAGCGTAACAAGCTCCTCGGTGAGTTGCCGGAAGACCGGGGAGGGGGTGTTTTTGTCCCGCAGAACGGTGAGCTTGTGAGCGACCAGCGGGTGGTCCACGACGAGTGTGCGCATGCGTCAAAACTATCACCCGCTGCGGCGCGCACCCGGTTCGTCCCGGAGCACCGGGTGGTCGAACGTCGGAGCCGGCCCTGCGTGCTCGCGGTGCCGTATGTGATGGAAGAGCCTGTGGGCCAGGATCACTATGCCCACCCAGGCGAAGCCCAGGAGCCACCCGGCAATCACATCGGTCAGCCAGTGATGGCCGAGGAACACCCTGCTCAGGCCCATGGCCACGATGAACAGCGAGCCGGCCGTGATCATGGACACCCGCGCGACGGTCCGCTGGATCTGCAGGCAGGCCAGATAGACCACCAGCCCGATCACGACGGTGGTGTTGAGGGTATGCCCGCTGGGGAACGACGGCGAATCTTCGTAGGGCGGCACAGCGTCTGTATGGTCAGGACGGGTGCGGCCAACGAGCTTCTTGCCAAACGTGGTTGCAGTGACCGAAGCAGCCGCTGCGCCGCCCACCAGGATGAGGGGGCGCCAGGTGCGTCCCGCGAACGTCAGCCACGCCGTCAGGACGCTGCCGACAATCGGCATGCCGATCCCGCCGCCAACATTGGTGAAGGCAGTGACGGCGGAATTCAGCCAGGGGGTCCTCAGGTCCTCGGACAGCGACAGCGCGGGCTTGTCCAGGTTGGCGAGGCCGGCCTCGTCCACCACGTCGTCGTAGACTTCGGCGCCCAGGAACGCCAGAGTCACGACGATCACGCCGCCAACCAACATGGTGATCCAGAGGGCCGCGTAAGGCATCACCCACCGGCCCCACCGATCGTTGAAGTGGTCAGTAAAGGTCTTCACGTCGTCTCCCGAGCTCATCCGTCGCCTGCGCCTTCCGTATCTTCGAAACTATCATTGAGCCATGACTTCCCCGGAGCCGCGCCATGCCCAGTGGATGGGCCTTGCCCTGGCGGAGGCTCGACGGGCGCTGGGCACCGAGGACGTGCCGATCGGCGCCGTCGTCATCGGCCCCGACGGCGATGTCCTGGGTACCGGAAGGAACGAACGGGAGGCGCACGGCGATCCCACCGCGCACGCGGAGATGGTGGCGATCCGCGAGGCGGCCGCCCGGCTGCAGGCGTTGGGAGCGGCGAATGGCGGCGCAGGTGACGGCTGGAGGCTGGCGGACTGCACCCTCGTGGTGACCCTGGAGCCCTGCGCCATGTGCGCCGGAGCAATTGTCCTGGCCCGGATTCCCCGTGTGGTCTTCGGGGCATGGGACGAGAAAGCAGGGGCCGCCGGCTCGGTGTTCGACATTCTTCGCGAGCGCCGCCTGAACCACTGGGTGGAGGTCTACGCCGGAGTCCGCGAGCAGGAGTGCGCCACGCTGCTCCGGGATTTCTTCGCTGGCCACCGGCAGGTCAGCTAGCCGCTTCGATGGCGTCCAGCACGGTCCTGGCCGCGGCGTCCCAGCCGGGCAGCCGTTTCCGTACAGACTGTGCCGCTTCGCGCCAGTGCGAGCGGAGTTCAGGGGCGGTCAGCCAGGTGCGCAGTGCAGCTTCCAGCGGTGCAGGGTCCGTGCCCAGTACGACGGCGGCGCCCGGCAGGGTGGCCGGGCCGCCGTCGTCGGGAGCTTCTGACCGGGACGTCGACCCGGCTGCGAGCGCCTCGACGGCGCCGGTGCCGTCCCTCACCAGCACCGGGATTCCGCGGGCGAGCGACTCGGTGACCACCATTCCGTACGCCTCTGCCCGCGAAATGAGCAGGCTGAGATCCGCGCGGTTCCACGCTTCTTCGAGGGCCTGCCCGGTGAGCTCTCCCTGGACTGAGACCCGGTCCGTCAGGCCCAGTCTGATGATCGCGCCGCGAACGGCGTCCGCGTACGCCGGATCCGCGGAATCGGAGCCCACCAGCGCGGCGGTCCAGCGCAGGTCCCTGATCCCGGCGAGGGCCTCCAGCAGCAGGAGCTGATTCTTGTTCGGCAGCAGGGCGGCTACGGCCACGAAGTGGGGCGGGCTGGAGCCGGCAGCCAGTGGAGCGGCGGAAGTGCCGGGCAGCGCTACGTGGATCTGGGCTGAACTGTTTGGCACTGAACTGTTTGGCTCTGAACTGTGCCGGGACCGGAGCTCGGAGGCCGCCGTCGAACTGGTGCAGATGACACCTGCAGCGGCTGCCAGGGCCCGCCGCTCGAGGTCCTGGTGCTCCGGGAGCGGCATGTGCACCAGGATCCAGGCCTGCTTGCCAGCGGCCGCGGCCTCTTCCAATGCGTGCGGCGCACCCAGCGCGACCAGTCCGTCCACGATGGTCACCGGCGGTACCGCCATCCCGGCTCCGTTGCGGGCGCCGGCGACGCCGGGGTCCCCGTCGTCGAGCAGCAAACCTGCCAGCCGGCGTCGTTCTTCCGTGCTGCCCACCGGCCAGTGGCCGTCAACGGGACGGATGTCCACGGCAACCCCGAGATCGCTGAGCCCGCGGGCCAGTGCGGCGTTGTAGGCATTGCCCCCTGAGTTGTGCCGCACATTGCCCGGCACGATCAGCCGAACCGCCGGGCTAGCCGGGGAGGGCTCAGCCACAGCGCGCTACTCGGCGTCGAAGTCGAGTGAGAACGACGCCCAGGCGTCCGGGTTTTCTCGAAGGGTGACGGCCAGTCCGGCCAGCTCCCGCCCGTCCCCTTCGCCGCGGACCTTGGCTGCCACGGCCTCGGCGATGTACTGTGCCAGCGCCTCGGTGGTGCTCAGCTTCCCGGCAAAGTCAGGGTGCTCGTCCAGGTTCTTGTAGTTCAGTCCGGCCAGCACTTCTTCGATCAATCCGCCGGCGGCGCCGATATCCAGGACGATGGCGTCGTCGTTCAGCGCGCGGCGCCGGAAGGTCACCTCCGCTACGAAGGTGGCCCCGTGCAGGCCCTGGGCTGGCCCGAAGGCTTCGCGCGGGAGGCTGTGGGCAATCATGAAGTGGCGGCGGACGGTCAGGCTGAACAACGGTTACCTCTTGTCTTCGGCGGTGGTTTCGGAAGGGTATTCGATGACGTGGCAGAGTGCGTCCAGCCGGCCGTCGGCCAGTTCGTGGACGACGGCGGGGAGTTCCGCAAAGGGCGATGCCCCTGTGAGGAACGTATCGTAGACGGGATCGCTGAGCAGGGACACTGCGAGCGCCAGGCGGTCGGCGTTGGTCCGTCGGTGGCGGCGGGCGCGGGCCACCACCCCCACCTGGCTGGCACGGATGGAGAGCCGGCGGGCGTGGAAGTCCTCCCCCAGCGGGATGGTGACTTTGCGGTCGGCGTACCAGGACATTTCGATGACATCCCCCTCGTCGCCCACCAGCTGCAGGCTGCGTGCGAGGCCCTCCTGGGAGGCCGAGCAATGGATCACGATGTCGCAGTCGGCCAGGGCGTCGTCGGGGTGGCTGAATTCGACGCCGAGGGCGTCGGCGAAGGCGCGCTTGGCGGGATCGACGTCGATCAGCTGGAGCCGTTGCAGCGGAAACGTCCGCAGAAGGGTGGCCACCATGCCGCCGACAAGACCGGCGCCGACCACCGCCACGCGGTCGCCGAGGCGCGGTCCGGCTTCCCACAGCGCGTTGACGGCCGTTTCCACGGTGCCGGTCAGTACAGCCCGGCGGGCCGGGACGTTTTCCGGGACCACGGTCAGGGACTCGACGGGAACGATGTACCGGTCCTGGTGCGGATGCAGGCAGAACACCGTGCGGCCCACCCAGTCCTCAGGGCCTTGCTCCACGATTCCCACGGAGAGGTAGCCGAACTTCACCGGCGACGGGAACGAGCCCTCCTGGAGGGGCGCGCGCATTTGCTCGGCAACCCTGGGTGGCACGTTGCCGCAGTGGACCACTGTTTCGGTGCCCTTGCTGATGCCGGAGTAAAGGGCACGGACCAAGGCTTCGCCGGGACCTGGCGCGGGCAGGTCCTCGGTGCGGAGTTCGCCCTTCTCGTGGCCGACGGTCCAATAGGCCCGGGCTCGGGCCGGGGCTTGGGAACCGGACTGGGAGTGCTGCTGGGAATTGATCATCTTGCTTACGAATCTAGTCCTCGCGCCGTGCGCGTGGAAGACATTCGGTCCCGGCGCGCCCTCGTTTTGGGGAAGCGAGCCATGCTCCGGTAACCTATTCAGGTTGGTGACGTGTCCGAGCGGCCGAAGGTGCAACACTCGAAATGTTGTTTGGTGTAAAAGCCAACGTGGGTTCAAATCCCACCGTCACCGCCACGTAGCGAGGCCCCGGGTTTTCTTCGATGAAAACCCGGGGCCTCTGCTTTGCCCGGAAGCTAGCCCGCCGCGGGCGTTAGTGCTCCGCTTCCGCGGCAGCCTTCTTGGCGCTCTTCTCGGCGTCCTTCTCGGCGCGCAGAGCCTCCGTATCGTGCTGCTCCTCGGCCTTTTCCTGATGGATGACCGCTGCGAAGAGCTTCTCCATCTCCTTGGCCACGCCGGCGGCTGAGGCCGGGTTCTGGCCGGTCACCAGCCGCTCGTCAACCACGACCTTCTCCTCAAAGACATCAGCGGAGACGTGGGTGGCGCCCCGTTCCTCAAGTCGGTCTGCCAAAAAGAACGGGATGACCTTGTCCTTCCCTGCGGCAACCTCCTCATCGTTGGTGAAGGCGGCCACCTTGCGGCCCTCGACGAGGCGGAACCCGTTCTCCAATTCCACATTCAGCAGGCCGGCCGGTCCGTGGCAGACCGCGCCCACCAGGCCGCCGGCGTTGTAGACGCTGGCCACCAGATTCTGCAAGCCTTCGCTGTCCGGGAAGTCCCACATGGTGCCGTGGCCTCCGACGAGGAAGACGGCGTCGTACTGTCCGGGATCAACGACGTCGACGCGGGCAGTGTTGTAGAGACCGGCGCGCGTGGTCTCGTCCTCCGTGAAGGCGACCTGGATGGGATCTTCTGCGTCCACCTCGTCGCGCGGCGGCTGGCCGCCCTGGATCGAAGCAAAATCGACGAAATGCCCGGAATCCTTGAAGACCTTCCAGGGATGTGCAGCTTCGGCCACGTTGTAGCCGGTCTTCTCTCCGGTATCGCCTATCTCGGAAACGCTGGTCAGTACCATGAGGATTTTCTTCATGAAGTGCTCCTTTCGTCCAACTTCAACCCTACGCCCCGCCCAAATTCCGGCCTTCCCTCGGTCTGGGACGGTGGTAGACGTCTGTGCCTCGCCCGTACCAGGCCCGGGACTCCTGCAGGAGCTTGGTCCTCTTTACCTCTTCGCCCGTCAGGCTAACCTTGTTGCAGGCTCTCTGTGGACGACGACGCCGCTCCCTTGATAGACATGCCCCTGCCTCAGAAAGGAGCGACCATGGTTTCCGACCGTGAGCGTGAGCGGCGCAACGATGCCGTGTACGCCGAGCACAAGAGGGCCGTCGCAGCCGGTGAGAAGCGTGTTCTCCGCAAAACCAGGACGGGTGAGCTGCACAGCTACCGCTCGGACGAGATCGGCTTCACGCCGGGCCGGGGCCAAGCGCAGGTCAGCACCTGGTGGGGCATGGGGATTCTCATGCTCTTTTCAGCATGCATGTTTATCGGTGGCTGCTGGCTGTTCCAGCTCCCCTTATGGGCGGGAGAAGGACCTGAGTGGGGCGCATTGTGGGTCATCGGCCTCTCAGGATTCTTCACTCCCTACGCGTTCAACCTCGCGCGCGATGAATACCTGGCCACCCAAGTCCGGAAGCGGCGTGGCTCTCCGAAACCTGGAACCGGCAACGTCGACATCGATCTCCTTGAGCTGGGGCAGGAGAACCACCGTGGCATGAGTACTTGAACCATGCCCGAAGGTCTTCTTTGTTGGAAGCCCGGGGCCTTTGCCTTGTCTGGATGACCCTCCAATAGATGCGCCCCCTGCCCCCGGCGGCTGGCGGGGTGACATCCCTAGTGGTGGGACCTGCCACGAATGATCCCGGCTGATAGCCCCGCAGCGGCTATCAGGGATCCGAGCATGATGGCTACGCCTGAGAAGTAGTCAGTGATCGTCATTTCGGTACACCTTCCATCTAGTGGTGCACCGAAGCTACCGACAGAAAACCCATCCCGGCGGAGGATCGCCGAAGGATTTGCTCACAATTGTGTGACTGTTCGTTCAGCATGGGGGTTCTTTCCAGCGCGCCGACGGCCGGGAGAGCTGTGAGGCCGCACACTTTAGTTGACATTTCAAGTATTTGTGCCAGCCTAGATGCATACGCATCTAAGGGCGTACCCCGGGATCATCGACGAGCCGGCTTCAGCCCTCCCGCCCCTGTCCCTCCACATGACACACCCAGGGCGTGCACCTTATATGCACATGTGCATGGACCAGTACTGTTCCGTGCGCGAATGACAGGAGACGCAGGATGAGGAACGGCGAACCGCGATGAATGCACTGGGACTGATAGGAATCGTCGTAGGTTTGGCAAGCCTCGTCTTCTTTATCTTCAAGGGCTATAGCCTCGTTATTGCCGCGCCGGTGGCCACGATGATCGTGGTTCTGTTCAACGGACTGCCGTTCATCGACAGTATGTTCGGTGCTGAGAAGTCCTACATGTCGGGGCTGGCCTCGTTCATCCTGGGCAATTTCCCGGTGTTCCTGTTCGGCGCCATATTGGCGAAGTACATGGACAAGAGCGGAGCCGCACTCTCCATTGCAGAGAAGCTCATGAAACTGGTCGGTACCAGCAGCCCCTACAGGGCGCTGGTGGCGCTGTTTGTTATTTCAGCTGTGCTGACCCTCGGCGGCATCAACGTCTTTGTGGTGATCTTCATCCTGATCCCCATGGCCAAGCCGATCTTCAAGCAATACAACATTTCCTGGGGGCTGGTGGTCCCTCCGATCTTCGGCGGCGGCGCGACGTTCACGATGACGATGATCCCGGGGTCGCCTTCGCTGCACAATGTTGTTCCCTCGAACGCCCTGGGAACACCCCTGACGGCTGCACCGCTGGTTGGTATCGTGACGACGGTGGCCGCCGTTGCGTTCCTTCTGATCTACATGAAGGCGGCCTTGAACCGAAGCCTGAAGAGGAACGAGGTGTTTGAGGCCGATATGGAGGGTATGAGCGCGTCGGACATCTTCACCCGGGAGCGGCCGTCGTTTGCGGTGAGCATTCTGCCCATCGCTACGCTGCTGGCCCTCATCCTGGCTCTCAGCTTCGTCAAACAGATCATCATCTACGCGCTTCTGATTGCGATCGTGATGAGCGCCGTGCTGTTCAGGCGATACCTCAAGCAGAAGGACGTGATCAATCAGGGCACGGGAGATTCCCTGACCTCGGTACTGGCCACCGGCAGCACCATCGCGTTTGGCAGCTTCGCCGTCGGCGTCCCGGCGTTCTCCTCCGTCTTCGACGGGATCCTCTCGATTCCCGGAAACCCGTACATCTCCCTGAGCGTCGGCGTGATGGTCCTGGCAGGTATCACCGCGTCCTCCGTCGGCGCGGAAGGCATCGCGGTCAAGTCCTTCGCACCGACGTATCTGGACATGGGGCTGAACCCGGAGACCGTCCACCGCGCGATCGCCATCTCCGGCGGAACATCGCTTCTGCCCCATAACGGGTTCCTCGCCGTGTTCAACGGGCTGGCAGGATTCACCTTGAAGGATTCCTTCGTTCGCGGGTTCATCAGCTTCCACGTCCCCCACTACATCGGAATCGTCATCCTCGTCATCATGGCCAGCACCGGCCTCGCCTAACCGCGGCGGATCACACCAATGCATCAGCGCTGAGAAAATCCCGGCGCTATGGATCCCGCACCAACAGCGGGATCGAGCACCACAACGAAAGGATCAGATCATGAGCAAGAAAATCGGTTTCGTAGGACTTGGCACCATGGGACTTCCCATGGCAGTGAACCTGAACAAGGCCGGCTTCGAAGTGATCGGTTACGACGCCTTCGAAGGATCCCGCGAGAAGGCCAGGGCTGCAGGAGTCACGGTCGCCGAAACCTTGAAGGAAGTGGCCGAAAAGTCCGACGACGCGATCGTCTCAATGGTCCGCGACTACGCCCAGAACGTCGAGGTCATCCTGGGCGATGACGGCCTTCTCTCCGCCAACCCCAAGGACGTGACCATCATCGTCATGAGCACCCTGGACCCCGACACGATGAACGAACTCGGTGCCCAGGTCGAGGAAAAAGGCAACGTCAAACTCATCGCCGCCGCTGTCAGCGGCGGCGCCACGGGCGCCCAGGCCGGCACGCTCTCGATCATGGCATCCGGAGCAGAAGACGTCGTGACCGCCGCCCGGCCCTACTTCGACGCCGTCGGCTCCAACACCTTCTACTACGGCAGCAAACCAGGCAACAGCCAGGCCGCGAAGCTGGTCAACAACCTCGTCCTCGGCATCAACATGAACGCCGTCGCCGAAGGACTCAAGTTCGGTGCGCAGTACAACCTGCCCGAAGCCGAACTGCTGAACCTCTTCAAGGTCAGCACCGGCGACAGCTGGGTCGCCCGGAACTGGGACTCCGTCTCCGAGTGGACCGCCGAAACCGCCCTCGCCGTCCTGCTCAAAGACCTCAAAGCCGCGCACCTCAAGGGCCTCGAGCACAACGTCGCCATGCCCTTCAATGCCCTGTCCTCCACCCTGCTGTTCGACTCCATGGGACAAGAAAAGCCCCAGGCCAAGTAACCCGACGGCGGGGTCCCTGCACACGGCACCCCCGAACAACCGTGCAGGGACCCGCGGCGGCTTGAGCCGCAGCGACCGATCCCCCGCCTTGTGCTGCCGAGTCCGGAACGACACCATGGTGGAACACCTTTCACCGGCACCAGGGAGCGGACTCGATGCTGCGAATGCTGATTATTGGTCCTCCGGGCTGCGGAAAAGGCACCCAGGCGGACCGTTTGTCACGGCACCTCGGCGTCACCGGGGTGTCCACAGGAGATGTTTTCCGCGAACATGTGAAGAACCTGACGCCGCTTGGTCGAGACGTCAAGGCGCATCTGGACGGGGGCGATCTCGTCCCGGACGGGCTGACGAACCGTTTGGTACGCGACCGCCTGGACCAGCACGATGTGCGGGACGGTTTCCTGCTGGACGGGTATCCCCGCAACACCGCCCAGCTTGCTGAACTGGACACGATTCTTACGGCCAGCGGGCAGTCCCTGGACGTAGCACTGCAACTGACGGCGGACGATGCCGAGCTGGTCCGCCGCGTCCTCCAGCGGGCCACATTGACCGGACGCAGTGACGATACCGAGGATGTTATCCGGCACCGCTTGAAGCTGTACTACCGCGAAACGGAGCCCGTGGCCGCGATGTACTCGGCGCGCGGGATCCTCCTGAGCGTGGACGGCATGGGCAGCGAGGACGAGGTCTTCGACCAGCTGCTGGCGGCACTCCGGGAGTCATTCCCTTCAGCTGTACCCGACTGAACCGCTAAGCCATCGCCAGAATATCCGGCCGCCGCGCCGCCCATGGCCGCACAGCCTCCACGGCCGCACCCACTCTGAACACCGTGGCGTCGTCGAACGGATGCCCCACGATCTGCACGCCCGTGGGAATGCCACAGTCCGCCATGCCGCTGGGAACGGCCAGCACCGGGCAACGGTTGGCGATGTTGAACGGCGCGGTCATGTGCCCCTGCCAGTAGTGCTCGAGTTGCAGCCCGCCGGTCTCGATCCCCTCAAGGTACATGCCGTCCGCATCAAGGGCCGCGACGGCGGAGGCCGGGCAGATCAGGGCATCGAAGCCGGACATGGCGGCGGCCAGCTCAGCTTGTAGGCGGGTTTCGGCGCGGATGCCTTCCAGGTAGCGGTTTTCTTCAGCCGCCCGCCGGGCGTCCGCCATGAAGCGGCGCGTGTACGGGGCAAGGAGTTCGGTTGACCCCTCGGTTTCGTCTTCCATGGCCGGCCCGAGCAGGTAACCGAAGTGCGTGAACATCGTGCAGCTGATGGACTCCGTGGTCCACGGCAGCGCGACCTCCTCAATGACAGCCCCTGCGTCCCGCAAGGCGGCTGCCACGGCGCGGGTGTTGGCCTCGACGTCGGGCGCTACCGGATAGTTCCCCAGCCGGATGCACAGGGCGATCCTCATCCCGGCGACAGACTCCGCGACGGAAGTCCCGCCGTCGGGCGTTTCCAGTCCCGAGACCGCAATTCCGGGCGAATCCGCGAGTGAGGTGTGGTCCCCCGGGTGCCTTCCCGCCATGACGTTGGCCAGCAGGGCGGTGTCCGCGACGGTCCGGGCCATGGGCCCGTCGCCGCGGTAGTGGTCGGCGGAGAGCGGCGCCAGGCCGGGGATCCGCCCGTACGGCGCCTTGAAGCCGACCGTTCCCGTGAACGACGCCGGCAGCCGCGTTGAGCCGGCAATGTCCGAGGCCGTGGCCAGCGGCGCCAGCCCGGCGGCCAGGGCCGCCCCCGATCCGCCCGAGGATCCCCCGGGCGAGAACTGCAGGTTCCACGGGTTCCTGGTGACTCCCCACAGCGGACTGTGCGTGACTGTGGCGCAGCTGTATTCGGGCGTGGTGGTGCGGGCGTGGACGATGCCGCCGGCACGCCGGATCCGGTCGATGACCGGATGATCCTCCGCAGCCAGCTCGTCCTTCCGCGCCACGAGCCCCTGCGAAAGGGTCCGGCCCTTGAGCCCGTGCTTTTCCTTCGCGGCCACCGGCAGGCCCAGCAGCGGGGTAATGTCCCTGCCGCGAGCGTACTTGGCGGCCGCCTGCCTCGCCGCGGGCAGGGCTTCCTCGAAGAGCGTTTCCGTCAGGGCATTGATTTCCCCGTTGACGGCTTCGGTCCGTGCAATCACGGCTTCCATCAGCTCCACCGGGGAGAGCTCCCTGGTACGGAAGAGCCGCAGAGCAGCGGCGGCGTCGAGGTAGTGCAGCTCCGTCACGCCAGCGCTCCGCCAACGAGCTCCCGCGCCACACCGGTCAGCATGTCCACACCCGCCACCATGTCCCCGTCCGTGGTGAACTCGCGTTCGCAGTGCGAGACACCGTCCACGCTGGGGATGAACAGCATGACGGACGGTGCCACCGTGTTCATCGCGACGGAGTCGTGGCCGGCCATGGTCTGGATCCGCCGGGCGGAGAGCCCCAGGTTGGCTGCGACCTTGTCCGCCAGTTCCAGTCCGGTTTCGGGGAAGCGGCGGATGGGACGGATGTCGAAGTCCTTCACGTTGACCTTGATGTCGTGCTCCCGCGCCAGGACCTCGATCTTCTCCAGCAGGGTGGCCCGGGCCGCCTTGACGATCTCCGGATCGCCCGAGCGCAGGTCCGCCACGAGATGTACCCTCCGTGCCACCACGATCGGGGAGTTCGGTTCCAAGGTCAGCTGGCCGACGGAGGACACCAGGGCCTCGTCCTCAAAGTCGACGGTGACGTCGTGCACCATCAGGATGATCTTGGACGCCGCCACCAGGGCGTCATGCCTGTCCGCCATGGCGGTGGCACCCGTGTGGGACTGCTCCCCCAGCACCTCGATGTCCAGCTTCTGCGTGTACCAACTGCTGTCCACGAGTCCGATGTCGATACCTTCGCGCTCCAGGATCCGGCCTTGCTCAATGTGGATCTCCGCGTAGCCCGCCACGTCCGGACCCTCGGCGGCACCCAGGTATCCGATGCTGGCCAGGGCTTCGCGGACAGTGACGCCCTGCAGGTCCCGGACGTCCAGCATCCGTTCGCGTTCCAGCAGTCCGGCGAAGACCGAACTTCCCATGATGCTCGGTGCGAACCGGCCGCCCTCCTCGTTGAACCAGTTCACCACCGCGAGGTTGAAGCGGGGCGCTGCACCGCCCTCCGCAATCTCCGCAGCCAGCCGGCGTGCCGCGTGCAGTGCGGCGATCACGCCGTAGGCACCGTCGAAGCGGCCGCCCAGCGGCTGGCTGTCCAGGTGCGATCCGATCAGCACGTACGGTGCACCCGGCGTCCACTCCACCAGCCCGAACATGTTGCCGATGCCGTCCACCCGAAGTTCCCACCCGGCGTCGTGCACCCAGGCAGCGAACCAGTCGCGCGTCTGCGCGTCCTCGGCCGTGGCCGCCTGGCGGTCAACGCCGTTGTTGGGGGTGGCGCCGATGGTGGCCACGTGGTGGAAGTCGGAGAGGAAAGCTGCTGTATTCATGGGAAGTCCTTTGTGTATTGCTGTGAAGAGGGCGGGTGGGGCTTAGCCCATGCGTCCGCGGGTTTCGGGCACCTTGGTGAACAGCACCAGGAGGAGTACGACGACGGCTGCGGCCGCCATGTAGAAGCCCGGCGCGTGCGGCACTCCGGTTCCTCCGACGAGGGCAGTGCCGATGAACGGTGCGGTGCCGCCGAAGAGGGCGTAGGCGCCGTTATAGCTGATGGCCGCCGAGGTGAAGCGGGTGCGGGTGGTGAAGATTTCGACGAAGAAGGTGTAGCAACCGCCGCCGTAGATGCAGAGCGCCACCACGAACAGGGACTGTCCCAGCAGGGCCAGGGGCAGGCTGCCGCTGGTCACCAGCATGAAGCTCGGCACGGAGAGCACGGCGAGGGCGAGGGAGCCGGCGATGAGCATCGGCTTGCGGCCGAAGCGGTCCCCGAGGCGGCCGCCGATCGGAAGGAGGATGGCGTAGAGGGCCAGTGCTGCGGCGTTCACCATCAGCGATTGTTCGCGGCTGAGGTGGCCGGTGGTCTGCACGTAGGAGACGAAGTAGGCCGAGAGGAAGTAGAAGCCCATGGCCGTGAGGCCCATGACGAAGATGACCTGCACCATGCGGAGGCGGTTCTCGCGGAAGGCCTCGCGGACGGGACTGAATTCCTTGGTCCGCGCTGCCTTCGCTTCGTTGAACGAGTCGCTCTCCACCGTGCGGCTGCGGATCCAGACGCCGAAGAGGGCCAGCGGCAGGGCAAGCAGGAATGGCAGGCGCCAGCCCCACGCCATGAAGGCCTCGTTGGGCATCGACTGGCTAAGGACCAGGATCATGGTGCCGGCAACCACGGAGGGCAGTGCGGTTGCGGCGATGGTGATGTTGAGCCAGAATCCGCGCTTGTTGACCGGGGCGTGCTCGAAGACGAACGACGGCGCACCCACGGATTCACCGCCTGCGGAGAAACCCTGGATCAGGCGGCAAAGCACCAGCAGGGCAGGCGCCCAGGCGCCGATCTGGCCATAGGTGGGCAGGATGCCCATCAGGGCGGTGGCGCCGCCGATCGCAACCAGGGTGATGGTCAGGACGCGGCGGCGGCCGATCCTGTCGCCCAGGGCGCCGAAGAACAGGCCGCCGATGGGCCGGACCACGAAGGCGACGCCGAACGTGGCGAAGGTGGCCAGCAGGGCAGCGACGGGGTTGCTGCCGGGGAAGAACAGCTGAGAGAAGATCACGGCGGTGAGGCCGTAGAGGGTGAAATCGTAGAACTCGATGAACTGGCCGATGCTTCCGCCCAGCAGAACGCGCTTCTGCATCTTGGTGGTGCCAGGCTGGCCGGTTCCGAGGCGGGCGGTGTCCTTCTCGAGGGTTGCAGTGCCGGGGCCGGCGGGGCCCACAGAGGATGTGTTGAGGCCCGACTCCGCGGCCGGCTGCGGCTGGTTCTTGATGTCGTTGATGGTCATGAGAGCCACGCTAGGTTCGCCGTGTTTCCGGTACCCGATGCCGCGTTACGGGAGTTTGAAGAATTTTCCGCGGACGTTGCCGCACTGTTGCTGCGATACACCGGTCCGGACATGCTTAGGACACATTGTGTGTGATTCGGAACCATTGAATCTCCTTTGATCAACATGGTCAGCTCGCTTTGGGGTTTCGGCCAAAGCCGTGTTTGCGGGGTTGTCACCGCTGGAGGATCCCCAGATCCACCCGGTTGCATCAACTGTGTGTGATCCCGTTCACATCTGTCCAATTGATTGTTTTTGAGAAATCGATCGATTTTGCCAATGTAAAAGTTGCGGGAGGAAGCCGCGCGAAAGCGGCGTATCCGGCCGTGCACGGTCAGTTGCGGGACGCCCCATAGAGCCTGAGGCAGGTTTCCTCGAAAGCCAGCGCCCGCCGGGTCGGCTGCACTCCCTCGGGGCGGACCAGCATCACCTCGATGGGCGGGAAATTGTCCGTCAGCGTCAACGCCACCACCTTGCCCCCGGAATAGGTCATATCGCTGTGGAGCCGCTGATTCAGCAATGCGTATCCGTGCCCCTTTGCCACAAATGACCGGACGGTCTCATACCCGGCAAAGCGGTGGCGGACGTTTGGCACCACGCCTGCAATGACATAGAGCTGCTCGAAGTACTCCCGGCTGTGCGGCAGGTCCAACACCACGGAGGGTTCGCCGTCGAGCTCCTTGAGTGAAATGGTCTTCTCGGGCCGCGCCGCGGCGGGATGCTCGGCATGGACAAGCACGTGCGGCGGGACGCGTTCCAGCACCTGGTGCGTGAAGCCGCGCCCCAGGCCGAGGCCGTAGGTCAGTGCCACGTCGCACTGGCCTTCCAACAGGGCCGCCTGCAGGCTGGCCAGGTCGGCTTCCAACAAGGAAACTTCAACGCCCGGGTGCTGCACCTCGAACGTCTGGAGGATCGCCGGCAGCCTGAAGGGCGCCAGCGGGGCAAACACGCCGACCTTGAGCTCACCCACCAGGCTGGCGGCCAGGCCGCGGGCGGACTCGTAGAGCGAATCAGCGTGCTCCAGCAGGACCTTGATGTCCTGGGCAAGCTGCCGGCCGGTCGGCGTGAGCCGCAGACCCTTGGTCCGGAGGCGCACAAACAGCTGGGTGGACAGGCTCGCTTCAAGTTGGGCCATGGCCGTGGACAGGGTGGACTGGGTCACCAGCAACCGGTCCGCGGCCGCCGTCATGTTCTCGAGCTCCGCTACCGCCGCAAAGTACCGCAGCTGGGTCAGGGTAAAGGGCTTAGCCATCCGTCAAGGTTCGCATTCTGCGGCGTCGGCCGCGTTCGGGGTCGGGAAGTGTCGGGAGTGGTCGGGCAGGGTCGGGTTCACAGCATCCGGAGCCGGTGCAGCAGGAGGGCGACGTGCAGCGAAGTCCGGGATTCGGCGTCATCAAGGTCCACAGCCAGGAGCTCCTCCAGCCGGGCAAGCCGGGCATACAGCGTGGGTCTGCTCAGGTAGCCGCTCCGTGCCAGTGCCGCCTTGTTTCCGCCGGATTCGAGGTATTGTCCCAGCAGGTCCAGGTGCCCGGCGCTCCCCCGGGCCTCGGCCTGCAGCAGGCTTTCCAGTTCGGACTCCACGAACTGCTGGACGCGCGGATCATTGCGCAGGAGGGCCAGCAGCCCCCGCAGCCGGACGTCGGTGGCCCGGTAGAAGGGTTTAGTGCCCCGCAGCGTCGCCGCCGTTTCGGCGACGTGGGCAGCCTCATCAATTCCCGCCGCTGCCTCCAGCAGGGACGTCCGCAGGCGTCCGACGCCGATGGTCCAGGCCGGTGCCGCTGCCCCCCTTCGGCGGATGCCGCCGTCGTCCGCTACTTGCGTACCGCCGCCGCCCGCCTGCACCGCCAGCGCGTCCGCCAGCCGCTGCAGGGTGGCGTCCTCAAGCTGCTTCGCCGGGAGCGCGAGGATCATGCCCACCGACCCGGACTGGATGCTGGCGGTCAGCGCGCTGCCCGCCGTGGACTTGACCACCTTGGCCAGCAGTTCCAGGAGGGCGCGTTCCTCCTGCTGGCCGGCGAGGGGATCGCGGGACGGTGCGGCATCGGACGTTGCTGCAGCCGGCGCAGACGCGCCGATGCGGTAGACGATCGGCACATAGAGCGGCGAGCGTTTCAGTCCCAGTGCGCCGGCGCGCGCCAGGGCTTCCGCTTCGCCGAGCCCCCGCGGGTGGCGCAGCGCGTTGAGCAGCCCGGCCTGGGCCTGCTGGCCGAGCTCGCGCCGGTCCCGTTCGGCGAGCCGGTTGATGGCGAGGGTCTGTGCCGCGCGCTCAAGCACCATGGCCGCGGTCTCCTCGTCGTCGGGGGTTACCGGAAGGACCAGCCGTCCCCACAGCTGCTCCCGGACACCCACCGGAACCTGCAGCCAGTTCTCCGGTCCGGTGCGCACCGTCCTCCCGGACGAGGGGGTGGTCCGGGAACGGCGCTCCCAGTCGTCCAGTAGCTCTGTGGTGGCAAGGCCCTGCGCCGAATAGGCGAGGACCAGGTGGGACAGGTCCTCCAGCACCACCGGCGCTCCGATCATCCCGGCAGCCTGCTCCACCACCCGCTCCGTACCGGCGCTCTCCAGGCTGAGGACCGTGAACGCCTCGTGGACGTCGCGGGCGCGTTCCACGCGTTCGAGCTGCTCCGCCACGATCAACCGGTGCACCACCTCGGTGACCTCGACGAAGCGCACCCGCCGCTGCACCACGATCACGGGCAGTGTGCATGACTTAGCCGCCGCCTGTAGCCCCGCCAGGCTGCGGCCCCGCTCCCCCACCAGTTCCACGATCAGCCCGGCGGCCGAGGACTCCTCCAAGGAGCGGATGAACGACGCCGTGGCGTCCGGCTCCTTCTCCAGCTCCAGTCCGGTGGTAAGCACCAGTTCACCGCCGGAGAGAAGGCTGGAAATGTCCAGCAACTCGCTGACGTGAACCCAGCGCACCGGTGCATCAAGGCCGGCCTCACCCCCGAGGATCTGCGGCGCGGCGGCGCGAAGCACGGGGAGGCCCAGAATCGTGCGGAGGGTTGGCAGCATTTACATAGTGTAACGGCGGTCACGTTTTCCTTTACACATCGCCCCTTATGGCGGCCGTCAGCCGGCGACAGACTGGACGCAACGCATGAAGCGACCACAAGCCACCACCTGAGGAGATTCCTTGAACATCGTCGAGCACTGGATCAACGGCAGCTACGTCCCGGTCGGCGAGCGCACCGCGCCCGTCACCAATCCGGCCACCGGAAAAGTCACCGCCCAGGTGGCACTGGCCAGCACCGAGGACAGCAACGCCGCCATCGCCGCCGCGAAAGCCGCGTTCCCGGCCTGGCGCGACACGTCCCTCGCCCGCCGCACGCAGGTCCTCTTCGCGTTCCGGGAGCTGCTCAACTCCCGCAAGGACGAGCTAGCCGCGATTATCACTTCGGAACACGGGAAGGTCCTCGACGATGCCCTCGGCGAGGTGACCCGAGGCCAGGAAGTGGTCGAGTTCGCCTGCGGCATCCCGCACCTGCTCAAGGGCAGCTACACCGAAAACGCCTCCACGAAAGTGGACGTCCACTCCGTCCGGCAGGCCCTCGGCCCGGTGGCCATCATCAGCCCGTTCAACTTCCCGGCCATGGTCCCCATGTGGTTCTTCCCGCTCGCCATCGCGGCCGGCAACACCGTCATCATCAAGCCGAGCGAAAAGGACCCGACGGCCGTCAACTGGATGGCCGAGCTGTGGAAGGAAGCCGGGCTGCCGGACGGCGTCTTCAACGTCCTGCACGGCGATAAGGTGGCCGTGGACGCCCTCCTCACCCACCCTGACGTGAAGGCCGTTTCCTTCGTTGGTTCCACGCCGATCGCCAAGTACGTCTACCAGACGGCCACGGCCCACGGTAAGCGGGTCCAGGCCCTTGGCGGCGCCAAGAACCACATGATCGTGCTGCCCGACGCCGATCTGGACCTCGCGGCGGACGCTGCGGTCAACGCCGGCTTCGGTTCCGCCGGGGAGCGCTGCATGGCGATCTCGGCCCTTCTGGCCGTGGGCGACATCGCGGACGACCTCGTGGCCAAGATTGCCCAGCGCGCCAATTCGCTGCGCACCGGCGACGGCCTCCGCGGCTGCGACATGGGTCCGCTCGTCACTGCCCAGCACCGGGACAAGGTTGCCGGCTACGTGGACGCCGGCGAAGCTGCCGGCGCCACGATCGTCGTCGACGGCCGCACCATCTCCCCGGACGCCGAAGGCGAAGGCTTCTTCGTCGGCCCCACCCTCTTCGACAACGTCACCACCGACATGTCCATCTACCAGGACGAGATCTTCGGCCCGGTCCTTTCCGTGGTCCGGGTGGAGACCTATGACCAGGCCCTCGAGCTGATCAACAGCAACCCGTACGGCAACGGCACCGCGATCTTCACGAACGACGGCGGTGCGGCCCGCCGCTTCGAGAACGAAGTGGAGGTGGGCATGGTGGGCATCAACGTCCCCGTCCCGGTCCCGATGGCCTACTACTCGTTCGGCGGCTGGAAGAACTCACTATTCGGCGACACTCACGCCCACGGCACTGAGGGCGTCGGCTTCTTCACCCGCGGCAAGGCCGTCACCTCCCGCTGGCTCGATCCCAGCCACGGCGGCATCAACCTCGGCTTCCCGCAGAACGCCTGACCGGCGCTCCTTCGAAAGGAACAGTCATGACTTCCACGATTGAAAGCGGCATCCTGCCCCTGTCCGATGATGCCAGCTCGGCCCGCCGCGCCTACGAACTGGACCGCAAGCACATCTTCCACTCCTGGTCCGCCCAGGACCTCCTGGATCCGATGGTCATCACCGCGGCCGAGGGCTCGCACGTGTGGGACGGCGACGGCAACAAGTACCTCGACTTCTCCTCCCAACTGGTCAACACCAACATCGGGCACCAGCACCCCGCCGTCGTCGCTGCCATCGCGGCGCAGGCCGCGAAGCTGTGCACCATCGCCCCGAGCTATGTCAACGACGCCCGTTCGGAAGCCGCGCGGCTGATCGCCGAACGCACGCCCGGGGAACTGGACCGGATCTTCTTCACCAACGGCGGCGCGGACGCCAACGAACACGCCGTCCGCATGGCCCGGCTCCACACTGGCCGCCACAAGGTCCTCTCCGCCTACCGCTCCTACCACGGCGGCACCCAGCTCGCGGTCAACCTCACCGGCGACCCCCGCCGCTGGCCCAGCGACACCGCCAGCATGGGCACCGTCCACTTCTTCCCGCCCTACCTCTACCGCACGGCGTTCCACTCGACCACGGAAGAGGAGGAAAGCCAGCGCGCGCTGGAGCACCTCGAGCAGCTGATCAGCTTCGAGGGGCCCGCCACCATCGCGGCGCTGATCCTGGAATCCGTTCCGGGGACCGCCGGCATCTACATGCCGCCGCCCGGCTACCTGCAAGGCGTCCGGGATCTGTGCACCAGGCACGGCATTGTGTTCATCGCGGACGAGGTCATGGCCGGCTTCGGACGCACCGGCAAATGGTTCGCGGTCGAGCATTTCGACGTCGTTCCGGACCTGCTGACCTTCGCGAAAGGCGTCAACTCCGGCTATGTCCCGCTCGGCGGTGTGGCCATCAGCCCCGAAATCGCCGCGACCTTCGGGAAGCGCGTCTACCCCGGCGGCCTCACGTACTCCGGACACCCGCTGGCCACAGCAGCCGCCGTCGCCACGATCAACACCATGGAACGCGAGGGCATCGTGGAACATGCCGCGTTCCTGGGCGAAACCGTCATCGGCCCTAAACTGGCCGGCTTCGCCGAACGGCACCCCTCGGTGGGGGAGGTCCGGGGAACCGGCGTGTTCTGGGCCATCGAGCTCGTCAGGGACCGGAGCACGCGGGAGCCGCTGGCACCCTATGGCGGCTCCAGCCCGGTGATGAACGAGCTCGTCGCGGCGTGCAAATCCAGGGGCCTGCTGCCGTTCGCCAACTTCAACCGGATCCACGTGGTCCCGCCGTGCAACACCAGCGTGCAGGACATCGAGGCCGGCCTGGCAATCCTTGACGACGTCCTGGACATCGCCGATCAGGCCATCGCCTGACCGCTCCGGCGGCAGCCGTCCACCAGCCGGGCCCGGGTTCCCTTACGGACTGAACCCGGGCCCGGCTGGTGACTGGCGTGCCGTAACCTGCCGGTTAGGGAGCGTCCGCGTTCGGAGCGTCCGGGCGCTGGTCTCCCTTATGGCCGCGCAGGTTGTCCTGGACCTTCCCGAACAGGTCCTTGATGGTGGACTCCGTGTTGGTGAGCATGTCCGGCTGGACGTAGACGTTCTGCGCCGGCGGCAGGCTGTAGTGCGACTGCAGGCCTCCCGTTCCGTCAACGCCGTCGAGTGCGATGGTCACTCCGCCTTCTTTGCGCGCAATCGCACTGATCCGGCCGAACACCAGTGTGAATTCATCCGGCTGGAAGCTCACGGTGTGCCCGATGTGCGTCCTGTTGAGTTCGCTGGCCGCAACGGCTTTCTCATTGCCCGTACCTGAATAGTCCATGGTCTTCTCCTAGGGATGGTGGCAGCGTATGCCAGCAGTCTATGGCGGCCCCCGGGTGCGGCATAGGGGATGCTGAGCGCCTGCACAATTCACTCCGACTCCCCTCGGCACTTCATCCATTGAGTGCTTCCACGCCCGGCGGCTTAGATGAACAGTGTCGGCGTTGACCACCAACCGCCGGCACCGGAATCAACCACGCTTCAGGAACGGCAACGGGGACTATACGTGACTACGCAGAACAAATCGGTGATCAGCCCTACGGGCTGGGACGACGTCGAGGTGGGCGAGAGCGTCCAGCTGAGCCGCAACGGCCGCATCGAATACACCGGGCAGGTGGACGACCGCACTGCCGACGGTGACGTTGTGTGGATCAGGTCCACCCTTGGCCGCAGGCGGCTCTTCCATGTGGGCGACGGCTACCAGCTGGCCGGGAGCAGCTTGTGACAACGGCAACCGACGCACCGCAGCAAACCGGCTCCGGCACCACTTACTGTGAGGATGACTGCCACTACTGCTCCGGGCCCGAAACGGACTAGCCGGCCCCGTGCTGTTCCCCGGTTAGAATTGCAGGGATCCGCCACCCCGCTTTAGGCCACCGACGCTTTGGCAGGCGCGCGGAACGAAGCCGGCAACGAACCGATCCCGAGGGAGGACTCCGTGCGCACTCACCACGCCCGGACTCCTTTCCATTCCCTTCGCGCGGCCATGGTCTCCGCGATGATCGTGACCCTTGCAGCAGCAGCCCACGTCGTTGGCGGCGGCGAACTGCCGGCACCCGGCATCATGGCTGCCGTCCTTGCCCTGAGCGGCATGGCAGCCACTGCCGCCACCCGGCTCAAACTGAACTTCGCCGCGATGGCTGCGCTCCTGGGCACCGGGCAGCTGGTTCTGCACGAAGCTTTCAGCGCCTTCAGCTCCCCCGCCGGCACGGGACAGCCCGCCGGAACCGGACAGTACCCGGGGCACCACACCGCCTTCGCCCCGCTGACAGGCCTGCCGTTGACCGGCGTCCCGCTGGATGCCGCCGGCAGCGCGGCCGCCCACCTGCACCAGTTCGACTCCGCCTGGGCCGCCGGCCTGATGCTGGCCGGACACGCCCTGGCCACCCTCGGGTGCGCCCTGCTGCTGGCCAAGGGCGAGGCGGCGCTCTGGTCCCTCGCCGCCTGGCTCCGGCCCCTCGTTCAGCTCCCCGAAGCGGCAATGCCCGACGCCGTTGCGGCACCTGCCGCCGCCGGCTGGCCGGCGGATTCCGCTCCCCTCCCCTGGCGCAACCTCAGGGCCGACTGCCTGCGCGGCCCGCCCGCCGCCGTCGTACTTTCCTGACACCTTCCCGGCTCCGCCCCTGCTGATCCGCCGTTCCCGGCGGTCCGCCACCCGAGCCGGACACCACCCCATCGTTTTGTGCACCCGCCTTAGCGCGTCATGCACCCATGAAAGGCCCACTCTTGAAAAAGTTCTCACCCACGTCCTTCCGCCGCGCGCTCTCCGCAACCGCCGTGGCCGGCGGCACCGCAGCCCTCATGCTGGCCGGAGCCGCCGCCGCCTCCGCGCACGTCGGCGTCACCCCGGACAAAACAGACGCCAACTCCTACGCGCTGCTCACGTTCGGCATCCCGCACGGCTGCGACGAATCCGGCACCACCAAGGTGACCATCACGTTGCCCGAGGAACTCAACGACGCCCAGCCCACGGTGAACCCGAGCTGGACCGTGGAGAAGGTTGTGGAACAGTTGCCGGAACCAAAGAAGCTGGCCGACGGCGCAACCATCACCAAGCGGACCAGCCAGATCGTCTACACTGCCAAGTCACCGCTTGACCCCGAACTCCGGGACGCACTGGTGCTCTCCGTCAAGCTGCCCGACACAGCCGGCAAGACCCTCCATTTCCCCACCTTGCAGAACTGTGAGCAGGGGCAGACGGACTGGTCCGAGATCGCCAAGGACGGCCAGGACCCGCATTCCCTGAAGGCCCCGGCACCGTCGCTCACCGTCACCGCCGCCGCCGCTGACGGTCACGGCAGCCACGCGTCAACGTCCGCGGACACAGCAGCGGAAACCGCCGGCGCTGCGCAGGCCTCGTCCGTTACCGGCTCCGTGTCCGACGACGGCTCACAGGCGCGGAGCTGGGCGGGCCTCGTTGCCGGCTTCGGCGGACTTGTCCTCGGCGGGACGGCGCTGATGCGCAGCAGGAACCGGAAGCCCGCCGAAGCCCCGGCTTCCGGAAACGCTTCGGATCCCCGGAAGTAGGGCGCAGGATTGATGCCCGGAAATCACAATCCGGGCATCAATCCGCGGCAGCGGTCGTGGCATCGTTGACTCAGGCAACCGCGGGCGTGAAGGTTGAGCCATGAGGTCTCAGCCAATTAAAAACGGATTTGCCATCACGACGGCGGTCGCGGCCGCCGCCCTCCTGCTCACCGCCTGCGGTCCCGGCCAGCCGCAGTCCCAGGGAACTCCCGCGCCGGCCACGGTTTCCAGCGCTCCGTCCACCTCCTCCGCGCCCGCAAGCCAGGCGCCCACCAGCACGCCGCCGTCGTCATCGTCGCAGTCCGCGGCGCCCGCTGGCCCGTCACGCTGCAAGGCTGCCAACCTGACAGTGTCGCAGGATGCGACCGGCGGGGGTGCCGCCGGCAGCGTCTATTCCCAGCTCATCCTCACCAACTCCGGCGCCGAATCCTGCCTGCTCCGCGGCTTCCCGGGCGTCTCCCTCACCGCGGACGCCAACGGCGAGCCCCTCGGGGCCCCGGCCCGGCAGGACGGGGCCTCGCCCGTTGCAGATGTGATGCTTGCCCCCGGCCAGGCGGGAGCCGCGGACATGCGCTACACGCAGGCGGGCAACTACCCGGACTGCACCACAGCGCAGGCAGCCGGCTACCGGGTCTACCCGCCGGAGGAGACCGCCTCGCTGTTCCTGGCCGTGCCCCGGACGGCCTGCACCAACGACTCCATCGAGCTTTTGACGATCGGGGCGTTCCACACCCGGTAGGAGCTCAGGGCCGGTAGGACCTTACACCCGGGATTCCCGCAATTTGGCGGGCGCATCGCGGGAGAACGCCACACCGAACCCGATCGTGGCCATGCCCAGAACTAAGTGAAGCCAGTTGTCTGCACTATTCACGGGGAGAATGTTCACGGGCGAGTCCTGCGCCAGGAACTGCCCAAGGGTCCATAAAACCAGGTAGAAAACCCCTGCACCGATAAGGAAGTTCCGGGCGGGCAACGGACGCCGTGACATCAGCACCCCGGCAACTCCGGACAGCAGATGGATGAGATTGTGCAGCACGGACACCTGGAAGACGCCGAGGAGCATTGCCTCTGATCCGTGTCCCGCGAACGCCAGCGAACCATAGTTCGCGGTGATGCCCGGGATAAACCCCAGCACTCCGATAACGAAGAGCCCTATGCCCACGATGAGTGACGACTTCTGGACGTTCTTCCGGAAGCCATAGGCGGCGCTGGCGGCCTCGGTAGTTTTCATGGTGCCGCTCCTGTTCCCCGGTCACGCTGCTCATGACATGATAAGTCTACTTATGAACTCCTTCGGTGTCCCGCAGATGACGTCCCGGAAACGGGGACCCGCGGGACTCCGGCCCGCGGGATCGGGGAAAGGCAGGCAGGACCATGACCTCGCTCTGGTTGGACCGCAACCACGCCTTCCACAGCGATCAGTTCCGTCCCCACAGCACGTTTGACACCGTGGTGGCTGGGGCCGGGCTGACCGGGCTGGTGGCTGCACTGCTCCTGGCCCGCTCCGGCCAGACCGTGTTGGTTGTCGAAGCCAGGAGCCCGGGCGCCGTGACCACCGGCAACACCACCGCGAAGGTCTCCCTCCTGCAGGGCACGGTGCTGCAGGCGCTGCGGCAGCAGTACTCGGAAAAAGTGGTGGGTGCCTACGTCGAGATGAACCGGGAGGGACAGGCCTGGCTGCTCCGGTACCTGGCAAACCGGGGCGTGGCTTTCCAGCATCGGGATGCCTACACCTACGCCACCTCCGTGGAGGGAACCGAAGTACTCCGCCGGGAGTTGGCCGCAGCCCAGGCCGCGGGCCTTGCTGCGGAGTACGTGCACGATCCAGGGCTGCCTTTTGCCGTCAAAGGGGCAATCCGCCTCGGCGGACAGGCCCAGATTCATCCCCTGGAAGTCATCGATTCCCTGGTGGATGACGTCCGCTCGCACGGCGGGCACATCGTTTCCGGGGTGCGGCTGAACGGACTCCAGGGACTGCGCGGTTCAGGTCCGGTGGAAATCCGCACTGATCACGGACCTCTGCGTGCGCGGAACGTCGTGCTGGCCACGGGCACACCGGTTCTGGACCGGGGGCTCTACTTCGCCAAGCTCAAGCCGCTGCGCTCCTATGCGGCAGCGTTCGAACTGCCCGGAACAACGGCCGTCCCGGACGGGATGTTCCTTTCCGTTGAGCAGCCGGTCCGGTCCCTGCGCGACTATCCCGCAGACGGCCGACGGCTGCTCCTGGTGGGCGGCAACGGGCACCCGGTGGGCCGGGCGAGGTCAACACAGGCCTACCTCGATACCCTGATCGCCTGGACTTCGGCACAGTTCCCCGGCGCCAGGCTCACGCACTCGTGGTCCGCCCAGGACTACCAGGCCACCAACCTGATGCCGTTCTTCGGCAAGCTGCCGCGAGGACAGGGCCGGGTCTATTTCGCCACCGGCTACAACAAATGGGGCATGACCAACTCCGTGGCCGCCGCGCTGGACATCACCGCCAGCATCCTCGGCACGCGGCTCCCGTGGGCCAACATCATCCACCACCGCGTCAGCTCCCCCGCCGGAGCCGCCTCCGCCGTATCACTCAATGCCGCTGTTGCGGCCACGGTGGCGAAGGACTGGGGGCAGGTGGGGCTTAAGCGCCTGGACGAGTGCGGGGAGCGGCCGCCTGAAGGGACAGGTGTTGTGTCCCTGCGCGGCCGGAAGCCAGTGGCCGTGTCCACGGTGGACGGCACCAGCTGCACACTGTCCGCCGTCTGCACCCATCTGGGCGGCATCGTCCGCTGGAACGACAGCGAAAAATCCTGGGACTGCCCGCTGCACGGCTCCCGCTTCAGTAGCGACGGGACGGTGCTGGAAGGACCGGCCACGCGCGATCTGCGGCAGATTGACTGACCCTGAAGGGACAGCTTCGGCGCCAGCCAGCAGGCCCGCCGGGAGCGCCGCCGATAGTGTCAGTGCCGTAGGGCATGATGGAGGAATGCAGGAGAAGGAGCCCGCCGGCGGCGCATTAGGTGAGACACCGTCCGGCGACACACCGACAGGCGGCACGCCATCAGGAACGCCGGCTGGCGGGCCTTCTGCCGCGCCGACCATGGACCGGTTCAGCCAGTCCACCCGCGAGTGGTTCCTCGGTGCGTTTTCCGCGCCCACCCCGGCCCAGAACGGCGCCTGGAACGCCATTTCGTCCGGTTCCCATGCGCTGGTGGTCGCCCCCACCGGCTCCGGCAAAACCCTCGCGGCATTCCTGTGGGCGCTGGACCGGCTCCAGTCCTCCGCGCCCGCCGAGCCTGAGGCACTGCCCGGCCTGGACCCGGCCGCGGCCAAAGGCAGGAAACCGAAGGCACCGAAGCGGAAGACCCGCGTCCTGTACATTTCGCCATTGAAGGCGCTAGGCGTCGACGTCGAACGCAACCTCCGCGCGCCGCTCATCGGCATCACCCAGACAGCAAAACGGCTGGGACTGCCCGCCCCGCTGATCACGGTGGGCGTGCGTTCCGGGGATACGACGACGGCGGACCGCCGCGCGCTGCTCAGCCACCCGCCGGACATCCTCATCACCACGCCCGAATCCCTGTTCCTGATGCTTACGTCCAGGGCGCGGGAAACGCTGGCCGAGGTGGACACCATCATCGTGGATGAGGTCCACGCCGTCGCCGGAACCAAGCGCGGCGCGCACCTTGCCGTGTCCCTCGAACGCCTGGACGCGCTTTTGCCCAAGCCCGCGCAACGGATCGGCCTCTCGGCCACGGTGGAACCGCGCGAACTCGTGGCCCAGTTCCTGGCCGGCTCGGCCCCGGTGGAAATCGTGGCCCCGCCTTCCAAGAAGAACTGGGACCTCACGGTCTCCGTCCCGGTGGAGGACATGTCAGATCTGCAGGGGGCAGCCGGCGCCTTCGACTCCGGCCCGGCCTCGGGGCTGCAGCCGCAGGCGTCCATCTGGCCGCATGTGGAGGAGAAAATTGTGGACCTGGTGCTGGCCAACCAGTCCACCATCGTGTTCGCGAATTCGCGCCGCCTCGCCGAACGCCTGACCGCGCGCCTTAACGAGATCTATGCCGAACGCCAGCTGGTGGTGGCGGGCGGCGGCTGGGGAGAGTTTGGCGTCGGCGCGCCGGACTTCGAAGCGGTGACTGCCGCTGGCCGGGCGGGCGGCACACCGACGTCCACGGCAACTCCGGCGCACATGATGGCCCAGGCAGGCAGTACGGCCGGCGCCGACCCGGTGCTGGCGCGGGCGCACCACGGCTCCGTGTCAAAGGACCAGCGGGCGCTGATCGAGGACGACCTCAAGTCCGGCCGGCTGCGGTGTGTTGTGGCCACGTCCTCCCTCGAGCTCGGAATCGACATGGGCGCCGTGGACCTGGTTGTCCAGGTGGAGTCGCCGCCCTCCGTGGCCAGCGGCCTGCAGCGGGTGGGCCGCGCCGGGCACCAGGTGGGCGAGGTGTCCCAGGGCGTCCTGTTCCCCAAGCACCGTGCCGACCTTGTGCACACCGCCATCACCGTGGAACGCATGCTGGGCGGCAAAATCGAACGGCTCAGCGTTCCCGCCAACCCGTTGGACATCCTCGCACAGCAGACCGTCGCCGCCACCGCCTTGGGCTCCATCGACGTCGAGGAATGGTTCTCCACCGTCCGCCGGTCCGCGCCGTTCGCCTCCCTGCCCCGCTCCGCGTTCGAGGCCACCCTGGACCTCTTGGCCGGCCGCTACCCGTCCGACGAATTCGCCGAACTCCGGCCGAGGATCATCTGGGACCGCAACGCGGGCACCATCGAAGGCCGCCCCGGAGCGCAACGGCTGGCCGTGACGTCCGGCGGCACCATCCCGGACCGCGGGCTCTTCGGCGTCTACATCATCGGCACCGAAGTGGAAGGCTCGGCGTCGCCTCCCTCAGAAGGAAAGGCGGCCAGCCCGGGCGCATCGGCTGCCAAGGGCGGGCGGCGCGTGGGCGAACTCGACGAGGAAATGGTCTACGAATCCCGCGTGGGGGACGTCTTCGCCCTCGGTGCGACCAGCTGGAAGATCGAGGACATCACGCACGACCGCGTCCTGGTCTCTCCTGCCTTCGGCCAGCCGGGCAAGCTCCCCTTCTGGAAGGGTGATTCGCTGGGCCGGCCGGTGGACCTGGGACGCGCACTGGGCGCTTTTGTGCGTGAGCTCTCGGCGTCCGACGTCGGCCCTGCCACGGAACGGTGCAAGGCCAGCGGTCTCGATGACTTCGCCGCCAACAACCTGATCCAGTACCTCGCCGAACAGAAGCTCGCCACGGAAGTGGTCCCCAGCGACACCACCTTGGTGGTGGAGCGGTTCCATGACGAACTGGGCGACTGGCGGGTTGTCCTGCACAGCCCGTTCGGCATGCCCGTGCACGCGCCCTGGGCCCTGGCTGTGGGGCAGCGCCTGCACCAGCGCTACGGGATGGACGGTTCCGCGATGGCCGCGGACGACGGCATTGTGCTGCGCGTACCCATGATGGAGGACGAACCGCCGGGCGCCGAGCTGTTCCTCTTCGAACCCGAAGAACTCGAACAGATCGTGACGGCGGAGGTGGGCGGCAGCGCCCTCTTCGCCTCGCGCTTCCGCGAGTGCGCCGCCCGGGCCCTCCTGCTGCCCCGGCAGAACCCGGGGAAGCGGCAGCCCCTATGGCAACAGCGCCAACGGTCCGCGCAGTTGCTTGACGTGGCCCGGAAGTACCCCACTTTCCCGATCGTGCTGGAAACAGTGCGCGAGTGCCTGCAGGACGTGTACGACCTCCCGGCGCTGAAGGACATCGCAGCGTCCATTGAGCGGCGCGAACTGCGGATCCTGCAGACCACCACCCAGCAGCCCTCCCCGTTCGCGAAGTCCCTGCTGTTCGGCTACGTGGCGCAGTTCCTCTACGAGGGCGACTCACCGCTTGCGGAGCGCCGCGCTGCCGCGCTGGCACTGGATTCGACCCTGCTCAACGAGCTTCTGGGCAGAGTGGAGCTCCGCGAACTGCTGGACGCCAAGGTCATCGAAGCCACCGAGCGCGAACTGCAGCGGCTCGCCCCGGACCGCCGGGTGCGCGGCATGGAGGGCGTCGCGGACCTCCTGCGCCTCCTCGGCCCGCTGACGCCCGACGAAGTTGCCGCACGGCTGGAACCCGCCGCCCCGGCGGCTGAGCCCGCAGCTGTTGACTCCACGGCGGCGGTTGAGTCCCCGGCGGCGGTGGAGCCCGCCGGAACCGCCGGGGCCGAGTCGGCTGCGGCCGAGTCCGCGGAAGCGACCGTAGCGGACGCGGCCGCCCACCTCGGCGCGCTGCAGCGGGCCAACCGCGCACTCCGGGTGAACATCGGCGGCGTCGAGCGCTTTGCGGCGGTGGAGGACGCCGCCCGCCTGCGGGACGCCATCGGAGTGCCGCTGCCCATGGGAGTGCCGCTGGCGTTCATCGAGCCTGTGGCCGATCCCCTCGGCGACCTCGTCTCCCGCTACGCCCGCACCCACGGACCCTTCACTGCAACGGAAGCCGCGGCCCGGCTGGGACTAGGCGTCGCCGTCGTCAGTACCGCGCTGAAGCGGCTCGCTGCGGACGGCCGCGTGGTGGAAGGCGAGTTCCG
>NZ_JBBLYW010000030.1:0-27983 GCF_037911235.1 Arthrobacter oryzae
CTGCCGGGCGGGCGTGAGCTTGCGCTGGAGAACGCGCGGGATGCGAAGTTGCAGCAGTCCGGTCCGGCGTCGGATGTGGTGGCGGTGGCGACGCCGAAGGCGTTGTTGAAGCAGCCGCTGGACGGTTCGACGGCGAAGACGGTGTCGTTTGATGGTGAGGGTGTTCCGGCGGCCCCGGTGCAGCTGGGCGGGTGTATGCATGCGGCGTGGTCGGGGGCGAACAAGTATGTCCGTGACTGTGTGAACGATGCTGATGACAAGACCGTTGAGGTGCCCAAGGCGAGTGCGTCGCCGTCGTATGTGTTCCGGGTGAACCGGGACCTGGTGGTGCTCAATGATGTGAATTCGGGCAATGTGTGGCTGGTGAACCAGAACATGCTGCTGGTCAACAACTGGGACGACGTGATCCCGCCGCAACAGACCTCCGATGATGCGGACAAGGACTCAGCCGACGAGGTGCAGCAGACGGTCCTTCCCGACCGGACAAAGCCGAATAATCCGCCGGCTGCCAAGCCGGACGCGTTCGGCGTCCGCGCAGGCAAAACCACCGTCCTGCCCGTGCTGGACAACGATACCGATCCGGACGGTGACGTCCTCACGCTGCGGACACCGGAAGAGCTGAAGACGGGTTCCCTCTCGGCGATCTATGGGGGGACCGGATTCCAGGTGGCCGTCCCGGCCGGAAAGTCCGGAGCGGAGAGCTTCAAGTACACCGTGGACGACGGCCGGGGACTGTCCGGCAGCGCAGACGTCGCGCTTACCGTGGTGCCTGACTCGGAGAACACGGCGCCCCGGCAGAAGCCGAACCGGAACAGCACGATCGTGGTTCAGTCCGGAAAATCGGTCGCCCAGAACATCCTCACCGATTGGATCGATCCCGACGGCGATGACCTGTATGCCGTCAGCGCCACCAGCACCGACCCCCGCGACCAGGTCAAGATCAGGCCGGACGGGCTGCTGAGCTTCCAGGACTCGGGAACCGCGCCGGGCCGCAAGTCCCTGACCGTCACGGTGTCCGACGGCAGGGCAACCGCAGAAGGAAAAATCACCGTTGACGTCCGGGCCCCCGGAGCGCTTCCTCCCGTGGCCAATGCCGACCACATCATCGCCGTCGCCGGCGTGGACACCGTCATCGCACCGCTAAAGAACGACACCGATCCCCAGGGCGGCTCGCTGCGCCTGGCCCAGGCAACCCCCGATGCGCAGTCGTCCGCCACCATCGGCGCAGACCAGCAGACCTTCACCTTCAATTCCTCATCACCCGGCGCCCACTACGTCACGTATCTGGTGACGAACGGTCCGGCCAGCGCCCAGCAGCTGGTCCGCGTCGACGTCGTAGAGGCCGACGGCGACGGCGCGCCTGTCGCCGTTCGGGACATCGCGCTTTTGCCCACCGGCGGCAGCGTCCTGGTGGACGTCCTCGGCAATGACTCGGACCCCTCCGGCGGAGTGCTCGTGGTGCAGTCGGTCACCGCCGCTGACGACCTGCCGGTCACGGTGTCAGTGCTGGATCACTCGGTGGTCAGGATCACTGACCTCCGCGCCGAAGGACAGCTGACCCTGAAATACACCATCTCCAACGGCAAGGCCTCGGCCACGGGGGAGATCGCTGTCCTGATGGTGCCCGCACCGGCAAAATTACAGGCCCCCCAGGCGAAACCGGACGAGGCGGTTGTCCGAACGGGGGACGTCGTTACCATCCCGGTGCTTGCGAACGATTCCGACCCCAACGGCGGTAAGCTCACGCTGGTCCCGGACCTGCCGCAACAGCCTGACGCCGCCGACGGCAGGATGTTCACGGCCGGAGAAGCGCTTCGCTTCATCGCCGGCGACACGCCAAAGACGGTGTACGCCATCTACAAAGTGCAGAACGAGTCCGGGCAGACAGACTCCCAGCAGGTAACCATCAGGATTGCTGCCAGGGACGACGCCAGGAACACCCGGCCGGAACCGCAGAACCTCACGGCGAGGGTTGTGGCCGGGATGACAGTGCGCATTCCTGTTCAGCTGGACGGCATCGACCCCGACGGCGATTCGGTCCAGCTCCTGGGGATCGGGGAAGCGCCCGCCATGGGCACCGCCGTGGTCAAGGACGGGTATGTCGAGTTCACTGCGGCCGCGGACTCCGCGGGGACCGACACTTTCACCTACGTGGTCAGGGACCGCATTGGAGCGGAAAACAGCGGGACGGTGATTGTTGGCATCGCACCACCCGAAGCGAACAACCAGAAGCCAATCGCCGTCGATGACTCGGTGGAGGTGCGGCCCGGCCGCAACGTGGCCGTCGACGTGCTCGTGAACGACACCGATCCCGACGGGGACCCGATTGCACTCGTGGCCAACGACTTCGAAGCCCGCCCCGAACTGCAGGTCAAAGCCACCGAATCCTCCAAGGTCCTGCTGACGGCTCCGGCCGCGGGAGGGAACGAGAGCATCCGGTACGTCATCCGGGACGATAAGAAGGCCACTGCCGGCGCCGTCGTTCGCGTCCGCATCAGCCCCACCGCGGCGCTCAAGCCGCCGGTCGCCAAGGATGACCGCGTGACGCAGGCGGAAACCCTGGGGAAGTCCGCGGTTGATGTTCCGGTGCTGCGGAACGACTCGGATCCCGACGGCGTGGCTGAGGAACTGTCCATCAGCCTGCCTGACGGGAATCCCAATGCCCGGGCCGCCGGGGGCAGCGTGGTGGTGACGTTGTCGCCGCAGGACCAGTTGATTCCCTACACCGTGACGGATGCCGACGGCCAAAGTTCCACCGCAGTCATCTGGGTGCCCGGTCAGGGCCAGCAGGTCCCCACACTGGCGAAGACCGACGTCGTGGAGGTGATGGCCGGCAAGGAAGTCGTCCTCAACCTCAACGATTACGTCAGGGTCCGCGAGGGGCGCAGCCCGCGGATTACGGTCGCTGACCGTGTCGCCGTCCAGGGCGGCTCAAACGAAAACCTCATCGCCGGCAACGGGACGGCCCTGCGCTATCTTGCCAAGACCGATTATGTGGGCCCCGGATCGGTGACCTTCGAGGTCACGGACGGCACCGGACCGGACGATCCCGAGGGCCTGAAGTCCGTCCTGACCATCATCACCAGGGTCATTCCGGATCCGGCGGCCAACCATCCGCCCACCTTCAGCGGCGCATCACTGGACGTACCCAAGGCGGAGACGGCCACCCTGGAACTCGGTCCGCTCGCGAAAGACGTAGACGAGCAGGACAAAGACAACCTTAAATTCGAACTGGACGGAACCCTGCCGTCAGGGTTTACCAGCAGCCTGGATGGCAGCACGCTGAAGGTCAGCACCGACAAGTCGGTGCCCGTAGGATTCACCGGCAGCATCCCCGTCAAGGTCACGGATGGCAGGTCTCCGGCAGTCAGGGCCACCGTTGCCGCCCGGCTCGTCGCCTCCACCCGGCCGATGCCCGTGGCCAATGACGATGTTGTGGAGAAAGCCAACGCCGCACGGCCCGAAACCGTCAACGTGCTGGCCAACGACTTCAACCCGTTCAGCGACACCGCGCTGAAGATCGTGGCGGCCACGGTGGAGACGGGATCCGCCGCCGGCCAGCCTGCCGTATCCGGGGACTCGATCACCGTAACTCCGGCAGACGGATTCAAGGGCGTGATGGTGGTGCGCTACACGGTGGTGGATAAGACCGAAGACGCGTCCCGCCAGGCCGGCGGCAGGATCCGCGTCACGGTAAGGGACGAACCTGACGCGCCGTCGGCGCCGTCTGCGACCGATGTCCGCAGCCGCACTGCCGTCCTCAAGTGGGCTCCGCCGTCGGACAACGGAGCTGCGATCACCGAGTACACCGTGCGTTCCAGCGGGTTTACGCAGAAGTGTCCCACCACGACGTGCACGCTCACCGGGCTGACCAACGACGTCAAATACGTTTTCACGGTGACAGCCACCAACGAAGTGGGTGAATCCGAACCTTCGGTTCCTTCCAACGAGATCCGGCCGGACGAAAAGCCTTCCCCGCCGGAGGCGCCTGCCGTCAAGGCCGGCGATAAGGACATGGTGATCAACTGGCCTCCGGCCAAGACCGAGGGGTCCGCTGTCAAAAGCTACAACCTGGAGATCTCTCCGCCGCCGGCCAGCGGAATTGCCGTGAAGAACGGCGTCACCGGACTGACTTATACGTGGCCCGGCCTGACCAACGGCGTGCGCTACAAGGTGCGCGCGCAGGCGGTGAATGAACTGGGCCCGTCTGACTGGGGCGTGTACTCCGCTGAGGACAATCCGGCGGGCGTTCCGGCCGCACCGGCCGCTCCCACGTCCGCGGTGGCGTCATCGGTGGGGACGCAAAACCAGTTGAAGGTGAACTGGACGGAGCCGAACACCAACGGTGACCCGATCCGGAATTACTACGTCACCATGAGCGGCGGCGGCATGGCTCCGCAGACCCAAACCGTACCGGGAACAGTGCGGACGGCAACGTTCACCGCAGCCAATTCCGAGACGGCGTACACGTTCACCGTGCAGGCGGAAAACAAGGCGGGGAAGGGCGAGGTGAGCGGCGGGTCGGCTCCGCGGCGCGCAACCGGCAAGCTGGGCCAGGTGACCGGTGTCTCCGTTACCGAGGCAAACACCGGCGGCGCCGGCCGGCAGGTCACCATCAACTTCAACCAGCTGACCGCCGGTCAAAGGAACGGATCCACTGCCAACGAGGTCAGCTACACCTACAACGCCTCCACCGGGCAGTCCGGCCCGATTGCTCCCGGCCAGACAGTGGGCGGCTTCACCAACGGAAGCCAGACCCAGATCACCGTCACAGCCAATTCAAGCGTGGCACCGAGCTCCGACGCGAGTGCTCCGGCATCGGCAACGCCGTACGGTTCGCCCGGCACGCCGTCCGCCTCCGGCACCAACGGCGGCATGAACCAGAAGTCGCTGACTTTGAACTGGAGTTCGCCGTCCACCGCTACCAACGACGTCGCCTCCACCCGGATCAGCATCGACGGAAATCCCAACTGGGAAACCGTTGCGGCGTCCGGAAGCCGCGTGATCAACACCGCGGGCTTTGAGGAAAGCCACAGCATCAGGGTCCAGACGTTCAACTCGCTGGGCCAGGGCGGCCCGGTTGCGGAAGCGAGCGCGAGGTCCGGCCAGCGCGGCGAATGGACCACCACGCTCAGCTCTGCCGATCCGGCATTCGTCCGGTCATGCACCTACACCCTGGGCGGCGCCAACTACCGCCCGGCGCCCTACTACGACTGCGACGGCATCAACGCCCACCGGGAACCGTGGGCGTATGTGGCAGACGCCGACCGTATGGTGGTGCGCTGCTACATCGTGCAAAGCGACCACTGGACCCCCAACCCGATTCGCACGTGGTACCGGCTTGAAGCCGGATCCACGCGCAACGTGGGCCGCTACGTGGTGGCCGGATCCACAACGCTGGGAGAGCCCGGCAACGCGGGGGTGCCGCCGTGCTGAGCCCTGTTACGGAAGGACGCGCAGGTCAGGTGGCCGGGGAGAGCTCCCCATCGCGGTCCCGGGGATGGTTGGGTAGGCTGTCGCGGGAAACAGAGAGCCTTGTACCGGGTCTTTGGAAACGCTGCCCTGGGGGCGGCCGCGATTTTGAGGGATTTGAAAACTAGTGACAACTCTGTTCGGCAAGCTGGGTCTCAGGGAGCGCCGCAGGAAGTTGGTCTCGGGCACCGTTTTTGCGGTGGCCGGTGCTGCGCTGGTGGCGGGCGCGGTGATTTATCCGGGGTTCAAGACCACTGAGGTGGAATTGAACGACGGCGGGGTGTGGGTGGTCAGCAAGGCCAGGAATGCTGTTGGCCGGCTGAATTATCCCTCGCGTGTACTGGACGGTGCGGTAACCCCGGCCAGCACCACCTTCGACATCCTGCAGAACTCCGGTGACGTCTTTGTCGACGATGAGACCGGCTCCACACTCAACCAGGTGTCCCCGGCCAACATGCAGCTCGGCGGGGACAAGCAGCTGCCCGGTTCGGCGGATGTCAGTTTCGGTTCCGAGGTCATTTCAGTGACCGACCCCGCCAAGGGCAAGGTGTGGGCCCTCTCGCCGTCCACCGTCAACGGGTTCGACGAGGAAGCCACCGAGCCTGTCCTGGCCGGTTCGGAAGGCCTGGTATCCGCCGTCGGTCCGGACAACCGGATTTACAGTGCGGATCCGAAGACAGGTGCCGTGACTGTGACGGCTGTTGATGCGAATGGTGCGACGACTTCGACCGAATCCAGCACGTGGGACGGGCTGAAGGGTGCCGGTGACCTGCAGCTGGCTGTGGTGGGGGATGAGCCGGTGGTGCTTGATGCCGGGCGGGGGAAGCTGTTCCTGCCGGGCGGGCGTGAGCTTGATTTGGCGGATGCGCAGGAGGCGAAGCTGCAGCAGTCCGGTCCGGCGTCGGATGTGGTGGCGGTGGCGACGCGGAAGGCGTTGTTGAAGCAGCCGCTGGACGGTTCGACGGCGAAGACCGTGTCCTTCGACGGTGAGGGTGTTCCGGCGGCTCCGGTGCAGCTGGGCGGGTGCATCCATGCGGCGTGGTCCGGGGCGAACAAGTACGTCCGGGACTGCGTGAACGATGCCGATGATAAGAATGTTGAGGTGCCCAAGGCTAGTGCGTCGCCGTCGTATGTGTTCCGGGTGAACCGGGACCTGGTGGTGCTCAATGATGTGAACTCGGGCAATGTGTGGCTGGTTAACCAGAACATGCAGCTCGTCAACAACTGGGACGATGTTATCCCGCCAAAGAACCAGTCCGATGACCAGGACCAGGAATCCGCGGACAACAACACCATCAACATCCTGCCGGACCGGACCAAGCCCAACCGGCCGCCGGAAACCAAAGCTGACACCGTCGGCGTCCGGCCGGGGCGCACCACCATCCTCCCCGTCCTGGACAACGACTCCGATCCTGACGGTGACGTCCTGACGGCGTCCGTCGGGGGCTCCGGGCCCGCTTCAGGCACGCTCCAGAACATCTACGGCGGCACGGCCTTCCAGATCACGGTCCCGGCCGACGCCAAGCCCGGCTCCGAAACCTTCAGCTACAACGCGGCGGACGGCCGGGGCCTGTCCGCCGGCGGGCAGGTGTCCCTGAACGTCGTGGGTCCCGACGAGAACAAGCCGCCCGTCTTCAAGCGCGGCGAGCCCACCACCATGCTGGTGGAGCAGGGGAAGACCGTCAGCCAGAACATCCTCACCGACTGGGCAGACCCCGACGGCGACGACCTCGTGTTGCTGGATGCCAAGGCAGACAACGAGCAGGACCAGGTCAAGGTCCGCCGCGACGGGCTGCTCACCTACCAGGATTCGGGGGCGGCGCCCGGCAAGAAATCCGTCACCGTGTCCGTGTGGGACGGCCGCGACACCACCACCGGACAAGTCGTGGTGAACGTTCAGCCGCCTGGCGCCCTGGCTCCGGTGGTCAACGCCGACCACGTCACCGCCGTTGTCGGCCAGGACCTGGTGATCGCGCCGCTGAAGAACGACGTCGACCCCAACGGCGGCGCCTTGCGGCTCGCACAGGTGGAAGCCTCCGGCCCGGCCGAACTCGGCCCCGTCACCGACGGCGGAACCTTCACGTTCCGCAGCGAAACCGCCGGCCCCGTGTACCTGACCTACATTGCCAGCAACGGCCCGCAAAGCAGCCAGGGACTCATACGCGTGGATGTGGAATCAGGCAAGGACACGGGCGACCCCGTGGCGGTTCATGACGTTGCGCTGATGCCGACCGGCGGCAGCGTGCTCCTGGACCCGCTGGCCAACGACTCCGATCCCTCCGGCGGCGTGCTGGTGCTGCAGTCGGTCCAGCTTCCGGAAAACACCACGGCATCGGTGAGTGTGATCGACCACAGCGTGCTGCGGATCACCGATGTGCTGGGCACCAAGGAGCCCTTCCTGTTCAAGTACACGATGTCCAACGGCAAAAAGTCCGCCAGCGGGAGCGTCTCCGTGGTGCCGGTGCCGGCGCCCGCCGTCGTTGAGGCGCCCCAGCCTAAACCGGACGAAGTGAACGTCCGCGTCAACGACGTCGTCACCATTCCCGTGCTGGCCAACGACACGCATCCCCAGGGCCAGAAGCTGACCGTGGATCCGGTACTGCCGCAGGCAGTGGCGCCAGAAGACGGCAAGAGCTTCGTGTCCGAAAACACGCTCCGGTTCATCGCCGGCTCCCAGCCCAAGACGGTCCGCGCCATCTACAACGCAGTCGACCCCCAGGGCCAGAAAAGCGCCGCGGCGGTCACCATCCACATCCTGCCGCTGGAAGGCGCAGAGAACTCCCGTCCGCAGCCGAAGAACCTTACGGCAAGAGTGGTGGCAGCCGGCTCGGTCCGCATCCCGGTGGAGCTCGACGGCATCGATCCCGACGGCGACTCGGTGCAGCTGACCGGCATCGACAGCACGCCCAACATGGGCACCGCGACAGTTGGCAGTAACTTCATCGACTTCACCGCCGCCGGCGACGGCGCCGGCACGGACACCTTCCGTTACAAGGTGGTGGACCGGCAGGGCGCCGTGAACACTGGCACCGTGACAGTTGGCATTGCGCCGCGCGGTGACGCGAACCAGAAACCCACTCCCGTTGACGACGACGTCCAGGTCCGTCCGGGACGACAGATTGCGGTGGATGCCGCCGGCAACGACACCGACCCCGACGGCGACCCCATCGGCATCGTCAGCGACGGCATCGAAGCGCCTGCGGAACTCCAAGCGGGCGTGAGCAAGGCGAGCGGACGCATCCTCCTGCAGGCTCCGGCGAGCGAAGGCACCGTGAACGTCCGCTATACGATCGTCGATGACCGCGGCGCCTCGGCGCAGGCCACCATCCGGGTCTACGTCCGAGCTGACGTTCCGCTTCAGGCACCGGTTGCGCGGGACGACCGTGTGACGTCCGCCCAGACCCTGGGGAAGACCGCCGTTGACGTGCCCGTGCTGAAGAACGACGAGGATCCGGACGGTGTGGGCGAGAACCTGACGCTCGCCACGGAAGCCACCACCGCCCGGCCAGGAACCGACGGCAACATGGTGGTGGAGCTGACCGAGCAGCCGCAGCTCATCCCGTACACGGTCGAGGACGTGGACGGCCAGAAATCCACCGCCATCATCTGGGTGCCCGGTGTCGGCCAGCAAGTGCCGACGCTGGCCAAGGACGAGGTGGTCGAGGTCATTGCCGGCCAGTCCGTGACCGTTGACCTGAAGGAATGGGTGAAGGTCCGCGACGGAAGGTCCCCGCGCCTGACCCAGACCGACCGGATCAAACTCATCGGCTCCGACGGCGGTGACCCGGTGGCCGGAAACGGCGCCGCGATCAAATACACCGCCGGCCAGGACTACGTGGGCCCGGGCTCCATCAGTTTTGAAGTCACGGACGGTACCGGGCCGGATGATCCGGCCGGGCTCAAGTCCACCCTCAGCATCCGCACCAAGGTGTTGCCGAATCCCGACCGCAACAACGCGCCCACCCTGCTGGGAAGCTCCGTGGATGTCCCGAAGGGAGAGTCCGCGGAACTGGACCTTGGCCGGCTGACCTCGGACCCCGACAGGGACGACGTGGACAACATGAAGTATGAACTGGTGGGCGACGGCCCCGCCGGTTTCAACGCCCGTGTTGACGGTAGGACGCTCAAGGCGTCCGTGGACGGGGCCATGGCCACAGGCACGGCAGGCGCCGTGCAGGTCAGGGCCAAGGACCCGCGGGGACTGGAAGCCACCGCGACGTTCCAGCTGGCCGTCTCAGCCTCCAACCGGCCCAAGCCGGTTGCCAGCGACGACGTCGAGCCCAACGCGGCTGCGGGCAAGCCCGTGTCCGTGAACGTGCTGGCCAATGACTCCAACCCTTTCCCGGAAACCCCGCTGACAATCATCACCGCCGCCACCGAGACCGGAAGCGGCGACGTCCAGGTGTCCGGCGGCGACTTGACCGTGACGCCTGCCTCGGGCTTCACGGGCACAATGGTCGTGTCCTACACCGTGGCTGACAAGACCGCAGACACGTCCCGGCAAGCCACGGCCCGAGTCAGGCTGACGGTCAAGGACGAGCCGCTGGCACCGGCCACGCCGCAGGCCCAGAGCGTCGGCGACCAGACGGCGCTGCTGAACTGGACGGCACCAGCGGACCGGGGCTCGCCCATCACCAGGTACACGGTCTACGGCGAGGGCGGCTACCGGCAGGACTGCCCGGCCAACAGTTGCACGCTCACGGGTTTGACCAACAACACCAAGTACCACTTCCAGGTGACGGCGACGAATGAGTTCGGCGAGTCCGACAGGTCCCCGGCTTCGGCCGAGGTGCGTCCGGACGTCAAGCCGGATACCCCCGTTGCCCCTGCGCTGAAGTTCGGCGACAAGCAGCTCACCGTCACCTGGACGGCGCCGGCCAGCAAGGGCTCGCCCGTCAAGTCCTACGACCTGGAGATTTCCCCGGCGCCCGCCGGGCAGAACGCCCAAATCCAGAACCTGACCTCACTCAGCTATGTGTGGAAGGGGCTGCAGAACGGCGTTTCCTATAAGGTCCGTGTCCTGGCGCGAAATGATGCCAAGGAACCCTCCGAGTGGAGTGCCTACTCCGCCGCGGAAATCCCCGCCGGAGTCCCGGTCACCCCCGCAGCTCCCAGCGCGGCGGCGGCGGGTTCCGTCGGAACACAGAGTCAGCTCAGGGTGACCTGGACGGCCCCGAACAACAACGGCGACGCCATCTCGGCGTACACGCTGACAACCCTGAGGGGCGGGGCCGTGGTGGCAACGCAGCAGGTCACGGGGACGTCGCAGAACGTCACGGTGGACAACTCCGAGTCGGGCTACACGTTCACGGTGTCCGCCACCAACAAGGCCGGCACGTCCGGCACCAGCGCACAGTCCGCGGCCGTCCGCGCAGTGGGCAAGCCGGACATGGTGGGCCAACCGACCGCCACCTTGAAGGACACCAACGCCGATGGCGGGAAGATCGACGTCCGGTTCCCGGTCCTGACCGATGCCCAGCGCAACGGATCGGCTCCCGGTGAAATCACCTATAAGTACCGGCTGACCTCGGGCGGCGGCAGCGGCAACATCGCCGCCGGCGGCGGCGTAGTGGCGGCGGCCAACG
Organism: Arthrobacter oryzae; assembly: GCF_037911235.1. Lineage (GTDB taxonomy): Bacteria > Actinomycetota > Actinomycetes > Actinomycetales > Micrococcaceae > Arthrobacter > Arthrobacter oryzae_E. The sequence continues at coordinate 11,058 of NZ_JBBLYW010000030.1, forward strand.
GCACCGATACCGCGGTGGTGGTCTGGGCAGAGTCCTCGCGCAGCTCCACCGCAGGTGACGCCAGCCCTGCCTCGAACACGGTCAACCCGTACGGGCTGGCCTTCGCTCCGAAAGTGACGGGCAGCAACAGCAGCGGCGTCGGGGACAAGACGGTTTCCTGGGTTTGGGACGAGCCCAGCGGCAACGGCCGTGCAGTGACGGGCTACCAGTACAGCGTGGATGGCGGTGGTTGGCAGGACACGCAGCAGAGGTCCTTCTCGAAGACCGTCGGCTACAGCGAAACGGTAACGCTTCGTGTCCGCGCCGTCAGCGCCGGCCAGGCTGGCCGGATCGGCAGCGATACGTCCCGCAGCGGGGCGGAGCCGCCGCCTCCTCCTCCGCCGGGGCCCCGGCTTTGGGACGCGGTTGTCAATGTTAACAGCTGTTTGGAAACCGCGTCCGGGTCCGACCATTGGAATGAAGCGACGGACACTTGTTCTTCGTACAAGATGCCCGCAGGTACGCGGGTGCAACTCGAGTGCTATAGGGACGGCTGGGGTCCAAGTCGCTGGTTCTACATATACAACGCGAACGGCAAGCGCTGGACAAACACCTACCGGTTTATTAGGGCCGACACCATCAACGGGTCGACGTCTGGTATGAACCCGTGCCCCGCAAGCTACTGATCAAAACAATTAGACTAATCGCTGGACGAAGCGGGCTGCGGCCCGAAGATTCCCCCGAACCCGGAAGAGGATTCACCCATGACCATGACAACTGAGCAGGCCGACTGGTTTGCAGGCACGTTCGAGAAGCTCGTTGCCAACGTAGGCCAGGCCGTCCTGGGCAAGTCCCACGTCATCCGCCTGACCTTTATGGCCATGCTCGCGGAGGGACACGTCCTCTTCGAAGATGCACCGGGCACCGGCAAGACGTCCCTGGCCCGGGCACTCGCAGCCACGGTGCAGGGCTCCAATAACCGCATCCAGTTCACCCCCGACCTGCTGCCCTCGGACGTCACGGGCGTGACCATCTACGACCAGAAGACGCAGAAGTTCGAGTTCCATAAGGGCCCCATCTTCAACAACATCGTGCTCGCAGACGAAATCAACCGCGCCTCGCCCAAGACCCAGTCCGCCCTGCTGGAAGTCATGGAGGAATCGAGGGTGACTGTCGACGGCACCACGTACGAAGCCGGCCGCCCCTTCATGGTGATGGCCACCCAGAACCCGATCGAACAGGCGGGCACCTACCGTCTTCCCGAAGCCCAGCTTGACCGGTTCCTGATCAAGACCTCCATCGGTTACCCGGACCACGCGTCCACAGTGCAGCTGCTGGGCGGGGCCAACCTCAAGGACCGCTCCAAAGCGCTCTCCGCGGTCATCACCACCCAGGCCGTGGCGGACATGGCCGATCTCGCCGCGACCACACACGTGGACACCGCGGTGCTGGAATACATTTCACGGCTGTGCGAGGAAACCCGCAACGCCCCCGAGACCCGGCTCGGCGTCTCGGTCCGCGGCGCCCTGGCCATGGTCCGGGCGGCGAAGGTCTGGGCAGCAAGCCAGGGCCGCAACTTCGTCCTGCCGGATGACGTGAAGGAGCTCGCGGGCGTTGTCTGGACCCACCGCTTTGTGATGGACCCGGAAGCGGAATTCTCCGGCGCCACGGCGGAAGCCGTGCTGACCCGTGTCCTGGCCGACGTCGCTGCCCCGCAGCAGCGCGCCGCGGTCTAAGCGGTGCCCGAGCACCGTTCCGGCACATTCACCGCGCGAACAAAGGCACAGATATGTCCAGCAGCACTCCGTTGACCCGGCTTGCTGACCGCCTGAAAGGGCCGTTTTCAGGTGACGGGAAAGCCGCCAGGCTGCACCCCGCCGCCATGTGGTCCGAGGCCGTCAGCACGGCAGGCCTCGCCCTCGCACCCGCCTGGTCCGGGGTCCGCGGGCTCTGGCTGAAGTACGTTTGGCCGGTTCTCTCGGTGGTGAGCGTCCTCGGCTGGTCCGTACTGGCCGCCTCCATCCTGTTGTGGAGCGTGGGCCAGGCCTACGGCTGGCAGGAAGCGAAGGCAGCGGCGGTGGCGGCCTTCGTCCTGTTCGTCCTTGCCGTCGGATTCATCCTCGGCCGCTCCTCCTACGGCGTGGTATTGGACCTCGCCAAGACCAGGGTGGCCGTGGGGGACAGCGCCGTCGGCAGCATCGCAGTCTCCAACACCTCCACGCGTCCCCTCCTGCCGGCAGCGCTGGAACTGCCGGTGGGAGCCGCCACTGCCGTCTTCCACCTGCCGCGGATGAAACCGCAGCAGGTCCACGAGGACCTCTTCACCATCCCAACCGCCCGCCGGGCCGTCATTGTGGTGGGCCCGGTGCGCTCCGTGCGGGCCGACCCCCTGCACCTGTTGCGGCGGCAGGTGCTATGGACCGAACCGGAAGACCTCTACGTGCACCCGCGGACTGTTGCCCTGGCCGGGTCCGCCGCCGGCTTCATCCGCGACCTTGAGGGCATGCCCACCACGGACTTGTCCAGCGCCGACGTGTCCTTCCACGCGCTGCGCGACTACGTGCCCGGCGATGACCGGAGGCACATCCACTGGAAGACCACTGCGCGGACCAACAAGCTCATGGTTCGCCAGTTCGAGGAGACACGCCGCGCCCACCTCGCCATCTCGCTGTCCATCAACACGGACGAGTACGACTCCGAACAGGAATTCGAGATGGCCATCTCCGCGGCTGCGTCCATCGGGCGCCAGGCCATCCGCGAGCAGCGCGAACTCGATGTCCTCACCCAGAAGGGTCCCCTCCGGTGTGAAACCGGCCGGAACATGCTCGACGACATGACCCGGATCGTCGGGTCCCCGATGCGGAAGACCGCCGTCGACCTCGCCCGGACGCTGGCGGACACTGTCCCGAACGCCTCAGTGGTCTTCTTCGTGGTGGGCAGCCGGGTGACCCCCGCCCAGCTTCGTTCTGCGGCCGCTTCGGTACCGCCGGGAGTCCGCAGCCTCGCCGTCCGCCTTCAGCCCGGGGCCGCTCCGGCACGCGCCAACATCGCGGACCTGACAGTCCTGACGCTCGGGGACCTGTCCGACCTCGCCATCATCCTCAGAAAGGCCGCCGCATGAGCGCCGCGCCCGCATTCCGCCAGCGCCGCCAGCCTGCGCCGTCTCGATCGTCCGCCTTCAGGGACGGCCAGCCGGCCTGGCATTCCGCGCTCGACGCCGGCGCCCTGGTTGTCCTGCTGGGGCTGGGTGTCCTCGGGTTCAGCCTCAGCTTCGGCGGAGATCCCTACTACCTGATCGCCGGTTTCGGCGGCATCCTGCTCGGCCTCGGCATTGCCGCGGCAAACGCCCATTTCAAGCTCGGGGCGCTGATCACCGCCGCTGCTACGCTCGGCTCATACCTGGTCTTCGGCACCCTGTTTGCCGTACCGGACGCCGCCATCGCCGGATTTATCCCCAGCTTCGAGTCGCTGCGGACCCTGCTGCTGGGCGTCGTCTTTGCGTGGAAGGACATGCTGACTGTCGGCGTCCCGGTCGGAACCGCCGGTGGCATGCTCATTGTCCCGTTCCTGAGTGCGCTCATCACGGCGCTGGCAGCAGGGCTGATGACGTGGCGGCTGAAGAGCCCCTACTGGCCGCTCCTGCCCGTCCTGGTGCTCTTCGTCACCGGCATCGCGTTCAGCACCAACGCCGGCTTCCTCAACGTGGAGCGCGGAATCTCCCTGACCGTGGTGGCCGTGGCATGGGCGACCTTCCGCCGGGACGCCCACCGCCGCAGCGACACACGCAAGGTGTCCGTCAACCGTCCGGAGGCGGATGCCGGCACTGCCCGCCGGGCCAAGGCCCGCCGGCTGGGATCCGCCGCGGGCGTCATCGCTGCCTGCGTTGCCATCACTGCGGTGGCCTCGCCCCTGGTCACCGCGAGCGATGACAGGACGGTCCTTCGCAACACCATCGTTCCGCCGTTCGACCCGAAGGACTACATCACACCACTGGCGAGCTTCCGTAACTTCGTCAAGGACAAGAAGGACGACAACCTGTTCGTGGTGAAGGGCCTGCCCCGGGACGGACGCGTCCGCCTCGCGGCCCTGGACGCCTTCAACGGCACCAACTACAACATGGACCCGGACAGCTCCGGCAACTTCAGCAAGGTGGGGGATGCCAAGTCCCTGAACACGCTGGCTGACTCCGACGGCATCGTCCCCAGCAACGATTACACCCTGGACATCACCATCGAGGACTACCAGGGGTACTTCCTGCCCGGCGGCCGCCGCACCACCGGCATCAGCTTCACCGGCGACTCATCCGGAGCCGCGTCCGGGCTCTACTTCAACTCCGGCACGGACACCGCGGTGACCACCAGGGGCCTCGCGAAAGGCGACGCATACAGCGTCCAGGTGTCTGATCCCGCCAAGCTCGAACACGGCCAGCTGACGCAGTACGACTTCGCCAAGGTGGCACTCCCGGATGCCTCGGAAGTGCCGCCCGTGGTCGGTTCGCAGGCCAACGACCTGTCCGCCGATGCACCCACCGCAATCGACCGCGTCCGGCAGATCGAAGCCCATTTCCAGAAGAAGGGCGCCTTCAGCAACGGCCTGATCGACGAAGGGCAGCTGCCCAGCATCTCAGGGCACGGCTCGGCACGTATCCGCAACCTCCTGACCGCCAAGCAGATGCTGGGCGACGACGAACAGTACGCAGTGGCGATGTCCCTGATGCTCAGGCACCTGGGAATCCCCTCCCGCGTGGTGATGGGCTTCTACCCGGATCCGAAGAGCCCGGAGAACGGCGCCGGCGAAGTGAAGATCACCGGCAAGGACGTCCACGCCTGGGTTGAGGTGGCGTTCGACCGGGTCGGCTGGGTGTCCTTCGACCCCACACCGCCCAAGGACAACGTCCCGATTCCGCCGGACCCCGAGAACAAGTCCAAGCCCAAGCCGCAGGTCCTGCAGCCGCCGCCCCCGCCGCAGGAGCCGGCGGACCTGCCCCCGGACTCGTCCCCGGACGCGCTGGACGCGGACCAGAAGAAGAACAACCCCTGGCTCTTCTGGGGACCCATCCTTACCGCAATCGGAATCGCCCTGATCCCCATCGGGATCCTGGCGCTGCCGCTGCTCCTCATTGCCCTGCTCAAGAGCCGGCGCCGCAAGGCCCGGTTTTCCGACGGGCACCCGGCCCAGCGCGTCGGCGGCGGCTGGAACGAAGTGGTCAGCCTTGCCACGGACATGGGCGCCGCCGTGGACACCCGGGCAACCCGCCGGGAGTCCGCCGTCGTCCTCGGGGAGGCGTTCCCCGGAACCGCCGGCACCACCACCCTGCTGGCGCACCGCGCCGACGCCTCGATTTTCGGTGCCGGCCAGCCAAGCGAAGCGGAGGTCCGGGAGTATTGGACCATCGTGGACGGCTCGCTGAAGGAAATGACGGCCACGGTCGGTTTCTGGAGACGGCAGGCGGCCCGTTTCTCGCCGCGTTCGCTCCTGTCTGACGGCCGGACCGCGCTGCAGCTCAGGGGCTTGAGGCTGGTCAGGACGTCAACAACTGCCCCCGCGGGTAGGGTGGATAGCGGCCCGGCGCCGGCAACTCCTGCCGCCCCCGGTCCGGACAACGAACAGACTGTGCTGAGGCGCAATCTGAGAGAGAACCGCAACGAACCATGACGCATGACGCCGAGCGCTGCCAGCGCTGCCAGCAGTTGATCCGTCCGGGAGCGACGTTCTGCCCGGCCTGCGGTGCTCCGCTGAGCAACAGGGCCGCCCGCAACGACCGGAACATCGACCACTCGCAGCGCGAGCTCATGGAGCGGGCCGCCGCGCAGGGCAGCCCGTTTCCGGGTAGTATCCCCGTAGCGCAGGCCCGGGCGGAAACCCCCGCGCCGGGTGTCCCCGGTCCGGGCGCCCCCGGCTCGGGCAGCACCCGCCAAGGGGTTCCCGAACGCGGGGCCCCGGTGCACGGCGGCCCCTGGGCCGGTGTGCCAACGCACGGCTCGCACGTACAAGGGGGAGGTACCGGAATGGGTGGCAGGCTGGATGTGGTTCCCGCGGCGGCCGGACGGCGCCTCGGCGCCGCGGTGCTCGACTGGGTGGGGCCGGCAGCAGTGCTCGTCGTGATGCTGACCCTCGGATTCGCCAGCATCACCCGGACCCGGAGCGGCGGCATGATCGTCTATGACACAGCCATGCTGGTGCTGCTGGGCAGTATCGCCGTCGGCATCACCGTGGTTTACATGCTGGTCTTGCTCTCCATTGAGGGCCGCTCCGGCAACAGCATCGGCAACCGGCTCATGGGAATCCGCAGCACCGACCAGGACGGCTACGCCCCCGGCGCCGGCGCGCTGTTCCTGCGCGGCCTCATCACCGGGGCCGGCATCCTCCTGGCCGTGGTCGCAGCCGTGTTTGTGGTGGTATTCCAATGGTTCGGGGCTGGCTTGTGGATCCTCGGCCCCCTGGCCCTGCTGGGTGTCGCCTGGGCCCTCGTGGTGGTGGTGTCCAACTCCTGGGACAAGAACGGCAAGCTCAGGGGCTGGCATGATGCTGCGGCCAAGACCCTCATGTTTGATGTCAACGCGGGCCGGAACCCCGTGACCACCGGAGGCATCCAGGGGCCGTATAGTTTCGCGCCGCTGGATCTCCCTCCCGTGCAACAGGTTTCCTCACCGATCGCGGGTGCGGCCCCGAGGCCGGGCCAGGCGGCCACCGTGCAGACCGCGGAACCCCAAGCCGCTATCAACCAGCCGGCAGCCATCCCGCAGCCACCCCTGAACCCGAACCAGTGGCAGCCGCCGGCCGTGCCCCGGCCGCAGCCCGCACCCGCCCCGGTCCGCGAGGCGCCGCAGCCTGCCCCTGTGCAGACCAAGCCCCTGCCGGACCCCGAACTTCAGCTTCAGGAACCCCGGCTTCAGGAAACCCAGGGTCAGGTGTGGGCGCTTCATCCCGATGACTACCACGACCGGACCCGGATGCGCGGCCAGACCGTCCCGGCACCGCTGGCAGCGCTGCGGCTCAGGCTTGATGACGGCCGCGATTTCCAGCTCGACCAGTCGGTCCTTATCGGCCGGAACCCCAGCGGCCTCCCGGGTGAACAGGTTGCCCAGCTGCTGGCAGTGGCCGATCCCGGCCGTTCCATCTCCAAGACCCACCTGCACCTGCGTGAGGACACCGGGGGAGTCTGGGTCACCGACCGCAACTCAACCAACGGCAGCGCCGTCACCACTCCGGACGGCGTCCGGACTGCTTTGCAGGCCGGGGAACCCGCCTTTGTACGCCCAGGGTCCACCGTGCACTTCGGTGACCGCACCTTCCACCTAGGACAGGCATGAATTCCGAGCCGGCAGCAGCCACCTCCGCAACGGGCAGGGAGCCCGGACTCCAACTGAGCTGCGGCTACGGAACAGACCGTGGCCTCCGCCGGGAACTCAACGAGGATTCCTTCATCGCCTCCGACCCCGTGTTCGCCGTCGCGGACGGCATGGGTGGCCACGAGGCGGGCGAGATCGCCAGCGGAATCTGCGTCCGGACGCTCGCCGGAATGCCGCAGCTGGCCACCGGCGAGCGGACCGCCACGGCCGCCGTCGTACAGCAGTATCTGGTCAGCGCCGATGAACGGATCCGCACCGCCACCGGCTCCCGGGCCGGCACCACCCTCGCCGGGGTGGTGCTGGTGGAACAGATGGGTGTCCCGTACTGGCTGGTGGTGAACATCGGCGACTCCAGGACGTACCGGCTGAGCCAGGGTGAGTTCGTGCAGGTCAGCGTTGACCATTCCGAGGTCCAGGAGCTTGTCGACGCCGGCGAAATCACCAAGGAGCAGGCGGCCGTGCACCCCCGAAGGCACGTGGTGACCCGCGCCCTGGGCACCGGTGACGAAACCGAGGCCGACTACTGGCTGCTGCCCGTCGAGGAAGGCGACCGCATCATGGTCTGCTCGGACGGGCTGAACGCCGAGCTCACGGACGACCACATGTTCCGCATCCTGAGCACTGTGGGCCATCCCCAGGACGCTGTTGACGCCCTGATCCAGGCGGCACTCCGAAGCGGCGGACGTGACAACGTCACCGTGATCGTCGTGGACGCCAAGAACGTGATGAACGACGCCGGAACGGACACCGCGCCCCGGCCCGCCGTGGGGGCGGAAGACGAGGACACCCTGCCCCGGGCCCAGGTGGACACGACTGAAGTGCTGGACAACACCGAAGTGGACACCGAGGAACTTCCCGAGGCTCCCGGTCTGGTGCAGCCCGCGGATGCACCGGGTTCCGCGGAGCAGGCCGCGGCGGACGCTGCCGAACCTTTGCAAGACCCCGCAACCGACTCAGAGGGCCGCCACGATGGGCTCAAGTAGCTACACGCCCGGAACCTGGCTGGGCGTGGTCCGGTCAGGGACCGCCGTGCTGCTGCCGCCCGCGACGCCGGCCGCGCTCACGGACTCCCTGTGGGAGCTGCTGGCCGGAGAGCCCGAGGTCCACGAGGTACTTCACGCGGTGACCAGCGCCTCCTCCGGCTCCCTGGCGCAGATCCCGTGGTTCGGCATTGTGGATTTCCGGGACTCCCTGCGGGTCTTCCTCCGCGGTGACATCGAGCTGACAGCACATCTTGGCGCCGGTGCGGTGGAACTGAACGGCCGGGACGTCACCACCTGGACCGAGCGCAGGCTCAGCGAACCCGAGTGGTACAGGGTTGCGGTTCCCGGCGATGCGGCCGGCGCCGCCGAACTCCCGCTCGGTGAGGGCGTTGTGCTCCTGCAGAGCCTCACGGTGGGTTGCCAGGTCCCGGTCCGCGATGTCCCGGTCGTGGAGGCCCCGGTCCGCGACGTACCGATCGTGGAGGCCACGGTCCTGGTGGCCCCTGTCCAGGTGCCCGAACACCTCCCGGCATCCGAAACCATAGGCGACGTGCCCGCTGCTGACTACGTCCCCGCTGCTGACGACGTACCCGCTGAAGGCGCAAGCACTGAGCACGGTGCATCCGCCGAAACAGTGATGGGCCTTCCCGACGACGAACTCGAGTACACGGACGCCGGAATGACCGTCCTCCCGGATCTAACGGGGACTGACGCTCCTGAGGCAGTCCCGGCCAACGAGCTGACGGGAAGCTACGACCACCTGTGGGACAAGACCGTGATGCGCCGGATCGAGGACGCAGCCATCCGGGACGAGCCTGAAGACGAGCCTGAAGCCGAATCCGGTGCCGGGCCTGCCGACAACGGGGGCAGCACGGATGAATCCGGTCTTAAGGACGTCGCTCCGCAGGCGGCCGCCGACCACGGACCCCTCATACCTGCCCAGCTGCAGGGCGGGCTGATCGATTCCGTCCCCTGGAACACCGGCGGCGACAAACCCGCCCGGCCGTCCGGACCGCCGTCGTTCGTTCCCGCCCCGGCATCCCTCGCGTCAGCGGACACGCCGGACCGGGACAGCCCGGCGGCGCTGCCGCCGCTGCTGGAAGGCGACCACGACGGCGAAACGATCATGAAGAGCGACCTCGCCGGACTCGGAACTGCTCCGCCGGTGCAGGCTGAGGCAGGCGGAGGCGGTCCCGCCACCGGTCCCATGGTCCTGGCACGGGTCTGCCCGCAGGGCCACGCCAATCCGCCGACGCATTCGCAGTGCGCCGGCTGCGGCCTGGCGCTGGCCGCCGACGCGGTGCAGGTCCGCCGGCCGCGGCTCGGACGCGTCCGGCTGTCCACCGGTGACCTGATCGACCTGGACCAGTCCTTGGTGATTGGGCGCCAGCCGTCTGTCTCCAGGGTGCAGGGCGGAGGAATGCCGCGGCTCGTCCAGGTGGCGAGCCCCAGCGGCGACATTTCCCGGTCGCACGTTGAGGTCCGCCTCGAAGGCTGGCATGTGATGCTGTGCGACCTCAAGGCCACCAACGGGACTGTCCTGGTGCGGGAGGGGCAGCAGCCCCGGCGCCTCGCCCAGAACGAGATGGCCATCCTGCTTGACGGTGACATTGCAGAACTCGGCGACGACGTGTCGTTGCGGTTCGAGGAGATTGTATGAGTACCAAGCGGCCAGTGGCCCCGCCGCCCGCCATTCCCGGATTCACTTACGTCAGCCTGCTTGGTTCGGGCGGGTTCTCCGACGTCTACCTCTATGAGCAGGACAGGCCGCGGCGCAAGGTGGCCGTGAAAGTGCTGCTCTCCGACCTGAAGACGGAGGGTGCGCGGCGCCGCTTCGAATCCGAAGCAAACCTGATGGCGCAGCTGTCCTCGCACCCGTACATCGTCACCATTTTTGAAGCCGAGGTGACTGCGGACGGGCATTCCTACCTGGCCATGGAGTACTGCTCCCGGCCCAGCCTGGACGTCCGCTACCGCCGGCAGCGGTTCAGCGTGGACGAAGTCCTGGCAGTCGGCATCCAGGTGGCCTCCGCCGTCGAGACCGCCCACCGCGCCGGCATCGCCCACCGGGACATCAAGCCGGCCAACATCCTGGTGACCGACTACAACCGCCCGGCACTGACTGACTTCGGCATCTCCGGCACCCTGGGCAGCGACACGGACGAGGACGCGGGAATGTCCATTCCCTGGTCCCCGCCCGAGCAGTTCCGGGACGGTCCGGTGGACGGCGTGATGGTGGACGTCTGGGCTCTTGGTGCCACGCTGTACACCCTCCTGGCCGGACGCTCCCCGTTCGTCCTGCCGGGCGCGGACAATTCCCAGCGCGAACTGATTTCCCGGATCACCAACTCGCCCGTGCCCCGGCTGGGGCGGGCGGATGTCCCTGAATCGCTGGAACTGGCGCTGTCCACGGCGATGGCCAAGTCGGCTTCATCGAGGTACTCTTCGGCGCATGCCTTCGCGCTGGCGCTGCAGCGGATCCAGGCGGAACTGAACCTGTCAGTCACGCCCTTCGAGGTCCTGGAGGACGCCCACGCCGAGGACAGCCACCCGGACGACGGCTTCGAGGAAACCCGCGTCCGGAGCATCGCCTCCGTGGATCCCGACCAGACAGGACATGCCCCGACCTTCCCTGCCCGGGTGCGTCCCTCGGCACTGTCCGCATTTACTCCCGTCGTTCCAACGGCACCCCCGGGAGGGCCCGCCCCTGGGCCGGTTCCGGGACCGCACTCCGGTCCGGGCGCCCGCCCGCCCCAGCATGATGACTGGTCGCAGGGCACCATGCTGCGGGGAAGCGTCGCGGCAGGGCCGCGGCATGGCGACGCCGACGTGGCCGCCACGGTCCACCGGCCGGAGGCAGTGCAGGATGGGGCGGCCCAAGAACCGGTTGATCACAGCAAGCGGAACCTCTGGCTGTCCGTTGTGGGTGCTGCGGTGCTGGTTGTCGCCGTCGTGATCGGTGTTGTCCTGGGCGCGTCCCGGCCGGATCCGGTGGCCGAACCCACCGAACAGGTTTCTTCGCTGGCAGCGGATGCCATCGGTGACGGCATCGTACCCGACGTGACCGACATCGTGGGCGACAGGGGGCCTGATGGAAAGGTGCGATTCACGTGGACCAATCCGCAGCCCAAACCCGGCGACACCTATAGATGGCGCGTCTTCGACGAGGGTACGTTCCAGGCCACCGACAAGCCGGAGGCGGAACCGATTCTCAAGCCGGGCGAGGTTTACTGCGTCCAGGTGATGATTGTCCGCAGGGACGGGTCGTCATCTCCGCTGGACATCAACAATTCTGTCGGCTGCTACCGCGACGACTTTTCCTGACAAGCGGCTCTGCACCGTTCCTGTACCGGGCTTGCCGGCGGTGCGCCGCGGCTGGCCCACACGCAACTGAAGTTAAGCACTGCCCTTTGAGGAGGCACGGAAAATGGGGGATCTAGCAGTAGATTTCTGTGGCGAATGGTACGAGCCGTCGGACGAGGACGTCTTCAACATCGGACGCGAGGGCGACCTGGAAGTGGACGACAACCCGTACCTGCACCGGCGCTTCCTCCAGATCGCGCGGTATGACGGCATCTGGTGGCTCAGCAATGTCGGTGGCATGCTCTCAGCCACGGTGGCGGACGGCAGCGGCGGGATGCAGGCGTGGCTTTCACCCGGCGCCCGGATTCCGCTTGTCTTCAGCCACACCAACGTGATCTTCACAGCAGGCCCCACCACATACGAGTTCGCCGTCCATCTGAAGACACCCTCCTTCCGGCAGGAGGCACCCGACGAAAAAAGCGGTGGGGACACGACCATTGGTCCCGTCGTTTTCACCGACTCCCAAAAGGCCCTCATCGTCGCCCTTGCCGAGCCCATGCTGCGGCGCGACGGCACCGGCTTCAGTGCCATCCCGTCGTCGGCCGCTGCCGCCAAGACCCTTGGCTGGGCGCTGACCCGGTTCAACAGAAAGCTGGACAATGTGTGCGACAAACTTGACCGCGTCGGCGTTGCCGGGCTCCGCGGCGGCGGCGGAAAACTGGCCACCAACCGTCGTGCCCGGCTCGTGGAGCACGCGGTGACGTCGCACCTGGTGACAGCGGACGACCTGCACCTGATCGAAAAGATGAGGGGGGTCGACGAAGGGTGAAAATCCGACTGACACTGCGCCGGGACCCGGCCGAGGCCAAGGACCTCGCCGTCACTGTTGACGGCCTGGCGACGGTGGCGGACATCGCCATCCAGCTCTGGGCTGCGGATCCTGAGCGGCGCGGCACGCAGCCGCCGGAGAACCTGTCGCTCTGTATCGACGAGGCGTTCGTGGCCGGCGGAATGCGCGGCAACATCCTCAACCGCGCGGACAACCTGCTGGAATCGGGGCTCAGGCCGGGGTCCATCGTCTCGCTGGCACAGGTCAGCGAGCAGTTCGGGGCACGGGATGCCGACCGCGGGCCCGCTGCGGCGACCCTCCGCGTGTTGTCCGGTCCCGACGTCGGGCAGGAATTTTCGCTGCCCTCCGGCACCAGCTACATCGGCCGGGACCGGGACGTCGACATCCGGCTCTCGGACCCGATGACCTCCAAGCGGCACGCCCGCATCACAGTGGGGGAGACCGTGGAGATCGTGGACACGAACTCCGCCAACGGGCTGATCATGGACGGGCTGCCGGTCACCCGGGCCACGCTCAACTCCTCGGATACGGTCACCCTGGGCGACACCACTGTCTCCGTGGTGGGGCTCGGGCACCACGGTGGCGCGCCGACGTCGCCGCTGGTGGACTTCAACCGCTCGCCGCGCGTGGTGCCGCGTTTCGCCCCGCCCAAACGCGTACTGCCGGCCGGCCCCAAGCGCCAGGAACACCAGCCGTTCCCTTACATCATGCTGATCGCTCCGCTCATGATGGGCGCAATCCTGTTTGCCGTTACGGGCAACGTTCTCTCGGTCCTGTTCATGATGATGATGCCACTGTTCATCATCGGCCATTATGTGGACCACAAAATGCAGAGCAAGCGCGAACGCAAAGAGCAGCTCAAACAGTTCCGTGAAGCCATGGCTGCATTCCGCAAGGACATCACCGAGCTGCAGAACATCGAGCGGTCCGTGCGACTCCAGGAAGCTCCGTCCGTCAGCGACACCGTGGATTCGATCTACAAGCTGGGACCCCTGCTCTGGACGCACCGGCCGGAGCACAAGGGTTTCCTGGGCCTGCGCTTCGGGCTGGGAACGTCGCCGTCCCGCATCCCGTTCGAGGAGCCGGGCAACAACGAAACCGAAGCCGAATACATGCAGGAAATCCAGGCCTGCCTCAAACAGTTCCAGGACATCGAAGGCGTGCCCATCGTCTCCCAGCTTCGCTCCGCCGGAGCCTTCGGGCTGGCCGGTGCCCGCGGCCTGGTGGACGACGTGGCCCGCGGCATGGTGCTGCAGACCGTGGGGCTGCACTCTCCGGCCGAAGTGGTGGTCGCGGCCATCACCTCGGCCAAATCGCGGGAACGCTGGAACTGGCTTCAGTGGCTGCCGCATGTCGGTTCAGGGCACAGCCCGCTCAGCGGCGACCACCTGGCGGCAGGGCCTGCCGGCGGATCCTCGCTCCTGGCCCGGTTGGAGGACCTGATCGACCAGCGCGAAGCCGGCGCGCAGTCGCCGCGTCCCGTCCCGAGGCCCGGCATCGACGGCGAGAACGGGGAGATCCCGGGGCCCGTCCTTCCGTCCGTGCTGGTCATCGTCGAAGACGACGCCCCGGTGGACCGCGGACGACTGACAAGGCTGGTTGAACGCGGCCCTGATTCGGGCGTGCATGTCATGTGGGTGGCCACGAGTGTCCAGTCGCTTCCGGCCGCGTGCCGCGACTTCATGGTGGTGGACGGCGATCACGGAACCACCACCGGCCAGGTCCGGCTTGGCCGCCACACCTACCCGGTCAGCTGCGAAAGCCTCGACGCCGAACTCGCCACCCAGCTGGCCCGGATGCTCTCTCCGGTCATCGACGTCGGCAAGCCCGTCGACGACGAATCCGACCTGCCCCGCGCCGTGTCCTACGTGAGCCTCATCGGCAAGGACTTCATGGACAATCCGCAGGCCGTGGCGGACCGCTGGAAGGAAAACAACTCCGTCCACGCCACCGCCGTCGCGAACCGCAAGGACAACGGCACCCTCCGTGCCCTGGTGGGGTCCAAGGGCATCGAACCGCTGTACCTGGACCTGAAAAACGAGGGTCCGCACGCCCTGGTGGGAGGCACCACCGGTGCCGGCAAGTCCGAGTTCCTGCAGTCGTGGGTCATGGGCATGGCCGCGGCTTACAGCCCGGACCGGGTGAGCTTCCTGTTCGTGGACTACAAGGGCGGTGCCGCCTTCGCCGACTGCCTGCACCTGCCCCACACAGTGGGGCTGGTGACCGACCTTTCCCAGCACCTGGTGCGCCGCGCCCTGACCTCCCTGCGGGCCGAACTGCATTACCGGGAGCACCTGCTCAACCGCAAAAAGGCCAAGGACCTCCTGGGCCTCCAGCGCGAGGCGGATCCCGAGGCGCCGCCCTACCTCATCATCATCGTGGACGAGTTCGCGGCACTTGCAACGGAAGTCCCGGAGTTCGTCGACGGCGTGGTGGACGTTGCCGCCCGCGGCCGGTCCCTGGGCCTCCACCTCATCCTTGCCACCCAGCGGCCCGCCGGAGTCATCAAGGAAAGCCTGCGCGCCAACACCAACCTCAGGGTGGCACTCCGCATGGCCGACGAGGACGACGCCACCGACATTCTGGGTGTTCCCACCGCCGCGTACTTCGACCCCTCGATCCCCGGCCGCGGTGCTGCGAAGACAGGCCCCGGCCGGATCCAGGGCTTCCAGACCGGTTACGCAGGCGGCTGGACCACGGATAAGCCCCAGGCGCCCCAGATCGATATCGTGGAAATGGCCTTCGGCTCGGGACCCGGCTGGGCAGCACCCGCACCTGAGAAGCCGGTACGTGAAGAGCCTGCGGGGCCCAATGACATTGCCCGGATGACGGCCAACATCATCAAGGCCGCGGAGGTGCTTTCCATCGCGCCGCCCCGGAAACCGTGGCTCAACGAGCTGGCCAAGACCTACGACTTCTCCAAGCTCCCCAATCCCAGGACGGACGAACGACTCCTCCTGGGCGTGGCCGACGATCCCGCCCGCCAGGACCAGCCCACCGTGTTCTATGAGCCGGACAAAGACGGCAACATGGCCATCTACGGAACGGGCGGTTCCGGTAAGTCGGCCGCCCTGCGTGGCATCGCCATCGCCGCGGCGGTCACTCCGCGCGGAGGCCCGGTCCATGTATACGGCATCGACTGCGGCTCCTCGGGGCTGAAGATGCTCGACGGGCTCCCGCACGTTGGTGAGGTCATCAACGGCGACGACGTCGAACGTGTCGGCAGGCTGCTGCGCTGGCTGCGGGACGTTGCCGACGACCGCGCCGCCCGCTACGCCGAAGTCCGGGCCTCCACCATCGTGGAATACCGCAAGCTGGCCAACGAGCCGGACGAGAAGCGGATCTTCATCCTCGTGGACGGAATGTCCAGCTTCCGCGAAGCCTACGAATACAGCCGCCTGTCCGCGCTCTGGGACATCTTCCTGCAGCTGGCAACGGACGGCCGGCCGCTGGGCATCCACCTGGTTGTCACCGGCGACCGGCCCAACTCGGTCCCGGCCTCGCTGCTGGCTTCCATCCAGCGGCGCCTGGTCCTGCGCCTCTCCTCCGAGGACGACTACATTTCGCTCGACGTGCCCAAGGACGTCCTGAGCCAGGCCTCGCCTCCGGGGCGCGGCCTGCTGGGAGCACACGAGGTCCAGCTGGCCGTGCTCGGCGGCGACTCCAACCTGGCCCTCCAGGCCCGCGAGGTGCACAAGCTCAGCGAGGCCATGCTGCGCCAGGGGGTGGAGAAGGCGCCGCAGATCGAAAGGCTGCCCGAGCAGGTGGACCTGGACATCCTTCCCGCCGGCAGCGTGGACCTGCCAGTCATCGGCGTGGACGACGAGACGCTCCAGCCGGCCGAAATCGTGGCCAAGGGACCGCTTCTCGTCGCGGGTCCGCCGGGCGCCGGCCGCACGGTGGCCCTGGTCACCATGGCTTACGCCCTGCGCCGGTCCAACCCCGGCACCGAGCTGGTCTACATCGGCTCCCGGCGGTCCGCCGTCGCATCGCTGAAAGTCTGGAACCGGTCCCTCGTGGGGGCTGACGACGTCGAAGCGGCAATTGAGGCGCTGGTGGACTACTCCTCGGAAAACCCGGGCCGGCTTGCCATCTTCATCGAAGGGCTGACCGAGTTCACGGACACCGGCGCCGAGTCCGGCATCGAGCAACTGGTCACCACGTCCATCAAGGCCGACCAATGGGTGGTGGGGGAGTCTGAGACTTCCACCTGGTCCTCCGCCTGGTCGCTGTCCCAGCCGTTCAAGTCGGGCAGGCGCGGACTGCTGATCAACCCGGGCGACATCGAGGGCGACTCTCTCCTCAGTACCTCGCTGGGCAAGATCAGCTCCGATTTCATTCCGGGCCGCGGCTACATTGTGGGCCGGGGCAAGGTCCGCAAGCTGCAGATCGCCTTGCCGCCGGAGAACCGCAGCCAGGCCGATCCTGACCTCAGCCGGGTGGGAGCGGCGAGGTGAGT
>NZ_JBBLYW010000031.1:0-47880 GCF_037911235.1 Arthrobacter oryzae
CTGGCCCCTCCGCGGCGGCGCCCTCTGCGGCGGGGCCCTCCGCAGCAGTCATGGCCGACGCGACATGAAGCGTCAGCCCGGGCCCGCTCCAGTCAAAGTGCAGACGCACCGCGGTGCCCCGTCCGCCGTGCTTGAGGGCATTGGTGAGGCACTCCTGGACGATGCGGAACACGGCCAGCTCCTGGCCGGTGGTCAGCTGCACCGGAGTGCCCGATTCGCTGCGGTGGATGGCCAGGCTGCCCTGCCGCATCCTGTCCACGAGCGGGTCAACATCGCTGAGACGGGGCTGGGGCGCGACCATGCCGTCGTCGCGGACACCTTCGATGACGCGCTGCGCGTCCACGAGGGCACTCCGGGCAGAACTGGCGATGTTTTCCAGTGCATTGAGCACGGCCTTGGGCTGGTCCGAACTCAGGTAGCGGGTGCCGTCCGCCTGCGCCGCGATGACTGCCAGGGAGTGAGCCAGGACATCATGCAGGTCCCGGGCAATGCGTGTCCGTTCCTGCTCCACGATGAGGTCGACCTCCGCCTCCTGCAGGCCCGCCTGGGCAATGTTCCGTGCGTGGAACAGGCTGCCGCGTTCCTGGTAGAGCTTCAATGCGAGGCCGACGGCGGCGCAGCCGGCGGCTATCAGTGTCAGGACGGAGAAGAGCTGCCAGCCGTGGACCTGCAAGGCCAGGCGGTCTCCGCCGTACAAGGGATAGAACCAGCCCACGCCGTAGCTGTACCGCCAGGAGATCAGCAGGAACGTCATGGCCACGATGAAGATCACGTTGGCCGAAACGGCCACCACGGCAGTCCGCTTTGCCGCGGTCCACAGGATGAACGCCAGGGCGACGAACGATCCGATGTAGATGGGCCAGTGGTTCGAGTACATGGCCGGGATAACGTACAGGAACTGGCCAGTCAGCAGGAGCGCCGTCAGGGCGAGCGAAACCACCGGCTGCCACACCGAGACGGCGATGGCCGCCGTCATGAGCACAAGCGGCAGCGTTCCCGGCCAGACATTGAGCCCGGGCCACGGCCCCATCCTCCCTGCTTCGCCCACGCACCACAGCGTGAAGAAAAGAACGGCCGCCACGGGGGCGCCCCAACGCCGCATGAATTTCAGAAGTGGTTCCATGCCTGTCACCCTATCCACGCGCGGCGGTGCTCCTGTGACCAGGACAGCCATTTCCGCCTGAGCTCAACCGCGAAGCCAGCAGATTCATCCTTCAGGCCAGCGACGCCGCTGACCTTGAGCCAAAATTGCATCAATGCCGCGTCATTCCTGATTCCTCCGGTTCACCCTTGAGTCATAACATCCAGGCGGGAACCCAGCACCCGTGAGAAGAAAGCATCACAGGCTGCAAGGAAGCAGGACCGGTCATGAAAAAGGCTCCAGCGGTCAATGAGGTCGCCGCGATCCACGGCGTCATTACCGATCAGGCTCCGGTGGACTTCCATGCCCTGGGGCTCGCCGGCTGCATCGACCGGCTCGCCGCCCCGCTCCGGCAGCAGGGAACCACGGTCCGGTGGGAGACGCCGCACCACGGCATCGAGATACCGGCCGGGAGCGCCGGGCTGCTGTACCACGCCGCCCAGGAGGCTCTCAGCAACGCCCTCAAATTCGCCGCCGCCACCGAACTGACCGTCCGGCTCGCAGCAGTGCATCACGGCATCCGGCTGACGGTGGCCGACAACGGCGCCGGCTTTGACCGCAACGATCACCACGGGAACCGCCCGCAGGGATTCGGACTGCTCCTGATGTCCATTGCGGTCCACGAGGCCGGCGGCACCGCAACGATCGACACCGCGCCCGGCAAGGGCACCTGCGTCACGGTCACGCTTCCGCTGGACTGAGCGCACGCTCCGCTGGAACGACCACACGATTCTCTGGGGGAACCACCATGCATCTGAGCCCGGGCCGCTGTGCCCACGGAACCAGCCACCGGCTCCAGTATCATTTTGCCCATGACCAGGCCTGCGGTGGGCGTCCCTGTCGCGGGCTCGGCCCGCGAAGCCCTCGATACCGTCTGGGACCGGATCTTTTTCCTGATCGGTGGTGTCGCCGCCGCCTGGTTGACCTTTCTTCTCCTTGAGCTCAGCTTCCAGTGGGGATGGGGCCAGATATGGTTCACATTCATCTTCTGGGCCATGCTCGCCTACCTCGTACTGCCCAGGCTCCACTCGATCCTGACCCGCGTGTATGTGCCCGATTACTTCATCGGGCGCGCCCGCACCAGCGACGGCTTGCTCGGCGATCCGGTGAATGTTGCCCTGCTCGGCTCCGAAGCCCAGCTCCACCACGTGATGCGCCGGGCCGGCTGGACCATCGCCGACGACGTGACCCTGGCCAGCGGCTGGCGGATCATCACCTCCACCGTGCTGCGCCGCAGTTACCTCGAGGCACCGGTCAGCCCGCTCTTCCTGTTCGGCCGGCAGCAGGATTTTGCGTACCAGCAGGAAGTGGAGGGAAACCCCGGCAAGCGCCACCATGTCCGGTTCTGGCGGTGCCCGCCCGGCTGGCTGCTCCCCGGAGGCGTGGCCGTCGACTGGCTGGCAGCCGGCACCTACGACAGAAGCGTCGGCTTCTCGCTGTTCACGCTCCAGGTCACGCACAAAATCGACGAACGCACGGACGATGAGCGGGACCATATCGTCACGTCCATGTCCGACGCCGAACCGTCCGCCGCCGTCCGGGTGATCCGGGACTTCTCCACCGGCTACCACACCCGCAACGGCGGCGGCGATGAAATTGCCACGGACGGCGACCTGCCCATCGTTGACCTGCGTGCGACGCCGGTGGCCGGTATTGCGGTTGCACGGCTTCCGAGCGACAGCCGGAACAGGCGCCCCGCCCCTACGATCATCGGGGCGGCCCTCGTCGTCGGCCGCGCCCTGGCCGCCGCAGCGCTGGCCATGTCCATCCTGCTCTTCCCCGCCGAGCACCTGAGCGCGGACCAGTCCCGGCTGATGCTGTACCTTGGCCTGGCAGTGGTGGTCCTGTTTGCCCTCGCGGAACTGCTGCTCGCCTGGTTCGTGTTCCTGGGTCGCAACTGGGCACGCACGCTCACCATGGCCGTGAGTGCGGCCGCGATCGGCCTGCAGGTCATCGATGTGGCCAACGGAGGTCCCGGCATCACCCTGCAGACCAACCTCCCCGGCCTCACCCTGGACATCCTGCTGATCCTCGCCCTGTCCAGCGAACGGTCCCGCGTCTACGCCCGCCGCGACCGCAAGGAACCAAAACGGATCGCTGCCCGGCCCGGCGGCCGCGCAGCCATCTGACGGTCAGACGGTGGAAGGGTCCGTATTCGCGCCGCACAGGATCACGGCTACGCGTTCGCCCTCCGCGGGGACGTAGGCCCCGGAGGCCAGCGCCGCAAAAGCGGCCGCCGCCCCGTGCTCCACCACCATCCGGTAGTCGGCCCACAGCCGCGAGCGCGCGGTGACAATCCAGTCGTCGGACACCAGCACGCTGGCCACACCGGTGCGTACCGCGACGTCGAAGCCGATCTGTCCGAGCCGGCGCGCCCCCAGCGAGTCCGCGGCGATCCCGGAGACGGCCACATCCACCGGCTCCCCCGCCTTGAGCGCGGCGTGCAGGGTGGGAGCCGTTGCGGGTTCCACGCCCACCACCTTGGCCAGGCCTTCGACGGCAGCCGCGATTCCGGCCATCAGGCCCCCGCCTCCCACAGCCACCAGCACGGTGTCCACGCCGCCAAGCTGTTCCAGGAGCTCCGAACCCACAGTTCCGGCACCCGCGGCAATTTCCGGCTGGTCGTAGGCGTGGCAGTACACGGCTCCGGTTTCGGCGGCGTAGGCGACGGCGGCCTCGTAGGCCGCGGCGTATTCAGCGCCGCGCTGGACAACGGAAGCCCCGGATTCCCGGAGCTTCCTCACCTTCATGGCGGGGGCGGTTTCCGGGACAAAGACGGCGGCAGGCACGCCGGCCTGCGCTGCGGCATAGGCGTTGGCCAGGCCCGCGTTGCCGCCCGAGGCCACCACAATGCCGACGTCCTCCTTGAGCTCGCCGCGCTCCCGGCAGGCCAGCACCCGGTTGAACGCACCGCGGGCCTTGAACGTGCCGGTGTGCTGCATGAACTCGCACTTCAGCCAGATGGTCCCGGGAAAGCTCCCCCTGTCCGCTTCGATCACCGGTGTACGGCGTACCAGCCCGGCAATCCTGGCGGCAGCTTCGTCCACGTCACGCCGGGTGATCATGTCATCCCCCGGGCGGCTGTCCGGGGAGGGACGGCGGAGCGGCCGCCGTAGTCGTGGCCGATCTGCCGTGCGGCGTCCTGCAGGAGCGGAACCACCGTTTGTTCGATGTCCTCCGCCGGCGCCCGGTGGGTCTGGAGGGACACGTTCACGGCCGCCACCACCTCGTGGCCGTGCCAGACCGGAACGGCCACACCGCGGAGGCCTTCCTCCAGTTCCTGGGAGACCATGGACCACCCCTTGGCCCGGGCATGTGCCACTTCCGCCTGCAGCTGGTCCAGGCTGCCGATGGAGCGCTCGGTGAAGCGCTGCAGCTGGACGGAGTCGAAGTACGTCTTCAGCTCGGCCTCGGACAACGCCCCCAGCAGCACGCGCCCCATGGACGTGGCCCACGCAGGGAACCTGGTGCCCACGCTGATGGAGACGCTGAGGAGCCGGGGCGAGGGAACGCACGCCACGTAGACAACATCGGTACCGTCAAGGATGCACAGCGACGTTGTTTCGTTCAGATCGGCCG
Source organism: Arthrobacter oryzae (assembly GCF_037911235.1). GTDB lineage: Bacteria > Actinomycetota > Actinomycetes > Actinomycetales > Micrococcaceae > Arthrobacter > Arthrobacter oryzae_E. The sequence continues at coordinate 4,721 of NZ_JBBLYW010000031.1, forward strand.
CGAGCGATTTAAGGTGCCGCTCCGCGATTCTGGGGAGCGCCAGGTTTGCCAGGAAGGACTGGCCGATGTCCAGCGAACGGGGAGTCAGTTCGTAGTACGGACCGTCGGCGCGAAGGTAGCCCAGGTCGGTCAGCGTCAACAGGAACCTGCGGGCGGAAGCCCTGGTCATGTCTGATTTCACGGCCACCTGGGAGACGGTCAGGCGGGGCTCGTCCGGGGCGAAGGCGCGCAGTACGTCAAAGGCCTTCTCCACCGACTTCACGAAGTACGCGGGTTGCTCCGCCATGGAATCGTTTGCCCTCCCTGAACCTCACTCTTGGCACCGGCAGGCGCGTGGCCGCAGGCTGGTTCCGATCATATCCGGATAACGCACGGCCGCCTCAGCGGGGCCGGTTCCTGGTCAGTGCCTGGTCAGTTCCTGGTCAGTTCCCCACACGGAGGTCCGTGAGTGCCCGGCCCAGGAGTACGCCGGTCTCGGGTGCCAGTCCAAGGATGGGGATCATGGCCGCCGCCTGCGCCCGCAGGTGGTCCCAGCCGTCGGCGCATGGCAGGCCTTGCGCCCTCGCGCCGGCGATGGTGGCAGTCGTGTGGCCGGCATAGACGAAGTCGTAGACGAAGGCGTCCGGGGAAAGCTCCGCCGGCCCCCATGCCGGTTCATCGTCGCGGCTCTTGCCGAGGGGGGTGGCGTTCACGATCAGGGAGGCGCCGGGGGCATGGTTCCTGGCCTCTGCCCATGTCACGGCGGCGGCTTCCATGCCGAGGCTGGCGGCGAGGTCCACCAACTGTTGTGATGCCAGCGGATCCTTGTCGGCCACTGTGATCCGGTCCGCCCGGCCTGCCAGCGCCACCAGGGCCGCACGGGCGGCTCCGCCCGCCCCCAGCATGAGGGCATGCCGCTGGTGCCGGCCGCCCAGGAGCTCGGCGACGGCGGTGATGTCCGTGTTGTGCGCGAGCAGCCTCCGGCCGTCCCGGACCAGCAGGTTGGAGGCCCCGCTGAGCCGGACCTGTTCGGTGGCGGCGTCAGCCGTGCGCGCGGCCCACTGCTTGTGGGGCATGGTCACGTTCGCCGCCACGACGTCGGCATCCAGCATCGCCGCGCGGACTCCGGACATATCCTGTCCGGCCGGAACGTCCCATGCCTCGTAGGTCCAGCTGCTTCCGAGCTGTTCCAGGACGGGGCTCCACAGCCCGGGAGACAGGGCCCTGGAGGCCTCGGAACCGATAAGGAACAGCCGGTGTGCGGGCGTTTGGTTTTCCATGATGACCCTCTCATTTGAAAGACGCAGCTGGACGCTAAGCCATGAAGGTGTTGTGAGGCACCTCACTCTGCGGTACTCTTTTCAATAATCGCATACCGCACAGCTGTTCGGAATGCGCACAACTCACAAACCAAGCAACCGTCTTTCAGCGCGGAAGGGCCAGCACATGACAAACACAGCTACAGGCGCCAGCATCGGAGCCGATCAGCGCCAGCTCAAGAGGGCCAAGAAGGCAGCCTTAGCCGCGTTCCTCGGCGGCGCCCTGGAGTACTACGACTTCTTCATCTACGCCACGGCCGCGTCGCTGGTCTTTTCCAAGATCTTCTTCCCGTCCGGGGACCCCACAGTCGCCCTGATCGCCTCCTTCGCCACCTTCGGCGTGGCGTACGTGGCACGGCCCTTCGGCGCAGTGGTCTTCGGACACCTGGGTGACAAGATCGGCCGCAAGAACACCCTGGTGCTGACGCTGGTCCTGATGGGCTCAGCCACGTTCCTCATCGGCGTGCTGCCCGACTTCAACACCGCCGGCTACTGGGCCCCCGCCCTGCTGGTGCTCCTGCGCCTCATGCAGGGCCTCTCCGCCGGGGCCGAAACCGCCGGCGCCTCAGCACTGTCCACCGAGGAGGCGCCCGAAGGCCGCCGCGGTTTCTTCGCCAGCTTTGCCATGAGCGGCATCTCCGCCGGCATTGTCCTGGCCTCGCTGGCGTTCCTTCCCGTGGCGGCCATGAGCGAAGCGGACCGCCTGGCCTGGGGCTGGCGCATCCCGTTCTGGCTCTCTTTGATCGTGCTGGTCGTCGCGTACCTGGTCCGCCGCTCGCTCGAGGAACCCGAGGTGTTCGAGGAGAAGCACGATCACGGCGAACTTGTGAAACTACCCTTCGCCAAGATGTTCAAGACCCACCCGGCCCAGTTCTTCCAGGTGGCGCTGATGTCCTTCGAGACCGTCACGAACACGTTTATGCAGTCCTTCGGCCTGGCCTACGCGGTGTCCGTGGGCGTGCCGGCCTCCACCATGCTCTGGGTCAGCATCACCGGCAACATCCTGGCCGTTGCAACCCAGCCGCTCATGGCCTGGCTTTCTGACAAGTACGGCCGCCGCCCGGTGTTCATCACGGGCGTCCTCGGTTCAGGCGCCATGATCTTCGTGTACTTCTCGGTGATTTCCACCGGCAACATCCCGATGATCTTCCTGACCAGCACGTTGATCACGGCCGGCACCTACGCCATGTCCAACGCCATCTACCCGGCCTGGTTCTCGGAGCTGTTCAACGTCAAGGTCCGCTATTCCGGCATGGCCATCGGCCTGCAGGTCGGCATCCTCTGCGCCGGCTTCACCCCGCTGCTCGGCACCGCGCTCGTCGGCGCGGACAAGGCAAACTGGGGCCCCGCCGCCTGGATCGTGGCTGCCTCATCCGTCCTGGCCGTCGCCGGCGCCTTCTGGGCCCGCGAAACCAGCAAGATCCCGCTGCGCGAACTGGGCAACCCGGTCCGCTGACGGAGCCGTGGTCGGACCTGCCGAAACCCCTCAGGGTCCCGGCAGGCCCGACCACCGGGCAGGCTCGATCAGCTGCGTCGCAGCCGGGCCATTAGCGTTGCGGCGAGTAACGCCGTCGTAATCTCCAGGGCAATGACGCCGAGCAACCCGCCGGCCGCGGCCGCCGTTTCTGCCACCGGCATCCCGGATGCCCCGTGGCTGTGGCCGGACGCCGCCGAACCGGACGCTCCGCCGAGCAGCAGGATGGCGTGCAGCACTGTCATTGCCAGCGCGCAACCCATCACCTGGCGGAGTGAACCCATCCGGCCCTCGCACCAGATGTGGACCGCGCACCGCAGGCACACGCCGACCATGGCCAGCATCAGCAGGTTCAGCCACACCCCGTGGTGGTTTCCCGCGACCAGCCCGAGGTGCACCAGGCAGGACGCAACGGTGGCCGCTGCGACGATGCGCCGGTGCAGGTCAGGGCCCGTCATGGCAACCGCCTAACCGTGGCAGTGCCCGCCGGCGGCGGGCGCAGTGTTCGGGTTGGCCGGCACATCCAGCACGGGACTGCGGTCAAAGAACCCTTCCGGGCGCAGTTTGAAGCCGACAGTATCCACGGGCATGATGGGCCAGTCCTCGATCCGGGGGAAATGGGTCAGCCCGAAGGTGTGCCACACCACGATGTCCTGGCCGTCGATCTCGCGGTCCCGGGCGATGTATTCAGGCAGGCCCGCTCCCCCGGAGTGCTGGTTCACAAAGTCACCCGTGGGGTACCGCTCATCCTCCGCGAACCGGGTAACCCACAGGTCCTTGGTGGCGAATGCCGCCCGGCGGGCAATGGAGGAATCCGGATCGGCGAGGAGCGTGGGCTGGCCCTGGGCATGCAGCTTGTAGCCCACGGGTTCGCCCAGGCGGTTGCGCGATTCCGGGTTGGAGATGATCCAGGTCCGGCCGCTGCGGGCATCGGCTTCGCGCACGCCGTCGGATTCCCGCTTCAGAACGGTCCGCTTCCGGGAGAACGCATTGCCGCGTTCGTTGCCCTCCCCCATGGGCTGCCGGACCACGTCCTCCTCCTCAACCCGGTTGGTGAAACCGTCGATCGCCATATCCAGGCGGGCGCTAAAGAGGTGCTGGTGGAACGGCGCGCCGAGCCCCGGTGCGAGCTGGGAAATATTGGCTGAGCCGCCTTCGGGGAACGCGCTGGTGAACACGACGCCAGTGGCTTTGGCCTCGAATTCGATGGTGCCGTCGAGGTACAGGTACCAGTAGAAGCCGTAGTCGTAGTTGCCGATGGTGGTGAAGAAGGAGATGACCAGGCGGCGGTTGCGGCGGGTGTAGTTGATGCCCGTCCAGAGGTCGCTGTGCTTGGCCAGGATGCCCCAGTCCTCCTCGTGCATGCAGATGCCGTTGCGGATTTCGCGGGGGTTGCCGAATGCGTCGCTGATCACCGGGCTGAGGTAGGTGATCTCGCCGAGGCAGTCGCAGCCCAGTTCGAGCGAGTTGGCGTACTGGCCCACGAGGTATTCGCCGGTGTCGAAGTAGTTCTGCCAGGACCGGATCGGTGAGGGGTCTCCGTAAGGCACCACCATTTCGGCGATGGACGCGCGGTTGATTACGGGCCGCTTGCGGCCGCCGTCCTGGAAGGCCAGGTTGTGCAGGACCACGCCTTCGCGGACATCGAAGCCGACGTCGACGCTCCATTTTTCCCATTCCACGTGGTTGCCGCCGGCCACTGTGAAGCTGGGCCCTTCGGGCTGGGTGATGTGGAGCGGCTTCTGGGTGGTGCGGATCGGACCGGTGAGCTCGGGTTCGGTGTAGTTGCCGTGCTCCGCGGGTACCGGGACGGCGCCCAGATCCAGCACTTGCGTGACTTCCCTGCTGACAACATCGACGTAGGCCACCAGGCCGTCCACGGGATGCGCCCAGGCGCTGTCCTCCGGAAAATCCTGCACGAAGGCCAGGCCGCGGAGGATGCGGCGCCCCTTCTCCTCGGGGTATTCGAAGACGCCGGCGGACAACGGAGCAACACGGACCTTGCCGACGTCGAGTCCCCGGTCGGCGAGGGCCTTGAGCCACCGTTCGTCGGAGGCCAGGAGTTCCTCAACCACCTCGAATTCTTCTTCCAGGACAGGAAGTTCACCCGCGACGGCGGTGTCCAGTTCGACGGCGGAGGTCACCTCGCCGCGGGTGGCTGAAACCGTCACATCCAGGGGGCGGCCGCCGGAAACATCATGGATGAACACCCTGAAGCGCCGGTCTTCGGAGTCCTTCGGCCGATCCCTGGCCGGGTCCAGGAGTCCAAGGTAAGCGATCCGTTTCTCCGGACCGAGCAGTCCCGCAGACCGGAGAATGCCTTGGACTTCGGTGATTTCGGCACCCGTCGCCAGACGGAACGGGGTTGGCCGGTACGGGGCGACCGTGTGAGTTGGTGCAAGTGTCATGAGCGCAACCTTTGTCCGGGACCGTGGGGAGGTCGGGATTTTTATTTTCTATAGATGTAGAGAATAAGCGTCCGTAAGATGGGTCACAAGGGTTCGTCACAAAAAATTTCCGGGGGAGCATTAGCGTGCCGAAGATAGTTGACCATGATGAGCGGCGCCTGGAGTTGGTGGATGCAACGTGGCGGATCATTGCCAGGCTGGGGATTGAGGGCGCCACCATGCGGGAGATCGCCCTCGAGGCCGGCTTCGCCAACGGCGCCCTGAAGCCCTACTTTCCCACCAAGGACACACTGCTGACCTTTGCCTTCCGGCACGTTTTCAACAGGACAAACGGGCGCATCAGGGAGGTGACCGCCGGAAAGGCCGGAATCCCCGCCCTCAGGGCATTTTGCGTCGAGGTGCTGCCGCTCGACGCCGAGCGCGTCAATGAAGCGCGGATCGTGGTCCCGTTCTGGCAGAAAGCCATCAATGATCCGGATAAAGCCGCCATCCACCGGGAGTCCATGGACCAGTGGCACGGGGCGATCCTGGAGTACCTGAACGAGGCGAGGTCGCAGGGGGACGTGAGAGCCGCCGTCGACGATTCAGCAATTGCCGGCCACCTGCTGAACATGCTGCTCGGCGCGCAGATAGCTGCAGCCCTGGCTCCCGACGGTCAGGCGGATCCCGGGCTGAACGGCCAGCTGGAGGCATTCCTGACACTGCTGCAGGCGGGCTCGTAGTCTTTTTTCGACGCCCGTCGAAAAAAGATGACATCGCAGCACAACGGCGCTAACCTGAAGTGAATGTGTCGCAGGACACAACCTTGGGGACCACATCAGATGGCTATCCGGCGTCAGGAAAATCCATGACTGCAATTTCAGCCCGCCCCGCGGGCCAGGACCTCACCTCCAGCGTGGCCGCCTCCTTTGACCACTGGCGGCACCTCGTGGCGGAGTCCTTTGTGCCGCTGGCCGCCGAAACGGATCATCCGGACACTTTCCGCGGCCGGATGCGTTCCAGGGTCCTGGACCGGCTGTGCATCGTAGAGGTCAGCGCCTCGGGCCACAGCGTCCGCCGCACGCCGGCCCTGGTGGCCCAGCCCGGCCGGCGCTACTTCAAGCTCAATCTCCAACTGGAGGGCACCGGACTCCTCATCCAGGACAACCGCGAGGCAGTACTGCGCCCCGGCGACCTCGCCATCTATGACACCAACCGTCCGTACACGCTCGCCTTCGAAGAGCAGGCCCGGGTCATGGTGGTCATGTTTCCGCACGACTCCCTGTCCCTGCCCCCTGATTACGTGGGCCAGCTCTCGGCGGTCCGGCTGGCCGGCGGGCACGGGCTGACCGGCATCGTGGGCCCGTTCATAGCCCGCCTGGCGGAGAACCTTGAGGCCCTCAGCGGTCCCAGCGGCTCTCGGCTGGCCGCCAACGCCCTTGATCTCGTGTCCACCATGCTGCACTCGGAACTGGACATGGCGCGGGACAGCATGAAGCCCCAGGCGCTGCTGGCAACGTCCGTGCGCGAATACATCGAGGCCAACCTCGCCGACCCGCAGCTTTCGCCCGCCAGCATTGCGGCCGCACACTTCATCTCCACGCGCCACCTTCACAACGTCTTCCACGAAACGGGAGCCACTGTCGCCAGCTGGATCCGGAGCCAGCGCCTGGAACGCATCCGACGCGACCTGAGGGATCCGCTGCACCACGGCACGTCCGTTGGTGCTGTCGCTGCACGGTGGGGGTTCCTGGACGCGGCGCACTTCAGCCGCACGTTCCGGGACGCTTACGGAGAGTCCCCCAGCGACTGGCGGCGCGGCGCCTAGATCAGCCCCTGCGCGAGCATGGCGTCAGCCACCTTGACGAAGCCGCCGATGTTGGCACCCAGCACATAGTTGCCGGGCTCGCCGTATTCGTCGGCCGTGGACGCGCAGCGGTGGTGGATCCCCACCATGATGTCCGTGAGCCGCTGTTCCGTGTGCTCGAAGGACCAGGAGTCGCGGCTCGCGTTCTGCTGCATTTCAAGGGCCGACGTTGCGACACCGCCTGCGTTGGCGGCCTTGCCCGGGCCGAACAGCACGCCGGCCGCCTGGAACACACCCACAGCTTCGCGGGTGGAGGGCATGTTGGCGCCTTCGCCGACGGCGAGCAGGCCGTTGCGCACCAGCCGTGCGGCAGCATCGCCGTCGAGCTCGTTCTGCGTGGCGCACGGCAGTGCTACGGTTGCGTCGACGTCCCACACCGAGCCGGCCTCCACATAGGCAACGCCGGAACGGCGGAGCGAGTAGTCCTTGAGGCGTCCGCGTTCCACTTCCTTGACCTGGCGGAGAAGCCCGACGTCGATTCCCGCCTCATCCACGACGTAGCCTGAGGAATCGGAGCAGGCCACCACGGTGGCGCCGAGGGTCTGGGCCTTGGCGATGGCGTTGATGGCCACGTTGCCGGAACCGGAGACCACCACCCGCTGCCCGTCGAAGGACGTTCCGCGGGTCTTCAGCATCTCCTCCGTGAAGATCACCGTGCCGAAGCCGGTGGCCTCGGGCCGGACCAGTGAGCCACCCCAGGACATGCCCTTGCCGGTCAGGACGCCGGATTCGTAGCGGTTGGTGATGCGCTTGTACTGGCCGAAGAGGTAGCCGATCTCGCGCCCGCCGACGCCGATGTCGCCGGCCGGCACGTCGGTGTACTCGCCGATGTGGCGGTACAGCTCGGTCATGAACGACTGGCAGAAGCGCATGACTTCGGCGTCGCTGCGGCCGCGGGGGTCGAAGTCCGAGCCGCCCTTGCCGCCGCCGATGGGCATGCCGGTGAGGGCGTTCTTGAAGATCTGCTCGAAGCCGAGGAATTTCACGATGCCCAGGTAGACGGACGGATGGAAGCGCAGGCCGCCCTTGTAGGGGCCGAGTGCCGAATTGAATTCCACCCGGAAGCCGCGGTTGATCTGCACGCGGCCCTGGTCATCGGTCCACGGCACCCGGAAGATGATCTGGCGTTCGGGTTCGCAGAGCCGTTCCAGGATGGCTGCTTCCAGGAATTCGGGGTGCCGGTCGTGGACGGGGCCCAGGCTTTCGAACACTTCGACCACCGCCTGGTGGAACTCCGCTTCTCCCGGGTTCCTGGCCAGAACGGTGTCCCTGATGGCCTCGAGCCGTGCATCCATGATGATTCCTTACGTACGAACCGGGCGCGGGAAGTCTCCGGCATACGCCGCACCGGCACCCTTTTATTGAAACTTCAACTACACAATTGTGACCGAACAGGCCGCGCATGGCCAATCGAGGGTCCACTAACATCCGTATTGTGACATTTAATTTCCATGAAACGAAAATCGTGAGCCCGGTCCGCGGTCCGGCGGGGGACTCCTGATGGCCCCCATCTGCCTGCTTCTCTCCGGAGCCGCGCTCCTGCTCAACGGCCTGGCGGCGCTGGATCTCCTCCCCCGCCGGGACGCTGCCGTGTTCAGCCTGGTCATCGGCGGCATTCAACTGGTCCTGGGCGTTGCGTACCTGGGGATTACCGACGACGGTGGCCCGCATTTGCTGCTGGGCGCTGCCGGGATGGTCCTGTTCGGGCTGACGTACGTCTATGTGGGCCTGGACTACCTGCTGGGCCTCGGTTCCCGGGGCCTCGGCTGGTTCTGTGGAATGGTGGCCACGTCCGGCCCCCTCCTCGCCGCGGCCTGGTCCGCCGAGGATCCGCTGCTGGCCGTTCTGTGGCTCTGCTGGACCTACCTGTGGCTGCTGTTCTTCCTCCAACTGGCGCTGGGGTTCGGGCGTCTGGGGCCACTCATCGGCTGGTCCCTGGTCCTCACCAGCCAGGCATCAGCCACGGTCCCGGCGTTCCTGGGCATCACGGGGCGCTGGCCCGACGGTCCCGAAGCGGCACCGGCGGCGGCTGCCGCGGCAGCGGCCCTTGCCTTCCTTCTGCTGCTGGCCGGCGGGCTCGCCTGGCGAGGGCGGTGCGGGGGCCAAACCGCCGCCCGCACCGCCGTCGCCGGCACCGCCGCCGTGATGGAACGTCCGCTACCCGACCAGCTCAAGCTCTGAGGCCCGGATCTGCTTCTCCGCCCGGAGCTCCACGAGGACTCCGGCCAGGAACAGTGCGGGGACGGCCACCAGCAGCCCCACGGCCGTTTCCGTGCTGCCTCCGATGAGGGACGTGAAGTTGCTGACCACCAGGTACAGCACCCACGCCAGCAGGGCGGACGCGAGCACCGGGGCGATGAACGTCTGCCATTGCTGGCCGGCCACCTTTTCCCTGCGGAAATAGGCCACGACGGCCAGGGAACACAGCATGTACAGCACCAGCAGTGCGGCAACGGCGAGGCCGCTGAACCACGAGAACAGCGTCAGCACCGGGTCAAGTCCCAGCAGCGCGAACGGCGCCACCAGCAGGACGGCCACCGCGGTCTGGATCCAGGCAGCGGCGGCCGGCGCACGGTGCTTGTTGGTGCGGGCAACACCTGCCGGAAGGGAACCGCGCAGGGCCAGCGAGTGCAGGTAGCGGTTGATGCCGTTGTGGAAGGCGATGATGCCTGCCAGCAGCGAGGTCACCAGCAGGACGCCGGTGGTGATCCCGGCCCACGGCCCGAACATCTCAACGATGGGGCCGATTACGAACGAGGTTGCGTCCCCGGATTCCAGGGCGGCGCCGGCGGCATCGACGACGTGTGACGGCCCGTAGAAGCTGACCAGCATCCAGGTGATGAAGGAGAAGAACACGGCGATGATGCCCACGGAGAGATACGTGGCCCGCGCAACGGTCCGGTGCGGGTCCTTGGCCTCGGCGGAGTAGATGGCCGTGGATTCGAAGCCGAACATGGAGGCCACCGCGAACATAATGGCGACGCCGGGAGCTCCGCTGGCGATGGCTGCCGGCGCGAAGGATGCGGCGATATCAAGGCCTTCGGGGCCGCCGCCCTTGAACAGCACGGAGAATCCGAACATCAGGAGGATGGCCACTTCCAGGCCCACCAGGACCGCCAGGACACGGGCGCCGAGCTCGATGTTCATGGAGCCCAGGACCTGGACCCCGGCCATGGTGACCACAGCCAGCAGCCACCACGGGACAGGTATCCCGGCGGAGGCCAGCAGGCCGGAAAACGCCGCTCCGTACAGTCCGTACATTGCCGCCTGCACCGTGCTGTAGGCCAGGAGGGCAAGCCATGCCGCCCCGGCGCCGACCCTGCGCCCGAACGCCGCGGTCACATAGGCGTAAAAGGCGCCGTTGGTCTGCACCTTCCGGCTCATGGCCACGAACCCCACGGCGAAAATGACAATAACGATGCCGACGACGAGGTAGGCCCCCGGGGCGCCGGCCCCGTTGCCGAGCGCGGCCGCAAGCGGAGCCGCTCCCACGATGCCGGTCAGCGGGGCCTGCGCGGACAGGACAAAAAACAGAATGCCCAGGACGCCGATGCTGCCTGCGCGCAGGGCGGTGGAGTGTTCCTGCCGGGAACCGGGTTCCGCGGTACGGGATGCGGGGTTCGAAATACTCATTGGATCCTTCTTAACGGTCATGAGTGCTGGAAACGTGCTGGGGAAAGTGCTTGCGAAGGGTGCCGGGCCCGGCCAACGGTGCAGCTGAAATCCAGCATGGCAGTTGGCTCGGGGCCCGGCTTGTCTTGCAGCGATCAGTTGTTGTTCCTCAGCGCAGTGACGCCGAGGCAACTGTTCGCCACCGGTCAAGTGCCGTTCGCGGATACACAAGACCAGCGACCCCCGGCGGAGGACGCTGGAAGCAGCGCTGTTGGGCCGTTCCGGCCGCGTTCTCTGACCTACTCGAAGTGGAGTACCCCATGGAAACCTACGATGCCCTCCTGGCCTCGATCACCCCGGACACCGGCGAAACCCGGACCATCCTGGACCCCGCCACCGGGGAACCCGTGGGCGAGGCGCCGGTCCACAGCCTCCAGGATCTCGAAACGGCCATTGCCGCCGCGGCGGCAGCCCAGCCCGCGTGGGCAGCCCTGGGCCACAACGCGCGTAGCGCCGCGCTCCTCAAAGCAGCCGACGCCGTCGAACGTTCCGCCGAAGAGCTCGCCCGGCTGCTCTCCCGGGAGCAGGGTAAACCGCTGAACGGCCCCAACGCCCGCTTCGAGGTGGGGGCCTGCGCCGCCTGGCTGCGCGTCGCCGCCGGCACGCCGCTGGAACCGGAGACGGTGGTGGACGACGGCGAAATCCGCGCCGAACTGCACTACCGGCCCATCGGCGTCGTGGGCGCGATCGGGCCGTGGAACTGGCCGATGATGATCACTGTCTGGCAGATCGCCCCCGCCCTGCGGATGGGCAACGCCGTGGTGGTCAAGCCCTCCGAATACACGCCGCTGTCCGTCCTGGCCCTGGCCAAGGTCCTCAACGAGGAACTCCCCGAAGGCCTCCTCACGGTGGTCTCCGGCGGCCGCGACGTCGGCGCCCGCCTGGCCGAACACCCCGCGATCGGCAAGGTCATGTTCACCGGCTCCACCGCCACCGGCAAGGCGATCATCCGCTCCTCCGCGGATACCGTGAAGCGTCTCACCCTTGAACTTGGCGGCAACGACGCCGGCATCGTCCTTCCCGACGCCGACCCCAAAGGAATTGCAGAGGGGTTGTTCTGGGGAGCCTTCATCAACACCGGCCAGACCTGCGCGGCGCTCAAGCGCCTCTACGTCCACGACGACATCTACGACGCCGTCTGCACCGAACTCACCGCCGTCGCCGCCGCGATGCCCATGGGTAACGGACTGGACGAGGACAACGTCCTGGGCCCCCTGCAGAACAGGGCGCAGTACGACATCGTGGCCCGCCTCGTGGACGCCGCCCGCGACTCCGGTGCCCGCGTGCTGCTGGGCGGAAACCCGGCCCCGGACCAGCCCGGCCACTTCTACCCCGCCACCCTCGTGGCGGACATCGACAACAGCAACCCGCTGGTGGCCGAGGAACAGTTCGGCCCGGCCCTGCCGATCATCCGCTACGGCACCGTGGACGAGGCGGTCACCATGGCGAACGCGCTCGACGTCGGACTCGGCGCCTCCGTCTGGTCCTCCGACCCGGCGCGTGCGCGCGAAGTGGCCGCCCGGCTCGAGGCCGGCACGGTCTGGATCAACAAGCACGGCGCGGTGGACCCCCGGGTTCCCTTCGGCGGCGCCAAGCAGTCAGGCTACGGCCTGGAATTCGGCGTCGAAGGCCTGAAAGCCTTGGGTGTTCCGCAGGTGATCAACGGCTAGGTAAGGAAGGAGTTTTTGTCCACTTAGAGGGACTTGGCGTGCGATTTCCGCCCATTATCTGGACAAAAACTCCTACACCGGCTTCACCTACACCGGTTGCTGCAGCCAGGGCCGCGTGGGCGTTTGACCCAGCCGGTCGTTGAACTCCTGGGCGTCCCGGTAGTAGTCCAGCAGGCTCAGGCGGGATGCGGCTGCGGGGTCCAGGATGACCACGGCCCGGCGGTGCATCTGCAGCACCGAGGCGGGACAGTGTGCGCTGACGGGTCCTTCCACCATGGCATGGACGGCGGCAGCCTTGTTCTCCCCCATGGCCACCAGCACCGCCAGCTTGGCTTCGCGGATGGTCCCCAGCCCCTGGGTCAGGCACAGCCTTGGAACGTCGCCCGCCGGGAAGAACCGGGCGTTGTCCGCACGGGTGGCTCCTGCCAGGGTCTTTACCCTGGTGCGGGACACCAGCGACGAGGTGGGCTCATTGAACCCGATGTGGCCGTTGGCGCCGATTCCGAGGATCTGGATGTCCACACCGCCGGCGGCCGTGATGGCGGCGTCGTAACGGTCGGCTTCGGCAACGAGGTCCGGGGCGTCGCCCTGCGGCGTGAAGAGCTGCCCGGACGGCAGGTCCACGTGGCCAACGAATTCCCGGCGGATGGTGGAGTGGTAGCTCTGTTCGTGCTCCGGCGGCAGCCCGGCGTATTCGTCCAGGGTGAAGGCCGTGACCTGGCTGAAGCTGAGCTGTTCGTCGCGGTGCCGGCGGATCAACTCCTGGTACGTGGACCTCGGCGAACCGCCCGTGGCGAGCCCGAGGACGGCCGGGCCCTGCCTCACCCGGGCCTCGATGATGTCCGCGGCCCTGCCCCCTACCTGTTCTGCGGACTCACACAGAATGATCTGCACGCGTATTCCTTTCCTGCAGTAGTGGTGTGCCGGCCTTGTAGACCTGCACCAGTTCGAGTTCTTCGGTGGTCACCAGCACGTCGGCCCGGTTCCCGGTGGCGAGGGAGCCCAGGGGCGTGGAACCAGGTTGGCTGGCGTCCGTCTGGTCCAGGCCCATCAGGCGGGCCGGAGTGGCTGAGGCCGCCGAGACGGCATCGGCCAGGGGCACGCCCCACCCGACGCAGCGTTGGACGTTTTCCAGCAGAAGGCTTGTTGCCCCGGCGATCGCCCCGGGACGGCCATCGTCCGCGGAAACCAGCCTGGCCACCCGGTCCTGGACCAGCACGTCCAGGCTTCCGAGCGTGTACAGGCCGTCGGACATCCCGGCCGCCGCCATCGCATCGGTAATCAGCGCTATCGACCCCGGCCCCACCAGGCTGAAGACCATGCGGACAATCTCCGGGTCCAGATGGACGCCGTCGGCAATCAGCTCCAGGACCATCCGGTCCGGCGACCGCCGCGCGGCCTGCAGGAGGACAGGGATAGGCCCCGGCGCCCGGTGGCCCAGGGGAGGCATCCGGTTGAACAGGTGGGTGGCGGACCACGGCCCGTCCCCTCCCCCGAGTACTTCCCGCGTCCGGGCAGCCGTGGCGCCAGTGTGGCCGATCGACGGGACCACCCGGAAGTCCCGGCACAGGGCTACAAGCTCCTCAAAGTGCGCGGTTTCCGGTGCCAGCGTGAGGGAGCGAACCGTGCCTTGTCCTGCTTCAAGCCACTCCTTCAGGAGCCCGGGGTCGCCGTCGATGATGGCCGCCGGGTCCTGGGCCCCGCACATGCTCTTGGTGATGAAGGGTCCTTCCAGGTGCAGGCCGGCCAGTGTGCCGTCCTGCACCAGCTCCCGCAGCACCGCGATCTGCCCGAGCAGCACATCCGAAGGTGCCGAAACGAGCGAGGCGAGCACCGACGTCGTTCCCTGCGCCGCGTAGTAACCCGCCGCCCGGCGGGCACCCTCCGCGTCCGCGGAGAACGTGTGCCCCACGGCGCCGTGGCAGTGCACGTCCACCAGCCCGGGCAGGATGAGCGGCACCTGTGTTGTTTCGACGTCGACGCCGGCAGGCAGTTCCGTCGTCGGCCCGGCCCACATGATGCTGCTGCCGGCGATCACCACGGTGCCGTCGTCGATCACTCCCTCGCCGGTCCGGCCGGTGACGAGGCGCCCCCGCAGCCCCAGCCCGCCGCCGTCGCTGCCTCCGAGGGGATGAGGTCCCGGCACCCCGGGATCAGCTTGCATCGGCTTTGGCCATCGAACCGTTCTCGTCGGTTTCGTCTTCGCGGCCCATGGTGCGCAGGTTCCAGCGCCGGATCACGAAGCGGAACACCACGTAGTACACCGCTGCGTAGCCCAGCCCGATGGCGATCAGCCACAACGGATTTTGGGCAATTCCGAAGTTGAGAACGTAGTCGATGGCGCCGGCGGAGAAGCCGAACCCGTGGTGGATGCCCAGGAAATTGACCAGCATCATGGACGTCCCGGTCAGGACGGCGTGGACGAGGTAGAGCGGCCAGGCCACGAACATGAAGGAGAATTCCAGCGGTTCGGTGATGCCGGTCAGGAACGCGGTGAGGCCTGTGGAGAGCATGACGCCGCCCACGATTTTCTTCTGGGAAGGCTTGGCTTCGTGCCAGATGGCGAGGGCGGCAGCGGGAAGGGCGAACATCATGATGGGGAAGAACCCGGTCATGAAGACGCCGGCGGAGGGGTCGCCGGCGAAGAACCGGTTCAGGTCGCCGTGGGTGCCGTTGTAGTCCCCGATGATGAACCAGACGATCGAGTTCAGGATGTGGTGCAGCCCCAGCGGGATGAGCAGCCGGTTGAGTGTGCCGTAAATACCGCTGCCCACCACGGTGTTGTCCGCCACGGTGTTGCCGACGGCCGTCAGCCCGGAATTGAAGAACGGGTAGATGAGGGCCATGACCACGCCGATCACGATCGCGGCGAAGGAGGTCAGGATGGGCACCAGGCGGCGGCCGGCAAAGAAACCGAGCCAGTCCGGCAGGGTGGTCCGGTGGAACTTCTGCCACAGCCAGGCCGTGGTCAGGCCCATCACGATGCCGGCCAGCACGCCGTAGTTGATGACGGGGTCCTTGCCGCCCTCCGGCGCGGCGCCCAGCACCAGGGGTGCCATGACTTTGAAAACGTTGGTCAGGACCAGGAAGCCGACGACGGCGGCCAGCGCCGTGGACCCGTCGCCTTTCTTGGCGAAGCCAAAGGAAATGCCGACGGCGAAAAGCAGCGGCAGGTTCTCAAACAGGGCTCCGCCGGCCGCGCCGATCACCTGGGCGACGGTGGTCAGGCCTTCGAAACTGCCCAGCAGGTCGTCCTGGCCCAGGCGCAGGAGGAGTGCGGCGGCGGGAAGGGCTGCGATGGGGAGCATGAGGCTGCGGCCGAAGCGCTGCAGGTTCTGCAGCGCTTTGCCGTTGCCCTTGGCCTTTCCCGGGGCCGGCGCGGCCAGCGGGCCGGCCCCGGCGGAAGCGGACGGGTTTTCCGTGGACATGTGGTTCCTCGTTTCAAAAAAGGGGTGCTTGTGCGGGGGTGCGGGATTCAGTAGAGTTTTGCTAACTGGTTATAACCAGTGACAATCATCACTGTGAAGTGCACCGGGCTTAGTTGTCAACCTCAGGCCGGAAAAAAGGCCTCCGGAGCCTGCCGGCCTTCACCGCTAACCATCAACAGGAGTGGACATGTCCAAAGCAGAAGTCATCCTCGCCGCCCTGGGCGGCGCCGACAACGTCGAAGAAATCGAAGGGTGCATCACCCGCCTGCGCACCGAAGTGGTGGATGCTGCCCGCGTCGACGAGGCGGCGCTCAAGGCCGCGGGCGCCCACGGCGTCATGATGTCCGGCACGGTGGTCCAGGTGGTGGTGGGTCCCGAAGCCGAGAGCCTGGCCGAAGACATCCAGGATCTGATGTGAGCACACCCGAAGTGAGCACCGCAGCTACCGGCCCGGCAGCCGGCGCCGCAGCTACCGGCGCGGCAGCCGGCGCCGTCGGCGTGGCCTCTCCCCTGCCCGGCCGCCTCATCCCGCTGAGCGAGGTGCCGGACCCGGTGTTCGCCAAAGGCCTTGTGGGTGGAGGCGCCGCCGTCATCCCGGACGACGACGCCGGTGTGCTCACCGCCGTCGCACCCCTGGACGGCCGCGTCATCAAGGTCATGCCGCACGCCTACATCGTCCAGCACGCATCAGGACCGGCAGTCCTGGTCCACGTCGGCATCGACACGGTCGGACTCAAGGGCGAAGGCTTCAGCGTGCTGGCGCAGAAAGGCGACCAGGTCCGGGCCGGCGATCCGATGATCAGCGTTGATGTCAGGTTTGTCCGCTCGAAGAACCTCAGCATGTGCAGCCCCGTGGTGATCCTGGACAGCGCACCGGACGCGATTGAACCTCCGGCCTCCGGCGGCCGCGTGGAAGCCGGCGGGCACCTGTTCGACCTGCCCGGACAACTTCCGGAAAGATAGACCCATGGATACGGCAGGGGAACTAAAGCACGTCTGGGTGCGCCGGCAGCTTCAGGACCTCGTGGCGACCACGTTGCGACCCGGGGACGCGCTGCTGGGCGAACGCCAGCTGGAGGAGCAGTTCGGCGTCTCCCGCATTACGGTGCGCCGGGCGATCTCGGACCTCGTCCGGGACGGGGCGCTGGTGCGGATCAAGGGCAAGGGGACCTTTGTCTCGCACGGACTGGTGCGCTCAACCCTGCATCTGGCCTCCTTCAATGAGGACATGCGGGCGGCCGGCTTCGAACCGAGCACCCGGGTGATCACTGCCACAACGGCGGAGCCGGCCGCCGCCGCAGCCGAGCATTTGGGACTGGCTCCGGGGCAGGACGCCTACCAGGTCCGCAGGCTTCGCCTGGCAAACGGGGCGCCCGTCAGCGTTGACGAGTCCTGGCTGCCGCCCCGGCTCCTGCCGGACCTGCTTTCAGAGGACCTGACCGGCTCCCTCTACCGGGTCCTCGCTGCCTCCGGGCACCCGGTGCAGCATGTGGAACAGACAGTGGAAGCCGCTGCGGCACCGGAGGAAACCGCGGCCCTGCTCGATATCGAGCCCGGCGCCCCCGTCCTCCTCTTCCGGCGCCGGTCGTTCACCGGACAGGAAGACCCTGGCACGCCCATTGAATACTCCATCTCCACCTACCGCTCGGACCGGTACCAGGTGTCGATGCGGCTGGCGCTCTGACGGGGACACAGTTGGGTAGGTGGCCGCCCGGCGTGAAACCATACCCAGCATGGCCCAGAAGATTGCGTACCAGGGTGAGCCCGGCGCTAATTCCAATATTGCGTGCGCCCAGATGTTCCCGGAGCTGGAAAGCATCCCGTGCGCCAGCTTCGAGGACGCCTTCGAGCTGGTGTCCGGCGGTGAAGCCGACCTGGCCATGATTCCGATCGAGAACTCGATCGCCGGCCGGGTGGCGGACATCCACGTCCTGCTCCCCCAGTCCCGGCTCCAGATCGTGGGCGAGTTCTTTCTTCCCATCCACTTCGACCTGCTGGGCATCCCCGGCAGCACCATCGAAGGCGCCACCGAGGTCCACAGCCACATCCACGCCCTGGGCCAGTGCCGGCGCCTCATCCGGAGCGCCGGGCTGAAGCCTGTTATTGCCGGGGACACCGCAGGCTCTGCCCGTGAAGTCCGGGAGTGGAACGATCCGGCCAAGCTGTCCCTTGCTCCCCCGCTGGCCGCGCAAATCTACGGCCTGGAGGTGCTCGCCTCGCGGGTGGAGGATGACCCTTCCAACACCACCCGGTTCGTGGTCCTGGCCCCGGAGAAGGAACTGCCCTCCCGGGAGGCGTTGCCGGGACCGGCCGTGACCAGCTTCCTGTTCCGGGTCCGCAACGTGCCCTCCGCGCTCTTCAAGGCCCTCGGCGGGTTTGCCACGAACGGCGTGAACATGACCCGGCTGGAAAGCTACATGGTGGGCAACGAGTTCGCCGCCACCATGTTCATGGCCGACGTCGAAGGCCACCCCGAGGACCTGCCCGTCCGGCTGGCCCTCGAGGAACTGGACTTCTTCACCACCGAAGTGCGCATCCTGGGCGTCTATGCCGCCGCGGAATACCGGACCGGGCAGGCACTCGCCGGCTGAGGACCGTGGCTAGACAGCCGCGGCCCGTCCGGTCGAGAGGAGGGCTGCGAAGAACGCGCCGAGTTCCGCCGTCGCCGTCAGGGGCAGGACGTTGGCCACGTACTGGTCCGGGCGCACCACCACGATCACACCGCCCCGGTCGAGGCCGCGCAATTCGAAGATGTCCGCCTTCGGATCGGTAGCGTACACCTTCTCGTAGTCCGTCAGCTGGAACGGGCCCACCTGCGGCTTGAACACCGCCGGGACCGCGTTGATGTCGATGTCCGTGTGGGGCTGCTGGTAGATCACCTTCACGTCGAACCATGCGTCGAGGTCGGCGCCCGACGGCGTGGCGGCCAGCGGCGAGTCCGGCGCCTTCGCGATCCACTCGGCGAAGTCTGCCACAGGTGAGGGGGCACCCTCCTGTCCCGCTGCCGGCGCTGCCGCGTCGGCGAAGACGTAGATGCGCCACCGTCCATCTGCCGTGGCGTGGTGTCCGAGCTGCATGGGGTTGGTATCGCAGACCCGCACGACGGGCGCGGACTTGAAGCGCTTGCCGATGGGGAAGCCGGCGGCCAGGTCCTGGTGTTCGGCGCCGCCGGTGAGCATCGACGGGGTGTACTGGGTCATGAAGCCGGCCGGGAACTCGGCGGTGCTGACGTAGAAGTCCTCAAGCTCGGAAGGGCTCTCGAACTCTTCAGGCTTCTTCGCCATCATCGTGGACCACTCCTTGTCGAAGTCTATGAGGTTCTTGGCGATGACCTGTCGTTCGTCCGAGTAGGTGGTCAACAGGCTTTCCGGGCTGCGGCCTTCGAGGACGTGGCCGAGCTTCCACGCCAGGTTGAACCCGTCCTGCATGGAAACGTTCATGCCCTGGCCGGCTTTGGCGCTGTGCGTGTGGCAGGCGTCGCCGGTGATGAACACGCGGGGTGTCCGGGTGCCCCGCTGGTCCGGGAGGACGTCGTCGAACCGGTCGGTGAGGCGGTGGCCCACCTCGTACACGCTGTGCCAGGCGACGTCGCGGACGTCGAGTGTGTACGGGTGGAGGATCTCGTTCGCCTTGCGGATGATCTCCTCGATGGAGGTGTTGCGCACGGCACCCTTATCGTTCGGGTCCACCTCACCGAGGTCAACATACATGCGGAACAGGAAGCCGCCTTCGCGAGGGATGTGAAGAATGCTGCCGCCCGACCCGGACTGGATTGCGCACTTCGTGCGGATGTCAGGGAAGTCTGTCACGGCAAGAACGTCCATAACACCCCAGGCGTGGTTGGCGGCGTCGCCGGCGAGGGTGCAGCCAATCGCATCCCGTACCTTGCTGCGCGCACCGTCTGCGCCAATCACATATTTGGCCCGGACAACCTTCTCCTGGCCTTCCTTGGGACCGGCGGTGTGGGCGAGGGTCACCGTCACGGGGTACTCCCCCTCGCCGGTGACTTCAAGGCTCCGGAACTCAAAGCCGTAATCAGGCGCCATGCGGGTGGGCGCATTCGCCATGAATTCGGCGAAGTAGTCCAGGACGCGGGCCTGGTTGACGATGAGGTGCGGGAACTCACTGATCCCCATTTCGTCGTCCACCGCGCGGGCTCCCCGGATGATGCGTGAGTGGTCGGCCGGGTCCGGTTTCCAGAACGCCATTTCGGTGATGTGGTACGCCTCGGCGATGATCCGCTCGGCGAAGCCGAAGGCCTGGAAGGTCTCGACGCTCCTCGCCTGGATGCCGTCCGCCTGGCCAATAGGCAGCCTGCCGGCACGGCGTTCCACGATGCGGGTGGTGATGTCCGGGAACTGGGACAGCTGGGCGGCGGCCAGCATGCCGGCAGGGCCTGTGCCGACAATGAGGACGTCCACCTCATCAGGAAGCTCAGTGGGCCGATTGATGCCTACGCCTGCTGCCGGCTGGACTCGCGGGTCACCGGATACGTAACCGTGATGGTGGAATTGCACGGGGGTCCTCACTTCATTGTGTGGCGGCGTATCGCCGTCGGATGTATTCGATATCAGAACTAAGTGTTCGATAATAGAAATCTGGTGCTCATTCAAAACTGTACGCAGATATGACCCGCGTTACAAGCAACCCGGAAAACTCCCTAAAACAAAGGGTTGACGTTCCACGCTTCCTGGGCAATAGTTATCGTATACGATTTCGTACTCGATGAGGAGTAACTTTTGGAACAGGTCACCGAGCACATCCTGGCCGCGGCCCGCAAGGTCATCGCGGTGCATATCAACTACCCCAGCCGGGCAGCCCAGCGCGGCCGCACTCCGGAACAGCCCTCCTACTTCCTGAAACCATCGTCTTCCCTGGCAATCGGCTCGGCAGAAGCCCCTTCAACGGTGGAACGCCCGGCCGGCTGCGAACTCCTCGGCTACGAGGGCGAGATCGCACTGGTCATGGGCAAGCCGGCCCGCCGGGTGGGCGTCGGGGACGCCTGGAGCCACGTCGAGTGGGTCACCGCCAGCAACGACCTCGGCGTCTACGACCTCCGCTACGCGGACAAGGGCTCCAACCTCCGGTCCAAGGGCGGCGACGGCTTCACACCGGTGGGACCGGGGCTGATCGCCGCGGACGCCGTGGACCCCGCCAAACTCCGCATCCGCACGTGGCACAACGGCGAGCTGGTCCAGGACGACACCACCGAAGACCTCCTCTTCCCGTTCGCCCGGCTCGTCGCGGACCTGTCCCAGCTGCTCACCCTCGAAGAGGGCGACATCATCCTGACCGGCACTCCGGCCGGCGCCTCCGTTGCCAGGCCGGGAGACGTCGTCGAGGTTGAGGTCAGCACGACGGCGACGGGGGCCGCCGGCGCCGGACTCACCACCGGCCGGCTGGCCACCCGGGTGGCGGAAGGCACGACGCCGTTCGCGGACTTTGGTGCCCGGCCCCGGACCGATGACCTCCAGCGGGAGGAAGCGTACGGTTCCCGCGAAGCCGCCGGGCTCCCTGCCGTCGAGGCTCCCGCCGCCGTCGGAACGGTACTGACCCCGGAACTGAAGGCCAAGCTGGAAAGTGTCTGCACCGCCACCCTCTCCTCCCAGCTGCGCAAGCGCGGACTGAACAACGTCAGCATCGACGGCCTCACCTCCACGCGCCCGGAGAAGCGGATCGTGGGCCTGGCCCGGACGCTGCGCTACGTGCCCAACCGCGAGGACCTTTTCAAGGCCCACGGCGGCGGGTTCAACGCCCAGAAGAAGGCCATCGACTCCGTCAACGAGGGCGAGATCCTGGTGATGGAGGCCCGCGGCGAAAAAGGCACCGGCACCATCGGCGACATCCTGGCCCTCCGCGCCCAGGTCCGCGGTGCCGCGGCCGTGATCACCGACGGCGGGGTGCGTGACTTCTCCGCCGTGGCCGCCATGGACATGCCCACCTATTACTCCAACCCGCACCCTGCGGTGCTGGGCCGCCGGCACATCCCCTGGGACACGGACATCACCATCGCCTGCGGCGGCACCACCGTGCAGCCCGGAGACATCATCGTTGCCGATGCCGACGGCATCCTGGTGATCCCGCCGGCGCTGGCGGAAGAACTCGCGGACGATTCCATCGCCCAGGAGCGCGAGGAAGTCTTCATCGCCGAGATGGTCCAGCAGGGCCACAGCGTAGACGGCCTCTACCCGCTGAACGCGGAATGGCGCGGTAAGTATGAGGAATGGGAAGCAACGGGAAACGGACACAACCAATGACTGAGACGGCCACGGCTGCAGGCCCCCGGAGCAAGTCCGAGCAGGCGTACGCCGCCGTCAAGGCACGGATCGTGGACGGGACCTATTCCCCCGGCTACCGGCTTGTGCTGGCCAAGATAGCCGAGGACCTCGGCGTCAGCGTGGTGCCGGTCCGCGAAGCCATCCGCCGGCTCGAAGCCGAAGGCCTGGTCAAGTTCGAACGGAACGTGGGCGCCACCGTGTCAGGCATCGACCCCACCGAGTACCTCTACACCATGCAGACCCTGAGCATCGTCGAAGGTGCCGCCACGGCACTCTCGGCTCCGCTGATCGGCGCGGCGGACGTTGCCCGGGCCCGGGCCGTGAACGAGGAAATGCGCGACTGCCTGGAACACTTCGACCCGGTCCGCTTCACCCGGCTGAACCAGGACTTCCACAGCATCCTGTTCGAACACTGCCCCAACCCGCACATCCTGGACCTCGTCCACCGGGGCTGGAACCGGCTCGCATCCCTGCGGTCCTCCACGTTCCGCTTCGTCCCCGGCCGCGCCCGCGACTCCGTGGACGAACACGAGGCCCTGCTCCGGCTCATCGAAACGGGTGCCGCCGCCGACGAGATCGAAAAGGCTGCCCGGCTGCACCGCAGCGCCACCCTGGACGCCTACCTGGCGCAAGCCGCCTCCACTGAACAACAGCCCGCACAGCAGTAAGGAAAAACAATGACGTTCACTGCCGCAGAAACCACCCACTACGTCCCGCAGGACCTCCCCTCCCACATCCAGCACTACATCAACGGCCAGTTCGTTGACTCCGTGGGCGGCAAGACCTTCGACGTCCTGGACCCGGTCTCCAACACCAACTACGCCACCGCCGCTGCCGGCCAAAAGGAAGACATCGACCTGGCCGTCGCCGCCGCCCGCGAAGCCTTCGTCAACGGCCCCTGGCCGAAGATGAAGCCCCGCGAACGCGCCCGCATCCTGAACAAGATCGCCGACGCCGTCGAAGCCCAGGAGGAGCGCCTCGCCGAACTGGAGACCTTCGACACCGGGCTCCCCATCACCCAGGCGAAAGGCCAGGCCCTCCGCGCGGCCGAGAACTTCCGCTTCTTCGCGGACCTGATTGTCGCCCAGTTCGACGACGCCATGAAGGTCCCGGGCTCCCAGATCAACTATGTGAACCGCAAGCCGATCGGCGTCGCCGGGCTCATCACCCCGTGGAACACCCCGTTCATGCTGGAGTCCTGGAAGCTTGCCCCGGCCTTGGCCACCGGCAACACCGTGGTCCTCAAGCCGGCCGAGTTCACTCCTCTGTCAGCATCGCTGTGGGCCACGATCTTCAAGGACGCAGGCCTCCCCGACGGCGTCTTCAACCTGGTCAACGGCCTCGGCGAAGAAGCCGGCGATGCGCTGGTCAAGCACCCGGACGTCCCGCTGATTTCGTTCACCGGCGAGACCACCACAGGGCAGACGATCTTCCGCAACGCCGCCGCCAACCTCAAGGGCCTCTCCATGGAGCTCGGCGGCAAGTCACCCTGCGTCGTGTTTGCCGACGCCGACCTCGACGCCGCGATCGATTCCGCCCTGTTCGGCGTCTTCTCCCTCAACGGCGAGCGCTGCACCGCCGGTTCCCGCATCCTGGTGGAGCGGGCCATCTATGACGAGTTCTGCGAAAAGTACGCCGCCCGCGCGAAGAAGATTGTCGTCGGCGATCCCCACGACCCCAAGACGCAGGTGGGCGCCCTGGTCCACCCCGAGCACTTCGCCAAGGTGGCCTCCTACGTCGAGATCGGCAAGTCCGAAGGCCGGCTCCTCGCCGGCGGCGGACGGCCTGAAGGCCTGCCGGAAGGCAACTACATCGCCCCCACAGTGTTCGCCGATGTCGCCCCTGACGCACGGATCTTCCAGGAGGAGATCTTCGGCCCTGTCGTCGCCATCACCCCGTTCGAGAACGACGACGAAGCCCTCGCCCTGGCCAACAACACGAAGTACGGCCTGGCGGCCTACATCTGGACCCAGAACCTGACCCGCGCGCACAACTTCTCGCAGAACGTCGAGGCCGGCATGGTCTGGCTGAACAGCCACAACGTCCGCGACCTGCGAACCCCGTTCGGCGGAGTCAAGGCCTCCGGACTGGGCCACGAGGGCGGCTACCGCTCCATCGACTTCTACACCGACCAGCAGGCCGTGCACATCACCCTCGGCACGGTCCACACGCCCAAATTCGGCGCCTAGTTCCGGCGCTCCGCAGACCCTCCAGACCCCTTTCAAAGAAGAGAGAACACCATGAACAACGTCATCCCGAAGCCCTCCGTCCCGGCACCGGACATCGTGCGCTGCGCGTACATGGAGATTGTGGTCACGGACCTTGCCAAGTCCCGCGAGTTCTACGTTGACCTCCTCGGCCTGCACGTCACCGAGGAAGACGAGAACAACATTTACCTGCGCTCCCTCGAGGAGTTCATCCACCACAACCTGGTGCTCCGCAAGGGCCCGATCGCCGCCGTCGCAGCCTTCGCCTACCGGGTGAAGTCCCCCGCCGAGGTGGACGCCGCCGAGGCCTACTACAAGGAGCTGGGCTGCCGCACCGAACGCCGCAAGGACGGGTTCACCAAGGGCATCGGCGATTCCGTCCGCGTGGAGGACCCGCTGGGCTTCCCGTACGAATTCTTCTACGACGTGGAGCACGTGGAGCGCCTCACCCAGCGTTACGACCTCTACTCCGCCGGCGAACTGGTGCGGCTGGACCACTTCAACCAGGTCACCCCGGATGTTCCCCGCGGCCGCAAGTACCTGGAGGACCTCGGCTTCCGCGTCTCCGAAGACATCCAGGATTCCGACGGCGTCTCCTACGCCGTCTGGATGCACCGCAAGCAGACTGTGCACGACACCGCGCTCACCGGCGGCAACGGCCCGCGCATGCACCACGTCGCGTTCGCCACGCACGAGAAGCACAACATCATCCAGATCTGCGACAAGATGGGCGCCCTGCGCATCAGCGACCGGATCGAGCGCGGCCCCGGCCGGCACGGCGTGTCCAACGCGTTCTACCTCTACATCCTGGACCCGGACGGCCACCGCATCGAGATCTACACCCAGGACTACTACACCGGCGACCCGGACAACCCCACCATCACCTGGGACGTCCACGACAACCAGCGCCGCGACTGGTGGGGCAACCCCGTGGTCCCGTCCTGGTACACCGACGCATCCCTGGTCCTGGACCTCGACGGGAACCCGCAGCCGGTCATCGAACGCCAGGACAAGAGCGAGATGGCCGTCACCGTCGGCGCCGACGGCTTCTCCTACACCCGCAAGGACGGCTCCCCCGAGGGGGACCGGACAGGCTTCAAGCTCGGAGCGCAGCTCTAGCCATGCTGGATTCCAAGACGATAGAGGCCATTGCGGACGAACTGCTGGAGGCCGGCCGCAACCGCAAGCCGGTGCCGCGCCTGACATCCCGCTACCCGGACATGACGGTGGAGGACTCCTACGCCGTCCAGCAACTGTGGCGGAACCGCAACGAGGACGCGGGGCGGAAGCTGGTGGGCCGGAAAATCGGCCTGACGTCCAAGGCGATGCAGGCGGCCACCGGCATTACGGAACCGGACTACGGTGCCATCTTTGATGACATGGTGCTGGAGACGGGCTGTTCGGTGGAGTGGGACCGGTACACGCATCCGCGGGTGGAGGTGGAGTTGGCGTTTGTCCTGAAAGACGGCCTGAAAGGCCCCGGCTGCACCATCTTCGACGTCCTGAACGCCACCGACTACGTGGTTCCGGCCCTCGAGATCCTGGACTCCCGGATCGAGATGGAGGGCCGGACCATCGTGGACACCATCGCGGACAATGCCGCGATGGGCGCCATGGTGGTGGGCGGCCGTCCGGTGAAGCCCAACGCCGTCGACCTCCGCTGGGTTTCGGCCATCCTCTACAAGAACCAGACCGTTGAAGAAACGGGCGTGGCGGCGGGCGTCCTGGACCACCCCGCCAACGGGGTGCACTGGCTGGCGAACAAGATCGCCGCCCACGGTGACGGGATGAAGGCCGGGGACATCATCCTGGCCGGTTCCTTCACCCGCCCGCTCTGGGTATACAAGGGCGACACCGTCCACGCCGACTACGGACCCCTGGGGAGTGTCACATGCCGCTTCGAGTAGAACCGGACGCCACGTTCCGCGACGCCCTCCGCAATCAAAACGGTAAAGCAGGCCGTCCGCTCACCGGCATGTGGGTCTGCTCCGGCAGCCCGCTGGTGGCCGAACTGTGCGCCGGGGCCGGCCTGGACTGGCTGCTGATCGACGCCGAGCACAGCCCCAACGGGCTTGAATCCGTCCTCGCCCAGCTGCAGGCCGTCCACGGCTACCCGGTCCAGGCGCTGGTCCGGCCGCCGGTCAACGACACGGTGGTGATCAAGCAGTACCTGGACCTCGGCGTGCAGAACCTGCTGGTACCCATGGTGAACTCCGCCGCCGAGGCCGAAGCCGCGGTGGCCGCCACCCGCTACCCGCCGCACGGCGTCCGCGGCGTGGGCTCCGCCCTGGCCCGGGCCTCGCGCTGGAACCGCATCCCGGACTACCTCGCCCGCGCCAGCGCCACCATCAGCCTCACCGTCCAAATCGAATCGGAAGCCGCCGTCGCGGCCGTGGAAAACATCCTCGCGGTCGACGGCGTGGACGGCATCTTCCTGGGGCCCTCCGACCTCGCCGCCTCCATGGGCGTGCTGGGACAGCAGGAACACCCCGAAGTGCGTGCCGCCGTCGAACACTGCATCGCTGCCGCCAAAGCGGCCGGCAAACCGGCCGGTGTGAACGCTTTCAATCCCGCCACCGCCCGCAGCTATCTTGCGGCCGGCGCCGCGTTTGTGCTGGTCGGCGCCGACGTCGCCATCCTGGCCCGCGGCTCCGAGGCACTCGCCGCGGAATACATCCCTCCTGACCCGGTGGTTGAGCCTGCCGGCACCCCCGCCAGCTACTGACCGGCACCTCCGGTGGTTGGGTCGTAGGACTCTGGCTGGCCGGCGGCCGCCAGCCGTATTCTGGAGTCACTGGCACGTCGATAGCTGGATAAAAAATGGCGCAGAAGAAGCGATGGGGTTCCCGGTTTGCCGCGGCCTTGGGAAGGCTGGTCGGATTTATTGCCGTGAGCGCCATCTGCGGCGTCCTGGCCGCCAGCCTGGTGGTCCCCAGCGTGGCGGCCGCCGGGGTGGCGGTCAGCAATTCAATTACGTTCTTCGACAACCTGCCCGCTGAACTCACTGTCGATCCTCCGTCGCAGTCCACCAAAATGGTGACCGCCGACGGTCAGACCATCGCCACGTTCTACGCGGAAAACCGGGTGCGGGTCACCCTCGACCAGATGTCGCCGTTTATCAAGGACGCGATCATCGCGATCGAGGACAGCCGCTTCTACGAACATGCCGGCATCGATCCGCAGGGCATCCTCCGCGCGCTGACGTACAACGCCACCCAGGGCGGCCGGCAGGGTGCATCCACCCTGACCCAGCAGTACGTCACCAACGTCATCAATGAGTCGTTTCTTTCCGCGGACCAAGGCGAGCAGGTCATCCTCAGCGGCCAGAAGAGCGTTGGCGACAAGATCCGGGAGATGAAGCTCGCCATCGAACTGGAGAAGAAATACACGAAGGACCAGATCCTTGAGGGCTACCTGAACATCGTGTTCTTCAACCGCGACGCCTACGGCATCGAGGCCGCAGCACGGCACTTCTTCAGCACGTCCGCCAAGGACCTCACCCTGCCGCAGGCAGCGCTGCTGGCCGGGCTGGTGAACAGTCCCAGCTTCTATGACCCCGCCGCGAACCCGGAGAACTCGCTGCAACGCCGCAACCAGGTCCTGGGCAACATGCTGGAGCAGCGGAAAATCACCCAGGCCGAGCACGACGCTGCCGTAGCCACCGGCGTGGACCTGAAGATCACCCCGGGCAGGCAGGGCTGCGCCGCCGCCGTCATCGCACCCTACTTCTGCGACTATGTGTCCCACCTGATCCTCAACAACCCGGCCTACGGCGTGGAACTCAAGGACCGGGAGAGAGTGCTGTACCGCGGCGGCCTGACCATCACCACCACTCTGGACAGCAGGCTGCAGGCCGCCGCGCAGGCCCAGGTGGACGCCACCGCCGGAGCGAATCCGGACAAATGGGGCGCCGCCCTGGTCACGGTCCAGCCCGGATCCGGCCGGATCCTTGCCATGGCGCAGAACACCGTGTTCCTGCCGGCGGAAGGGAAATTCGACACCCAGCTGAACTTCAACGTCGACTCCAAGGACGCCAATGGCAATGACCTCAACGGTGCCGGCGGGTTCCAGCCCGGCTCCACCATGAAGCCGTTCACGTTTGCGGAATGGCTGAACGAGGGCAAGCCCATCAACGCCATGATCGACGCCTCCCGGCGGACCTATCCCCTGGGCTTCCCGTGGCGGTCCAGCTGCGGAAAGGTGCTGGGCGCCTACAGCACCGCCCAGAGGAACGAGGGCGCCGCGGATGATCTCCAGAACAACGATCCAGGCTACTACCGGCCCATGCCCATCAACTACGGCCTCTACAACTCCATCAACACGGCAACCTTCGCCACCGCCACGCAGCTTGACTTTTGCGGCATCCAGAAGATGGTGGATGCGGTGGGAATCCACAGCGGCCTGGATGGAGCCCAGGTCAATATGCACCAGCTCGGCAACCTGCTGGGCGCCATTGGCGTGGCTCCCCTGCACCTGGCGAACGCCTTTGCCACGTTCGCCAATGACGGCCGCTACTGCAGCCCGATCGCCCTCGCCGACGTGATCGACCCGGCAGGGCGGCACCTGCCGTCCGAATCCTCCCAGTGCCGCAACGCCGTTAAGCCCGAGGTGGCCCGCGGCGTCAACGCGGTGCTCCAGGACGTGCTGAAGATGGGATCCGGCGTCTACATCAACCCGAAGGTCCAGAGCAAGGTGCCGGTGGCGGCCAAGACGGGAACGTCCAACAACAACGGCGCCACCTGGGTGGCGGGCTACACCTCGGGCCTGGCCACGGCGTCGTTCTTTGGAGACACCCTGGAGGGCCAACAACGGGCGGGCCAGAACGTCACCATCAACGGCAACTTCTACAAGTCAGTGGACGGCTACATGCTTGCTGGTCCGCAATGGGCCAACTACATGATGCAGGTGGCAGGGCTGTACCCGGCCCAACCTTTCCCAGCGCCGCCGCCGTCCATGTACACACCCCAGGGCCCGACGCCGGCGCCCTCCCGTTAGGCGCGTGCGCGCGTTTAAGGTCCTCCCGTTAGGCGCTTGCCCCCACGTCAGGGGCTAGGGAAGCCCCATTGCGGTGCGGACCTCGTCCAGGATGTGGTGCATGGCCGACTCCGCGGTACCGGCATCGCCGGCTGCCACGGCCGCAGCCACAGCCTCGTGAGCCTGCAGTGCTTCAGGACGCGGCTTGAACGGCATCAATCCCTGCTTGGTCCTGCTGGACAGGACCTCGGCAACCATGCCGTCGAGTGCCTTGAACATTTCGTTCCCGCAGCTGTGCAGGAGCAGGCTATGGAAGGCGATGTCCGCCTTCAGGAACTCTTCCAGCTCCCCGGCTTCGCCCAGCCGCCGCAGTTCGGCGGCCAGCGCCGTGAGCTGTCGGCGCTCTGTTGCGCCTGCCCGACGGGCAGCGCCAGCCGCGGCAATGGGTTCGACGGCAATCCGGAGCTCCGTGAGGCTGCTGTACTGCTCTGCCCGGCGGCTGGACGCGAGCCGCCACCGCACCAGCTTGGGATCGAACACGTTCCACAGCTCGGGGTCCTGCACCACGATGCCAACACGCCGGCGGGAGTACACCAGGTTCATCGATTCCAGGACGCGCATGGTATCCCGGGCCAGGGTGCGGGAGACGTTGTAGTGCTGCTGCAGGTCCTCAAGGGTCAGCCGCCGGCCGGGGGCGAGCTCCCCGGAAACGATGGCTTCGCCGAGGGCATCCAGTACCCGCAGATGCAGGGCCGGGACCGCCGCCTCCCCGTCGGTTGCGTCCGCGTGGTCCTCTGTCGCCGTCGACATCTGTGAAGCCTCCCTCTGCGCCATGGCGCCTGGCCTCCAGTTTAGGCTACAAATCAGCAAAGGTATGACCTGTGTAACAAAAAGATGCTACTAATGCTTCTAAATGGTGCTATCTTATTTTCCTATCCAGCGTCCGCTGCTGGCCTGAGCTTCATTCCGAAGCCAACGATGTCTTCTACGGAGGTAGAACAATGAAGTTTCCTGCCATGCATTTGGTAGTAATGGGTGTCGCCGGAGCCGGCAAGTCCACCATCGCCGGGGCTCTGTCCAGGGATCTCGGCTGGGACATGGCCGAGGCGGACCAGTTCCATCCCGAGTCCAACATCGCCAAGATGAACGCCGGCACCCCGCTCCAGGACGAGGACCGCTGGCCCTGGCTGCAGTCCATCCGGGACTGGATGACCGCCCAGGCCGCGGAAGGCAAAAGCACTGTCCTGACCTGCTCCGCCCTCAAACACAGCTACCGCCAGTTGCTCTCGGAGGCGGAAGGCACTGTGGTTTTCATCCACCTCGACGGCGATCCCGCCCTGCTCGGCGAGCGCATGCGCGGACGCGAGGGCCATTTCATGCCGGTGACGCTCCTGCCCAGCCAGCTGGCCACCCTGCAACCGCTGACGCCGGAGGAACTCGCCGCCGGCAGCCTGCGGCTGGATATCACCCGCACTCCCGAGGACCTGGTGCAGGCCATCAAGGCCGCGCTTCACCTGCCGGCGGGCCACGCTCCCAGCGCTTCCTGATCCCTAACATCCTTTAGCTCCACAGCCCCCAACAAACCGCTTCAAAGGAGAATCATGACCATCGAAGGATGGACTCAAACCCTCGGCGCAGGCCCCCTGCTGCTGATTGCCGGCGGCGCCATTCTGGTGCTGCTGTTCCTCATCATCAAACTGCGCATGCACGCGCTGCTCGCCCTGATCCTGGTCAGCCTGGCAACCGCCTTCGCCACCGGCATCCCGGCGGACAAGGTGGTTCCGGTGCTGGTCAACGGCTTCGGCAGCACGCTGGGCACCGTGGCCCTGCTGGTTGGCCTCGGCGCGATGCTCGGCCGCATCGTCGAGACCAGCGGCGGCGCCAAGGCGCTTGCCGACTACCTCATCAACCTCTTCGGCGAAAAGCGCGCACCCTTCGCGCTGGGCCTCGCCTCCCTGATCTTCGGCTTCCCCATCTTCTTCGACGCCGGCCTGGTGGTCATGCTGCCCGTGGTCTTCGCAGTGGCGCACCGGCTTGGCGGCGGCGTGCTTCGCTATGGCCTGCCGGCTGCAGGCGCCTTCTCCGTGATGCACATCTTCCTGCCCCCGCACCCGGGCCCGGTCTCTGCCGCAACGTTCTTCGACGCCAACGTGGGCCTGGTCATGATTGCGGGCCTCATCACCGCCATCCCCACCTGGTACGTCACCGCCTACCTGTTCGGCCTGTGGACCGGCAAGAAGCTGGTCCTCCCCGTTCCGGAACTGCTGGGCCACGCCGACTCCGCCGCCGAAGAGAACCCGCCGCGCTTCCGCACCGTCGTGGGCGTCCTGCTCCTTCCGCTGGTCCTCATCTTCCTCAACACCGGCCTCAGCACCCTGGCTTCCTCCGGAGTCCTTCCTGCCTCGGCAAAGACCGAGGCCTGGTACCAGATCCTCCGCACCCTCGGTGAAACGCCGGTTGCACTTCTGATCGCGGTACTGGTGGCAATGTTCGTCCTGGGCAGGCTTCGCGGCTCCCACGGCGCCACCCTGGAGAAGCTGCTCGAATCCTCCCTCGGCCCGGTCTGCTCCGTCATCCTGATCACCGGCGCCGGCGGCATGTTCGGCGGCGTGCTGCGCACTTCGGGCATCGGCACCGCCCTGGCCGGCGTACTGGGCGACGTCGGCATCCCCCTGCTGCTGGCCGGCTTCCTGATCTCGGCCATCCTCCGCATCGCGCAGGGTTCAGCCACGGTGGCGCTGACCACCACCGCCGGGCTGATCGCTCCCGCGGTGGCCCTCGCCGGCATGAACGGCATGCAGGTGGCTGCCCTGGTCATCGCCGTGGCCGCCGGTTCCGTGGTGGTCTCGCACGTCAACGACTCCGGCTTCTGGCTGGTGGGCCGCTTCTTCGGCATGGACGTCAAGACCACGCTGAAAACCTGGACTGTGATGGAAACGCTCATCGGCGTCATGGGCTTCGCGATCGCGGCTGCCATCTTCGGCGTGGCCGGCCTGGCCGGTTAGCCGGCCGATCCACCCCATCCGGGTCAACCCGGTAACGCAACAGAGAACGACGGCGGGACATCCCGCCGTCGTTCTCGCTTTAACCCGAGACAGTCCCCTGCTTATCCCTGGATCAAGCGCCCCTCCGTGCCTTGGTGAGCTGCCCGTCATCTTGCCGAAACGCAACCCGCCAGCGTCCCCTCACCGCTGCATCCAGGAGCCTTCGTTAACATCCCTGAAACAAGGCGGTCACGTGATCTTCACGCAGGGCGTGTTCCTGTAACGTTCCCGCAACTTAACGCCCCATTGCCTGAAACACGGTGCATGAAACATTGAGCGGGGGCGTGGCCCGGAATCACTCGAGGTCCCGTACAGATGACTTGATGAGAAGGGACACGCAGGTGCAAATCACTGCGGAAAACGTCTGGGTGCTGGTGTCAACGGCCCTCGTGCTGATCATGACCCCCGGCCTCGGCCTCTTTTACGGCGGCATGACCCGGGCCAAGGCGGCGCTCAACATGATCATGATGAGCTTCATCTCGGCCGGCATCGTCGGCGTCATCTGGGTTTTGTGGGGCTACTCCATGACCGGCGGCGACGGCGTGCTGGGAATCTTCGGCAACCCCTTCGCCAGCTTCGGGCTCACCAACCTCATCGGCTCCCCCGACCTCATCAAGGCAGCCTACGCGGGCACGTTCGCGATGGTCACCGTCGCCCTCATCAGCGGCGCCATTGCCGACCGCGCCAAGTTCAGCTCCTGGGCGCTCTTCGTTCCCATCTGGGTCACCCTCGTGTACTGCCCGCTCGCCTACATGGTCTGGGGCGGCGGCCTGCTGGGCGCCAACGGGGCCATCACGTCCGTGTTCGGGCAGGTCATCGACTTCGCCGGCGGCACCGTAGTGGAGATCAGCTCAGGCGTCGCAGCGCTGATCCTCGCCGTCATCGTGGGCAAGCGCCAGGGCTTCGGCAAGGATCCCAACCACCGCCCGCACAACATTCCCTTCATCATGCTGGGTGCGGCCATCCTCTGGTTTGGCTGGTTCGGTTTCAACGGGGGCGCCGCCACCACCGCGGAGCAGGCCGGCCTGATCTGGATCAACACCCTGGTGACCCCGGCAGCGGCCATGCTGAGCTGGCTGGTCACCGAAAAGATCCGCCACGGCCACCCCACCTCCCTCGGTGCCGCATCGGGCGTCGTGGCCGGACTGGTGGCCGTCACCCCGTCCTGCGCCAACATCAGCCCGGTGGGGGCCATCGGCCTGGGCCTCGTAGCTGGCGCCCTCTGCGCGATCTTCGTGGACCTGAAGTACCGCTTCGGCCTGGACGACTCCCTCGACGTTGTGGGCGTCCACCTCGGCGGCGGCCTCATCGGCACGCTGGCGCTGGGCTTCATTGCGCTGCCGGTAGACGGCCAGGGCGGCGGCCTCTTTTACGGCGGCGGACTCCACCAGCTGGTGGCACAGACGGTGGCCGTGCTGGTAACCGTCCTGCTCTCCGGACTGGTCACCACCGTCCTGGGCCTCGCCATCCACAAGACGCTCGGCTTCCGGGTCAGTGAGGAAGCGGAAAACGTCGGGGTGGACCTGTCCGAACACGCGGAAACCGCCTACGCCTTCGGCGAGCTGTCCCGCAGCCGGTTCAACCCCTTCCACCCCCAGGCGCCCGCCACGGTCACAGCTACCGGGGCAGCCACACCAGCTGCCGAAGGAACAGTCCAGCCAGCACAGGAAAAGGAAGGCAGCCTCGTCTAGCTGCCCACGCACGATTGCCGGGGATTGAGGGGCCGGCGGCGGTTTTGGGAAGGCCCCCCGGACTTGCCGGGAGTCGTGCCGTCGGCCCTACCTCCATTGTAGGAAGCCGGGAGCCGCGGAACCATAGGCCGTTATGCCCAGCCTGCAGCGCCTTCCGTAATTAGGTCACACGTTTGGGTCTTTTTGATCCGGCCGGACGGGCCTACCGTGGACGAAGGGAGCAGCCCGCCCGGGCAGCCGAACCACGGAGGATCTTCCCATGACCACGCACGTCGCAGACTGCAGTGTTTCCAACTGTTCCTTCAACGACCATTCGAACTGCAACGCCGCCGCCATCACGGTGGGCGGTAGCCAGGACCACGCATCCTGCGCCACCTTCATCGACACCGGGATCCACGGCGGCCTGCCCAAGGTCCTTGCCGACGTCGGGGCCTGCCAGCGCTCGGAATGCGTCCACAACGACCACCTGATGTGCAAGGCCCCCGAGGTACATGTGGGTCCCGGCGCAGACAACGCGGACTGCCTCACCTACGCACACGCGTAGCGGGCAGGACCGGGCACCAACAACCCAAGCAGAGGACGACGGCGGGACTTCCCGCCGTCGTCCTCTTGCGTGAGCGGCTTCCCCGGCAGAGCCGGCGGGCATGTCAGTCGTCGCGGGCGGACGCCTCAGCTTCGGAGGTCTCCAGCCAGTTCACCACGCTGCTTCCGCCGTGGGCCCGGTTCAGCGTCTCCTGCAGGGCGTCGGCCTCCTGCGCTGCGAGGTCCAGCTCGGACACCGCGGTCATAACGCCGCGGGCGCTTTCGTTGTGCGGGCGGTAGTACTGCGTTCCCGCTGCCGCCGCCCGGTGCCATTGGGCCAGTTCGCGGATGGCCTGGGCGATGGAGCCCTGCGTTTCCGTAAGGCTGCGGAGGATTTCGTGGCTGTCCGAGGGAGCGTCCAGGTTCCTGGTGGCACGGGCCAGGTACCGGGCCGCCTCCTGCATCTGCTGTGCTGCGCGCCGTGGTCCGTTCGTCTCTGACACTGTCCTGCTCCTTCGCTGGGCCGTCCTCCGATGGGACTTATTGTCCTCCACTCGTGCGGCCCCGGTAGGGCCGGAAAGGTCCTTGACAGCCCCGCGGCTCCGGGAGCTAGATGATCAGTAGCGGGATGCAGAAATTACCGTACGAACCACCGCGGAAGGAGCGGTCATGAGCGAGAACCAACAGGCGTCGGAGCGTGTCCACAGCGAAGCTCCGGCCGAGGGCGACGAGAACGCTGATCCGAGGGACATCCGGGTGCATTCGCAGGACCCCGCCGAAGGCGGGGACATCACAGGCGGGGACATCACAGGCTCCGACATCAAAGGCGCATCCGCCGGAGGCTAACGGTCGTGGACATTGTCGATTTCCTGTCCGAGCGCATCAGGGAAGACGAGGCGGCGGCCCGAAAAATCCTCAGTGACCGCACGGTCTCCGAATCGGCGAGATGGTACGAACACCGCCTGTTGTTGGAGTGCGAGGCAAAGAAGAGGGTCATCCGCATTGTCGAATCGGCCCGGCAGACGGCGCTGGCCACCATGGTCAGCGACCCCTTCGAGGAGGAATCCCGCTGGATTCCCGAAGGCATTGAATGGACCACGCGTTCGCTGAAGGCCTTGGCGCTGCCCTATGCCGATCACCCGGATTTCGAAGAGGACTGGCGGTAAGCCCGGCGCATGGCCAGCCGGTATGCGGCACGCCGTGAAATATCCCCGGCCCCGGCGGTGTTGGCCCGGTCATGACAACAATTGGAATTATCGGCGCAGGACATATTGGCAGCCAGATCGCACGCAAGGCCGTGCAGCTCGGCTACGACGTGGTCATCAGCAATTCCCGCGGACCTGAAACGCTGACGGACCTCGTGGCGGATTTGGGACCCCGGGCCCGTGCAGCCTCAGCGGCGGAGGCAGCCACGGCCGGCGATTTCGCCGTTGTGACCGTGCCCCTCAAGAGCATCGGGGACCTGCCGGTGCAGCCGCTGGCGGGCAAGGTCGTGATCGACACGAACAACTATTACTGGGAGCGGGACGGCCGCTTCCCGGAACTGGACAACGGAGAGGCCACAACGTCCGGGCTGCTGCAAAAGCACCTGCCCACGTCCAAGGTAGCCAAGGGCTTCAACCACATCATGGCCAGGGAGATCACCTCCAACGGAGCACCCGCCGGCACACCAGGGCGCCGTGCCCTTGCCACGGCCAGCGACTACGCTGAAGCCGCGGAACTGGTGACCCGGTTCTACGACGAGTTCGGCTTCGACACAGTCAACATCGGCCCGCTGTCCGAGAGCTGGCGGGTGGAGCGTGACCGCCCGGCGTACGTTGTTCGCCAGACTGCCGACGAGCTCACCGAGAGCGCGGCCCGGGCTCCCCGCATCGTCTGACGTTCCGTTACGCGACTCACGTTCCGCCGTCCCAGACGCGCCGCCACCAGGAGCGCTTCACTTCAGGCTCCGGTGGCGGCTCGGCCGCGGCGCGCGCCGCCCGGCGTTCGCGCCAGCGCTCCACTTCCGCCTCAACGTCCCTTGTCTTGGTGATCACCGGAGGGCCGCCCTGCAACTGGCGGCGGGCGTCGATCACGCGCTTGTTGAAGTCCTGCAGGATGTCGCGGACCTGTTTCTCCGAGTACTGGGCGTCAAGCCTGTCGTCGAGCCCGGCATCTTCGGTCCGCAGGAGAATGGCTTTCGGCCCCATGCCGGTGATGTTCTCGCGCTGGATCAGGCCTTTGACCCACCAGTCAGGATCGTAGGGCTCGCCCAGCCCGGGGATGGGTTTGCCGGCGTACTTCAGGTTGTCGAACTTCCCCTGGGCCATGGCGTCGCGGATCAGGTATTCGACCCTTTTGGCGTCATCCACCCTCCGGCGCTTCTCCCGCTCCTTTTCCTCGGCAGCGGTGAGCTCGGCTTCTTCCTCGGCCGTCATGCCCGTGGCCCGGACAGCACGCAGTTCAACGGCACGCTCCAAACGGCGCCTGAATGTGCCGCCGGCTCCTTCACTGGCCATGTCCGCACTCTCCTTCGCAGATCCTGAATAGCGATCCTGAATTGCCTGCCTTCCAGTATTCAGAGGCCCCGCGGGAGTTTCAATGACGCTGCAACCGTGGGTGTTCTGGAATACTGGCTGGGAGCGATCCCAGTACCTGCCTTGACCCTCTGCCCGCACCGGCATCGGGGTGACCAGCCCACAATCCAAGGAGCTATTCGAGCATGGCCGCGACATCCCCCGGCAAGGTCCGCACGCTGCGTGTTTCCCACACGGCGTGGGAGGCGCCCCTGACCCGACCTGCCATGAGCAATGCCGTGGACCGGCATGAGCGGTACCGGCTGACGAACCGTTACGTTGAAGTGGCAGGCGTGCCGTGCATCCCGGTATCAGGGGAGATCCACTTCAGCAGGCTCCCCCGCGGGCGCTGGGAAGACCGGCTGCGGCTGATGAAGGCCGGCGGCATCACGGTGGCGGCCTGCTATGTGTTCTGGCTTCATCATGAGCCGCAGGAGGGCGACGTCCGGTTCGACGGGAACCTCGACGTTGCCGCGTTCGTCCGGCTCTGCCGCTCGGTGGGGCTCGACGTCGTGCTGCGGATCGGGCCCTGGTGCCACGGCGAGGTCCGCAACGGCGGCTTTCCGGACTGGGTCCAGGCCGCAGATGTCAGGCACCGGACCAACGACCCCTCCTACCTCCGGCTGGTGCAGCGCTGGTTCGGTCGGCTGGGTGCGGAGCTTGCAGAACTCGTGGGGCCGGACAGCAACGTCATCGGCATCCAACTGGAGAACGAGCTATACGACCAGCCCGGCCACCTCCGCGAGCTGAAGAACCTGGCCCGGGCGGCGGGACTGAACGCTCCCGTCTGGACAGCCACGGCCTGGGGCGGCGCCGACCTTCCCCACGACGAAGTCCTTCCGCTGTTCGGCGGGTACGGGGACGGATTCTGGGTGGATGCGGACGCTCCCTGGGACGTGACCTTCCGGGAGCACTACCTCTTCAGCCACGTCTGGGACGATCCCGGCATCGGCGCCGATCTCCGGGAGCACCTGGGAAACGGCGACGGCGCTGCGCCGCCGCGCACGCCGTCGGCCCTCTACCCCGCGGCTACGTGTGAGCTGGCCGGTGGTATGGCGACGGCGTACCAGCGCCGGCCCTGGCCGCGTGCACTGGATGTAGCAGCGGTGGCGCACAACAAGATCGGCAACGGCTCGGCCTGGCAGGGCTATTACATGTTCGCGGGCGGAACCAACCCTGCCGACGACATGCAGGAGTCCCAGGCCACGGGATACCCCAACGACCTTCCGCGCTTCGATTACGACTTCCACGCGCCGATCGGAGCCGCGGGACGGTTGTCAGCAAGCTTTGCGCAGCTGCGCAAGCAGCATGCGTTCCTGGCCGCTTTCGGACAACGTCTGGCCCGGATGCCGTCCTCGTTGCCCGAGGTCCGTCCGGACGGCGTGGACGATTCCACCACGTTGCGGTGGGCACTGCGAAGCGACGGCCAGTCCGGGTTCGTCTTCATTACCTGGCACCAGCCGCACGTTCCCCTGGACGCGTATCCTGCTGCGCAGTTTGAGGTGGACCTCGACGCCGGGACAGTGGCATTCCCCGATAGCCCCCTGTCCATTCCGCCCGGCACCATCGCCCACTGGCCGGTCAACCTTGAGGTGGGCGGCGTGCTGCTGGAGTGGGCAACGGCCTCCCCGCTGACAATTCTTGGCCACGGTTCGGCGCCCACGCTGGTGCTGGCGGCCGAACCGGGCATCGGCGTGGAACTCCGCCTGAAGGAAGGCACCGCACTCGCCGGACCGGCAACCGCCCTGGCCGATAACACCTACGCGGTGGCGGCGGACGCTCCAGTGCTGTTGACTGCCACCGCAGGGGATTCCAGCCTGAACATCCTGGTCCTCCCGGACGGGGCCGCGGACACCGCCTGGGTCCTGGACACTGAGCACGGACGTCAGCTGGTCCTGTCCAGGGAACCTGTGTGGGTTGCCGCCTCGGGGAACCTTGCCGGCCGGACTTCCGGCGCACCGGAGGTCCTCCGCTACAGCCTGGAATCGGCGTCGTTCGAAGCCGTGGTGATCGCGGGCGCCCGCCCATCCCAGGAGCTGGAGCTGCCGGAGGCGGAACTGATCCGGCCCGCCCGGCCCGTGCCGCCGTCGTTCGGGTCGGTTGCCGGCAGGGCTTCGGCCCCCTCGCCGGCGGCCATCGCCGAACTTGCCCGGATGTACCGGATAGGGCTGCCCGCCGGAGCCTTCCCCGGCAGTGAGCAGGCTGGCGGGTCAACCGGTGGCGGTACCGCCGAGCTGGAGATTCACTGGGCCGGGGACGTGGCGCAGCTGCTGGTGGACGGCATTGTGGTGGCAGACCGCTTCTGGGACGGCTCACCGTGGATCGTGGAGCTCAGCGATGCGGGCATCGGAGCGCAATCCGACGTGGTCCTCCACATCCTTCCGCTGGCCACTGACGCCGCCGTCGGGCTGCCGCTGGAAGCCCGACGGCGCCGCGATTCAACGACGGGCGATCTCGTGTCGCTCGACTCGCTCCGCGTGGTGCGCTGGACTGAATGGACGGAAAAGCCGGGACCCTAACGGGTGAGCTTGGCCTCGTCCGGTTTGGGATCGCCGATGTGCCCGGGCGCATTGGCGGCGAGCACCCGTTCCACGAACGCACCGTATTCCTCCATGTAGTGGCGCAGGAAATCCGCAGTGCCCTGGTTGGTAACCGTGCCGTCGTCGGCGAAATCGGAGGGATTGAACTTCAGGTAGGCCTCGGGGGCGTTGAGCTGGGGCGCGTCAAGGAAGCTGAGGACAGCACGCATGGAGGACTGCATGACCGCGGTGCCGATGCTGCCCGGTGAAGCGCCGATGATCCCGGTGGGCTTGCGGGCGAAGGAGTTGGTGCCCCAGGGGCGTGACCCCCAGTCGATCGCGTTCTTGAGCGCGCCGGGGATGGAGCGGTTGTATTCGGGGGACACGAACAGGATGCCGTCCGAGCCCTCGACGGCATCTTTCAGTGCACGGCCGGCAGGCGGGAAGTCGGCGTCGTAGTCATAGCTGTAGAGCGGGAGGTCCTTGATGGGGATTTCCGTGAATTCGAGGTCCTCGGGAGCCAGTTTGATCAAGGCGTTGGCGAGGATGCGGTTGATGGAGCCGGAGGCCAAACTTCCGACGAAGTAGCCGATCTTGAACGTTGCCATGCGACAGATCCCTTCTTTGGGCCGGACTGAGCCGGCTGGCCGACTGGTGGGCTGTGCCCATGACAGGCGCCGCCCACCAGCCAGTCCAGCACATGACGCGGGCAACGGCCAGAGCCTGGATGCGCGGGACATAGGATTCAGACAGCACCAAGAAACATGCCGGACACGGCGTTTAACTATGACCTATATCCGGGAGGGCCAGATGAACCAGCCAAGGCCCGTCATGAAGGCACTCCGGCGAGGCACCAGCAACCCGAGCACCGCGCTGCTTCCCGTGTCGAAGGCTAGACTGCGTGGCCGGTTGATTCTTCGGCTTCTCCTCGCTTTTCCGGCGGGATTGATCATCGGCGCCATTGTGATCGCCGCATTCGGGCTTGAGTTCTCAGCGGCACGGACGGTCACGTTCTCGGGGCTGGCGCTCTCTTATGCCGTGTTCCTGTTCACAACCTGGCGCCTGGGAGTAAAGCGGCGGGCCGCCTTTGCCGCGGCCGGCGGCGATCCCCAGGCGGCCGGCGTGCTGCTGTTCGGCGTCATAAAGCCACCCAGCCGTGCCAATGGTTCCCGATCAGGCCTCAATTGGTACTTCGGCGACGGCGACAGCTCCGATGGCGGAGGTGACGGCGGTGGAGGCGACGGTGGTGGTGGCGGCGACTGACGATGCCCGCACCGACTGGTAGTCATGGCAGCCGGAAGCGGACGACGGCGGGAGGTCCCGGCGTCGTCCGCGTCCTGTTCGTGGCGGGTCCCGGCAGCCGGCCCGGCTTGCACGATGTTCTGGTCAGGCGCCGCGCGCCTCACTACGCTTGCTGGTAACCGCTGCCCCGGAAAGGCTCCAGAAAGAAGGACACCGTGGACGAACAGGACATCCTGCACCGCATTCAAAGCCTCGTTGAAGAGGAACGCGAGCTTCGGGAAAAAGCGGAGTCCGCCGCGCCCGGCCCCGAGCATGCCCCGGACCGCACACGGCTCAAGCGAATTGAAGAGGACCTGGACCAGTGCTGGGACCTGCTGCGCCAGCGGCGGGCCAAGAGGCAGTATGGCGAGAACCCGGACGAGGCGGAAGTGCGGCCGGTCAAGCAGGTGGAGGACTACCGCGGTTGATGCTTGAACACCGGCCATTCCCGGAGCCCGAGACACCGCCCGGAGCCACTCCTCCTCGCAATGTTTTCACATCAGCTTTGACAGGCTGTGTGACAGGTGCCATAGTTTTCGTATGAACCTGTTGGACAGCTGGACAGCAGCACAGGACCGAGTGGTACGCGTTGGCGCGGCTGAGGCGGTTTTCGCATCCCTCCGCAGCGCTATCGAAGGCGGCAAGATCCCGGTCGGCACCCGCCTCGACTCGGAGGCATCCCTGGCCAAGCAGTACGGTGTGAGCCGCACGATGGTCAGGGAGGCGCTACGTTCATGCACCGCGTTGGGACTGACCGCCACGCACACGGGCAAGGGCACCTTCGTCATTGCAGACAAGGTGGCCCAGGACCTCAAACTCGGCAAGTACTCGGCCAGCGCCCTCGTTGAAGCCCGCCCCCACGTGGAAGTGCCTGCCGCGGGCCTCGCTGCCCAGCGCCGCAGCAGCGAAGACTTGGAGGCTCTCCGGGAAATCCTTCGGGAAATGTCCGAGGAGGACGATCTCCAGCAGTGGGTGCTTTTGAACACCGAGTTCCACGTGACCATTGCCCGGTGCAGCGGCAACGGCGTGTTCGAATCATTCCTGTCGGACATCTGCGACGCCATGGCCAACCAGTCGAACACCCTCAACCTCGTGGCTGACCGGCGGAAGGAATCGGGTGAGGAACATGCCCGCATTTTCGCTGCCATCGAGAGTGGATCAGCTGAGGAAGCATCCCAGGCCATGAGAATGCATTTGCACGGGGTTGAATGCGCCCTGGGCACCATCGTTCCCGGAAGCGAGCACTCCAGGGCCGGCCATACGCGCTAGACCCTAAGCCCCGAACTCCACGCACTTTCCCTAACCTTTCCCAACCACCGCAAGCCCCATGCGGTCTCCTTGCCGTGGCACAACCATGCCCCCGCGCAGGCTGCGGCGTCACTTCAGCCTGCCCCGGCCCTGGATTTCCGTCCCAAATTCCACCGTCCAAGCCCGTCAACGAAGCCCTGTGAGGACCTCCAATGAACACATCCCCTACCGCCCCGGACACCCGCTCCGAACATGACCTGCTGGGTGACCGCGACGTCCCCGCTGCCGCGTACTGGGGCGTCCACACGCTCCGCGCCGTGGAGAACTTCCCCATCAGCGGCCAGCCGCTCTCCTCCAACATGTACCTGGTCCGCGGCCTCGCCGCCGTGAAGCTGGCAGCCGCCCGCACCAACCGCGAACTCGGCCTCCTGGACCCCGGGCGCGCCGACGCCATCGAGGCCGCCTGCACCGACGTGATGAACGGCAAACTCAGCGACCAGTTCGTCGTCGACGTCATCCAGGGCGGCGCCGGAACGTCCTCGAACATGAACGCCAACGAAGTCATCGCCAACCGGGCCCTGGAAATCCTGGGCCACCCCAAGGGCGACTACGCCCGGCTGCACCCGAACGACCACGTCAACCTCTCCCAGTCCACCAACGACGTCTACCCCACGGCGGTGAAGCTGGGCACCATCTTCGCCGCCCGCGAACTCCTCGCCGCCCTGGCCGAACTCGAAGACGCGTTCGCCGCCAAGGCCGCCGAATTCCGCACCGTGGTCAAAATGGGCCGCACCCAGCTGCAGGACGCCGTGCCCATGACCCTGGGCCAGGAATTCGGCTCCTACGCCGTCACCATCGGCGAGGACCGGCTGCGCCTGGCCGAAGCGGACCTGCTGATCCACGAAATCAACCTCGGCGCCACCGCCATCGGCACCGGCCTGAACGCCCCTCCCGGCTACGCCGAAGCAGCCTGCCGGCACCTGGCCGAAGTCACCGGCCTGCCCCTGGTCACCGCCGTGGACCTCATCGAAGCCACCCAGGACGT
>NZ_JBBLYW010000032.1:0-89263 GCF_037911235.1 Arthrobacter oryzae
CTTGGAGATTTTCTCCGTCGCGTATCGGTGGCGTATCTGCGCCCAAACATCCAATGTGATCACCTTCCATAATGGTCAGTGGCCTCATTTTCAGTTGGCGTTATTGGCCCTACTTTCGGTTGGCGTCAACAAGTCTCGCGAGGAAAGACTCGAAC
This sequence comes from Arthrobacter oryzae, assembly GCF_037911235.1. Lineage (GTDB taxonomy): Bacteria > Actinomycetota > Actinomycetes > Actinomycetales > Micrococcaceae > Arthrobacter > Arthrobacter oryzae_E. The sequence continues at coordinate 156 of NZ_JBBLYW010000032.1, forward strand.
AACGAAAGGGAAGCAGAATGGCATTTTTGGGAGGCGGCAGGGACGAATACACAGTCCAGGCCGGAGAGCTGAATCAGAACCACATTGGATCAAGCTTCGGAGTGCAGACGGGGGGTTCAGTTCTGTACGGCGAACTGGGATCGATTCGCCTCTACCCCACTCACGCCATGCTGGGACTGGCCGGCGTGGCAGAGGAACCTCTCCGACTCGAACTCACGGACAATCTCTACTTCACGCACTACCAGTTCGAAAATCAGGTATCCAGGCATCTTGAGGACTTCAGCACCCACCTGCGGGACCGCAAATAGCTGAATGTCCTAACGCTCCTGCGGGAGGCTTCGCTTCTTGAACACGAACGGCCGGCGAATGATGCCGTCCGTTCCGCGTCTCGCCCTCTCGTGAAGTACTGGATTGAGTGTCCCGTTGCTGGTTTGCCCGCAATATCCGTCGTTTTTGACCGGAGCGAATAGGGCACCTTCACCGGGCAGTTTGCGGGTGGGGCCTACCGCAGCATGTTGTCCCACTGAGGTTGCTGGAGGAGCGGATTACGAAACAACGCGGGCGAGCATCTCCCCGGACGCTCCCTAGACGAAGCGAGATCCCCTGGGGCTGCGCGCCCAGCGTGTTGTGGCGGCTGATCTTATCCTCGGACGCGGGCATGAGGAAGGGCCGGACATACGACGTTCGGCCCGTTGGGTAATCGCCGCAATCTTCTTTGGCTTACTACCACCTCGCTTATGATTCGACAGTGATACACATTCGTTGTCCATATGTCTCAACAAGATGCCCGGGTTTGTGCTCGCAATTGATAGCCCCACCTGCGGAAGGTAATAGATGAAATTCCGGGTGGTCGAAGGGTTCGGGACCTACGGCAGGCTCCCACATGAGACCTTGGTCATATTGAGGCGTGATTCTTGGGATGACTTCAGATTCAAGACTTCCTTCCAAGTGGAAGTGGTGCGACAGGTCGGCGATCCAGTCCACCTTGGACTTGTAAAGATCCTCAGAGCTGGTCAACTGACGGGCCTGACACCGTTCGAAGCCAATGAATTCGAGGCGTTGGGCGATGATTACTGTTCGCTTGGCCAGGACATCGAATACTACGAGAAGCTGGCTGCTCTTGCTGACGAAGAGCGGGTCGTCTTCCTGCGATCGATTCGGGATGCCGCGACCGATAAGGAGATAGCCGCAACATTTGAGAGCGAAGAAGGCTGGGGCACGTCGCTACTCCGATTTGGGCAGGCCGAGCACACGCTTGCTTCCGCAAGTTCGCTCTTCGATGGAACGGCACCGTCCGAAGGAGTAGTTTCCTTCACCCATCGAAGCCGTGACCTTGATGCAGAGATCTGTTTCGATTTTGATGATTCGAATGCGCTTCCCGGACGTTGTAAGGTCTTGATCGGCTACAACGGGGTCGGCAAGACGCGGTTACTCGCCGACCTAGCCAGGGGAACAAGCAAGGTCGGACAGTCTCCTGAGCTCCATGGAGAAACTGAGAGTCTGTTCAGCGCCGTCGTCGCGGTCTCATACAGCGCGTTCGATACCTTTGAACTCCCCCCATCGGCCGGCCCTACGAATAACGCACGTGGCGATACCGATTATGCGTCAACTACAACGTACTTTGGATACACGTACTGCGGACTTCGCCGCCTTGAAAATGGCCAGGCGAGCTCCCAGCTGAAATCCATTCATGAGTTGACTGTCGAGCTTTCAAGCGCTTTCCGGACAGCGTGCACTCGCGACTCGAATGCACTTAGTCAAGCACTGGGAGACCTAGAGCTGGACCCCTCGTTTGGACGATCAGGTCTACGTCTTTCGGAATGGGTCGAGGTCGGTGAGTTGCCTTACGAAAAACTGGCGATGCTCAGCGCCGGGCAAAAGATTGTAATCAACATCGTCGTCCAACTGGCTGCACATCTTCGCAAGCGTTCTCTAGTTCTGATCGACGAACCGGAAACGCATTTGCATCCCTCACTTTTGGCAGCTCTCTTACGGGGTACTCAAAGACTCCTCGACGGCTTCGATTCATTCGCGATCATCGCGACGCACAGTCCCGTCGTCCTTCAGGAGGTGCCTGCCAAAGACGTGCAGGTGATCGAGAGGTTCGGCACAATCGTTCGCGCTGCTAGCCCTCAGCTTGAGACCTTCGGAGCAGGGCTTGGAGAACTTACGCATGAGGCGTTCGGACTCGATAACTCTGTATCCGACTATCGCACTGTAATTCGCGAACTCGCCAAAAAGTTGAGCCTCGACGAGCTTGAAGAGCTGTTTCCCCTGGGGCTTAGCAGCCAGGCGCGAGCACTGGCCTTACGCGCTAGAGGGGCTTCTCGAACTTCATGAGGACTCTTGCACTGCCTGTAATCGACGAACGCGATCTTTATGATCGCCTGCAAGCACGGCGCAACAGTGACACCGCAAACGTGCTCGCTGATGCCAGGGAGACAGTGTTCGGAGCCTACTCCCAGTACAAGCCCGGGGAGCTCTGCAGTCTGTCGACCGTGATCGAAAATGACGATACGGCCGAGAAAATCCGCTCGAATTACGCGGTTCTGAGATCAGGTGCGCTTGCTGCTGATGGTGCGATGATCTTGGCGCGTAGCAGGATTTGCTGTCTTTGTGGTCTTCGTGCCACAAGCGAGCTCGATCACTACCTTCCTAAGCAGATTTTCCCCGAGTTCGCTGTGTACACGGTCAACTTGGTTCCTGTGTGCGGCGTCTGCAACAAGCGGAAGGACGAAGAATATATAACCAGCTTGGGCGGTCCTGCGTTCATCCACGCCTACCTCGATCAGCTTCCGAGCTCGGAGCCCTTTCTTCGGGCAACCTTGAAGTTTGACGACGGCGTTATTCCTTCATTCGAGGTCGTGCCAGCACCGGGGCTACCGGACGAAACTTACCGGGTTCTCGCTCGCCAGTTCGACCACTTCCATTTAGATACGGTCTATTCCGAAGAAGCAGTTGAGCTGCTCAATGAGAAGAGGGAAGCTATTGAGGACTACTCTTCTGAGTGTGGACCTGTCGGCGTGGGAAAATACCTGCACCGCGAAGCGCGGAGCGCCGCCCGGCACTTAGGTCTGAACCACTGGAAACCTGCCACACTCACTGCGGCCGCCGAGTCTGCAGACTTCTGTGGTGGTGGTTTCCGGCTTCTGAACCTCGAACATCCAACCGCAGTCCTTGACGGTGCAGAACTTAGTTTTTGAACGACAGAGGTTGCGCAGCCGAGCAACGAGCCAATCCCAGCGCCAGTAACGCGGTCCCTGCGGCACAAAAATCCAGTTCCCAATCCGTATGCACGGAAGACAACCGATACTGCAGTTGTGAACGGGAAGACTGTGTGGGTAGTTCGCCCAATCGCGCAACGGCTGGGTGTGCCCGAGTATCAAGTGACGACATCGAAGACCAATCAGACTTTGGGGGAACATCTATGACGATTTCGCGAAAGGTTCTTGCTGCCAGCGCTGCCCTTGCATTCATGGGCGGGACATTACTCACGGCTCAACCTGCGTTGGCTGACGACGGGTATGCCCACTGCAACTTCTATATCGGCGAGGCCAGCGTGGGAGCCAGTTGCAACTCCAATGCCCCGGGCACGGAGTATCAGGTTGTGGGCCGGTGCCGTCATGTTCCCACATGCACCGAGGCCATTGTGCACGGGCCCTGGAAGTGGCAGATGCCGGCCACACAGGGCTTCAACACGTCGACTGCAAGCCGGGCTCGCCACCTTTGACCAGGCGAACAGCGCTTCTGATCTGACTATCCGTAACCCGGCGGGGCCGGCCGCCAAGGTCTTTGCCAGCTTCTCTTCGCTTGATTATTGAATCCGTGACGCGTTCGCGCTTGATTTCGTGTTCCATCTGCGCGAGGGCGGCCATGATCGTGAACAGCATAGAGCCCATCGGTGTTGCTGTGTCGACGTCGCCTCCGCCTAGGTTCAGGACGCGCAGGCCGGCGCCCCTACTGCGGATTCATCGGCAAAAGCGAGAAGGTTTTGGGTGGAACGCCCAAGCCGGTCCAAAGTCGTGATGACGAGGGTGTCACCCTCCATAAGGGCGTCGAGTGCTCCATCGAACTGGGGCCGCGACGCGCGCGCTCCGGACACACCCTGGTCGACGTAGAGGTCATCGCGTCGAACCCCGGCGCCCAGGAGATCCGCTCGCTGCCGGTCCGTGGACTGCTGCCGCGTCGAAACTCGCGCATAGCCAATAAGTTTCGACACGCCTGCCTCCAATGTGTCTCATAACTAATCATTGGTACCTCGATTCAAGCAGAAGGTTTCGAGACATAGTTATGAGAATCGCCGGAAGCAGAGAAAGTCGCGAGATTTCTGTCAGTTTCAGAAGTCGCCTGCACGGAATGTCAGAAGTCCTCTGCACTGGCGATTGTGTGTTCGTTGGCGGAACGCTCTAGGGGTTCTCCGGATTCTACGGGTGCACCCCGGCGCACTTGCGTGGTCGTCGTGCAACGGGAGTGCTGATCGATAGTCTGGCAACATGACCATCCAGACACGCGGCGCCACGCGCTCTCCTGTAGTCGCGGCTTGCGTCGTCCTTCTGGGCTTGCTGGTCCTTTGGATGGCGCAGCCGGTCCTGCCGAGTTGGGGATGTGCGACCAGTTTTCCGGCGATGTGCCCTCCGCATTTGCTGCCTGTTCGTGCATCGCTGATCAGCGCAGGCATTCTTGTTGCACTGCTCGCGACTGTCATCATCGGGCTACTGCGTCGGCCCCGAGCAAACGGCTGGCTGGGCCGTATGTCTCGAAGTGTCGTCTTCGCTGTGCCTCTAATCCTGGTCCTGACAGTCGTCGCTCACTTCCTGATACCGCAGCCCTGATTCGAGCCTGCCTGGCGCGGATTGCTGTCGCGGACGTCGAAAACGCCATGGCTACAAGTCGGTCCAACTGAGGAACCCCTCCCGGACCAGCCGACCTGCCCGGCCGCTCTCGCAAACGAAGGATTCCTGGAACGTCCTGAATCGAGAAACCCGCCCTTCTCGAATGCCAATGCCGCGGCATTTCATCCTGTCGCTCAGCCCAGCCTGCAATTAATGTCGGAGGCTTGTGCGACAATATCGCCGATGCTGTCGCATATTGGGGGCCCTCTTGGAAATAATCATCGTTGCCGGACTGAGACGGACTTGAGCGCCTCGACTGAACCTGTCCACGGTCATCGGAAGTCTCCAGCGCACGCTACCGGCACGGACGCGCCTGGCACCGCCCGTAGGCACACAGTGATGGCTTTTCGCCGCCGAGTGAATCGCACCGGGTTTGATGGAGGCATCGATTACCCGGAAGGATCGGATGCATGGCAGCCCATAGGAAGTACCCGGAGGAATTGCGTGAACGCGCCACGAGGATGGCGTTGGATGCCCGGAAGGACCCTGCGACCAGGACCGGGGCGTTCAAACGGATCGGGGAACAGCTCGGGGTGCACCCTGAGGCGTTGCGGACCTGGATGAGCCGGGCCGAGGTCGACCAGCGGCAGGTGAACTGGCACTTCACCACCAGTGACGCCCGCATCAAGCTCCGCCACCTATACCCGGAACATTAGAAGCGACGAGCTACTAGGCGTCCGGGCTACCCCACGAGACGGGCAACCAGACATTCGAGAAGCGGAAAGGGGCAAGTGCGATTGAGATGTTTTGAACCGGGACAATATCCAAGATCACAATTGCAGAAACGGCTTTCAGTACGCCCTCGACCATGTTCTGATTTGTTTGCGACCACGAGATTTGCTTCATCGATTCCCAAGCGGCCTGCTTGGCCGCGTTGATCTGCGCAGCTACTACCGGATCTTGATGCGCTGTTAGTTCAATGAGATTAGTGGCAGCATCGCTAACCCGATCAACGCCGGGGATCTCCCTCACCATGCTGATGATTCCCCGATCCCATTCGGCAACGGTTAACGAGGGGAGGGAATCAATAAAAGCTTCAACAGATGGTGTTCTATATCCGTAGTCCATATCCATAGAATATCCACATTGCAAAACAAGGATTCAGCGCGGATATGCGGCTCTTCACAAATGAGGGTGTGGCCGGGGCCTGAATCCTCCTGCTTCCAGCAGTGATCTGGCGATGGGGACTGTCCCGGGTTCAGTTGGCTCCTGACTTGTGAGGATTCGCTCCTTGCAAGAAGGATGTTCCTGCATCGAAGCCCTGTACCGGCTGCTGGCCGACCAAAAAGGGCTCGCCGATAAGCGAGACTCGGGACTTTACGGTGCAGTCGCCGGCGGGTCGCCGTCACGCCCTGACGGCCCCTCTCAGTAGGGTGTTCGCATGAGATTCTCCCCTGTGCGGTTGAGCGACCCGGAGTTCATGGCCCGCCCGGTGGAAGCTGTGCGGGCCTGCACCGTCTGGCAGCTGACCTCTCAGCACCAAGTGTGGAACGACCAGAAGAACCACTTGTACCAGGGTGCCGGAAGCCTGTACAACAGCATGGTTTCCGTGGACCTGGCCATCACCGAGCGTCGGAAGGCGGGGACGTACTTCAACGCCCAGCAGTTGCCGGCGATCGAGTTCCAGGTGGGGGACGAATCGATCGTCCTCCTGCACATCAACACGGACATCCCATTTCGGCGTTGGGAGATGGCAGCCGCCCCTCGCCAGTCCATGGACGTGGCGTGGGTGCGTGCCGCCTTCTGGCCGGATTACCGGGCCGATCCCCGGTATGGCTGGCCCACTGCCGGGCAGGAACCCCATGTCCTCGGCGGTCTCCACCGGCGTCGCGTGGGCAGGCTGATCGTCAACCTGAAGCGTCTGGGTCCGGACACCGACGAGTTCGAGCGTCACACCAGCCGGTACGTGCGCCCGAAAAAGAACGAGTGGATCCAGAATCTCGAAGAACTGGACGAGGAGTACTGCGACACCGAGCACCTGCACCGGGTCGTGGACGAGGTGAGGGACGCCTTGAACGGGTCGTGAACCGGAGCAGGGGACCAGGGCTAATTGAGGCATGACTTTCGAACCCGAATCCTCACAAGCCGTGGACGATGGACTGACGCCTGGTTCGCGGCTTGGCGGTCCTCCATCAATTTTCCTCTGCCGCCATGATCCTGTCCCGCCTACGATGACGCCATGGACGAGACCCCACACCCGCCCTCCGATCCGGCCAATGCCCACCAAGCGGAGGCATCAGCCGGAGAGCCCGAGCGCCGGCAACAACCCGCCCAGGTCCAGCAGGGGCTGTTGAACATCGGGTACAACATCTTCCAGGCCAGGGAAACCCTGGAATACCCCCTCGAGGAATTGGCCCGCAGGGCACGGATCAGCCCGGCCGCCCTGAAACGGCTGGAAAGCGGGGCGCCAGACGCGGACGTGGGCGACTTGGTGGCGGTGATGTACGTATTGTGGCGACTGGATGCACTGGAAAGGGCCACGGACATCCACGACGTGGAAAGTACGGCCCCCCACGACCCGTAGGACGCCGGAACCGTCCCCTCCTTGGCGGAGTTGAGGTGTGTCAAGAATGTGAGACAGTCGGGTAGTTTCTTCTCGGTCACGCAGCAGCGGGAAGCGGCTGGCTTTCTGTTGTGAAGTTGGCCATCGCTGTCGCTGGCGGGAGACCACCGTTGTTGGTGTGGGGTCGCCAGCGGTTGTAAAACACTTCGATGTAACGCATCGTTGCCCGTCTGGCGTCTGGCGTCTTGGCGTGTGGCGAAGCTGTGATGATGGTAGAACTCGTTCTTCAGGGACGAGAACAGCGATTCCGCCACGGCATTGTCCCAACACACCCCGGTCGCGCCCATCGATTGGCGGATCTTGTTCCCGGCGCACCAAACGCCCATTTCCCGGGACGTGTACTGAGTTCCGCGGTCACTATGGAAGATGGCGTTCGGGGTCAGGTGACCGCGGTCCCTGGCCATCGTCAGGGCTCCGGTAACCAACGAGGCGCGCATGTGGTCAGCCATGGCCCAGCCGACCACCATACGCGTGCACAGGTCAATGACAGTGGCCAGATATAGCCAGCCCTCGCCCGTGCGCAGATAGGTAATATCACCCACTAGACGCGTTCCAGGTACGTCTGCGGTGAAGTCCCGGCCGATGAGGTCCGCGAAGACTTTGTCCGGATCCGATGCAATAGTGGTGCGCTTGAACGCGCGCATCCGCTTTGCCGCCCACCCGTTCTCGGCCATAATCCCGGCCACCGTGCCTACAGAAACCTCGATGCCGGCAGCAACGAGTTTGGTGTGCACCATCCGGTGACCGAAAATCCCGTCGGAGGAATCGAAGACGGTCTTCACGTGGTCGGTCAGTTCCCGGTGCCGGGTAGCGGTCGGGGATTCCACCGCGTCCCGCCACCGGTAATACGACGCCCGTGGGAGCCCAAGCTGCCGGCACATCCAGGCCACAGGAAAGTCGGCGTTCTTCTCCCGAACGACTCGGTAAAGATCTTCTACCGCTGTTCTTTGGCGAAGAACGCCGAAACTTTTTTCAGGAAATCGTTCTCCCGCTCGAGTTCCCGCAGCCGGGCCTCCATGGCCTTGAATTTCACCGGATCCACCGGGTCATCAGGTTTTCCGCCGCCCTCCAGATCAGTTTCACGGGCCAACCGGATTCAGCGTTTCAGAGCGGTCAACGAGATACCGAGATCAGCAGCGACGGCAGGCAACGAACGCCCCGAAGATGCCGCCAAGGCCACGGCATCGGCCTTGAACTCATCGGAATAGGTAGGTCGAGCAGACATGAGCACAATCCTTTCAAACTGTGTCTCACATCATTACTACACCTCACTTAAGGAAACCCGATGAAAAACTGACTTCAGCTGAGTCTTCTAGGGCAAGCGACTTTTCCGGGTAGTCGCCATAGTGCGTGGTAAACGAAGGTAGTCGGAGAATGATGTCAGTCAACCGCTTTCCTGTGTTGTTTCTAACGACGAGCTGCACCCAATATTTCCGTTCCCAATCGGATAGATCCGAAGGGCCAACCAGACTCGCGTATATTTCCAGCTTCACGTGGGAAGCCTCATCCTCCATGCGCTGATGTTCAAGGGCTGTCAGTTGGTGGAGTTCGAAGGTGTTATTCAGGTCTTCTTTTTCCTTTTCACCCTTTTTCTGGTCATCACTCTGTGCAACTTCCCGGAACCTGAGATAGAAGGTTAGGCCGGCGACGATGAAACCCAGCGCCGTCACCCCGACGTTCACCCATGACGACACTGGTCCCCAGACTGTCTCCAGCGGCACCAAGTTTGTGCTCCAGGCAATGCCGAAGGCGATGGCCGCAAGCACTCCGAGACAAGCAACGGCTAGAAGAATCACTTTTCGCGGAGACCAGGACTGAAAGTAGGTCGTGAGGTTTCGTCTACCCGGAGTGTCATCTGACGTGCGGGGTTTCGGCGGAGTGCTGCTCATACACCCATCTACTCACTCTTTGTGCTGGCGTACTAACTCAAACGCCACGGACGCCAGCGCCCATTTCGATCTCTGCGAAGTGCTAGCTCTAACCCGCTGGGACCCGGTGAACTTCGGCATCTAGGTCAAATACTTTGGTTCGGCGCTTCAGCAATTTGGGAGGGAAGCTGTATTCGGCTTTGATTTTCACGCCCTCTGTGAGGAAGCTGACGTACTTGCTCTTGGGATTGATTCCGTACTGTTGCCGGTCGTAAAACCAGACGGGTATTCGCATCTTGCTACCGCTGGCAAGAATTTCTTGCCGCCCGCTCAGTTCGTCCTGATCAATAGGATGGGCTCCCTTGATTGCCGTCTTGACTTGAGGGTGGCCAACCATCCCCAGGGATGGAGCTTCAACGCTAAGCTCAACGTTCATAGCAGGGCCGCTTCCAACGTTGGCAATGTCGAAGTAGTAGCCACAGTAGGGGCCAGGGCCCTCTGCCCGCGGAGCTTCCCTCCATATCGGCCTGAGCACAAGCTCGGGTCGAGGCCTGTGCCATGTTCTCACCAGCGCCACAATGCTCACCACAAGGGCCAAAAGCGCCACGACGGCCGCACCTCCGGCGGCCAAAAGGGTCAAAACCTTGTTTGTAGCATCATCAGCCAGATCCATGTCTTTCTTATATCAGCATCGGTCCCGACTCTTGATCTTGATCGCCTGATGGCGGCGCTGTTGGCGCCATATGGAGCCAAAGCAGACGGCGAAGCTGGTTTCATGCGCTAAATTGCTCGTAGACGGTCGACACCGAAGAGTTCTGTGGTCCCCGAAATGTGTTGAAGCAGAACGCCCTGGGGCTGGGTGATCAGTGGTGCCGGCTTGGTTTGAACCCGTAAGCCAACGCTCGACGTGATCGCGTCTGAACTATTTCTGCAGACCAGTACAGGCAAGGCGCGTACTTGCCCTTTCTGCAGTTGTGATGCGGGAAAACGGGATAACTGAAGAAACGGAACTCATGCTTAGCCTCTTCTTATAAACGAAGGATTTCAAGAACAGGTTGATTTGAGAATCGGGGTGTTCGCGGCGATCGGCCGCAAAGGGGCGTCTTTCTGCGGAAAACCGCCGTGGGGACGAAAAGTCGAGCTCGGGGCCGGTCGTTCTCACAAATAGTTCTCGAAACGGTACAGTCGAACCAACGCCCCTGATTGAGTTTTGAGAAGAGAACACCCATGCCCGCACACCGCATCGGCTACGCCCGGGTCTCCACCCGGGACCAGAACCTGGACCTCCAGCTCGACGCACTGAAGAAGGCCGGATGCGACAAGATCTACGAATACACAATCAGCGGCACCACGTCCCAACGCCCAGGACTCGACCAGGCGCTGGACGCCGTGCGCGACGGTGACACCCTGGTGGTGTGGAAGCTAGACCGCCTGGGCCGGAGCGTGAAAGACCTCCTGGACTTCGCCGGCGGCCTAAACAACCGCGGAGTAGGCTTCGTCAGCCTCACCGACGCGATCGATACCACCACGGCTTCCGGGCGCTTTTTCTTCAACGTGATGGCATCCTTGGCCCAGATGGAACGGGAGCTCATGGTCGAACGCACCCAAGCCGGGCTGCTGGCCGCGCGCGAACAGGGACGGGTCGGCGGCCGCAAACGCATCATGACGGAAGCCAAGATCCGCTCAGCCCGCAAACTACTCAACCAGGGAACACCGCCCCGGGAAGTGGCCACCAGCCTCGGCGTCTCCGTCCCGACGCTCTACCGGTGGGTCCCGGCAGCAGGCGCGACGGGGGCTTCGACGCAAAAGCCGCTGCTGTTTGGTGCAGGCGACTTCTGAAAAGTGATGGTTGGTGCAGAGGACTACTGAGCGGAATGCAATTCCGTGCAGGGGACTTGTGACATCTCCGTGTCCGTACTCGTCTGCACTACCCCGGAATTCCGCGGGAGCGAGTGCAGACGACTTCTGAAAACGACAGATTTCACAGGAACCAGAATCCCGCAGGACAGAGCCAGTGAGACGTCTCGTATCCCAAGGGATGCGAGACAAAAGCACGAGACTCTTCAGCTGGACGCTCTCCTAGTTCCGGGAAGGGGATAGGCGGAGGACGTGGTGTTGTTCGTCGTGACCAATAACCAGGCGATGATCGACGAGTTGACCATGCGAACATACTCGCGCCGCCACTAAGCTTCATAGAAGACGATGGCGGTGATGCCCTCGGCCGTGTGGGCGAATGCCCCAGACTTCCAATTTGACCGGCTGCGCCGTTCCGTTTCGGCTGATGGAGGTACTGCCCGCCCTTCTTTTGGAGAGTCTCCACTAGCGACTGGTTGGGACACCGGACTCCTGCCCGGGGCCCCAACCACTACCAGACCCAGATTTCTACGTGACGCAACTTGCCTGACTGCGCGGAGGTATCAGATAGGTAAACGCGCCCCCGCTTTACGGTACGGGGTGTCACTAGTAAAATTCAGGAATTCGGGACGCGAGCACCCTGTACGTGATCGCTTCGGTATTACCTCGTGGTCCAAGGGAGGTCCTCGATGAGTGACATGGCAGGGCGTAAATCTCCTAGGTCTGCAACAGACAAGGTAACGGCCGTTCCTCCTCCCGACAAGGTCTCTGCGACAGAGGAATCTTCTGGGGCTTTTCTCCGTGCGATTGGGTGGGCTTTTACAGGAGATCAAGATGCGTCGCTCGCAGAAAGCATCAAAGCGCTCCGGAATGACCCCGGCGTCCTCGCTTCGGCGATATCGTTATATGAGTCGCACACGGAGGACAGCACATTTAGATGGAGCGTGCTGTACGTTCTTGCATTGGCCGGCCCCGAGGACGCTGCCAGTTGGTTCGAACGTGTTGCTCTGCGCAGCCTCCCATCCCCCGAAGAAAAATCCGGGCCCTGTGAAACCGCCCGTGATGGTGAGGTACTGGTCGGAGTGATGGCCGTTGAGGGGCTTGGAATGCTTGCTGAGTCCGCAAGGGGAAAGGCGGCAATTGAGTCCCTACGGAACGTGGTTTCTCAACCCACAGATCCAGCAATTCATAGCGCCGCTGTTCTACAACTTCTCAAGGTTGACCCCGGTGCGGCTGACCAACTGCGGTTAACGCTACCTGAAACCAGCCAGTACTTGGTCGACATTGTCCTAGAGGCAGAACCTTCCAGCGTCGACGAGCGCCCATCCTCCTTGGGTCTTGACGCAGGTGAGTCGCCTGCACCCCCGTTGCGAAAGAGGTGAGTCGAATGGCTAGCTGCACGTATACGGTCCCGACGAGGGCGCAAATGGACGCCAGCGGGGACAACCTATATGCCGACAGAATGAAAGAATGGCAAGCGTTCTTCGACTGGGCGTGGGATGCCTACGACTTTGATGAAGGCGACTGGAATGAAGGATTCGGATTTGAGGACCGTTGGGACCGGACTAAAGCGCTGGCGCGAACGATGGCCGGTCTCTACTGCCTTGTGTATTCGCCCGGTTCCGGTAATTGGGATCCTGACGGCAACATTCTCCAATGGGGTTGGCGGTATTCGTCGAAAGAGATCGACGAACTTGATGCCCGCTGCGGCAATGGTACGGCAAATGCCAGGACGCAGTGGGGAATCGTCATCGACAACTGGACCCGGCTCTTCCTGAATTTCTTCTATGGTCAGGGAGTTGTGCTGCGGGCTGGAACCATCTTGCACGAAGCGCGGCATGCCGACTGGAAGGGTCATGACGACGGCAATAACGATTCGAGCTGGGAGTATAACGGAGCCTGGCGGTGGCAAGTTGTTTGGCTCTGGTGGTATTACGTCGCAGCTGAAGGCTCCACTCCCGCGCTGAAGTTACAAGCTCGACAGAGAGCGAATGCGATTTTGGCAAGCAATTTCACGAAAGACCCCGGGTTCCGAATCCAATAGATCGAAAGTACTGCACAGGCCTTCTCTGGCTCCTCGTTCCTGCATGCCCCTGCGCTATCGCAGGGGCATGCAGGAACCCGAGGGCTCGCTCTCGCCTACCACTCCGCACAACCACGTGCCTCTTCATTCGGTCGGTTACGCGTGTGAGCCCGCGGCCGGCAGACGTCAGGTCTAATTCGGCTCGTTACAGTCAAGGCTGCAGATGATTCGTGAGGTCAATGGCAAGACCAGTCGGTGTCCCGGCCACAAAGTTCTTGCCGTCGCCGGCTGATCGTTTTGTGTTTCAACCCTTGGGCTACGAGGCGTCTCAGCGACATGAACGTGTGCATCTATGGAGGCAGATTAGGGGCCACGGAACTTCTTGCATCTATGTCTCGCAACTCGACAATTCCATTTCGAAAGGCGTCATTAGTTGCGAGACAAGGAGCACCGAGCCGCTTAAATCCGCCCCTTGATGTCATATTCGTTGGATTGGACGATGCTTCCACTGACACTGTCGTTTTCGATGACCCTTATTGCCCAGTCGACACAACCGTGGTGGAGGTCCTGACCTCGCTGGTCGCTACATTCAGGTCAGCCGGGGCAACATCGAGGAAACTTCCCCGCCGGCGCCGCTGTCCGAAACCGACCCGCTGTACCAGCAGGCTCTGGCCGGAGTCACCGCCGCCTTCCAGCCGCCGCAGGCCATGGACTTCTACGAGGGTATAGTCGCCCGTGCTGGCCCCGCTGACACTAATCCCACGACACAGTGGGCCCGGTGGAACCTCCAAACAGTGCGGGACTGGTCGTTCGCCAGGGAAGCCCGCGCCCAACTCAAGGTCCGCTGGGCGGCGCGTTCTTCAACCAGTACGACGCCCTCCTGTGCCCAGTCTCAAACGTCCTGCGATCTTCCATGAAGCCCCTAACCCGCCCTGCGGACGATCCGGGTCAACGGCCGACCCACGCCCTACCTGAGCCAGTCCATTTTGAGTGGGCTGGCGACCGTTGCCGACCTTCCTGCCGTCGCTGTCCCGGCAGGACTGACGACCGCCAACCTGCCGGTGGGCGTTCAGGTCGTCGCTCCCTATCTCGAGGACCGGACCGCAATCGACATCGGCCGACACATTGAACGTGTAGTAGGCCGGCTGACCCTTATCTAAAGTAGTCATCCGCACCTGTTGACAAGTTGCCACGCGGGCCTACAATAAGCCATGTCCGTGACCGGCCGAGTCGTCTCTGCCGTGGTGCTGCTCGTCATTGGGGCAGGACTGGCGCTATTGGCTGTACTGGTCCATTACGGATTCATGGCAATGTACGGCGGTGTCACCGACACCGCGTTCGAGGGATTCACCTGGGGCTTGACGGCTGGTCCTTCTGGATTGGCGCTCAGTCTGGTCATGGTGGTTGTGCTGATCGGCTTCGTGCTCTCGACACGACGGTGGATGCGGCTGACGGCCGTGGCCATCCCGGTCCTCATGCTGCTCGGGATGTTCGCTGTCACCCCCGCGGCGCTGGGGTAGAAGATGGAGACACAGTTTGTTTCCGCTCCCCAATGCGTGATCGAGGACACGGATGAGCCCATGGCCAGCGCAGATCGTGAGTCCCAGCAGGCGTTCGATTCCATCAGCCACATCGGACATTTCAGGGGTGGCGGCATAAGTGGTGTCGGCGGCTGTACCCGCTGGTTTGTGCTCTCAGAAGACGCCGATGTGTTGCAGCATTATCGTGCAGCACTGCCAGCGGCGGGCTGGGAAGTGGTCGAGGATGACGGGCGCCGCCTGCGGGCCCAGCGTGATGGCCTGGCGTTCGAGGCGATGCCCTGCCCTGCAGGCGGTGTCGTCTGGGCCGGAAGCGAGGAAAACCGGGCGTTCGGGCAGGGAACGGTTATGCCGGCGGGTTCAGACATTTGTGCTGCACACCACTGACTCGCTTGTCGGTCCCCTTCCGGAGCTCAGCGGACGCTCTTGATCTTTACCACAAAGACTGCACCGAGCAGGCCGATGACGGCGGCAGTCATGAACAGGGAGCGGTAGCCGCCCCAGGATGTGACAGCCAGCAGGGCCAGCACCGGGGCCACCACCTGCGGAAGTGAATTAGCCACATTGATGATGCCCATGTCCTTGCCGCGGTCCGCCGCCAGGGGCAGGACCTGCGTCAGCAGGGCGAAGTCCACCGCCAGGTACGCCCCATACCCGATCCCCAGGACCGCAGCGCCTGCCAGGGCTCCCGGCCACACGGGGAAGAACGCCAGGATCAGGGCCGCCATGGCGATGATGGCCGAGGAGCCGATCACGAACGGCTTGCGGCGGCCAACCCTGTCGCTCCAGGGGCCGGCCCCCACCGCGGTGATCATCACCATCAGCGCGTAGGTGCCGGTGAGCACCAACAAGCCCGCCGGCGGGTTCTCATGCTTCAGGATGTCCCGGAGGAAAAAGAGCAGGTAGACGAAGGTCAGCTGGTTGCCGAGGTTCACCAGGAAGCGGGTGAGCCACGCCCAGGCGAAATCAGGGTACAGCCGCGGGCTGAGCCAGAATCCGCGAAGGAACACCCCTAGCCGGAAGCGCGGCAGGACGCCCTTGTGGAGCACGGGATCGTCCCGGTGGAAGAGGTATGGCAGCACCGACAGGAGAAGGGCTGCGGCGCAGAGCCAGTAGCCCACCATGAAGTTGCCGGACACCACTGCGCCAAAGACCGAGCCCGTTAACACACCCAGCGTCTGGCCCATTGCTGCCAGTCCGCCCACCCTCCCGCGCTGGGGCACGGGCACCCTGTCCGGTACGACGGCGGTGATGGCAGCGAAGGCGGCATTTGCCCCCAGCTGGACCAGGGACCAGAAGAGCACCATGATAGCCACGGTGCCCGCCCCGGACATGGCCAGGAGGGCCGCCGAGCCAAGCACGGCACCAGCCAGAACCCAGGGCGAGCGGCGGCCGAAGCGGGATGTGGTGCGGTCCGAGAGGGCGCCGAAGAGGGGGTTTGTCACCATCGAGACCGCGGCTCCGCACGCCGTGGCGAGGGACAGGATGGCTTCCTTGTTGGCTTCATCGATACTGATGGCCTGCAGCCCGATGAAGATGTTGATGGGGCCGAAGAATGCAGTAAAGATGCCCACGTTTACCAGGACCAGCCCGGTCACCCACCGTCCGGTGACCTTCCGCGTGGGTTCGGCGAGTGCCGCCCTCACACCGCCCGGGACAATGGCACCGTGGTCTTTGCCTGCGGGATCAAGGGGCGCGGGCGTATCGGACAGACTCATGATGCACTCCCCGCTGCGGCGAAATGGCGATGGAGTAAGACTATCGTGGGCGGTACCGGCCCCACGGGCATAGAGGAGAACTACATGAGGGCAGCGCCAACGCCAGCGGAGGGAACCGCCGCCATCAAAACGACGGACCTTATGACGAACGCCTTGCGCTGGGCGAATGAAAATGTCCTGGGTTGCGTTGCTCATTAGGCCACTTTAGGGCGGGCCGAACGAGGACCAGCGATAGCCTCCCCCTTGTCTCGAAACCATTCCGCCCCGAAACCTTGGAGAGTTGGCGTGGCTGTCGGCGTTTGGGCTGCCTACTGCACCTTCGGACGGCCATACGAGGGCGACATGGTGCGGCGCAAAAACACCGCCATTTATCGCCGCAAATCACAGCCACTTCTATGAGCGATCGGCCCCGGGATCTCGATTCGATGCTTTCTCGGAATCCTTCCTTTATAAGAATGCTCGACAGGATGCACAACGGATTGTCTTCGCGATGGTCATAGCCGCATCTCGCCCCCCGAAGTGTTCAGCGCGGGCGCTGCTGCACTCTGCTCATGATCAGGCTTCCCTTCGCGGGAGACGGGCTGGTGCGCGCCGGCCTGTTAGGGCTGGCAATCCTCGCAGCCTTGCTGTTCTAAGCCTATGAGAAGCGCCGGCGACGCCCCTGAGAACCAGGGCGGGCAGGGTTGCCATCACAAAGGAAGGCTTTTGTTCAAAGCGGCAGTGAACGAAGACAAGGCGGCAAGGAAGTTTCGCATGGTCGAAGTCGAGTGCCCCGGTAATAAGTGCACCACGGATCATCAGGCCCTGGGGATCCGTAATCAGGCCCGGTTCCAGAAGCAGCTTGCGTATCTCCCCGGCAGGAATCCGGCGTGCGGACATGCCATCGCCGGAGTCGGGAGGAAGGAGCTCGTCGTCATCGACTCCAGGAGCCACACCTAGCGTGAATTTCCCTACCGATCCTCCTCGGACTTCGGGCCGCATTTTTCGGGAGTCGTCGCCCGGGCTCCGGCTCCTAGTCCATTGTGGCTTCGCCATGGTTTAGGCGTCCTCTTTCCGGTGGTGGAGTTCCTCCAGGGTCCGCTTTCCCCGGCGCAGCACGCCTGCGGCTTGCCCTGGTGGTGCTTGCGCTGGAGCCGTTTCACTTCCCGCATGGTTGCGGCCTCGATGAGTTCCGTAATGGAGGCGTATCCCTCGAGGCGGCCCGCGGCCAGAAAGGCCGCCCGGACCTGCTCGCCGTCGGTTTGCGGGAAGTAAGTCGAGAAGGTTTCGAGCCTTTGGCTGCCGGCATTCTTCCTCTCCGGGGCGACGCGCCGCAGCAGGGAGTTGTGTACCTGCTCGGCGCATGACGAGCACAGGGTGGGAAACGCGGACCACCAGCCGCGGGCCTGCCCTCGCCAGCAGCCCCCGCACGGCGTATTGTTCCTCTCAACGCCGGCCCAAGCGCGCCGGTCCGCGCAATTCCGATCAGAAATTTGAGGCGAATTGATATGGCTAATCTTACGGGCGATTCCGCGGATATCAGCGTCCCAGCGGTCAAGGGCACACACTCGGGCACCACGGGCGCCGCCGTCGAAGGCGAAAGCGCAACAGGCTGGGGAATTCACGGCCACAGCGTCAGCGGCCGGGGCGTCGTCGCCACCAGCGAGGCGGACTACGGGCTTCGGGCGCACAGCAAGAAATCGGCGGGTCTGCGCTCCAGCTCGGAGGAAAGCCGCGGGCTCGAAGGCTGGAGCACCAAGGCGGAGGGCGTGCACGGCATCAGCGAAACCGGAAACGGCGTGTGGGGGTACACCAAAGGCGGTACCGGCGTGGTCGGCACCAGCGATGCCGGCCCCGGCGTCTCGGGTGAGAGCGCCAACGGCGAGGGCGTCCGTGGCACATCCAACAACATCCATCACGGCGGAGTCGTCGGCGTGAACACGGCCGGCGGAATCGCCATCTACGGCACGAGCGATAACAGCGTGGGCGTCTTCGGCACCAGCGTCAACAATGAGGGACTGCACGCGGAAACGCATTCCACCGTGACGGCGGCGCTGGCTGCCTACCAGCGCAATGCCAACAGCCCGGGGGCGGCCATCTATGCGAAGCATGCCGGCAATCGGGTGGCGGGCTTCTTCGAAGGCGACCTTGTGGTCACCGGCGACATCACGCTGACCAATGCCGACTGCGCGGAGGACTTTGACGTCTGGGCCGGAGCATCAGCAGAACCGGGGACGGTGATGGCGCTTGACGATGAGGGCAACCTGCGTGAGAGCAGCCTGCCCTACGACAAGCGGGTGGCGGGCGTCGTCTCCGGTGCCGGGGACTATAGGCCCGGGCTGATCCTGGACAAGCAGCGCGGAGAGAACGGCCGCAAACCCATCGCACTGCTGGGTAAGGTATTCTGCAAGGCCGACGCGCGGTTCGGACCGATCTGCGTGGGGGATCTACTGACGACGTCGGCCACTCCAGGACACGCGATGCGCGCCGATGATCCGCTGCGGGCCTTCGGCTCGGTCATCGGCAAGGCGTTGCGTCCGCTGCCGGACGGCCAGGGGCTCATCCCCGTCCTCATCGCGCTGCAGTAGGGGGTCCCCGTGCCCGCCCTGCTGCGGACCGTCAGGGGTCTGCGCAAGCATGGAAAACTGCCTGACGCCGTAACCGTGGGCGTCAGGGACCTCCTTCGGCAAGCCGCGCCTCCCGACGGCGGCTCGGTGCGCTCCCTTCTGGGCAAGCTACAGGCCAGCCTTGCCGAGCCATGGTCTCCGATCGGCGGCAGCACGCATCCGCTCTACCGCCGGAGCCGGCCCGCCCCGTTCAACCTGGGCAGCTTCGCCAGCGACACCACCCACATCGACCTGACCAATGCGCACCGACCCTCCTATCCGGCGGATCCGGGCAACCTCGCGGCCTTCAACGACCTTTTCGACGCGCGGGCGGCCGCCGCGGTCAGCTGCGCCGTCGGATTCTTCCGGAAGGTCCGGATGTACCCGTCCGGGCATCCGGACGAGGAGCTGCTCGAGTGGAAGGAATACGGGGAGGAGGCTCCGGCCATCTACATCCCCAAGGCCAAATGCCTGGCCGCGCTGGCCTTTCCGGACTATTTTCCGGGTGTCTCTGCGGAATACCTGCGGCACAAGGTCTCAAAAGCGCTGCTTGCGGCCAGCCCGGGCTGGTGCGGAACCTTTGGCCCGGGCGTGGATGCAGCAACGGACGTGCTGGGAGACTTCTATGAGGGCAACTATGACCTGTCCCAGATGCATCTGCTTCCCATGGTGTACCGCTACTATGATGAGCTCTCGCCGGAGGCGCGGGAGTTCCTTATCACCGTGTTGCTCGCCCGCGGAAGGATCCACCGGCCAAGGGTCGACGACACGTTCACCAGCCGTCGTACCCCAGGAGACTGGAGCCGGGCAGGATTCGTCAGCCCGATCGGGTACAAGATAAGGATTGGGGAAACCGAAAACCACATTCTCTGCATCCTGACTGCACGCTACCTGACCAACCAGCTGCTTTATCAGCGCGATCATGACCCGGTCTATGACAACCGGCGCAACGGCACGGTCGTGGTCTTCGGCATTCCGGTCCCGGTCGGGCCGCATTGCACGGAACTGCTGCTGAACCTTTTGCGCAGGATCCTGCGGGATGATTTTTCCGAATACAACGCCAAGCCGTACCAGGCCGAAACCCGCGCGGCGCTGCTGAACCTGTGCAGCTTTGCCTATGACCACGAGGTCCGGCTGGCCGCGCGCATGGTCCTTGACTACGTGTCCGCCCACATCGCGGTATCCAGCAATGACCTGCGGCGGATGGTTCCGTTCCGACGGCTGAACAAAACCGAACATGGGAGGGCGGCGGTGCTGCCCAGCGGCGCCATGGACACGGGCCTGCTCGAGTGGTTCCTGGGCGCGGACCCGCTCGTCGAGCACTTCGCGCAGCAGGCCGGGAACACCCGGGCCTTTGAAACAACGTCCCCGGAGCGCCCGTGGCCCTGGGGCATTGCCAGCCACGGGCTGTACGCGGTCTCCGAGGCACTGAGCGACTACCGGCTGCCGCCGTCCGTCCATGACCTGTTTGTCAATGACCTGCACCGGCGCTTCTTCCAACGGCTGCACCGCGTGCCCGTTGATTACGAGGAGGAAGTCGGCGGGAACCGGAACGCGGACAATATGGAAATCTTCGCTGGCTCGCCCAGCTACCTCATCACGGCCGGCGGCGCTCCGGGTCCCTATGCCATCGACCCAGGGCCCTCCATCCTGGTGGAAAAGGGCTGGAAAAAGAATGCCCAGCAGGTGGGTGTGGCGGTGACGACGTCGTTTCTGCCCACAGGGCAGGTAGCGGGCGCCGGCACGCAGAACAGGGCAAGGGACCTGATCCAGTTTTCCACCTTCGCCGCGGGGCCTGCCACGCTGGTGGCTAACTACGGAGTCGGTCCGGATTTCGCCTGCGGGCACCAGATCCACCTGCCCCCGTGGGTTCAGGCCAAGGCGCAGCTGCAGGGCAGGTTCCTGTTTGTGGACTGCGGTACGAAGCTTCCCGGGCAGACGGAACCGGCCGGGTTCTACCTCGCCATCCACAACGGCGAGAGGTTTTCCTTCTTGGAGGCCTTCGACACCTGGCTCCATCCAACTGTGACTTTCCGGGAATTCGTGGCGCGTGTGCTGCGGCGGAACGGCACCATCGGCCTCGAAAACAATGTAGAGAAAGAGTACATTACCGAGAGCGGCAACAGGCTGCGCTTTGTCATCTGGGAGGGCGTGGAACGGGACGGCGCCAACATCGGCGCGAAAGTGCTCTCGGTGGAATCGCGGGGTGACCCTCGAGACAGCATCGGTGACGCCGGGAACATCACCGACAGGTTCCTGAACGGCACCGTGATGAATAGCCCTGCGGAGGCCGTCGTGACGATCACCAACCATGACCTGGCCACCAAGCTCACGTTGGACCTGAGCGACGCGGCGCGCCCCAAGCGGCTGGCGGAGAACGGCGAGTTCGAGGAGGCTGGCGGCAACCACGAAGTGTGGGTCGACTTCGCATGGACCGGGGACAGCGAGGGTGACTTCTTTCGTCCATTCAGTACCCTTGCGGCGGCGATGGCGGTGGTGGCCGACGGCGGCACGGTGCGGATCATGCCGGGGGCAACCAGCGAGAAACCGTCCTTCCCACAGAACAAACGCCTCAAACTCTTGGCACCGGCGGGAGGAGTCAGCTTCGGCGTTCCCTGACTCGACGGGACCCCTGGAACAGCCCTGTGCCAGCACGGACCTCTTCTGGAACGGCCCTAGCTAGATGGAGCGTCCGGTGAAGGCGCCAAATAGCGCCGTGAAAAAGCCGCCATTTATCGCCGAAGGTCACACCCGGGATCCGCGGAAACTCGCGTAACCTGACTGTCCCGTAAGTTATCCCAAAACTCCCGCCACAATCACCCGTCACAGCTACAACTTTCGGTATGGTTCCGGGCATGGACATTCGGTATGCGCGAATATCGACCGCGAAACAAAATCTTGCCCGGCAGCTGGACGCTCTGGCGGCCGCCAGCATCAGGAACGAACACATCTTCGTAGACAGGAAATCCGGAGCCACCACCGCCCGCCACTGACTCCAGGAAGCACTGACCCACGCGCGGGACGGTGACGTCCTGATCGTGCACACCCTGGACCGGCTTGGCCGCACAGTCCGGGACACCCTGAATATGGTCCACGACCTCAAAGAGCGCGGTGTAGGTGCCCGGACCCTGGCTGATCCCCTCGCCATCGACACCGACACCGCCGAACCTGACTCGCCTATGGCCCAGCGGGCATTCGTCATGCTGCCCCGTTCGGGCAGATGGAACGCCCTACGCTCTGAACCATGCCGGCGCCGCTCCTTCGCGGCCTGAGCGTCTTCAACCCCACCAGCCGTGGACTCCTCGATATCAATTCGAGGAGCCATTCATCGCAGCAGAATCACGGACAGGCCAGGCATCACAGCAACCCCCATCGATGAGGCCATCGCCGAAACACTCCGGGCATACAGCTCTGGCAGGTTGGCGGCGGCCGCTAACACGCCCAAGCTCAAAGTTTCGGGCTTGGTGTCAGGGCCGATCGCAGCCACGTATGCGGCTCTCCCTCGATGACCCTCTGCGTCCGTCGGCGACGGCTGTTAGTCTCCCCTTCGCTAACCTCACCCCTCCACCCTCACTCCCTTACACCTCTGGCATCCAAGGCATTCGCCGTGAGCGCGGACTCACGGCAAGTCATGTCGTAACCAGAGCCATCAAAGATGAACCAACGTGAGCGGGAAGATTTGTGGGGAATGTGGCGAGAGCTTCGCGCCTTCGCGCTCGTCTCAGCGCTTCTGTTCAACGCGCTGCGCCAACAGACAACGCGATCGACGACGGCGGCACGCAGTTGCCGTAGCGAGCCCGGCTCCCGCTGTCCCGCTTCGACGTCGCGGTTTCGATCCGGAGTTTGGCCCGCGGGAGGCCCACCGCAAGGCGTCAGGAAGGCTAGTTGCTGATCTGACCAGAAGCCGACAAGGCCAAGATTCGCTCCGCAACCAACTCCGGGCTCAAGCTGTAGACATCGACCGACTCGGAGCCGAGAACGCCGAGCAGCGTGACGTCATCAGGACCCTCCGTGCCGACCTTGCACGACGTCAAACTATCCAGCAGACCGATGCCCACGACCTAGTCCACCTCGGCGGCAAGCTGCTGGCCCTGACCCAAGCAACCGGCGTCGACCTCCACCGCAGTACAAAGGCGCTGTTCCGCCGCCGAGGCTGGACGGCCACCAAACGGAACCCAGAAACCCAAAGCCAATGACCATGTCCATCGCCCGGCTCTCCGCCCAGTCGGGCCTGAAGTATCTCTTCAAGACCACCATGATGGACGACCTGACAATCACCCCCTCCGACGCGATCACGTACTACATGAAAGCCGGAACACCGCAGGGCCGCTGGCTCGGGTCCGGCGTGCGAGGCATCAACCGGACCGCCGGAGACGTCGTCACGGAAGCGGACGCCAAGGCAATCTTCGATCACGCCACCCACCCGGACTCCGGCGCACCTCTTGGCCGCCCCCACGGCCAACCCACCATCGTGCAAAACAGCCAAGGCCGCACAGAGACGCGGCACGCCGTCGTCGGCTTTGACCTGACTTTCAGCGTCCCCAAATCCGTCTCCGTCCTCTGGGCGCTGAGCCCCCGCACACTCCAAGACCAAATCCTCGAGACCCACCACCAAGCGGTCAACGCCACCCTTGAGTGGCTCGAAACTTACGTCATCCACACGAGGGCCGGCCGCAACGGTGTCGCCCACCTCGGCACACGTGGAGCTATCGCTGCTGCCTTCGACCACTGGGAGTCGCGAGCCGGGGATCCGCAGCTCCATACGCACATGGTCATCGCCAACCGCATCCAGCGCATCACTGACGGCGCATGGGTCACTCTCGACTCGCGGACTCTGTACAAGGCTGCGGTAGCTGCCAGCGAGCACTACAACGGTCTCCTCTTGGACGCCCTCCACCGAAACCTCGGCACCGATACGGATGTCCGAGTGCCGGCCGCGAACACCCACAACCCCAGCCAGCAACTAACTGGCGTCGACGATACGCTGATCCGCGAATTCTCCAACCGATCGCGTCTTATCGATCTCGAAACCGACCGGCTCGTGGCCGAATGGACCGCCAGTCACGGCACTCCCCCAACCGCGACAACCACCATCAAGCTCCGCCAGCAGGCAACACTTTCCACCCGGACCGCCAAACCGGAAACAGCCATCCCGCTCCACCGGCTCTCCGCCCAGTGGCGCGCACGGGCGGCCGCCAAGGGCTTCGAATCCCGAGAAGTGCTCGCCAACACCATTCGGCGCTCCCGGACAACGCCCTTCCGCACCTGCGACTTCACGCCAGACTGGGTGGACGCGGTGGGCTCCCTGACCCGCGAGCGCGTCGCCACGAAGCGCGCCACCTGGAACCGGTGGAACCTGCTGGCCGAAGCCGAACGTGTCTGCGCCGAAATCCGCTGCCAGACCCCGGCGGACCGTCACACCATGATTGACAACGTGGCCACCGCCGCCGAAGCCCAGTCCGTCCCACTCAATGAGTACCGGTACGCCCTCCCTGCGAACGCCCAAGCCGATCTCCGCTTCGCAGACCACAGCATCTTCGACTTCCACGGCTCCCGCCTCTACACGGACGCTGCCACCCTCGCCGATGAGGACGTCGTTTTGGGAGCAAGGAACGACGACGGCGGCCCGGCGGTGGGCGCCGCCGTCGCCATGGAGTCACTGGCGAGCTATAAACACGGTGGCCGGCTCGATCTGCACTCCGACCAACGGGCAGCAGCGGCCAATGTCCTGCTCAGCGGCAACCGGCTCGACGCCGTCGTCGGTCCTGCCGGAACGGGCAAGACGACCACCCTCGGCGCGGTCAAGGCAGCCTGGGAAGCAGAGTTCGGGGCCGGTACCGTGGTCGGATTGGCGCCAGCGGCTGCGAGCGCCGAGGTCCTTGGGCGGGAGCTTGCACTGACTACGGAGAACGTAGCCAAGTGGCTCTACGAATCTGTCGGACAGGGAGCTGGCAACCGGGCTGCACAGTTCTTCGACACGGAGAAGCAGCTCGCCAACCAGGTGACCGTCAGGGGACCGAGCTCCACTCGCCTCGTCCAGAGAGCCACCCGGCTTGCCGCCGAACAGGACAGGTGGCGTTTTCATCCAAATCAGCTGGTCGTCATCGACGAAGCCTCCATGGTGTCCACCCTGCAACTGTCTGCACTGGTAAAGCAGGCCCGGGATGCCGGGGCCAAGGTGCTCCTGGTGGGAGACCCGGGGCAATTGGACGCCATCGACGCCGGCGGTGTCCTCGGCTGGCTGGACCGGCAAGGCAAAACGGTGCGGCTGAGCACGATTTGGCGGTTCAAGGAGGCATGGGAGCAAGGCGCCTCGCTGAAGCTTCGTGCCGGGGACTTCGGTGCCATTGCTGACTACGACAGCCACGGGCGCATTCAACACGGGGTGCACCTCGACATGGTCGACCAGGCGTACCTCAGATGGAAGGCCGACATACTCGCCGGCAAGTCGTCCATTCTCATCGCAGCGGATAATGACACGGTTGGTATGCTCAACCAGCGCGCCCAGGCCGATCGCGTGGTCCAGGGTGCCGTGGATGCGGAAGAGTCGGTACGGCTCAGCGACGGACTTCATGCCGGCACTGGCGATACTGTCATTGCCCGCCAGAATGACCGGGCCATTACCGATAGCAGCGGTGACTTCATCCGGAACGGAACGATGCTCGACGTCGTCCGTACTGGCAGGCGCGACGGCTCGCTGATCGCGGTTCGCCGGGACACCGGCGCAACGATTAGCCTGAGCCGGGACTACGTTGAGGCTTCCGTCGAGCTGGGATATGCGACGACGGCCCACCGCTCGCAGGGCATCACCGTGGACACCGGCCACACTGTAGTGACCCAAGGCCGGCTCACTCGTGAGCTGTTGTACGTGAGCATGACCCGGGGACGGGCTGGAAACAACGCATATGTCAGCGAGAATGATCCCTTGGATGACGAGCCCATGGATCCCGCCATGCAAGCCTCGTGGCGGCAGATCCTGGGCGAGGTCCTTGCCGCCGAAGGCGCCGAACGAACGGCCCACGAAGTCCGCGAGGCCGAGCAGTCCAAGGCGGACAGCTTGGAGCGCCTCAGTGCTGAGTACGACCATCTCGCGCAAATGGCCGCCTCTGATGATCTGGCCGGGTTCATCGAGACTCACTCAACTGGCGGAGCTTCAGCGCTTCAGCAATCTACTTCGTGGGGCGCAGCTGTAGCTGCGTGGCGCAGGTCAGTTGGAGTCAGCCGTCCAAGTGCCCAGCGTGTTGTCGCTGCGGCACTGGATAAAAATGCGTCCGCCCGAGATACCGCGGCAGTCATCCATTCCCGGCTGCGGCAGTTCCTTGCCGCGATGCCTGCCGGCGCAATTGATCCATTGACCGAGGTTCTCCGGACTGCTCGTCCCGACGTCGCCGACATGGTCAGCCAAGTACGGGACCGGATGCAGCACAGGCGCGATTATGTCATCAGATCCGCACTGGTGAACGACGCCGCTTGGAAACGGAACCTGCTGGAAGGTCTGGGTCCTTTCGTCTATCCAGATGAAGCAACTGCTGTCATCCGGCAAGTCGCCATCTACAGGGACCGTTGGGGCATCCAGGATTCGTCCCTTCCCCTTGGTCCACTTCCGGCCGCCTACGAGTGGGAGCAAGAGGCGCAGCGAGCAGATATGGGTCGCCTCATCGATCAAGCAGCTCTTCCCTCCCCCAGTCCTGTGGAGGCTCCGACGTGGACGGATGACCCGAAGACTTGGGAGGCCCGCCTTATCAATGTCGGCTGGCAACTCTAAACTGGTCGAGAAGGTGATCCATGGATACGAACCCAGTCCTGAAGCCGAAACTTGCGACACCTGCTTTGCTTGTGAGCAGCGTGGCGATAGTTGTGTGCGTCGTCTATCTCGTCGGAGCCGCGGGCGGCAACGGGCCGGATAACTTGCCCTTGCTACTAACCGCGGCGACGACACTCCTCGCGGCCGCAGTCGCCGGAGCGGTCTGGTTGGTCCGAGGACGCCGGCGACGTTCATGGATGGCTGGCGCTAACGAGAAGTGGGACCACTTCAACGACATGAAGCGAAGCAGTGGCACGACGACTGAGATTACAGTTCTGAGCGTTGACGCCCTCGAACCCACAGGCTCGTGGATCACGATCAAGTGGAATCGCTTCGACCACGTTCAACGGGCGTGGATCGAAGCTCTTCCGGAGCCGATCTGGCCCGGTTCCGTACTGCTGATTGCACCGGATCCGGCACAAGTCAGGCCTGGTGCACCATGGCCTGAAACTTACTATTTAAGTGCTTCAGATTGCCTGGCTTGGGCACCACCCATCCGGGCCCCGTCGTCAGGACACGCTACTCGCCACCGGTTCGGACGATCTGATCACCAGAAATTCAATCTCACTCAATGAACACGATTTCAGGGGGCTCACTACGAAGCATGCCCTCCTGAAGTCATGGGTTGTCATAGGCAAATAGCCTGCTGCGACAGCCGCGACCTGGAACAGATTTCCCTTGGCGCTCACGTGCCGCAGCCACGGGTGATCGGGCGCCCTCAAGGTGTACGAGGCACCGGTTATCAGTTTCCCCTACGAGAGTCCAGCGTGGCATCACTGCCCCGTCAGGAGCCTGGTGGAACCCTCGACCCATGGGAGTGACTCGGCGGGCGGACCCGCCATGAACCGGGCCGTTCCGGCGACGCCGGGACAGAAGGCGCCGGCGACTGCCATCAGGACCGTCGTGGCACAGGGCGCAGGGACGAGCAGCTGTACCGGTGCGGCAACTCAGACCGCGGCCGGCCGTCAGGAGGGCTCCGAGCACCAGGCTGCAGTTGGCACCAGTGAATGTTGAACCATGAGGTGGGTCTACTCATAGCAGCGTTTTCGCAGGTCAAGGGTGTTCTCATCCCGTCCAATGGTGGAACTCGCGCGACCAAAGCCCATCTTCCGATTGTGGATCGACGGCGATCAGGTCCTCGCGGGAGCCCATCTGAGACGAGATCGACTGACGAATGTTGAAGCAGGAGATGAGTCTTGAGACAGTGAATCGGCCGTCACTTTCGAAATGCATCGGAGCAACCCACTCCTCTGCCACTAGTGTGGGGCCGTGCTGAACCTCTTTGTTGATACTTCGACCTGGCTGGATCTTGCAAGTCGGCGTGATGGCCAGAAATGGATAGTCTCCCTACGTCTGCTCATCCTTCAAGGCCGACTCCGCCTTCTTGTGCCGGAAGTGGTCATAGAGGAATTTGAGCGG
This sequence comes from Arthrobacter oryzae, assembly GCF_037911235.1. Lineage (GTDB taxonomy): Bacteria > Actinomycetota > Actinomycetes > Actinomycetales > Micrococcaceae > Arthrobacter > Arthrobacter oryzae_E. The sequence goes on from NZ_JBBLYW010000032.1 coordinate 28,420, forward strand.
AACCGCCCTCGTGCGGAACAAACAATGACGACCCGGGTAGCAGATCGTTTCCGTCTCCTCCGGACAGATATCGGAGCAACCTACGACAGCGAGGAACTGGAGCAGGCCCTCAACATCCTCGATGGACTGGCCCACCATATCCCTCTCATTGGAGCCATGACTACCCGGAACTTTGAAGACATCTTTGAGTTGCTTCAGGCCGGCATTCGGCTGGAACCCACCAGCCTTGAAAACGGCCGAGTCGTCCAGAGAGGTTTGGATAAGAAGGCTCCGTTTCATCGTTCGCGGAACAGCGTTGCGGACGCACTGCTGATCGAGCTGTATATTTCCGCGACCGGTGCTGCTGAACTCGCCGAAGATCCACATGCCTTCGTGACAAGCAACTCCAACGACTTCTCTCAAGACCATGGTGACAAGCGACTCCCTCACAAAGACCTTGAGTCTGCCTTCGCTCACCAGGGGTCAACATACGCCCTTGGCTTCGAGGGCCTCGAATCAACACTGCAGGATCACTTTGGCGATGAATTGACTGACATGCTGGATGAGTCGGACTTTGCTGAGAATCCGCGCCTGCTGGTTGATATCCAAAAATCGGAGCAGGAGATATTTGACAGGATTTGGTATCAGCGGAAGTTGAACCGCATCTATGAACTCGAGGGGGCCGGAGACACCCGAGGCTTAGCCGCGTACATGAAAGTGGCCGGACCGCCTATGGAGCGTGTAGAAGCCGAATTTGGTGAGACCCTAGGCCCTTACACCGATTTTGAGTGGGGAATGCTAAACGGAAAGCTTTCAGCATTGAGATGGGTGCTTGGAGCCGAATGGGACTTCCTCGACACCTAAACCTAGCCCCCTGTGTCCGGCTATCTGCACGGGGCCGACGACGACGCGCCGCTTGCTTTCGAGGGCTCGTTCGGAAGCTGACCGTATCCGGCTCTGCCTAACGGGCACCCGGAAAAGTTGGTTCGGACGGCAAACTTATCGAAGCAGCCTAAGTTGCGGCAGTCCAACAGGTTTTCCACACAAGCCCAAACTCCCCTATTGATGGATCGCGAAGCGGTGGCGTCCGTAAGAAGGCACAGAAGCTCCGCCGTCGATGGATCGACCCGGCGGCGAGCGGACCGCCCCAGAATGAGTTGGACACCATGGCCTCGCAATTTCGACATCTCCCTGTTCTTAAGCATCAGCGAGTTTCATCGTTCCTTTGCAGGTCGGGTACGCGGTGCAGCCGAAGAACCGGCCGTAGCGCCCTTTGCGTTCCCTCATCGTGTGTTTCTTGCATTTCGGGCAGACCACTGGGGTCATATCGTCGCCTGTCGCGGATCGGATCTTGACGACACGATCTCCGACCAACTCGAGGAGGAACGCTGATTCCCTACCGGCGCGCGTGACCAGGAGCGCTGAGCGCTTGGCACGGGTCAGTGCGACGTAGAACAGGCGTCGTTCTTCTGCGTGTGGGTAGGAGTCGGGGGCGGCCATGGCCAGTTGCAGGAGAGCATCATCCTCGACAATGCTGGGGAATCCGTTCCTCTCAAGGCCGAGCACAACGACGTAGTCTGCCTCCTTTCCTTTTGAGGCGTGCACGGTGTTGAACTCGATGGTCAGGTTGGCGTATCTGGCTTCCAGCGCCGAGATGACATCGTCCTTGGACCGGGAGTACCGGCCGAGCAGCAGCACAGTGGCCGGCTCAGTGAGCTCTGAGTCAAGGGTTGCCAGGTGCTGCCGAACGACCGATCCGTAGTGGCTGCGCTCCCGTACACTGACGGCGCACACCGTCTCGTCAGTCTCCGGCGCTGAAGATCGGACGTTCTTGGAGATTTGATTGGGGTTCTTCATCACGAACCCACCGGCGACATCGCACAGGGACTGCGGGGACCGGAAGGTGCGGTCCAGCCAGATGGTGGACGCTGTCCCGAACCAATTATCGAAGCGGGTCATCACACTGAGGTCTGAGCCCGCGAACCTGTTGATCGACTGCCAGTCGTCGCCGACCGCGTACAGGTAGTTTCCAGGAGTCTTCATCAGCGCCCTCACCAGCGCCGCACGGGCAGCGCTGGTGTCCTGCATCTCGTCGACCATGACGAGCCGGTAAGGGCTCATCCACCGGCCGGACTCTACATGATCGGTGGCGAGATTCAGCATGTCCTCGAAATCGATCTGGCCCGCAGCGCGGAGCTGGCTGTCCCATTCGGCGAGGATGACGCCGTACAGGCGAGTGAAGAGCCTGGCCCGCAAAGTCCGGCCGGCCCGCTCCGCCAGCAGGTCAGGGGTGAGGCGGTTGCCCTTCGCGTGTGACATGAAGGACCGCGTCAGCGCCAGCATCGCCTGGTCGCTGATCGGTGGCTCCCCGGCTGCTTCCCTGTAGGGGTCTTCCTCGAGCTGGATTCCGTGCCGGCGGAGCTCCTGTTCCAGGTGCTCGAACCCGGACCCGTCCCGGATGGTCGCCGAAGTTGTCTCGATCAGTCGAGTGCCGTAACGGACGTGAGTGTGACGCCGCCACTGCATACTCTCGGCATACCCGTCAAAGTGGGGCGGCGGGGTGCCGTCGAGACCGAGCGCCCAGTGCTCATGCCACACATCGATGTCCGGGTAGTAGAAGTCAGGCTGGTACTGCCGGTGGTGTGCGTCCGCGACGTCGTACGCGTAGGGACGTTCGTATTGGTAGCGGACACCGTTCAGGAAGAGCCAGTTTGGCTCTTGACGATCTCCCCTGCGAGAGGACCGAAGCCGCTGGTACCTGTGTTCCTGTCCGACTTCTCAGGATCGGCTTCATCACCGAGATCCGGAAGCTGCCGGCCGAAAACGAGCCGGAAGAGGTCCCAGTCCCGCCGGAAGGCCTGGTCCTGGTCGCGGAAGGCATCCACGATCCTCGCGAGCCGCCCGATCCCGTTGTCCGCGGTCAGGTCATCGGGAAGGGACGGCTTGCGGTCAGTGGCCTCGCCGATTATACGCAGCCCGAAGGCATGGAACGTGCTCGACGCCACGCCGGCACCATCATTGCCGAGGCGGGAGACGAGACGGTCCGAGAGTTCGCCGGCTGCCTTTTTGTTGAAAGCAAGAGCAAGAATCTCGGTCGGCTCTGCGATGCCGCGCTGGATCGCGTAACCGGCGCGCGCCACCATCGTCGAGGTCTTCCCCGAGCCCGCGGCCGCGATAACCCGGCCCCTGTTGTCGAAGCAGACCGTCGCCCTCGTCTGCTCTTCCGTCAACGGCGACTTCTCGACTGTGCGGAAGAAGTCCGCCAACTCGTTTTTCTCCCACTCCAGGAACGCCTCGTTCCGCTGGGCAGCCCACCTTGACAAGTCAGTGGTGCGGCAGGCGTCGACTGCGGCACGCTGGTCCTCACGTTTACCCTTGGGAAGCCCGGAGAGCCTCAGATCGCTGTCGGCAGCCAACCACGCTGCGACATCTGGACGAGAGCCCTCGAGTGCGGCGATCGTGTCCTGGTCCGCCCACCGGGGTCGGTTCATCACCTCTTGCACCCGGGACCACCACAGGCGCGCCGTCTCGCCCTGCTCCTCAGCCTTTGAGAGCAGGGCGGCGAGATGCCGTCGCTCATCGAGCTCGGAGTGGTACGCCGCGGCGACCTCACGCACTGCGCGACGAGACAGCCCATTGAGCACCGTCTCCGTCCCGTGGACGAGAGTGACGATGAGCTGCCCTGAGCCTGCATCGACTGCGAGTCCGAGGACGTCGATGACATCAGCGTCCACCTCCTGGGGGATTCCGCAGACGCGCAGGCGGCCCTCACGGATCGACAGCACCCATGACCCGGCACCTCTGAACGCGCGTGCCCACCAACCCGGCTTCCACTCCGTCATGCTTTCCCCGACTCACACATGTTCAAAAGGAGACCATTGCCCTCTTTCCACGGTATCAGCGAGGAATTGTGTGTCGTCGAGTGCGTTCACCGGGTTCGTGCTGATCTGCAGCCTACAGGCAACACGACCAAACCGAGCGGGACGGGGGCAATCCTTCGCACCAGGTCTCTTCCCGCCGGGCCCGTCTCCACCAGACATGGTTTCGGCCGCTGTCAAGGCAGGGAGTTTCTCGGCTTAGGGTTGTCGTTGAACCATTGGGGTCAGATCATATGACCATGGGGAGAATCCTGGACGGCGCAGCCGATGATGTCCGACGTCGACTTGAGGCTCTGGGTGTGCCTCCTGCGATTGCTATCGCTATGGGACAGGTAGCCTACTTGCCTCGTAACAGCAGGATCCCCGGTATTCCCCAACCGATAGTTGGAAGAGCAGAAGCGGCCTGGTTGATCAGCAAGTACGAGGAGCAACCCAAGAACGACCAGGATCCCTTCGCCAGGGCAGCTCTCGTCCAGGAGATGTGTGATCGGGTATTCGGCGCGGCCGGCGGCGCTGTATTCGATGCTGGGTATCCGGCAGGAACAGCGGAGCGCGAAGTAAAAGCGATGGCGGAAGGAGCGGACCGCTACTTCGAGACAGTCGACCTGTCCTTCCTCGGGGATCGAGTAATGCTCCCTGCTACCTACGTATCTGGGGAAGGGGCAGAAGAGCGGCGATGGGATGGCTGGATCATTACAAAGGACGGTGTAATCGGATTCTTCGAGGAAAGCGACCTCTTGGCGGATGACCCTGCCGAAGGGAGCCCCATACTTGCTCAGCTTGGAGAACTCAATGCCTGCTCCATATTGATGCCCGCCTCGTCCGCTCCGGCGCTCAGCCATATCGACTATCAAGGGCCTTCGAACAATCTCATTGCCTCGCTCCGGTTCCGTGACGGCAATCGAATGCGCATCGCGGTCTGGCTGGAAGGGCTCCCACCAAACCTCTACGGCGAGGCGATGGAGGGTATATCCGAGCTACTTCGGATTATTGATAAAGCCCTGACTCCCAGCATGGACAATACGTCAACGGACCACATACCGCTGCGCCCGGAGCCCAAACATATCCAGGATTCAAGGCCTGCCGTCCGAATACCTGACCTTGCGGATGCGCGGTCTCTGCCAGCCTTTGACGCCGCCATGGAAGAGCTGTCGTTTAGGTACTTTGAAAACGGCAACAACCCCCGGATGCTGTGGCCGCTTATGGAGCAGTACCTTCAACCCATGCTCTACCGGTACTCCTTGAGGACCTACATGACCAATGACGAAGTTGATGGTCAATGGCTCATTGAGAAGTACATTTCATACGCGGGACAAAGCCTGTGCTTGCTTCAACACAGTAATCATCACCAGCAGCAGGGTGATCTGGGCGCATCCGAACACGCGGCCCTAAAGGACTTCATCCTCGACTCCACACAGGAGATGTACGGTCTGGTCGTTTGTGCCATTCAGAATGCGGGCAGAGAACGACCGATTTCCTTTGACGGGTCGCCACTGGAGTGGAACCGCGAGCTTCTCGCATACCTAACAGCGAAGCTTAATGAAATTGTGTCGGCCCAGGACCCCAACGATCCGATTCGTTTGGCGCAGCAAATGATGAAAGGCGATGGAGCTCTATAGTCAGCAGACCTTGGCCGGCTACGAACTTGGCGCGGGCGCTGGCCCGCTATGCGACCAGGTTCCTCGTGGCATCGCTGACACCGGCGGGATTCAGGTGATTCCGAGTTTGCCGGCTCGCCCGCCCTTGATGCCATGGTCCTTGCCGTAGCGCCACAGGATGGCGTCGATGATGCGCAGTTCGGAAATGGGTGTCTGGACCATAGAAAGCTTGTGAATGCGCCCCAATCGTCCAGCAAGGTCGGGGTCTTCCATGAAGAGGTTGTGCCAATTCAGCCATTGGCCTTCAGAGGTGTCCTTGCCCACGACTTCCCCAATTACTTTGTCCCAGATGGGGATGAGATGCGGTCGCTTCTCCTGCCAGAGCAACCATGCCGGGCTGCCCTTCCCCAGTCTCTCCTGAGCTTCTTCGGTTGTGAGGCGGCTCATCTTCACGTCGGTGGGTATATCAGCCAGGAGCTTCTCTATGCGCGTAGCCAACGGCTGTTCCTGCAGCCCGATAATGGCCTGGGCCGGAACTTTGACGCTGAGCATGGTCACGGCGACAGCGTCGCTATCGGTGATCCTGTCCCTCACGTCAGGGCCGTCGCCGCGGTTCGCCCATTCATCAAAGTAACTGCCGGTACTGAGCAGCCCCGTCTTTGTGGACGGTTCAAGGTAGTAGCGCCGGAGCAGTTCGGCTGCGGCTTCGACGTTCTCTTCTTTCAGGATGGCTGGTAGTTCCATGAAGTCCCCCTATGGTTTCATTGCGCCGACTATTACCCTGCGACGTGCGTAGTCAGTCTGAATGGCGAACCTCAATCTCGGGGTGGTTCTCTATGACCCACTCAGCCATCCGACGGTTCCGTGCCGCGATGAACTCCAGCGTGGCCTCCCGGTACGTTACGTACTCGTCTTTTGTGGCCGGCATCCCGGAACGCTTGAAGTTGTCGAAAGGAAGGTAGAACCGAACCTCTTCGTAGTCGGGCGTCACGAGGTCTTGAAAGTGGAAGAAGTCCACGAACTCCTTGAATCCGTCGAAGAACGCAAAGAAGTCCGCGTACGCGTTGATGACATTGGCCAGTGGGCTCTCCGGTTCTCCTGCGTAATGACGCCGGATGCACTCCAGGGTCAGATCCATCCGGTCGGCGATGAGCGACCTGAGCCCCCTCGCCTGGTTCATCGTGGGTCGGTCCTTCTTCCTGACGGGCCAGATCATCGCACTGCCGATGGTGTACGGCGGCTTCAGGTAGCGGGCCCGCTGCTCCTCATTCAGCGAGGCGATGGCGTTCGCCAGAGACGCCGTACGTGCCCGGCCGGTGTAGGAGTGGGTGATGGCGTCACTGCCGTACCAATGCATCGCTCTGAAGGGGTCGGTGAAGATGAGGTAGCCGTCCGTACGCTTCGGCGGCGCGGTCGGTTCGAAAAGGACGCCGGAGTTCAGCGTCTTGGTCCACAGCAACTGATGGTCCGCCCGGAGATTCGGACTGCCACTGTCCGGGTCAGTCCCTGGAGGGGTGTCGGTCATGTAGTCGAACGAAGTATCGAAGACGCGCGGCTGTTGCTGCTGCGGGTATTCCGGATAGCTCAAGGTTCCCCCAAAGGCCAGAGTGATTAGGCGCACGAATCCGGTGGTTGGTTCCGCAAATGTCGCGGCCATCGGCTCTGTCCCAGACTAGGTGTCACTTCCTGATATTGAAACCCCAGGTGCCCCACTGACCGTCGGCAATGCCATGTTCCCGGAGGTTCTTATTGTGTGCCCATGCAGCACTGCACTTTCAGGGAATTTCTCCCGTGTCCCATACGTTGCAGGACCGGTAATACCCCCTCAACAGAGAAGAGATGCACCTCCGTGGCAACCGCTTACGATGAACTGCGCACCTACGTCAAGGAATCCCAGGAAAACTCCCTGGAGGCCCTGAAGTCCGCCAAAGCCCCGGATGCGAAATCCGTGGTTCAGGAGCTCGACGAGGCTGACGCCCTGGACGGCCTGACCCCTGGCGGGGAGTTCATTGCCGAAGAGCTGGTCGTCCAGGTCATCCCGCAGGCTGACGATGAGTTCACCTGCTGGTCCTGCTTCCTGGTCCGCCACCGTTCGCAGAAGGCCCGCGAGAAGGACGGCCATGCCTACTGCGTCGAATGCGAAGGCTGAGCGGTTTTGGCCGGCTGTCCCGGAGCATATCTGGAACAGCATCCGCGAAGAATTCACCCTGCCGACAGCGGCAGACCTGGAGACGCATTTCCAATCCCTCGGCGACCCGGAGGCCATGCGCCGGGCAGTTCGGGTATTCTTATCCGGACTAAGGAGGTTGTCCCGATCCAGTTCGTGTCAGTGCCGGCTAAGCACCAGTCAGCCGTGACTAGGAAGTTCGCATGGCGACGCCCTCAGAGGTCACCCTTTCGTTCGGAGATCTGGCTTTGACGAGTGTGCCAAGCCACGAAGACCGCCGCTGTCACGCATGCTGCGGCTATCGCTCCCCAAAGAGGCGCGGCTATGTAAACGACGAAGAGGGCCTTAATGGGCAACGGCAACAAAGCAATCGCGAGCAACACAGCTAAGGGCCTCCAGCGGCCCACGACTCCAAAGACCAGAAGTCCCGACAGCAGAAGGCACCCCGCCGCGAGTGCCAAGGTGTCCGCGGCCATGGTAATTCCTCCGGGATAGAACCACTTTTGCGCGCCGCCTCCCTGCAAGTAACTAGTGAAGCCGAAAGCCAGGGCACCTAACGGGGCTCCATAGGTAAGCACGCAACGGAGCTTCTCAGTATGCGAAGGTTCACCGACCAGCCCTAAGACAGATGCCCCTATAAAGACCGCCACAACCGGCCACCCCACGGGAACAATTCCATTGGTCAGCGCGGAAATGAGAGGGATGGCAGCTGCAGAGATCATCGCAAGGCCTAAGAGGATCCGGCGCCCTCCATTGGAACCGAGCACGGCGGCCGTAAAGGCGGCCAGAATGAGCAAATATGTCAGCGATGCTGGCGTGGTGAAAGGCCCAAACATCCCAGGGCCGGGGGCGTAGCTGTTGAAGCGAAACCAGCGGCTAAGTTCACCGAGAACCAGCATGATCGCCGCCAAAGCGGCTGCGATCGTAAGTGACATGCACGAGACTCTGTCTCTCGCCTCTGCCGGCACGCGTGGAAGGATTCGCTCGCATCTCGCAGCCAGACCCGAACCGACTAAAGCCAACAGCTCCTGGGCGGTTGCCATGCTTCGATGCTCGCGCTCAGCCGAGTCCAGGAGGACGCCCACCATTTCTTCACCGTTGCGCCTGCGCCAACTGGCCGGATACGCCAGCAACGCGCGCCGGTAACTAATCTCCAAGAGACTTGCAGAGTCATTCATGCCATGCCTCCTACAGGGCGAAGCCGCAGACTTGCCTTAGCCAACCGAACGTTGGCATCAAGCCGCCGCACTTCGTTGCTAAGCTCCTCAACTCCGCTATCCGTCAATTCGTAGTATCGGCGCAGCCTGCCATCGACAACCTCCTCACGAACCACCGTGACCACCCCTTCCTCCCGCAACCTATCCAAGGACGCATACAGGGTGCCCGGCTGAAGCGAAACGCGTCCCTCCGACAGCCTCTTCGTCTCGGAAAGCAGCGCATACCCGTGCTGCGGTCCGTGAGCCAGGACCGACAGCACCATAAAAGTAGGCTCTCTCATCTCTCGTTTACTCATGCAACGAATATATTCAACTCATCTGACTATCTGGTCTAGGTGGGTTGGTGTGTCGCTTCGGCCGCCCGACCATTGGGATTCCTAAGTCGACGGCTCCGGGCATTTGGTGACTCTGCAGTTTGAACATCTGTGCGAGCTTCATTTCGGCGCTGTTGAGCGTAACCCGCAGTCCTTCGGCATCGCCGAGCCAGCCGTGTTGTTCCGCTTCGGTAATGCGTTCTTCGAGGTTGTCGATGATGTCCTGGAGCCTGTTGATCTGGCTGGGATCCGGACGGAGAAGGGCACAGCGAAGGCAGGCGTGTTCGTGATGGCAGCCTGTGCCGTATGCCCGTCCGCAGCTGCCCAAGCTGAGTTTGCGCTGCACGAAATGGGCTTCGAATTCGTCCCATTCGGCGGCGGTTGGTTCGCGGTATTCTTCGGTGGGCCGAATGACCCGTCGCTTTTCGATGAAGGTGCGGTGGTGCCGAATGACGTCCCTGGGATAAATCGCCGCGTATCCCTGGGTCGTCGCCAGACTGGCGTGCCCCATCAGCACCTGCACGATGTGTGGAGGCAAGCCGCTGGCAAGTGCCTCGGTCGCGAAGATGCGACGGAAATCGTGCGGGGTGAACCTCACCTCGGCACCGCTGACTTGGATCTGCGCGCGTCGCGCCAAGTCATTGAGCAGCGTGGAAACGGTGGCCGTCGTCATCACGTTCGGCGGTCCGGCGCCACGGCGGCGGACGAACAGGTGCGGAAGAGGTGAGCTCAGCACTTTCTCAGCTGAGTCCCATCGCTGTGTCAGCGGTGCACCACCCGTGTCCTTGGTGATACGAGAAAGCACTCGGTAGAGCACGTGCACGAGCTCGGGGCCTGCCACCATCAGACGCTCGGTGTCGGTCTTGCTCGGAGCGAAGTGCAGCAGCGGTATGGTCTCCCCGGTCCCTGGAATCTTATAGGGCTGGATGCTCATGTGCACCAACTCGAGGACTTCTTCGATCCGTGCACCGGTGTGTCGAAGTGTCTCAACAAGCGCCCAAGTCCAGAAGGCGTTGTCCTCTTCAAAGGACAGGTCCCGGTCCTTTCCATTGCGCCGAATCCGGACATGTGCATGTTCGCTGCTCTGGAAGACTTCCCAAGCCTCGCCGTCCATGTCGATAGTTTGGCCGGCGCCGGCCGTCGTGGCATCCGCCAGGGTTGCTTCTGCTGCGCGGAGGGCCTGTTCGGCAGCCTCCACCAGACGGGGCAACACGGGAGCCAGTTCGCGGGTGCGCTGTTGCATCGTGGCGATGGTCGCGCGCCGGTGCTTCACGTAACCACGGGTTTCCGCGAAGGTTATGGGGCTTGGGGCGGCCCATTGCGCCCAGTAGGCATCTTCGAGTGCCCATTGGCTGATGTCGAGATAGAACGCCCGGACGGAGAAGAAGACGCTGTAAACTTCCCGGCGCGGCGAGCCGTCGGCCTTGACTTTGACTCTGGCTTTCCAGCCAGCAGCCTGCTTCGGAGTCAGTGCGAAGCTGCGTTGGCCTGGGTAGTGCTTGACGATGTCGGCGAAGAAGAGGCCGGCCAGATACCTGCCCAAAGCACAGAGCGAGGCGTAGTCGAGGCCAGCCGACCGGACCTGAAGATAGCGTATGAGTGGTTCCCGGCAGGGGCCGGTGATGTCGTAGTAGTCGACCATCTCATCCACCGTTTTCGGTCCGACGCGGAGCCGTGTGGGCATGGTCCCGGAATCGTGCCTGATCCATCCCAGCCCGTGCAGCACAGGCCATACGGCGGTCAGCCCGCTGCGGCTGACGTCGATCAGCTTCCCGGGGAGCTGGGTAGTCAGGTCGAGGATGTCTTCGGCTGTGAGCTGGCGGATCGATTTACCTGTATGGGCCTGAATGCGACCTAAGGTGAGGATCCCGCTAGTGGCCTGGGCCGGTGAAGCCTTCACATGGACGAGGGCGTTTTCGAGTTCAGCTGTGTGGGCGGGATCCCGGAACCGGCTGAGTGCTTTCCAGAAGGCAAAGCGCTGACCCGCGATCCACCGGTGGGACGGGCGCATGACGTCCAGAGCCAGCAGCGGTCCCATCGCCGCATTGAGTCCTTCGACCTCGTTGCGATTCTTCGTGTTCTTGCTTGAACCGCCGGCTATTCTGAGCCGCCACGTCAGAGCGTCATGCCCGACCTGGCCCTCGAACAGCGCCCAGCGGTCCTGCCAGGTTTCACCCGGCAACTGCCTCAAATGACCAAGTAGGCGCCGAATGCGCGCCCTGTGCTCATGCACCTGTGGCCAGTACTGGCTGCAGTCCTCAAGACGGTTGATGATGTCCTCAATGCTGGCGCTGGTCAGCGGTCCAGGCGGGATGGGCGGCAGTGCAGGCGGTTGTTGTTCCTGTGGTGGCGGCGTGTGGTCATTCCAGCTTCGTCGTGCGGTCTGGATGTCATTGATGGGCGGAGTTGTCACTGGTTCCCCCAAAGCACGCGCAACTCATCGGGGTTATAGGGCTGACCGGCCGGTGAACTGTCAGCGGCAGGGGAAGTCCTGCTGCTCAGGTGGGTCCGGTAATGCTCGATGACTTCCTCCATATGCGGAACCGCGTAGACCGTGGTCGTAGTCAGCGACTGGTGACCCAGCAACTCCTGGACTTCGTGAAGGCCCATCCCGCCCTCGAGCGCTCGGATCGCGAACGTGTGCCGCAGATCGTGCAGCGTCCAGTTCGAGCCGAGCAGGTCGTTGCAGCGTCTCAGGACGGCGCGCATGGCTTCGTAGGACAGAGGACGGGGCTCGCCCCGCAGCGTGAGCCAAACCGGTTCATCCGGACCGGCGACGCCTCCTTCGAGCTGATAGAGCCGAAGCCATACGAAAGCATCAGGCGCCGCGGGCAACCATTGCAGCTGGCCGCCTTTGCGGTAAACGCCGATTAGCTGGTCACCCACGTTGACCCTGTCGCCCGTGATCCCGAGCAGCTCGCTCGCCCGTGCACCGCTGCTGACATAAAACGCCACCAACGCCCGGTCCCTGTTGGACCGCAAACGGCGAAACAGATCGTTGAACTTTCCATCCGGGATTGATCTTGGCACCCGGTGCGCCTCGCGCTGACGCAAGGGCTGGCGCCGCACCGGGGCAAACTCCCGCTGAGGATCATGATGCGCATGGGCTCGCCCGCGGCGCAGCTCGAAAGGATTCACGATGGGCCCGTCTCCCATCCGAAGCTGGAAAGCGTAAAACTCCTTACACACCGTCGTCGTGTGGTTGATCGTCGAGGGTGAGTAACGCATTCCGAGATGCTTCTTTCCCGTGACAAGGTTCCGGCTCCCCCGCCGCTGAGGGACGTTACGATTCCCGACGAACTTCTCGGTCTGGCGCGCCCACAACACGAAGTCGCGCGCTTCAAGGGACGTTGTCTGCTCCCAGCTGACACCGGTGGCCCATAAAAATCGAAGGAACCGAAGCAACGACAAGGCATAGGTTCGTACCGTTTGAGGCGAACGGTCCGTCGCTGCCAGCTCAAGCAGATATGCAGTGGCAGGAGCGAACTCCTCGCCCATCGCGTCGAGGACCACGAACCCAGGAACACCGGAGCGAGGAATCACCCGCCCGACGTTCGCGACAGTCAGTCCCTCCGCCCGATGCCGATCCGAACTGCGATCCGAGAGTTCCATGACCAAAGCATGACGCTGACGGGGTTCGTCCCAGCCGATGACACGCGCCGTGAACCGTCAACTTAGTCCGGTAAACAGATCATCGGCGAGGGAACCTTCTGCCCGGGCTTCCAGCTCAAAGATGGACTCTTCCACGAACCTGTGCTGCGCCTCTTTGACCAGGCGATGAGCCTGAAGATTCCTCACAACGTGTTCGCCGCCTGGATGGTCAGCCCACTGCCGGCAGAATCCCGTTCCCGGCCAGTGGACATACTGGGCAGCATGACGCTGCTCCAGAGCTCCTTGGTCGCCTTTGGTGACAGGTACCGGCCGGCCGAAAAGCGTAGCTAAGAGCTTGGCTCTGCCGTATCCCAAGCCAGATGGCTCCACGGAGGTCATGGATAAACGGCTGCGACGGTCCCCGATCTAGCGGCCATCCTGACCGCGGCCCAGAATCTGACGGACCTCGCGAAAAGCTACGAAACGGCGGTTGGCCCGAGCTTCCCGAACTGCTGGATCAGGGTCTCTGAGCGCAGTCCTTCCAGGGTGATAAGTTTCCACTGCTGCATACCGGGCAGCGACTCTGGGGTGCTTGCGGGCGAACCGCTTCCACAGGGTCTGCGCTTCGCCGCCTTGGAGGAGTACGACTTCGAGCTTTGGCATCAGGTCGATCAACCGGGCCAAAGGGTTCAGCCCTTCCGTGATCTGCGGGCTCCTCAGACCGCTGGACTGATCGTGGCGGTACCACGGGTAGGCGTTCCAAGGGGTCAGGTCAGCAGGCATCAGGTCTACCGAGGCGAGCAGTTGGCATTGGAGCGCTGCGGAATCGTCGTCGTTCTCCACACACAGCATTCCGGAGCCCATGGTCTCGTGGGTCATCGGCCCGGGATCACGCAAAATGCTCAGGATCCTGGCCTCCGAGCCCCCATGAAGAGGCGCGACGTACGGCACCCACCCGCGGCCGGTCGAAGGCTCAGGCTCCCGGAGGGACTCGACCAACTGGTTCACTGCGGTGACGTGTGGAAGGTGCACACCGGCGAACTGCTCAGCTTTGAAGGCCGCGTCCCTCATCTGTTTGACCATCCTTGGATACTAGCCGCCGTCCAGCCCCGTCCCGGGCCGTGGCATTGTCGTGTTTCCGCCCTCACGGGACCGCTAGGACAAGCCACCCGGAACGGACGCTGCACCAGTGAGATAGTCAGGCGCGCAGTCCCACGCACGGCACAGCTGTACTTCAAGGCTCCCAGCCCGCGGGTCCGTAATCTCTTTGCCCGCGCAGTTAGCTGGTCAAAGCCGCGGCAGAAGCGGGATCGAGGTGTACCCGTACCTGAAGATCCTTGGCGACGGAGGCAGGGGCGTCGAAAGCCTGGGCAATCCCCTCGCGCATCTGTGAAACGACATCGGCCAGGGACATCCCTGCACTCATAGTTACGGGCAGCTTGCGCACAGTTCCGATCCATCTGTCGTCGTCAAAGGTCACGTCTATGTCGAAGCCAACAGCTTTCAGAACTGCCCAGTCAGAGGATGAAGCGAGATCACGCAGTTTAAGAGTGTGATCTGCGTGCCGCCATTCGTTTTCATCCAGCCATTTGCGTAGCTCATCAACTGTCTGGAACTTTCTCGTGGAGTCTGCTTCCCAATCGAACAGGGCGTAGCCGGGTTCGTCCTCATACGAGATATTGAACAACGAGGACCCAACCGCTCCGTAGGACCAAATCAGCTCCATCTCAGGCGTTGACGTAATTTCGCAGTACCAGCCGGGACGGCCATACAGCAGATCACCGAGATCCTTCCACCATTCCTCGGTGTCTTCGCCGTAGAGGCGTGCAGCAAGCCTCAGGTAGGTTGGTTCGCCAAAGTTCAATTCAACTTTGACTAACGATGATGGGTCGGACTGCGGTCCAGTCATAATGGCTCCATTCAGGTGCGGATTAGGTTGCGTCTCGGCGATCATCTCATTTGGATGAGTTTCGGGACTCGAATCAAACGCGGGAGCGCGCCGGTGTCAATCAAAGCCGGCGACCCAAATGACGGCGATGCTTGATTTGTCGCTTTCGTGCTTAGTTGACCGATAGCGTGTGACGGAGGACGTCGTAGTCGAAAGGTGCATGCAGTGGATACTCATCCTCGAAGCCCGCGAGATCTTTTCGAGGGTCGTCGCCATTTTGAGATTCCCGCATTTCAACGCCCCTATGTCTGGGACGAGGAGAGCCAATGGGCCCCTCTGTGGGACGACGTGGTCCGCGTCACCGAGAGCTATCTTCTTGACGGGGGCAAGCCCCCAATTCCCAATCACTTCCTGGGTGCGGTAGTTTACGAGTCGAAGCCACCATCTGCCGGCGATGTGACACGGCACGAGGTCATCGACGGCCAACAGCGCATGACGACACTTCAGCTCTTGCTTGATGCTGCACATGAAATCGTCGCTGGGCGCGGACACCAGACGGAAGCGGATCAGCTCGAAGAGCTCATTCTGAACAAGGCGTTGACCTTCAAAGGCCGCATCGAGCGCTTCAAACTCTGGCCATCCCAGGCGGACCGAAGCGCCTTTGCCCATGCCATGGATCCAGAGGAACCGCGGGTCGAGGAGCATCGAGTCATCGAGGCCCACGACTTTTTCCGGCGCGAAATAGAACAGTGGCTGATAGGAACGCCGGATGAGGAAGGGATCGTCCCACCCGGAACAGAAAAGCTCCGTGCCAAGGAATTATGCTCGACGCTTGAACATCGACTGGTCGTCGTCGCCATCGACTTGTCAGGACATGAAGACTCACAGCTGATCTTCGAAACGCTGAACGACCGGGGCACACCTCTGCTGAAAGCGGACCTCATCAAGAACTGGGTCTTCCGCAAGGGCGAACAGATTGGTGCTGATGTGGACAAGTGGTCCAGGACGCACTGGGCCGACTTCGATACCGTATGGTGGCGGGCTGAAATCTCCCAGGGCCGTCAAATTCGGTCCCGTGTGGACATCTTCCTGCAGTACTGGCTCACGATGCGTTTACAGGAAGAAGTCAAAGCGGAGTTGGTGTTTAGAATTTTCGCGGACTACGCAGGGTCACGACTGACTACGCCCGTTGGCGCGGAAGCCTTGCTGACGGAACTGCGGAAGGATGCCGACACCTACCGGGGCCTCAGCGAACTGGACGTAGGAACGCCCGAAGGACGGTTCCGCTCCCGGGTTATAGAAACGATGGAGCTGGCGGCCACCACTCCCGTCTTTCTCTGGCTCCTCTCCGAGAACCATTCGGTTCCCCGTGACCAGTTGCGGATAGCACTGGATGCAATCGAGAGCTGGGTTATTCGCCGTACACTCCTGCGGAAGACCTCCAAGGATGTAAATCGCTTCATGGTGGCCACCTTGAAGTCGCTCGGGAGCGTTGATGCTCGCGAAGCCGGAAGCGCCATCCGGGACTTTCTTTCGGAGCAGACCGCGGAGACCCGTTACTGGCCTTCCGATCAGGAGATGCTGACGACCCTTCCTGATGTGAAGCTCTACGGGAACATCCGCCAGTGGCGACTCCAGGTAGTCCTCCGTGCTGTAGAGCAACAACTTCGCAACCAAAGCACGAAGTACGAAGCAGTCGAGCTTCCATGGGGATTGGAAATCGAGCACGTCATGCCGCAAGGTTGGCGAACCCACTGGGACCCGCCGCCAAGACTCACTCCCGAAGAGGCAGCTGTCCGTGACCGAGTCGTAAACACGATCGGTAATCTAACGCTCGTGACCAAGTCACTCAATGGTTCGTTATCCAACCGTCCGTGGACAGACAGCGACGCCACGGGACTCATCGACGGTGGTGAGTCCGGCAAGGGTAAGCGAACGCTGCTCGACGCCTTCAGCCTTCTGGTGCTCAACAAAGAAATCATCCAGAGCCACATCGATCTCTGGACTGAAGCCGACATCAAGGAGCGCTCTGCAGTCCTGACCAAGGCTATCACTCAGGTCTGGCCCGGTCCCTCAATGGAGATCCAGGAAGCTGCCTTCGAAGCGGCAAGAGCTTAGTGTTCCGGCAGCTTGCTCTCGGTGTTGGTCGCCAGGTCGATGAGTGTGCCGTCTGTATCGGTGATTGTGGCGATGCCCTGTTTGAGACCAGCCTTTGAACACTTCATGCAGCCGCTGAGGAGAAACCAGGCGCGGGCCACGAACCGGGAATTCTGACCGCATAGCGTCGTGGTGGGTGCAGACTTCAAAGCCAGGTGAGTGGAAGTACCACCTACTGTTATGACCACCATGACATCCTGCGTGCGTTTCCAATCCGGGCCGTACGCCTCATTTGCGAGGATGTTCGGCAGACTGTTCCGGATCATGATTGGCTCGGGTTCAGACATGGGATCATCCTATGCGGGCGGACCGTCTCTTACGGAGAGGACCGCCGGAGGCCTGACTCAGTCGTAGCCGCTAAACATGCAAAATCAGGCCTGCAGGGGTTCGTCGCAGGCTTTGCAGGCCTGACGGCCGCCAAGACCGGTCTCCTCGACGACCAGAAGCCGTTTGGGGTTGTCGTCCCAGACGTTGCCCACTGAGTTGCACCAGGCCGGGTGATAGACCTTGCCGGAGCTCACCACGTAAACCTGGCCAGGGCCCACTTTGGGTGAGCCATCGCTGCGCCGGGAGGCTGGTTCGATCGCGTGCAGCTCGCCCAGTTCCTTGGACTCTTGCTTGGCTTTTGCTGCCGCCTGCCAGGCGCGGCGTGGACGTGGTGTCATCGGTCGATCAGTTTCTGTTGAGGCCGAATTGTCGTGTCATCAGTGCGTCTTTGTAGTGAGACTCTGCTGAATCCACCTCTGTAGAGGGTGTGCTGGGTCCGAACACGCGAAGAAGGCTGAAGACAAAATGCCGGGCGTGGTCTGTCTTGGTCGTTTCTCCGGCTGCACTGTCGTAGGCAAGTTCACGAAGTGCGACGTTCCCGCCGTGGCCGTCGCGAGCGTAGCTCGTCCACCGTCCGAGAATGCGCTCAGCACCGTCCGCCTTTCCAACGTATTGCTTGCCGTTGGTGGAGTCAGTGATGAGGTAGATGCCCTGCACTTCCTTCAGGGCAGTGCGCCAATCGGCGTAGCGGGGGCTCTCTACCATTTCGCAAAGTCGGTGGTAGGTGAGCAACACCCCATCGAATCCTGGGAACGGTTCCTTGTCTCGGTCTGCGATCTCCAGTACGGGCAGGTTCGCGGCACTCGTGGCACGCCGGTGCCAGTTCCGCGGACTGTCCCATTCGATCACGAGCCGGTCATTCAGAGGTGCCAGGAAATCCGAGATGCGCAGGTCGAAGAACCGGTTCACCTCAGTACGCTCTGCGATCATCTCGCCATGGTTCTCGAAGGTGCCCCACAACCGGGAGCGGCGTTTGCCGTCGGCGATGAGGATCACCCAGAAACGGGGAGGATCCGAGGGGAATTGCCTGGGAGAGAGACCCTGCTCCCTGGTGTAGGCCATGACCCGCTCCTCGGCCAGGTCTTCGGGACCACGCAGCGCGGTGGGGTCGCCGGGCCTGAAGGCATGGCGGATCAGCAATACATCCTCCAGCCGGACCGCCGGGTCGATATCCGAACCCATGCCGGTCAATACATGGCCGAGAGTGAGGGACGCGCGCGAAGCCGGCACCGCAGAAGTTGTAGTCTCCGCAGTTAAGTCGAGAGCAAGATCAGACACAGGAACACCTTATGTCACGAGCCAGGCGCGGCGGCTTTAGTGGCCCGTCCATTGGTTGTGTCCGGAGTGGATGTGCGGCGGTTGTCTGCTCGAGCCGAGCCGTCGCTGTCCTGAATTGCGGCTGGCCAAATCGGGCGTCAGTCTTGGAGCATGACGACCACGAAGAGCCCAGGTGACGAAGAAGACAAGATCCTGGCGGATTTCAGAACAATGATCGAAAAGTTACCGCCGCTGCCTCCGACTCTGCTTGGTGAATGGAACCGAGATGATGAGGCCGCGGTCCGTGCGGTCGGCATCGCGTGGGGGTGGCTTATGCGAATCCTACGCACTGCCGAGGCCATCAGGTTCTTAGAACAGCGCGGATTCGGCGTCGAGTGCGCCCCGCTCCGACGCTCCGTCGTTGAACACGTCATCAGGCTCAACTGGGCCACCACCGTCGACACCCGCCGATTCGTCGAAGCAGCATTGAACAAGCGCAAACATAGCTTGGGCAACATCACACTTGCGGCAGAGGCCGGCACCCCTCTACCCGATGGCGCGCTGGATATCATCGAATTACTCAAGTCCGAAGCGGATCCCGGATCGGACAGCGTCTCCTTCAAAGACCTCAAGTCCTTGATGAACGACATCTCCGATTACCAGATTCTTTTCCAAATCTGGCTTACGGATACCCAAGAATCCCATGCAACACTGACCAGTTCAGAAGCCTATGTCGAGTTCGACCCTGATGAGCCCGGAATGCATCTTCACATGGAACCAGCCCCGCACAATCACTTCCGTGCGATGCTGCCGAGCATGGTGCTGCTAGGCACCGAGGCCTTCGTGCATCTGGCCGGCATAGCAGACCAGTTGACGGAACCGCTTGCTGACATCAGGGATCGCGTAACGCAATTGGGAACCGCGCAAAACTCAGCCACCGGGCCTGGGGGCTGCTGATGCTGAACTGGATTCATGCTCAGCTACGAAGACATCATCTTGCTTGGTGAGGAACGGATTCTGGTCATCCAGGAGCACAAGGACGGCAGCTGCTGGTGCGGCCAGACCTGGGATTGACCGACACGGGCATATCCTGAACGCTGAAGCTTCCTGACGCCGGACTACTTCATTTAGACCGGACCGGGACCGTGCTGGTAAGCGGCCACGTGAGCATGGTGGAATCCATCAATCCCGAGGCGGCCGCGCGTCACCCTCGCTCACAAGTACACGCAGATCCCCGCCCATTGGGCGGGGGTCACTCTTTTTTACATCGAAGTCAGGCCGGCCGTCTTGCTTCAGGTGCGAGCGGTCGAACCACCAAGAGTCGCAAAAGGGCTCTCGATATTTGGCGAGAACAGGTTTACCGGCGTCTGTCATCTGGGCGGTGAGGTCCTTCGGGCAGACGCGCTTCTCCGTCCGGGTCTCAAACAAGATTCCGGACCTTCCTTCCGCGGATGAGCTTCGGAACGATCTCAATTCTCCCGGCGGCTTCGAGGCGCTTGAACAGCGTCTCGTTCGACGATCCTCCGGGGAGGTCGAACTCTATCCCGGGACCTGCCGACAGCTCGTCGTAGGGCTGGCCGAGCGACGCGAGGATGCCCGAGAGATCGGCCGGGTCGGTGTCTTTAGCGTGGGTCAGCTGACGCAGGACTATGTCCGGGTCCTGTGTGACACGAGCGATACGACGGATCTCCCCGAGGGGCAGCCAGATCTGGTAGCCGATCGCGAACTGTCCAGCGGCGCGTAGAGCTTTCTTGTCGTCGCCGGGCACATAGTCGCCAAGGCGCTCGACCACCATCCGACGCAGCTCGTCGGGAATCCATGGGCTCTCCACGAACTCGCCGACGAAACCCGCCAAGAGCGCCGGCGTCATGAACTCCGATGCATTCTCCGACACCGCGAAGGCCTCGGAGACCGATTCCCACCCGCCCTTCGCGAAATGAGCGAAGGTGTCGAAGGTATCCGGCAGCAGCTTCCCCTCCAGCGCCCTGGCGAGCAGCTGGTCGGGGCTCGGAGTCACCTCAGCGAGCTCAATCGCGGACTCGGGATTCAGCTGCTTGACGAGCTGGACCCGGGCCTGCGCCGTCAGGTGCGCCGAAGCATTCAGCACGCGGACCGCGAGGACGCCTCGGTCCTGGTCCGCAACCTCCTCAACGTCCCGCAGTTCGACCGGATCGGCTCCATCCGGGACGAGAAGGCCGGACAGATGTTCGTCGACCCCATGAGCCGGTGCATAAGCGGACACGTTGGCGACCGTCGGAGCCATGAGGCCCGCATCCACGATCAAGGGCCAGGTCGGCTCCGGGACGTCCTCGATCTCCTGGATTGTGGCGGAAGCTGAGCTCCGCTCGATGACGTCGCGCAGTTGGTCCTCCGTCCAGGAGCCGTGCTGCTCGTTGATGACATCGACCAGTACGGACTCCATGAGCACGATCGGCTGGGCCGATCCGTCGGTCTCCATCGCGGCGATGTAGTCGTCGATGCGTGTCTTGCAGAACTCCCACACGCTTGGCTTTTTGCGCACCTCATCGAGCGTCGGGGCTTCGTCGATCCCGAGTGCCAGTTGTAGGTTTGGCGCGCTGACCTCGTACCTGTGCACCGCCACGATGCGGTCCCGGAGCGGGGCGCTCAGATCGCCAAGGTCCGTGACCAGCAGCTCCACCGTCTCGAGGATTTCGAAGACCCGCTCAGTCTGAGGTGCGGTCAGACTCTCGCGGACGGCGGTGAGCCGTGGATAGGAAGACTCGAGCAGCGCCCGGGAGGACTCGCCGATCTCGTAGGCGTCGGCATGCAGCGCGTTCATGAGCGCCGCGTCGAACAGCTTCAGCCGCGTCTCTTCGTCCGGAATGCCGGGGTGGTTCGCGACGTACTCGAAGATGTCAAGCCACGGGTGTTTCGTCAGCTGTTGGACGAGGAGCTCGCGCGGGGCGTTAGGTGCGTTGAGGAAGGCATCCAGGAATACCTGGACGTCCTTGCTGTCATGCGTGACGACGTACGCGACAAGTTGCTTCGCGTCTTCGGGCTTTTCTTTGAGCAAGTATGACGCGACTTGGAGGTTGAGTGCGCTCACGCTGCTCGTAAAGTCGGCCGGGACCTGTTCGAGCAGATTACTTATGGCGTTCTCAGAGGTGAACTCGTGGTCGAGGTACATCTCGTTCGGCTGGACGCTGTGGTTGTAGAAGAAGGCAACATCGACTCCGACGAAGCTGCCGTAGAAGATCGCGGAGTATTCGGCGTAGTTGCGCGTGATGAAACCCCGCCGCACGAGATCGCGCGCCAGCCCCGACTCAAGCACGTCGGTGATGCGCTGGTCGAACCCGGCTCTTCCCTTCGGTACGCGTTCGTAGCGGGCCAGTCCGGCAAAGTCCGCTCCTCGCAACGTCGCGATGTCCTGGTCGTACCGCTGGATCAGGCGGGCAAGCTCAACGGGATCAGGATCCAACCATTGCGCGGAATTCATGACCTCTGGGAAAACGCGGCTGATCTGTTCCGCAGAGGGCGTCACGAGGGTTGAGGTATTCCTCTGGACCATGGAGAAGGACTTCGACTTGGCGACGCGCTCCCAGAACGCCACTGTGTCAACCGCGTCGAACGCGTAATTCTGGTCATCAACCTTGACATAGATGTACTGCCAGCCGTTTGACGGAGGGAAAAGATCCTTGATGTGGCGGAGCCTT
Organism: Arthrobacter oryzae; assembly: GCF_037911235.1. Classification (GTDB taxonomy): domain Bacteria; phylum Actinomycetota; class Actinomycetes; order Actinomycetales; family Micrococcaceae; genus Arthrobacter; species Arthrobacter oryzae_E. The sequence continues at coordinate 50,467 of NZ_JBBLYW010000032.1, forward strand.
TGCCCCAGCTCCAGCGCAGTCTCCTCTTTCCGCTCGCGCTGTTCCTCGGTCCTCATCCGCTTGCGCCGCTGCTCCTGCAGACCCTCGATAAGTGTCCTGACCTCGTCGCGATGGAGCCGTTCGAGCTCATCGAGCGTGCTGGTGCGCTGGGAGATGGCCTCGAAGTCGGCGAGGTGGAAGTTCTTGTACGCGACGAGTGCGAAGAGGTGGTCCACCGTCATGCCCGGCGCGGGGGTCTTCGTCCACAGGAGGTGCTCGGCGAACACCACGAACTCGTTGCAGATGTTCTTCATCAGGCGCATGTCGGTGGTGTGCCGTGCGATCAGGTCCAGGAGAGGGCGCGACACGACGTTCTTGGCAAGACCAAGTTTTTCCAGCTCCTCGGCGAGGAGGTCACGGGCGTTGCGGTGCGAGATGAACGGCACCATGGGAACGACGATTTCGAAAAACTTGGTCCGGTTCGCCCGCCGGACCGCCTCTGCAGCAATGTCGAGCCGGGGCTTCGCGCTGGCTGTGGGGCTGTCCTGGCCGTCACTGGCTTTAGCCTCGCCGTCCTTGGACTTTCCTTCTCCGTCCTTGGATTCCGGCTCCTTTCCGAGCTGCTCGAACAGGCTGTCCTTGATGGCGTAGATGAACCGCAGAGGCTCGTCACTGGCCGGCCAGTTCGCGGAAGCATTGATGAGGGTGTTCAGTTCCCGGAGCGAGTCGAAGATCTGCGGATCCTCGAAGCGGTCTAGATCTTCGAAGATCACGAACCTCGGCTTGACGGTGTCAAAGAAGGCAACGATCTCGTCGAGAAAGCTGTCGAAATAGGTGGTCGGGCCTTCGCCCAGGGCGATTTTCGTGCCGGCAGTCGTGACCTCCGAAACGATCCGGTCGCCGATGATCCATCGGGCCGCCCACAGGGACGCTAGGACAAGACTGAAAAGCATTCCCGCCCGCACGAGGTACCCGGGCAAGTCAGCTGCGGCGTCCGGCCAGCCGGGTCCGGAACGCACCCCCAGCACCCAGAGAAGCCCCAGGCCCACCACGCTGATAAAGAGGGCATGAAGGAACGCACGGCCCTTGGTCACGGGTTTGGGCCGGGCGAACCTGGATCGACGGATCTTCCCTGGTGTCAGCCGGTAGACGAGTTGCTTGACCAGTTCCTTCTGGATCCGGTTGGTCAGGTCCTCGTCGTCTTTATCCGGGCCAAGGGTGTTGATACTGATGCGGACAGTGTCTTTGTGGTGCTTCTTCTGAAAGTCATCCAGCACGCTGGACTTGCCGGCTCCGTAGCGGCCGGTCAGGGCGATGTTGCGGTTCCTCTTGTCGAGGACCGCCTCCTCAAGGTGCCGCACGTATATCCCGTGCTGGCTCGGTTTGAATTCAGGGGCAAGGGTGCGCAGCTTGATCTGCTGCCCCGGTGCCTCCGGCTGGCTCAGACGTTCCTCGGCCACGGTTCCTCTTCCCCCAATGAGCCATGGCAGCGCTTGAGCGCACTACCTCCTCGTGATCTTATCGGGGATCAGGATGCGGTTGTTTTCCCTCACCGCGTCACGCGACGGCAGTGCTTCTCCATGCCCCGATAAGCGCACTTATCAGGGACCCGCTGGCAAATTTCCCGAGTCTTGTCGCGGCCACACCTCGCCGGCTGGTCCCGCTCGCGCCAACTCAGGTTCGAGTCCACAATAATGCCCTGGCTTGGCGGCTGATTTCATCTCTTCACTGACTGAGAACTCGCTAAGTTTCCCGCCCGGGGTGCCTGACCGATCGCCGCCAACCGAGCGCGCCGGGCCAGGAATCCCCACCGGACGCGGGCGAGAGTCGCTGAGGGCTTGCTCGCCGGGACCCGATCAGGGTCACCGCGGTGGGAGCGGCGGCGGTTGCCTCCACCCAAAGCTGCGACACCCATCTCCCAAACCTTCTCCATGTACTGGTCAACCGCGCTCGTGCCGCCGGTGATCATGCAGAGAAGAGGGCCAGCAGCAGCGGGCGCCAGGAACGCTACAATCCAACCGCGTCGTCCCGACCATTTCAGAACGTCGGAGCCTCAGGTCTGGCACGGGCTGTACCCCGCCGTATGTACGGGCGTTGGCGTCCTTGACGTCTACCCCTTTAATCGCCACCGCGATCGCCCGTGAGCTCGCGGGCTGCTGGTCCTTCCGCCCCTATTCCAGCAATGAGAACTCAGATATCGAGTCAGCAGCCATGAAGCCGCGCCATGCTGATGTGCGAAGGAGGCTCCGAGAGATCGCCGAACGAGCCATCCAGCAAGAACAAAGCAAGTCTGTGGTTCGTAGTGGGGAAAGCGGGTTGGTTTTCTAGCCAACCCGCTTAGGCAAAGCTCGCCTCCAGTCATAGGAACGGCCCCTACTGCTATCAGAAACTCATTTCACTCCCCGCGGCTGCCCCGAAAGGGGGCACCACCACCGGGCTCTTTGACGTGACGTTGTATGCCGGGGTCCCAGCCTCTGCTGATACGGGCGTCTCAAGGCGCGCACGCACTTCAGCATCCGGTGCCGCAGCCGCGTGCGACATGCGCTGGTACACCGCGGTCCCGAAGCGGAGATCCGGTCCGATGGTGTCGGCGACAATGCGTCGGGCTTCGCGGCGTTCGCCGTCCTTCTCGTACGAGCGGAATTCCAGCTCGCCCGCCACGGTTACCGGGTCGCCTTTTCTCAGTGAACTCGCCGAGTTCTCGGCCAGCGCACGGAACGCAGAGACATTGTGGAAGACGGGTTCTCCATCCTGCCAAGTGCCGTCCGCACCCTGGATTCGCTGGTTGACGGCGACGCGGAGCTTAGCGTGGGCCACTCCGCTTTCGCCGACGCTCAACTCGGGATCGGCAACCAGGTTGCCGGCGATGCTGATCGGGATTTTTGTGCCCATGGTTCTTGTCCTTTCCAACGCCGGCGGGACTCTCCCGCCGGACAACTTGTTGCCTGTCGGGCTCACGGCCCGGCAATCGCCGGTCCGTCAGCCGACCGCACCGGCTGGACCATGCCCACGTAGGCCGCGGACGCGTTCAACCGCGGATCCGCGTCCACGGCGGTGATCTTGCCGCCGAATCCCGGCGGACGGGTGATTTCAAGAATTCCCTTGCTGGCAGCGGTGACTCTGCCCAGTACTGACTTCGCAATGTCCGCACGGGATGCCGGTAGTTTGCCGCCGCCATCGTGGGTCGTGGCGTCCTTCTCCGCTTCGAGGACGGCGTCAGCCCATCCAGCCAGGTAACTGGCTGATTGCGGGCCACGGTCGATCCCGTGCGCCTTCAGCACCGTGTATGCCACGGATTCAGCCTCAACCTCAGCGAGTCCGCGATGGTCTGCGCTGCTGCCATACAGCCGGCCGACTGCATCGTCGGGTCCGTGAAGCAGCACATGCCCAAGTTCGTGTGCAAGGACGGCTGCGCGCTCTTCCGGGCCAAGCCAGGCGCCGACCTGAACCCGGTGTTGGCTGAAATCTGTAAATCCGCTCGTCAGCCCATACTGGGCATCGGTCACGTGGACGTTAAAGCCATGACTGCTTGCCACGGCCGCAAGATTTCCCCACAACTCAGCGGTGTACACCGAGGACCCGGCACCGGCCCGGGGCACCAGCAGCGGAGTTCCCTGCGTTTGTGAGACATCGAAGACTGCCTGGCCGCGCCAACCCGTAATGACGGTCTTCTTTCCGTCGTCGACGGCGCCATGGGGCACATGTTCACCCGCAGGGATGCGTTGCCGGGTACCGTCAGGAAGCGTGACCTGCTGAAGTCGGGCTGTGCGGGGAGCTATCACCCAGAGTGCATGCTCACCTCGCATCACCGTACGGCCGTGGCGGGCCCACTCCTTGTACCCGGCCACCAGAGTCGGTTCGTCAGTACCGCGCTGGGCCATCTGCATCATGAGCAGGGCAACATTGCCGCCCGAGTAACGCCACAACGTTGCCGAAGCGTCCAGCAGCACCTGCCAGTGCGACGGAGATTCCACCGCCTTTTCCAGGATCTTATGGAGGCCATCCGTCAAGGCAGAGATGCGCTCTTCGGGTGTCATGCGCGGATTGCCCGGTTTACCCGGGCCCGGCGCAACAGCTGCCGCCTTTGCACTCGATGCGTCTTCAGATTCAGGGGCCACGACAGCCGCCCTTCATGCTTCTTGGAATCCGGCCGGGACCACCCCGCGGATACTTGTTCATGTCCTGAGAGGCGGCCAACAGCATGACTTCAGAATTCGTCCCCTAACTGATGGGAAGCCGCCTGCCACTCAACGAAGCCCGCTGCGTCGAGCCGGAGGGTTCTCACTGCGGACTCCTTGTGCGCCTGACCGGCCGTCCGGGTGTATGGATCCGCAGACGCTCGACGGCGTGCGGCAGCCGCTCGTGAAAGGCCAGCGGTCCGAAGCCGGGATCGTCGCTGACGTAGGAAGCCAGTTCCGCCCGCTGCCGGGCATAGAGCTCGGCCACGGCCTGATGGCACCAGGAATCAGGAGTTCTCTGTGCTGATTCTCCTTCAGACCGATGCCGTGACGTGCCGCTGACATGCTGTGCCTTGGCCCTGAAGACCTAGTCATGGTGGCGTCCCGCGTTCCACCGAACGCGTACCATGCTCACCATGAAGGCCACTACCTACGTCCGGCAATCTAGGCAACGTGGGGACGAATCTCAAGGCTCGCCGGAAGCCCGGCGGAAGCAGACGCGCGCCCTCATTGACTCCCGCGGCTGGACCTTCGTCGAGCACTACCAGGACCTCGGCGCCAGCGGCTACGATCCCACGGCCGCCCGCCCCCGACTCGACGCAGCTCTGGCCGCGATCGCCGAAGGCCGCGCCGTCTACCGCCTGGACCGTCTCACCCGGCGCGGCGTCGGCGAAGCGACGCGCATTGTCGACGAGCTCCGCCGCAACGGCGCCTCCTTCGTGTCGGCGTACGAGCCAAGTACGACGAGCGCGAGGAACTAACTGGCTTCTTCGTGTACCTCCCCGTCGACTTCTAGCAGAGGCCACGAAAGAGCCCACCCCGGGTAAATTCCAGGGTGGGCTCTTTCGGTCGGTCTACAGCCGTTCTCAGCCCGCCTACGCAACACCTCTGGCTGGCACCCGTCCCAGCATCGGCGCCCCTTCGGAAACTACGGGCTCTCCTCCGAGCTCCGCCATGGCCGCCAGGGCGGCTCGAGGGTCGGCGACGTCGGCCTCGATAAAGGGGCCGGTCGGCGGACCGCGATACGCGCGTCGAAGGCGAGGCGGGCAGTGAGGAAGGCTACGGGGCCTTCGCCACCCGATATGTAGGGCGGCTCGGGCCTCCAGCTAAGGTCTGAGCCGTCTAGGACGGCCGGCCACCGTCGTCGCCTGTCAGTCACGGTTCGCCCCGGCGAATGAGCTCGTGAAGTTCCTCAGCCACCGTCTCCAGCGCCAGGTGAGCCTCAACCGCCATGCGGTTGAACTCCGGTTCGCTTGGATCGTCAACCAGCTTTTCAAGTTCCGCGCGCGACAGGCCGACCCGATTTTCCCAGTTGCGCGAAAGCCTTTCCGGCCCGATTGCATCTATAAGCGCCGCGGCCTCAGCGCCCATGTCTTGGCGTATCTGGCTGTCTGTATGCCCGCCCCTCCTGAGATTCTGGGACAGCCGTGTGAGTGCCTCAAGTTCAAACATCAGTTTGCTCTGCTTCACCGCCATGCGCCGGTCGTCAGCCGCAATCCGCTGCGCATTTCGCCGGTCCAACGCCGAAATGACAAGCGCGACGATAGAGGCCAGAACGGCAACGACCACGGCTGACACCTGGACCCAAAGCGCAATCTCTTCCTTCGTCACTTACGCGCTCCTCGGTTTCTAATTTCGCGCGAAGGAGCCGTCGGCGAACTTGGTAGTTGCACCCGCTCCGTCCGGCTCCGGCACAACGGTAAAACAGTCAGCATCCTCCGGGATGAGGAAGAAATCCTCTCCCTCGACGAGCTCCTCAGCTCGACCAATCTTTCATGCCACGAGGGTAGCGCCGCTCCGCCGTCATTAATAGAGGCCGAGGCTACTTTGTTGCACCCGCAGTGGCCTTTGCGGGATTCTTGCTCGCGTGCAGAGCCCGGGCCACCGCTATTGCAGCCACAATATTGCCGACGTCCCAGCGTTTGCCCATTATGTGCTCTTCCCAATCAAGGGACCAGAGCCGGTGCGCCTCAATAAGGTAGTGCTCGCGGCCTTTCGGAAACATTCCCTCTTCCGTGATGTACCAGCCCTCAACAAACTCGATGATGTCCCTGACATTTTCGGTGCCCATGAGCATTTTCTGCGAGCGAAAGCGCGAGGCGTACTCCAGCGACTCGGCAATACTCTCCATGTTCTGCGTTGGATCGAACGTCATGACCCCCTGGTAGGCACCCAGCTTTTGAACAGCCTTCAGAAGCTTCTTGTAAAAGGTGATCTCATCGATATGCTCATCCCACGCGAACTCAGCGAGTTCATGCCCAGCATCGTTCTCGATGATGACCAAGAGCGTCTCCTTCTCCAGATAGAACCTGTAGTGCAGGCCGGTTTCCCAAATCGGAGACCGCAAGCCTCGCTCGCTAATCAGTCCGGTATCAGTGCCGTGACGGAGTACGTGTAGGAGGCTAGACCGATCACCTCGTTTAGCGAGTTCGGCATAAATCTCTTGTTCGTTGTCCGCTTCAGCAACTTGCTCAGCCAGAAACTGCTCCCGAATGGAGTCAAGGCTCGATAGCCGCCCCTCACTGGCTGAGAGGGCGTTTGAGAGTATCTCTACGTCAGCTTTTGCGCCTTGTGACTCCTTCGTGGCTGCACTGGCCTCTGTAGTAGCGGCCTCAGCCTTTGTCTCTGCGGCGGTCGTTCTATCATTGACACTCTGCTTCCAATTGGAAAATGAGTGTCCAATAATCGCGGCCGGGATGATGAACAGAGAGGTTACTCCTACGTTTGTAAGAGTGTTGTTCCACCACGCTTGTTCCCATTCGTTCAGGAACCAAGCGAGCACTAGGATCGGCAAACCGATCAGGCCGGACCAGCCCCATTTCGGCAACAAGGAATTTCTTCCTTGAACCTTGTCCTGTCCGGATTCTTCGACTGCATCACTCATAAGATTCCCCCAAAAAAATTTGCGTGGACGTTTACATGTATCTGCAACGTTTTCGACGTGTTGGACCCGACTGTTGACCGGACCCGGCTTGTGTCTTCGCGGTAGCTATCCAACCCCGACAGAAGCAGAGGCGGCAGCATCTTCGATCATGACCAAATGATGTTATAACGATTATCTGTGCAGGCAGGGTGACCATTGCACCGCTCCGCTGTTACGGCGATCCCGTTGTTGACCCAACACCACGGACAACAGGTCGGTCCCTCAGGAGAACCGCTGCAAAGCGTCGACGCGCGGCTTTCGGAGCCCAACTCATTGCCACACACGGTCACCCTCTGGGCTCCATTGGTGTCTTACCATAAGTCCTTAAATCCTGCAGGCTACTCTGCAAATACTGGTTCACACCACCTGGTCCGCGTGAAGTGACCAAGTTCAGAATTCGTCTACGATCTGGTGGGAACCCGCCTGCCACTCAACGAACTCAGGTGCGTCGAGCCGCAAGGTTCTCCCTGCGGACTCCTTGTGCGCCTGCAGCCCGACACAACCGGCAGTCCGGGTATGGATCCGTAGACGCTCGACGGCGTGCGGCAGCCGTTCGTGAAACGCCAGGGGCCCAAACCCGGGATCATCGCTGGCGTAGGAGGCCAGTTCCGCCCGCTGAAGGGCATAGAGCTCGGCGACGATCTCGGAGTGGCGCCACCAGCAACCGGGAACGACTGACGTCGTCAGCAAATACGTGGCGACAAGCCAGCGGACCCAGACCGCCAAAGAACGCCACACGCTTCCGGCCTGCTCAGCTGTCATGTCCCGCCAACGGTACGTCACACCGGATGCCCGCCCCGGTGGCCGGAATGCAGAGCGGAAGAGCTCCGCCGTCAGCTCATCGTCGTCCGCTCCGGCTGACGGGATCTCAAAGCGTTCGACGTCGTCATGGCTGGCCATCGGCCGCCTCCTCAGGTGCTGCCTGTCTCAGACGGTGCCCATCAGCCAAGGTCCGTTCAAGCTCCAGCTTTGACCGGCCGAGCTCGGCAGCGTCTTTTCGTTTGTGCCATTCGCGCAAGTCCAGGAGGATCGGCCGGGTTCGCCGTCCCAGCATGAGGGCCGTGCCTGCCGGCAAGCGCCTGATCTCATGAAGCGGCAGGACCGGGCTTTCCCTGATCTGTTCGCCGTCCTGCCGGCCCTGTGCAGACCAGGAACGGGTGTTCAGGGTCAGGCTCCGCTCCCCCAGCAGCCCGGCCAGCGAGCGCAGGTCACGTTCGTCGGAGCCGCCGCCGAAGATCACTTTGATGATGGCCGAGTCCCAGATGGTGGCCGCCTCATCGATGGACCAGCCAGTGCGGGCCTGGGACAGGGATTGGAGCACCACCAGGGTTGAGATGCCGATGCCGCCCCCGTCGGAGAGGGCGATGGGCAGGCCCGGCCACGGTGCCAGGTTGGCAATCTCGTCCAGGATGAGGGACAGCGGCGGATCCAGCCTTCCACCAGGGGAGACAAATGCCATTTCGCGCGCGGCGTTGTCGATGTCGTCGATCAGAGCCGAAAGATACGGTCCTGCCGCAGCTGCTCCCGCACGGGTGCCGATCAGATACAGGGTCCCGCAGTCCCGGATGAACGTCTTTGGGTCAAATTCCTCAGACTCGTCCCGTGGATCCAGTGCTGCGAGCACTTTCGGTGACGACAGCGGTGCGACGGCAGCCGAAACACCAATCCAGGAGTTGGACGTGTTCCGGGGGTCATCCTCCAGGATGCCCATGAGATCGGCCTGCCATCCCAGCGCAGCCGCCGGTTGGCTCAGGACCTCCAACGCCTCACGTGCCAAGACCGGGCTCGAGGACCAGCGCCGAAACGCGCGGACGCCCTCGCCGGACAGGGCCGCAGCATGAAGGAGGCATTGCAGGATGATCAGCGAGCGCTTTTGCCATGCAGCGTTCTCCCCCTTCATCTCCGTGTCCGCAGTGATAACGAGAGCGCGGCGCGTGGCGATATCCGGGTCCTCGCAGCCGCGGACGGGAGACCAGCGAAGTGTTGAGGGCAGTCCGGACATGCCTTGTGGGTCGAACACCGTGACCGGCCTGCCGCGTGTAGCGCGGGCCTTCATCGTGACCACCAAGTTGTCGGCGCGGGTCGACGTCGTGACCACAGCACCCGGCGCGTCGAGGATGGCATTGATGATCACGTAAAGGCCCTTACCGGATCGCGGGGCACCCTGAATGACCATCGATTCCTCCGTGGAGACATGGATCGTGACACCGCGGGAACGGCCCAAGGTCCAGGCCAAGTCCTGGACCCGCGGCTTTGCGAGGCCCGGCCGAGTGAACTTGCCGCGCTTCAGGACGGCCCTAGCCCCGAAATCCTGGAGGATCTCGGTGCGGCGCGCGATGCCCTCGCGGTTCAGGATGTCCTGACGCAGCCACGCGCCTGACTGCTTCCACCTTCGGCAGGCACAGACAGACCCGACAGCGAGCGCAGCCGCCAGAAGGATGACAGGGCCAACGATCCACCAGATACTGCCGGTTCCGACGTCGCATCCCTGCGGTACTCGGACGATCCAATCGATCCGACCGATGAAAAGTCCGACGGCGGCGGCCGGGTTGAACGGCGACGGCGGCCTGCCGCCGCAGCGCCAACCCATCACGACGTTAGCTGCCCCCTGGATCAGGAAACTCAGACAGACATAACCAGCCACGGCGATAAGCCCGGCCGTGACCAACGGACTGTCGATGCCTCGCCGCGAACTCGTCTGTGGCATTCAGATCATCCGGTCATCGGTGCCGAAGACTTCAAGCTCATCGGTCGTGACCCGGTTCGCCACAATGAAGGAACGGTTCCCGACCTTCCAGAGGCCAACACCCTTGGGGAGGTTCTCTACGTGCTCGCATTCGGCCTCCGACAGGCCCAGGGCTTCTTTCGTCAGTCGCATGGCGTCGTGCTTTTGCCGGTAGATGATCCTGGTGTCCGCCTCGGTCAGCAGGCCGAGTGCCTTCTGCCGGTGCCCGCTGGAGCTGTCTCCGATTTCGTTGAGGTCCGCGACTTTATGCATGATGAGCAGATTCGCAATGCCGTAGGTGCGGGCTAACCGCCACTGCTCACTCATTTTGGCGAGCATGTACGGATCGGCCAGCATGCGCCAGCCTTCGTCGTAGACCACCAGCCGTTTGCCGCCGTCGGGATTGGTGACGGCGGCCTCCAGCCAAGTGGCACCGCACGCGGCCGCCAGGGACAAGGCTTGCTCTGAGGCACCGATGAGCGCAGAAGTGTCCATCACCATCATCGGCGCATCGGCGTCGAAAGCGACGGTAGAGGGGGCGTCAAACATGCCTTCCAGGTCACCGGAGACCGTCCGCCTCAGGGAGTGGCTGACCGCCAGTCCCCCGTCCTTGCCCACCAGCCCGATCGTTTCCTTCGACGGGTTCAACAGATGGTCCAGAACCATCGGCAGCGTCGGATTCGAGTTCTCAGCTACCGTCTCCATTAGAGCCATGTCCAGGGCAGTGTGCTCCACCGGACGCAGGGGCATGCCCTGCCGCATGAGAGACACCAATGCCACCAACAGATAACGACGGCGCTGGCGCACCACCGCCTGCCACTGCGCCTCACTCAAGGCGCTAGACCGCGGCCCCGCGTCTAGCGGATTGACGCGGGCAGCCCGACCGGGGCCCACGGAAATGACCTTGCCACCAACCGCATTCGCGACGGCAACCCATTCGCCCTTGGGATCGGAGGCGACGGCGGCCTTCCGCCCCAGCGTTATGGACCTGGCCACCAGGGACTTTCCGCACATGGATTTCCCGGTCCCCACGGTGCCGATGACGACGATCGAGGGTCCGCTGATGACGCCCTTGTCATAGAGAATCCACGGATCGTAGGAAAATGCTCCGGAGCCGAAGACGTCTGTGCCGATATAGGTGCCTTCGTGGCCGAGCCCGGATTCTGTGATGAACGGATACGCAGCGGCGAAGGTCAGGGTCGACGCGCGGTGCGGTGCCGGCCGCAGGCGGTGCGGGCCACGCAGCGAGGCGGGTTCCCTGCTCCCCCAGCCGCCGCCGCGCTCAGCGGTGTCCAACCTGGTGCCAACCACCTCACCGGCCCGCCTAAAAGCGTTGGCCCAAGGCCGGCTGTCAGCGCCAGCCGCCCGCCACCGTCGTTCCTCATGCTCCTTGCGGTTCACGCCCGAAGGCAGGTATTGCAGGGATTGGTTTGTACGCGTCATCGCAGACCACGCCCGAACGGGAGCGCACCGGCGACGAACGCAGCCCATTGCTGCCCGGCCAGCAGGCGCAATTCGACGAAGGCCCCCGCGGCCGCCGACTCCAGTTCCTGCCGGTGTCGGGCCAGGTCCTCCAGGGTCCCTGCAGTAACGGTGACGTAGGCAGCGGGCCTTACGTCCCCGTGTCCTGCGACGATCTCCTCCTCGCGCTGGGCGACCTCTTCTTCCTCAGCCCGTTGCTCGCGTGTCAGTGGCCTGTCGAAGCGGGTGTTGATGCGGCGCCTGGTTTCATGGGCCTCCTGGGCGGAGCGGATGTCCCGCAGCGCCTCAGTTGTGGGCACGGCCCGAATCACCTCCGTCACCGTGTGCCGGAAGTCGCCCACATAAATCAGCGGATGAAGGAAACCCGGAAAAACCTTCTGCCGCGGCCACTCAGCGATCCAGAAGGTCTGGTGAAAACCGGAATCAGTGCGGACGTATGTCCAGTGCTCTTCCACGGCCATGGGCCCCGCAGACACGTTAGGCCTCATGGAGTCTCGGGGTTGTGATTCGTTCTGTTTCCCAGCCCAGCTTGCGACGGCGGCAGGATCGAAGGCGCCCCGAACGACGTCGAGGATTCCGCCCTCCGGCAGCCATTCCTCCACCTTGACGCTGTGCGTCCCCAGCGCGGTAGTCATGGCCTCGACCTCCAGCCGAAGCACCCGTTCGACGCCGACCAGTCCCCCGCCTGACTCTCTAATCCGGCGTCGGGCCTTGGCCGTATCAACCACAAGTGCGATCAGGAGATCGTGACTCATCGTGGATCCCGCCGCCGAGATGAGATCCTCGTACGCCCGCTGCCCCCACGTGAGTTCGCTGGAGTGGCCCGCTGGCCGCGGTGACGCCATTTCGTAGAAGTCCCGCAGCGCGGTGGACGGATACGGAACCGTAAAGTCCTGCACGGCGATTCTCGCGAGACTTGTTCGCTGGGCCATGCCCGCCTGTACGCGGGACCAGGCCTGCACGGCCCATGCTTTGTCGTCGCTGTCCAACAGCGCAAATGATCGGGTGCTGCAGCGAAGTACGGCTATCGCCTCCCTGCCGCGGGCGTCTACGATGAAACACTCTCCTCGCGAGGTCCGACGGAGTTCTAGGTTCCCCAGCCCTCCCGGCAGCGCCAGCCGTCCGGCCAGGACCGCCCGTTCGGGTCTGGTGAGGAACAGTGTCTGTCCGACCATCGATCGGTAGAAGAACAGGACAGCATGGCTGACCCATACCGGGTACGGAATCCGTGAATACTGCAACAGGCCGAGGAGCATCAACATCAGCCACAAGGGTCCCGACACGAACAGGCCGATCGGTCCTTGAGATGCAGACGCCAGGCTCGCAACAACGACGCCGGCCGCCAGCAACAGCAACTGATACCACTTCAGTCCCATGAACAAGCCGCGGCGCTCGTAGCGGGGGAATTTGACTGCCTCAAGGGTGCGTGAAGTTTCAGACATGGAAATCGCCATCGGTTGGGGGCTGAATGATTCGTGGCCGGTGGATGGGTGGCTGGACTGGCGGGGTGATCGGTGGCGAGTCGTTCGGTAGGTTCGACGACGGCGGCTTTGGGGGCTCGCTAGGGGCCTTGCCGCCGTTTCTGCTGCCCGGTGCCGATGCACCTGGGGCTGGGCGCGGCTGTGCGCTACTTGCCTGAGGCGAGGCCGCGCTGGCGGCCGAAGCGCCGGCGTCGAGCATCAACGCACTGGCATTCCCGGCTGGCGCCGATGACGGCGTCGTACTCGTTGGCCGTGCCGGAAGTGGGGCGCCGGCCGGCAGCGTGCGGGTGGGAAACTGCTGACGACTCGACTGGATTGGTCGGGTCATCGACGAACGGCCAGCCATCCCTGCCAAGGTGAAACGGCCACCGGTCTGGCGACTGATCTGCCGGGCTGTGAAGCTGGAAGTGCGGGTGAGGACGTGGCCGCCGCCGGCAGTTTGCGCAGCCGCGGCCAGCTCGCCTCCGGCGAAACTCACGAGCCGCAGTGCCATCAGAGGCGCACCGCAGGCCAGTGCCATGCCCACGACGCCGGCCGCCAGCCCGGCGAATGACTTGGAGTCGGCAAAGAGCTTGATGGCCACGGCCAGTACTGTTGCGGCAAGCGGTTTGGCCAGCAGCAAGGCAACGACAATCTCGCACCACCGACGGGCCCAAGTTTTCGTTTTCTCCCACGGCATCAGCATGAGAGCGACTGGAGCAACGGCCGCGAGCACGATGAGCGCAAAGGATCGGAAGATCATCGAACACATCAGGATGAACGCCAGGATCCAGACGACGATCACGGCCATCACCGTGACGACGACGGCCCCGGCCGCACCTCCGCTGGTTCCCGGGGCCAGCGACACGACGTTCCATTCCCTGCCGGAGTCCGCCGGGGCCCGTTCGAAGCCAAAGAGCCGCATGAACACCAGATAGGGATCCGTCCCCATGGACCCCAGCAGTGCAGTCGCTGCGGAATCGCCCACCTTGGTGAGCTGGCGGACAAGGTAAACGGCACCGGCCACCAGGGGAATGGCCGCCGCGCCGCCGACCATAGCGCGCACTAAGCGGCGGGGCTGTTGGCTGATCAGACCGGACAGCAGCTGGAGGATCATGGCCACGACCAGCGGCGTCATCATGATGACAACCCACCAACTCGTTAGTCCTTCGACCGCCGTCCATTGAGAATCATCGACGTCAGAGACACTGAAAGCGCCCGTGATGAAAGACCAGATCCAGGATGCGGTGCTTTGGAGAATGTTCGCGAAGAATGACGTGATGGAGCCTTGGACGCCGTCGTTCGCTTGAGAGACGAGACCGCAACCGGGCGGCCACCATCCGTCCAGGTCGCACTGAACTGGCATGACTGGCTGGACCTAGAATCCGAGATTGAACGCCGACTGGGACCAGAGAATGTAGCCATTGATCCCGCCGAGTATCGCGGCCACCGGTCCTGTCCAAAGCAGGATCATGCCGCCGCCCGAGGCGAGCCGTGATGACTGGCTGAGCTTGCCGGCGAGAAGCATTGCGGCCCCGACAATGGCGACGATCGCGATCACAATGAAGGCCCCAACCAGGATGCCTCCGCCGACCTGCTTGAGCGATTCCAGAAAGGGGAAGTTCGTGTTCGGGGTGATGCCAGGGTCCACAGCTGCCAAAAACATCGCGCGCTCCATCTGTCGTCTTCAGGGGAATGAGTGGTTTGGGCTCACGACTTCATGGAGGTGGCGGGGTGGGACGACATGACCTTCTGTCTGACCTTATGGATACACCTGCGCAACGTGCACACGGATTCGCTGCGTGAGCTAGCTACAACACGCCGAACACGCAGTCCCGGCCGAGCGGGGAATGGCCTACTCGCAGCTTTCGAGCGGTTTCCGGAGGGCGTTCGGGGCTTGTAAGTCCGTGACGATGAAGCCGCAGCTGCCATCATCCCCTGGCGTTATCTTCATCGACGATGTCGCCGACGCGGGCTTTGAGGAACCGCGCGGCGTACCTGGCTTTACCCACAGCTGGCTATGGAGCAGGTATCTAAGGCTTTGGACCAATGGGATGCCGCTTTGAGGCGGCGAGAGGCTCTGGGGCCAGGGAACTATTCGAACATATGTTCTATAATTTAGAGGTGATTAAGCGTGGTACTCCCGACGACTCCGAGCGCATGTTTGCCCGGATGCAGGCCGAAGAGAGCCGACCGATTGACGACCCAGCTCCAATCCGCGACTTCCCAAAGTATGGCCGGCCCCTGGTCTATGTGAGCGGAATCTACGGCAAGGCGGTTGGGTGGACGCACACCTACGGCCTGATTGAATGGCTCGACTCTTCTGGCAAGTACCACATGGGCTGGGCGCACTCATCGAGCATCAAGCGAGTGAAACCGGAAGAGTGGAAGGGCGAGAGCGAGCTGTAGCGAATTTGCTTTATTAGAGGCGAAATCAGCGGAAAATCCTAAGTGCCATTGATAGCGCAAAGGTTCAATGCTGGTAGCGTCCTTAGCCCAAGGACGGCGTTCCTTGTTGCTCCGGAACAGAGCGAGATCCTCCAACACCAAGCCCGTCATTTTGTCATCCGTGACGGAAGGATTACGCCCGTGGAGCATTCAATTTTCAAAACTCTTGATTAGTGCCTACCCGTCGGACATGATGATCATGCGGCGCCCGCAGGGCCCGTTCCGTTCGTAAGCGCAAAGACAAATAGGGGGCAGTTTTCCAATGGCGACCATTCCGGATGACTATAAAAAAGACTTCGCGTACCTCAAGCAGCAGTCCGACAAAGGAGCACTTCGGCACGACAACAGCATCCTGAAGAAATTGCAGGACAAGGCCAAAAACCTTCCCGGGCTTGCAGGTGCTATCGATACGCTTAAGATCCACTACTAGCCTTCTCACCTTGTTGGAAGCGAGCATTATGGGCCGATATGACCAAAACATCGCAAATGCCAAGGAGATGCTCGCAGAGGCCGAGGAGAAGTACAGCAACGCTGTCGTCTCGATGGCTAATGCGGGCTCCGTTCCGAGACAGTTCGTGTTGGACAATTACCAACGGAACATTGATGAAGCCAAACAAATGATCGAGACCTTCGAAGAAGCCAATCGTCGGGGATAACCGGCGATGTGACAGCTAATGCCGAATAGGAGGATCGACTAATTTGAGTAATCGGCCATATCTTGATCTGAGACGAGCTGAGATCACAGCGAAGCAAGCAGATAATAATCAGAGCCGAGCGCACCTGAACGGTCTGCGCGCCGACCTCGACCGACAGTTGGCTAAGCACAATGAACCGCAGTGGGTGGAAGTCAAAAAGATGTTCGGGAGGGTCGAACGCACGCAAGTGCAACCGGACATCGACCACCTGAAGGTGACAATGCAGCTGACGCACCAGAGCACTACTGTCACTCAGATGCTAACCGAGCTGGCCAAGGACGATCAGGCACTTGAGTTCGAGCTCCACATCAGAAATACGCCGGAGCTCGTCCAACAGTTCGGCCCTGGCGCTGACTGATTCGAAGCTATTGTCCAGTCAAGCAAGGGTGAGCGGTCCAAGGCAATTTTGTCTTGGACCGCTCTTCTTTGTTTTCGTCCGGACGACTGGAGCGTCGTGACCGAAGGCGGCGGTGCGCCCTGAGATGCCGTCGCTTCACAGCTTTGAGTTGTTCATCCAGAGGGTAGCGCCAGTTCGCACACCACCTTGCCGGTCAATGGGGCGTTCAGAAGAACAAGTGTGTCTGCAATGCCGATGCACTATCGGAGGAGAGACTGCAGGCTCTCACAACAGACTTCCACCAACGACTCTCCTCGTCCGCACTCACCTAAGTGACGTCGGCAAATCCAAGACTTCCCACTACCTCAGAATGTCTAGCCTCCGTCCCCTCGCATGCTTGAGCATGCTGCAATCAGGCAGAACGAAAACATCGATACATCGAGACGGCTACCCGACTCCGGCGCCAGGACGGGTACGGCGACAATTAGTTGTCGGTCAAGAGATCAAAATAGGCCGTATCCGAATTCCACGCGATCGGATGGACGAGAGTGCCCACCGAAGGGTTGAGTGCGCTGTACATCATCCCATCGCCGGCGTAGATGCCAACATGGCCCCAGTTGTTCGGCCCTTGTGCGTTCTGGACGACTAGGTCCCCTGGCTGCGGATTGGTCGTCCGCACCCCAACCCTCCATTGCTCCACCCTCGGGAGGTTGATTCCGGCCTGCCGGTAGACCCACTGGACGAAGCCGGAGCAGTCCCACGCTTTGAACGCCGTCCCGCCCCACACATAGGACCCACCGACGCCGGTTTGGGTAAACCGAAGGATATCCTTTCGGATCTGACTCAAATCTTCCGACTCTGGTGTCGGCGCTGAGTCGGACGGCGTATCGACGCAAGGAGAAGGTGCTGTCCCTCCTGCGAGCGCAACAACGATTGCCGATGCTTCCGGCTCCCATCGCGCATACAGGTCAGGAAACGCCGACACCTGAACAGCCTGGGCAGCCTGGCCTTTGCTCATCGTTTGCCATCCAGGGATGTCCAGCAACCCGCGGGGGCTCCCCCGGTTGGGACCAGACGGTCCACCATAGAAAGCCCGTACGTTGTAGATGGGATCCATCAGCTCTCCGACACTCCCCCAGCCAGCAGCTGGACGCTGCTGGGCCGTGCCAAGGGAATCGTGATCGCTTCCGATACCGTCATACGGATAGTTGAGAGATTCGGGGACGTTCACGTTGGCCAGCATTCTGAGGCTTGATTCCTGCAGAGCCATCATGATTGCGATGATCTGCCCATCTCGCGGCACGCCCAACTGCTTGCCAACTGAAATGTAGTCCTCCGCGAGGCTCATTTGCCGGGCCGTCAGGTTGACCGGCGGCTGGCTGCTATTGCCGATGTCCAAGACACCACCCACGTCGGCGCCTCGCTGACCACTCAACGCTGCTGAAGAGCACATCGAGCCGATGCTCGTCGCATTGGCGCCGAGCACCGCAACGGCCGCGCAGAGCGCAAAAGCACCCGCCAGGATCGCGGTCGTGGCCGCGGCCACCAGAGCCCGGAGGATGATCCGGCGCCTTGCCAGGACAGCCAGCAACGCCGGAGCGGGCATTAGTAGACGATCCTGTTCGGCGCGGCGTAGAAGCCGACCATGATGCAATGATCCGAAGGAGCACTGGCGGCTGGCGGACAGTTGACCATGACGCTGACTGGGGCCGTGTACGTGTTGCGGGCAGAAATTGACTGATCCAAGACGCGAAGAAAGACCGTGCAAACATGGAGACCAACCCATGGCGCCGGTCGCTCCCGCACCTTGGCAAGCTCACTATCACACATCATGGATTCGACCCCGGCCGAACGGAACGCCTGCTGCCCGGCCAGATACTGATAGGTTCCAGCGTTGATCCCGGTCGCTTCGAACTCCCGGACAAACACGGCCAGAGGATTGGACCCGTCAGGGAGCACATGCCACCAGTTTCGGAGGCCGGAGTACACCTCGGAGTACGAAGCCCCACGTGTGTCCCACGTGTAGACAGCTGTCGCCACCGCCGATGCCAGCTTGCGGAAGTCCGTTGTGCGGGGCGGGCCATACCTGCCAGGTCCTTCGACGGCGGGGGGAGCCGTCGTCAGCGCCTCTGACTGCGGCCCAGTAGAGAAGGCCGCCGAACTCTGGGGAGTCGGAGCCGTCGACAGCGCTGGACCTGTCTCAGGTGCGGACCTCGGGGTAGGCCGCGTGATAGCGAACAACACGGTGACTACACTCAAAAGCACGAACGCTAGGACCAACCATCGCCGTTTGCTGCTCGAGCCAGGCAATGCAATTCTCCGGGTCATCGACATACCAGCCTCCTCACCTGTTCATTGCAAGATGGTCGACTGAGGACATGACTCAGCGGGCAGGTCGCCTTCCACCCCGGAGAATCCGCCAGGACGTCTGATACAGCCTTCGGGCGAAGCCGATCTGCACAGCAACGTAGCGCTCCGTGACGCCAAGTTCAGCGGCCAACGAGGCCAAGGCCCCGGTCCGCTCTGGTCCTCGCAGATCGGGACGAACAATGGTTGCCGCAGTACGGCGCAGCACAGTCGTGGGCAGGCATTCCGCCGCACGCTGGCATACGTCCGCGATGTTGCGGATCTCCGCCGGCTCAACCTCCAGTGCGTTTTGAACAGTCCTGGCTGTTTGGCGCACTACGGTCGCAGCATGCCATCGGCGGCGGTCCTGCGGCGATGGCGGACCATACTGGCGGGGCCCGGTAAGACTGCCAACGGCGAGTTCCCAAACTTCCGCCGGCACGCTTGCCCGCGTCAGTTCGATAATCGTTCGCGCCCATTCCTGATCGATGATC
This sequence comes from Arthrobacter oryzae, assembly GCF_037911235.1. Taxonomy (GTDB): domain Bacteria; phylum Actinomycetota; class Actinomycetes; order Actinomycetales; family Micrococcaceae; genus Arthrobacter; species Arthrobacter oryzae_E. Next base: position 69,534 of record NZ_JBBLYW010000032.1, read on the forward strand.
TTCTCAGCACTGCGATCCACTCCGCCGATACCGAGAATAGACAGAGCATCGAGTGACGCCGGACCGTCCGCATCCCCGGGCTCCATGAGCAACGGGAACGTCTGATGGCTCAGTTCCCTGCGGATATGCGCGGCGCACACGTTGGCGCACACTCCCTGGACCCAGGCCCCGAAGGGAATACCTGGGAGTTGCCGATAATGGCCGCGGGTCACTCCATCCCACACCGCTACCCGGATGTCCTGCATAACGTCGTCCACGTCGCAGGCTCGGCCGATCCGGGACAGATGCGACACGACATATCGGCGCACACCGTCGACGGCGACCATGATTTGATCCACCGGGACTGCCAGCGCGGTCGGCGCTGGCGGCCTGTGCAAGGAAACATCAACGGTAACTGCATTTGCTGCGTCATGGTGGGCCTGATTCGCTCTGGCTTCGACTCGCATTGGTCTTCACCGCTTCGACTAAACGCTTCCAGTAACTCCGGTGGCGGCACTCCCGACACCTCAAGAATGGCCTCTAAACGAGGACCGACCGCGAATGCACTAAGGCTATGCAAACTATTCTCAAGGATAATTAAAGTATCGTCAAGACGACGAGTCTTACTTTTCTTCGAGCTGTAGATAAGAATGGTTCCATGCCAAGGATTACCCAGCCTCACGACGACGCATGGTCGGCCGACGTCGAAGCCGCCGTCGCGACCTTCGGCAACCGTTCACGGAATGAGATCCTTCGCTACCTTTCGGCGCACGGGCCGGCCTCCCGTGGGGACATTGCGGCATCAGTCAGCGCCGGGGAACCTAGTGTGGCCAAGCACCTGCTGGCATTGGAGGAGTCCGGCGCCATCGTAGTCGATGTCGAACCAGGCCGTCGCCACGGCCGATCGCCGCGCTATTCAGCCAACCCGGCAAGGATCAAGGAGTTGCTGGCGGCTCATCATGAATATCTTCTGGAGGGCTAGCCGCCGCCTGCTCCCCGCCCGGGTGGCGCCCAATATCCTTGTTGAGATATTCAGATATGGCCTGCAAGGTCTCCGGTGATACGTCCCCAAGGGTTCGTGCGGCGAAGGTCTTCACACGGGCCGCACGCAGAGACTTGACGAACTCAAGCTGGGAATCAATGCGTTGGGGCAAGGCTGCATCATCGCCAGTCAGATAGGACGGGTCTACCTTGAAGATGTCACAGAGGCCAGCCAGCAAAACCGGATCGCTGACCAGGCGGCCAGTCCCTTCTTTCATGTAGAACCAGCGCGCGCGGGACAATTTGATGCCCCTCCGGGCAAGGTCTGCTTGCACTTCCCTGAACGTCACCGGTTTCCCGCGCTCTGCAACTACAACGTCGAGCAGCAGATTCAAACGACGGGCGAGTTGGGCCTGAGGCGACAGCCCCGCACCGTGCCCTGTCTCGTCAATCCGCATAAACGCCCCTTGATCAGCCACTTCAACACCGGCAGTCCAGTCAGGTACCGCCCCCGCCCTACCGCCCAGTATTCCGCGAGTCATGCGCCTCGGCAATCAGGGTCCCGGTGCCTTAGAAGATTCATGGGCAAAAACAAGCCCTTCCATCATGACCTCAGCAGGGGTAACCTGCTGCTGTAGACCCGTCTACAGCAACACGCTCCCTTCATTCCTTAGGTTCCGGTCTCCATGTCGAACATCCTGATGAACCGAACGCGAAGCCAAATTGTCCGCTTCTTACTCAAGAACGGTCCATCAACGTGCAGCGAAATCGGAGCCGAGCTGCAGGCATCGCCGTCGACCATCCGCCGGCAGCTCTACTTCCTTGGCAACGCAGGCCTCGTGCAGCGCGCCTCCAGCCATTTCACGGCTTCTCCGGAGCAAGTGCGGCGCCAGACCTATGCCTTTGCAGCGACTTTCGGCAACGCGGTCATGCCGCCGGATGGCCCTGCTCCGATGAACTAGGGCAGGACTCAGCACGGAGCACTGCCGCAGCACAATCACGAAAGGATCGAAGAAGGCATGAAACTTGAATTCTTCGAGCCGGCCGAGGCCGCCTCGGTCCTCAAGTGCTCAGAGGCGTGGCTCCGTGAGGGGGCCGCCAAGGGAGAGTTCCCGCATTCCGTCTGGGGCAAGGGAAAGATCGTCTTCACGTCTGTCCACCTGAAGGAGATTGCCCAGCTGCGCGAAGTCCGATCATCTACTCCTTCCCAGGCCTCCGTCCGAATGATCGGGACCCGGGCCAAGGCACGGCAGAAATACTCATAATTTGGGCGAGCGCCGCTAGCCGCGCCAGACGACGGCGGACCGCTCAACGGCATCCGCGGCATCTTGAAGTGCCTGTGGCATCAAGTGGCCGTACACCTGCTCCGTTGTACGAGTGGACGCATGCCCCAGGCGCCTGGAGATAGTGAACAGAGAAACGCCGTCCTGGATTAGCCAGGACGCGTGAGTATGGCGCAGATCGTGAATTCGGGGCGACTTGGTCAGCCCGCGCGCTTGCGCCGCTTTCACTGCCGGAACCCAGTAGTGATGCCAATACAGCTTGTGAATGATCCGTTCACCCTTTGGCGTCGTAAACAGAAGCTCCGATCCAGGCCGGCTGGCCACCAGGGGAATGAGCACCTCCACCAAATGCGGGTTCAAGGAAACCGTCCTCTTGCCGGCGCCCGTCTTGGTAGCACCGATGTAGTACTCGGAATCAGCGCCACGTTTCCATGCCTTATTGATCCGCATTGTTGCGGGCTTGGACATCAGGTCCACGTCAGCTACGGTAACGGCCGTTGCCTCGCCAAAGCGGGTTCCGGTCATGACCAGGAACTCGGTGAAAGCCCTGTACCGCTCCCCCATGCATTCAAGGATCATCCCAAATTCGGCGTGCGTCAGGAACCGGGCCTCATCCTCTGCCTTTTCGCCCGACGGGAGCTGAACATGTCGGCAAGGATTGTCCTTCCGGTAGCGCAGCATAACGGCCGTCTCCATGGCCGCGAAGATCAGGCCATGGTTGTTCTTGATGGTCTTCGGAGACCTGCCCTTCTTCTGCATCGTCTTGATCCAGTAGGTCAGGTGCCGGTAGTCCAGCTTGTCCACGGGAATGTGGCCGATGACGTCCGCGATGTGCAGCTTCAACATCGTCTGGTACGTGTGGACCGTCCCGACGGACGGGCGCACCAGAAGGTCGATGTGTTCCTGGATCACCGCCGCCACAGTGGGTGATTTGGTCTGGTTCTTGACCATCGCATGCTGGGCGATTTCGAAGGACTGGTTGTTGGCATCAAGGAGTCGCTTCAGCGTGACGGCTTCTGCCTCGTTGGCGAATGTAATGCCTTGCTCTTTAGTGGTGGCCGGGTCCCGCCAGCAGACCATGAAGGACGTAGTTCCGTCCTTCTTTGTGCGCTTTCGAATGCTGGCCATAGAAAAAATGCTACGCCGCTGTCCACACTTTTTGGAGTTTTGTCCACAGTCAACGGCCCATTAGGCCGCTGACCTGCGGAAACACTGTGCCCGAGGTGGGACTCGAACCCACACACCTTTCGATACCGCATTTTGAGTGCGGCGCGTCTGCCAATTCCGCCACTCGGGCGCGGATTACACGGAGTAACAATCTTAGGCTCACAGCTGAGTTGTGAGCAACGCGATCGCTTCCAGTGCGCGAAATTACTCTACATGCAGATAGGCTGAATTCCAGAATCGCGCCAGTGAAGCCGCAACGAACCCAAGCAGTTCCAAGTACAACAGCGGGCCCAACTAAGATGGACTAGTTCCCGCCGTACCTTTCAAGGAGTTCCCGTGTCAGAACAGACGGAGTCAAACCCCAACACCCAGCCGGCGCGCCGCGTTATTGTCGCCGAGGACGAGACCCTTATCCGCCTGGACATCATCGAAATCCTCCGGGGCGAAGGCTATGACGTCATCGGCGAAGCGGACAACGGCGAAAAGGCCGTCCAGCTCGCCGAGGAACTCAAGCCCGACCTCGTCCTGATGGACGTCAAGATGCCGGTCATGGACGGCATCACCGCCGCCGAAAAGATCGTCAAGGCCCGCATTGCACCTGTCGTCCTCCTCACGGCCTTCAGCCAGAAGGAACTCGTGGAGCGCGCCCGCGACGCCGGTGCCATGGCCTACGTGGTCAAGCCGTTCACTCCAGCGGACCTGATCCCCGCCCTCGAAATCGCCCTCTCCCGCCACGAAGAGATCAAGGCGCTCGAAAGCGAGGTCTCGGACCTTCAGGAGCAGTTCGCCACGCGCAAGCTCGTAGAGCGCGCCAAGAGCCTGCTCACCACCAAGATGGGCCTCACCGAACCCGAGGCCTTCCGCTGGATCCAGAAGACCTCCATGGACCGCCGCCTCAGCATGCGCGAGGTCGCCGAAACCATCATCAACCAGGTCAACTAACAGCTGCACCCCGGCAGGCAGCGTACGACGGCGGCCTGCCGGGCACCTGCCACCCGGCACCACTCGCCGGGTCATGAGCAAGACAAAAAGGGAGGGTCCCCGCCAACCGGCGGGGACCCTCCCTTTTGTTCTGCGTGCGGCTCGCGCCGCACGCAGGGGACGTACTAGGCCTTCTTCTTCTTTTCCGGCCAGGGGCCGAGCTTTTCCTTGTTGCTGGCCACTTCGCCCGCGAAGGTGGAATCAGCGAGGTCGCCCACCTTGTGCACCTTCAGCGAGTTTGTGGAACCGGCTTTTCCGGGAGGGGAACCGGCAGCGATGACCACCAGGTCACCGTCCTCCACCAGGTTCAGTTCCAGCAGGCTGCGGTCAACCTGGGCCGTCATTTCGTCGGTGTGGTCCACCATGGGAACCAGAACCGGCTGGATGCCCCAGGTCAGCGCAAGCTGGTTCCACACGTGCTCCACCGGAGTGAACGCGAACACAGGCTTGACCGGACGCAGGCGGGACAGGCGGCGTGCGGAGTCGCCGGACTGGGTGAAAGCACAGATGTACTTGGCGTCCAGCTGGTCGGCGATTTCGACGGCGGCACGGGTGATGGCGCCGCCACGGGTCTTGGGCTTGGTGCCCAGCGGGGGGACGCGCTCCAGGCCGTGGACTTCGGTGGATTCGATGATCCGGGCCATGACCTTGACGGTTTCGATCGGGTACTTGCCCACGCTCGTCTCGCCGGAGAGCATGACTGCGTCGGCGCCGTCGAGCACTGCGTTGGCGCAGTCCGAAGCCTCTGCGCGGGTGGGGCGCGGGTTGTCGATCATGGACTCGAGCACCTGCGTGGCCACGATGACGGGCTTGGCCCAGCGGCGGGCCAGTTCGATGGCGCGCTTCTGGACGATCGGCACCTCTTCGAGGGGAAGCTCCACACCGAGGTCGCCACGGGCCACCATGATGGCGTCGAACGCGTCGATGATCTCGTGCAGCTGGTCAACAGCCTGCGGCTTCTCGATCTTGGCGATGACCGGAACGCGGCGTCCCTCTTCGTCCATGATTTCGTGGACGCGCTTGATGTCCGTGGCGTCACGGACGAAGGACAGGGCAACCATGTCCACGCCGCGGCGCATGGCCCAGCGCAGATCGTCCTCGTCCTTTTCGCTCAGCGCGGGAACGTTGACGGCAACACCGGGCAGGTTGATGCCCTTGTTGTTGGATACGAAGCCACCGACGGTCACCTGGGCGACCACCTTGACGTCGTCGACCTCGATGGCCCGCAGGGCCACCTTGCCGTCGTCGATCAGCAGAGCGTCGCCGACGTTGACGTCATCGGTGAGGCTCTTGAGCGTGGTGGAGCAGATTTCCTTGGTGCCGGGAACGTCTTCGGTGGTGATGGTGAAGATGTCGCCGACGGCCAGTTCGTGCGGGCCGTCAACGAAGCGGCCCAGGCGGATCTTGGGGCCCTGAAGGTCGGCCATGATGGCCACGGGCTTGCCGAGCTGCTTTGATGCCCTGCGGACGTTTTCGTACGTCACGTCATGCACCGAGTAGTCGCCGTGGCTCATGTTCATGCGGGCAACATCCACGCCGGCTTCCACTACTGCGAGGGTGTTCTCGAAGCTGGAAATAGCCGGTCCGAATGTTGCCACGATCTTAGCGCGTCTCATATACCTACCCTATTGGTCTGTTACTGGATTGAAGTTGTACCGCTGGTGAACTTCCGTGGTCCCCCGATTGTGACTGCAGAGCTGTGACTAGAGAACGGCGATCGCCCGGTCGGTTGGGGCAACCGGGGCAGGGAGGATCGTGGTTCCCATCAGGAATTTATCAACGGCCGCAGCGCAGGCGCGGCCTTCGGCGATGGCCCAGACGATGAGCGACTGCCCCCGGCCGGCGTCACCGGCAACGAAGACACCCTCGGTGTTGGTCATGTAGTAGCCGTCACGGGCCACGTTGCCGCGGCCGTCAAATTCAGCGTGGACCTGCTCGGTGATGCCGGCAGGCTCCGCGCCGGTGAAGCCCAGGGACAGGAACACCAGGTCCGCGGGAATGATCCGCTCAGTGCCTGCCTTCGGGAGACGCTTGCCGTCCACGAACTCGGTCTCGGCAACCTTCACCCCGGTGAGCTTGCCGTTTTCACCAACGAATTCCACGGTGGAGGCGAGGTATGTACGCTCGCCGCCTTCTTCGTGCGCACTTGCAACCTCGAAGAGCGTGGGGAACGTGGGCCAGGGCTGGTTCGGCATGCGCTCCGCGGACGGCTGCTTGCCGATCGCGAGGGTGGTCACCGAGGCGGCCCCGTGGCGGTGTGCGGTGCCGAGGCAGTCAGCACCGGTATCGCCGCCGCCCAGGATCACCACGTGCTTGCCCTTGGCGTGGATCTGGTTCTCCACCTGCTCCCCCGCCACCACGCGGTTGGCGGGAACAAGATAATCCATGGCGTAGTGGACACCTTCGAGCTCGCGGCCCGGAATCGGCAGGTTCCGCGGCACGGTGGCACCGGTGGCAACCACCACGGCGTCGTACCGGCGGCGGAGCTGCTCCCAGGTCACATCGGTGCCCACGGCAACTCCGGTCCGGAAGCGGGTGCCTTCGGCCTTCATCTGCTCAAGGCGCCGGTCAACCTGTTCCTTCTCCATCTTGAAGTCGGGGATGCCGTACCGCAGGAGCCCTCCGATCTTGTCGTCGCGCTCGTACACGGCAACGGTGTGGCCCACGCGGGTCAGCTGCTGGGCAACGGCCAGGCCGGCGGGGCCGGAGCCCACGACTGCCACGGTCTTGCCGGTCAGGCGCGTCGGCGGCAGCGGGTTGACCCAGCCGTTGTCGAATGCCTCATCAATGATGGAGACCTCAACCTGCTTGATGGTCACCGCCGGCTGGTTGATTCCCAGCACGCAGGACGCCTCACAGGGAGCCGGGCACAGACGGCCCGTGAACTCCGGGAAGTTGTTGGTGGCATGCAGCCGCTCAATCGCTTCCTCGCCCTTGTCCCGCCATACGAGGTCGTTCCATTCGGGAATCAGGTTCCCCAGCGGGCAGCCCTGATGGCAGAACGGCACGCCGCAGTCCATGCAGCGGCCAGCCTGGCTCTTCAGGACACCCTTTTCCTGGGCCTCATACACTTCTTTCCAGTCCATGATGCGGACGGGAACGGGACGGCGCGGCTGGGTTTCACGCTGACGTACTTTCAGAAATCCGCGTGGATCAGCCACCGGTCACCTCCAGGATTCGAGACCATACTTCTTCGCCATCGGGGTCCAGGCCCTCTTCGATGGCGTCAAGGCGTGTCTGCAATACGGCCGCGTAGTCGCGCGGCAGGACTTTGGTAATGCGGGCCGCGGTGTCGTCGAAGTTTTCGAGCAGCCGCTGCGCGTGCAGGGATTCGGTTTCTTCAACGTGCTTGACCAGCAGGCCGTGGACGATGTCGCGGTCCTCGGCGTCCAGTTCACGCAGCTGCAGTTCGCCGGACTCCAGCGCCTGCTTGTTGACGCGGGTGGTCCGCAGGTCCAGCACGTAGGCCGTTCCGCCGGACATGCCGGCACCGAAGTTGCGGCCCGTCCGGCCGATGATCAGCGTCTGGCCGCCGGTCATGTACTCGCAGCCGTGGTCGCCGATGCCTTCAACTACGGCGGTGGCGCCGGAGTTGCGGACCAGGAAGCGTTCTCCCACCTGGCCGCGCAGGTACATCTCGCCGCTGGTGGCGCCGTAACCAATCACGTTGCCGGCAATCACATTGCTCTCCGCCTGGAACACGTTGGTGCGGTCCGGGCGGACGATGATGCGGCCGCCGGACAGGCCCTTGCCCACGTAGTCGTTCGAGTCGCCGAACATGCGCAGGGTGATGCCGGCAGGCAGGAACGCGCCCAGCGACTGGCCCGCCGTTCCGGTCAGCGTGATGTCGATCGTGTCGGTCGCCAGGATGTCCGTACCGAACGTCTTGGTCACGGTGTGGCCCAGCATGGTGCCGACGGAACGGTCGGTGTTGATGACGTCCACGGCGATCTTCACCGGGCTGCGGTCGGTCAACGCCTCGGCGGCCATGGTGATGAGCCGCTGGTCGAAGTGCTTGTCCAGCTCGTGGTTCTGGCCGGTCAGGTTGCGCAGCGGGGCGTCGTCGTCGAACTCGAGTCCGTGCAGGATCGGGTCCAGGTCCAGCCCTTCGGCCTTCCAGTGGTTGATCGCCTCACGGGTGTCCAGCATTTCGGCGTGGCCGATTGCCTCTTCGATGCTGCGGAAACCGAGCTCCGACAGGATCTCGCGGACTTCCTCGGCCAGGAACTCGAAGAAGTTGACCACGAACTCCGGCTTGCCGCTGAAGCGGGCGCGCAGTTCGGGGTTCTGCGTGGCAACGCCCACCGGGCAGGTGTCCAGGTGGCAGACGCGCATCATGATGCAGCCTTCCACCACCAGCGGTGCCGTGGCGAAGCCAAATTCCTCGCCGCCGAGCAGCGCGGCGATCACGACGTCGCGGCCGGTCTTAAGCTGGCCGTCCACCTGCACCACCACGCGGTCGCGCAGGCCGTTGAGCATCAGGGTCTGCTGGGTCTCTGCGAGCCCCAGCTCCCACGGAACACCGGCGTGCTTGAGCGAGTTCAGCGGCGAGGCGCCGGTACCGCCGTCGTGACCGGAAACCAGTACGACGTCGGCCTTCGCCTTGGTGACACCGGCGGCAACCGTGCCGATTCCCACCTCGGAGACAAGCTTGACGTGCACCCGGGCCGAAGGATTGGCGCGCTTGGCGTCATAGATCAGCTGGGCGAGGTCTTCGATCGAGTAGATGTCGTGGTGCGGGGGCGGGGAAATGAGTCCGACGCCGGGGGTCGAGTGGCGCGTCCGGGCAACCCAGGGGTACACCTTCTGCGCCATCAGCTGGCCGCCTTCGCCGGGCTTGGCACCCTGCGCCATCTTGATCTGGATGTCGTCGGCGTTGGTCAGGTACAGGCTGGTGACGCCGAAACGGCCGGAGGCAATCTGCTTGACGGCCGAGCGGCGCTCGGGGTCCAGCAGGCGGTCCACGTCCTCGCCGCCTTCACCGGTGTTGGACTTGCCGCCCAGCCGGTTCATGGCGATGGCCAGGGTCTCGTGGGCTTCCTTCGAGATGGACCCGTAGCTCATGGCGCCCGTGGAGAAGCGCTTGACGATGCTGGACACCGGCTCCACTTCCTCCAGCGGAACCACCGGACGCACACCGGACTTGAACCGCAGCAGGCCGCGGAGGGTCATGAGGTTCTCGGACTGGTCGTCCACGCCCCGGGTGTAGGACTTGAAGATGTCGTACCGGCGTTCACGCGTGGCGTGCTGCAGCCGGAAGACCGTCTCCGGGTTGAACAGGTGCGGCTCGCCGTCGCGGCGCCACTGGTACTCGCCGCCGCCGAGCAGCGGACGGTGCGGCTGCTCGATGCCGCCCTCCGGGTAGGCCATCTGGTGCCGGGCGGACACCTCAGCCGCGATGACGTCGAGTCCGACGCCGCCGAGCTGGGAGTGGGTGCCAGCAAAGAATTCGTCCACCAGTTCCTGGCCGAGGCCAAGGGCTTCGAACGTCTGCGCACCGGTGTAGGAGGCCACCGTGGAGATGCCCATCTTGGACATGATCTTCAGGACGCCCTTGCCGAGGCCCTTGATCAGGTTGTAGACGCCGTCCTGAGGGGTCACGCCAACAACGTCGCCGCTGCTGATGAGCTGTTCCACGGATTCCATGGCCAAGTACGGGTTGACGGCAGAGGCGCCGTAGCCGATCAGGACTGCCACGTGGTGCGTCTCGCGGACGTCGCCGGCCTCGACCACCAGGGCGGTCTTGGTCCGGTTGGCGCTGCGCAGCAGGTGGTGGTGCACGGCGCTGACCAGGAGCAGCGACGGGATGGGCGCCCACTGGGCGTTCGAGTCGCGGTCCGAGAGCACCACGTACTGAACGCCGCGGTTGATGGCACCCGAGACCTGCTCGCAGATTTCCGTCAGGCGGGCACGCAGCGCGTTTTCGCCGCCTTCGGGGCGGTACAGGCCCCGGACCTTCATGGCGATCCTGTCGCCGTCGGGGGTTTCGATGTTGGCGATCTTGGCGAGCTGGTCGTTGTTGATCACCGGGAACGGCAGCGAAACCTGCGGCTGCCGGACCTGCTTGGTGTCAAGCAGGTTGCCGTTCGGGCCGATGGCGCACATCAGGGACGTGACCAGTTCTTCGCGGATGGCGTCCAGCGGCGGGTTAGTGACCTGCGCGAAGGACTGCACGAAGTAGTCGAAGAGGAGCCGCGGGCGCTTGGACAGCACGGCCACGGGAGTGTCCGAACCCATGGCGCCGAGGGGCTCGGCACCGGTGCGGGCCATCGGGCCCAGCAGGATCTTCAGTTCTTCGGTGGTGTAGCCGAAGGTCCGCTGGCGGATGTTCACGGACGCGGCAGTGTGCACCACGTGTTCGCGTTCCGGCAGGTCGTTGAGGTCGATCAGGTTGTCCTTGACCCACTCCGCCCACGGGTTGGCGGCGGCAACTTCGGCTTTGACCTCTTCATCGTCGATGATCCGGCCGGCCTCGGTGTCCACCAGGAACATCTTGCCCGGGGAGACGCGGCCCTTTTTGACCACTTTGGAAGGTTCGACGTCGATGACGCCCACCTCGGAGGCGAACACCACCAGGCCGTCTTCGGTGATCCAGTAGCGTCCCGGGCGCAGGCCGTTGCGGTCCAGCGTTGCGCCGACCAGGCTGCCGTCGGTGAAGGAGACGGCGGCAGGGCCGTCCCACGGTTCCATCAGCAGGGAGTGGTATTCGTAGAACGCCTTGCGGGCAGGATCCATCGTGGCGTGGTTTTCCCAGGCCTCGGGGATCATCATCATGATCGAGTGCGTGATGGGGCGCCCGGAGAGCCAGAGCAGCTCGGCCACTTCATCGAACGACGCCGAGTCGGATGCGCCCGGGGTGCAGATGGGGTAGAGCTCCTCGGGGGAATCCCCCAGCAGCGGGTTGGCCAGCTGGGACTGGCGCGCACGCATCCAGTTCCGGTTGCCCTTGACGGTGTTGATTTCACCGTTGTGGGCGATGGTGCGGAACGGCTGGGCCAGCGGCCATGACGGGAACGTGTTGGTGGAGAAGCGCGAGTGCACGATCGCGAGCTTGGTCTTGAAGCGCTTGTCCGAGAGGTCCGGGTAGAACGGCTCCAGCTGGGCAGTGGTGAGCATGCCCTTGTAGACGATGGTCCGCGAGGACAGCGACGGGAAGTACACGCCGAACTTGTTCTGGGCGCGCTTGCGGATGCGCCAGGCGCGGGAGTCGAGTTCGTTGCGCTCCAGCACTTCCCCGGTGCTGGAGGCAAAGAACGGCTGGGAGAAGTACGGCATGCAGGCCCGCGCCATGGCACCGACAAGGTCGGCCACGATCGGAACCTCGCGCCAGCCGAGGACGGTGAGTCCTTCATCGGCGGCAAGGCCTTCGATGCCGGCCTTGGCGGCGTCGGCTTCTCGCTGCTCGGCGGGCAGGAATGCCGTACCCGCTACGTACTGTCCGGGCGCCGGAAGCTCAAACTCGGTGACGGCGCGGAAGAACTCATCCGGGATCTGCATCAGCAGTCCGGCGCCGTCGCCCGTTCCTTCGTCGGCACCCACGGCACCGCGGTGCTCAAGGTTGCGCAGGGCGGTCAGGGCGGCGTCGACGATGTCATAGCCGGGCTCCCCGCGGAGCGTGGCAATGATGGCGAGGCCGCAGGCGTCCTTCTCCTGCTCCGGGTTGTAGAGCCCACCGGCTTCCGGCAGCGCCGCGAACCGCTTGAACGGCGACATGGCAGATGCAGGCTGGTTCGGTTCGGACCAACTGGGGCTGTGAAGAGTTTGGGTCATGGGAGACGTCCTTCCTCCTGATCGAGCGTATGGAAGGGACAACGTTGGCCCCACTCGCGGTGCCTGTGTGATGGGCACAACAAAGTGTTACTTACTGGAAATTGTAGGTCAGCCCGGCCTGCTGAACTAACAGTTACGCAGGCCCTGACCTGGGCTTGACCCGACGGCAGCTCTGTGCTGACGGGAAGGGGCCCTGGTGCCACGACGCTGTGGGAACGGGCGCTGCGGGCGGTAGCCCTGCTGCCCGGTTTGCCGGCCCTGACTACTTGGTGCGGTCAGTGTCCGGCGCGGATCCGGAGTCGAGGTGAACGGAGTTTTCAGCTGCCTGGCCGCCCTTGGCGGGCGTGGTGCCGACAGCTGGTTCCTTCACCGCTTCAGTTGGGGCGGAAGTGCGCCCCGGACCGTTTTGGTTATCTGGGAGATTACCACGGGACCCACTATCTGAGACACTCTTGTCCGAATGGCGGATGCTTTTGCCGTCCGCCGGAACGACTGCCAATTCGGCATCTTCCGCCTGCTTGGCCCCGGCATCGCCGGACGGACCGTGACCGGCCAGGTACGGGGTGTCCGGCTCATCACGCTTGCGAAGACCCAGCACGATGAACACGATCAGGGCCGCCAGGAAGACGAAGATGCTGGTCCAGACGTTGAGGCGGGTGGTGATGCCGAACAGGTTGATCTGTTCGGCATCGTCGATGCGCATGGCTTCGATCCAGACGCGGCCGAGTGTGTAGTACATGGCGTACAGCCAGAACAGCCGCCCGCGGCGGAAGTTGAACCTCCGGTCGAGTGCGAGCAGGATCACGACGCCGACGATGTTCCAAAGGGATTCATAAAGGAACGTCGGGTGGAAGAGGGTTTCGGCGGGCATTCCGGCCGGAAAGTTCGCGTTTTCGGCGTCGATCTGCAGGCCCCAGGGAAGCGTGGTGGGCCCGCCGAAGAGTTCCTGGTTGAAATAGTTGCCCCAGCGCCCCACAGCCTGGGCCAGCAACAGCCCGGGAGCGGCGGCGTCCAGGAACGCGGTGAGCTTGACCCCCGCCCGGCGGCAGCCGATCCACGCGCCCACGGCGCCGAGCAGCACAGCACCCCAGATCCCCAGCCCGCCGCGCTGGATCTGCGGGATCAGGGAAAGGTCGCCCGTGCCGTCGAAGCCGGGGCCGAAGTAGGCATCCGGGGACGAGAAGACGTGGTACAGCCGGCCGCCGATGATGCCGAACGGGATGGCCCAGATGGCGATGTCCCACAGGCTGCCCTCCGGCGTGCCGCGCTTGTTCCAGCGGACCGAGGTCAGCCACAGGCCAACCACGATTCCAGCAAGGATGCACAGCGCGTACGCGTGGATGCGCAGCGACCCCCACGGCAGCGGGATATCGAACCCGGACCAGTCCGGGCTCGGAATGCTGGCGGGGATCATGGCCGCAGCGTGGAGGACAGTCTGCATTATTTAGGCTTCTTCCCTGGACAGGCCGGTGCTGAGGTCTTTGGTCAGGGCGGCGACAGCGTCCACGCCGCCGTCGCGGATGGCGGCGACGAGCGCCGTGCCCACGATCACGCCGTCGGCGTAGGCCGCGATCTCGCGGACCTGGCCGGCGTTGGACACTCCGAGGCCGACGCACACGCGTTCCGCCCCGGCCGCGTGCGCTGCGGCAACAACGCCTTCCGCGGCACTGCTGACTGACGTTCGTGCACCGGTGACGCCCATGATGGACACGGCGTACACGAAGCCTCGGCTGGCATCAACGGTGCGCTTCATGCGTTCCGGCGAGGACGACGGGGCCACAAGGAAAACCCGGTCCAGGCCGTACTTGTCCGAGGCAGCCATCCACTCGGAAGCTTCGTCGGGAATCAGGTCAGGGGTGATGAGCCCGGCTCCCCCGGCTTCGGCCAGCTGGCGGGAGAATTCGTCCACACCCATCCGGACCACCGGGTTCCAGTAGGTCATCACCAAAACGGCGGCGTCGGTCTTGCTGGTGATCCCGCGGACCACGTCGAAGACCTGGCGGACGTGGAAACCCTTGGCGAGGGCCTCGGTGGTGGCAGCCTGGATGACCTGCCCGTCCATGACGGGGTCGGAGTACGGGATGCCGATCTCGATCAGGTCGGCACCGTTTTCGGCCAGCGCGATGCCGGCGGCGATGGTCTGCTCCACGCTGGGGTAGCCGGCCGGCAGGTAGCCGATGAGGGCAGCCCGCCCTTCAGCCCGTGCCTTGTCGATGGCCGCTGCCGATTTACTGGTGCTGGTGATGTCCTGAACGCCGGTCACAGCTGTTCCCCTTCTTTGCCGATCTCGGCCTCAACGGAATCCTTGTCCAACAGGTCGAACCATTCAGCGGCCGTGGCCACGTCCTTGTCGCCGCGGCCGGACAGGTTCACGACGACGATCTTGCTGTCCGCGGGCTGGCCTTCGGCCGCCGCTTCGGCGGCGAGGCGTTGTCCCACCTTGATGGCGCCGGCCAGGGCGTGGGCGGATTCGATGGCGGGGATGATGCCTTCGGTCCGGCACAGGAGCCGGAAGGCGTCCATGGCTTCAGCGTCGGTGATGGGTTCGTAGCTGACGCGGCCGATGTCCGCCAGGTAGGCGTGCTCCGGACCGACGCCGGGGTAATCCAGGCCTGCGGAGATGGAGTGCGACTCAATGGTCTGCCCGTCGTCGTCCTGCATCAGGTACGAACGGGCGCCGTGGAGCACGCCGGGCTTGCCCAGCGTGATGGTGGCGGCGTGGCGTCCGGTGTCCACGCCGTCGCCGCCGGCCTCGAAGCCGAAGATCCGGACCGAGGGGTCGTCCAGGAATCCGTGGAAGATGCCGATCGCGTTGGAGCCGCCGCCGATGCAGGCGCAGACCGCGTCAGGGAGCCGGCCGGCCTGTTCCAGGATCTGGGCGCGGGCTTCCTCGCCGATCACCTCGTGGAAATACCGCACCATCGCCGGGAACGGGTGGGCTCCGGCGGCCGTGCCGAGCAGGTAGTGGGTGTGGTCGACGTTGGCAACCCAGTCACGGAGTGCCTCGTTGATGGCATCCTTGAGGGTCTGCGATCCGCTGGTCACCGGGATGACCGTGGCACCCAGGAGCTCCATGCGGGCCACGTTCAGTGCCTGGCGGCGGCAGTCCTCGGCGCCCATGTACACCACGCACTCAAGGCCCAGCAGGGCGGCCGCGGTGGCGCTGGCCACGCCGTGCTGGCCTGCGCCGGTCTCGGCGATCACGCGGGTCTTGCCCATGCGCTTGGCGAGCAGGGCCTGGCCCAGGACGTTGTTGATCTTGTGCGAACCGGTGTGGTTGAGGTCCTCGCGCTTGAGGAAGATGCGGACGCCCCCGGC
This sequence comes from Arthrobacter oryzae, assembly GCF_037911235.1. Taxonomy (GTDB): domain Bacteria; phylum Actinomycetota; class Actinomycetes; order Actinomycetales; family Micrococcaceae; genus Arthrobacter; species Arthrobacter oryzae_E. Next base: position 85,013 of record NZ_JBBLYW010000032.1, read on the forward strand.
GTGCCCGGCGAAGCGCTTGGCCTCGGTGAGCAGGGACGGGCGGCCGGAGTAGTTCTTGTTCAGGTCCTTGATCTGGGCGACGAATTCCGGGTCGGCCTTGGCCTTCTCGAAAGTGTCTTCCAGCTCGTCAAGGGCTGCAATAAGCGATTCGGGCATCCAGCGCCCGCCGTAGGAGCCGAAATACGGGCCCGGCGCGTGGCGCAGGGACCGGTCTCCTTGCAGAAATGCGTCCGCGGTGCCCTCATCATTGCCGGTTGTTGGCGCGTCGACCATCGGTCTCACCATCCTGTTCCACTGTTCAAAAGAAATATCGGATGGCGCCCGGCGTCAGCGGTCTGCTGCCGGGCGCCCCGGTCGTCAGACCCGTGCTGCGATGGCTTCGGCGCCGGCAGCGGTAAATTCGGCAATCCGCTCACGCGGGGTAGCGTCGCTCACCAGCGCTTCGCCCACCAGCACGGCGTTGGCGCCGTTCGCGGCGTAATGCCGGACGTCGTCCGCGCCGCGGACTCCGGATTCGGCAACGATGACCGCTTCCGGAGGGATGCCGCCGGCGAGGGAGGCAAAAACGGAACGGTCGACGTCGAGCGTCTTGAGATTGCGGACGTTCACGCCGATGATCCGGGCGTCAGCCGCCACGGCGCGCTCGATCTCCTCCGCCGTGTGCGTCTCCACCAGCGCGTTCATGCCCAGTTCACGGGTGAGCTGGCTGAAGTCGCGCAGCTCAGCGTCGCTGAGCGAGGCGACGATCAACAGGACCAGGTCCGCGCCGTGCGCACGCGCTTCCCAGATCTGGTACTCGTCAACTGTGAAGTCCTTGCGGAGCAGCGGCACATCCACGGCTTTCCGGACGGCGTCCAGGTCGGCGAGGGACCCGCTAAACCGGCGTTGTTCGGTGAGCACGCTGATGACGGAAGCGCCGCCGTCGGCATACTGGGCCGCGAGCTCGGCAGGATCGGCGATGCTCGCCAGATCGCCCTTGGAGGGGCTCCGCCGCTTGATTTCGGCAATGACCTTCAGCTGGTTCCGCGGCGAGGTATCTCCGCCGAGGGCAGCCCATGCATCACGGGCGGGCGCCGCCGCAGCAGCGCGTTCCTTCAGTTCGGCGAGGGACACCAGGCGCCGGCGGGCCTCCATGTCCTCCCGTGCACCGGCATTGATGTCATCGAGAACAGTCACTGCTAGTGGCCGGAGTTCTTCAGCTTGCTGCCGTCCACGCCGTAACCGGCCTTACGCATGATCCAGCCGAGCAGCAGGCCGATGACCATCACGACTGCGCCGGCAATGAAGATGGGCGTGCTGGCGATGACAAAGGCGATGGACGCGATGAGCGCGCCGATCAGCATAACGATCACGCACGTCCAGGCTGCCGGGCTGTTGCCGTGGCCGAGGTCTGCGCTGTGGTCGACGCCGGTGTTGACGTTCTGCGCAGCAGCGGATTTGGATGCGGAAACAGTGGCTTTGCTCATGGGAATCTCCTCAGGATGAATACTGCTTACATTCTGCCATTTTTTGGCGGTGCCTTGGACATCGGCAGTCAGGCTCAGGTGGGATCGTCGCCTCGGGACAGCCTGTCCCAGCTGTCGATCTCGTCCGCGGGGCCCTCCGGAGCGCCGGCCGTGCCGGCCGCTGCGGAGTCATATTTGGTCCGCGTCTTCCAGTGACGACCGGCCGGAATGATCAGCAGGGCTCCCAGCCCCAGCAGGACGCCGACGACGACGGCCAGTGCCGGGAAAGCGGAGACGCTCACCTGGACGCTGCTGCCGGTGATGCCGGTGGCGGCGGCAATGGACCCCTGGGCGGCAGCAAGCGGGTCCGTCATCACCGTCACCGCCGCGGTCACGATGCCCACTGACGCAAGGACAATGATCGCCGTAATGATCCAGCGCGCAATCCGCCCCGCAATCGACGCGGCGAGTCCGCCCGCCAACGCCACAAGTGCCAGCGCGGTGACCGTAGTCGCCGCTTTGCTGCCCTGCACCTGCAGGCCGTCCTGGCTGTTGACCGCCTGGCCCAGCTGCGCCGGATCCAGATGGACAGTCAGCCACGTCTGCGTAGTAGTGCCGAACACCGCCAGGGCCATCGCGGCAATGACCAGGACCAGCGTGGACTTCCGCGCCCACACCGGGACACCAATTCCTTTGCTGGCCGGCTGGCTCGTTTTGTCCTCCCTGACGCCGTCTTCCATGACGCCCATCAACTGCCCGGGCTTTGGCGGGGTGAGCTGCCCGCGGCATCTCCTGGCTCCGGAACGGAGTCGGCGGTGATGTTGTGCAGGGAGCCGGCCGTGTGCACGGCGCGCAACGGCGCGGCCGCCTTGTTGACCGTTTCGAGGGCTTCGGTCGGGTTGACGGAGTCGGCCACGATGCCGCCGCCGGCCTGGACGTAGGCGCGGCCGTCACGGAGCAGCGCGGAACGGATGGCGATAGCCATGTCCATGTCACCGGCGAAGTCCAGGTATCCCACCACTCCGCCGTAGATGCCGCGGCGGTGCGGTTCCAGCTCATCCAGCAGCCGGAGCGCACGGGGCTTCGGAGCTCCGGAGAGCGTCCCTGCCGGGAACGTTGCCTTCAGGACGTCGTAGGCCTTGGCGGCGGGAGCAAGCCTGCCCACCACCGTGGAGACCAGGTGCATGATGTGGCTGAAGCGCTCCACCTCCATGAACTGCGTGACGTCCACAGTGCCGGCAACGCACACCTTGGAGAGGTCGTTGCGGGAGAGGTCCACCAGCATGAGGTGTTCGGCGCGTTCCTTCTGGTCGGCCAGCAACTCCTCCGCGAAAGCCTTGTCCGCCTCCACGGTCTTGCCCCGGGGACGGGAGCCGGCGATGGGGTGGGTGATGACTTCCTCGCCCGTGACCGTCACGAGGGCTTCCGGGGAGGATCCCACGATGGAGTACTGCCGGCCGGCGGCGTCTTCGAGGCTAAAGATGTACATGTACGGGCTGGGGTTGGTATTGCGCAGCACCCGGTACACATCCAGCGGGTCGGCGCCGCACTCCATTTCGAAGCGGCGGGAAATAACCACCTGGAATACTTCACCGTCCACGATCGCTTCCTTGCCGCGGTCCAGGGCAGCAAGGTAGTCGGGCTCGTTCCAGCGTTCCTGGACGCTGGAGGCAAAGTCCAGTGCTGCCGGTTCCAGCACGGAAATCGGCTGCTCAACAGGCGTGCTGACCTTGGCAAGGAGTGCCTTGACCCTGGCGACGGCGTCGTGCCAGGCCTCGTCCACCCGCTCAGAGCTGTTGTCGAAGTTGATGGCGTTGGCGATCAGCAGGACGGTGCCGTCCATGTTGTCGTGCACGGCCATGTCGGTGACGAGGTTGAGAGCCAGTTCCGGCAGCTCCAGGTCGTCTTCGGGCGGGCTGGTGAGTTTCTCCCAGTGCCGCACGGTCTCCCAGCCCAGGAAGCCGACCAGTCCCGAGGTGAAGGGCGGCAGGCCGTCGAAGCGGTCGGTGCGCAGTGCTTCGACGGTGTCCCTGATGGCGTCCACCGGGTTCCCGTCCACGGGCACGCCGGCAGGTGGTTCGCCCAGCCAGTGCGCCTGGCCGTCCTTGGTGGTCAGCGTGGCGCGGGATTTGGCGCCGATAAAGGAATAGCGGGACCACGAACCGCCCACGGCCGCTGATTCCATCAGGAAGGTGCCGGGCTGGCCGTTTGCCAGCTTCCGATAGAGCCCGATGGGCGTCTCCGCGTCCGCCAGTACCTTCAACCGGACGGGGATGACACGGCTGTGGCTGGCGAGTTCCCGGAATTCTTCGAGGCCCGGGCTGATGATTCCAAGGTCCTGCATGGCTATGGTTCTCCGCCTGTTCTTGAGTGGTGCCTGAAACGTGTGGATGGGGTGTCCTGCGCCTGCGCCGCCCCCGGCCGTAATCCTGTCAGCCGGCGTGGGCACCGGCGTCGCCGGGAATAACGGCGAGCCCGCGGCCGTCGAAGCAGGTCCGGGTGCCTGTGTGGCAGGCCGCGCCGACCTGGTCAACGCGGACCAGCAGGGCGTCGCCGTCGCAATCCAGTGCAACGGACTTCACCCACTGCACATGGCCGGACGTGTCGCCCTTGCGCCAGTACTCCTGGCGGGAACGGGAGTAGAACGTCACCCTCCCGGTGGTCATGGTGCGCCGCAGCGCCTCGTCGTCCATCCAGCCGAGCATCAGCACCTCGTTGGTGTCGAACTGCTGGACGATCGCAGCCACGAGGCCGGCGCCGTCGCGCTTGAGGGCGTCCGCCACCTCGGCAGGCAGGACGGGGGGTA
>NZ_JBBLYW010000033.1:0-146364 GCF_037911235.1 Arthrobacter oryzae
GAATGTTCTGGTGCCAGCGCCCGGATGACAGCGGACACCAGCCCTGATGCTGTTGGCTCCTCTGCGACGGCGGCCACCGGCAGCCCGAGCGATTCAGCCTCTGCGGCCGTGGAGCGGCCGATCGCCACGAAGCGGCAGTCCCCCAGCGGCGAAAGGCCGGCATGGATCCGGCGGGCGGCGCTGGGGGAAGCGGCCACGACGGCGTGCAGCCGCCCCGCGGCAAGCTCGGCTTTCGCTTCGACAGGGTTGAGTACGTCCGTTCCCGGCTGCGCAGCGGCCGACGGCGGGCCCGCCGGCAGGTCCGACGCATCGTTCGGTGCGACGTTACGTGCCAGTGCGAAGCTGCGGGACGGATCCGCCGGATAGTCCACTGTGTGGTAGGCGGTGACCGCCTGGACACTGGCACCGAGTGCTTCCAGCCCGGCGGCCAGCCTGCTGTCCGCGATGTCGGCCTGCGGAAGGAAAACGCTGCCCTGGCCCCGCGGCCAGATGTCGAGGAGGCCGACGCCGGACTGGAGCCGGGACGGAGCCAGGTCAACGGCGATTCCCCGGGATTCCAGTTCAAGCCGGGTGGCGGGCCCGATGGTGGCAACCTGGAGGGAGCCTGGCAGCCATTGTCCCAGCGTCGTGCCCCGTTCCCGGGCCAGTTCCTCGAGGGCCTGGACGGTGGTGGTGCTGCTGATCACCAGCCAGTTGTAGGCGCCCGCGCCCAGTGCGTCGAAGGCGACCTCCAGCGAATGAAGGTCACGGGCGCGCTCGAAATCGATCAGGGGAAGCAGCAGCGGTTCGGCACCGGTTTCCCGCAGGGCTGCGAGGAGCGGCGCGGCCCGGTCGGGGCTGCGCGTGACCAGGACGCGGGCACCCTCGAGCACCCGCAGCCCGGGTTGGTCGTCACCCCGGCGGACACTGCGCCGTCCCATCATCTGCCCGGCCCTGCCGGTTCAGGAAGCGGCAAGGTCCGCGATGTCCGCTGCGCCGGCCGCCAGCAGCACCTCTGCCAGTTCGATGCCAAGGAGCGTGGCGCCCACCTCGTTGAGTCCGTCCGTGGCGCGCTTGTCACGGACCGAGGCTTTGCCATCGACGGCGCAGACCACGGCTTCCAGGTACAGCATGCTGCCCTTGCGGAACGCATAGGCGCCGACCGGGGCTGCGCATCCGGCCTCCAGCCGGGCCAGGAGTGCCCGCTCGGCCGTGACGGCCAACCTGGTGTCCTTGTCGTCCAGTGCTGCCAGCGCCTGCGCGAGCGGAGCCTGTGACCCTTCGGTGGATCCGGGTTTCCGCGGTGCATCGGCAGTGCGGCATTCGATGGCGAGCGATCCCTGGCCGGCGGCGGGAAGCATCACGTCGGTTTCGAGGTATTCGCTGACGGTGTCCAGTCGGCCGATGCGTTCCAGGCCCGCGGCGGCGAGGACGACGGCGTCGAGGTCGCAGGATTTGCCGGCCACTACGGCGTCCGTGGCGTTGCCCGGCAGACCGGGGACGCGGCCGAGCCGGGTGTCCACGTTGCCGCGGATGTCAACGACGTCCAGGTCCGGGCGGGCGGCCCGGAGCTGCGCCGCACGGCGCGGCGAGCCGGTGCCCACCCTGGCGCCCTGCGGGAGGTCGGCCAGCTTGAAACCGTCGCGGGCGCAGAGCACGTCACGCACGTCGACGCGCTTTGGCGTCGCGGCCAGGGCCAGGCCGGGCGCTGCGCCGGTGGGCAGGTCCTTGAGTGAGTGAACTGCAACGTCGCACTTGTCCTGCAGGAGGGCATCCCGCAGGGCCGCCACGAACACTCCCGTGCCGCCCATCTGCGAAAGGGACCCGGTGAGGACGTCGCCCTCGGTCCGGATGTGGACCAGTTCCACGGGGAATCCGCCAACTGCCGCCAACTGGTCAGCCGTCTGCTGGGTCTGGGTGAGCGCGAGCTTGCTGGCACGCGTCCCGATGCGGACTGTCACCGTGTTTCCTGTCCCGCCGCCGGAGCGGCCTGGTTCGCGGCCGGTTCGGAGGGGTAGGCGTCGTGGCCGGCGCCCACGGTGGTGTCCGCCCCTGCAATGGTGGGCTTCTCGCCCCGGAAGTTGGCGCAGCAGCCCGGGCGGCAGACGTCGTACCAGGGGCCAAGGTCTGTCAGGTGCGGGCGGTCGGCGATGTTGTTTGCAGCAGTGCGCTCACAGATCAGGTCCACAATGCCGCCCACGAATTTGCGGTGGGTTCCCGGGGTGGGAACACGCGTTGCGGCAAGCCCAAGGTTCCGGCAGGTTTCGAGGGCCTCGGTGTCCAGGTCCCAGACAACCTCCATGTGGTCGCTGACGAAGCCCAGGGGGACGATCACGATTCCCTTGACGCCCTGGCCGGCGAGTTCCTCGATAGCATCGTTGATGTCCGGTTCGAGCCACGGAACATGCGGAGCACCTGAACGGGACTGGTACACGAGCGACCACGGCGCGGTGTCGCCCGATTCGGCCTCGACCCGGCGGATGACCTCCGCACCGGAAGCCAGGTGCTGGGCCACGTACGCCGAGTCTTCGGCGAACGTGCGCGGCTCACCCTCCGAGCGCCCGGCGGCTTCGGCGTCCCGCGTGGGGATGGAGTGCGTGGCGAACAGGATGTGCACCGGGGCTTCCGGGGTGCCCGCGGCAGCCAGCTGGGCGCGGACATCGGCAAGGCCTGCGGCGGTGCCCTCGACAAACGGCTCCACGAAGCCCGGGTGGTCGAAGTACTGGCGAACCTTGTCCACTTCGAGCTTGCCGTCCAGGCCGGTCTCCGTCAGGGCCATGCCGATGTCTTCGCGGTACTGGCGGCAGCTGGAATAGCAGGAGTACGCACTCGTGGTGACCATGAGCACCTTGCGGTGGCCGGCGTCGTACACGTCCTGCAGGGTCTGCGGGATGTACGGATCCCAGTTGCGGTTGCCCCAGAACACGGGGAGGTCGATGCCGCGGGCGGAGAGCTCGGACTCGATTCCGGCCTTGAGGTCGCGGTTCTGCTGGTTGATCGGGCTGATGCCGCCGTTGGCGCGGTAGTGGTGCGAAACCTCTTCAAGCCGCTCATCCGGGATGCCGCGTCCGCGGGTGACATTGCGGAGGAACGGGATGACGTCGTCCTGTCCTTCCGGGCCACCGAACGAGGCGAGGAGGACGGCGTCGTACTCCTTCGGCGCCATCCGGCCGGCTTCGGTGACCGGGTTGACGGCGGTCACTGAAGCGGAGGCTTCCTGCGACTCAAGCGGGCTCATGCGAGGACCTCGGCGATCTCGCCGGCCGTAACGCGGCGGCCGGTGTAGAAGGGTATTTCTTCACGGACGTGGTGCCGGGCCTCGGTGGCGCGCAGGTGGCGCATCAGGTCCACGAGGTCCACGAGATCCGGTGCCTCCAGGCCGAGGATCCATTCCCAGTCGCCCAACGCGAACGAGGATACGGTGTTGGAGATGACCTGCGGGAAGTCGCGGCCCAGCAGGCCGTGGTCGCGCAGCATGGCGCCGCGTTCCGCATCGGGAAGCAGGTACCACTCGTAGGAGCGGACAAACGGGTATACGCAGAGCCATTCGGCCGGCTCCACGCCGCGGGAGAATGCAGGAGTGTGGTTCTTGGCAAATTCCGCCTCGCGGTGCACGCCCATGGCGGACCAGGCAATCTCCGTGCCGGCGAAGAGCTTGCTGCGGCGGATGTCGCGGACTGCCTGCTGCAGGGCCTCGGGCTTGGGGCCGTGGAGCCACACCATGATGTCCGCGTCTGCACGCATTCCCGAGACGTCGTAGCTTCCCCGGTGGACCACGCCGGCATCAGCCAGGCGGGCCAGCAGCGCTTCGAAGTCCGCAGCAGCATCGGCGCTGCGCAGGACGTCGGCGGAGCGCTTGAACACCGTCCAGAGAGTGAAGAACTGCTCTGTTTCCTCGGCTGCCGGATTTCCGGCGACTGATTCGGTTTTAGTGACAGATTCGGCAGAAGTGTGGCTCATAGCTACCAGTCTGCCCCTTCCATGCCGCCTAAGTCGAAACACAGCACTTCTACAACGCGTAGAAGTGGCTAATTTCACAACCCGGCCTGGTCTCCGCAGAAGCTGACCGGCCCGTCCGCGGAACGCAGCAGACGGGGGCCTGCCCGAAAACGTCCCTAGACCCGGCGCATTCGGACATAGGCAACCCCTGCGGCACAGGCCAGTGCAACGAGCCCGGCACCCCACCAGACCTGCGGCGACACGTCGCCCATGGGCAAGACGCTCACGGCGGACCTCATGACCGGCGCTCCCGCGACGCCATAGCCGGAGCCGGACAGCGGTTCGACGCCCGTTGACGTCAGGATGGCCATGTTGGCGGGACCGAACCTGTTCGTCGTGGTCCATGCTGACGCCGGGGCAGCCGTGGCCGGCCCCGTCGCCTTGCTGCCGGACGCCCGCGAGGCTCCGCCCGACTCAGGCGCTTCCGCGGACGTGCCGGGGAGGATCACTCCGTTTCGGGGCGCGGCCGGAGCGGCAGTTCCAGGGAGGACTGCTGGCGGCGCCGCGGGAGTACCAGCCGAAGCCCCTCCCGTGGCGGGTGCAGGAGCCCCGGGCGCCTGCGCGGCGCCGGTGGAGGGAGCTGCAGCTCCGCCGGCGGGCGACGGTGCCGGGGTGCCCGACGGCGGCACACTACCTCCGGAAGGGGAAGGGGAAGGGGAAGGGGAAGGTGCAGGCGACGACGGCGAAGGTGAAGGTGACGACGGTACGGGCGACGGCGAAGACCACACCGGGTCGGTCGTCGGAGACGGTGACGGCGTGGGCTGGCTCCGTTGGCCGGGCGGTGCCTGCTTGCCGGTGCCCGGTGCGGGCGGACCGGAGGGATGCGGCTTGGGTCCCAGCACCACGGAGGCCCAGACCTCCAGCGACCCAATTCCCGCTTCTACGGACGTTGTCGTGTCGGCGTCAGCGCCGTCGGTGGTGTCCGGAGCCGGAACGAGGGACACAGCGTTGGATGCAGGAACACCTGCGGAAAGGACTAGTACCGCTCCGAGCGCCGCTGCTGCCGTGCCGCGCCGAAGACCCCCATGGAAACCAGCCAGCGTTCGAGTTTCTTCGGACTTCTGAATGACCATGGTCATCGACCCTAGCCAGAAATACGTGCCATTAGAAACTTGCAAAGGCGCCCTGAACGCGATACTCGAAGGCTAGTGGAGCACCTCTGCGAGTTGCCTTCGGGTGTCGGCCACGACGGCGGCGAGGCCGTTTCCCGCCAGCCACCCTCCCACCATCACCAGGCTGCCTTCGGCGGCGCAGACGCGTCGTACCTCCGCCACGCGCTGGCGGTGGCCCACGGCGGCGAACGGCAGCACGCCGCCCCAGCTGACGACGTCCCAGTCGATGACGTCATCGGCTGTGACAGGCACTGTCAGGAGGGTCGACGCATCCCGTAAGGCCGATTCAAAGAGCACGTTGTCTTCCGCCCCGGAACCGTCTCCCCCGGGCAGGCCTGCGCCGGACCAGCGCGCGTCCTGTCCCGTGCCTTCTCCCCTGCCGTATGAGAGCCGGACAACATGGGTGCCGGGGCCCGCCGCAGCGGCGATCCAGTCCCATTTGGCGGTGGCATGGGTCAACGCCTTTGCCTGGATGCCGGGCGTCTGCGGGGCCACCAGAATGCCCGTTCCGCGCGGCCGGCGGTCCAGTTCGGGCAGGTCAACAACCAGTGTCACTAGCTTTACATCGGGACCGGCGCCGGGCCGGTGGCGGGCCAGATCCGGCACCGCGTCCTGCAGCAGCCCGACGGCGGAAGGGCCGTCAAGGGCCACCACCAGCAGGCCGGCGTCGTACGTCTGTTCGCCGGCCGAAACCCGCCAGCCGTCCGCTGTCCTGGCCACGGCCGCCGCCGGCGTGCCGGCCAGGAGGGTTACTCCTCGCTGCCGCAGTTCTGCCACGAGGGCAGTGATCAGCTTGTGCAGGCCGCCTTCGAAGCCCGCGACGGCGGAGCCCGCTTTGGCGCCCTCCGCGCCTGTCCCCCGGCGCTGGGCGGCGACGGCGGCGGCCAGGGAGCCGTGGGCTTGGATTCCGGCGCGGAGCCCGGGGGCCACCATATCGACGTCGAGTAGTGCGGGATCGGCGGAATGCACGCCGCCCACCACGGGCTCAACCAGGCGTTCCAGTACACGCCGGCCCATCCGCTGCCGGACGAGGGCCGAGACGCTGGTGATGGCAGCGCGGGTCCCGGCGGAAGCAGGCAGAACCTTGTCCAGGGATGCGCGGAGCGAGCCGGCGAACCCGAGGGTCCGTCGCACTTCGGGATCCCAGGGGTTGGCCGGAATGCCCAGGACACCGGTCTTGGGGAGTTCCCGGGCGCCGTCCGGGAGCTGGACCCAGGCGCCGCCCGGGTGGGGCGCAACGATGCTGCCTGCGATGCCAAGCTCTGCCGCGAGGTCCGCAACGGCACTTGAACGCGTGGCGAATGACTCCGCCCCGCTGTCCAGTGTCAGGCCGGCTACTACATGGCTGCCCACACAGCCGCCCCAGCCCTGGCTCGCTTCCAGAACTGTGACCTGCCGGCCGGCTTTCGCAAGCTCCAGTGCTGCGAGCAGGCCGGAGATGCCGCCGCCCACCACCACCGCCGAAGTAGCGGATGCTTCCGGCGTGGCTGCGCTCACCGTATTACTCCGGGGAAATCGAGTGGATGAGTTCGACGACGCGCGTCAGTACGTCGGGGTCGGTCTCCGGCGGCACGCCGTGGCCCAGGTTCAGGACGTGCCCGGGCGCGGCGGAACCCGCCCTGATGACCTCCCGGACGTGCGCTTCCAGCACGTTCCACGGGGCGGAGAGCAGCGCGGGGTCGATGTTGCCCTGCAGCGGCACGGTGCCGCCCAGCCGGCGGTTGGCTTCGTCCAGGGGAAGCCGGTAGTCCACGCCCACCACGTCCACTCCGACGTCGCGCATTGCCACCAGCAGCTCCGAAGTTCCGGTGCCAAAGTGGATCAGCGGGGCGCCCAGGTGCCGGACGTGGTCCAGTGCGCGGGCTGACGCCGGCGCCACGAAGCGTTCGTAGTCGGCCAGCCCCAGCGAGCCCGCCCAGGAATCGAACAGCTGGCCCGCGGAAGCGCCGGCTTCCAGCTGGGCGCGCAGGAACATGCCCGAGGCGTCCGCCGCCCAGTTGGCCAGCGCATTCCAAGTCTCGGGATCGGCATGCATCATGGTGCGCGGGCCGAGGTGGTCGCGGGAGGGCTTGCCTTCGACCATGTACGCGGCCAGGGTGAACGGCGCGCCGGCGAACCCGATCAACGGCGTCTTGCCAAGCTCGGCGACAGTCAGGCGGACAGCCTCGCGGATGGGCTCCAGCGCTTCCCAGGTCAGCTGCGGGAGAGCCGCGACGTCCTCGGCGGTGCGTACCGGCTTGTCCAGGACCGGGCCGACGCCGGGAACGATATCAACGCCCACGCCCGCGAGCTTCAACGGGATCACGATGTCCGAGAAGAAGATGGCGGCGTCGACGTCATGGCGGCGCACCGGCTGCAGCGTGATCTCGGAGGCCAGCTCGGGACGCAGGCAGGAATCCAGCATGGCCACGCCTTCGCGCACCTTCAGGTACTCAGGCAGGGAGCGGCCGGCCTGGCGCATGAACCAGACGGGCCTGCGGGACGGCTTGCCGCCGCGGTAGGCCGTGATGAGCGGCGAATCGGCTGTGCGGCCGTCCATCAGCGGGTGTCCTGCATCCAGGGTGGCCTCGGAGTACGGGACGTTGGATACCGTGCCGTTGGACGTTGCAGCGCTTGAAGTCATGACTCCGATTCTCCCTAAATTCGCCGCCAAAAGATAACGACAGGCTGTCATCCACGGCCTGCGGCGGCCGTCCGTGGCGGGAATCACAGGGCACCGTGCGCTTTGCCACTGGGCATTGTTGTTCTACGCCGCGACGTAAAAGCTATGATTGTCATGCTGTGGTTCTTTTTTCATTGGTGGCTACACACGCCGACATCGACCTCGAAACCGTTGCTCAACTGAGCACCGGCGCTTCCGAGTTAGCTACATCCGCACTCTCCGGGTCGCCGGCAGTGACGGGTGCGGTGGTGCTTGCCACCTGCAACCGCTTCGAAATCTACGGTGAAGCGCCGCATCCGGATGACGTCGAAGCGGCACGGGCCGCCCTCGTTGCCCAGATCAGTGAACGCACCGGGCTCAACGAGCAGCTAGTCTCCCGGTCCTTCAATACCCGCACAGGCGGTGAAGTCAGCCAGCACCTTTTTGCCGTGAGCTCCGGCCTTGATTCGGCCGTGGTGGGCGAACGCGAAATAGCCGGCCAGGTGCGACGCGCCCTCATCAACGCCCAGCACGAAGGCACCGCAAGCTCAGGCCTCGTCCGGCTCTTCCAGGCGGCGTCCAAGACCGCCAAGGATGTGGGCGCCCAGACGGCCCTCGGATCACGCGGGCTGTCCATCGTCTCGGTTGCCCTGGATCTCGCCACCGACCTTTCCGAAAATGCCGACTGGTCCACCAAGAAGGCCGTGGTTTTCGGCACCGGCGCGTACGCCGGCGCCACCATGTCCTTGCTCCGCGAACGCGGGTGCACAGACATTTCCGTTTTCTCCTCCTCCGGACGCGCCGAAGGCTTCGTGGCGACACGCGGCGGCACGGCCCTCGACGCTGACTCACTCCCCGCAGCTGTGGCCGCAGCGGATGTCATGATCGGGTGCAGCGGCTCCGATGCCCGGGTGGAAGCGGAGGAACTCGCCCGGGTACGTGCAGGATCACCCCAAGCGCTGATCGCCATCGACCTGGCGCTCACCCATGATTTCGATCCCGCCGTCGGCGAGCTCGACGGCGTGGAGCTGCTGACGCTTGAGTCCGTGCGGCTCGCTGCTCCCCAGGAGCAGGCCGAATCCCTGGCCCAGGCCAGCGGCATCGTCACGGGCGCGGCCGCAGCTTTTGAGCAGGAGCGCGAGGCCAGGTCCATGGACACGGCAATCGTCGCGCTGCGCCGCCACACCATGAACGTCCTCGACGCTGAAATGGAGAAGGTCCGGGCACGCCACGGCTGCACGGCCGCCGCCGAGGAAGTGGAGTTCGCCCTGCGCCGTATGGTCAAGCAGCTGCTGCATGTCCCCACGGTCCGGGCACGTGAGCTTGCCTCCAACGGCCAGCAGGAGCAGTACATTGCAGCCCTCGATGCGCTGTACGGCATCACTGTTGAGCAGCCCGCCGCCGCCCCGGCCGCCGAATGCCCCGTGGACCACGGCCAGGCCGGCCCGGCGTCCGCCGACGGCCGGCGCGAAACAGCCTGACCTCAGTACACCGGCTTGGCCGGTTCCACTTCCCGCACCCAGGCGAGGATGCCGCCGTCGAGGTGGCTGACCCGCTGGTAGCCTGCCTTGCGCGCCGCGGCCAGGACGGCTGCCGAGCGGGTGCCCGCCTTGCAGTGGAACACGATGTCCTTGTCCTGGGGCAGCTCGGCCCACGCCTCCCCCGCCAGGATCCTGCCCTGCGGGATGAGGACGGACCCGTCAATGCTGACGATGTCGTGCTCGCCCGGTTCGCGGACGTCCACAAGGTCGAAGTCCTTCAGCCCGGCTTTGCGTGAAGCCAGCATGGTGGCCAGCTGCGTGGCCGTCACGGTGTTCTCCTTGGCGGCGGCAGCCTCCGGAACTATGCCGCAGAACGCCTGGTAGTCGGTGAGTTCCGTGATGCGCTCGGCCTCCGGATCGCGTGCCACCTTGATCTCGCGCCAGCTTCCGCCGAGGGCGTCGAACAGCGCCACGCGCCCCAGCAGGGAACGCCCGACGCCGGTGATCAGCTTGACTGCCTCAGTCACCATGAGCGAGCCCACTGCGGCGCACAGCATGCCGAACACGCCGCCTTCGCCGCAGGAAGGCACCGAACCGGCCGGCGGCGCCTCCGGGTAGAGGTCGCGGTAGGTCGGGCCGTGCTTTTCCCAGAACACGCTGACCTGGCCGTCGAAGCGGAAGATGGAGCCCCAGACGTAGGGCTTACCGAGGATGGCTGCGGCGTCGTTGACCAGGTAGCGCGTGGCGAAATTGTCCGCCCCGTCCAGGATGAGGTCGTAACCGGCGAACAGTTCCAGTGCGTTCGAGGCGTCCAGCCTGACGTTGTGGAGCCGGACGTCCACCAGGGGGTTCAGCGCGGCAATGGAGTCGCGGGCTGACTCGATCTTGGACCGCCCCACGTCCGCCACCCCGTGGATCACCTGGCGCTGCAGGTTGCTCAGGTCAACGGCGTCGTCGTCAATGATTCCCAAGGTTCCCACCCCTGCGGCGGCAAGGTAGAGGAGCGCCGGCGAGCCCAGTCCACCGGCTCCGATCACAAGCACCTTGGCGTTCTTGAGCCGGCGTTGGCCCAGCGTGCCGATTTCGGGAATGATGAGGTGGCGGGAGTACCGCTCCACCTCTTCGGCGGTCAGAGCATCCGCCGGTTCCACGAGCGGATCCAGGGTTGCAGGGACAGCAGTTGCGGTGAACGTGGAAGCCATACTTCAATGTATGCCCGAAGATGCCGCCAGGTCATATTACCCGCGCGTAAAGTGTAGGTAACTGCAATGGAAAGAAGGCCAACAGTGGTTCATCATGCACCGGTTGATCGGACACCGGCCGGGAAGGCAGCTGCCGGACAGGCGCGGGCCGGCGGTGCGCGTTCGGCGCGGCTCCCGCGTGACGAACGACGCGCCCAGCTGCTGGCCGCCGCCCAGGAGGTCTTTGTGGCCAACGGCTACCACGGCGCCGCCATGGACGAAATCGCAGAAACTGCGCACGTCAGCAAACCGGTGCTTTACCAGCACTTCCCGTCCAAGCGCGAGCTCTACCTCGCCCTGCTGGACAGCCATCTCAGCACGCTGACCGAGCTCATGATGGGGGCGCTGAACTCCACCGACGACAACGACGAGCGCGTCCAGGCCGTCATGCGTGCCTACTACCGCTTCATCGCCAGCGACGACCAGGCCCACCGCCTGGTGTTTGAATCGGACCTGATCAACGACAGTGACGTCAGTTCCAGGCTCGAAACCTTCAACAAGGCTTTTGCCGATGCCATAGCGCGGGTCATCGCCGAGGACACCAAGCTTCCCATGATTGAGGCCCAGCTGCTGGGGCGCGGACTTGCCGGCATGGCGCAGGTCAGCGCACGGTACTGGCTCGAAACGGACGGAAACCTGGACCTCGATGTGGCCAGTGACCTGATCTATCGTTTAGCTTGGCGCGGAATCTCACGCTTCCCCAAGGAAACCTAGACTACAAATAGAGAACACCTTTAGAACTTTGATTGGCTGGGAGGCCTCGCTGTGGAAGTAAAGATCGGCATTCAGAACATCGGCCGCGAAATTGTGCTGGAATCGGCTCAGGATGCTGACGCTGTGGCAAAGCTCGTCGAGGAAGCCATCGCCAAGGGCGCTGAGCTTCGCCTGGCTGACGATAAGGGCCGCGTGGTCATCGTTCCCGCAAATGTCCTGGGCTACGTTGAAATCGGGGCCGAGGAAGCCCGCCGCGTCGGTTTCGGCCAGCTTTAGGCACCGGCTTCATCCAGGTTCAACCGCCCCGGCCCATCCCGCCCTGCAGCAAGGAGTTCGCTGAATGCTTTCCCTGGTAATCGTGGCCCTGGTCACTGTGGCTGCAGGCTTTGTTGTCTGGGCCAACGACCGGCGGCACGCGAAGTACGGTATCGCCATGCCGGCCGGCGTTTCCCTTACTGTGGGGATGCTGAGCTGGATCATCTTCATTGCCGCAGGGCTTGGCTACCAGCCCGGCCTGACGTGGATTCCGTGGGTGCTTCCCATGGTCCTGGGCACCGGGGCGGCACTCGCCGCCGCGGTGTACCTGGGCCGAAAGCGCGCCCTGCACGACACGAAGCAGCTGACGGCCGCGCTGCGGCTCTGACGTAGAGGCTCTGACGCACCGGTTCCGGACCGCTTCGGCAGCTAGTCCGGGTTGGCGGGTTCGCTTGCGATCTCCGCTGACCGGTAGCGGCCAGGTTCCGCAGTCGCCGACACAGCAGCGGCCGCCCGGCTGGCAGCCGCTGCTGCGGCGACGTCACGCTGGGTCACCTCGGTGCCGGCGTCGTGCGATGTGTAGCGGATGAAGACCCGGTTGTAGCGCCAGTCCAGGTCCGGGTGGTGGTGCTGTTCCTCAGCCAGCTGCCCGACGGCGGCGATCAGCTTGAGCGCTGCGGCCGCCGTCGGCGTCTTGAATACGGTGACCAGGCTGCCCTGCCGGTATCTCCAGTCGGGAAGGTCCGCCAGTGCGGCGTCAATTCCGGATCGGTTGAGAATGTCTTCCTTGCCGCTCACAGCTGGCTCCTTGGCTGGTTGTTGCAGGAACTCCTTGTTATAAGAACTCCGCCCGGCCTTCCATGGCCGACGACGCAAGGGCGTGCTCGCGGCGTGGAATCCGGCCGGCCGATTTCGCCAGCCTACCGGCGATGACGGCGTGTTTGAAGGCCTCGCCCATCATCGCAGGGTTCTGCGCCCTGGTCACTGCCGTCGCCAGCAACACCGCATCGCACCCCAGTTCCATCGCCAGGGCGGCGTCCGACGCCGTGCCGATGCCTGCATCCAGCACCACGGGAACGGAGGCCCGGGAAACGATGAGTTCGATGTTGTGCGGGTTCAGGATGCCCAGTCCCGTGCCGATGGGTGATCCGAGCGGCATCACAGCGGTGGCTCCGAGGTTCTCCAGCCGCAGCGCCAGCACGGGGTCGTCATTCGTGTAGGCAAACACTTTGAATCCGCGGTTCACCAGCTGCTCGGTGGCGTCCACCAGCTCCACGGCATCCGGGAGGAGCGTGTGTTCATCGGCAATCACTTCAAGCTTCACCCAGTCCGTTTCCAGCGCCTCACGGGCCAGTTCCGCCGTCATGACGGCGTCCCTCGCCGTAAAGCAGCCGGCGGTGTTGGGCAGGACGCGGATGTTGTGGTCCACCAGGAGCTGGAACAGCGAGCCGGTTTCTGCCGGCGAATAGCGGCGCATGGCCACGGTGGTCAGCTCCGTGCCCGAGGCGAGCAGCGCCGCGCCCAGCCCGTCCAGGCTGGGCGCGCCGCCGGTGCCCATGATCAGCCGCGACCCCAGAGGGACACCGTCCACGATGAACGGGTCCGTCGCCGCCTGCTGCGCGGTTCCTGCCACGCCGGCCTCCGTAGTTCCTGCCATGATGCTCAACCTCCCTGAACCGCGGTAA
Source organism: Arthrobacter oryzae (assembly GCF_037911235.1). Classification (GTDB taxonomy): domain Bacteria; phylum Actinomycetota; class Actinomycetes; order Actinomycetales; family Micrococcaceae; genus Arthrobacter; species Arthrobacter oryzae_E. The sequence goes on from NZ_JBBLYW010000033.1 coordinate 13,108, forward strand.
CAAGTTCGACGTCGTCGCCCTCGGCGAGCGCCGTAACGAACCACTGGCTGCGCGGTACCACCTCGGAATTCCGTGCCACCGCCACGCCCAGTTTCCGGCCGTCGGCGGCCTGTCCGTTCGGGGCGAGGTTCCTGCCGGTGACCTGGCTGATGAGGGTGGTGACGGACGCGCCGTCGTCCACGGCGTGGACCGTGCCGTTCAGTGTGATGTTCATGCTGTTTCCTTGATCGGGTCAATGGTGACAAGTTTCGCCGGCGTTGCGGGCGCTGCGGGGCGGCCGGAAAACCGGTCGGGCCGGAACGGCGCCCACCGCGGATCGGCGGCACCGTCCAGCAGCTGCCGGCAGATGGACGCTGCCGCAGGAGTGAGCAGGACGCCATGCCGGAAGAATCCCGTGGCGATGATCAGCCCGGGTATGTCCCTGCCGGTTCCGACGTCCTCGACGCGCCCCAGGAGCGGCGCGTTGTCCGGCGTTCCCGGACGGGCCCTCGCTGTTGCTTCCAGGAGTTCCAGTTCGGCGACGGCGGGAACCAGCACCTGCGCGTCACGGAGCAGCTGGTAGACGCCGCCGGCTGAAACGGCTGAGCCGGGCAGCCCTTCCTGAGCGGCGGGCCCGGCAGTGTCCTTGCCGGCTCCCGAGAGTGCGTCTTCACGCTGGGTGGCCCCGATCACCACGGTGCCGTCCTGCCGGGGCACGATGTAGACGGGAACTCCGCGGACCAGGCCGCGGACGGTGGATGTCAGCAGGGGCTGCAGGTGGGCGGGGACACGCAGGCGCAGGATGTCGCCGTACACCGGTCGGAGCGGCAGCTGGAGGCCTGTCGGCAATCCGCCGAGGGTCGCTGCTCCCAGCCCGTTGGCAATGATGGTCTCCCCGGCGTGCACGGCGCCTCCCCCGGCCAGCCTGACACCGCTGAGCCGACCCTCGTCCCAGAGCAGACCGGCGGCCCGCTCACGCACGGCGCACCCCGGCAGGGACTCCGCGATCAGGGCCAGGAGCCTCCGGGGATCCACCTGGTGGTCAGCCGGGATGTCGAAGGCGCAGGAGATGCCGGGGCTCAACAACGGCTCGCGGGCGCGGGCTTCCCTGACAGTCAGTGGTTCCACTGTGAGGCCGCTGGACCGCTGGACGCCGCGCAGGTCGGCGAGCGCCCGCCGGTCGGCGGCATCTGCACCCACGGCGAGGGTCGACGTCGTGAGGTATCCGGTGTCCGGGCCGCCGGCTATCGCGTCACCGCCCTGCAGTCCGGCGGCGAAAGCGGGCCAGAGTCCTGAGGAGTGGAGCATGAGCTCAAGGAGGTCTTCCTCCTGGTAGTGGAGTTCGCTGACCGGGGCCAGCATGCCGGCGGCGGCCCAGCTCGCGCCCGTTCCGGGGGCGTCGTCGATGATCACCACGGACCTGCCCGACTGCCGGGCTTCCCAGGCGATGCCGTGGCCGACGATTCCGCCGCCGATCACGGCGACGTCGGCGCTGATGTCCCGGGGCGCGGCGTGGCGGCCTGCTGGAGTTTGCGGGATCATTGTCATCCTTCCCTACGCCGGTACTAACCGGATCAGGTCAAGCGGTCGGCTCTGACGCCCTCTCAGCCCTGCAGCTTTGTGACAGCTGCCCCGGGCTCCCGCGGTACTCCACCAGTTTAGGGGAACTAGGCTGGTGGCATGACCGAGCAAGCTCTCCTCACCGATGCCCGCCTGTACCTCTGCACCGACGCCCGCACCGACCGCGGCGATTTCGGAGACTTCGTTGACGCCGCCTATGCCGGAGGGGTTGACATCATCCAGCTCCGGGACAAGAACCTTGAAGCGGCCGAAGAGCTCGAGCTGCTCGAAGTGCTGGAAGCCGCGGCCCGCCGCCACGGCCGCCTCTGGTCGGTCAACGACCGCGCGGACATTGCCTCGCTCTCCGGGGCACCGGTGCTTCATGTCGGCCAGAAAGACCTCCCCCTGGCCTCGGCCCGGAAGTTCCTCGGCAATGAAGCCGTGATCGGTCTCTCGACGCACAGCCCGGAACAAATCGATGCCGCCATCGCCGCATCACGCGGCCCGGGAGGCCTGGACTACTTCTGTGTAGGGCCTGTGTGGGCCACTCCCACCAAGCCGGGCAGGGCCGCCGTCGGCCTCGACCTGGTCCGGTATGCGGCGACGGCTGCAGCCGCAGCAGTGGACGCGCCGCAGCTGCCGTGGTTCGCCATCGGCGGCATTGACCTCGGCAATGTTGAGCAGGTGGTGGCTGCGGGCGCGCAGCGGATTGTGGTGGTCCGCGCGATCACAGAGGCCGATGATCCTGCTGCTGCGGCACGGTCGCTTCTCGAGGCGCTGGACGCCGGCGCCTCCTGACTATCCGGTCAGGCCGAGCTGCGTCATCCGTCGGGGTTCTCTGCCATCCCGGTGATCACTCTGCAACGAAGTGGTTGCAGCGAGCGGTGTCCGCCGGGGATGAGCTCATCGTCCAAGACTAATGGCGTAAACCGAGCTAATCTGACTTTCGTGTCACATCATCGCCTGACTCCCAGTGTCCACGAACAGACCAACCGGCTGGCGGACGCGCTGAACGCGCTCCGCACTGAGCTGGAGCTGCCCGGGCCGTTTCCTGACGACGCCATCCAGGATGCCCTGGCGGCCATTGCGGAGCACAAGATGCCGGACCTGGATCTCACGGATGTGGAGTTCGTGACCATAGATCCCGTGTCCTCCACGGATCTGGACCAGGCCCTGTTCATCGAGCGGTCAGGGGACGGGTACAAGGTTTTCTACGCCATCGCCGATGTTCCGTCCTTCGTTGCACCGGGAGGGGCGCTCGACGCCGAGACCCGCCGTCGGGGACAGACGATCTACGCCCCGGACGGGCGGATTCCGCTCCACCCGGAGGTTATTAGCGAACAGGCCGGCAGCCTGCTGGCCGGCCAATTGTGCTCCGCGTTCGTGTGGGAGTTCGACCTGGACACGGCAGCCCGGGTGGATTCAGTGCTGGTGCGCCGGGCCAAAATCAGGAGCCGGGCAAAGCTCAGCTACAAGGGCGTCCAGGCCGAGCTCGATTCCGGAAGTGCCGGCCCTGTCCTGCAGCTCCTCAAGGAGGTGGGGCTCAAGCGCGTGGAGCTGGAGAGGCTGCGCGGCGGCGCAAGCCTGAACATGCCGGAACAGGAAATCGAACAGTTGCCCGACGGCGGTTACCGCATCGTGGCGGCCCCCTCCCTCCCGGTGGAGGACTGGAACGCCCAGATCTCCTTGATGACCGGCATGGCTGCGGCGGACCTGATGCTCGACGGCAAAGTGGGCATCCTGCGTACCATGCCCGCCCCCGACGAACGGTCCCTCCTGCACTTCAGGCGGCAGACCAACGCGCTCGGCAAGCCGTGGGACGGCGAGGCGAGCTACGGAGAGTACCTGCGTTCCCTTGATCCCACCGATCCCCGGCAACTGGCCATCCTGCACTCCGCCGGCATGCTGTTCCGCGGCGCCGGTTACACCCCCTTTGACGGCACAGTGCCGGATGACGCCATCCAGTCGGCCATCGGGGCTGCCTACGCGCACACCACGGCCCCGCTGCGGCGGCTGATTGACCGATTTGTCCTGGTAATTTGCGAGGCCCTGAGCAACCGCACCGCTGTCCCCGACTGGGCCCGCGAAGCACTCCCTTCCCTGCCGGAAATCATGGCGGCCTCGGACCAGCTGGCAGCTCGGATGGAGCGGCTGGCCCTGGACACGGTGGAGGCTGCCCTCCTCGTCAACCACATCGGGCAGGAGTTCGACGCCGTCGTCATCTCCGGGTCCAAACCGGGCAAGTCGAACGGGAACGGCGGCAACGGAAACGGCAACGGACCGTCCGGCATCATCCAGATCGCGGACCCGGCGGTGACGGCCAGATGCCCCGGCGAACTCGAATCCGGCACGACGGTCCGGGTCAGGCTGGTCTCTTCGGACATCGACACGCGCGTGATCCGGCTGGCGCTGGTGGAGTGATTGCCGGGTGACTGCGGGCTGCGTCCGGGGCGCCAGTCGGCGGTTGTTGCGGTCAACAGCTAGACTGAGGGGGTAGTAATGGATGCCCGGTCGTTGATTTCCATGATTTTTGAATTCAACAAGCCCGCCCCTACGCGATCTTGAGATACACCCGCTGGTCCCCAGTGCCAGCATTTAGATAGCCCGCGATCGGCTTCCACTGGATTTGCTTGTGCGCCCGAGCGTGCTCCGGAACGGCCTTGCGGCCGGCCCCGTTGAGCAAGCAGCGCCAATGCCCAAATGAATAAGGAAACTCCCCTGTGAGTGAATTGCATACGCACCAACTTCTGACCGACGACACCGGCACCGAATCGATCGAGCCGGAAGAGACCATCATCTCGGACGAAAAACCGCACGAGATCGAGGAGAAATCCTTCGCCGACTACAACGTCCGCGCCGACATCGTCGAGTCCCTGGCCGACGCCGGAATCACCCACCCCTTCCCCATCCAGGCGATGACGCTGCCAGTGGCCCTCGCCGGCCACGACATCATCGGCCAGGCAAAGACGGGCACCGGCAAGACCCTGGGCTTCGGCATCCCGGCGCTTCAGCGCGTGGTGGGCCGGGACGACCCCGGTTTCGACAAGCTGGCCGTCCCCGGTGCACCGCAGGCCCTGGTGATCGTACCCACCCGCGAACTGGCCGTCCAGGTGGCCAAGGACCTGGAAAACGCCGCCAAGAAGCGCAACGCCCGTATTGCCACCATTTACGGCGGCCGCGCCTATGAGCCCCAGGTGGATGCCCTGCAGAAGGGCGTCGAGGTTGTTGTCGGTACGCCCGGCCGCCTGATCGACCTGTACAAGCAGAAGCACCTGAGCCTGAAGAACGTCAAGATCGTGATCCTCGACGAAGCCGACGAGATGCTGGATCTGGGCTTCCTGCCGGACGTGGAGACGCTCATTGCCGGCACCCCGGCGGTCCGCCAGACCCTGCTGTTCTCGGCAACCATGCCCGGCCCGGTCATTGCGATGGCCCGCCGCTACATGACCCAGCCCACCCACATCCGTGCTGCTGATCCGGATGACGAGGGCCTCACCAAACGGGACATCCGCCAGCTGATCTACCGCGCCCACAGCATGGACAAAGTCGAGGTTGTGGCCCGCATCCTGCAGGCCCGCGGCCGGGGACGCACCATCATCTTCACCAAGACCAAGCGCACGGCCGCCAAGGTGGCCGAAGAACTCGTGGACCGCGGGTTCGCCGCTGCCGCCATCCACGGGGACCTCGGCCAGGGCGCCCGCGAGCAGGCTCTCCGGGCCTTCCGCAACAACAAGGTTGATGTGCTCGTGGCAACCGACGTCGCCGCCCGCGGCATCGACGTGGACGACGTCACTCACGTCATCAACTACCAGTGCGTCGAGGACGAAAAGATCTACCTGCACCGCGTGGGCCGCACCGGCCGCGCCGGTAACAAGGGCACCGCAGTGACGTTCGTCGACTGGGACGACATGCCGCGCTGGGGCCTCATCAACAAGGCGCTGGGGCTGAGCTACCCGGAGCCCGTGGAAACCTACTCCTCCTCGCCGCACCTTTTCGAAGAGTTGGACATCCCCGAAGGCACCAAGGGCCGTCTGCCCCGCGACAAGCGCGTGCTGGCCGGCGTCGACGCCGAGGTCCTCGAGGATCTGGGCGAGACCGGCAAGAAGACCACCCGTTCGGGCGGCCGGGACGGCGGCCGGGACAACGCAAAGGACAGTGTCCGCGGAACCGGACGGGACAGCGCCCGCGGCAACGCCAGGGACGGCGGACGCGACACCCGCCGCAGCGGCAGCGATGCCGGCGGACGTTCAGGTGACCGCCGCCGTCGTACATCCGACAGCGCAGCCGCGGCTGCTCCGGCAGCAGAGGCCCCTGTGGCGGCTCCGGCTGCTTCGGCACCGGCCGAGGTGGACCGCGCCACGCGCGCACGACGCCGCACGCGCACCCGCCGCCGCAACGGCGAAGTAGTGGGCGGCGGAAACGCAGCGCAGGACGGCGCACAACGCGGCAACGCTGAGGCCTAAAACCCTCGATGACTGACACCGTCTGGGCGCCGGACGGCAGCAACCTGGTGGTACACGCGGATAACGCCGAGTACCTCCCCACGCTGCCGGACGGCGCCTTCACACTCATCTACGTCGACCCGCCGTTCAACACGGGCCGCGCCCAGAGCCGCCAGCAGACCACCATGGTCCGCAACGCGGAAGGCGGCGGCGACCGCGTGGGCTTCAAGGGCCGCTCCTACGACACGATCAAAGGCGCCCTGCACAAATACGACGACGCCTTCAGCGACTACTGGTCGTTCCTGGAACCCAGGCTCGTGGAGGCGTGGCGGCTGCTTGCCGATGACGGCACCCTGTACCTTCATCTGGACTACCGGGAGGTCCACTACGCCAAGGTGATGCTGGACGCCATCTTCGGCCGCGAGTGCTTCCTGAACGAAATCATCTGGGCGTACGACTACGGTGCCCGGGCAAAATTCCGCTGGCCCACCAAGCACGACAACATCCTAGTGTACGTCAAGAACCCGGCCAAGTATCACTTCGACAGCGCTGAAGTGGACCGCGAACCCTATATGGCGCCCGGACTGGTGACACCCGAGAAGAGGGAGCTCGGCAAGCTGCCCACCGACGTCTGGTGGCACACCATCGTCTCCCCCACCGGCAAGGAGAAAACCGGCTACCCGACGCAGAAGCCGGAAGGCCTGATCCGCCGGGTTGTGGCCGCCTCAAGCCGCCCGGGCGACTGGTGCCTGGACTTCTTCGCCGGCTCCGGCACCCTGGGGGCCGTGGCCTCCAAGCTTGGCCGGAAATTCGTCTGCGTGGACCAGAACCAGCCGGCCATCGACGTCATGGCCACGAGGCTGGGTGCCCACGCGACGTTGACCTCGTTCCCGCCCAACTGACTCGCATTTAACGTCGTCATTCTGGGTTTTGGGAGCGTTAATTGCCAGTTAGTTGGGCCTGCACCTCAGGGACGCACGACGGCGGTGCCCGTCGCCTGCTCTTCAATCGCGGCCAGGACTTCCGGTGCGGTGAGGTTCTCGCCCAGCAGGTTCGGCTTGCCCGTGCCGTGGTAATCGGAGGAACCGGTGACCAGCAGGCCGTGCTCTTCGGCGAGGCCCCGGAGGAATTCCCGGCCGTCCTCCGGATTGTCCCGGTGATTGATCTCCAGCCCGGCCAGGCCGGCGTCGATCATCTCCAAGTAGGTGCGCCGGCCCACCACGCGGCCGCGGGCGGACGCCACTGGGTGGGCGAACACCGGGACGCCTCCCGCCGCACGGACCAGGGCCACGGCAACGGCCGGATCCGGGGCGTAGTGCTGCACGTAGTACCGGGAATGTGACGTCAGGATCGACGCAAACGCCTCCGTCCGGTCCGCGACCACCCCTGCCGCCACCAGGGCGTCTGCGATGTGCGGCCGGCCGAGCGTTGCGCCCGGCGCCACATGGTGGATGACGTCGTCCCAGCTCAGCGGATAGTCCTCGGCCAGGAGGGTGACCATGCGTTCGGCCCGGGTGAGGCGGGCATCCTTGGACCTGGTGATTTCCTCCAGCAGGCCGGGATGCGACGGATCATGGAGATAACTGAGCAGGTGGACGCTGATGCCTTCCTCCGTCCGGCATGAAATTTCCATGCCGGGCACGAGGGCGATCCCTTCGCGTAGGGCGGCCCGGGAGGCGTCGGCCCAGCCGTCAGTGGAATCGTGGTCGGTCAGGGCCACCACGTCCAGGCCGGCGGCTGCAGCGGACGCCATCACCGCGGCAGGCGCCTCCGTGCCGTCGGAAACATTCGAGTGGGCATGCAGATCAATCCTCACCTGCCCAGCCTAGTAGATGGCCGGTGCAGGAGACCGGTGCGGCGGGACGGTGCAGTGTTCGGTGGCCGCGGCCACGCCGCTGGTGAGACTATGGGACGGTGAACGATGCAGACAACACCTACAACGGTGAAACTACAGCAACCCAGCCCCTCGAAGAGCGCGTCAACAACCGCTCGCAGCGGCCCAGTTCCGACGCCTTCAAGGCCTTTATGGCCAGCAACTGGGCGCCCTCGGCACAAGAACTCCCCGATCGGGACGCCGTGGCCGACCACGCCGCCGCCCGGCGTCGCGCGATTTCCGGCCTGTTCAAGGGTGAACGGCTGGTTGTCCCCGCCGGGCCGCTGAAGGTCCGTTCCAATGACTGCGACTACCGCTTCCGCCCGCACTCCGGCTTTGCGCACCTGACCGGCCTGGGCCTGGACCACGAGCCGGACGCCGTGCTCATCCTGGAACCCGTTGAAGAAGGAACAGGCGACGACGGCGGGAACCACCGCGCCACGCTGTACTTCCGGCCCCTGGCGGGCCGGGACACCGAACAGTTCTACGCCGACTCCCGCTCCGGCGAATTCTGGATCGGCGCCCGCCCCACGCTCGCCGAATTCGAGCGGAGGCTGGGCCTGGCCACCGCACACATCGACCAGCTGGAACTCGCCATCACGAAGAACGTGGGCGCCCCGGAAATCGGCGGCATCTCCATCCGGCTGGTCCGCAAGGTGGATGACAACATCGATGCCCTGGTGGACACGGCCCGCTACAACACGGCCAAGGACCCCGACAACCTGGACCTGGGCGTGCTGGATGCCCTCGATGAGAAGCTCACGGAAGCCCTCTCCGAGCTCCGCCTGCTGAAGGACCCGTGGGAAGTCGAGCAGATGAAAATCGCGGTGGCTGCCACGGTGGAAGGGTTCACCGAGGTCGTCAAGGCGCTCCCCCGCGCCCTGACTCACCAGCGCGGAGAACGCGTGGTGGAAGGCGCCTTCTTCGCCCGTGCCCGGGAAGAAGGCAACGAACTGGGCTATGACACCATCGCGGCCTCGGGCAACAACGCCACCGTGCTGCACTGGACCCGGAACACAGGAAAGGTCAACGCCGGCGAACTGCTGCTGCTGGACGCAGGCGTGGAGGCTGATTCCCTGTACACCGCGGACGTCACCCGCACGCTTCCCGCCAACGGCACGTTCACCGAAGTCCAGCGGAAGGTCTACGAAGCCGTCCTGGACGCCGCGGACGCCGGCTTCGCCGCGGCGCAGCCCGGCACCAAGTTCCGCGATATCCACACGGCCGCTACCACAGTCCTGGCCGAGAGGCTGGCCGAATGGGGTTTGCTGCCCGTCTCCGTTGAGGAAGCCATCAGCCCCGAGGGCCAGCAGCACCGCCGCTGGATGCCGCACGGCACCAGCCACCACCTGGGCCTCGACGTGCACGACTGCGCCCAGGCCAAGCGCGAGCTGTACCTGGACGGCATCCTTACCCCGGGCATGGTGTTCACGATCGAGCCCGGCCTGTATTTCAAGAACGAGGACCTCGCGATTCCGGCAGAGTACCGCGGCATCGGCGTCCGGATCGAGGACGACATCCTCATGACTGCCGACGGCCCGGTCAACCTCAGTGCCGCCCTCCCCCGGAAGGCCGACGACGTCGAGTCCTGGATGGCGGGCATCTACCAGGAAATCGATACCACGCACCCCTAAGTCGAATACAGGGGATGCACAAAAGGCCTCTGTCCGGTTCGTCCGGACGGAGGCCTTTTGGTGCTAGCGGGCTACCGCTGGGTGTCGCCCTCGGCGGGCTCGTGCTTCGGACCGTCTTCCTGTTTGGGCTGGTCGGTCACGCGGACACCATACTGCGGCCTGCCATCGGGGAGGTCCGGGTAGCGCACGGCGGGCGTCGGTGCGGCCCGGTGCTGGGGGTGCTCCTCGGAAGGCGCCTGCTGTCCGGCAGCGTCCGGGCCGGCGGCTGCATGCGCGCCGGTGGCCGGCTGGGTCCCTGCTTCAGGCGTCCGTTGGCCGTAGGGGTCGTTCCAGCCGGCGGGCCGCTGGGGTCCGGTTCCCTGCTGGTGCCCGGGCTGCTGGTAGGGCTGGTTTTGATAGCCGCCCTGGCCGTACGTTGGGGTTCCGGCTGTCGCGTCAGAGGTGGTCATCGGCAGCTGCTGGAGCATGCGCCGTGCCTCATGCGATGCCTCGAAGGCCACCACGACGTCGTAGTTTGTGGCCACCACCTGGCTTGTTGACGTGAAGTCACGCTTCCCGCGCTGCATCGCATAGGTGACGATGCCGAAGAGCATGAAGAATGCCGCACCCATGAGCACCGAGGTCACAATCGAGAAGTAGCCGCCGGTGGGCGAGAAGAAGGACAGCATGACGCCGACAAACAGGCCAAACCACATTCCGCTCAGTGCGCCGGACAAGGCGACACGGGGGTAGCTCAGCCGGCCGGTGACCCGTTCCACCATCTTCAGGTCGTTGCCCACGATCGACACCAGCTGGACCGGGAACTGCTGGTCGGCCAGGTAGTCCACCGCTTTCTGGGCGTCCAGGTAGGAGCTGTAGGAACCGACGGTGTCCCCGGCCGGAACCGTGCGGAATTCATCCGGCCCGTTCGGGACACCGGCCTTGGGAGCACCAAAAATGTTTGACATACATCCATTCTTGCCCATCCGGCTGGGTGCACGCTGAAATTCAGCTAAAAGAGAGCAGACTCGGTAGCCTGTACAGGTGAGCACAAATCTTTCGCGGGTGTTTGTTGCGCGCCTTCTCGGACTGGATGTCTTCGACCCCCTGGGTGACCGGCTCGGCAGGCTGCGCGATGTTGTCGTGCTCTCCCGCGGCACCAGGGGCGCGCCCCACGTGGTGGGCATCGTGGTGGAAGTCCCCGGCAAGAAGCGGGTCTTTGTCCCGATGACGCGGATCACCTCGATCGACCAGACCCAGGTCATCTGCACCGGCCTGGTGAACCTGCGCCGCTTCGAACAGCGCGGCGCCGAAACCCTGGTGGTGGCCGAAATGTTCGACCGCCGGGTGACCCTGGCGGACGGCAGCGGCGACGCCACCATCGAGGACATCGCCATGGACCGGCACCGTTCCGGCGACTGGTTCGTCAGCAAGCTGTTCGTGCGCCGCGGCCACTCGCTCTCGCCGCTGAGCCGGCTGCGCCGCAACGAGACCATGATCATCGACTGGGCCGACGCCCAGCAGGGCGCCCGTACGGAGCCCCAGGCCGCCACCCAGTTCGTGGCAACGCACGAGGACCTGAAGCCGGCCGACTTCGCCGAAGCCCTCCAGGAAATGAGCGACAAACGCCGCTTCGAGGTGGCCAGCGAGCTGCAGGATGAGCGGCTCGCCGACGTCCTGCAGGAGATGCCGGAGGGCGACCAGGTGGAAATCCTCTCCGCCCTTGACGTCAACCGCGCCGCCGACGTCCTTGAGGAGATGGATCCGGACGACGCCGCCGACCTCCTCGCCGAACTCCCCTCGGCACAGGCCGAGGAACTCCTCCAGCTGATGGAACCTGAAGGCGCCGAGGACGTCCGCCGCCTCCTGGAATATGACGAAGACACTGCCGGCGGCCTGATGACCCCTGTTCCGGTCATCCTCCCGCCCGAGGCCACGGTGGCTGAGGCCCTGGCCCACGTCCGGCGCGAAGAGCTCTCACCCGCGCTGGCGTCGTCGATCTTCATCGCCCGGCCGCCGCTGGAAACACCCACGGGACGGTTCCTTGGCGTGGTCCACATCCAGCAGCTCCTTCGCTACCCACCGCCGGAGCCGCTCGGAAACCTTGTGGACAAGAACCTCGAACCCGTGTCTGACCAGGCGCACATCAGCGAGGTGGCCCGCACCCTGGCCACCTACAACCTGAACTCGCTCCCCGTCGTCAACAGCGACGGTCGGCTTGTGGGGGCGGTGACTGTTGACGATGTGCTGGACCATCTGCTGCCGGATGACTGGCGCGCCCACGATGATGACGCCCCGATAAGGAAACTTGGAGGCCGCATTGGCTGATCTCAGCTCACCGAGGAACTCCGGCAACCGTCCGGGAGCCAAGATCACGGCCGGCCTGGACACGCCACTGAGCGGCCGCCAGCGGATCCTGCCTAAGTTCTCCCCCAACCCGGACGCCTTCGGCCACGCCACGGAAGGCTTCGCCCGCTTCATGGGCACGCCGCAGTTCCTGGTCTACATGACGGTGTTCGTTGTGGTCTGGCTGGCCTGGAACACCTGGGCGCCGCTGGACTGGCAGTTCGATTCACGGGCGCTTGGATTCACCCTGCTCACGCTGATGCTGTCCCTGCAGGCCTCCTACGCTGCGCCGCTGCTGCTGCTCGCCCAGAACCGTCAGGACGACCGCGACCGTGTGTCGCTGCAGCAGGACCGCCAGCGCGCGGAACGCAATCTCTCCGACACCGAATACCTCACCCGGGAACTGGCGTCGCTGCGCATCGCACTGCGCGAAGTGGCCACCCGTGACTACGTCCGCGCCGAACTTCGGAGCCTCCTGGAGGACATGCTGGAGGCGCAGGAGGAACTCCGCACGCATGATCCGTCCGGCGAGGGCACCCACGAGTCCCCCAAGGACAAGGTCAAAGAGCGGCTGAAGGAACGGCGCGACAAGCAGCGCAACCCCCGGACCCAGCAGATCCCCAAGGTCAAGCCCGAACACCGCGGCTACCCCGCGCACCTCAACACCCCCGAAAGCTGAGCACCGACCGCATGAGCACCCCCCTGGCCCAGGCAGTGGACGCTGCGCTGGCCACTGTCATTGACCCCGAACTGCGCCGGCCCATCACCGACCTCGGCATGGTGGAATCCGTGGACATCGCCGACGACGGCCGGGTCCGGCTCGTGGTGCTTCTGACCATCGCAGGGTGCCCGCTGCGCGGCACCATCACCGCTGACTCCGAGGCCGCGCTGTCCGCGGTCCCCGGCGTGACCGCCGTCGACGTCGAACTCAAGGTCATGACCCAGGAGCAGCGGGACGCCCTCAAGGAGAAGCTCCGCGGACCCGGCGGCCAGCGCGGCATCCCGTTCAACCAGCCCGGTTCGCTCACGAAGGTTTTTGCCGTGGCCAGCGGCAAGGGCGGAGTGGGCAAGTCCTCCGTGACCGTCAACCTCGCCTGCGCCATGGCTGCCCAGGGCTTGCGCGTCGGCATCATCGACGCCGACGTGTACGGGTTCTCCGTCCCGGCCCTCATGGGCATCGGCCAGGCCCCCACGCGCGTGGACGACATGATCCTGCCGCCGGTCGCGTACGGCGTGAAGGTCATTTCCATCGGCATGTTCGTCAAGGGCAACCAGCCGGTGGCATGGCGCGGACCCATGCTCCACCGGGCCCTTGAACAGTTCCTCACCGACGTCTATTTCGGCGACCTGGACGCCCTGTTCCTTGACCTGCCTCCGGGCACCGGGGACATCGCCATCTCCGTGGCGCAACTGCTTCCCAAGGCCGAGATCCTGGTGGTGACCACCCCGCAGGCAGCTGCCGCCGACGTCGCGGAACGGGCCGGCGCCATTGCCACGCAGACGGGGCAGTCGGTGGCCGGGGTTGTGGAGAACATGTCGTTCCTTGAAATGCCCGACGGCGGCAGGATGGAACTGTTCGGCAGCGGCGGCGGCGCTGTGCTCGCCGAACGGCTGACCGCTACAGTGGGGACGGACGTGCCGCTTCTGGGCCAGATACCCCTGGACATCCTGCTTCGCGAGGGCGGCGATGCCGGCGAACCGATCGTGCTCGGCCGCCCCGATACTCCGGCCGCCAGGGCGCTCACGGGGATTGCGGGCAAGCTCGCCGCCAGGCCGCGGGGCCTGACGGGCTTGAAGCTGGGCCTCCAGCCCCGGTGATTTGAGCCGGTGTTTCGGCTCGCCGACTGAGCCGGTCGAAAGCCCGGCTTAGGTGGCCTCGGAGTCGAAGGGGGCCCGCTCGCCCTCGGCCAGCCGTTCGATGACGCGTGCCGGACGTTCCTCCGCGTAGGATGCGGCCGAGGCGGACGCAACCGCCGCGACCGCAGCAGGGGCCCCGGCGCTCACGGGCTTGATGTCGTCGTCGAGCAGGGCTTCCTTGATGATCCGGCGCGGATCGTACTGGCGCGGATCGTATTTCTTCCAGTCGACCTCGTCGATGTCGATGCCGACTTCGTCCTTGATCTGCTCCCGGGCGCCGGAGGCCATCCGGCGGACTTCCTTGACCAGGTTCGCCAGTTTCTGGGTGTATTCGGGCAACCGGCTGGGGCCGATCACCAGGACGCCGATGATCAGCAGAAGAAGAAACTCCGGGCCGTTGATTCCAAACACCCTAGGAAGATTACCCTCTCCGGCGCACTGGTGACGATTCCGCCATCGTGCGCCACGAACCGGCCGTGCCGGACAGATGGGTCATGGCTTAAAAAGCTCCACGATGCGCCCCAGACCGCGCTCCAGCCTCGTCGGCAGGTCTTCCGGCCCGGCTCCCGGACTGCCACCCGCTCCGGGCGCTCCGGGCACCGCGACGCCGGACAGGGAAGTGCCGGTACCCGCGCGAACCAGCGCTGCCACGCCGTCGTCCGCAGAATCCGCGGGAAGGTCCGATACATACGTGAACGTCACGCCGGGGGCCGTGTAGATGGCCCGCCACGGCGCGGACGCGTTGATCCACAGCTCCCCGGACCCTCCTGCTGCGGAGGTGCCGGTACCGTCGGGCGCACGCAGGAAGCCGTCGTCCGCGGCGGGGCGACCCGTCAGGATATTCGTGGGCGATGACAGCGGCGCGCCCAGTGGCGCAGCGCCTGCAGCAACTGGCTGCGAATGCTGTTCCAGGACAGTGGCAAAGTGTTTCCCGTCCGTGAGCCGCAGTTCCAGGACCGGCTGGCCCGCAACGGCTTCACGCCGCGCCCAGAGGAGGTGGAACCCCATGTCACGAAGCTCCGGGCATGACCACCCCCGTTCGCGGAGGCCCTCCAGATCAGCCGCCGTCAGCATGGCACCAGTTCCCAGGGACGCGTCGCCGGCCGAGGCCTGCAGTCCGAAAGCGGATTCCTGCCGCAACGACAGCGTCGAGGCAGCATCTGCCATAGGCCTGGAATCACCGGCCACGAAGTAGGCGGCGGCGGAGACCATTCCGGCCGCTGCCACGGCTCCGCCTGCGGCGAGGCCCAGCGCCTTCAGTGCAGGGGACCCGGCGAAGGTGTTCCGGTGCGCGGTGTTCCCGGCCGGCGCCCCGCCGGCCTCCATGGCAAGCTGCTGTGTCCGGGCCAGCAACCGGGCCGTGAAGTCGTCACTCGCGGCAGGAATCGACGCACTGCGCATTCGCTCAAGGTACTGGCGCTCACGCCACTGGCGCGACGTGCACTCGGGGCAGGATTCGGTGTGCTTGGTGCTGCGGCCGCGCGTGCTGCGCGGCAGGAGCCCGCGCGTACAGTTGCCTCCCAGGCCACGCAGCAGGTTTCTCAGTCGACCCATGGAGCCGATCAGAGGATGCCGGCGATGCGCGGCAGCTTAAGCCGCGGCTTGAGGGACTGCCTGGTGCGGGGGTCGCGGTGCGCCAGCTTTTCCCGGAGCATGGTGCGTCCGCGGTGGATGCGGGATCGTACGGTTCCGAGCTTGACGCCGAGTGCCTCGGCCACTTCATCGTAGGACAGGCCTTCGAGGTCACAAAGGACGACGGCGGCCCGGAAGTCCGGCGGCAGTTCCTCCAGGGCGGCCTGCACGTCGAGGTCCAGGTTGTTGAATTCGAAGCTCTGTTCCGGGCCGGGTTCGCGGCCGGGCAGCCGTGATTCGGCGTCTTCGGCGAGGGCATCGAAGCGGATGCGGCTCTTGCGCCGCGCCTGGTCCAGGAAGAGGTTGGTGGTGATCCGGTGCAGCCAGCCATCGAGGGTGCCCGGCTTGAAGTTCTCCAGCGATCGGAAGACGCGGACGAATACCTCCTGGGTGAGGTCCTCGGCGTCGTACTTGTTACCGGTCAGACGATAGGCAAGGCGGTATACCTTGGCGGAGTGGTTCGTGACCACTTCCTCCCAGGTCGGCCGAACCCACTCGGCGTCCGGCTGGGCTACTGAATCTTCAATTGCCGGGACAGGTGCCACAACTGATGCTGACATCGTCCACTCCCCTCGTGGATGGTACTAACGCCTGGATGGTGCTGACACCAGTACTTCGGCGCCGATCACCTCGTGGATGAGCGGATAACCATCATTTCAAAGTTGGCTGGGAATTTCCTGACTATCCCGGCGCTTCAGCCTTGGGCGGAAAGCAGCGTCGCCCCGCGCGGTAGAGCCGTGGTTCGCGTCACATCCCCACGGCAGCCACAGCCTGCCGCGCCGTCACCTCCGGGCCGGGCCCCGCCGGACACAGTACGCTGTTAGGAACACTCCCCTGCCGCCCAGAAAGCGAACCCTCATGAGCGCCGATAAGTCCACGAGCTGGTCCTATGCAGAAGATCTGCCTGCCGAGGACGAAGTACTTCTGCATGCTCGGGAGCGTTCCTTTGAGCTGGGCGTGACTCCCGTGGGACCTGGTGTGGGAGCGGTGCTGACGGTACTGGCGGCGGCATCGAAAGCGCAGACAGCAGTGGAAATCGGAACCGGGGCGGGCGTGTCCGGCGTCTGCCTGCTGCGAGGGCTCGGTCCCCAGGCGGTGCTGACCACCATCGACGTGGACGTGGAACACCTCAGGGCTGCACGGGAAGCTTTCCAGGAAGCCGGAAGCCCTGCCAACCGCACCCGCACCATTTCCGGCCGCGCCGGCGACGTCCTGCCGCGACTGACCGACAGCGCCTACGACCTGGTGTTCGTTGACGCGGACAAGCCGGGCATCCCGGGGTATGTGGAGCAGGCCATCCGGCTGTTGAAGCGCGGCGGACTGCTGATCATCAACGACGCCCTGGACAAGGACCGGGTAGCCAACCCGGCGGCCCGGGATTCCACCACAGTGGTTCTTCGGCAGGTGGGCAAGGCAATCCGCGACGACGAACGCCTGGCCTCGGCCATGCTGCCTACGGGTGACGGGCTGTTGGTGGCGGTCAAGAAATAAGGAAGGGCCCGCAGCCATACGGCCGCGGACCCTGCCCGAGCAAATCTATTCGGTCACGCCGACGAGGCATTCCTTGAGGTTTGCCGCCTCTGCCGCGTTAAGTTCGACCACAAGCCGCCCCCCGCCTTCGAGCGGCACACGCATAATCAGGCTGCGGCCCTCTTTGGTTACTTCCATAGGGCCGTCGCCGGTGCGTGGTTTCATAGCCGCCATGAGGAAAATCCCCTCCAATAGTCCCAGGACCTACCAGCCCGGGCGGGCTGTGGCCGCGTCGTCAATCAAGCCGCTATGACGGCCTAGCAGCGACCGCCATGGCTGAACAGTGTGAAACGCAATGTGAGTGCGATTTGTTCATGCTTAACACCTATTATCCTGTAATTACCCGGCTGTAGCTAATTGATGGATTTTCTTCATTGCTTGGAAAATTGCGGCCCGCCCGTGTCCTGCGTCATACTTCCGCCGACCGCTTACGGCGGATAGTCTCCCCCGCCAGGCAGCTGGGCCCAGGCCCACAACCACACGATCCAGACAATCTGGAGCAGCAGGAACATCACGACGACGGTGCCGCGGTAGGCCTTCGATCGCGACACCAGCGCTGCGCCCAGGGCAAGTGGGAAGAGCGGCAACAGCATCCGGAAGGTGCTCGTCTGGGGGTGCAGGAAAACGAGCAGATACCCCATATAGCAGACGCACCAGAGCCGGAGCTCGGCCCCCAGCGCCACCACTGGAGTAGACGTCATCACCAGCCCGAAGACGGCAACGAACACAAAGGGAGCCAACACTCCCAGCACGGGTCCAAATAGCTGGATCCCGGTGTCGAACCATGGCTTGAAGGGCACCAGGTCATGGCCGCGCCAGACGGTTTCCGTCTTGGTGTAGGCCGCGGCATCCCCGGTCACTGCCCATGCAATGGCCGGCCACATCAGGGCACCCAGCCCGCTGACTCCGGCAAGGGCCGCCAAGGCCAGCAGTTCCCTTCCGCTGTGCGGCACGCCGGCCCGGCTGCCCCGGGCGGCGGGACGTGGCGCATCGGGACGGCCGTAGTCGGGACGGCTGCGCTGCCACAGCCGGTAGGCGAGCAGCCCCCCGGCCATGGCGGCGAACGGAACCCCCGTTGGCCTGGAAAGGCACATCATGACAACAACCGGCATCGCCCACAAATATCGCCGTTGCACCACCAACAGCAGTGCCGAAGCCAGCAGCAGGAGGTTCAGGGATTCGGCATAGGGAACCTGGAGCACGGCGGCCACGGGGAAGGTGGAAAAGAAGGCCACTGCCCACATCGCCGTGCGGTGCGTGGCTTTTTCCCGGAAAAGACGGTAGGCCACCAGGGCCGCCCCCAGCCCGGATGCCATGGCAATGAACGTGAGCGCCAGCGCCGGGTTCAGGCCCGTCATGGCCGATACTGCCCGCCCCAGCAGCGGAAAGAGCGCATAAAATGCCCAGGCGTTCTCCTGGACGTTCCCGCTTTCGTCCATGGGAAGCTGGCTCGGGTAGCCGTTCAGGAGCACTTCGCCGTACCAGCGGGCATCCCAGATGTTGATGAAGTTCCAGTAGTCAGGTTTGGCGGGAAACCACGGGTTGACTCCCTGGTGCAGGGCGGCGGCCATGAAGATGCAGGCGCTGGCAATCCGGGCTGCGGCGTAGACGGATGCCACCTGCGCCCACCAAGGCCATCTGCGGACACGGGCGGCGGCGGACGCCATTGCTTTCCGTACCCGGCCGTCCAGGCCCTGGGTTCCCTCCGGCACCACGTGGCCGGCGGAAGTGCCCGGCCGGCTCAAGGCACGGTCTCCCCCGGCTGCGCCGGAGCATTCAGTTCCGCCCGCAGCCGTTCGATTTCGCGGTCCTTGGCGGCAAGCTGGTCGCGGAGTTCGTCCAGTACCTGATCGACCTGGTCCATGCGGTAACCCCGCAGGCCCAGGGCGAACCGGATCCGGTCGACGTCGGCAGGCGAAGCTTCGGCCGGAAGGAGCACCGGGGGAAGCGACGCCACAGGCTCGTCGAAGCCGTCCAGCAGAACCGATTCCCCGGACCGCCGGCGCCGGAAAATGCCGGACGCGAAATCAGCTCCGAAGAAGAGCGCGGTGCCGATCAGGGCGATGGCGAGGAATATCAGGAAGAAACTCACAGGATCCATCGTGCCAGACGCCGAGGGGGCCGCTATTCCGGCCGCTGGTTACCGTTCGGTCCGCTGGCGCCATTGCCCGTGGCGCCGCCCTCCGGCGGCCGGATAGCACCGTGGATGACGAGGTCCACCGCATGCGCAGGTTCATCGACAACCTGGATAAGGCCAAGGTCCTTCTCGGAGATCATGCCGTCTTCCACCAGCGTGCCCCTGATCCAGTCGATCATGGGTCCCCAGAACGCGGTGCCAAGGAGAACGATGGGGAACGAGGTGACCTTCCGGGTCTGCACCAGGACCATCGCCTCGAAGAGTTCGTCCAGGGTGCCCAGTCCGCCGGGAAGCACGATGAAGCCCTGGGCGTACTTCACGAACATGGTTTTCCGTGCGAAGAAATAGCGGAAGTTGATCCCGAGGTCCACCCACTGGTTGAGGCCCTGCTCAAACGGAAGCTCAATGCCGAGCCCCACGGAGACACCGTTACCCTGGACTGCGCCTTTGTTGGCCGCCTCCATGGAGCCCGGACCGCCGCCGGTGATGACAGCCACCCCGGCCTCGGCCAGCTTGCGGCCCACCTCAACGCCCAGCTCGTAGTAGACCGAGCCGGGCTTGGTGCGGGCGGACCCGAACACGCTGACAGCCGGCCCGAGGTCCGCGAGTGCGCCGAAGCCTTCCACGAACTCACTTTGGATTCTGAGCACCCGCCAGGGATCCGTGTGGACGAACTGGCCGGGGCCCTTCGTGTCCAGCAGGTGCTGGTCCGACATCTCCACCGCTGCCTGTTTGCGCCGCAGCTCCAGCGGACCCTTGTGACGGGTGGCAATGGGAGGTACTGGAGTTGGAGAAGGCTGCGGATCGGTACTCATCCACCAAGGCTAGCGCGCTTCGACCAGCACCACCGCCCGGCGCGTCCCCTCCAGTTGCAGCGGACAGCCGGGGCCCTGACCTGCAGGTATCTCTTGAATCACGATCTGCAGGAAGTTGGAGTGATTGGCGTCATATCCCGCTAATGTTCGCTAGATTCTCTCTTATGACTACTCAAGTGCCCGGCGAAGCTCTCGTCTCCCTGAAAGCCGTGAATAAGCACTACGGCCAGTTGCACGTACTCAAGGACATCAACCTGAACGTCCGTAAGGGCGAAGTTGTTGTGGTCATCGGGCCGTCCGGTTCCGGTAAGTCCACACTCTGCCGGGCCATTAACCGCCTGGAGACCATCGACGACGGCAAGATCGCCATCGACGGCAAGGAACTGCCTGAGGAAGGCAAGGAACTCGCCAAGTTGCGCGCCGACGTCGGAATGGTCTTCCAGTCGTTCAATCTCTTTGCGCACAAGACGATCTTGGAAAACGTCACCCTGGGACCGATCAAGGTCAAGGGCGTTGCCAAGGCGCAAGCCGACAAGGACGCCATGGCGCTTTTGGAGCGCGTGGGCGTCGGCCACCAGGCACCCAAGCTCCCGGCACAGCTCTCCGGCGGCCAGCAACAGCGCGTGGCGATTGCCCGTGCCCTGGCGATGAAGCCGAAGGTCATGCTGTTTGACGAGCCCACGTCGGCCCTGGACCCGGAAATGATCAATGAGGTCCTTGACGTCATGATCCAGCTGGCCAAGGAAGGGATGACCATGATTGTGGTCACCCACGAGATGGGCTTCGCCCGCAAGGCCGCCGACCGCGTGGTATTTATGGCCGACGGCCAGATCGTCGAAGACGCGACACCGGAAGAGTTCTTCACGAACCCGAAGAGCAGCCGGGCCAAGGACTTCCTCTCCAAGCTCCTCACCCACTGATTCCACGAGACCGCACCTACTCAGTTCGCACCCAGGCCACCACAGTGGCCGCCAATGAAAGGTAATGTCATGAAGGCATTTTTGACCCGACGGAAGTCCTTTGTGGTTGCAGCATCAGCAGCCCTCGCCCTGACACTGAGCGCCTGCGGCGGCGGCGGCACCACTACCAGCGACCCCACCGTGGCCGAGAAGCCCACCTTCGCGGCCGGCAGCACCATGGAGAAGCTCTCCTCGGCCGGATCCATCAAGATCGGCACAAAGTTCGACCAGCCCCTGTTCGGCCAGGTGGGCCTGGACGGCAAGCCCATCGGCTTTGACGTCGAGATGGGCAAGCTGATCGCCGCCAAGCTGGGCATCGCGGCGGACAAGATCGAATGGTCGGAGACTGTCTCCGCGAACCGCGAACCGTTTATCGAACAGGGCAAGGTGGACCTGGTGATCGCCACGTACACCATCAACGACAAGCGCAAGCAGGTCGTTAGCTTCGCCGGGCCCTACTATGAGGCCGGCCAGGCGCTTATGGTCAATAAGGACAACGACACCATCAAGAAGCCCGAGGACGTCAAGGGCAAGAAGGTGTGCTCCGTGACCGGTTCCACCCCTGCCGGCACCATCGTGGAGAAGTACGGAGCGGAACTCGTTCCCGCGGCCACCTACTCGGCCTGCCTCGAACCGCTGCGCAACAAGCAGGTGGAAGCCATCACCACCGACAACGTGATCCTGGCCGGCTTCGTGGACAAGGAACCTGACGCCTTCAAGCTGGCCTCGGACGAGACCTTCACCAAGGAGCCCTACGGTATCGGCCTGAAGAAGGATGACACCGTCTTCCGCAACTGGATCAACGACCAGCTGGAAGAGTTCAGCAAGGACGGGTCTTACAAGAAGGCCTGGGAAGCAACCGCAGGCTCCGTCATCAAGACGGCTCCGGAACTCCCGGCCATCAACCGTTACTAAGTAACGCCGGGCGGTTGCCGGAGTCCGTTTGCCACGGCTCCGGCAACTGCCGCTCCCATCTTCGCCCCCGTCCGCGACACACAGCCAAAGGATGTTATGGACGTCATCATCGATAACCTGCCACTTTACTGGGAGGGCTTTCTCCGAACCCTGTTCCTGTCAGCCGTATCCGGAGTCATCGCCCTCCTGCTGGGAACAGTGCTGGCCGCCGCCCGGGTTTCCCCCGTTGCTGCCCTCCGCGGCTTCAGCATGACCTATGTGGAGATCCTGCGGAACACCCCCCTGACCATTGCCTTCTTCTTTGCCGCGATCGTCCTGCCCAGGCTCGGGGTGAAGTTTGAGCAGTTCGAAGTGGCGGCCATCATCGCCCTGAGTGCCTACACAGCAGCCTTCATCGCTGAAGCTGTGCGCTCCGGTGTCAACAGCGTTCCCGTCGGCCAGGCCGAGGCAGCGCGCAGCATCGGCATGAAATTCAGCCAGGTGCTGAACCTCATCATCCTCCCGCAGGCGTTGCGGACGGTGATCCCGCCGTTGATCAACATCCTGATCGCACTGGTCAAGAACTCCTCCGTTGCCGGCGCCTTCTTCGTTCTGGAGCTGTTCGGTTACGGCCGCCAGCTCGCCAACTCCAATGGCGACCAGGTATTGGCCGTTCTCCTCGGAGTGGCCTTCTTCTACCTGCTGATCACTGTTCCGCTGGGCATCCTGGCGAGCACCGTCGAACGAAAGGTGGCGATCGTCCGATGAGCTCAGTTCTGTATGACGTCCCGGGGCCGAAAGCCCGCAGGGTTTCACTGATCGGCTCCGTAGTCGGATCCCTGCTGATCCTTGGCTTGCTGGCCTGGATCATCAGCACCCTGGCCCAGCAAGGCATCTTCGAAGGCCGGCGCTGGGCGATCTTCACGCGGGCGGACGTCTGGTCCCTGCTGGGCAACGGCATCGGCGCAACCTTGAGCGCCGCCGCCGTGGCCGCCGTCATCGCGTTCCCCCTGGGGCTGCTGCTGTGCCTGCTGCGGATATCGGACCTCCCCGCCATCCGGATTCCCACCCGGATCGTGCTGGAATTCCTTCGCGGCATGCCCGTGGTCCTGATGATGTTCTTCGTATTGCTGGTTTTCGGCACCAACCAGTTCATCGCAGTGGTCGCCGGCCTTGTCCTGTACAACGCGGCCGTCTTCGCGGAGATCATCCGCGCCGGCATCCAGTCCCTTCCCAAGGGTCAGCGTGAAGCCGGCCTGACCATCGGCCTGACAAGTTTCCAGTCCCGCATGATGATTGAACTGCCGCAGGCCGTCCGCCGCATGATGCCCTCGCTCGTGGCCCAGCTCGTGGTGCTGCTAAAGGATACGTCCCTGGGCTACATCGTGGCCTACGGTGAACTGCTCCGCG
The DNA here is from genome assembly GCF_037911235.1 of Arthrobacter oryzae. Classification (GTDB taxonomy): domain Bacteria; phylum Actinomycetota; class Actinomycetes; order Actinomycetales; family Micrococcaceae; genus Arthrobacter; species Arthrobacter oryzae_E. The sequence continues at coordinate 36,155 of NZ_JBBLYW010000033.1, forward strand.
CCGTGCAGGTCATGGCTGACTTCCTGGGTACGCAGTTCCTGTTCCCGATCTTCTTTGTGGCCGCTGCGATCTACATTGCGATCAACATCTGCGTTTCGCGCATCGCAGTCTGGATCGAACGCCGCGGTTCCAAGAAGGCCGCCGGCGGCGTGGCCAAGGCCGAGCCTGCTGCCGTCGAGACCGCAGCAAAGTAATTCCCGGCAAAGTCAGGAAGGGCCCGGATCCGCGAGGATCCGGGCCCTTCCTTGCACTGCCCCTGTGCTGCCGGATACCGGCCGGTCTCAGCCCAGCCACGTCCGCAGCGCCCGGAGGCACTCACGGATGGCGTCGGCGTCGACGTGTTCGTTATCTTTATGCGCCAGCAGCGGGTCACCGGGCCCGAAATTCACCGCCGGAATTCCCAGTTCGCTGAAACGCGCGACGTCGGTCCAGCCGTACTTGGGTTTCGGTTCCGCGCCGACTGCTGCCACGAAGGACGCGGCGGCAGGATGATGCAGTCCCGGCCGCGCGCCGGCGGCGCTGTCCGTTTTGACAACCTCGAAGCCGTCAAGAAGTTTCCGTACGTGGGCCTCCGCTTGTGCCGGCGTCTTGTCCGGAGCGAAGCGGTAGTTGATTTCCACTACGCAGCGGTCAGGAATGACGTTTCCGGCCGTGCCTCCCTTGATCTTCACCGCATTGAGGCTCTCCCGGTAGTCCAGGCCGTCCACGTTGATGGTGGCCGGTTCATAGGCTGCCAGCCTGGCGAGGACGCGAGCCGCGGCATGGATGGCGTTGCTTCCCATCCATGCCCGGGCAGAATGTGCGGCTTCGCCGACTGTGGTTGCTTCAAAGCGCATGGTGCCGTTGCACCCGCCTTCCACCGTGCCGTGTGTCGGCTCCAGCAGGATGGCAAAGTCACCCTCGAGCAGCCCGCCGTGGTTCCTGACCAGCCGGCCGAGGCCGCTCTTCACCGCTTCCACTTCCTCATGGTCATAGAACACGAAGGTGACGTCCTTGCTCGGTTCCGTCCCGCCGTCGAACATGGTGGCCGCCAGTGCGAGCTGCACCGCGACGCCGCCTTTCATGTCCGTCGCGCCTCGGCCGTACAGGAGCCCTTCCCCCGGCGCGCCCGAGGGCCAGAACGAGGGGACGGTGCCAAGGGCGCCGTCGGTGGTCGGGAGCGGCACCGTATCCAGGTGCCCGGCCAGGATGACCCGCTCGGCGCGGCCCAGGGCAGTGCGGGCAATGATCGAATCGCCGTCCCGGACGACGTCAAGCTGCGGAATCTTCCGCAGGGAATGTTCGACGGCGTCGGCCAGCTCCTTCTCATTGGCCGAGACACTGTTGATGTCGATGATCGCCGCGGTGAGGAGGGCGACGTCCTGGCGGAGGTCCAGGCGGGCAGAGGCGGTTTGAGCAGTCACACGGACAGTCTAGTTCGAGACCTGCTCCCGCCTCTCGATAGACTGGGACCATGACTGAAACCGCTGCTGCTTCCGCCGTGCCCGCCGACCATTCCGCATCCGCCGAGGCCCGCTCCGCCCATGGCTACGGCGTGGCCACGATTTCCACCCGCAACGGCGAGGCGACGGTGCTGGACGTCTGGTTCCCCGCACCGTCGCTGGGAACCGTAGCGGACAGCCTCCGGAACGTGGAGAGCGCGGATCCCGTGCTGGCCGAGATCGCCGCAGCCGGCAGCGACGCTGACCGCGGAACCGAGCAGAGGGTGGTGTTCGTCCAGGTGCACCTTGACGAAGCTCCCGCCGACACCGCGGACGCCTACCTCCGCCTGCACCTGCTCTCCCACCGGCTGGTGCAGCCCAACACCATCAACCTGGATGGCATCTTCGGCAAGCTCCCCAATGTCGTGTGGACGAACTTCGGCCCGGCTGCCGTTGAAGGCTTCGAACTGACCCGGGCCAAGCTGCGCAAGCGCGGCGCCGTAACCGTCTACGGCGTGGACAAGTTCCCGCGCATGGTGGACTACGTGGTGCCTGCGGGCGTCCGGATCGCCGACGCCGGCCGCGTCCGGCTTGGCGCGCACCTTGCCGAGGGAACCACGGTGATGCACGAGGGGTTCGTGAACTTCAACGCGGGCACCCTGGGCACCTCCATGGTGGAAGGCCGCATCTCGGCCGGCGTTGTCACCGGCGACGGTACCGACGTCGGCGGCGGCGCCTCAATCATGGGTACCCTTTCGGGCGGCGGCAAGGAAAAGATCTCCCTCGGCGAGCGTGTGCTGCTGGGCGCCAACTCCGGCGTCGGGATCAGCATCGGCGACGACTCCGTGGTGGAGGCCGGACTGTACGTCACGGCCGGCACCCGAGTCCGCGTGGTCGGACCGAAGGATGCCGACGGTGAGGACACCACCCAGGTGGTCAAGGCCGTTGAACTCTCAGGCGTGCCCAACCTGCTGTTCCGCCGCAATTCCACGAACGGCGCCGTGGAGGTACTCCCCCGCAAGGGCCAGACCGTGGAACTCAATGAGGCCCTCCACGCCAACTGATTCCGCCCGCCCGCAGACGTCAACCGGCCCGATCAGGGCCTCAGGGAGCAACCTCGTGTCACGGAGACGTGGCCTGCGCCGCCTGCTAGTGCTGGGGCTGGTCCTGGCCCTGCTTGCCGGCGGTGTCTACACGGCCGTGGCCTTCATCCAGCGTTCGGAAACGCTCATTGCCGAAAAGTGCACTGCCGCCGTCGGGGCCCGGGGATCCGATCTGGCCACCGACCAGGCGGCAAATGCGGCGCTCATTACCGCCGTTGCGGTGCGCCGCGGGTTGCCCCCGCGGGCCGCAAGCATCGCACTGGCCACTGCCATGCAGGAATCCAAGCTGCGCAACATCGAGCACGGCGACCAGGCCGGGCCGGATTCCCGCGGCCTGTTCCAGCAGCGTCCCTCACAGGGCTGGGGCTCTGAAGTACAGGTGATGGACCCCTATTATGCAACCGGGGCGTTCTACGATGCCCTGGTGAAAATTCCGGAATACGAGTCACTGGAAATCACTACCGCGGCGCAGCGGGTCCAGCGGTCTGCCTACCCGCAGGCCTATGCGCAGCATGAGGACATGGGCAGGGCATTTGCCTCCGCCCTGACCGGGCAATCGTCCGGAGCCCTGGACTGCACCCTCAAGTCACCGGAAGGCCCTGGCGATGTCCAGGCTGTCCTTGGCGAACTGACCGCAGCCTTCGGGAACATCCCGGCGAGCACAGACGGCACTACCATCGTGCTGGAGGCGAGCGGGACCCAGGCCTGGGCCGTGGCTCAATGGGCAGTGGCGAACGCAAAATCCCTGTCCGTGACAGAGGTCGGTGTGGAAGGACGCAGCTGGGACCGGGCGGCCAGGAACGGCTGGCAGCCCTCGGAGAGTCAGTCCGGCCTGGTCACGATCACGGTTGCTGCCGGAACTTCCTGACAGCGAAGGCTCAGACGAGCAGTTCCACGACCGGCTGGACGTAGCTTCGGAACACCTCGGGCTGGGACAACAGTTCCTTGCTCATAATGATCTTGTCCGGCTCGAGGTACCATGCCCGCGGTTCCGTCAGCGGAAGTTCGATGATGGTCAAGGTGAAGTCCCGCGAACCGCGGCCCACTTCCAGCAGCCGGTCTTCCACCAGGTCGCCCAGGAGTTGCGGGGCGCCGCTCGCCTCCCGTTCAGCCTCCAGCGCGGCGTATTCGGAGCGGCGCTCCCGCGCCCAGGTCAGGGCCGACCCGAAATGCGCCTGCAGCACGCGCTGAAGGGCTGGAGAGTTCCCGAAAGCTTCAAAATCGGGAGGCTTCACGTCCGGCGCCATCTGGGGATGCGACTTGAGCAGCTGCTCCCACCAGGCCTCCCATTCGGTCTTAAGGGCACTGATCCCGCCTACTTCGGACGTGAGGTTGGCGTGGTCCACCGGACGGATCTTGGGAGCCATGTGGCACAGTGCCGGACGCCCGGCGCTGTTAAGGCCCGCAGCGTCCCGGACGTAGAGTGCAATGAGCATGGGACCCGAGGTGTCCATGGTGATTCGCCAGCCAGGACCGCCTGTTTGGTGCATCCGAATGGCCTCCCTTGGCTTGTTTACTGTCCCAGTGTATTCCTGTTGACTACTGACGTTAATGGCTTGCCTTAATGGCCCAGTGCTGCCTGGCCCAGGCTCTGCAGGTGCGACGACAGGACGTCCCGGCACATGTCAGCGGTCATCCATTCCGGCTGAAGCAGGGCATGCATGGTCAGGCCGTCCAACGTGGCGAGCAGCCGCTCCGCTTCGGTGACCAGGCCCTGATGGCCGTCGTCGGCCCCTGTCTCCCCGGAGGGCCTGAGTTCCATCATCAGCCAGCCCACGACGGCGGCCACGGAACGGTGGCTGCGGTCAGCCTCGGCGGCCAGGAACGGCCTGATCCGGGCCGCGTTCTTGAACGCCATCCAGACGCACGCGTCCACGGCCCGCTCCTCGTCCAGCGGAAGGAACTGGCCCAACAGGGTTAACACGCCGTCCCTGTGCTCAGCTGTCCCTGGGGTCAGTTGCGTGAGGAGGTCCCGCGCCGTGTCCAGCCTGCCGGTGATCCTGTCCACCACCACGCCGAAGGAATGGGCCAGAAGCTCGTCGCTGCTGGAGAAATAGTGGCGGACTGACCCCACGGCAAGTCCGGCCTCGTCAGCCACTTCACGCAGGGAGGCCCGTTCCAGGCCGTCCGCCGCAATGATCCTGAAAACAGCTTCGACAACTTCCTGGCGCCGGACTGCGGCATCAACGATTTTGGGCACTCCTATTATTTAGCACGGATGTGCCGCCAAGGTGTGGGCAACACGGGTGGAAGCGAGGCCAACTGGGATAGCGTTGAAACCATGAGAATTCTGGTTACGGGCGGCACCGGCTACATCGGGTCCCACACTGTTCTGTCCCTGCAGGAAGCCGGCCATGAGGTGGTGGTCATAGACAACCTGGTCAATTCCAGTGAAGAGTCGCTGCGGCGCGTCGCCGAACTCAGCGGCCACGAAGCGGCGTTCCACCACGTTGACCTCGTGGACGAACAAGCTGTCGAGGCCGTCTTTGCGCAGGACCGGATCGACGCCGTGATCCACTTCGCCGGCCTCAAGGCCGTGGGCGAATCCGTCCGTGAGCCGCTGATGTACTACTACAACAACCTCGTAGGAACGCTGAACCTGATCCGCGTGATGGACCGGCATGACGTCCGCTCGCTGGTCTTCAGCTCGTCCGCAACCGTGTACGGGGAGCACAACCCCGTCCCCTACGTGGAGAAGATGGAGATCGGCGCAAACAATCCCTACGGCCGGACCAAGGAACAGATCGAGGACATCCTGTCGGACCTCGGCGCCGCGGACCACCGCTGGCATATCGCGCTCCTGCGCTACTTCAACCCGGTGGGAGCACACCCGTCCGGCCGGATCGGCGAGGACCCCCAGGGCATCCCCAACAACCTGGTGCCTTTCATCGCCCAGGTCGCTGTGGGGCGCCGGGACAAGCTGATGGTCTTCGGCGGCGACTACGACACTCCGGACGGCACGTGCCTGCGTGACTACATCCACGTGGTGGACCTGGCCGAAGGCCACGTGGCTGCCCTGAACCACGTGGCCGGCCGGGCGGGCGTGTTCCGGTGGAACCTCGGTTCCGGCAAGGGATCGTCGGTGCTGGAGGTGCTGCGCTCCTTCGAAAAGGCCGTGGGCCATGAGCTCCCCTACGAGATCACGGGCCGCCGCGCCGGCGATCTCCCCGCATTCTGGGCCGATGCCACGTCCGCACTGGCTGACCTCGGCTGGTCCACTACCAAAACCGTGGACCAGATGTGCGAGGACCACTGGCGCTGGCAGAAGAACAACCCGCTGGGCTACAACGCCTGAGCGTTCCGCCGGCCGGCCGTCACCGGCAGCCGAACTTAAACCACGACGCCGGCTGCGCACCTTGCGGTACGCAGCCGGCGTGGCTGTTTTGTTCGTGGGCCTTAGCTGGCCGGGTAGTTGCGCTCCGGCTCTCCTGTGTAGAGCTGGCGCGGACGGCCGATCTTGGTGCTGGGATCGTTGATCATTTCGCGCCACTGGGCAATCCAGCCCGGCAGGCGGCCGATCGCAAACAGCACAGTGAACATCTTCTCCGGGAAGCCCATGGCCTTGTAGATCAGGCCGGTGTAGAAGTCCACGTTCGGGTAGAGCTTGCGCTGGATGAAGTAGTCGTCACCCAGGGCCTTCTCTTCGAGGCGCATGGCGATGTCCAGCAGTTCGTCGTTGCCGCCGAGTTTGCCGAGCACTTCGTGTGCCGTGTCCTTGACGATCCTGGCCCGCGGATCGTAGTTCTTGTACACGCGGTGCCCGAAGCCCATGAGGCGGACGCCGTCTTCCTTGTTCTTGACCTTCTCCATGTAGTCCTCGGGCTTGATGCCCTCGGTCTGGATCTGGCGCAGCATCTTGAGCACCGCTTCGTTGGCGCCGCCGTGGGCCGGGCCGAAGAGCGCGTTGATACCTGCGGATACCGAGGCGAAGAGGTTGGCGTTGGACGAGCCGACCAGCCGCACGGTGGACGTGGAACAGTTCTGCTCGTGGTCCGCGTGCAGGATCAGGAGCAGGTCCAGGGCCTTGACCATGACCGGGTCCAGCTCATACTGCTCGGCCGGGAGGCCGAAGCTCAGGCGGAGGAAGTTCTCCACCAGGTTCATGGAGTTGTCCGGGTAGAGCATAGGCTGGCCGATGCTCTTCTTCAGGGCGTAGGCCGCGATGACGGGCATCTTGGCCAGGAGCCGGTACGTGGAAACTTCCACGTGCTCGGCGTTGAAGGGGTCCAGGGAGTCCTGGTAGAAGGTGGAGAGGGCGGAAACGGCCGAGGACAGCACGGGCATCGGGTGCGCGTCGCGCGGGAAGCCGCCGAAGAAGCCCTTGAGCTCTTCGTGCAGCAGGGTGTGGCGGCGGATCCGCTGGTCGAAGGCATCCAGCTCGGTGGGTGTCGGCAGGTTGCCGTAGATCAGCAGGTAGGAAACTTCCAGGAAGCTGGAGTGCTGTGCCAGCTGCTCGATCGGGTACCCGCGGTACCGCAGGATTCCGGCATCGCCGTCGATGTAGGTGATGGCCGAAGTGGTGGCCGCGGTGTTCATGAAACCGGGGTCAAAGGCGACGGCGCCTGTCTGCTTCAGCAGTTTGGAAACGTCATAGCCTTCGTTTCCTTCTACAACCTTGATGCGGGGGAGTTCGAGTTCGCCGCCCGCGTGGCGCAGGGTTGCGCTGGTGGTCTCAGTCATGGAGTCTCCTCATGAGGCGTCAGGGCCTCTCTGTAGAAAGCTTGATCCAACCTCCGGTGAAGCCGGCCGAGGAGCCTGCAGGGCAGGGATTCCAACCGCCGGGCTGCCTTCTTGTAGAAAGCCACCATTGATAGTCAGTTAAAAAGTACCGCTCCAAGGCAAGGTGACACTAATCCGGTAGTGCCCAAATGCCCCGAAAACCCCCCGGTTGTGTTGCGTGTCACACCATTGTTACGGGCCTGTTGCCGTCCCTTACCGGCTACGGGGCAGCGGTCAGCCGCTCCACTCCCGCGTCGATCCGCTCATCCGCGGCGGTCAGTGCCACCCGGACGAATCCGTTTCCGGCATCGCCGTAGAACACGCCTGGTCCCACCACGATGCCGAGCCCGGCCAGCCTGCCCACGGTGTCCCACGTGGCCTCACCGGCAGTGCACCACAGGTAGAGCCCGGCCTGGGACTCGTGGATTGTCAGCCCGAACGACTCGAGCGCCGGCACTATCCGTTCCCGCCGTCCGCGGTACAGGTCCTTCTGCGCCTGCACGTGCGCGTCGTCGCCGAGTGCGACGCGCATGGCTTCCTGGACCGGGTAGGGAACAATCATGCCGGCATGCTTGCGGCTGTTGACCAGGTTGGCCATGATGACCGGATCGCCGGCCACAAACGCCGCACGGTACCCCGCAAGGTTCGATTGCTTACTGAGGGAATACACCGCGAGCAGGCCCTCGTGGGATCCGCCGGCGACCCGCGGGTCCAGGATGCTGGGCACCGGACGGCCGCCGCGCTGGACGTCCCACTCCCCCCATCCGAGCTCCGCGTAGCATTCGTCGGAAGCCACGACGGCGCCAAGCCCGCGGGCCTGGTCCACAATCCGCTTCAGCGATTCGGCGTCACGGACGCTTCCGGTGGGGTTGGCCGGCGAATTGACCCAGACGAGCCGGACACGTTGCCGCGTCTCGACATCCAGTTCGTCAAGATCGTCGGCGGCGACGTGTTCCGCTCCCGCGAAAGTCGCCCCGATGTCGTAGGTCGGGTAGGCGACGGTAGGACGGACGACGACGTCGCCGGGCCTCAGGCCCAGGAGGAACGGCAGCCACGCCACCAGTTCCTTGGACCCGACCGTGGGCATCACGTCCCTGGGATCCAGTCCGGGGACACCGCGGCGGCGGGCGAACCAGTCGGCGATGGCTGCACGGAGGGCCGGCGTACCGTGCACCGTGGGGTACCCGGGCGCGTCAGCGGCCCGCTGGAGCGCCTCCTGGACCAAGACGGGCGTGTGGTCAACCGGCGTGCCGATGGAAAGGTTGACCGGCCCGCCAGAGTGCTTGGCGGCCGTGGCAAGGTACGGCGCCATCGCCTCCCACGGGTAATCGGGCAGGCTGAGGCCGAAGCTGCGTACCGCGGATGTCACGCCTGGAGCCTCAGTGATCCTGGTTCTGCGGCGGCAGGGCAGCAATCATCGGGTGGTCGGTATGGGTATTGCCCACCTTGGCGGCACCGCCTGGCGACCCCAGTTCGTCGAAGAATTCGACATTGGCCTTGTAGTAGTCGGCCCACTCGTCAGGGGTGTCATCCTCGTAGTAAATGGCCTCGACGGGGCAGACAGGTTCGCAGGCACCGCAGTCGACGCATTCATCGGGGTGGATGTAGAGGGACCGCTCGCCCTCGTAGATGCAATCGACGGGGCATTCCTCAATACATGCCTTGTCCTTGACATCTACACACGGCTGCGCGATTACGTACGTCACGTCCCTTGCCTCTCCACGTTGGTTCCGGCATTCGGCCGGTGATCTTCCCGGCCTGAGCGCCGGACTGCTGACTTCTGAGCCTATTATCTATCAGCCTGTTCCCGCGAACCTAGCGGCGCGTCATACAAGCCCGGCGTCATACAAGCCCGGCGACCCGGGACTTACGACGCCAACCGCTCACGTACGCTGCGACCGGTGGGGGCCGGCTCCATCCCACGTTCGGGGGGCTTGATCTCGGCCCAGACCGTATCGAGGGAGAGCCCGAGGACTTCGGCGATCGCGGCGATGGTAGGGAAGGCAGGGGTCGCTACGCGGCCCGTCTCGATCTTGCGGAGGGTTTCCGGCGAGACACGTGCATCGAGTGCAATGTCGAGCATCGAGCGCTCTCCCCTGGCGCGACGCAACAAGGCGCCGAGGCGCTGTCCGCGCTCGACCTCTGCGGGTGTGAGTGGCAACCTGACCATGGCTCCGATTATAGTACCGGGATAATATGGACGGGATAGTTATTGGATGCAAGGAAAGGTGCCGCATGATCGAGATCCTGAACGCCACCGAACTGACCCGGGCAAAAAAGACGGGCGCCCTGGTCGCTGACATCCTGCAGACCCTGAAGAATCGCAGCACGGTCGGCACGAGCCTCCTGGACGTCGACCGCTGGGCCAGGGCACTGATCGTCGAGGCTGGAGCGCTGTCCTGTTACGTCGACTACGAGCCTTCCTTCGGACGCGGACCCTTCGGACACTACATCTGCACGGCCGTCAACGACGCCGTTCTCCACGGAATGCCCCACGACTACACACTTGCCGACGGCGACCTGCTGACACTCGACCTCGCCATCTCCAAAGGCGGAGTCGCTGCAGACTCCGCCATCAGCTTCATCGTGGGTGACTCAAAGCCCCCGGAGAGCGTCGCAATGATCAGCGCGACCGAACGCGCATTGAGCGCAGGGATCGCCGCAGCCGGACCCGGCGCCCGTATCGGCGACATCTCCCATGCCATAGGAGCGGTCCTTAGCGAGGCGGGGTACCCGATCAACACCGAGTTCGGGGGCCACGGGATCGGCTCCACGATGCACCAGGACCCGCACGTTCCAAACACCGGACGGCCGGGCCGTGGATACGAACTGCGCCCCGGGTTGCTGCTCGCACTGGAGCCATGGGTCATGGCGGACACCGCTGAACTCATCACCGACGCCGACGGGTGGACGCTCAGAAGTGCGACCGGCTGCCGGACAGCACACAGTGAGCACACGATCGCCATCACCAGCGACGGAGCCGAAATCCTCACCTTGCCGAAGCAAGTGCAACCGTAAGTTCGAAGCGAGGCCTGCCCCCATGCTCCTGGCGCCCCGTCGCGAACTGCCCGCTCCGGTCAGCCCCCTTCGCGCACCTAGGATGAAGAGGTGACGTCACAGGCCCCCGCTCCCCGCCAGTTCCTCGAAGGCGCCCCGCTCGGCACCAGGGTGGTGGTGCGCTACCGCATCCCGGAGGGCCTGACGGATGCGCTGGGCGACCTGGTGGGGGTGACTGCGGCCGAATGTACCGTCCGAACCCGGCGGGCCGACGTCGTGATTCCCCTGGCCATGGTGGTGGCGGCGAAGCCGGTGCCGCCGCCTCCCGCGCGGCGCGCGCCGCGACGGCAGGCTGAGTCAAAAGGCTGAGACGGCTCAGGCCGGCGGCCGCACCACCCGGTAGCGCCGGCACCAGAGGAGCATCAGGACCGTTACCCCGGCGATGCCGTAGATCCAGAGGTACCCGGGGAAGTCCGCGGCGATGAGCCGCTTGCCGGCCTCCAGGGTTGACCACAGACCCGCCAGGACGTAGCACAGCGCGCCGCAGGCCGCCGACGGGATCACCGACCGGAAGGCCGCCCCGAGGAACAATTGCACCGAGCCGAGAAGGACCAGGGCCGCCACTGCACCCCACGGAAGAACGACGCCGGACACCATCCACTGCTGGCGGTGCAGGGCCGTGCCTGCCGCGGCAGCAAAAAGAGCTGCCGGCACGGCGGCGGCGATGCCGCCTGCCATACCGGCAGCTCTAATGTTCACGAAAGTAATAACCGGGAACGGGCCCGGATCAGACCTTGGCGCGGGCGCGGTTGGCCTTGGCGCGCTCGTTGGTGTCCAGGATCACCTTGCGGATGCGGATGGACTCCGGGGTAACCTCAACGCACTCGTCTTCGCGGGCGAATTCGAGGGACTCTTCGAGGGTCAGGTCGCGCGGCGGCGTCAGGTTCTCGAAGGTGTCGGAGGATGCTGCACGCATGTTGGTGAGCTTCTTTTCCTTGGTGATGTTGACGTCCATGTCGTCGGCGCGGGAGTTCTCGCCCACGATCATGCCCTCATAGACCTCGGAGGTAGGCTTCACGAAGAAGGAGCCGCGCTCCTGCAGGTTGATCATGGCGAACGGCGTCACAACACCGGCGCGGTCGGCGATCATCGAGCCGTTGGTGCGGTACTCGATCGGGCCGGCCCAGGGCTCGTAGCCCTCGGAGATGGAGGCTGCGATGCCGGCGCCGCGGGTGTCCGTGAGGAACTTGGTGCGGAAGCCGATCAGGCCACGGGCGGGAACGATGAATTCCATCCGGCACCAGCCGGTGCCGTGGTTGGCCATGTTGGTCATGCGGCCCTTGCGGGCTGCCATGAGCTGGGTGACGGCGCCGAGGTACTCTTCCGGCACGTCGATGGTCATGTGCTCCATCGGCTCGTGGATCTTGCCGTCGATGGTCCTGGTGACTACCTGCGGCTTGCCCACGGTCAGCTCGAAGCCTTCGCGACGCATCTGCTCAACGAGGATGGCCAGGGCCAGCTCGCCACGGCCCTGGACTTCCCAGGCGTCGGGACGCTCGGTGGGGAGAACCTTGATGGAGACGTTACCGATCAGTTCCTTGTCCAGGCGGTCCTTCACCTGGCGGGCAGTGACCTTGGCGCCCTTGACCTTGCCGGCCAGCGGCGAGGTGTTGATACCGATGGTCATGGAAATCGCGGGATCATCCACCGTGATCAGCGGCAGCGGCTGCGGGTTCTCGGCGTCGGTCAGGGTCTCACCAATGGTGATGTCCTCGATGCCGGCGACGGCCACGATCTCGCCCGGTCCAGCAGACTCGGCCGGGACGCGGTCCAGGGCCTTGGTGGCCAGCAGTTCGGTGATCTTGACGTTCTTCAGTTCGCCGTTGGCGCGCGCCCACGCAACGGTCTGGCCCTTGCGAAGGGTGCCGTTGTAGATGCGCAGCAGCGCCAGGCGGCCCAGGAACGGGGAAGCATCCAGGTTGGTGACGTGTGCCTGCAGGACGCCGTTCGGGTCGTACGTCGGTGCCGGGATGTGCTCGATGATGGTCTTGAAGAGCGGCTCAAGGTCCTCGTTCTCCGGAGCCGTGCCGTCGGCAGGCTGCTCGAGGGAGGCGCGGCCAACCTTGGCGGCTGCGTAGACAACCGGGACTTCGAGGATCTTGTCCAGGTCCAGGTCCGGAACTTCGTCCGCGAGGTCGGAGGCCAGGCCAAGGAGCAGGTCCATTGACTCGTGGACAACTTCTTCGATCCGCGCGTCGGGGCGGTCGGTCTTGTTGACCAGGAGGATCACCGGCAGGTGCGCGGCGAGGGCCTTGCGGAGCACGAATCGGGTCTGGGGCAGGGGCCCCTCAGAAGCGTCGACGAGCAGCACAACTCCGTCAACCATGGACAGCCCGCGCTCCACCTCGCCGCCGAAGTCAGCGTGGCCCGGGGTGTCGATCACGTTGATCGTGATGGTCTCGCCCTGAGAGGACGGTCCGTTGTAGGCCACGGTGGTGTTCTTGGCCAGGATGGTGATGCCCTTTTCGCGCTCAAGGTCACCGGAGTCCATCACGCGGTCTTCGAGGTGGTTGTGCTCGGCAAAGGAGTTGGTCTGCTTGAGCATGGCGTCGACCAGTGTGGTCTTGCCGTGGTCAACGTGGGCCACAATCGCGACGTTGCGCAGGTCACTGCGCGATGCAGTGGCTACCGCGGTGTTGGTGGTGGTTTCAGACATGCGTTATTGCTCGATTCAGTGGTGAAGTCAGCTGTGGTATCGCGACATTTCCAACCGGAACGCACGACGAGAAGACCCTTTGGCACAGGGCACCTGCTACAAGTCTAAGCGCTAGGTCATTTATTGGCCTAAAAACCCGAAACGCACCCCTTTGGGCGCCCGTTACTGGATCGTCACCGGTATGGGGTGAATAGGGCCTAAAGTTACTGGATTATCCTTGTGCAATGCCCCATCATTACGGGGTAACAGCAAAGCACAGCCCGGAGACCATGGATGCGAATCGCCTCAGCTCTGACCCGCTTCATCGCACCTGTGATCGCCACCGGCGTTCTGATGGCCGGCTGCGGGCAGGCACCCCTGACACCATATGTTGCAACGGAACCGACGGCTCCTGCAACAACAGCCGCGCCATCGCAGCCGCCCGGGCAGTCGGCTACCAAGGCCGCGCCCCGGGAATCGGCGGCCGCGCCGGTGGCCGCCGAACCCGGCGCGCCGGTGGCCGCCGGCGCGGCGCCGCAGGCACAGCTCGCCCCGAAGCCTGATGCGGCAACGATGGTTCCCGGGTCGATCTACCTTAATCCGGCCAACGGCCGCAACGAGGTCATCGTGGCGGACATCAGGCGGACCGCCGTCCTGATCGGGGATTCGCAGTCCGAGCCGGAGGCCGGCTGGCCACGCCAGGGGCTGGCCGCCATGGGCTACAACGTCTTCTTCTGCGGCCGCGGCGGCACCGGCTTCGTGGCGGCGAACGGCAAGACCGGAAACTACATCGACGCGCTGCAGCGCGGCGACTGGAAACTACCCTACGGTTCGCCCGGGCTGGTGGTGATCCAGGGCGGTGGAAACGATGCCGCGCGCGGCGCCACTGACGCACAGATCGTGGCCAACGCCGAGCGCCTGATCTCCTCGCTCAAGCAGCGCTACCCCGGGTCCAAGTTTGCCATGATCGGCACTCTGGCCCGCGGCATCAACTATGGCGGCGGGCGCCGGTCACAGGTTGACGCGCTTCTCGGCACGGTCGCAGCCAAGCACGCCATTCCTTTCGTCAGCGTTGGAGACTGGCTGACGAAATACAACATGGCCAAGGAACTTGCCGACGGCGTACATATGAACAACGTCGGCCACAAGGCGCTGGGCACGATCCTCGCCACAAGGCTGACGGAGCTGGGACTCGAGGCCCCGGCCCGGCCGGCCACCTCCGTGCTGCCGGTGGGTTGAGCTGCCGGGGGGTTGAGCTGCCGGTGGGGTCTGGATTGGGTCTCCCGGCGGCGAGTTGACGCTTAGGGACGGAAAGGAGCCGGCCTCCCCCTGACGGGCGGAGGCCGGCTCCTCTTTCTGCCTGACTACTCAGGCAACCTGCTCAGGCGACTTCGGGCGGGAGCATCAGCCGGGCACCCGGGATGGCGTTGAGCAGCGCCTTCGTGTAGTCCCGCTGCGGTGCGTCGAAGACGTCGTCAGTTGAACCGGTCTCAACCAGCTTGCCCTTTTCCATCACGCACACGTGGTCCGCGATCTGCCGGACCACGGCAAGGTCGTGGGTGATGAACAGGTAGGTCAGTCCCAGCCTGGACTGAAGCTCGGCGAGCAGGTTCAGCACCTGCGCCTGGACCAGCACATCGAGGGCGGAGACCGCTTCGTCGCAGATGATCACTTCAGGGTCGAGCGCCAGTGCCCGGGCAATGGCGACACGCTGGCGCTGGCCGCCGGACAGCTCGTTCGGGTACCGCTGCATGGTGGACTGCGGCAGCGCCACCTGGTCCAGGAGCTCACGGACCTTCTTCTCGCGGCTGGCCTTGTCACCGATCTTGTGCGTCCGCAGCGGTTCCTCGATGGTCCGGAAGATGTTGTACATCGGATCAAGCGAGCCGTAAGGGTCCTGGAAGATCGGCTGCACCCGGCGGCGGAAGGCGAAGATCTCCTTGTTGTTCAACGTGGAGGTGTCCACGCCGTCGAACACGATCTTGCCTGACGTCGGCTGCAGGAGGTTCAGCACCATCTGCGCCACGGTGGACTTGCCGGAACCCGACTCCCCCACGATCGCCGTCGTGGTTCCGCGTTTGACGCTGAATGAAACGTCGTCGACGGCGGTGAAGTCCGTTGACTTCCCGAAACCGGACCGAAGCTTGAACACCTTGCGGAGGTTCTGGATCTGCAGCACGTCTTCGGTCATGGTCGGCTTAACCACCACAGCCCCGCCGGGACTCGTGCCCGGAGCAAGCAGTTCATCCGACTCGACGCCAAGCTCCTTGGCCACCTGGATGCGCCGCGAAGCCAGCGACGGCGCCGAGGCCACAAGGCGCTGCGTATACGGGTGCTGCGGGTTCTGCAGCAGTTCCAGCGACGGACCAGCTTCCACCACGTTGCCCCGGTACATCACCACCACTTTGTCCGCACGTTCTGCGGCCAGGCCCAGGTCATGGGTGATGAGGAGTACAGAGGTGCCCAGTTCAGAGGTCATCTGTTCAAGGTGATCGAGGATCTGGCGCTGCACCGTCACATCGAGGGCGGAGGTTGGCTCGTCTGCAATAAGCAGCCGGGGCTGGCAGGAGAGGCCGATCGCGATCAGCGCCCGCTGGCGCATGCCGCCGGAGAACTCGTGCGGGTACTGCTTCGCGCGCCGCTCGGCGTCGGGAAGACCTGCCTGTGCAAGCACTCTCGCAACGTCTGCCGGCCCGCAGGGCCGTCCGTTGGCACGAAGCGTTTCCTTGACCTGGTAGCCGATCTTCCACACCGGGTTGAGGTTGGACATCGGGTCCTGCGGGACCATGCCGATGGTGTTGCCGCGCAGCTCGATCATGCGCTTTTCAGGGGCCTGCGAAATGTCCTCGCCGTCCAGCAGGATCTGCCCGCCGGAGACCCGGCCGTTGCCGGGAAGCAGCCCGATCGCGGCCAGCGCCGTCGTCGACTTTCCCGAGCCTGATTCCCCCACGATTGCGACGGTTTCACCCGGCATGATGGTCAGGTGGGCGTTCCGGACAGCCTGGACTTCACCCGAGCCGGTCTGGAAGGAGATGGCGAGGTCGCGGATTTCCAGGAGCGGCTTATCCGCCCGGTCCGCCTCGCTGATAATGACGTCGGAAGTTGTCATGGTTGCCTCGTTCATCGTTGGCGGCTCTTCGGGTCAAGGGCGTCGCGCAGGGCATCGCCGAGCATAATGAAGCTCAGGACGGTGACGGACAGCGCCATGGCCGGGTACAGCAGGATGGCCGGGTTGGTGCGGACGGACGACTTGGCGGCGGCGATGTCGTTACCCCAGGACATGATGCTCCCCGGCAGGCCAATGCCGATGAAGGACAGCGTTGCTTCCGCGACGATGAAGACGCCAAGCTCCATGGTGGCCAGGACGATGATCGGCGCGAGTGCGTTGGGCAGCACGTGCCGGATCAGTGAGCCGAGCCGCGAAACGCCCAGCGAACGCGCAGCGGTCACGAAGTCTGCATTGCGCACTTCGATCACTGCTCCGCGCGTAATGCGGGCCATCTGCGGCCAGCCCAGCACCACCAGGACCATGACCACGGTCCAGACGCCCCGGTTTTCACGCATGAACGGGAGCTGTGAGACAACGAGTGCACCGAGGATGAGGGGCAGGGCGAAGAAGATGTCACCGAGGCGGGCAATGACCGCGTCGATCCAGCCGCCGTAGAATCCCGCGAGTGCACCGAGGGTGACCCCGATGATGAGGACGAACAGCACGGAGAAAACGCCCACCATCAGCGATGCCTGGGTTCCGTGAATGATCCGGGAATAGACGTCGCAGCCCTGGAAGGTGAAGCCGAGCGGATGCCCCGCTGCCGGGGCGCCGTCCGAATTCGCCAGCTGGCAGTTGTCGTTCGGAGCCACCTGGGTGAACAGGCCGGGGAAGAGCGCCACAATGATGATCAGTGCGATCATCACGGCGGAAATAATGAACAGCGGACGACGGCGGAGCTTGCGCCAGGCATCTGCCCAGAGGCTCAGCGGTGCCTGGTCCGTTTTGAGCGAGTCCGTTGCGAGCAGAGGGGTCTCCTCCACGGGGGCAACAAAGTGCTCGATTTCGCGATTAGTTTTCATAACGGATCCTTGGATCAAGCCAGGCGTACAGCAAATCGACCAACAGGTTGGCAACGACGAAGACGAGCACCAGCACGCTGACAATCGCGACCACGGTGGGGCCTTCGCTGCGGATGACAGCCTGGAACAACTTCTGGCCAACGCCGGGGACGTTGAAGATACTTTCCGTGACAATGGCCCCGCCCATCAGGCCGCCGAGGCTGGCGCCCAGGTAGGTGATGACCGGAATCATGGAGTTACGCAGGATGTGGGTGACCACCACGCGGGGCCGTGACAGGCCTTTCGCGGTGGCGGTGCGCACATAGTCGGCGTTCATGTTTTCGATGACCGATGCACGCGTCAGCCGGAGGACGTAGGCGAAGGAGACCAGTCCCAGCACGGTGGCCGGAAGGATCAGGTTGCCCCAGTCCGCATTTGCGCCGACCGTGGGTTTGGCCCAGCCGAGCTGCACGCCGATCAGCAGCTGCAGGACGAAGCCGAGCACAAACGTGGGGATGGCGATGACCACCAGCGAGGCAACCAGCACCGTCGCATCAAAGACCTTTCCTTTGCGGAGTCCGGCAATGAGGCCGAAGGTCACGCCGAAGACGGCCTGGATGATCAGGGCTTCAACGGCGAGCATGACGGTCACGGGGAAGATCCGGCCCAGGGATGCCGCAATGGGCTGGCCGGTGAAATCGACACCGAGGTTGAAGGTGAACAGGTTCTTGAGGAAGAGCCCGTACTGCACCCAGAACGGCTGGTCGAGGTTGTACTGCTGGCGGAGCTGCGCAATGACGGCTTCGCTGGGGGGACGGTCGCCGAACAGCGCCCGGATCGGGTCGCCGGGAAGGGCAAAGACCATGAAGTAGACGAGCAGCGTGGTTCCGATGAACACCGGAATGATCTGCAGCAGGCGCCGGAGGATGTACTGGATCACAGCAACTCCTCCTGCGCGTTTGTGGGGCTAAGGGGGATCATGTAGGACAGCTTTCGTGCCGGTTCCAAGGCTATGGGGGCCCGGCTTTGTGGCCGAACCCCCATGAGCTTTTGACGTGGATTTGTTCCGAAATTACTTGGCGGTGATGGCCCAGTACTGCAGAACACCGTTCCAGCCAGCGTCAACGTTGCTGACGTTCTGGCTCCAGACGGCCTGGCGTGCGGAGTACCACAGCGGCAGGTTCGGGAGTTCCTCGAACAGGATCTCCTGGGCCTCGGTGAACTTCTTGTTGGCGTCGTCCGTGGACTTGGCGCCGAGGCCTTCAGTGAGGAGCTTGTCGAACTCGGGGTTTGTGTAGCCCTCGTAGTTCGCGCTGGCTCCGGTCTTCAGGAGCGGGCCGAGGAAGTTGTACAGCGACGGGTAGTCAGCCTGCCAACCGGCACGGGTCAGGCCGGGGAGGCCCTTGGCGGTACGCAGCTTCAGGATTTCAGCGAATTTGGCGAACGGCTGGCCTTCGGCCTTGATTCCCAGGTTGTTCTTGAAGTTGTTGGCGACGGCGTCGATCCATTCCTTGTTGCCGCCGTCGGTGTTGTAGGCAAGCTGGAGGGTCTTGTCTGCCGGCCACGGGCTGATGGCGTCGGCCTGGGTCCACAGTTCCTTCGCCTTGGCGGCGTCGAACTTCAGGACCTCGGAGCCCGCAACATTCTCGTTGTAGCCGTCAACAGCCGGGGAGGTGAAGTCCTTGGCCGGGATGCGGGTGCCGGAGAAGATGACCTTGGTGATCTCTTCGCGGTTGATGGCCATGGACAGCGCCTGGCGGCGGAGCTTGCCTGCTTCGCCCTGGAACTCGGGAAGGTAACCCGGGATGTTCAGGGTGGAGTTGCCCGCGTACGGCTTGTTGAGGTGGTTCTCAGGGAAGTCCGTGGTGTAGGTCTTCAGGGCGTCCGTCGGCAGGACGTCGGTGACATCGAGGTTGTTGCCCTGGATGTCCGTGTAGGCCGGAGCCGGGTCGGTGTAGAACTTGAAGGTCACGCCGCCGTTCTTGGCTTCGCGGGCACCCTTGTAGTCAGCGTTCTTGACCAGTTCGATCTGGCTGTCGTGCTGCCAGGCGCCTTCCTTGGCCATCTTGTACGGACCGTTGCCCACTGGGTTCTCGCCGAACTTCTTCGGGTCCTTGATGGCATCTGCCGGCAGCGGCATGAAGGCGGAGTAGCCGAGGCGCAGCGGCCAGTCAGCTTCCGGCTGGGTCAGCTTGACCGTGATGGTGGAATCGTCCTTCAGTGCCAGGCCGGAGAGGGTTTCCGCGGTGGGGGCAGGGACGTCGGTGTCCTTGCCGTCCGCGCCCTTCTCCGTCTTGGTGGCGCTGACTGCGTCGTAGCCTTCGATGGATTCGAAGAAGCTGCTGTTGCTCTGGGCATTGGTGCTCAGGGCGGCAAAGTTCCAGGCGTCAACGAAGCTCTTGGCGGTCACGTCCTCACCGTTGGTGAATTTGCTGCCGGACTTGACCTTGATGGTGTAATTCTGGCCGTCCGGGGACTCGATGGACTCGGCCAGGGCGTCGACGGACTTGCCGCTGGGGTCGTAGCTACGCAGGCCCTCGAACAGAAGCTCGACGACGCGGCCACCGTACACTTCGCCGGTATCGGCGGGCATCAGGGGCTTTTGCGGTTCATTGCTGTACGCGGTGATGACCTTGCTGGGGTCGCCGGCAGCCTGGCTGGCACCGTCCGTGGAGCCGCCTCCGGCGGCGCCGCATCCGGTCAGGGCAAGGGCCGCGATGGCCACCATGCCCAGTGCTTTGGAAGTGCGCGAAAAACGCATTCCGCCTCCTATGAGTTGTGGGAGTTGAGTAGGGAAGGCTTGTGCTTCCCCGCAAGCCGGGCACAGAGGTGTCCTGTGACGTGGCATACATAAGTGAGTAGCCTAACCGCAAAATGTCCAGATATTGGAACTCTGTTGCCAAACTGTAACCCGGTCACAATTTGACCAGTAACGACAACACTGGAGTATTTCAAGTCACAGGTTACTCAGTGGTAGCCTACACCTGATGTGACTTACGCTACTGCACTCCGCTTGCCAGCAGCTGCGCCCGCAGCTCCCGCCGCTCACGCTGTTTTTCGGGGTCCGGCAGCGGCACGGCCGCCAGCAGTCGCTGGGTGTAGGGTTCCTGCGGATTGCGCAGAATCTGGTCCCGTGTGCCTTGCTCAACGATCCTTCCCCGCTGCATCACGCAGATGTGGTCGGCCAGCACGTCCACCACGGCCAGGTCATGGGTCACAAAGAGGCAGGCGAAGCCGAGTTCCCTCTGGAGGTTCTGGAACAGTTCAAGCACTTTTGCCTGCACCGACACGTCAAGTGCGGATGTCGGTTCGTCCGCCACCATCAGCTTGGGTTTGAGCGACAGCGCCCGCGCGATGCCGACGCGCTGCTTCTGCCCGCCGGACAACTCGTGCGGATAACGGTTCCGGTAGCTCCGGGGCAGCTCAACCTGGTCCAGGAGGGCCTCGATCCGCTTTTGCAGCCCGCTCCCCTTTGCTTCCCCGGCGAGGAACATGGGTTCGCCGATGCTCTCGCCGATCGGAAGCCGCGGGTTCAACGACGACGACGGGTCCTGGAACACCATGCCGATGTGCCGGCGGACGTGGTGCAACTGCTTGCCGTTTCTCTTGGCGCCGGAAATGTCCTGGCCCACAACCCGCATGGTGCCGGCAGCGACAGGAAGCAGACCAACGGCCGCGCGGCCGATGGTGGTCTTGCCTGAGCCGGATTCGCCGACCAGACCCACCACCTGGCCCGGGTAGATCACGAGGTTTGCGCCCTCGACGGCCCTGAAGGCAGGCACACGGCCCTGTTTGGGATACTCGATGGCCACATCGGTAAGTTCAAGTACGGGTTCGCCCTGAATCTGTTCCCCGGCGGCCGCAGCGGCAAGCGCCGCAGCGTTCTCCCGCTCGCGGCGGATTAGTTCCTCGGGATCCACTGATTCCAGCTCAGCGTGTGTGGCAGCGGCCAGCGCGGCCGTGACGTCCACTTCCTGCCCTTCCTCCGCGCTGCCCTGGCCGAGGTGCGGCACCGCCGCCAGCAGCGCCTGGGTGTATTCGTGCCGGGGGTTGCGGAAGACCTGCTCCGCCGTTCCGGTTTCCACGATCAGCCCCCGCCGCATGACGGCGATCCGGTCTGCGAGGTCCGCCACCACGCCCATGTCATGGGTAATCAGCACAATGGCGCTGTCCAGCTTGTTCCGCAGGTTTCGCATGAGGTCCAGGATCTCGGCCTGGACGGTGACATCGAGGGCTGTGGTGGGCTCGTCGGCAATCAGCAGTTTGGGGTCGCAGGACAGCGACTGCGCAATCATGGCCCGTTGACGCTGGCCGCCGGACAGCTGGTGCGGGTAGGACTTGAAAGCCTTCTCGGGGTCCGGAAGTTCCACCAGTTCCAGCATCCGCAGGGCACGTTCCTTGGCCTGCTCCGGTGAGACTTCGTTATGGAGCCGCACCGTCTCCACGATCTGCGCCCCGACTGTGTACACGGGGTTCAGGGCGGTCATGGGTTCCTGGAAGATCACGGCCACGTCCTTGCCGCGTACCTCCCGGATGTTTGCCGCACTGGCTCCGAGGAGCTCTTTTCCCGAGAGGCGGACGCTGCCGGACACCCGGCTGTTGCTGGGCAGCAGGCCCAGCAAGGCCATGGAACTGGCACTCTTGCCGGAGCCGGACTCCCCCACAATGGCCAGGACCTCGCCTGCCCTGACTTCGTAATTCAGGCCGATGGCCGCGGGCACCCACTTTTTGTCCACGCCGAAGTCGACGCTGAGGTCGCGGACCTCAAGGACAACTGCTCCCTTGGCCGGGTCCTGCGCCGGGGCCGTGTCCTGGTTCGGGGTGATGTTGTCAGTCATGACGGTTCCCTTCCGCCCAGGCCGCGGCTGCACGGGAGATTAGTGCTGCGGCCTGGAATCCTGAATTATTAGGGGCATGAGCAGTGTGCCGCACGCCGGAAATGTTGAAGTCTTCAAAGCCAGCACCAACAAGTGGTTCGCGTGGCTTTCCTGGCTGGTCGCAGCCCTTGGCCTCGTTGTTACTGCGGCGGCCGGCGGGCCGGCCGCCCTCGTGGGTGCGGGCCCGCTGCTGCTGATCGGCTTTCTCGGCTGGCTGCTCTTCTGGATGCCGTCCGTGGTGGTCCACGACGACGGCATTACCTTGGAGAATCCGTTCCGGTCCGTTGACGTGCCGTGGGCCGCCCTGGTCAATGTTGACACCCGGTACGCCCTGACCCTGGTCACGCCGGCCAGGAACTATGTTTCCTGGGCTGCACCGGCGCCGGGAATCTGGGGCGGCCGGAACGCCCGCCCTGAGGACCTCAAGGGGCTTCCGTCCGCGACATACGGACCGGGGAAGTCCGTTCGCCCGGGCGACCTGAAAACCACGGACTCCGGCCAGGCAGCCCGGCTGGTTCGCGGGCGCTGGGAAGCCTTGGTTGAAGCGGGTGCCGTGGACGCCGGAAGCGCTGGAACAACGGCTGTCAGGGTGACATTCCGGTGGACGGCACTGGCCGTCACCGCCGTCCTCCTGGCCGCCAGCTACTGGGGTGTCGCAGTTCCTTAGGGCGGATGCCCGATAAAAGCGCATTCAGTCGCCTGCAGGCCCGTCGGCTGCGGGAGCCGGAACCTTGGCCGGTTCACCGGACGCCCGGGTCTCCTTGGCCTTCTTGGCGTTGAACTTCTTCTGCCTCGGATCAAAGGCATCCCGCAAACCGTCGCCGATGAAGTTGATGCTGAGGCAGATCAGGACAATGAAGAGGCCGGGGAACCAGAACAGCCAGGGCCGGGTGGCGAATGCTTCCTGGTTTTGCGAAATGAGCAGGCCCAGGGAAGTGTCCGGGGATTTCACGCCGACGCCGAGGTAGCTCAGTGCCGTCTCCAGGAGGATGGCGGCGGACATGGTCAGGGTCACGTTCACGATCAGCACGCCGACGGCATTGGGCAGGATGTGCTTGAAAATGATCCGTGAATTGCTGGCGCCCGAGATGCGGGCCGCATCAACGAACTCCCGCTCACGCAGGGTGAGGAACTCTCCACGCATCAGCCGGGCGAGGCCGACCCAACTGACGAGGCCCAGGAAGATTCCGAGGACCAGGATGCCGTTGCTGGCCGCGAAGCCCGACAGCCAGCCTCCCTGGTCCCTGCGGTTGACGCTCTGGGCCACGACCGCGGCGAGCAGCAGTACAGGGATGATGATGATGACGTCGGTGATCCGCATCAGGATGGCTTCCACCCAGCCGCGGAAGTATCCGGACAGTCCGCCCACCACGGTGCCCAGCAGGCCGGCGATGGTGCCGATCAGGAGCATGATGGTGATGGATTGCTGGGCTCCGCGCATGGTCATGGCGAAGAGGTCGCGCCCGATCCGGTCCTGCCCGAACGGGTGTTCGCCCCAG
Organism: Arthrobacter oryzae; assembly: GCF_037911235.1. GTDB lineage: Bacteria > Actinomycetota > Actinomycetes > Actinomycetales > Micrococcaceae > Arthrobacter > Arthrobacter oryzae_E. The sequence goes on from NZ_JBBLYW010000033.1 coordinate 59,516, forward strand.
GCCGGCGGCCACAGCGAGGCCGTCGGAACGCCGTCGTTGACCAGCGGCGAGACATCCAGATGGTCGTATTTCCACCAGCCCGGGATCCCGGCCCAGCCCACGGAGGTGAAGGCCATCAGGAAGATGACGGAGAAGATGACCAGGCCGGCGATGGCTCCGCTGTGGCCGAGGAACCGCTTACGGACAATCTGCCCCTGGCTCAGCCCTTTCGCGTCGGGCTCGAGGGGTGCGCCCGGGGGCCTGGGGTGCGAGTGTTCGGCGAGGAATTCTTCCTGCTGGGTAGGCTGGCTCATGCCTTAATCCTTACGCGGGGATCGAGTGCGGAATACGCAAGGTCTGCTATCAGGTTGAACACCATCGCCGTGACTGCCACGCAGACGAAGACGCCCATGACGGGGTTCGGGTCGGTGTGCATGATGCCGTCCAGGAACAAGAACCCCATGCCGCGCACGGAGAACACGGTCTCCGTGATGACGGCCCCGCCGATGAGCGCCCCGATATCGAACGCCACGATCGTTGCGATGGGAATCAGCGCGTTGCGGAACGCATGGCCCATCACCACGGACCGTTCGGAAAGGCCCTTGGCACGGGCTGTCCTGATGTAATCCATGTTCATGATTTCCAGCATGGACGACCTGGTGAACCGTGTGTAGCTTGCCAGCGAGACAAGGATAAGGGCCATCGTCGGAAGAATCAGGTGGGTAAAGGTGTCCAGTGTCAGGATCCAGAAGTCGCCCTGGATGTTGGGGGTGCCTGCCCCGATGGTGGCGATGGGCCTGCCGCGCACCCTGCTGTTGCTGAAGTAGCTGGGCCAGGCCTGCATGAAGCGGTCCATCAGGATAAGTCCGCCCACCAGGAAGGCGGTGATGCCGGCAGCTCGCATCGACTGGCCCCGGTCGTAGCCGCCCATCAGGTAGCCCGTTCCAACGCCCACGCCGATTGTCCCGAGGGCCAGGAGAACGATCATGAGCGCCGTCGCCTGGTTAAGGAGCGGCTGGACGGCAAAGTACGCAACCAGTCCAAGTCCCACCACGATGAGCGATGCCTGTAGCGCCTTCCTGTTCTTCAGCCCGGCCACCAACAGAGTCACGGCGAACGCGAGGCCCACGCCGGCAATCGCAATGACCACCGGGCCAAGGCCGGGATTCCGGAACCACTGGACAACCGAGAAATAGATCAGGATGAGGCTTACTCCGAGGAACACGACGCCGCCCGAAACAAGCCGGCGGCGGGTCGCCCCACCTACGGCAACGGCAACGATCAAGCCGGCGACGGCGCCGATCCCCAGTGCCACCGGCAGCGGAATTTCGGGATTGCGGAGAAAATCGTTGAATCCGATGGCTCCGTATTCCTTCAACAGCACCGCGACCCAGAAGATTGGCAGTGAGAAGAACAGGAACGCCATGAAGGTCACGCCGTAGTCCAGGGCGCTGTACTGCCTCAGTGCCGTGATGATGCCGAGGGCAATACCGATAAGGATGGCCAGGATCGTGGCGCCGGTGACGAGTGTGAGAGTTTGAACGAGCGCGAAGCCCAGGGCTTCGGTAATCGGCTGCCCGGCGATGTTCTTGCCAAGGTCGCAGGAACCGCCGAACGGAACCAGGCACCTGGCTGCTCCGCCAAGCCACTTGAAGTACCGGAGCGGGGCCGGGGTGTCCAGGTCAAGGAGCTGGCTGCGTGAGTCCATGAGCTGTTGCTTGTTCGGGGCGCTGCTGGCGCGGAATTCCTCCAGTGGATCCCCTGACGACGCTGTCAGGAGGTACACGAGGAATGATGCCCCGAGAAGTATGAGTGCGGCCGTAATCAGCCGCCGGACGATGTACGTCACCATGGTGGAAAGCCTCTATATCCGGGCCGGGATCTCACCGGGCCCATCGCAGAATCAGTCCGGCTTCCCGAATGAGGTGGGCGGAAAGCCGGCGGAATGCCGGTGGTGCCGGAGAAGGCGCCGGGACGTTGGTGCATGTGTCCCGGCGCCTTCTCCTGCTGTTCACTCGCTGAGCGGGGGCTTTACTTCTCGGCCCACTCCCAGAAGTTCCACCAGACACCGGTCTGGTTCGGCATGAACTTCACGCCCGTGATGCGGTCGCTGTAGGCGTCCACTCCTACGGACTGGAAGAGCGGAAGGCCGTATGCGGACGCCCAGATCTTCTTGTCGATCTGCGTAATCAGCTCGTCCTGCTTGCTGCGGTCGGTGGTGACGATCAGCTCGTCCATCAGCTTGTCGGCTTCCGGGTCGCTGAAGAGGTTGAAGTTGGAGCCGTTGCCGCTACGGAAGATCTGCGGCACGCCGGATACACCGACGCCCGGGTTGATCCAGCCGAAGATGGTGGCATCGTAGCTGCCGTCGCCCAGGGCCTTGCCCCAGTCGGAGGCACCCAGTCCGCCGTCGACGATCTTGAAGCCGGCCTGGGTGGCGGATTCGCGGATCAGGGAGAAGGCGTCAACGCGGTTGGGGTTGTCCTTGTTGTACATGATCCGGACTTCGGGGGTCTTGCCGGCAAGGAGTGCCTTGGCGCCGTCAATGTCCACGTCCTGGTATGCCGAGGAACCGTTGTTCTTTGCGGATTCCTCGTAGGCTGCCTGAGCCGGAACGAAGAGCTGCGAGTCGAGCGGCTTGGCTTCCGGATCGAGCTTCTTCACGATCTTGTCGACGATGTCCTTGCGCGGGACCGTCTTCATGAATGCTTCGCGGACGCTCTTCTCGGCGAACGGACCCGAGTAGTTCAGGTCGATGTGGTCGTAGGAGAGCTGGTTGCCCTGTTCCACAGTGACGCCCTGGCTCTCAAGCGCCTTCAGTTGCTCGATGGTGTCTGCCGAGGCCTGGGGGGCGATGATGTCAGCTTCGCCGTTCTTGAGTGCCTGGACCTGCGCCGGAGCGGAACCGATGTAGCGGACGGTGATCTCGTCCAGGCTCGCTTCCGGGCCCCAGTTGTAGTCCTTGTTGCGGACCATGGTCAGGGACTGGTCCTGGGTGATGCTCTTGACGATGTAGGGACCGTTGGACAGGAAGAGGCTGGGGTCGGAAGGCAGCGTCTTCGTGTCGAAGCCGGTGTTCCAAAGGTCAGCCATGGCCTTCAGCTTCTCATCGGCGGGCTTGGGTGCCTTGGCGTCGCCCTTGGGCTTTTCCTTCAGGTAGTCCACCAATGCCTTGGCGTCGGTGAGGCCGGCTCCCTTGGCCAGGACGTGCGCTGCAATGTCGATGCCCGGACCGCCAAGAACGGTTTCCCAGTCGGCGAAAGGCTTGGAGTACTTGATGGTCATGGAGCGGTTGTCGTCGCCGAGCTCGGGGAAATCAGTGAGCTTGAGTCCGGTGGGGTCGCCGGCGTAGGAGAAGTACTGCGTACCCGTCTTCGCCTCCGAGTCAACGTCATCGTAGTACCCCGAGAATGCTGCCCACTGCAGCAGGAGGTCGGCCGCCGTCACCGGAGTGCCGTCGGACCATTTCACGCCCTCATTGATGGTGTACTTCACCGTCAGCGGGTCATCGGAAGTCTTTTCCATCTTGCCGAACTTCTCGTTGCGCACAACGTTCAGCTGGTTGTCGATGTAGTAGAAACCCGAGTGGGTGGCATAGCTGATCTTCGAGTTGATGTCCGTGTTGCCATCGGCAGTGTTGGGGTTGAACGTGTTGAACGCGTTCACCTCGACCACCGTGGCTGAACCACCCTGTTTGCCGGCAGTAGCGCTTGACGGGGTTGTCCCGCCGCTGTTGCCGGCGCAGGCGCTGAGAGCTAGCGCGGCAGCAGCCGCGACGCCTACCGCTTTGGAAATACGACCTAAGCGCATTCCGCCTCCTATGTTTCTGTGGTGTTGAAAAGACCGCCGCTGTAGGCGCCGGCCAGACCGCCCATTCCCCCAGTGAGAATGTGGCTGGTCTCACATGAGCAGTAGCCTAGACCCGAAAAGAATGCCCATGGGACCAAAGTTGCCCATGGGTAAAGGTTGTTACCGAGCTGCAACAAAGCACCTGCGGAACCGTTTTCATCCGGCCGGGATTGGGCCCTGACAACAGAAAGCCCCGATTCCGAGGAATCGGGGCTTTCACCGTTAATGCTTCGTCGCGGCCTGTGGCTGGTCCTGCTAGACGTTGAAGCGGAACTCCACGACGTCGCCGTCGGCCATGACATATTCCTTGCCTTCGATCCTGACCTTGCCGCGGGCCTTTGCCTCAGCCATGGAACCGGCCTCGATAAGGTCATCGAAAGAGACAACTTCGGCCTTGATGAAACCACGCTGGAAATCCGAGTGGATGACGCCCGCGGCCTGCGGGGCGGTGTCCCCCTGGTGGATGGTCCAGGCGCGGGTTTCCTTGGGACCGGCCGTCAGGTAGGTCTGCAGTCCCAGCGTGTGGAAGCCGACGCGCGCCAGCTGGTCGAGGCCTGACTCGTCCTGGCCGTTCATCTCCAGCATCTCGCGGGCTTCTTCCTCGTCCAGTTCCACGAGGTCGGATTCAAGCTTGGCGTCGAGGAAGACGGCGTCCGCCGGAGCAACCATGGCGCGCAGTTCTTCCTGTTTCTCGGGGCTGCCCAGAATACCTTCATCCGAGTTGAAGACGTAGATAAAGGGCTTGGCCGTGAGCAGGCCGAGCTCCTTAAGGTGCTCCATCTCGAGCTTGTCGCTCTTGATCGAGGAGAAGATGGTGTCGCCGCGTTCAAGTACGGCCTGTGCCGCCTTGATGGCGGCCAGCTCGGCCGCGTCGCGCTTTTTGATCTTGACTTCTTTTTCGATCCGGGGAATCGCATTTTCGATGGTCTGAAGGTCAGCCAGGATCAGTTCGGTGTTGATGGTCTCCATGTCGGAGCGGGGATCCACTTTGCCGTCAACGTGGATGACGTCGGGGTCATCAAACACGCGGACGACCTGCGCGATGGCCTCGGCCTCGCGGATGTTGGCGAGGAACTTGTTGCCCAGGCCTTCGCCCTCCGACGCGCCCTTGACGATCCCGGCGATGTCGACGAACGACACCGGAGCAGGCAGCAGGCGCTGCGATCCGAAGACGGCGGCCAGCTTGGCCAGCCGCGGGTCCGGCAGGTTGACCACGCCGACGTTCGGCTCGATCGTGGCGAACGGGTAGTTCGCCGCGAGCACCTGGTTGCGGGTCAGTGCGTTGAAAAGGGTTGATTTGCCGACGTTGGGCAGTCCGACGATGCCAATAGTAAGAGCCACGAGCACTAATTCTACCGGTAATCGGGCCCGGCCCTTATCTGCCGCCTGGCGCGCGGGCGTCTGCGCCAAAAATGTCAGGGGCCCGTGCCAAAGTGAACCTATGGACGCTTTTGCACTGATACTTGCCCTGTTAATGCTGGTTCTCGGCGCGGTGATCGGCGCCGCCTGCAGTTACGTGATGCTCCGGCGCCGGACCGTAGCCCTGGAGCAGGATTTCGACGGCGTCTCGGCCCGCCTTTCGGAGGTCAACGCGGAGTTCGCGGCGGCCGACGCCGAGCGGCGCCTTCTGTCGGTACAGAACCGGGAGCTGGGCGAGTCACGCAACCAGGACGGCAGCCTCCTCCGGGCCCTCGCCCCCGTGGCGGAGAAGCTCACGGCGGTGCAGCAGCAGGTGTCCCTGCTCGAACGCGACCGCTTGGAACAATACGGACAGCTGGCACAGCAGTTACAGGAGGCACGCCTCTCGGACGAGCAGCTTCTCCGCTCAACCCATGCCCTGGAGTCTGCCTTGCGGTCCAACAGCGCCCGCGGCCAGTGGGGTGAAGTCCAGCTGCGGCGGGTCGTGGAAGCCGCCGGCATGCTCCGCCACGTGGATTTCCACGAGCAGCAACACAGCGCCGGTACGGGCGCAGCTGTACGGCCCGACCTCGTGGTCCAGCTCCCTGGTGAGAAGCAGCTGGTGGTCGACGCCAAGGTACCCTTGGCGTCCTACCTTGAGGCCCAGGATCTGGGGACGGCGGCGGGACGCCAGCAGCAGGGGCCCGCGCTCAACGGCCAGAACGCGTTGCTGGCAGCACACGCCAAAGCCCTCAAAGCCCATGTGGACGCCCTGAGCAACAAGAAGTATTGGGACATTCCGGGCAATTCGCCGGAACTCGTGATCTGCTTCCTGCCGGCAGAATCCATTCTGGCCGCCGCGCTGGCGGCGGATCCCGGCCTCCTGGACTACGCGCTGGCCAAGAACGTGGTGCTGGCGTCCCCCGGCACCCTGTTGGCCGTCCTGAAGTCCGTGGCTTTCACCTGGCGCCAGGACGTGCTGACAGACAGCGCACGGGAGCTGTTTGAGCTGGCGCGGCAACTCTACGAGCGGATGGGAACGCTCGGCGACAACGTAACCAAGCTGGGGTCGTCGCTGAAAACTTCCGTGGATCGCTACAACTCGATGGTCGGGACACTCGAAGCACGTGTCCTTCCCACGGCACGAAAGCTCAACGCCCTTGAAGCCGAAGGGCTGGTGACGCCGCCGGCGATCGAGGTGACGCCCCGGTCGGTGGCTGCCCCGGAACTCCAGTCGGAGGAGTCAGCCGCGTAGCCCGCGGCGGCGCTTCCCGTCCGGCCGCGAAGCCCGCAGCCGGGCGGGAATCAGCCTGACGGGAATCAGCCGGCGGTCAGACCCGCGCTCCGCGCCCTCCCAGGGCGCGGGTCACGTCGCCGGATTTCTTCAGCGTTGCGCGAAGCTCCTTGGGAAGCGAAAAGAGCAGGTCCTCCTCCGCCGTGACCACTTCTTCCACGGCGCCGTAGCCGTAGTCGGCGAGGAGCCGCAGCACATCCTTGACCAGCACCTCCGGAACGGACGCACCGGAGGTGACGCCAACCGTGGCGACGCCCTCGAACCAGGCTTCGTCCACTTCATTGGCGAAGTCGACGCGGTAGGAGGCCTTGGCCCCGTATTCCAGGGCAACCTCCACGAGGCGGACAGAGTTGGAGGAGTTGGCGGAGCCCACCACAATGACCAGATCGGCCTGCGGCGAGATCTTCTTGATGGCCACCTGGCGGTTGGTGGTGGCGTAGCAGATGTCGTCGCTGGGCGGATCCTGCAACGTCGGAAAGCGTTCCTTCAGCAGCCGGACGGTTTCCATCGTTTCATCCACGCTCAGTGTGGTCTGCGAAAGCCAGATGACTTTTTCCGGGTCCCGGACCGTCACTTTGTCCACTTCGTGCGGACCGTTGATGATCTGGATGTGCTCTGGGGCTTCGCCTGCGGTTCCTTCAACTTCCTCGTGGCCGTCGTGGCCAATGAGGAGGATGTCGAAGTCGTCCTTCGCGAAACGGACAGCTTCCCGGTGCACCTTGGTCACCAGCGGGCAGGTGGCGTCGATGGTGCGCAGCCCGCGGTCCTCTGCGGACTGCACTACGGCCGGCGACACCCCGTGGGCCGAGAAGATCACCAGGGCGCCTTCGGGGACCTCATCGGTCTCATCTACGAAGATGGCGCCTTTTTCCTCGAGCGAGCTCACGACGTGGACGTTGTGGACGATCTGTTTACGCACGTAGACAGGCGGACCGTAGTGTTCCAGTGCCTTCTCCACCGCGATGACGGCCCGGTCCACTCCGGCGCAGTAGCCGCGGGGAGCCGCGAGCAGCACCTTTTTGGGACCTGACACCGGGGCCGCAGCCAGCACGTCCTCAGGCGAACGGCGCCTGCGTGGAATTGAAGGCATGGGGATGGAGACAGCTGAGGAAGTCATTGTTCAATGCTACCGGGAACGCTGGTCGCCGCTTGTGCGGCCCGCAACGGCGCCGGCAACAACGCGGAGAATGACGCCAGCCACGATGAGGACTGCACCGGCAATAAGGGTTGCCACGATCCACTGTCCGAAACGCTCGGACGATGCCGCCACGAATTCACTCTTGAAGATGTCCGCCACTTCGTTGCCGCTGGCCGTCCCGCCCACCGCGAGGCCAGCCGCGTCGGAGCCGAGTTTCCAGACCGAAGCCAGCACCAGCGCTCCGAGTCCCGCCCCTACGAGCACAGTCCAGCGCCGACGGGCGGCTATGAGGGCCAGCAGAAGGGCGATCGCCGAGCCGGCCGCCAGTGCATATCCCATGGGGGCATAGGCCGACACCTGGTCCACGAGCTGGCGCTGGCTCGGTTGCCCGATGTCGATGAGCGTCTGATCCGGCGCATCCAGCGGAACGTTGGTGGCGTCCGAAATCTGCTTGGTCAGCAGGCCGACCAGGGGCGCCACGTCCAGGGTGAGGGACGTGGACGGTTCAGCCTCTGAGGTGGCAGCCCCGGAAGCCGGGAAATTAAGCCGGTGGCTCTTCCTCAGCGTTTCCTCCCACGCCGCCGGATAGCCGGGGAGCGTGGTCAGGGATGTGGCGGCAGCGTCAAGGATCGGCTGGACCAGTTCCGCAAACGGTTCAGGAATCCCCCCTGCCGGATCAATACTGCCGACCGCGGCCGAAGCCAGCCGTTGCTGGAAGACGGTGTCCTTGCCCAGGGGGGCGGCGAGGGAAACAAAGCCGTCCTCCTGCACAATGTTCCGGTCCACCCAGATAGCGGGAACGGAGGCGGCGGCCAGCAGCAGTCCAAGGATGACGGCGGCAGCTGAGACAAAAGTGCGCAAGGGATTCCTCGGTTGTGGTTGGCGGTACTGCCATCCTAGGGGTGCCGGCCGGGAAGCAAAAAATGTCGGCGGACAGTGGTAGAGCTATGGATAGAGTTGATTTGGTTTGATGCCATTCCGTTTTGATGCACTGCCGTTTTAATGCACTGCCACCCGCAAAGGATTCCCATGCCCCAGGCTCCCTCCCCGTCACGGTCCTGCCGTGGCTGACAACATGCCCGCGGCCACCACGGTTCCTGCTACGGCTGCCGAAACGAGTCCGGACAATCCCTGGCCCCTGCAGCTGCTGTCCCAGAAGCTCAAAGCCCACATCGACCGGACGCCATCGGCCTGGGTGGAGGGCCAGGTCATTGAGTTGAACCGCCGTGGCGGCAGCGCCTTCATGACGCTCCGGGATGTGGACGCCGAGATTTCCCTGCCCGCCTCCATCTGGTCGAATGTGCTGGATCGCCAGGAGGTTCCCCTGGAACGGGGTTCCCGGGTCGTGGCGCTCCTGAAGGCCGAGTTCTGGCTCAAGACCGGACGACTGAACATGTCGGTCAAGGACATCCGTCCGGTGGGACTCGGTGACCTGCTGGCGCGGATTGAGCGGCTTCGCCATGCGCTTTCCCTGGAAGGACTGTTTGCGGATTCCCGGAAGAAACGCCTCCCGCTCCTCCCCCACCGCATCGGGCTAATCACCGGACGCGATTCCGACGCAAAGAAGGACGTGCTGCGCAATGCCGCTCTCCGGTGGCCCGCCGTCGAATTCGAGGTCCGGGAAGTCGCGGTGCAGGGAAATACTGCCGTCTCCCAGATCATGGGCGCCCTGCGGGAACTCGATGCTGACCCGCACGTTGACGTCATTGTGATTGCCCGCGGCGGTGGTGCGCTTGAGGACCTTCTCCCCTTCAGCAATGAGGAGCTGATCAGGGCGGTGTCCAACGCGTCCACCCCGGTGGTCAGCGCGATCGGCCACGAAGCGGACCGCCCCATCCTCGACGACGTCGCGGACCTTCGGGCCTCCACGCCCACGGACGCCGCCAAGCGGATCGTTCCTGACGTGACGGAGGAGCTCGCGAGGGTACGGCAGGCCCGGGACCAGCTGCGGCGCGGAGTGAACCGGCTGGTGGATCGGGAATCCGACCGGCTGGCCTCCCTGCATTCGCGGCCCGTGCTCGCGGCGCCTGAGGTCATGGTCAGCGCCCGCGCCGAAGATGTGGCACGGCTCAGCAGCCGCTCCCGTGCAGCCATCAGCACGGCCGTCCTGAGGGGCGCAGACCAGATCCTCCACCTGCGCAACCAGGTGCGCTCCCTCTCGCCGCAGCAGACGCTGGACCGTGGCTACGCCGTGGTGCAGGTCGCCGGGGCGGACCAGGAAGCAGACGCCCTTCAGGAAGTCGTCCGGCACCCCGCGCAGGCTCCGGAGGGCTCGGACCTTTTCGTGCGGGTTGCGGGCGGAAGCTTTTCCGCCCGGTCCACGGGCGGCCACCGGATTACGAGCAGCTGAACCGGTCCCGCTCCGAAAGCGAACCGCATCGTCCACCCATTCATCACCAGCAGGGAGCAACACATTGGCAGCAGTTCAGAATCCGAATGCGGACATCGAAGCACTGAGCTACGAGGAGGCCCGGGAGCAACTCGTGGCCGTCGTGGGCAAGCTGGAAGCCGGCGGCGCCAGCCTGGAGGACTCGCTCGCGCTGTGGGAACGGGGCGAGGCCCTGGCCAGGCGCTGCGAGGACTGGCTGGAGGGCGCCCGCAAACGGCTGGCCGCCGCCCGGAACCAGGCCGGGCCGGAGGCGTAAACCCGCCGCCCGGAACCAGGCCGGGCCGGAGTCTTAGGCCGCCGGGCTTCGCTAGCGGACCCCGCGAAGGTACACGGACCCGTCAGGTCCGTTCCACCAGGCTGCGTTCCAGGGCGACGTCGAACTCTGCGGCGGGCCATTCAAGGTTGAGGTCTTCCATGGCCTGGAGCAGCAACTGCTGCACGGCGATGCGCGCGTACCATTTCTTGTTCGCGGGCACCACATGCCAGGGCGCCACCTCGGTGTGGGTGTTGTCGAATGCAGCCTGGTAGGCGGCCATGTAGTCGTCCCAGAAAGCGCGCTCCTTCAGGTCGCCGCTGCTGTACTTCCAGTGCTTCGAGGGATCGTCCAGCCGGGCAAGCAGGCGGGCTTTCTGTTCGTCCCGGCTGATGTTCAGCATCACCTTGACGATCTTCGTGCCGGTGTCCGTCAGCCTGGCTTCAAATTCGTTGATCGCAACGTAGCGCCGCTCAATCTCCTGCGGGGAGGCCCAGCCGCGGACCCGGTGGATGAGGACGTCCTCGTAGTGCGAGCGGTCAAAGACGCCCACCATTCCGGCGGCCGGCACTTCCTTCTCGATCCGCCACAGGAAGTCGTAGGATTTCTCCTCGTCGGTGGGCGCCTTGAACGCCTTGAGCTGCACGCCCTGCGGGTCCATGGCACCCACCACGTGCGCCACGATGCCGCCCTTTCCGGCGGTGTCCATGGCTTGGAGGATCAGGAGGATGCGCTTGCTGCCCCCAAATTTGGCCTCAGCGAACAACTTTTCCTGCAAGGTGGCAAGTTTGCCGTCGAGTTCGGCCAGGAGGGCCTGCCCGTCGGATTTTCCGCCGGGGTATCCCGGGGTGGAATCGGGGTCCACATCGGCCAGCTTGAATCCATCACCTGCCGCCAAGGTCCCGGAGGGGTGTTCGTCGAATGTTTCAATGCGTGCCATGAGAAGCCTTCCGCCGATGTGCCGCCAGTCCGGAGGGCCGCGTCCTCGCGCCCGCATCCGGCTGCCGCCGCCCGGGATCCACCGGGCGGCGCTGCTGAGATCAGGCTAGTTCCCCTGGTACCGGCTCAGGAAGTCCCCCATGCGGCCAATTGCCTCTTCGATGTCCTTCACGTTGGGCAGGGTGACCATCCGGAAGTGGTCCGGCCGAACCCAGTTGAAGGCGCGCCCGTGGGAGACGAGGATCTTCTGTTCGCGGAGCAGGTCCAGGACGAATTTCTCGTCGTCTCGGATGTGGAAGACCTCAGGATCCAGTTTCGGGAACAAGTACAGCGCTCCCCTGGCCTGCTGGGTGCTGACGCCGGGGATGGCGTTGAGCAGGTCATACGCTTTGTTCCGCTGTTCCAGCAAGCGCCCGCCGGGCAGGATCAGGTCGTTAATGCTCTGGTATCCGCCTAGCGCCGTCTGGATGGCATGCTGGGCGGGCACGTTGGCGCACAACCGCATGTTGGCCAGCAGGCTGATGCCTTCGAGGTAGTCGGCGGCGTCCTTCTTCGGCCCGGAAATCGCCATCCAGCCGGCCCGGTACCCGCACACGCGGTAGGCCTTGGACAGCCCGCTGAAGGTCAGGCACAGGACATCGTCACCCGTGAGGCCCGCGAGGTTCACGTGGACGGCGTCCTCGTACAGGATCTTCTCGTAAATTTCATCGGCGAAAAGGACCAGCCCGTGCCTTTCCGCCAAGGCCACGATTTTCTTGAGGGTCTCCTCGGGATACACCGCACCGGTGGGGTTGTTCGGGTTGATCACCACGATTCCCTTGGTCCGCGGGGTGATCTTTGATTCAAGGTCCTCCAGGTCCGGCTGCCAGCCGGATTCCTCATCGCAGAGGTAATGCACGGGGCGCCCGCTGGCCAGCGCTACCGAGGCAGTCCACAGCGGGTAGTCCGGCGTGGGGATGAGAACTTCGTCGCCGTCGTCGAGGAGGGCCATGAGCGACATGGTGATGAGCTCGCTGACGCCGTTGCCGAGGTAAATGTCGTCGACGTGGATGTTCTGGATGCCGCGGGTCTGGTAGTACTGCGAGACCGCGGTCCGGGCGGAGAATATGCCGCGGGAATCACTGTATCCCTGGGCATGCGGCAGGTGGCGGATCATGTCAACCAGGATGGCGTCCGGCGCTTCAAACCCAAAGGGGGCCGGGTTTCCGATGTTCAGTTTGAGGATGCGGTGACCCTCTGCCTCCATCTGCTGGGCGGCCTGAAGAATCGGTCCACGGATGTCGTAGAGGACATTATGAAGCTTGGTGGACTGCTTGAATTCTGCCATCTATCAAATATGCCATATGGAGGATGTACTTCAGCTGAGACGTGACTCACAGCTGAAACGACGGACGGCGCCTGGCGGACCTCCAAAGGTCCGGCAGGCGCCGTCGTGGTGGTGTTGGTTAGCCGGTGCTATTTCACCAGGCCCTTGTCCTTGAGCCAGGCCGCTGCTGCGTCCTTCGGATTCTGCTTCTGGCTGCCGCTGACGGCGCGGTTGAGGTTAATCAGGTCTTCCGTGGTGAGGATCTTGGAAACTGAGTTGAGCGCTTCCTTCGCCTTGTCCGTCATCTTGGCCTTGTTGTAAAGCGGCAGGACCTGCTGGGCGATGAAGTTGTTCTTGGGGTCTTCCAGGACCACCAGGTCATTGTCGGCAATTGCCGGCGTCGTGGTGTAAATGTCCGCGACCTGGACCTGGTCCTCCAGCAGCGCCTTCACGGTGATGGGGCCGCCGCCGTCGCTGAACGGTTCCAGCTTCTTGGGCTCGCAGCTGTAGTTCTTCTTCAGCCCCGGCAGGCCGTAGGCGCGCTCGGCAAAGGTGGCCGGGGCTCCCACCACCAGCTCGCTGCAGACTTTGGCGAGGTCTTCGATCGACTTGAGCTGGTACTTCTCCGCGGTCGCCTTGGTCACCACCATGGCGTCCTTGTCCTCAGCCTTGGAAGCCTCCAGCACCGCGAGTCCTTCCGGCAACTTGGCCGGGAGCGCCTTGAAGATGTCCTCCGCCGAAACCTCGGCGGCTTCCTTGTCCACGTGCAGCAGGAGGTTTCCGCTGTAATCGGGAATGACATCCACGGAGCCGTCCTGGACCGCCTTGAAGTACACCTCGCGGGACCCGATGTTCGGCTTGGTGCTGGCGGTCACGCCGGCAGCGTTGAGCGCACCGGCATAGACCTCAGCGATGATCTGGCTCTCAGGGAAATCTGCGGATCCGATCACGAGCGCAGAACCCGATCCCGAACCACTGGTCGCGGGCGCGCTTCCCAGCGGATCCGAGCCGCCACCGCAGGCCGACAGCGCCAGTGCCAGTCCGACGCCGGCGGCGAGGCCGCCGAAGGCGCGGCGGCCCAGGATACTAGGGTGGGTTTCCTTCATGATGTACCTCCTTGAACAACAGGCTCCGCGGACACGGGGTCTGTGAGATTGGCCGGCGCCTGCTGGCCCCGGCGTGGCGTGGCAGGGGCTCCCCTGGTCAGGAACAGCCTCTGGAAAACAGCGAGCACCAGATCGACGGCGATTGCCAGCGCTGCGATCAGCAGCGAACCGCCCAGCATCTGCGGGAAATCGGACAGCACCAGGCCGTCGAAGAGGTACCGGCCCAGGCCGCCAAGGTTGATGTACGCCACCACGGAAACTGTGGCGATCACCTGGAGCACGCCGGTCCGGAATCCGCCGAACATCACCGTCAGGGCATTGGGAAACTCAGCCCGGAACAGCACCTGCAGTTCGGTCATGCCCATGGCGCGGGCCGCGTCCACGACGTTCCGGTCCACGTTGGCAATCCCGGCGTACGTGCCTGCGAGCAGCGGAGGAACGGTGAGGATCACGAGGGCCCAGATGGGCGGCATCAGTCCGATACCGGCAAGGAGGACGAAGAGCGTCAACAGGCCAAGGGTGGGCAGTGCCCGGAGCGCCCCGGCCAGCGCAACTACCGCCACCCGGCCGCGGCCGGTGTGTCCGACGTAAAGTCCGACGGGGACGGCTATGGCCGTAGCTATCAGCATCACCAGGCCCGTGTACTGGAGGTGCTCTGCCAGCCGGGCGGGTATGCCCGCGCTTCCGGCCCAGTGCAGCGGGTCGCCCAGCCACGCGAACGTATCCGTGAAGACGTTGCTCATGCGGAGGCACCCCCGGTCCTGACATCGGACAACCGCTCGGCCGCCGAGGTGAGATCGGATTTGTCGGTCCGTGCCGCAGCCCTGGTCCAGGGCGTCAGAAGCCGTTCCAGGAGCACCAGGACCGCATCCATCAGCAGCGCCAGTACCAGGATGGCAATAATCCCGACCATCACTTCGGTAATGAAGCCCCGCTGCAGCCCGGACGTAAAGAGCATCCCAAGGTTTCCGATGCCGAGCAGGGCGGCCACGCTCACTAGCGAGATGTTGCTGACGGACACGACCCGCAGTCCGGCGAACAGCACGGGAAGGGACAGCGGGAGGTCGATCTGGAGGAAACGCGCGGCGGGCTTGAAACCCATGGCGACGGCGGCCTGGCGGAGATCTTCATCCACGGAGTCGAAGGCGTCGAGCGCGGCCCGCACCAGGAGGGCCACCGCGTAGATCGTGAGGGCCACAATCACGTTGACCGGGTCCAGGACCCTGGTTCCCAGGATTGACGGGAGGATGATGAAGAGGGCGAGGGACGGAATCGTGTACAGCAGGGACGTCGCCGTAACCACCACGGATCGCAGGGTCCTGTTCTGCCGCGCGAACTGGGCCAGCGGGATCGAGAGCAGCAGCCCGAAAACCATCGGCAGGATGGCCAGCACCAGATGCTGGCCGGCCAGTTCGAAGACCCGTCCGCTGTTGGCCAGGAACCATTCCATCAGAGGGCACCCTGCCGGACCAGCCGGGCCGATTCAATGACCGCCAGCACCTCATCCGCGCGGAGGACGCCGGCGAGCTTGCCGTCGGCGTCGACGGCGACGCCCAGGCCCGAGGGCGAGGACAGGGCCGCATCGAGGGCACGCCGGAGCGTCTCGCCTTTCCGGAACAGCGAGCCGCCGGGGATGAGCGCGGACCCCGCACCAGGGCTGGACCAGCCCAGTGGACGCGAATCCGCATCGACCACGAGCAGCCAGTCGCCGCTCCCCGAAGGGGCCGTTCCGGATGCGAGGTCGCCGTGGCTGAGCGTTGGCACGTCGTGCAGGGTGACGGCGTCGGACGGGCTAAACGCCAGGTGGCGGAACCCCCGGTCCTTGCCCACGAAGGAGGCCACGAAGTCGTTGGACGGTGCGCGGAGGATCTCCTCCGGTGTGGAGTACTGCGCCAGCTTGCCTCCCGTGGCGAACACAGCCACTTTGTCTCCAAGGACGGTGGCTTCGTCGATGTCATGGGTGACGAAAACGATGGTCTTGGCCAGGTCCCGCTGCAGCCGGAGGAGCTCCTGCTGCAGCTCGTCACGCACCACGGGGTCGACGGCGCTGAACGGCTCGTCCATCAGCAGCACGGGCGGATCGGCGGCGAGCGCCCGCGCCACTCCGACCCGCTGCTGCTGGCCGCCGGACAGCTGGGAGGGGTAGCGCTTACCGAGTACAGAAGCCAGCCCGACGACGTCCAGCAGCTCCTCGGCGCGCTTGCGCGCCTCCGATTTGGAGACGCCGTTCAGCCGCGGAACGGTGGCGATGTTATCCAGCACGGAGCGGTGCGGCATGAGTCCGGAGGACTGCATCACGTAGCCCATTGACCGCCTCAGCTGCGCAGCAGGCACCGAGGTGACGTCCTTCCCGTCCACGGTGATGGTGCCCGACGTGGGCTCCACCATGCGGTTGATCATCCGCAGGGAGGTGGTCTTCCCGCAGCCGGACGGACCCACAAAAACCGTAATGGAGCCTTTGTCGATGGACATGGTGAGGTTGTCCACGGCCGGCTGCCCGCTCTGGTACTGCTTGGTGACGCTCTGGAATTCGATCATGGCTTCAGCCATTTCCGGGCTTACCTAACTGTTGGCGGCAACATCGGACGGTCAAGCCGGAAGATCATAAGCTTCCTGATTTTCGGCTGTAAAGCAGGGTATACACAGCGTAACCAGCGGCATGGACAAAGTCAGCGGTGCCGCGGCTACCGTAAGCATTCGGTGACCTTCGCCTGTTGGATGGGTGGCGGCGCAGGACTGCGTTAGCTTCCGCAACCCGGCACCGCCGCCACTCACCCCGCGGCGCGTCACTTCCGCTTGCGCTTACCCCGTTTCCCGTCCCCTCCTGCCCGGTCGCTGGAGCTCTCCTGCCCGTAGCGTTCGGCCGCCCGCTGGCTCTTGCCGGCCACCACAACCTTCTGGTGCCATTCCCGCTGGTAGGCCCGACGGGCTGCTACATCGTGCCGCCGGTTGAGCGCCGCAAGCTCACGCTGGAGCTTGAGGTAGCTCTCCCACCGGCGCATCTCGAGGGTCCCGTCCGCGAGCGCCGCCTGGACGGCGCAGCCTGGTTCCCGGTCGTGGGCGCAGTCGGCGAAGCGGCACCGGCTGAACAGCCCCTCGAGGTCTCCGAACATCTCGCCCATCCCGTCGTCCGCGTCGAAGAGCCCGAATCCGCGCACGCCGGGGGTGTCCATCAGCACAGCTCCGCCGGGCAGCGGGACGAGCTCCCTGGCAGTGGTGGTGTGCCTGCCTTTGCCGTCGCCGGACCTGACGGGCCCGACGTCCTGGGCGTGATGCCCTGCAAGGGCATTGATCAGCGTGGATTTCCCGGCGCCGGAGGGTCCGAGCAGGACCAGGGTCCCGCCGGTCGGCACGTGTCCGAGCAGTTCGTCGAGGCCGTCGCCCTGCTCCGCCGATGTGGTGACCACAGCGACGCCGGCGGCCTGCAGGACAACCTTCCCGACGACGTCGTCCGCGATGTCGGCAAGGTCCGCCTTGGTGATGATCACCAGCGGGGTGGCCCCCGAATCCCAGGCCGCCACCAGCGTCCGCTCCAGCCGGTTGTGGGTAAGCGGCCGGTCCACGGGGACCACGACGCCCACCACGTCGACGTTGGCGCCCAGCACCTGGGCTTCGGAGGACGCTTCGAAGGCCCGCTTGCGGCTCAGCGCCGACTGGCGTGGAAGCACCGCAATGACGGCAGGCTCCCCTGCTGTGTTGACGCCGAGCCACACCCAATCGCCGGTGGCGGGGATTTCCCCGTGGACCGGGTAGGGCAGGTGCCGGAGCTCCGCGGCCCCTGCGATCAGGACCCTGTTGCGGTCGACGCGGACCACCCTTCCGGGTCTCTCTCCGCCGGGGAAGGGGTGGGTGTGGAACAGTTCCGCCGTCCGTGCTGTGTAGCCGTAGTGCACGGGTCCGGCCAGGGTCGGAGCTGAGTAGTCGGTTGTTGTATTTTCTACGGCCAGTACGTGGCCTGGAGTTGATTTCAATGGAGAACCTCTGGTGAGGCCCCGTTGGCACGGACTCCGCTACTGTATTCAGGCGCTGCGGGTCAGGACATGCTGTTAGCCGGGGCAGGATTAATGACGTTGCTGGCGCTCGTGGCGCGCGTGGATATTGCAGTCATCGTCTCCACCTCCCCGTTTCAGCGGTCTTGACGTTGGAGTCAGACCGTCCGCTTCACCGGCGCTTACGCCGGCGGCGTTTCAAGGGTAAGCCGTCGGGTCCCGGATTGGCTAGGGTTTCGGAATTCGGGATTTGGAGTCCGGAGCGGGGCCCTGCCCGTATTCGGTTCTTCGGCCTAGAGTTGGTCTGTGACGAACCTTGAAGTGAGCCCCAAGGAAGAGCTGTGCCCCCCGGGGCAGCCCGGAGGTTACACCGGACACGGGCCGTGCCTGCAGTTGTGGCCGGCACGGGAAGTCCCGCTCGGCGGAGTCCGGGCCATGAATGTCTTCCGGACCCTTCCGCAACGGGGCCTGCCCACCGTGGGCGCCTGGTGCTTCCTGGACAGTTTCGGCCCGGACCGGGTCGCCATGTCCGTGCTGCCGCACCCGCACACCGGCCTGCAGACAGTGACGTGGCCGCTCGCGGGCAACATCAGGCACCGCGACAGCGTCGGCAGCGACGTCATCGTGCGTCCGGGCGAGCTCAACATCATGACTGCGGGCCACGGTGTCTCCCACTCCGAGTTCGCAGTGCTGCCCCACCCGCCGACTTCAGGCGAGGCCGGTGGCACCGGACCGTCCGACGCCGGAACAGAGCTGCCGCTGCAGCGCGGCCTGCAGTTGTGGGTCGCCCTTCCGGACGGCGAGCGCCACCGGGCACCGGCGTTCGAGCAGCACCGCGACCTCCCGGAAGCGGGCGGAGACGGTTTCACCGCAACCGTGATGGTGGGGAGCTTCGCCGGAGTGGCCTCTCCCGCCACCATGTATTCGCCGATTGTCGGTGCGGACATCACCTGCGCCGGAGCCGTCGCGCTGCCGCTCAACCCCGAGTTCGAGCACGCCGTGCTTGTGCTCGACGGCGGCATCACCCTCGACGGACAAGAGGTTCCGCCTGGCCCGCTGGGCTACCTCGGCACCGGCCGAAGCTTGCTGGAGCTCGAGGCGCTGCCGGACACGCGCTTCATCCTGCTGGGCGGGGAACCGTTCCAGGAGGAGCTGCTGATGTGGTGGAATTTCGTGGGCAGGACCCACGATGAAGTAGCGCAGGCCCGCCAGGACTGGGAGGCCCAGTCGGACCTCACGGACCCGGACGCCGAGGCCTCACGGTTCGGGCTGGTCCGTGGACACGGGCCGGACGCCGGAACCGAAGCCGGGCGCATTCCTGCTCCTCCCCTGCCGGGGGTCCGGCTCCGCCCCCGCACCCGTTCCTGACGGGGACCCGTTCCTGACGGGGACGCCTGCCTGACTTTCTTGGCGCGCAGCCCGGAAGCTACTCCTGCTCGGCCACCAGTTGCAGGACGCCGAAGACGGGATCCTGCTCCAGGACACGCACATCCGTCACACCTTCAGCGGCCAGGCCGCGCTTGAAGGAGTCTTGCAGCCGCACAACGTTCATGCCGAGGCCGCTGCCCAGGATCACCGGCCCCTGGATTCCCAGCTTCCTCAAGGCCTGTGCGGCCAGTCCGGCGAGGTCGCTGCCTGCCTGTTCAACAAGTGCCTGGCTCGCGACGTGGCCCGCGTCGGCGGCCTCCACCACAAGGCGGGCCTGTTGGGCCCAGTAGCGGCGCCCCGTCTCCGGGGAGTGGAAAAGGGCTATCAGCTTGTTGGGATCATCGACGTTGCAGGACCGCAGAAGTGCCGTGGTGAGTTCGTCGGGTTCCAGGCCCTGGTTCATGCGGCGAAGACTGTGCCGGACAGCCTCGCGGCCAAGCCAGTAGCCGCTGCCCTCATCACCGAGCAGGTAACCCCAGCCGCCTGCCCGTGCTTCCTCACCCCGGGCGTTCTTGCCCCAGGCTGCGGAGCCGGTTCCTGCGATGACTGCTACTCCGGTACTTGCCCCTCCAGCCGCCAGCAGCAGCCTGGAGTCGTGGACCACCGTGATTTTCGCGCCGGGAACATGGGGGGCTATCAGCGCTGCGAGCGCAGCTGCGTCCTCGTCCGTGTCGATGCCGCCGGCACCGGCGTACACCTGGGCGATCTCCCCTCCGCCGATCTTCGCAAAGAGCTCGGCCAGATGCAGTGCCGCTTCCTCGCGGCTGACATTCTGTACATTGGAGCTGCCGACGCTTTCATCAGCCACCGCCTGCCCTTGTTCAAAGCGGACGCCGCGTGTCTTGGTGCCGCCGATATCCAGGCCGATTACTGCGCCGTTCGCCGCTGCCGGCGGTGCGGCTGGCTGGGCGGCGGGCCGGGCTGCGGGGACACGACCGGTGGAAGGAACAGAATCCGTTGCCGGCAGGTTGTCAGAATTAGTCACGAGAACAGACTACTGAGTCGCTACAGGGAGCAGGGAATGACGGGCGCCATCTTCGGGACACGGATCATTGCGGCGCCCATGGCCGGGGGCACGTCGACACCCCGGTTCGTGCAGGCCGTGCACCAGGCCGGAGGACTTGGTTTCCTCGCCGCCGGGTACAAACCTGTGGAGGCCATGGAAGCCGACATCCGCGAGGTCCGCTCCGCCGGTGCCCGATTCGGCATGAACCTCTTTGTCCCCGACCGCTCCCAGCTGCATCCGCCGGCCCCCGTCAGGCAGCAGCTGGAAGACTACCGGCGGAGCCTCGAGCCGGACGCCCGGCAGTACGAAGTCGCCCTTCCCGGGCTGCGGCTCGACGACGATGACGCATGGCGGGGCAAGATCGACGCCCTGCTGGCGGATCCGGTGGAGTTTGTCAGCTTCACATTCGGGCTCCCGGAGCAGGCCGAAGTGCGCGCGCTGAAGCGGGCCGGCTCCACCGTGGTTGCCACGGTCACCGGCACGGCGGAAGCCTTGCTCGCAGTGGAGCGCGGAGCAGACGTGCTGGTGGTCCAGCACGGCAGCGCGGGCGGCCACAGCGCGGCCTTCCTGCCTGCGGGAAGCACATCGGACTCCCCCGCCCCCGCGACGACAGCGGAGCTGCTCTCCGCCGTTCGCACCGCCGTCGACCTTCCCCTGGTTGCAGCCGGCGGAATCATGGATTCCGCCGGCGTGGCCGCTGTGCTGGCCGTCGGCGCAACCGCGGCCCAGCTGGGCACGGCATTTCTCCGCAGCGACGAAAGCGGCGCGCGGCAGCTCCACAAGGACGCCCTCGCGGCGCAACGGTTCACGGAGACAAGAATGACCCGGGCCTTCACCGGCAGGCAGGCTCGGGCACTAGTTAATTCCTTCGTCCGGGACCATGAGGATGCGCCGGAAGGCTACCCGGCCATACACCATCTCACCGCTCCGATCCGCGCGGCAGCGGCCGCGGCGGGCGATCCGGAGAAGCTGAATCTTTGGGCGGGGACGGGGTGGCGGCAGGCAGCCGCCGGCCCTGTCGCGGCCATCATGGACGGACTGCTCGCGGGCCCGGCTCCGTCCTGATCGACCTCGCTGCCGGGTCCCGGAGCCCGTCCCGGCGGGCCGGCGCCGGGTCAGCCTTCCGACCGCGCCCGGATGAGTCCCGCGAGCAGTGCAGGACCCTCCGTCAGGACCATTTCCCTGAACAGCCTGACCTGGTCCGGCTCGGCGTCATGGCCGCTGCGGCGTTCACGCCATGCCAGTCCGATTTCACGGAACGCGAGTCCCGAGTCCAGCGGCACTTCCACCCAGCCGAGGTTCCCTGTATCCGGCGTTACCGTCCGGCCGGGAGCCGGACCGCCGGGCGGCAGGATGCTGACGCCCAGGCTGGCGGACACGAGGCCCCGGACTGTGTGGGAGTCCTGGCTCTCGAAGGCGATGCGGGGCCGGAAACCCGCTTCGCGGAACAGTGCATCCGTCAGCGAGCGCATGCCGTATCCGTGCCCCATCGCCACGAACGGATCGTGCCTGATGTCCTCAAGCCGTGCGGTCTTCCGGCCGGCCAGTGCATGCTCATGGTGCACCACCAGCCGCAGCGGTTCCCGGTACAGCCCGGCTGAACCGATGCTGCGGCCCGCGGTGGCGACGGGCGCCGTCAGGGCAAGGTCGGCCGTCCCGGCCGCCAGTTCCGCCAGGCAGCCGTCCCGCGCACCCTGGCTGAGATCGAAGGCAGTCTGCGGGTGCCGGTGGTGGAACTCATTGATCAGCAGCGGAAGCGTCGCCTCGCCAAAGGTGTGCTGGAACGCCACGGCGATCCTGCCCCGCACCACCTCGGACTCGTGCCGCACCAGGTCCAGGCCGGTTCGGAACTCGTTGAGTGCCGCGTCGATATAAGGCAGCAGTGCTTTGGCCGCGGGTGTCAGCCGGACTCCCCTGCCGTCGCGGATGAGCAATTCAGTGCCCACGACGGCGCTGGCGCGGGCGAGCGCCCGGCTGACGGTGGACTGGGGCATGCCCAGCAGTTCCGCTGTTTCGGTCACGTGCTGCGTCCGCCCCAGTTCGGACAGGACGGGAAGCAAGGGCAGCAGCTGCGCAAGCTGCTTGTGCTCAATATCCATCAACGCCACCCTCCCACTGATCCACTGAAAGCATCTATTTTATGTAAATCATGCATTGGAAGCATGCGATCCGTCGATCTACGCTGGATTAATGCACATGCTGCCAACGCAGAACAGTCCACAACCCGAAGCGTGGGCGGGCCACCCGAAGGGTTCGCCGGCCTACGGACGGCTGCTGGCGGGGCTTGCGTTCGCCGGAGTAGCAACATTCGCGCAGCTCTACTCCACCCAGGCCGTGCTGCCGATCATGGCTTCGGACCTTCAGGTCTCGGCGGCCGAAGCGGCGCTCACCATCTCGCTGGCGACGGTGGGGCTTGCCGTCACTGTCATCCCGTGGTCCTTCCTCGCAGACCGGATCGGCCGGGTCCGGGCCATGGCCCTGGGCATCACGGCCGCGACCGTGCTGGGGCTGCTGGTTCCCCTTGCCCCCACTTTTCCCGCACTCCTGGGCCTCAGGCTGCTCGAGGGCATGGCGCTGGGCGGAATACCCGCGATCGCCATCGCCTACCTGAACGAGGAAGTCCACAAGGTGCACGCGGCCATGGCCGCCGGGAGTTACGTCGCAGGAACCACGCTGGGCGGGCTGGCCGGACGGCTGGTTGCCGGTCCCGTTGGCGAACTGTGGGGGTGGCGGGCGGCGGCGTTGGCCGTTTCTGCCCTGGCCGCCGCCGCCGCGGTCCTGTTCCTGATCCTGGTGCCCAAGGCGCGCGGCTTCACCCCCGCCGGCGCCGGCGGCTTCCGCGGGGCGGCAAAGACGTTGGCGGGCCATCTCCGCAATCCCCGTCTGCTGGCCCTCTATGTGCAGGCGTTCCTGCTCATGGGCGGCTTCGTTGCCGTGTATAACTACCTTGGATTCCGGTTGTCCGGGGACCCGTTCGGACTGCCGGCCACCGTGATCAGCCTCATCTTCGTGGCGTACTTGTCCGGGACGGTGACGTCGCGGCTGGCTGGTGTTCTCATGCTGAAGTTCGGAAGGCGGACCATCCTGCTGGCCGGAATCGTGCTGATGGCCGCGGGCCTGGCCCT
This sequence comes from Arthrobacter oryzae, assembly GCF_037911235.1. GTDB lineage: Bacteria > Actinomycetota > Actinomycetes > Actinomycetales > Micrococcaceae > Arthrobacter > Arthrobacter oryzae_E. The sequence continues at coordinate 82,715 of NZ_JBBLYW010000033.1, forward strand.
GACATTGACGCAATTGCTGGTCCTGATCCTGGCGGGCCTCGTGGTTTTCACCGGCGGATTCTTTGCGGCGCACAGCATCGGGGCAGGCTGGACCGGCGGAATCGCCACCACGGGCCGGGCCCAGGCCGCTTCGCTGTACAACCTGGCGTACTACCTTGGCTCCAGCGCGATCGGGTGGGCCGGCGGTCTGGTGTTCCAGTCGTTCGGCTGGACGGCTCTCGCCGTGACGGTCATCGGGCTGGCATGCACGACGGCGGTGATCACCGCCGTCGTCCATCCTGCGTCAGGCGCCGGTCAGCCAAGCACCCGGCAGTCAGGCGCCGGTCAGCCAAGTATCCGGCAGTCAGGCGCCGGTGAGCGGCGGGCCGGGCAAAGCAAGCCGGCCCGCTAGCGCGTTCCCTCGATCGCCTGTTCAAGGTCCGCCACAATATCCGCGGCGTCCTCCAGCCCCACGGACAACCGGAGCAGCCTGGCACGGGGCTTTGCCTCAGCGGCAACGGGCCGGTGCGTCAGGCCGGCCGGGTGCTGGATGAGGGTGTCGACACCGCCCAGCGATACGGCGTGGGTGATCATCCGGACTGCTGATGGGATCCTCTCTGCGTGATCTGCACTGGCCAGCTCAAAGGCCAGCAGGGAGCCGGGGCCTGACATCTGTGTCCCCACCAGTCCCAGCGGATCGCACTCGGGAAGCCCCGGGTAATGGACGGCCTTCACCAGTCCGTGCCCGGCCAGGGCCGCAGCAACCTTGTGTGCGGTTGCCTGCTGCGCCCGGACGCGCACCGGAAGCGTGGCCAGGCCGCGGTGGAGCAGGTAGGCGGGCCAGGGGGTCAGGATGCCGCCGGTCACGGCACGGACCTGGCGAAGCCTGGTGGTCCATTGGGGCGAAGCCGCCACCACCCCGCCCATGGCATCCCCGTGGCCGCCGAGGAACTTGGTGGCGCTGTGCAGCACCAGCGTGGCACCGTGAACCAGGGGCTGCTGGAGCACGGGGCTCGCGAAGGTGTTGTCCACCAGGAGCGGGACGCCGTCAGCGTCGCGGGCGAGCCGCGCGATGTCCACGAGCTCCAGGCTGGGGTTGGCGGGTGTCTCCACGATCACCAGTCCCGTGTCCGGGCGAAGCGCCGCCCGCACCCCGTCCGCCGTCGTGAACGTCACTTCGGTGCCCAGGACGCCCGAGGCGAGGATGTGGTCACTCCCGCCGTACAGCGGCCGCACCGCCACCACGTGCCTCTTGCCCGCAGCCACCGTCGCAAGCAGGACGGCCGAGAGGGCAGCCATGCCCGTGGCGAAGGCCACCGCCTCCGGCGCGCCTTCCAAAAGGGCAACGCCCTCCTCGAAACGGGCAACGGTGGGGTTCCAGAGGCGCTGGTAGACGGTGCTCTGGCCATCCAGGCGCATCCCGCCGGTGGCCATTTGCTCGTACGCCAGGCCACCGTCCTGGACGGACGGAAGCGGCGCGGTGGTGGACAGGTCAATCGGCAGGGCGTGCACGCCTTGTTCGGTCAGGCCGTTGCGGCCTGCGTGGACAGCCAGTGAATCGGGAGAAAGCACGGGACTCCTTTGAATTATCCGCCATCGAATCCGGCAAGTATCTGGCAATAATTCGGAGTTTCACAGGGCTTATGAATGGAACTGTCGAAAAGTGGAGTTTATGATGAACTCATAACATCTTGAGGAGGCCCCGTGAGTAGCGGTGCGAAGAATATTCGGCTTGGAGCGGGAACGGAGCCGCTGGACGCTATCGACGAGCGGCTACTGGCCGCCCTCGTGGACGACGCCCGGATCTCGAACAAGCAGCTGGCCGAGCTGGTGGGCATTGCCCCGTCCACTGCGCTCATGAGGACCAGGGCTTTGTCCGAGCGCGGCATCATCCAGGGCTTCGAAGCAAAACTGAGCCTGTCCGCCATTGGACGGTCGGTCCAGGCGCTCATCGCCGTCCGGCTCCGCGCCCACGATCGTGAACAGATCGACCGGTTCACGTCCCGGGTACCCCGGCTTCCGGCCGTGCTGTCCACCTTCCACACCTCCGGGTCAGTGGACTACCTGCTGCACATTGCAGTCGCAACCACCGAGGACCTGCGGGACTGGGTCCTGGACAACCTGGCGACCGACCCCGTAGTGGGCCACACCGAGACCACGCTGGTCTTTGAACACATCCAGGGCAACCACGGGCCGCTGCCCGACTGAATCTGCGCGGGTTCCGGCTGATTTCCGCAAACGGTCCTGCCGGGTGTCCCCTAGCGCCAGATGTAGAGGCCGGAATGTGCGGCGCCCATGATGTCGCTCCGCAGCACGTCCAGCTGCTCCCGGCGGAGCGCCGCGGCGCGCTCATGTTGCGCCCAGTCAGAGAGGATGACCCGCCGGTGTTCGGCCCAACGGACCAGCGCGGCGCCCAGCCTGGCCGCAGCCGACTCGACGAAGGTGGGCCGGCGGTAAGGGCTGCAGGCAGCCGAACCGGTGGCGAAGACTGTGCTCATGGCGCTTTCCTTTCGGGACGTTCAGTGACGTTGCGGCCCCGGCCGCCCGCCGAAGCGGGCACGCCGAGGATGGGGAAGGCATTCAGGTGGATCTGGACCGGGCGGGCGCCTTCCTGCTCGCCTTCGTTCCTGATGTCCTCCAGCAGCCGGTGGCCGTAGGCCTCCAGCGCACTGGTGTACCGCGCCAGCTGGTCCGCGGTGAGCCGCGCATTCGCGGTGCTGATGAGCGCCGCATGGAGCCATTCGGCGTCGAGGCTTTCGCTGCCGTGCGCCATGAAGTCTGCCAGCACGGCCTGCCTGCCGTGTTCAAACTCGCGGGTGACGAGCCGGGAGGCTTCCTCCGTCGCCGGGGATGTTGCCAGCTCAGGGGACGTAATCTGGATGGCCCCGCGGGGGCGTTCCCACCATCGCTCCCGCGCCGTGCCTTTGCCTTCCACTTCCCTCACGAAGTCGTGCTTCGCCAGCTGGCGGAGGTGGTAGCTCGTGGATCCGCTGGACTCGTTGAGCAGCTCGCCCAGGCTGCAGGCCGTCTGCGCCCCGTAGCGGGAAAGCATCTCGAGGATCTGCACGCGCAGCGGGTGCGCGAGCGCCTTGAGCGACGCCGTGTCTACGCGGCGGACCGGAAACGGTGCATCCTGACCGGCCGCCGGAACAGACCCTGCGGCACCGCCTGAGGGGGCGGACCCTGCTGCTGATGACGTCGCCGCTGGAATGTCCATGCCTCAAAACTACGCTTGCAAAGAAACCTTTGCAAGCGTTTCTTTGCAACTGTTTCTTTGCAACGCTTCGTTAGCAATCGTTCCTTTGCATCGCCGCAGTGCCTCTGCTCGCAGATGCCTCTCAATGGATCTGTTGCCCGGCACGCATCAGACCGGCCGGCGGACAGCGGCGGCCAGCGTGACGCCCGCCAGCACGAATGCCATGACAGCGCAGAGCACAACGAATCCGGCGACCGCCGCGTGCAGGCCGAACGCCGCCGTCGCAATTCCCAGGCCGATCACCGGCAGGGCGCTGCCGAGGTAAGTGATCACGTAGACAGTGCTGATGATCTGCGCATGGCGCGACGCCTCCACTTTTCCGGCCACTTCGTTGAACACGGTCCGGAAGGACACACCCTGCCCCACACCCGCGGCCAGGCTCGCGGCAATGAGCAGCCACGGGCTGGACCAGGCGGCGGCAGCGGCAATCAAAAGCACCGACACGGCGAGCACGGCGAGGCCGGCCGGCACCACAAACCTCCCGCGGACGGCCAGCAACTGGCTGAGGGCGGAAGCGCCGAGCGTCAACCCGGCGAGGATTCCGATGAGTGGGCGGGAATCGGCGTCGACGATCTGGGCAAAGTAGCCGGGAGCCAGGGAAAGGCAGAAGCCGAAGACGGTGAAGCTCAGGAACCCCACGGCGGAGGCCAGCCAGAAGGCGCCCCGGGCTTCGCGCGAAACGGACGGCCTGCGAGGCCTCAGCACCGTCAGCGACTGCGGGCCCGCATCAGAGGTAATGGCCGGCCGCGCCTTGAGCAGGTAGAGCGGAACGAGCATGGCGACAAGGGCGAAGGAGTGAAGGTGGTACGGCGTGGAGGTTGGTCCCGGCAGCAGGGACAGGATTCCGCCGATGGCAGGACCGGCCGCGACTCCCCCGGCCGATGCCAGCAGGGTGAAACGCGAAGCCCAGTCGGGGCGGGCCGGCAGCAGCTCGCGCAGCGCAGCGGAACTGGCACCGGTGGCAAGTGCGACGGCGACGCCCTGCAGGGCCCGGCCTGCTGACAGCATCGCCAGGCTGTCCGCGTTGGCAAAGATCATGCCCCCGGCCAGTCCGATGACCACCGCGAGGAGCAGCGCCGCCCGGCGGCCGATGTGATCGGACCAGTGCCCGGCCAGCATGAGCGTGGACACCAGCGCCAGGACATAGGCGGAGAACGCCACCGTGATGCCGAACGGCCCGATGCCAAGATTCGCTTGGATCAGCGGATACAGCGGGGTTGCGAGGTTCGCGCCGACCAGCAGCGTGAAGATCACCACGCCGGCCATGACAAGCCGTGCCGTGGTGGAAGCGTCCCATGCCCAGCCGCCGGCGGTAGCCGGTCGCATGCGGAGTTCGCTGAAGACAGTCATCTGCGTGCCTTTGCCTGCTATGCCGGCCCCGCCTGTTCCTTGTGGAAACAGCCCGGGTCCGGCGAAGGAATTGATACCTAAATAGTGGGCCAAATCTGATCCATGGCCGTAAAATACGTGCCAAAATTGAGCAAAACAGTCAATGCTTTCTGGAAAACATGAACCGGAGTGACGATTTGAACAGCCTGGACACCACGGACCTGAAGATCCTCCTGGAACTGATCCGGGATCCGCGGGTCCAGATCGGCGAACTCAGCGACTCCCTGGGCATTGCCCGCAACACCGCGCAGTCCCGGATCCGCCGGATGCTCCGCTCGGGCCTGCTGCACGACGGCGGGCGGGAAATCGACCTTGAGGCGGTGGGGTACGACGTCGTCGCTTTCGTGACGATCGAAGTCACCCACCGGGAACTCGACGGCGTGGTAGGCGCCTTGCGCCTGATCCCGCAGGTCCTGGAGGTGCACGAGATCTCCGGCCGCGGCGACGTCTGGTGCCGGGTGGTGGCGACGGACACCCATAACCTGCAAACGGCGCTGCGGTCGATCCTCAGAATCAAGGGCGTGATCCGCACGGAAACTGTCCTGGCCCTCCACACACATATCCCGTACCGGACCGAGCCGCTCATCAGCCGCCTCGCCCAAGGCGGGCCGAGGCAGCAACCCGCAAGTCACTGGGATAATGGCACGTGACCATCATCGACAACGCCGTGTACGTGAACGGCCACCGAACCGCCGAGCCTTACGACCTTGCGCAGACGTTCGAGACCCTGGCAGACCACGGCGGCATGGCGTGGATCGGACTGTACCGGCCCACCGAGGCTGAAATGTCTGCAGTGGCTGAGGAGTTCGGCCTCCACCTGCTCGCCGTGGAGGATGCCATTTCGGCCCACCAGCGTCCCAAGCTGGAACGCTACGACGACGTCCTCTTCACCGTGCTCCGCCCTGCGCGGTACCTCGACGAAACCGAAACGGTTGAGTTCGGCGAACTGCACGTCTTCACGGGCAAGAACTTCGTGATCACGGTCCGGCACGCGGAAACAGCCGGAGTGGCCCAAGTGCGGCAACGGCTGGAGGGCCGCCCCGAACTCCTGTGCCACGGCCCGGAAGCCGTTCTCTACGCCCTGATGGACCAGGTGGTGGACGACTACGTTCCCGTCGCTGCCGGGCTGGAGAACGACATTGATGAAATTGAGGACCAACTGTTCAGCGGGGATTCCTCGGTCTCCCGCCGTATCTACGAACTGGCCCGCGAAGTGATCCAGTTCCAGCGGGCCATCCATCCGCTGCCGGGAATGATGCAACTGCTCCGGCGCGGGTTCGACAAATACGAAATAAACACGGACCTGCAGCACCACCTCCGCGACGTCGAGGACCACGTGGAGCGGCTGATTTCCCGCGCCGACACCTTCCGCGACATCCTCCAGAATGCGCTCACCCTGGACGGCACGCTGACCGCCAACCGTCAGAACGAGGCAAGCGCCAAGCAGAACGAGCAGGTCAAGAAAATCTCATCCTGGGCGGCAATCTTCTTCGCGCCGTCCTTCGTGGCCGGTGTCTACGGCATGAACTTCGACCACATGCCCGAACTGCACTGGACGCTCGGATATCCCCTGGCGATCGCCATGATGGGCGCGACGGCGGCGCTGATGTACATGATTTTCAAGCGGAAGGGCTGGCTCTAGGAGCCGCGGGGATGACCGCTTCATCCGCTGGCGGCCGGCAGCCATGGGCTGGCGCCCCGCAACCCGCTTCCCGGCCCGGCCGGATCCTGGTCCCTGGCACAGCCCGGCAGTTGGGCACGTTCGGTCTGTTCTTTCCGGCACCGGGCCAGCGGCGGACCGTGGAGGTGGCCGGCGAGCCACTCGACGTGAAAAGCGCCGAAGGTGATCTGTTGTGGACCGGCTTCCAGGAACTTACGGACTGCCCGGCTGCTGCCGGGGACTTCGCCTCCCTGGCCGCCCGGTACAGGGAGTGGGTGGTGGACGGCGTCCCTGCCCCGGCCACTGCCGGCGGTCCGGAAGGGCAGCATTCTGTGGAATGGACGCGGTTCCTGGCGGTGGTGGACCTGCTGTTTGAATCGGACGTGACCCTGTTCCTCGTCGGCGCTGCGCTTCCGGACTTCGGCGCCGAAAGCCCCCTCTCCCTGCTGCTCCGTGTGGAGTCGGACGAGGAACTCCCGGCCGGGCATTCGTCCGGAAGCTAATCCCGTCCGGACTGAACGAGGGTCACGGTGCCGGCGCCGCCGTCGACCTCCACCTGCTGTCCGCTCGAGATCCGGCGGGTTGCCACCCCGGTGCCTAGAACTGCCGGGATGCCGTATTCCCTGGCCACGATGGAGCCGTGGCTGAGCGGACCGCCAACATCCGTGACCACGGCCGAGGCCATGGCGAACAGCGGGGTCCAGGCAGGCGTGGTGATACGGGCCACCAGCACCTCCCCCGGCTGCATCCGGGAGAAGTCCTCCGGACCGGACAACACGCGGGCCGGAGCAGTGATCCGCCCCTGGCTCGCCGCCACGCCCTTGATGACGTTCCCCTGCTGGTCCTGCGACCCTCCCGGCATCATCCCGGCGAGTGAGCGCTGCAGCCACCGGATCTCCGGCAGCATTTGCGGCGCAGTGGCGTTGCGCTGGCCCCGCCAGCGCAGCTTCCGCCCGTCAACCACCTCCGCCAGCACCGGCTTGCCGGCCCCCGTGATCGCCGCCGGACTGCTCACTGCGGCGAGGCCGAATTCGACGGCGCTGCTGACTTCGCGATGACGGAGCCAGAACACGTCACCGGGGTCTGCGACGAGCCCGGCAGCAGCCAGCCGCCGTCCCAGTTCGTGGAGCATGCGCCGCATCAGAGGCCAGCCAAGTCCGACGTCGGCGAGCGCGTCCTCGCGGATCGGCGCCGGGCCCTGCGCCCACCTGAGCAAACGCGCGAACGCTGCCCTGCGGGCCGGGTGCAGCCGCGCCAGTATTCCGGCGGTGCTGTCCTCGCGGCGGGCGGCTGCCAGTTCCTGCCTCCGGTGCGGGTCGTTGCCCTGTCCGCGCAGGTAGAACTTCAGCGTGTCAATCAGCGGGGCCGGGTCGTCGGCGGGTACGGGGTTGATGAAGTCCAGGTTGTAGACCGTGTGCCCGAAGCGGTCCAAATGGAGCTGGAACCTGTGCTCCCACTGCCGCCACAGGTCCGGATCCATCCCGGCCGGAGCCGCCCCTGATAGCTGGGCGCGGGCAAGGGATCGGGTGGGCGTCCCCAGGATGGCCGTAGCGAGCCCCGGGATCCCTCGCGACCACCCGGCAAGGTCAAAGAGGGCCTTTTCTGCCCGGATGGGCTCGCTTTCGTAACCGAGCAGGAACGTCGGCGCCGGCGGATCGCCGGCCTGCCGGACAAACTTGTCGTAGAACTTCTGGAAGGCAAGTTCGCTGGACGTCGCGACCGGGATGATGGACTGGACTGCCGTGTAGTACACCGTTCCCGCATCAAGAAGGGCCGAGATTCCTTCCAGCAGCTCCTCCCCCGTGAGGTCTCCGACCGGCGTCGCCGACCAGGACTCCACCGCGTGGACGTAGCGCGGATGCGAATAATCCCGCCAGCCCTGGATTCCCATGTGGGCATCGCCCCGGATAAGGGCGCGGACAGCTGCCGGAGTCTTCCCCACGAGCCGCCACAACGCGGCCGTCCGATAGTAGTAGTACGCGTACCCGTTGACGGCAGGCAGGCCCAGGTCGCCGTCCCGGAGGCTGCTCTTGCCGAACGCCTCATCCAGCAGGGCATTCAGTGAGCGTGACACCGAACCGTCGATGAGGTCGGCAAACAAGGGCGAGAGCGGATCGGGAAGCTGTTCCACGATGCTCGCCCTAAAATAGAGCCCCTTCGGGTACGGCACGCTCCAGTCGCGCGGCGTTTCTCCCGCCGGCTCGGGCAGGGCGGTGATGGGCCGTGACTGAAGGATGAAGAATCCGCGATCGGTGCGCGCCCACTCGATGTCCTGCGGGGAGCCGAAATGCCGGGAGATACGTGTTCCGTAACCCGCCAGGGCTGCTGCCGCCGCGTCATCCAGGACTGGCAGATGCCGGCGGGCGGCAGGCACGGGTTCCTCGCGCGTGCCCCGGTCGGCGTAGGCCGTCATGATCTCCTTGTCGGCCGTCCGCCGGGATACCACTGTCCCAGTCGCTGCGTCGACGACGATGTCGTCCGTGGAAACGGCTCCGCTGACCACGGATTCACCCAGCCCCCACGCAGCGGCGATCACGATCTGGTCGCGGCGTCCGGTGGCTGGATTGGCAGTAAACATCACGCCCGCGGCCTCCGCGGCCACCATTCGCTGGACCACCACAGCCAGGCGGACCTGGTCCGGCCGGATGCCTTCCCGTGCCCGGTAGGCCATGGCGCGGGACGTCCAGAGGGAGGCCCAGCAGTTGACCACCGCCTCCATCAGGGCATCGGCACCGTGCACGTTGAGGTACGTGTCCTGCTGGCCTGCGAAGCTGGCCGAAGCGAGGTCTTCGGCAGTGGCGGAGGAACGTACGGCCACGGTGGCTTCTTCGGCTCCTTCACTGCCTGTGCCCGTGGCCAAGCCGCGGTAGGCGTCACGGAGTTCGGCGGCCACGGCTTCCGGCATGATGCCGCCGGTGAAGAGTCCGCGGATCCGTGCCGAGGCTTCCTCGTAGTCCTTGGTGCCGGCGGATGACGGCAAGGCGGCATGGTCCTGGATGGACCTGGCCAGCAGGTTGTCCCGGACGAACAGCTCGTAGGCTGCCGTGTTGACCAGGAACCCGGGAGGTACCGGCAGGCCCGCACGAACGAGTTCGCCGAGCCCGGCTCCCTTGCCGCCTGCCGTCGGGATGTCGTCCCGGCCGACCTCGCTGAAATCATTGATGTAGACCATGACCGCGGTACCTCCTGTCGGGGCCGGGCGTCCCCGCAGCCCCTGATTCACAACATACTGGCACGCGGAGTCGCATCAGGCCATGGGCGGGTATCTCCGTCACGGTCCCGCCGAAAGGCCCTTCCGCTTCCTTGTACCGCTCCTTAGTGTGGGTGCCATGGCTGCTGCATTTTCCTCCCTTGTGGAGGCATTCAGGAACATGGGTGTGGCGAGGGCGTACGGTGCTCCGGTGCAGATCGGCGGTGAGGAACTGGTTCCTGTCGCGCTGGTGTCCTTCGGGTTCGGCGGCGGCGGTGACTCCGGCGCTGGAGGCGGTGACGCCGGCACCGCGGGCGCTAGCGGGGCCGCGGAGGGCGGCGGGGGCGGCGGCTTCGTCCTCCCGCTCGGCGCCTACACGAAGAACGGGGAGGGCAAGGTGGTGTTTCGGGCCAATACGCTCACCGTTCTGCTGGGCCTTGTCCCGGTAGTGTGTGCCGTGGGAATGTCACTTCGAGGAGTGGTGAAGGCCGTCAGCGCAAGCCGGCGGTAGCCCTGATCCAGTCCAGCTCGTAGGGAACCGAGGCCGATAAATTCAGGTAAGCAGGGGCGGGCGGCAGCTCAATGGCATTCGTTACCCCCACCAGCTTCTGTTCGCCGTCGTCCGACCAGATGACAGGGCCGCCGCTGTCGCCGCGGTTGACTGACGTGTTCGGCGAATGCGTGCAGAACTGCCAGGGTCCAGCGATGTCCGGACAAGCCTCCGCGGGGACAGCCAGGAGCCGGGTTTCAAAGAGCCGACGCGGGGCATCGCACGGTGCCGCTGCGTTGAAGGGGTTCCCGGTGCAGCCGTAACCAGCCACGGTGACCTCTGCCCCGAGCGGTGCCGGCGTGGACGCAAGTTCGATGGTGGGCTCGGAAACCGCCGACTGTAGGAAGAGCAGGGCAATATCGTCCTTGATCAGGGCTGGGTCGTAGTTCGGCATGGGCACGGCAGAGGCCACTCCGATGGTGTATTCCGAGCGCCTCTGGCCGTAGTGGAATGTCACGTCGATGGCGGACGGGCTGCGTCCGTTGTAGCTGATGCAGTGCGCCGCCGTGATGACGGTGTCTTCCGTGATCAGGGACCCTGTGCAGGATCCGACTCCTTCCGGGTAGGCCAACTGCACCCTGACGGCCCACGCGTAGTCATCTCGGTCCGCCCTGCTCCCGTTGAACACCGCAAGTGCAGGCATGGCAGTTGCTGCGGTGAGCACCGCTGCCACGAGCGCCGACAGTATTGGCACCGGGCTTCGCCTGCGCCGGGTTCGAGGGGACGTTTGTCCAAGCTTGCGGGGACGGGCCTGCGTGGGGATTCTTTCGCGCATGAGGTTGCTCCTCATAGTTGCCTAGCGGATGTGGTGTAGGAACCGTGACGAATCCAGGTTCCCGGAGATCACACATCTGCGCCCAGTCGCAGCATCACAACTGTGCTCCTCCCCGCCAGCGGCCGTCAAGGCACTACGGAGGGGGACGGGCAGTATCCCGGTCAGAAGTTAGGCGGCGCGCACCTTGACCTCGCCGGGCACGGCCTCATCGGCGCCGAAGACCAGGTAACGGGTGGCGATCTTTTCACTGAAGAACCTGTCGTGGCTGACCACCACCACGGCCCCCGGAAAGTGCATGAGGGCCCGTTCCATGACTTGGGTACTGGACAGGTCCAGGTGGTTGGTGGGTTCGTCCAGCAGCAGCACCGACGCACCGGACAGCAGGCACTGCGCCATCGCCACGCGCGCCTTCTGGCCGCCTGAGAGGTTCCCGATTTTCTGTTTGAGGTCCGCTTCCGAGAATTGGAACATCGCCAGGAACCTGTTGACTGATTTTTTGGTGGCGCTGAGGGCAAGGCTGTCCGGCAGGGCGTTGACTGCATGCGAAACCGTGTCGGCGTCGTCGAGCTCCTCGAGCATCCGGTTATAAGAGACAAAGCCGGGTCCCTTGGCCCAGGCGACCACGCCGGCGTCTGCTTCTTCCTCACCGGTCAGCACCTTCAGGAGGGTCGATTTCCCGCTGCCGTTGGAGCCAAGGACGACGATCCGGTTGCCGCGCCTGATTTCGAAGCCAAGGTCCTTGAAGAGTGCCTTGTCCCCATAGGACTTCCCCAGCCCTTCGACCCGGCAGAGGACGTCCTTGACGTGCAGTCCGCCATAGATCTCGGTGACGATCTGGTCCACCGGCCGGGGTGTGCGGGACTTCTTGATCTTTGCAAGCTGGTTTCCGAGGCCGCGGCTGGCAGCCTTGGCAGCCTCGCGGCGGTCAGCGATGCCTTCAGCTTCGAATGCCAGCAGCTCGGATTCGTGCACAAATTGCTGGTCGAGGGATTTGAGCCGGAACTGCTTTTGCACAATGTATTCACCGAAGTTGCCCGGGTACTCGTGCAGGTGGAAATTTTCCACTTCGATGATCCTGGTGACGACGGCGTCAAGGAATTTACGGTCGTGCGAAACGATGATCGCCGCGCCCTTGAAGTCCCGGAACCAGCTTTCCAGCCACTCGACACCGGCCACGTCCAGGAAGTTGGTGGGCTCATCGAGGAGCAGCACGTCCGGGTCCTCCAGGAGGATCTTTGCCAGTGCCGCCCGGTTGCGCCAGCCCCCGGACAACGCGTCGATAGCGCACACCCGGTGGGCGTCGCTGAAGCCCAGCGTCGTCAGGACCTTGTCAATCCGGCGGGGATAGTCCCAGCCGTCGAGGCGGTCCATGTCCTCGAACAGTGCGGCCTGGCGTTCTATGAGCCTGTCAAGTTCTGCGCCCGCAGGGTCCCCGGCGATGGCCGTGTCGATGGACGCCAGTTCGGCCTCGACGGCCTTGATTTCCGAGAACAGACCGTCGAGGACCTCGGTTATCGTTGATTCCCCGTTAAGTTCGGAGAACTGCGAGAAGTAGCCGATCCTGGTTCCGGGATCCACCGTGACGGTTCCGGACTCCGGGGTAATCCGGTCAAGGATCAGCTGGAGCATCGTGGTCTTGCCGGAACCGTTCTTGCCGATGAGTCCCACCCTGTCGCCCGCTTCCAGGCGGAAGTATGCCTCGCGCAGTATCCGGGTGGTATCGAATCGCACGCTGACGTCTTGCAGCCGGACAAGGCTCATTGCTGCTGTCCTCTCGGGGGTGGTTCGTGGGCGTGTGCCGGACCGGCAACGAGAAAGCTCCCTGATCCGGCGCTGGCGCCTGATCAGGGAGCTTGTTCAGTGGAGCTAAGGGGATTCGAACCCCTGACCTCTTCGATGCGAACGAAGCGCTCTACCAACTGAGCTATAGCCCCGGGCCGCCGCTGTTCCCTCTGTGTAACTCCGGGAACAGGCAAACCGGTGTCCCTAGGCTACAAACTATCGGCCCGCTTCGCCAGCCAGCGTTCGAATGTCTCACTTTCGGGGTGCATTTCCTGCATCAGGCGCGGCGGCGCTGCAGGACGTCGTCCAGGTTGCTCAAGGCGCTCTGAGCCTTGGTCAGGGACTTGGGGACCGCTGCGCCGGCAGCCGGGGCGGCAACCTGGCCCTGTTTGAGGGACGGCTTGCCTACGGCTTTCGGGGCTTCAGGCAGGTCCAGCGGCTCCGGGGCTGCACGTTCCGCCTTGGCAGCTTCCACGTATGTCGGTTTGGGAACGTCGACCGGTTCCCAGCTGGATTCCACGCTGACTGCCGAGCCCGGTGCGGTGGCGGTCCGGAGCGCGGTGTCTCCGGAGGCCTTGGCCTCGGCGAGGGCCGCTTCACGAAGTTCCTGGGCAGTCAACGGTTTGATCTTCGGTTTGTTGCCCGCCTCCGCGTCGAAAAGCGGGCTCTCCGGGGCATCCACGGCCGGTTCCCTGCTGGGACGGGGGACGGCAACTCGCATCTGCCGCTGCGGGGCAGTCATGGCCGCCCGGAATGCCGCATTCATCCTGGCGCGCCGGTCGCGTACCGCCAGCCGCCGCAGCAAAGCGACTGCTGCCATAGCCGTCAGGAAGGCACCCACAGGCAGCCAGGACGAGCCCGCACCGAACATACGGAAGACACCGGCCACCATCCCCGTCAGCAGGGAAACCAGCCCCACGAGGGCGATCGCGCATCGTCCGTATCGGATCCTCAGTGCGCCCGGACCCGCCTTGGCCGGCTTCGGGCCGACGGCGGGTGTCAGGGATGCCTGCGCGGATCCGGTGGCCTGCTTGGTTTCCATTGATTTCTCCTGCTGGGCGGCCATTTTCATGACGTTTCCGGCTTGGGGGGTTGCGGGTTCGGCAAGGTTGAGATCGGACATCAGCTCGGCTGCGGGTTGGAGCTGATGCCGGCGGTTCCTGAGTACATATGGGGCTACCCACACAATCCAGAGCGCGACAGCGACAACAAGGATCACTGAGCTGCTAAGGGGGAAGTCCACATTCAAAACCGTATGAGCAATTAGCCGGCAGCTCTTGCATTAGCTCCGGTGTGTCGCAGGGCGGGTGGCAAATCAATGGATTTATGACAAGAAACACAACGCGGTAAACCCGGACGGCGCCGGACTACCACGCTCCAGCTCAGGCGGGGCGGCTTCTCAGCCATCTGGCCAGCAGCCCCTCCGGAACTTCTTCGGACGTCAGGGCGAAGGAGCGGTGGTCCGCCCATTCCCCGTTGATGTGCAGGAACCGCGGCCGGTAGCCCTCGTCCCGGAAGCCCAGCTTCTCCACAACCCGGAGACTGGGCCCGTTTTCAGGCCGGATGTTGATTTCCATCCGGTGCAGCCCGAGGCTGCCGAAGCAGTAGTCTGTGGCCATGGCCACAGCCGTGGGCGCAATCCCCCGGCCGGCACAGGACTTGTCCACCCAGTACCCCAGCGTCGCCATCATCGCCGAACCCCAGACGATGGAGGACACCGTCAGCTGCCCCACAATGGCAGGATCGCGCAGGACCGGCCGGCGTTCTGCGATCACAAAAGGCAATGCTGTGGCCTGCGCGGCCTGCGCGTTGAGGGACCTGACCATCTGACGGTAGTCCGGCAGTGCCCCTCCGGGTGCCGGATTGGAGGCCTCCCAAGGAGCCAGCCACTCGGAGTTGCGGGAGCGGACCGCCATCCATTCCTTGCGGTCGCGGTAGCGGATGGGGCGCAGGACAATGTCTCCGCATTCCAGCGTCACCGGCCAGATACTGCCCCGCATGGGACGTTAGTTGGTCAGGGAGGAGGACTTGGCCAGGGAGGACGTGAATTCAGGCAGCCACTCCCGCAGCCCGGGGCCGAGGTCGTCGCTGTCGCACGCCAGCTGGACGCACGCCTTGAGGTAGCTGAGCTTATCGCCCGTGTCGTAGCGACGGCCGCGGAACACAACGCCGTAAACGCCGTACCCTTCGCCCTCCCCTGCAGCAAGTTCCTGAAGGGCATCGGTGAGCTGGATTTCCCCGCCCCTGCCCGGTTCGGTTCGTTCGAGGACATCGAAAACCGCGGGGTGGAGGACGTAGCGGCCGATCACGGCCAGGTTGGACGGCGCTTCCGCGGCCTCGGGCTTTTCCACAAGCTTCCGGATCCGCACAAAGCCGTTCATGTCGGTGTCATCGATGTCGGCGCAGCCGTAGGCGCTGATCTGGGAGGGCTCAACTTCAATCAGCGCCACCACGGAGCCGCCGGTCTTAGCCTGTACTTCGATCATCTTGCTGAGCAGTTCGTCCCGTGCGTCGATGAGGTCATCGCCAAGCAGCACTGCGAAGGGCTCATGGCCGACGTGCTGCCTCGCCCGCAATACGGCGTGGCCCAGGCCCATCGGGTCGCCTTGGCGGACGTAGTGGATGTCGCCGAGGTTGCTCGCAGCCTGGATCGCTTCGAGCTTGGCGGTGTCGCCCTTGGCTTCAAGGGTGGCCTCCAGCGAAGGGACCCTGTCGAAGTGGTCCTCGAGGGCGCGCTTGTTCCGGCCGGTGATCATCAGGATGTCCGTGAGGCCAACGCTGACCGCCTCCTCGACGACATACTGAATCGCCGGTTTGTCCACCACCGGCAGCATTTCCTTGGGCATGGCCTTGGTGGCCGGGAGGAACCTGGTGCCGAGGCCCGCAGCAGGGATGACAGCCTTGCGGACGGAAGTATTGGTGGTAGTCACTGGACTAATCTAACGTCAGGGACCAAACATTGGGTAATTGCACTTTCGGCCCAGGCCGGCCTGCATCGGGGCTCCGTGCAGGACCTCCCGCTATGGAAGGACGGGCACTCATGCCGTCGAAGGAAGAGATCCGCTCAACCCACCGGCTCCGGCGTGCCGCTTTATCAGCTGCCGGGCTGGAGGCCGCCGGTGCGGGCATCGCCCGCCACGGACTTCAGTGGGCCACCATGGTTGCCGGCGGCGAACGGAGCATTTTTGCCGTGTACCTGGGCGTGGGTTTCGAGCCCCCCACCCTGCCGCTCATTGCCGCGCTGCACGCCATGGGGCACCGAGTGCTGTTGCCGGTCTGCGGACCTGACCGCACTCTCTCGTGGGTCTACTGGACTCCGGCAACCCGGTTCGTCCGCAGCAGCTATGCACCCATCGAGGAGCCCGTCGGGGAACAACACGGCACCGAGGCCATGCGGGAAGCGGCCGGGATCTTCGCTCCGGCCACCGCCGTCGACCTGTCCGGCAACCGGATCGGCCAAGGCGGCGGCTACTACGACAAATTCCTCGCCGGACTGGAAGCTGAGGGACTGCCGGTGCCAGCCGCCGCCGTGGTGTTTGACGACGAAGTCCTGCCGGCCGGGAGCATCCCGGCAGAGCCCTTTGACCGTAAGATCCCGGTTGCAGTCACGCCGTCACGCCTGACGAAGCTTATGTGAAGCCAGCCGCCTGCGGATGATAGAATTGGCACTCAGGCCCTGCGACTGCTAAAGGACGGAACCTGCCGAGACGAAATCGGCAGGGATTGCCCAGGCAGCACGGGACCTGCTCGTTTGTCCCAGAGGAGGATTTCCAGTGCCCACGTATGCATACGCCTGCAAGGACTGCAGCCACGCCTTCGAGATCGTGCAGTCATTCACCGACAGCTCCCTCACCTCCTGCCCTGAGTGCGAGGGTAGCCTGCGCAAGAAGTTCAACAGCGTCGGCGTCGTCTTCAAGGGTTCCGGCTTCTACCGGACCGACTCGCGGGATTCCAAGGGCAGCAGCGTCTCGCCTGCCCCGGCATCCGCACCGGCTGCCGCAGCAGCCAGCTGAGCGTACACACCACTTTCGCTGCCGCAGGGCGGCTCCTCGCCTAGGCTGGTTGTCCACATAGGACGACGGCGGGCTGTCCGCACCCCGTGCGGCCTCCGTAGCCTGACGCTATGCCCTCCAACCTCCGCACCAACGGACTTTCGTCGCCCCGGCAAAGCTTTCGATCCGGACGGCCCGGCCGTTCAGGACCTACGGTCGCCCGCCGCCTCGCTTCGTGGCTCAACCGCAACCGTCGCCTCGTCGTTGCTCTCCTGCTGTGCGCTGCCGCCGGCATCACCGTCCAGCAACTGACACCGGCGCCTGCCCACACCGTCACTGCCCTGGCCTCGGCCCGGGATCTCCCCGCGGGAACCGCGCTGTCCGGTGCTGACGTATTGCCGGTGAGCGTTCCGCCCGGGATGATACCCTCCGGAGCCTTCACAGATGCCGCCGCTCTTCAAGGTAAGCAGCTGGCGGCCCCGCTGCGGAAGGGCCAGCTGCTTTCGGATACGCAGCTTCTGGGCCCCGGCCTGCTTGCGGGTACCCCTCCCGGGTCGGCAGCTGTGCCGCTAAGGATGGCGGATCCGTCCTCGATCCAGCTTGTGGCACCCGGCCAGCTGGTCAACATCGTCATGACCAACGGCACCGACTACGGTAAGGCCGCGGAATCGGAAGTGCTGGCGGCTTCCGTACCCGTGCTCTGGACGTCAGGAAAAGGCGGGCAAACCGGGCAGTGGCTGGGAACCGGCGAAACCGAGGGGCTCATAGTGGTCGCCGCCGATGCTGACCAGGCGCGCCGCCTTGCAGGCTCCTCGACCCAGGGCAAACTCTTCTTCGTGCTGGTGGGAACACAGGGCTAGCTGCGACGGGCCGGTTGCACCGCGGCCGGACCGGCCGGCCGCTCGCCTGGCTGGCCGGCTGGTGCGATTGTCAGCCCCAGTGCGGCGGTTTCTGCTCCTGAAGCCAGGCATCGTGGTCGTAGTCCGAGCCGTGATCACCCCAGCGCTTCGGGTCGTCCTCCGAGGCCTTGTTCGGCAGAACGCCCGCCGGAACGCCCGCCCCCGCGGCTGGCCGGGACCTGTCGGCCGCCGCATCGTCCGTCCCGCCCTGAGGGGCACTTTCGCTGTCAGGTGCACCGATGTTTGTGTCCATGGTTTCTTCCTTGATATCTTCCGATTCTTCGGGGCCGGCCCCGACTCCATCACCCGTCCCGGTGGCGCGCTCGGCGCTGTTCAGCGTCAGGTTGTCGACATCATCCTCGAAGAACGCCTGGGAGGAGGATGAGAAACCGGCGGCAACCGGCTTCTCCAGGCCCAGGTAACCGCCGATCCGGTCAGCACACGCGGACGGGTCGGTGAACACCTCGATGGTCCACAACGGCATGTAGCGCCAGCCCAGCCGTTCCAGCAACTGCGGCCGGAGCCGGCTACGTTCCCGGACGCTCATTCGCCGGTATTGCTCAGTGCCGTCGGACTCGATGGCCACAGGCCGGGGGATATCGGCTTCATCCTGGCCGATGGAATTCACCGGATCCGCAGCCGCGGCAACGTCGATCACACCGTCGTACTGGTGCCAGACCCTGGCCCCGCGGGCCCGCAGCCTGTCCCCCAGGTCGGCTACCAGGGGGTCGGCCCCAAGTGCCTGCTCGCTCGCTGCTGCGCGGGACGCCGGCGTCCCCAGGTCCGTGTTACCGGCAATCTCGCGGTTGAGCAGTTCATAGAAGTCTGCTGCTCCGTGGCTGAGGCGGCTGACATCCAGGTCCTCCGGTTTGAAGCAGGTAAGCACGTGCAAGGATCGTCGGGCACGGGTCATGGCCAGCGCGAATTTTGCCCGGCCGCCCTCGGCGGACAAGGGACCGAAGTTGTGGAGCGCACGGCCGTGCGGCGTGCGGCCGTAACCCGGGGAGAAGATCACGTGATCGCGGACCAGTCCCTGGGCGCGTTCCAGGTCCACCACCCGGAAGGATTCGGGTCCGGCGCTGAAGAAACTTGCCAGCAGCGGGTAGTTGGGCAGCTGCAGCCGGATGGCCTCGCCAATCCTGGCGGCGTGGCGAAGGCTGGCGGTGACCACCGCGAGGGAAGTCCGCGGCCGCAGACGAGCATGTTCAAAGACCAGCTCCACCACCCGGTTCACCTCGGCGACGGCGGATTCCACGCCTTCCTGGTCGGCGCTCGGAAGCCCGGTGCCGTCCGGCAGGTATTCCACGAGCAGGGCACGGTCAAGCCCAGTGGCAGTCTGCCCCTCAGGGAGCCTGTGGAGGCGCCCGTCGTAGAAACTCTTGCTCAACTGCAGCACGAGGTCCTCGTCAACCGCCCGGTACGCCGACGTCAGCCGCCGGATGGGCAGCACGGCAGACAGCGCCGTATAAGCGCTCTCGACCCCCTGGTGGGCCGTTTCGCCGGCAGCGAGCCGCTCGACGCCCACGGTGAAAGTGCGGGGGCTTGCAATCTTGTCGTCGCCGAAGGCAATCACCTGTTTGGCCCGGGCGATGGCCGGAAGGACCGCCTGCAGGGAGGTTGCTTCGGCATCCAGGATGACCACGGCGTCGAACTTCTGCTCCGCCGGCAGCAGTCCGGTCATCAGGTAGGGGCTCACGGACCACACGGGCACCAGCATGGGAACCAGGGCCGGCGCCTGTGCCGTGAGGGCAGCCAAGGTGACCCGGCCGTCCTTCAGAAGGCTCCGGAGCAGGTCCGCCTGCCGTGGGTTCTCGGCGATGCCGGCGCGCCAGCGCTCGGACAGGGTCCACCGCAGCCGGGCAGAACCACTGGCGATGTGGGCGTTGTCCGCCAGGCGGTATTCGGCTTCCAGCTGCCGAAGGGCGTCGCCGTCGGACATGGCCAGGTAGTCGTCGCCGCTGATCATCGCTTCGAGGGCCGACTGCCACCAGGCAAGTTCCAGCTCTGAGGCGACCGACTCTGCGGGCACCTCACGTTCCGCCAGGTCGGTGAGGAGTTCCCCGAGCCCGTGCTCACGCATGTTCTCAATGAGCAGCGTCCGCTCCGGAAGCGTCTTGAGCGTCCGGGTATCGGCCACCAGCCGTTCCAGGCGTTCCATCAGTTCTTCGTACGGCGTGTGCTGGAGGTCCCCGCCTGCCGCGGTATGCTTCACGGCCGCGCCCAGCTGGGCCAATTCGCGCTCCAGGCTGCGGTACATCACATTCACTTCACCCAGGCCCGACGGCACAGCGGGGTGGCGCTGCGTGGTCGCGTAGTCCGCCCAGAGCGCCCGCTGCTCCTGGACCAGCACCAATGAGCTGTGGAGGTCGGCAATGTGC
The DNA here is from genome assembly GCF_037911235.1 of Arthrobacter oryzae. Classification (GTDB taxonomy): domain Bacteria; phylum Actinomycetota; class Actinomycetes; order Actinomycetales; family Micrococcaceae; genus Arthrobacter; species Arthrobacter oryzae_E. Next base: position 102,565 of record NZ_JBBLYW010000033.1, read on the forward strand.
ACGCCGGGACGGACGTATTCCTTAGCAACGCGGCGCAACCGGGAACGCTGCATGGACGGCATCTCGATGTTCCGTTCGCGGCGCCACGGGGTTGTGGCGGTAGCGGAGATGAGGTCGTGGACGGGCCGGTCGAAGATGTCCGGGGTGAACTTGTCCAGGCTCTCCCTGACCGCCATCAGCAATTCGAGCTGGGCGCCCCATTCGGAGAAGCTCGCCCCGAGGCGGATCTGGGCGTGCTGGGCCACTTCGTTCATGCGGTTCCGGAGCACGGGGAGGTTCTTCTCAACCGAGCGCGCGACCTCCTGCGCCTCCTCGGTTTCCTTACGGGTCAGGAGCCGCGCACCGTGCCAGGGGCTGGCCGTGGAAGCCCGGCTGAAACTGCCCAGCTCGGCCGCACGGTGAAGTCGACCGGCCAGTTCCCCGCGGTCCCTGATGTTGTCCAGGACACTTCGCTTCAGCCGTACCGTGGTGGCGGGCGCCGGCTGGATGGACGTCAGCTCAGCCAGCGACTGCATGGCCTGATAGGGCGAGCAACCCCAGCGCTGGCGGACATTGTGCAGCGAAGCCACATGGTCCATGAGGGCATGCCGGTGTTCCGCGAGCGTGGTGTGCAGATTGTCGAGCTGGGGCTGGAGCGATTTTTCGTTGCGGACAATGGCCCGCACCAGCTGTCCCTTGAGCTGCAGGGGTGTCGCCGTACCGGACAGGGCAAACAGGATGGACTCCAGCCCCAAAGTCTCAAGCCTGGCCCCGATCTCGCTGAGGCTGGCGCGGCGGTCGCCCACCACCAGGACGGTTCTTCCTTCGTCCACCAGCGTGCCGATGGTGTTGATGGCTGTCTGGGTCTGTCCCGTCCCCGGCGGGCTGCTGACCAGAAGGGAGTCCCCGGCACGCACGGCGTCCACCACATACTGCTGGTCGGCGTCGGCGTCGAGGAGCAGCAGCTCGGAGGCCGGATCCCGCTGGTCAATGTCCTGGAAGCGGCCTTCCGCTAATTCGGCCACCTCCACGGCCTCGCCGGCTGCGGTGCGGGCAAGGGCTGCGACCAGGGTGTTGTTCTGGTTGATCCACGGGTCATCGAGGTTCCCGGAAAGGTCCGCGAAGGTTGAGACGAGCAGGTTGTGCTCCACCTCGGCCCCGTGGATGGGCTTGATGAGCGTCCCCAGGCGGTCCAGGACGGGCTGCGGATCGAACCGGGCCGTGCTGTAAGCCATCCGGGTCACGGCATTCACGTCGAAGACAATGCCGTGGATGCTTTTCAGGTGCCGGATAAGGGCCGGGTTGATCTGTGCCTGTTCCGTCAGCTGGAGTTCGTAGTCGTCCTCGCCCGGACGGACCGTCAGGGAGATGGCCGTGAGCATCACGGGCGCAGACACCCGCTGGGGCTTCCCGCCCACGGCCGACGTCCAGGACACGGTACCGGCCGAAAAGTAGCCCGCGTCGATGCCGCGGTCATTGCTGAGCTCGAAGATCTTGGAGCGCAGGTTCCGTGAAGCCCTGGCGGCCACCACGTACTGCGCGTGATCGCGGATCAGGGTGGACAGGCGGGTGCGCCTTCCCGCCATGAGCTGCGCCAATCCGGACGGATGCGCATGCGTGAGGTCGATAGAGCCTTCCGGGGTCTTGGTAAAACGAAGCATGGTGTCTGCTCCGGTGACCGGCTTAAGCCCCGACAGCCACTTCCTGAGCTCCTCGGAGCCCTCTGGGAGGCCTTGACCAACTGACACTACTGCCTTCTTTTCTGCGCTTGCACGTGACGCCCTGGACCATACCGGCATACTTTCGAGCGTAGCCCGAATCAGGGCCCGGTGAGAGACCGCAACACTGGAGGCGGCCAAAATAGAGCCGGATTTAGCGGAATAAAAACAAAGTGGCCGGCCTCATCGCTGAGACCGGCCACTCAAAGTGCTATTCCCACTCGATGGTTCCCGGCGGCTTGCTGGTCACGTCCAGCACCACGCGGTTGACGCCGTCCACCTCGTTGGTGATGCGGTTGGAGATTTTCGCCAGCAGGTCGTACGGAAGCCGTGACCAGTCGGCGGTCATGGCGTCCTCGGACGAAACGGGACGAAGCACGATCGGGTGGCCGTAGGTGCGGCCGTCACCTTGGACGCCGACGCTGCGGACGTCCGCCAGCAGCACGACGGGCATCTGCCACACCTCGTTATCCAGGCCGGCGGCGGTCAGTTCGGCACGGGCGATGGCGTCGGCCTTGCGCAGCAGGTCCAGGCGTTCCTTGGTGACTTCGCCGACGATGCGGATGCCGAGTCCCGGGCCCGGGAACGGCTGGCGGCCCACGATTTCCTGCGGCAGTCCCAGCTGGGCACCGACAGCGCGGACCTCGTCCTTGAACAGCGCACGCAGCGGCTCGACGAGTTCGAACTGCAGGTCTTCCGGCAGGCCGCCCACGTTGTGGTGGCTCTTGATGTTGGCTGCACCTTCACCGCCGCCGGATTCGACGACGTCCGGGTACAGCGTTCCCTGGACCAGGAACTTGATCTTTTCACCGTGGGCTGCGGCCTCGGCGATGATGGCAAGTTCGGCTTCCTCGAACGCCCGGATGAACTCGCGGCCAATGATCTTGCGCTTCGTCTCAGGATCGCTGACTCCGGCGAGTGCCGCCTGGAACCGCTCCTGCTCGTTGGCAACGTAGAGCTTGACGCCGGTGGCTGCCACGAAGTCGCGCTCAACCTGCTCGGCTTCGCCTTCACGCAGCAGGCCGTGGTCCACGAACACACAGGTCAGCTGGTCGCCCACGGCGCGCTGTACCAGGGCAGCCGCGACTGCCGAGTCAACGCCGCCGGACAGGCCGCAAATGACCCTGGCGTCGCCGATCTGCTTGCGGATGCGGTCCACCTGTTCCTCGAGGATGTTGCCCGTGGTCCAGTTCGGTTCAAGCTTGGCGCCCTTGAACAGGAAGTTCTCGAGCACCTGCTGGCCGTACGCCGAGTGCTTGACCTCAGGGTGCCACTGCACGCCGTAGAGGCACTTCTCCTCGTTGGCGAATGCCGCCACGGGAGCGCCGGCGGTGGTGGCCAGCACTTCGAAGCCTTCCGGGGCTTCCTGGACGGAATCGCCGTGGCTCATCCAGGTGTTCTGGTGGTGCGGCAGGCCGTCCAGGATGGACCGGGCCTCCCCCACCGTGGTGGCTTCCGTCGCACCGTATTCGCGCAGGCCTGTCTGGGCTACCGTGCCACCGAGGGCGTCGGCCATCGCCTGGAAGCCGTAGCAGATGCCGAAGACGGGGATCCCGGCTTCGAAGAGGTCCGCACCCACCTTCGGTGCGCCTTCGGCATACACGCTGGAAGGGCCACCCGAAAGGATGATGGCGGCGGGGTTCTTGGCCAGCAGCTGCTCGGTGCTGTACGTATGCGGAACCACTTCCGAATACACATTTGCTTCCCGGACGCGGCGGGCAATCAGCTGCGCGTACTGGGCACCGTAGTCAACAACCAGCACCGGCTTCTGGGAAGTCTGGGATGCAGTGGGAGTAGTCACCGTCCTAGACTACTTGGGCGCTTGCCGCGTCGCACCTTGAGGCGGCCGCCCGCGGCCTTAATCGGCCCCGGTCGTTAGGGATCTCACACTGCAGCCGGCGCCGACAGGGTCAGTAGCGCTTGGATGCCTGCGGATTCGCCGCGAGTTCGGCCTCCACCTCTGCGTGGAACCTCTTCTCGACAAAGAAGGACAGGAACGGAATCACGCCGCCCAAGGCCAGGACGATCAGTTTCGCGAACGGCCACCGCATCAGCGACCACAGGCGGAAGTTGGACATCAGGTACACGACGTACATCCAGCCGTGGACAATCAGCACCGCCACCGAAAGGTTCACTCCCCCCAGCACGCCCTGCGGCTCGGCGTCGGCGAACCCGAAGCCGAACGGCTCGCCTGTCACCGCGTTGGTTCCGCCTGCGAACAGGTACTGGCCGAAGGCATACCGCGCAACCAGTTCGGCGCACAGCAGCAGGAGCATCCCGCCCGTGAGGTATGCCAGGACCTTATAGAACTTCAGGGCGGACCGGATCTGGGCTTCGGTGCCGCCGAACCTGCGCTTCTTGCCCGATTTTCCGGTGCCGGATTTGTTGGGGCCCGATCCGCTGGTCTGGGACGGCTGTGGCTGGATGGCCGGCTTGGGATCGATCATGGCTGTACCTTTTGTTCGGAAGGGCTGGATTGCCCGGAGGGGCTGGAATTTTCCTGGTGCGGGTCGTGGTCGTGGTCCTCGTCGTCGTCCTCAAGGTCGCGCCGGTAGTCGTCCTTCACCATTCGCCACCAGATGAAAAGCGCGAAGCCGGCGAACACAATCCACTCCACGGAGTAGAAGAGGTTGAGCCAGTTCACCTGCTGGGCCGGGGGCTGCGGGCCGATCCGCAGGGGTTTCAGCTCACTGCCGGCGGCCGCGGCACCGACGTCGGCGCCTCCGGCCACCTCGGACGTTGCCGCCACAAACCCCGGATAGCTGCTGACCTCCCAGACGTTGATCAGTTCCGCCACGGACACTGCAGTGGCGAATCCCCGCTCGGGGGCGGTGTTCGGCAGCGGCGCCTCGGACGGCAGGAGCCGTCCGGTCAGTTCAATGGTTCCCGACGGCGGCGCGCCGGCTTCCGCGGCGTCGGCCACCCATCCGCGGGCCACCGGGATCCATGTCTGGGGTGATGCGCCGACGCCGCTGAGGACGGGGGCGTCCTGAACAGCAAACGCCGAGACTACCCAATAGCCCGTGGCGCCGTCGTAAAGACGGCCCGGAACCAGCACCTGCTTCTCGGGATCGTAGGATCCTTTGGCGGTGACCATCTGGTCCGCCACGGAACCGTGAAAGAAATCACCCGGCTGCAGCACTGCGATGAGCGGCTTGCTCTCCTCGGTGCCGGACGAAACAGGTGCTTCCGGCTGGGTTGACCGGCCGAATTGCCACTGGCTCAGCAGCACAAAAACCCCTGAAATGACGATCGCAAACACCAGGCCTGCGATCCAGCGGGGTTTGAGGGCAGTTTTCAACACACATTAACCGTACTTCGTCCGCGTGTAGAACAACGAACCGCGAAGAGCGCGAACGGACACTTGAGGCCCCTCGCAGCGGGGCCTCAAGTGTCCGTTCGCGCAGTTTTGAGCGGTCCGCCGCAAACGTTAGTGGTCGAAAAACACCAGGCTGGAGTTGATCAGCTCCGCGATCACTTCGGGGTCGTAGGCCCGGCGAAGGGATTCCCGGAACGACTCCTTCGACAAGGAGCGGGCCAGGGTGGCAAGCACCTCAAGGTGGTCCGAAAAGGAACTTGCCGGCGTCGCAATCAACAGGATGACCGTGGCCGGCCCGTCAGCAGCACCGAAGTCCAGGGCCTTTCCGTACTTGGTGATGCCCACCGCGATGGAGGTCCGGGACACGAACTCGCTGCGGGCGTGCGGCAACCCGACTCCCCCGGGCAGGCCGGTGGCCAGCTGGTGCTCCCGTGCGTTGACGTGCTTCAGGAAACCATCGAGGTCCGAGATACGCCCGGCCGCATGGAGCCGTTCCGCAAGCTGGGTCGCTGCGTCAACCTTGTCCTTGGCATCAAGCTCAAGAATCACCATTTCCGGTGTGGTGAGTTCGGCATCGTACCGGTCCAGTGGTTCCGCCAAGAGTTGTCCCTTCAGTGAGGCAGGAGGCGCGCATCAGGCATCTGCCTTGTCAGCGCAACGGGACGATGTCCTCGGCACCCAGGCGTGCGGCGTCGGCAGATTCATCGTCAGGCTGCTCCTGGCTCAGCCGTTCGGCTTCCACCCGGGCAAGGTAGTGCTTGATTTCGCTTTCGCGCTGCGCATCGCTCCAGCCAAGAATTTCCCCCATTAGCTTAGCGACTACCGGGACGGCGGACACACCCCGGTCCCACGACTCGATGGAAATACGGGTTCTGCGCGTCAATACGTCGTGTACATGACGCGCCCCTTCGTGGGTGGCTGCGTACACTGCCTCAGCCTGGAGGTAGTCGTCGGCCCCCGGCAGCGGTTCGGCCAGGGCCGGGTTTTCCTTGACGAGAGCCAGGACCTCCGTGGCCATCGATCCGTACCGGTTGAGCAGGTGTTCAATCCGGGCCACATGCACGCCGCTCTCCTCAGCGGTCCGGTTACGGCGGTTCCACGCCGCCTTGAACCCGCTGGCGCCCAGCAGCGGGATGGAATCCGTGCAGCTGGGCGCAACCCGTTCGTCCATGCTCCGCGTTGCTTCGTCGACGGCGTCCTTGGCCATCACACGGTAGGTGGTCCACTTGCCGCCAGCCACCACCACAAGGCCCGGCACCGGATGGGCCACCACGTGTTCGCGGGAAAGCTTTGCCGTTGAGTCGTTCTCGCCAGCCAGGAGCGGACGCAGTCCCGCGTAGACGCCTTCGACGTCTTCCCTGGTCAGGGGCCGCTTCAGAACCTTGTTGACGTGTTCGAGGATGTAGTCGATGTCCTTGCTGGACGCAGCCGGGTGCGCTTTGTCCAGATGCCAGTCTGTATCCGTGGTGCCGATGATCCAGTGCCGTCCCCACGGAATCACGAACAACACCGATTTTTCGGTCCGCAGGATCAGCCCGACCGTCGACTGGAACCGGTCGCGCGGGACCACGAGGTGGATGCCTTTGGAGGCGCGCACTTTCAGCTGCCCGCGGTCCGTCACCATGGCCTGGGTTTCGTCGGTCCAGACGCCGGTTGCGTTGATGACCTGCTTGGCCCGGATGCTGAAGGTGGAGCCGTCCTCGCGGTTGACCACCTTGGCGCCCACCACCCGCTCGCCTTCGCGCAGGAAGTCGACCACAGCCGTTTGGTTGACCGCATGGGCACCGTAGTAGGCGGCCGTGCGGACCAGGTTGGCCACGTACTTGGCGTCGTCAACCTGGCCGTCGTAGTAGCGGATGGAGCCAACGAAGGCATCATCCTTCAGGCTTGGCGCAGCCCGCAATGTACCGCGGCGGGACAGGTGTTTATGGAACGGCACGCCCCTCTGGTGGCCGCTCGAAATGGACATGACGTCGTACAGGGCAATGCCCGCCCCGACGTATGGCCGTTCAAGGAAGGGCTTGGTCAGCGGGTAGAGGAAGGGTACGGGCCGGGCCAGGTGGGGGGCGATCTCCGACAACAGCAGACCGCGTTCGTGGAGCGCTTCCTTCACCAGCCCGAAATCGAGCATTTCGAGGTAGCGCAGCCCGCCGTGAATGAGCTTGGAGGACCGTGACGACGTGCCTGCGGCCCAGTCGCTGGCCTCCACGATGCCCACGCTCAGGCCGCGGGTCACGGCGTCCAGCGCAGCGCCGGTGCCCACGATGCCGCCGCCGACGATGAGGATGTCGAGTTCCTTGCCCGGCTCCATCGTTGCCTTGAGCGCCGCCAGCGACGCTTCCCTGGCAGCGGGGCCAAGTGCCCCCTGGGAAAAGGACGAACCACCGGAAGAACTGTTCATTTCACGCCTCCATCCGCATCGAACCTCGTAGTTCACCAGACTACTTCCTAGGCATGCGGATGGGCAGGGCTCATTTGGGGCCGGTCCCGGCGGTTCCGGGACCGGCCCAGTCGTGGAGGTGGCGCCTCAGTTTCCGGAGTAGGGGGACACGACGACGTCGACCCGCTGGAATTCCTTCAGGTCCGAATAGCCGGTGGTGGCCATGGAGCGGCGGAGGGCGCCGATCAGGTTGGACGTGCCGTTGGTGTGGTGGCCCGGACCGAAGAGGACCTCCTCGAGCGGCCCCACAGTGCCGACGTTGACCCTGTCGCCGCGCGGGAGTTCCAGGTGGTGGGCCTCCTGGCCCCAGTGCCAGCCCTTGCCCGGCGCTTCTTCGGCGCGCGCCAGCGCACTGCCGAGCATCACGGCGTCAGCGCCCATGGCGATGGCCTTGACGATGTCGCCGGAGGATCCCATGCCGCCGTCGGCAATCACGTGAACGTAACGGCCGCCGGACTCGTCCATGTAGTCGCGGCGGGCCGCGGCGACATCGGAAATGGCGGAAGCCATGGGCGAGTGGATGCCCAGGGCGCGGCGGGTGGTGGTGGTGGCGCCACCTCCGAAGCCCACCAGCACGCCGGCAGCGCCGGTGCGCATGAGGTGAAGCGCGGGGGTGTAACCGGCCGCGCCGCCCACAATCACCGGGACATCGAGCTCGTAGATGAACTGCTTGAGGTTCAGCGGCTCATGGTCCTTGGACACGTGCTCGGCCGAAACCGTGGTCCCCCGGATCACAAAGATGTCCACGCCGGCCGCGACGACGGTCTTGTAGTGCTCCTGCGTGCGCTGCGGGGTGAGCGAGCCGGCCACGGTCACGCCGGCGGCACGGATCTCGGCCAGGCGGGACGTAATCAGCTCGGGCTGGATCGGCGCCTGGTAGAGCTCCTGCATCCGCCGGGTGACGGCAGGGCTGTTGGTCTCGTCCTCCAACGCCCCGATCTGGTCAAGCACCGACTGGGGGTCCTCGTACCGGGTCCACAGCCCTTCCAGGTCCAGCACGCCCAAGCCGCCGAGGCGTCCCAGTGCGATGGCAGTCCCGGGCGACATCGCCGAATCCATGGGCGCCGCAATGACCGGCATGTCGAACTTGTAGGCATCTATCTGCCACGAGACCGAAACGTCCTTGGGATCACGCGTACGACGGTTGGGGACGATCGCGATGTCATCCAGGGAGTAGGCACGACGCCCACGCTTGCCACGGCCAATCTCAATCTCATAAGTCACGTGACCACTTTACTTGACCACGCGGGATACGACGGGGGCGACTCCCCCGGGTCACACGGGAAACTGATAGTCCACCCTTTATTGACTAGTTTTGTCAACCATTTACAAGTTATGAAAATAGCTCTACGTTTACTCTCGGTTACCACCTGATCCACCACGTGACCATCCATCACTCCACCCTCCGGGCCACCCGTGTGCCCGATCCGAGAAAGAAGTTCCCTTGGTAAGAGCAGGAAGTGCATCAGTCAGGCGCCACCGCATCGTGGCCCTGTCGCTCGCCGCAGCAGTCGGCACCCTGGCCTTCGCCAGTACACCGGTCTTCGCCACCACTGAAGCCGGGGACGGGTCCGCACCCGGACCAGCCGCGGCCCAAACCGCCACGGTCCAGGTCGCCGCCTCCGGCGAGGCCTATACGAAATTCATCGTGGTTTACAAGGAGACGGCGGCAAACGCCACACCGAACGGACGCGCCAATGCGTGGGGCAAGGCGGCCGGCTCCCAAGGCGTGACCGTGAAGGAGGTCCGCACCCTGGCCACCGGCGGAACGCTGATCGAGTCGGATAAAGCCCTGTCCGGGCAGGCTGCCCGGGATTTCATGGCAGACATTGCAGCGTCCGGGGCAGTGGACTCGGTTGAACCTGATGCCCGGATGACCGTGGCGCTCACGCCCAACGATCCGCGCTACAGCGAGCAGTGGGATTTCACCGCCACGAACGGTATGCGGATCCCCGGCGCATGGGACGTCGCCACCGGTAGCGGTGTGACCGTGGCAGTGATCGACACCGGCATCACGTCCCACCCCGACCTCGACGCCAATGTGCTCCCAGGGTACGACTTTGTCTCCGACGCCACCGCCGCACGCGACGGCAACGGCCGCGACGCCAGCGCGCAGGACCAGGGCGACTGGTACGCCGCCGGAGAATGCGGCCAGACCACGGCCGGCAACAGTTCCTGGCATGGCACCCACGTCGCCGGCACCGTGGCAGCAGTGACCGGCAACGCCACGGGTGTTGCCGGCGTCGCGCCCAACGCCAAAGTGGTGCCCGTCCGGGTCCTGGCCAAGTGCGGCGGATCACTGTCCGACATAGCCGATGCGATCATCTGGTCGGCAGGCGGAACGGTCTCCGGCATCCCGGCCAACGCCAACCCCGCGAAGGTCATCAACATGAGCCTGGGCGGATCCGGCGCCTGCGGCAGCACTTACCAGGCCGCCATCGATTCCGCGGTGTCGCGTGGAGCCACCGTGGTGGTCGCAGCCGGCAACAGCAACCAGGACGCTTCCGGTTTCCGGCCCGCGAACTGCAACAGCGTTGTGAGCGTGGCCGCCAGTAACCCGAGCGGCAGCCTCTCCTACTACTCCAACTACGGCGCCACGGTTGACCTGACCGCGCCGGGCGGCGACGTCAGGGTGACCGGGGGCGGCATCCTCTCCACCATCAACACGGGCACCACCACGCCGTCCGCTGCAGGCTACGCCAACTACCAGGGCACGTCCATGGCCGCTCCCCACGTGGCCGGACTCGCCGCGCTGATGAAGTCCAAGACGTCCTCCCTCACCCCGGCACAGGTCGAGTCCACCCTCAAGCAGGGAACCCGGGCCATGCCGGGCGGCTGCACCACCGGCTGCGGCACCGGACTCTCGGACGCCACCAAGACCATGGACCTGCTCGGCGGAACCACTCCCCCGCCGGCGGGCAACCCGTTGCTGAACCCGGGCTTCGAAGAGGGCGCGGTCTCGTGGACCTCCGACCACGCCGATACGTTTGAGACCGGCGCCAATGCCAGGACGGGTACGCGTTTCGCCGGCCTCAACGGCTGGGGCCAGGCAACGTCGTACAAGCTCGATCAGGCGTTTGCTGTCCCCTCCACCGTGTCTGCGGCGCAACTGTCCTTCTATTTGAAGGTGCAGTCGGACGAAACCACCGCCAGCACCGCTTACGACACCCTGAAAGTCCAGGTCATCAGCGGCGGAACCACCGCCACACTGGCCACCTACTCCAACCTCAACGAGTCAACCGGCTACGTCCAGAAGCAGCTGGACCTTTCCGCCTACAAGGGGAAGAGAGAGCGTGACCCTGCGCTTCCTGGGCGTTGAGGATTCGTCACTGTCGACGTACTTCTTCCTTGATGACACGTCCGTGACCACGTCCTAACTTCCGGACCGGAGATGTCCGGGGACCGCCGGCCGCGCACACCTGCGCGGCCGGCGGTTCGTACGTCTGGGGTGGATCCGTGCTTGCCCGCGATCAACCGGTGCCGGCGTCGAGACCCGGGGGTACAAGTCCCCATCGCACGACTTCGGTTCATGGAATAGTTTGGACGGACAAACCGCAGGCAGGCATCGCCGGCACAAACATTTTGGGGGACATTATGGCGCCAGGTTTTTACGGTGCTGACATCAACCAGCTTCGAATGCTGTCAAAATCCCTGGGGCAATCGGGAACGCGGCTGAAGAACGTGGAATCCACCGTCAATTCCCTGGTTCAATCGGCCGCTTGGAAGGGCTCAGACGGCGACAAGTTCCGCAGTGAATGGGCTTCCACCCTGCGGCCCATGCTGAACCGCTCTTCGGAGTCGCTTAACAGCCAGTCGAAGCTCTTGCTGGCCCATGCCAACGACCAGGAACAGGCCAGCAATTCCGGGAGCGGCCACGCCTCATCCCCGGCGCCGGGTGCCCCGGCACCGGCATCCCAATCGAGGCCGGCTCAAGAACGGAACTGGGGCGATGCATTTACTGACCCCAACTACGAACACGCGCCTTCGGGACTTGAATGGCTGCTTGAGAAGGGGATAACAGAGGACGGCAACGCAACCTCAGACATTGCCAGCGCCCTGCAGTTCGTCGCCGACAAGTTCAGCTGGAACCTCGAACTCGCGCAGGTCGAAAAGGGGGTCAGCAAGTTCTTTGACGCCATGAGGGGCGTCGGCAAGGGCCTCGTTGGGCTGGGCATCGTCCTGGGCGCCTTCGATATCGCGTCAGGCATTGAAAACCGCGATCCCTTCCGGGTCGCTGATGGTGCAGTTGGCGGTGGCCTGGCTTTAGCCGCGGGAATCGCCGCTGCCACCGGCGTCGGACTGCCTGTTGCGGCAGCTATCGGCGGCGCCGGCCTCCTGTGGGGCCTGGCATCGATGGCCTCCGGCGACGTGCCTGTCACCAAGAGGATCTGGGACTTCGGCTCGGGGGTAGTGGGCGGTGTCAAGGACCTTGCCAACGGCGCGGTTGGCGGTGCGAAGGACCTCGCCGACGGCGCAAAGGATGCCCTGGGATGGGCCGGCGGTAAGCTCGGATTCGGCTAGCAGACCGCGGCGGGGCGGCCCCGGTGCACAAGGCAGCAACAGCGGACCATAAGGAATACATGACTGAGCAGACATTGCCCGACACGGCATACCGTGTCACGAGCCACGAAATTCTGGCCCTCCTCGCGTTCGAGCCAGGGCCGGGGACAGCACTGACCCGTCGCGTGCTGGGCCTTGCGGACCTGCCTGATGACCACGACATAGTCCGGGCCGGCGTCGGTACTCTCAACGTCCGGGACACAGCTTCGGTTGATGGCGACGTGGTGAGCCTGCACGGCCCGGCCAACTTTCTGGCCCGGGTTTTTAGCACGGCAACTCTGTGGTTCGACATCACCCGTGTGGGTCCGGATGCCGTGGCGCCTGCTTATGTCGTCGAATCTCCAGCGGGCCGGGTTGCACTCTTCCTTCGACCCTTGAGCGAGTATGTTTGCCTTCCTATGAGTGATGACGCCGATACGTTGGACATGGTGGAAGCCACCGTCAACGACGCCGTCGGCTCGGCGCAGACGCCTTCGGGCGGTATCATCACCTCCCGCCGTTACGACCGGGACGGCGAACCGGTGATTGCCAACATCAAGGTGCTCGAAGACGGCATGCTGAGTCTGGCGTCGGCACCCGTCGACGACAGCGGACAGCTGACAGTCCGCGACCTGCAGGCCGCTGAACGGCCCGGCTCCGTGGTCCGCTCCCTGCTGGCAGGTCCGGCATGACGGGTCCGGACCTGACGGGCACAGACCCGACCGTGATGACGCCCGGGGCCGCATACGGATTCGGGCAGCGCCGGTCGTGGGTGTTCTCCGCCTGGTGGTTCTCTGCTGTACTGGCGGCCTCCGGTGTGGCATATTCCGGTTTTTCCCTGGTGCTGGGACGGAGCCCGGAAACCGGCGTGGTCCTGGCCATCCTGGGTGCAGCGATGTCCGCCATGGGCTGGGCACTGACCGCCATGCCTCGCTTCACGCGCAAATTCCCCAAGCCGGCTGCCGACATCCCGCGGGTGGAGCAGGGTATCAGGACCACTCCCATTACGATCCGGACGTTCCTCATCGCCACCGCGCTGGGTGTGGCCGCCCTGGCCGTACTCACGCCCGGGGACGCGTATCCGGACATACTTCCCGTATTGGCAATGATCGTGACATTGGCAGTTGGCGTGTGTGCGGGGCTGGCATATATACGCCGGCTGATGATCCGGAGTGCCGAACTCTACGCCCGGTGGCTCGAACGCCGCTGAGGGCGGCCCGGGCGGACCGGTCAGATGCCCTCGGCCTCGTCCACGGCCAGCTGGGATTCGAACATCCGGAAGTAGCGCCCCCGAAGGGCCACCAGTTCCTTGTGGGTGCCCTGCTCAACGATCCGGCCGTCCTCCAGCATGTAGACAACGTCCGCTTTTTCGATGGTGGCCAGCCGGTGGCTGATGGCGATGATGGTGCTGCTGCGGTCGGCGAAGAGGCGGGTGAAGATCCGGTGTTCGGCGAGGGCGTCGATCGCCGACGTCGGTTCGTCCATCACCATGAAGGAGGCGTTCCGGTAGAAGTTCCGGGCCATGGCGAGCCTCTGCCACTGGCCGCCGCTCAGCCCGCTGCCCTTGCGGCCCCTCGGATCCTCCATCCAGTTGCTGACGTGGTTGTCCAGGCCGTTGGGGAGCTTGTTGATGAATTCGAGGGCTTCGGCATCGGACGCCGCCCGCCGGATCCGCTCATCGTCCCGCGGCGAATCAACGTCGCCAAAGAGAATGTTTTCCGCTGCCGTGGCGAACTCATACTTGAGGAACTCCTGGCTCAGCACCGCCAGGTGGCGGTGCCAGGATTTGACGTCGACGGCGGCGAGGTCGACGCCGTCGAGCATCACCTGGCCCGAATCGGGGCGGTAGAGGCCTGCCAGGATGCGGATCAGGGTGGACTTCCCGGCCCCGTTCTCCCCCACGATGGCGATGTGCTGGCCCTCGCGGATGGTCATGGTGATGCCGCGGATCACCTCGATGTCGCTGCCGGTGTAGGTGAAGCGGATGTCCCGCAGCTCAACGGTCTTCGGAGCCTGCAGCAGCGGCGGGGCGTGGTCGGAGTGCACCGGCAGCGCCATAAAAAGCTCGTAGTCCTTGAGGTTAGCCAGGTCTTCGTCGATGGAACTGAGCGAGGAGACGAGGTTGTTGGCGGTGGACAGTGCCCTGCTGACGATCTGCTGGACGTACAGGAACTGGCCCACCGGCTGGGCACGGGCGATGATCTGGCCCACCACCCAGATCAGCGAAACAACCTCGGCGCCGTACTGCAGGGCGTCTGCCGCCAGCTGCTTGGGAATATAGCGCTTTTGGAAATCCAGCCGCCGCTTCTCGTCGGCGTCCCGGAGGCGGGAGCGAAGTCCCATGAGGTAGCCGACGATCCCGTACAGTCGCATCTCGGCAATATGCTGGGGGCGCAGCAGGTTGGTTTCGATCATCCGGCGCTGACGGCGGGAATCGACCTGGGTGTTCCAGTGGGCGATCTGTTCGCGGGAGAGCTTGAACTGCAGGTAGACGCTGGGGACGATGGCCACCAGGACGATCACGGCGATCCACCAGCTCACCAGCAGAAGGGCTCCGACCGCCAGGATCACGGAGACCAGCTGTGTGAAGATCGCTGCAATCCGGTCCAGGACCCGCGCGTAGGAATCGGAGAACCGCTTGGCGCGGTCGTACAGGTCCACCGTTTCCTTGTCGTCGTACCGCCAGAACTCGAGTGCCAGGAACCGTTCGTACATGAGGTCCCCCACAATGGCGCCCACCCTGAAGCTCATGAGCTGCTGGATGTAGCGGTCCACGCTGCTGAAGGCACCCCAGAACAGGCCCAGGGCGGCGGTAATGATGACGTAGACGATCGCCTGCTGGCCCTCGGCGGCGTCGCCGGCGTACGCGGCAGCCAGGGCGGTGGTGGTCAGGGCGGCAAAGTAGGTGGTGACCAGGGGCAGCAGCGCCGAGATCAGCGAGCCCACCACCTTCATCACGACGGCGGCGGGCGAGGCCCGGAAGCTGACGCGCAATACCTGCGCCACCGCCCGGGCGTAGGGCCGCACGGCCAGCCGCCGCTGAGGGTCCCTCTTAGGGTTCAGTTCGGCGGGGTGGCGTGGTTGGGACATGGCTCCAGCCTAATCCCGTGCGCAGACACAAACAGGCCGCGGGGACACTTCCCCGCGGCCTGTATGAAGATGCGTCAGGACTTAGCGCGAACCGTAGTTCGGGGCTTCCACCGTCATCTGGATGTCGTGCGGGTGCGATTCCTTGAGGCCGGCCGGGGTGATCCGGACGAACTTGCCGCGCGCCTTCAGCTCGGCCACTGTCGGAGCACCCGTGTAGAACATGGTCTGGCGGAGCCCGCCCACCAGCTGGTAGGCAACGGATGCCAGCGGGCCGCGGTAGGCCACGCGGCCCTCGATGCCTTCCGGGATCAGCTTGTCATCGCCGGAGACATCGGCCTGGAAGTAACGGTCCTTGGAGTAGGACGTGTTCTTGCCCCGGGTCTGCATGGCTCCGAGGGAACCCATGCCGCGGTAGCTCTTGAACTGCTTGCCGTTCACGAAAATGAGCTCGCCCGGTGACTCATCGCAACCGGCCAGCAGGGAACCAAGCATCACGGTGTCGGCGCCGGCAACCAGCGCCTTGCCGATGTCGCCCGAGTACTGCAGGCCGCCGTCGGCGATCAGCGGAACGCCGGCCGGGATGGCCGCTTTCGCGGACTCGTAGATGGCGGTGATCTGCGGGACGCCCACGCCGGCCACAACGCGCGTGGTGCAGATGGAGCCCGGACCCACGCCTACCTTGATGCCGTCTGCACCGGCGTCGATCAGCGCCTGCGCACCTTCGCGGGTGGCAGCCTGGCCCCCGATGATGTCCACGTGGGCGGCCACGGGGTCGGACTTCAGGCGGCGGATCATGTCCAGCACACCCTGGGAGTGTCCGTTGGCGGTGTCCACGAACAGTGCGTCCACGCCGGCATCAACGAGGGTCATGGCACGTTCCCAGCCGTCACCGAAGAAGCCGATGGCGGCGCCGACCCGCAGCCTGCCTTCATCGTCCTTGGTGGCCAGCGGGTACTGCTCGGCCTTGGTGAAGTCCTTGGTGGTGATGAGGCCCTTGAGCCGGCCCTGGTCGTCAACCAGCGGGAGCTTTTCGATCTTGTTGGTGGCGAGCTTGTGCGAGGCTTCCTCGCGGCTGATGCCGACGTGCCCGGTGACGAGTGGCATCTTGGTCATGACGTCGCTTACCAGGCGGATGGGGAAATCCGCTTCCGGCACGAAGCGGGTGTCGCGGTTGGTGACAATGCCCAGCAGCCGCATGCCCTCGTCCACGACCGGCAGGCCGGAGACGCGGTACTGCGAGCAGATCTCGTCCAGTTCGGCGAGCGTCGCTTCCGGCCCGATGGTCAGCGGGTTGGTGATCATCCCGGATTCGCTGCGCTTCACCCGGTCCACCTGGTCGGCCTGGTCCTGGACCGACAGGTTGCGGTGGACGACGCCGAGACCGCCCTGGCGGGCCATGGCGATGGCCATCCGGGACTCCGTGACGGTGTCCATCGCGGCGGAGAGCAGCGGGGTCTGGACGGAGATGCGCTTGGAAATGCGCGAGGATGTATCTGCCTCTGACGGGATGACGTTGGTGTGCCCCGGCAGGAGCAGGACGTCGTCGTAGGTCAGGCCGATAAAGCCGAACGGGTTGTGTTCGGGCTGGGTCATGAGTGCGCCTCTTACCTTAATTCCGGGGTTCACGGGTAGGGGTTGCAGCTGATGACCAGCCCGTCATTACGGGACTGGCCTGTGCAGATGGTGGTGCTGTGGTGCCGAAGTATTGAATAAATTCTAGAACCTCGGCGGCGATCCCCATATTCCGCGGCGGTAATGTGAGGAACCGCACGCGCCGCCTCAGGGCCCCCGGCCATCCGGCGTCAGGTCCAGCCGGTGGCGGCCAGCAACCGCTGCTCGAACATGGGAATCATGCTCTGCACGTACGTCTTGGTCAGGTGGTTGTCGTCCTTGTAGACGTAGACGTTGCCCACCACTGCCGGACAGATTCCGCCCGCGCAGATGAAGTCGCTCATGTCCATCAGGTGGAGGCCGTCCACACCCCGGTATTGGTCCAGGGGCGACGACCCGGCCAGCGATTCGCCCAGCGGCGGGTTGCATTCCGTTGCATCAGCGCCCTTCTTTTGCACGCACTCCGGCATGTTGAAGGCAAACCGCGGGTTGTCCCGGACCCCCACCACGTCCATCCCGGCGTCGGTGAACGGCTTGATGCCTTCCAGGTAGCCGGGAACTTCCGATTCGAACGGGGCCTCAACGTGTGTCAGGGACGCAACGGTGAACACGGCATCCGGCTTGTGCTCGAGGACATAGTCGGCGCTGGCCTTGTTGAAAGCGTTGCACTCCGCATCGCGCTCTGCCGACTCCGCACCGAAACGGCAGCTGCCCTTGAGGAGCGTGACCACTTCCCAGCCGTGCTCCTTGGCGATCGGCCCCAGCGCTGCCATGTACTGCTGCGCGTGCGAATCGCCAAGCACTACGATTCGTTTGGTAACCACCTCGGGCTTGCTGTTCTGCAGGCATCCGGAGAGCAGCGGATCACTCGGCACGTTCGCGTCGGTGCACAGTCCGTCGATGTCCGCCCATTCATTCTTCATGGCAGCCGGCGCCGGAATGATTTTCGCTTCCGGCGTAGGTTTTCCCACGTTTTCGGGGGTCAGGGCAGCGGCACCCGGAGTCAGTTCCCTGGGCTGCGCCGCAGCGGCGGCTTCGTCCGTGATGAGTTTGGTCTGCCAGAGGGATACCGGCCCTGCGAGCAGTGCTCCACAGGCCACAATGACGACGGCGTTCCGCCAGACCCGCCGTTGCGGCCAGTGCCATTCCCGCAGCGGCTTTTCCACGAACCGTGTGGTGAGGACGGCCATCACCACGGACGCCGCAACGATGGCGAGGCCCTGGACGAGGTTGGGCAATACAACACCGGTGCCGGCGAGGGCGAGGACCAGGAGCGGCCAGTGCCAGAGGTACAGCGCGTAGGAGTTGTCGCCGAGCTGCACGAGGGGTTTCCAGCTCAGGAGACGGTCGGCGCCGAACCGGCTGCCGCTCTGGCCGGCCACGATGATTGCCGCGGCCGCCAGCGTGGGCCACAGCGCCACGAATCCGGGAAAGGACCGGTCCACGGTCAGCAGCAGGCCGCAGGACACCATGGCCGCCACCCCCGCCCATCCGAGGATGACGCGAAGAAGCCGGCCCGGCTTCAGGTATGGCAGGGCCAGCGCCAGGAGGGATCCGAGTGCGAATTCCCACAGCCTGGTCCGGGTGTCAAAGTACGCGTAGGCCTGGTTCGTAGCCGTTTGCTCAATGGAATAGGCCAGCGAAGCCGCGAAGATCACGGCGAAAGCAAGGGCCAGCAGCAGGCGGTAACTGATCCCGGGACGTCGGAGCAACCGGTGCAGCACCGCTGCTCCCGCAAACACCAGCGGCCACAGAATGAAGACCTGCCCCTGAATGGACAGCGACCAGAAATGCTGCAAGGGGCTGGCCCCCGAATGGTCCTGCGCGTAATAGTCCACTGCCGAGTCCGCCAGCAGCCAGTTCTGCCGGTAGAGCAGTGAGGCCCACGCCTGGTCCAGGACGTCCGGCCAGCGGCTTTGGGGCAGGATGGCCCAGGTGCCCGCGAGGACACCCAGGATAACGACGACGGCGGCCGGCAGCAGCCGCTTGAAGAGGTGCAGCCAGTGACTGACCAGCTTGAGGGGGCTCCCGCCTTCCACTTTGCGAACAAAGGAGAGGGTGAGCAGGAAGGCGGAAATCAGCAGGAAGATGTCCACCCCGCCGGATACCCGGCCAAGCCACACGTGGTAGGTGACCACCATCAGGACGGCCAGAGCCCTGAGCCCTTGGACCTCGGGCCGGTACCCCTTCCTTTCCGCCTTGTTGGCTGTCTGCCGTGTGGTTTCGCTCAGTACTTCCGCCGTCATTGATCCTTCCAGCCAGTGGCCGCCATGAGCCTCTCCCCGAAGACGGATGACATGCTGGCGACGTACGTACGGGTGAGGTGGTTGTTGTCCAAATAGACAAAGGTATTTCCGACAACCCCCGGACAGTAGGTGCCGTCACAGATCAGGTCCGTCATGTCCACGAAGGCCAGGCCGCGGACTTGTCCGTCCAGGGCCTTAAAAGGGCTCTCCGCTGCCAGGAGATTGGCCTGGGCGGGCCGGCAGTCCGGACTGTCCTGGCCCTTGGTAACCACACAGTCCGCCATGTTGAAGTTGAAACGGGGATTGTCCCGGATGGCTACAACGTCGATTCCCCGATCCGTCCACGCCCTGGCGCTTTCTTCGAGTCCCGGGGTGAGGACCTCCTCCGGGGACGACGGTGCCGCGGCGGTCCCGACGACCATGATGGCGTCCGGGGGATTCCTCGCAATCTGCTCCCCCACGGCGTCGTTGTAGCTCTTGCAGTCCGGGTTCGTTTCTTCGAGCTCGGGTGTTGCCGGTTGAACCTGGCACCCTCCCTTGAGCATCGCGTAAACCGTCCAGCCTTGTTGCTCGGCGACCTTTCCAATGGCTGCAAGCCACTGCTGCGCATGCGAATCACCCAGGACCAGTAAGGATTTGGCCGGATCATCGGATGGTCCGCTCTGGCTGCAGGTGTCCCTGATGGCGTCGTCTTCAGGCTCCAGGTCGCCGGTACAAGGGCCGGACAAGGTGGCCCAATCTCCCGGCAGCTGCTCTGCTGCCGGGAGTAGCGCCGCGTCAGCGTCGCTCCGGTCAACAAATCCCGGCAGAAGTGCCTGTGCACCGGGGTTGTTCCGCTCGGCGGCGGCTTGCGCCGCCAAGGTGGCGAAGTGCTGCTGCACCTGGATCCCGGTCAACGGGACCGCCACGGTGAGCAGGCATGCGGCCACTGTAAGAACGGAACGACGCCGGTTGACTTCCGGCCACTGCCATTCCCGCCACGGCTTTTCGATGAACTTGGTGGTCAGGAATGCCAGTCCCATGGCGACGACAATGATGACGGTTCCGGAGATGGGCCCCGCATGGTCGCGGCCGGTGGCCGCCAGGGCGATGACCAGGACGGGCCAGTGCCACAGGTACAAGGCGTACGAGTTGTCACCGAGGCGGACCAGCGGGCCCGCACTCAGGATCCTGTCGACGCCGAACCGGCTGCCGGTTTGTCCTGCTGCGATGACGCTCGCGGCTGCGAGGGTGGGCCAGAGCGCTGCCACGCCCGGGAAAGCAGCCTGGACATTGAGCAGGATCCCGCAGCTGAGCATGGCAACAATGCCCAACCAGCCCAGGACTATGCGGCCGGTCCTGGGAATCCGCAGGCCCGGGAGGATCAGTGCGACCAGCGTGCCGAGGGCGAATTCCCATAGCCTGGCGCCGGTATCGAAATAGGCCTGGGCCTGGTTGGTGACAGTGAAGATGATTGAGTAGACAAGTGACACCAGGAAGACACCGGCGAAAACGTAGCAAAGCAGGATGCGGTAGTGCAGCCGGTATTTCTTCGCCAGGAACGCGGCACCGGCAAAGATCAGCGGCCACAGAATGAAGACCTGGCCCTGGATGGACAGCGACCAGAAGTGCTGGAACGGACTGGCCAGGCTGTGGTCCGTCGCGTAGTAGTCCACTGCGCGGGACTGGAGCAACGCGTTCTCGTAGTAGAACAGGGAGGCCCAAGCTTGATCAACGATATCCAGCCAGCGGGTGCGTGGCAGCAACAGGTAGCTTGTAGCCAGGGTTGCCGCAATCACCGTGACTGCCGCCGGCAAAAGGCGCCGGAAAAGGTGAAGCCAGTGTTTGATGAGGGCCATCGGCCTGTTCTGCTCATAGCGGCCCACGAACTGCAGCGTCATGAGGAATGCCGAGATCAACAGGAAGACGTCCACGCCGCCGGACACGCGCCCAAACCAGATGTGGTAACTGACCACCATCAGCACCGCCAGCGAGCGGAGGCCCTGGATTTCAGGCCTGAACTTGGATTTTCGGGTCGGTGGAACGCCTGCGCCACTGCGGCGCGGCGAGGCCAGGGCTCTCGCTACAGACATAGAAAAACCCCTCAAGCGGACAACCAAAGCATCCATGTTACCGATTCGTAACTTTTATTGCCAATCGCCGACGCAGGCGAGAAGAACCCCCGGCTTCCATTAAGGCACTGCAAGCTGGGAGTTTCCAGAGGACGGTTAAGGCACTGCAAGCTGGGAGTTTCCAGAGGACGGTTTGGTCGCAAGGGCCGGCCGGGTAACTAGGCTGGTGCCGACGCCGGATCGCGAAACCGGCAAACACGGAGGAGTGGCCACAGTGATCGTTCAGGTGCGCATTTGCATCCCCGCAGAGCTCTCCGACCTGGTGGTGGAAAGCTGCACGCAGCAAACCGGCGCGGCGGAAGTGGCCGTGCACAAAGGCGCATCCGTCCAACCGCCCGGAGATGTGGTGGTGGTCCACGTGGCCAGGGAAGCAGTCGAGGAATTGTTGGAGAAGCTGCACGTCCTGAAGGTTCAGGATCTGGGCTCCATCGCAATTTCCATGCCCGAACTCATGTTGTCCCGGCGTGCCGACCGGGCCGAAGCCGCTGCGCCGGGCGACGGGGCGGACGCCATGATCTGGGATGAGGTGACACGCCAGACAGGCGAGGATTCGCGGCTCACCTGGAGTTACCTCGCGTTCCTCGTCCTGGCCACGCAGCTGGCGGCGATCGGGATCGTCACGGACTCCACCATCGCCATCGTCGGGGCCATGGCCGTAGGACCCGAGTTCGGGCCGCTCGCAGCCCTGGCTGTGGCGCTGGCCCAACGCAAATGGAAGCTGGGACGCAGGGCTGCGATGGCACTGGGCGTCGGCTTTCCCGTGGCCATGCTCCTGGCTGCGCTGACGGCCTGGCTGTCAGTACCGCTGGGGCTCTTTCCAGCCAACACCCTCGACACCGGGTCCGCCGTCGAGTTCATCTACCATCCCGGCCCGTACTCGCTGATCGTTGCGGTGCTGGCCGGAACTGCCGGCATGCTCTCCGTGATCAGCCGCCGCTCTGCCGCACTCATCGGAGTCTTCATTTCCGTGACCACGGTTCCCGCCGCAGGATACGTGGCCGTGGCCCTCGTGCTGGGCGAGTACCAGAAGGCGGCGGGATCGGCACTGCAGCTGCTGCTGAACCTCGTGGGCATCGTGGCAGCAGCCCTTGCCGTGCTCATCTTCTACCGGGTCATCACCAAACGTCTGCCGGAAAACATGGCCCGGCGGCTGAGGCGCCAGGCGTTGCGCGCCCGGGGCTAGCTCGCGGCCGGGATCCGTCCGGCAAGGTACCGGGCGTCCCGGCACGAGCCCAGCAGGGTGGCCGAAACCGCGGCGTACATGAATTCCTCCCCCAGGAAGAACAGTCCAGGCACATCCGTAGCCACGCCGCGGCGCTGCCTGAGCCGCCCGTCGTCGTCGAACACCCGGGGTTCGATCCAGTCGAAGGACTCTCGGTATCCCGTGCACCAGATCACGTTGGACACATCACGGAGGGGGCTGTCCGCCACAACCGGCCGGCCATCCTGCACCCCTGTCACCCGCGGGACAAACTCGACGCCGGCAGCTGCCAGGTCCTTGCTTTTGGTCCTGATCAGGGGGTCCGCATGCGACAGCTTGTGTGCTGCAGCCTTGCGGCCCACCGGTGTGCCGAGGGTGAGCACGTAGAGCCCGAGGAACCGCACGACGGGGAAGACGAAGCGGGCCGCGGTCCTGCCGTGCCGCACCGGCAACTCGCCGCCCGGCTTGCCGGCAATGACCGTGGGGTGCGTCCGGCTGACTTCAAGGGCGATCTCCGCACCCGAGTTTCCAAGCCCTACGACCAGGACGCGGCCTTCCCGGAGCTGGCCCGGATTCCGGTATTCGCTGGAGTGAAGCTGGACGATGGACGGATCAAGACCCGGCGCGAAGTCCGGCAGCCGGGGCGCCTGCGTGCAGCCGGTCGCTACAACCACGTTGCCGGCTTCCCACCGGCGGCCGTCCGAGACTGCAACGTACCGCCCCTGTTCCCGCCAGAGCCTCTCGACCCGGACGCTGGTGCAGACCGGGAGGTCAAAAGCGGCGGCGTAGGATTCCATGAAATCAGCGAGCTCGTCCTTGCCGGGAAAGGACAGTCCGTCTCCGGGAAATGGCATACCGGGGAGGCCGTCGAACTTTGCCGGCGTGAACAGTCTCAGGGTGTCCCAGCGCTGCCGCCAGGCGTCGCCGATTCTGGGATTCGCATCCAGGATCAGGAACCTGCGGCCCTGGCGCTTGAGGTAGTGGCCCATGGCTAGCCCGGACTGCCCACCTCCGATGACCAGGGTGTCGAGCACCTCGACTGCCGCACCTTTGCCCTCGATGTTGTTCATTGCGGTGCCTCCTGTCCAACTACTGCCGATACCTTCGATGAACTGTCCCTGCCAATCCCCGGCCGCCCTGCTTCCTCATCTGGCCGTTCGTTCCTGTAGCGCAGCCACCACACGAGCATCAGCGCGGACGCCAGCACGTACACCGCGTGGAGCAACCAGATCGGCCCCGCCGGCAGGTGGAAGACGTAGACGGAATGGACAACGTTGGCAACATTGCTCAGGACCAGGCTGCTCAGGCTGTAGGACGCCAGGTCCTTGGTGCGCGCCGCCTTGAGAAGCATCGGCAGCATGCCAAGGGCAAACAGCACGGTGGAGAAGGTGCCGGCCAGGACGGGAATGTTCATAGTTCGACACTAGGTCGGCGTCCATGCGGTCCGCGTCGGCAGAATTATGCATCTTGCCCCGGGGCCGGGGTGGGTATTTGTATGCAGCCTGCGCCTAAGCTGTGAGCCCGTGGTCGTAGGCGTACCTGGTGGCAGCAACCCTGGACTGCAGCCCAAGCTTGAGGAAGATGTTGCTGATGTGCCGTGCAACGGTCTTTTCGCTCAGGTAGAGCTCACCGGCGATGGCACGGTTGGCTTTGCCGGCCGCCACGAGCCGGAGCACTTCGAGTTCACGCGGCGTGAGTGGTTCGGGCGGCGCGTCATGCGCGGGCGCGTACTGGAGCGAGGCTGCCCAGGCAGCTGCAGGGGCAGCGCCAAGGGCAAGGAATTCCGCGTGTGCCGCCTCGAAGTCCATCTCCGCCGAATCGTCGTCGCCGGCTGCGCGGCACGCCTGGCCCACCAGGGTGCGGCAGCGTGCAGCTTCGAACGGAACGCCCAGTTCCCGCCAGAGCGTCCAACCCCGCCGCAGGACCGCCTGCGCTTGGGCCGGTTCTCCTTCGGCGAGCAGGACGGCGCCGCCGGCCTGGCAGGAGGCAGCCTGCAGCATGGGCATCCCGCGGTCCTGCGCAACGGCGGCCAGCTCGTCGGCGGACCGCCGTGCGGCGGCGGTGTCCCCCGCGGCCAGCTCGATTTCCACGAGCGCCGGCAGCAGGTGGCGGCGGGTGCCGAGGTCGGCGGCGTCGGCTGCCCTGCGGATGAGGGCCTGCGCGGCGGGGATATCGCTGCGGGCCAGCTTCAGCAGGGCGAGTCCCGGCTGGGGCTCATAGCCGCTGCGCCCGGCTTGCCGGTAGCATTCCTCTGCCGCCGCGAACTGGCCCCTCAGCCGTTCCACCTCGCCCTGCTGGTAATAGCCGCCATAGAGGGCCTGGTAGTCCCCCGCCTCAGACAGCTGTTGTGCCTTCTTCGCGGCGCTGACGGCGTCATTCCAGGCCCCGTGCAGTCGGTACAGTTCGGCGCGGTGGGCCTGGCACTGGCCGCTGTAAAGGACCATGTCCGGCCGTCCCCCACACCACCGGTCCAGTGCCGCTGTCCATTCCAGGGCGCGGCGCAGGTCGTACGCCAGGTGGCAGCTGCCGATGACGGCGCAGTAGATGATTCCCGAGGGGACCGGCGAAAGTTCCCCAGCGGTCACGGCAACCATTACCTCGTCCAAGAGGCCAAGGCCGGCGCTGATGTCGCCGAGCATCAAGCTGGCCTGGCCGGTGCCCAGCAAAGAGAGCGAGATGAGGTCCCGGTCCTGGAACCTTTCGCCGACGGCCAGGGCGTCCGCGAAGACCCGTCGGGCACCTTCAGCGTTGCCTCCGTACAGCATGCCCAGTGCCGTGGGAAGAAGCACCAGGCCCTCCACTGCGCAGGGTTCACTCAGTTCGGCCGCGAGCCGTCCGGCACGGGCAAACCAGCCAGTGCCGCGGGCCAGCTGGCCGGCGTTCATCAGGTGTATGCCGATCCACCCGGCGCACCGTGCCGCGCCCGGCACATCGCCGACGACGAGGTATTCCTCATGGGCGCGGGTGAGGGTGTCAATTCCCGAGGCAAACTTGCCGGTCAGGATCTCCACGGTGGCCAGGCGTTCGAGGTCGGGCGCAGGAAGCCCGCCACGCTGGTCGGCGTCCAGCAAGTCCTCGAAGGCCTCGGTCCAGCGATGCCCCTCGAAGGCGGAACGGCCCCGGTCAAGGCCGGCTTCAGACGATGCCATGATGCCTCCCGCACCTTTTAAGCGCCACGGTACGCCGGGGTGCCGGGGTGCACAAGCTCCGGCACAACGGCCGGGAACGGAGTGCCAAGGGGTTCAAAAGAGGTTGAGAGGGCACGAAAAAGGCCGGCCCGGCGCGGGCGGTTCGTGGGAACCTCCTGCGCCGGGCCGGCTTTACAGCACCGCGTGGAAGCTAGTGCTGGTGCCCTGCGTGCTCGTCCTCGTCGGCCGGCTTTTCGACAACGAGGGTCTCGGTGGTGAGAACCAGCGCTGCGATGGAAGCGGCGTTGCGGAGGGCTGCGCGCGTCACCTTGACGGGGTCGATGACGCCGGCGGCGATGAGGTCTTCGTACTCGCCGGTCTTGGCGTTGAAGCCGTGGTGGACGGGGGATTCCGCCACCTTGGCAGCTACGACATAGCCGTCGAAGCCGGCGTTCTGGGCGATCCAGCGCACGGGCTGGACCAGTGCGCGGCGGACGATTCCCACTGCTGCTGCCGCGTCGCCTTCCAGGGCGGTGACCGCGGGGTCCTCATCCAGTGCCTTGAGGGCGTGGATCAGGGCGGAACCGCCACCGGCAACGATGCCTTCTTCGAGGGCTGCGCGGGTGGAGGATACGGCGTCCTCAATGCGGTGCTTCTTTTCCTTCAGCTCAACCTCGGTGGCTGCGCCAACCTTGATCACGCCGATGCCGCCGGCCAGCTTGGCCAGGCGCTCCTGAAGCTTTTCCTTGTCCCAGTCGGAGTCGGTGCGGGTCAGCTCGGCCCGCAGCTGGGCAACGCGTGCCGCAACGTCCTCGGCCGATCCGGCACCGTCAACGATGGTGGTGTTGTCCTTGGTGACCGTGATGCGGCGGGCCGTACCGAGCACCTCGAGGCCGACGGAATCCAGGCTCAGGCCGAGTTCCGGTGAAACGACCTGGGCGCCGGTGAGCGTTGCGATGTCCTGCAGCATGGCCTTGCGGCGGTCGCCGAAGCCGGGAGCCTTGACGGCAACGACGTTCAGGGTGCCGCGGATGCGGTTGACGATCAGCGTGGACAGGGCCTCGCCCTCGACGTCCTCGGCAATGATGAACAGCGGCTTGGAGCTCTGCAGCGCCTTCTCCAGCAGCGGCAGGAAATCCTGCACCGAGGAGATCTTGCCCTGGTTGATCAGGATGAGGGCGTCTTCAAGGACAGCTTCCTGGCGTTCCGCGTCGGTGACGAAGTACGGGGACAGGTAGCCCTTGTCGAACTGCATGCCCTCGGTGAGGACCAGCTCGGTCTGCGTGGTGGAGGACTCCTCGATGGTGATCACACCATCCTTGCCGACCTTGCCGAAAGCCTCGGCCAGGAGTTCGCCGATCTCGTCGCTCTGGGCGGAGATGGCTGCAACGTTGGCAACCTGGGTGCCCTCGACGGGACGGGCGTTCTCGAGCAGGCGCGCTGCGACGGCCTCAACCGACACTTCGATGCCGCGCTTGATCTGGCCCGGAGCGGCGCCGGCCGCAACGTTGCGCAGGCCTTCCTTGACCAGTGCCTGGGCAAGGACGGTGGCAGTGGTGGTGCCGTCGCCGGCGACGTCGTTGGTCTTGGTGGCGACTTCCTTGGCCAGCTGAGCGCCAAGGTTTTCGAACGGGTCGTCCAGTTCGACTTCGCGGGCGATGGTCACGCCGTCATTCGTAATGGTGGGAGCGCCCCACTTCTTGTCCAGCACAACGTTGCGGCCGCGCGGGCCAAGCGTCACCTTGACAGTGTTGGCGAGCTTATCGATGCCGGCTTCGAGCGACCGGCGGGCAGCGTCGTTAAACGCAAGCTGCTTTGCCATGGTTTTGTCCTTTCGAGACAGAAACCCCGCGCCGCTGACCTGTCAGAAATGAATCAGACGGGATCGGCGGCGCGGGGTCAAAGAGTTACTTTACGACGATCGCCAGAACGTCGCGGGCGGACAGCACCAGGTACTCGGTGCCGCCGGTCTTGACTTCGGTTCCGCCGTACTTGGAGTAGATAACAACGTCGCCGACGGCGACGTCGACCGGAACGCGGTTGCCGTCTTCGAAGCGGCCGGGGCCTACTGCAACGACTTCGCCTTCCTGCGGCTTCTCCTGTGCGGAGTCCGGGATGACCAGGCCGGAAGCCGTGGTCTGCTCGGCTTCGAGCGGGCGAACAACAATACGATCCTCAAGAGGCTTAATAGAGACCGACACTCGGACCTCTCCTTTTCGTCAGCAAATTCATGGACTGGAAAACTGTTGCGCCTGAGCGTGCATACCGTCGTCGCGGTGCCGGCAGCAGCGTGGCTGGCAGTTCTCCATGTGTTAGCACCCTCCTAGGGAGAGTGCTAATGATGACTCTATGTAAGTGGTTAGCACTCGGTCAAGGCGAGTGCCAGAATTTCGTCCCCGGTGAACGGCTAGCGCCCTGCCAGGTCCTCAAAGTCGACGTCGTCGCCGCCGTCCGTGTCGTCGTCGTCGTTCGTCACGTTGCGGTTCCGGTAGAGCACGACGGCGGCGGCGAGCGCCGTAACAGCCGAGGCGATCAGGAACACAAGGGCGCCCGTGCGGACGGCGGTGTACGACTCGCGGATTTGCCGCGCCTCCTCGGTGTCGTCCCGGATGTTCTGGCCGCCCACCGAGTAAACAGTGGCGTTGAAGGAGTCCAGGAAGAAGATGATCATCAGGAGCGCCAGGCAGACTACGGCGATGGCGGACCCGGCGATCAGCGCGGGGCGGGCGTATCTGGCAAGGCCCGTGTGCTGGTGGTGGTGATTGCTCTGATCATCGACCGGTGGCTGCGGCCCTGCGCTGTCTTCCATGCCTCCAACCCTATCGGCACCGCGGGCGCCGGGCTGCTCCATGCGTCGTCTCGATTAGGCTTGATGACATGGCTGACGCACCGCAGGACCTGATCGCCCCCCTCCTGACCAGCGAAGGCTGGGAGCTGCTGGCGTCGCTGGGTCCGTACCGGGAAGATGAAGCGTTCAAGCTCAATGAGTCCCTGCGCAAGGCCGGCCACTCCCCCGCACTGGTGTCGGCGGTCCTCACCCAGTCCCGGCTGCGGACCAAGGCTGAGGCCAAGTTCGGCGAATTCGCCAGGCAGATGATCTTCACTCCGGCCGGGTTGGAGCAGGCCACGCGCCTTACCGTCGCAGCCCGGCACGCTGAACGCTTCGCCACTGCGGGAATCGAACACGTGGCTGACCTCGGCTGCGGGCTGGGCGCCGATTCGATGGCCTTGGCCTCCATGGACATCAGGGTGACCGCCGTGGAGATGGACGAGACCACCGCCGCCTGCGCCACCATGAACCTGATTCCGTTCCCGCACGCGAGTGTGGTCCACTCGGACGCCACCTCCGTCCCGCTCGACAGCGTGGGCGGCGTCTGGCTGGATCCGGCCCGCCGCACCACCTCGACGTCGGGCACGCGGCGGATTTGGGATCCGGAGGAATTCTCCCCGCCGCTGTCCTTCGTGGAATCCCTGGCCCGCTCCGGACTGGCGGTCGGCGTGAAGATGGGGCCAGGCATCCCGCACGATTCCGTGCCGGCCGGTTGCGAAGCGCAGTGGGTATCCGTAGGCGGCGACGTCACCGAAGTGACGCTGTGGTTCAACGCGGTCAGCAGGCCCGGGATCCGGCGCGCGGCCCTGCTCCTGGGTCCGCAAGGCGCCGCGGAAATCACCAGCGCGGAAGAGTTCGACGCCGGACCGGTGGCCCCCGTGGGCCCCGTGGAGGGGTACTTGTACGAGCCGGACGGAGCGGTCATCCGGGCAGGGCTCGTGGCGGATGTCGCGCTGCGGCTGGGCGGCCACCTCGTGGACGAACACATCGCCTATATCTGCGCGCCGGAGCTCGTGGATACCCCGTTCGCCAGGGCGTACAAAGTTCTGGAGGTCATGCCTTTCAACGTCAAGGCGCTCAAGGCATGGGTGAAGCAGAACAACATCGGCGTGCTGGACATCAAAAAACGGGGCACGTCGGTCACTCCGGAGGAACTCCGCAGGCAGCTGCTCTCCGGCAGCAGGACCCCAGGCAAGGGTTCCAAGGGCAAGAAAACAGCCACCCTGGTCCTCACCAGGATCGGCGAGGACCGGGTGGCCATCTCGGTGGAGCCGGTACTGGCCCCGGCGTAGCCTGCCCGCAGCTACTGGGCCCGCATGAACTCTTCGGCCGCCCGGACCTGTTCGTCCGTGGGCCGGACGCCCGTGTAAAGCACAAACTGCTCCAGGGCCTGGATCGTGGCTACTTCCGCGCCGGTGATGACCGTCTTCCCGGCAGCCCGGGCTGCCTTGACGAGGGGCGTTTCAGCCGGCAGCGCAACGACGTCGAACACCACCTTCGCGGCATCCACCGCCTCCGGCGGGAAGGACAGCGAGTCGGCGTCGGGACCGCCCGCCATGCCGACGGGTGTCACGTTGATAATCATGTCGGCCGTGCCGCCCTGGTCCGCCTCGGGCAGTTCGGCGCTCCACTTGAACCCGTAGAGGTCCGCGAGCGCCTTCCCGGATGCCTCATTGCGGGCGATGACCGTGACGTCGGAGAATCCTGCGTCGCGGAGGGCGGCCGCGGTGGCCTTGGCCATACCGCCGGAGCCCTTGAGCAGCACTGAATACTCAACAGGGACGGCATTGCGCTGCAGCAGTTGCTCGATCGCGGTGTAGTCGGTGTTGTAGGCCGTGAGCCTGCCGCCGTCGTTCACGATCGTGTTGACCGAATCGATGGCCTTGGCTGAGGGGTCCATGGCATCAACCAGTGCGATGACGTCTTCCTTGTACGGCATGGACACCGCACAGCCCCGGATGCCCAGGCCCCTGACGCCGGCGATGGCCTGCGCGAGGTCCGTCGGTGCGAAGGCCTTGTAGATCCAGTTCAGGCCCAGCTGCTCGTAAAGGTGGTTGTGGAAACGGGTCCCGTTGTTGCTCGGCCGGGCCGAGAGGGAAATGCACAGGGTCATGTCTTTATTCAGAATTGGCACGGGTCCATTAAACGCCTCCGCAGTCCGGACAGCACTGTTACGCCACGCGGCAGCTGCGTCAGCAGCCGCTTCCGGACGCATAAGGTCCGACGGCGGCGGGCAGCTTTCCGGTGGCCGGCGCCTTGCCGGCCAGGACGGCAGCCAGGGCGTTGAAGGCTTCCTGGCTCCGGCCGTAGAGGGCGACTTTGGCGGGGGCCGCCGAGCCGGCCAGCGGCCAGGGCGCATCGAGGGCCACTACGACGTCGCCTGTGGCGGGCGGCCCTCCGAAGCCGATCAGCGTCACAAGCGGCCCGGCGCCGATCGTAATGCCGGCCGCACGGGCGGCCTGAGCGAAGCGCGCCCGGTCCTGTTCGCTGCCGCCGGCCACGCGGACGCTGCCGGGCACCATCGGTCCGTGGCACGGCCCGGCGAGGACCGTCACTGCTGCCGCTGAAACACGCTGGGAGAGGGCGGAGCCGCTGCCCGGGGCGGCGGCCGGCGGTACAGGAGTCCGGGCACGCCACATCATCATGGTCACCACGCGCTGTGCCGCCTCGTTAAGGCGCGACGCCGGCACGGCGCCGGTCGTGACCGCGCGGACCAATGCCGAATGCGCCGCTGCCACATTCCCCGGCATGAGCAGCAGGTCTGCTCCCGCAGCCAGTGCCAGCGGTGCGGCGGAGTCCCCGGGGTACTGCTTCTGCACCGCTCCCATGTTGAGCGCGTCGGTCACGGCCACACCTTTGAAACCCATGCCGCGGAGGGCTGCGTAACTCGGTTTGGACAGCGACGCCGGAACGCCCGGCTCCATGGCGGGCACGGAAATGTGGCCCATCATAATCACCGGCAGCCCGGAGTCGATGGCGGCCTGGAAAGGCTTCCAGTCCTTTGCGCGCAGTTCCGCCACCGTTGCTGCCTGCACGGGCATGTTCTCGTGCGAGTCGACAACCACGGAGCCATGCCCGGGGAAGTGCTTGACAGAGGGCAGGAGCCCCGCCGCCAGCATTCCCTGGGCAAACCCAACGCCCAGGCTTGCCGCCGCGTCCGCGTTGCCGGACATGGCCCTCGCACCGATGGTGGGGTCCTGCGGGCCGGCTGTGACATCTGTGGCCGGTGCGAAGTCCGCGGTGAATCCGAGGCCGGCCAGCTCCGAGGCCATTGCCTTGCCGCCTTCGGTTGCGAGCCCGACGCTGCCGGCGGCGCCATAGCTCATGGGGGCCGGCCATTCCGTCAACGGAGCGCGCAGCCTCGCCACAACGCCGCCTTCCTGGTCCACGCCGATGACCGCCGGCCAGGTGCGTCCGTCCGCCTTGGCCGCCTTGTGCAGGTGGCCTATGCCGGCTGCCATCGCAGCGGTGTCCACGGTTCCGTCGGCGAACAGCGGCACGTTGTCACCCATGACGATCGATCCGCCAAGGTGCAGCCGCTCGATAGCGGCCGCCTGCGCAGCAAGGTCGGTTCCTGTGAAGAACGGCATCAGAATCTGTCCGGCCTTCTGCTCAATGCTCATTTTCGCCACCGCGGCGCGGGCTGCGTCTTCGTCGCGCTGCTGCGGTCCCCAGCCAAGCTCACGTTCGCCAGGGGCGGGAGCGGGAGATTCGGGAACAGCGGGGCTGCCGGTACCGTCAGGGCCGGGCCGGGTGACGCTCTCCGACGGTGACGGTGACGGCGTTGCGGAGGGAGTTCCGGCTGGCGTTCCGGAGGCGGACGGGGATGGCACGCCCGTACAGGCGGTGGACGCAAGCATTGCCGCCGTCACCGCGAGGGTCGCCGCTGTTGTGGAAAATGCTTTGCGCGACCTCTTTTTGTGCGTTTTATTGTGGGCACTGTCACTGCGTCCTTGAAACCAAGCCATCAACTCGATGCTACCCCTGCACTAGACTTGAACCACCCGTTGCCCGCCCGCAGGTGGCTTCGGCAACGGACGCGGAAACAGTGAAGGGACCACATGAAGATTGATTTCGCTTCATCCAGGCAATCAACTCTTGGTGTGGAATGGGAGCTTGCGCTGGTCAATGCCGAAACAGGCGAGCTGGCCTCGGTGGCAAGCGAAGTGCTCCGCGGCGTGGCCGCCCGGCACCCGGAGTTGAACGAGGATGACGAACATCCGCACATCAAGCAGGAACTGCTGCTCAACACGGTGGAACTCGTCACCGGCATCTGCGAAACCGTAGCCCAGGCAAAGGCCGACCTCAGCAGTTCACTCGCTGCCGTCCGCGAAGTCACCGATCCCATGGGTGTTGAAATCTTCTGCGCCGGGAGCCACCCTTTCAGTCCTCCACAATTGCAGCCGGTCACGGACAAGGCGCGCTACGCCAAACTTATTGACCGCACCCAGT
The DNA here is from genome assembly GCF_037911235.1 of Arthrobacter oryzae. Lineage (GTDB taxonomy): Bacteria > Actinomycetota > Actinomycetes > Actinomycetales > Micrococcaceae > Arthrobacter > Arthrobacter oryzae_E. The sequence continues at coordinate 135,229 of NZ_JBBLYW010000033.1, forward strand.
GGTGGGGCCGCCAGATGGTGATCTACGGAGTCCACGTCCATGTGGGCCTGGACAGCCGCGACAAGGTCCTGCCGGTGCTGGATGGCCTGGTGAATTATTTTCCGCACTTCCAGGCACTGTCCGCCTCAAGTCCCTTCTGGGGGGGCGAGGACACCGGCTACGCGTCACACCGCGCCCTCATGTTCCAGCAACTGCCCACCGCGGGCCTGCCGTTCCAGTTCTCCACCTGGGCGGAGTACGAATCCTATGTACAGGACATGTTCACCACCGGCGTGATCGACACCCTCTCGGAGATCCGCTGGGACATCCGACCGGTGCCCAACCTCGGCACCATCGAGATGCGCATTTGCGACGGCCTGGCCACCCTGGAGGAAGTCGGCGCCATCGCGGCCCTGACCCAGTGCCTGGTGGACGAATTCTCCACCACCCTGGACAACGGCGGCACCATTCCCACCATGCCTCCCTGGCACATCCAGGAGAACAAATGGCGTGCTGCCCGTTATGGGCTGGATGCGATCATCATCCTCGACGCGCAGGGCAACGAGCAGCTGGTCACTGAGCACCTGCTTGAAACGCTGAACCGGCTCGAGCCCGTGGCCGCGAAGCTGGGTTGCTCGGACGAGCTTGCCGACGTCGAAAAAATCATCAGCCGCGGTGCCGGCTACCAGCGGCAGCGCCGTGTTGCAGCGGAGCACGGCGGCGATCTCCGGGCCGTTGTGCTGGACCTCGTGAATCAGATGCGGAACGGCCCCACTTCCTGAGCCTTCGCTGCAGCGCGAAGCTGCGGGCCTGCGCCTCGGCGGGGCTAACGGCTGAGTTTCGGAGCTACGCCGAGACCGTAGTGACGGGCATGGACGAATCCGGCGCGAAGCTGATGCCGCTGGGTTCGATGCCGGCCATGACCAGCTGCGCCCCGAGGGCCGCCACCATGGCCCCGTTGTCGGTGCACAGCTCCAGCGGCGGAACAGTCAGCCGGATCCCGGCGGCGCTGCACCGCTGTTCGGTGAGCTGGCGCAGCCGTGAGTTCGCGGCAACTCCGCCGCCCAGCAAAAGCTCGGTGATGCCGTTTTCCCGGCAGGCGAGCACTGCTTTGGAGGTGATCACGTCCACCACGGCTTCCTGGAAGGCCGCCGCGATGTCCGCCACCGGCACGTCCTCGCCGCGGGCCTCGAACTGCTCCACGCAGCGGGCCACTGCGGTCTTCAACCCGCTGAAGGACCAGTCGTAGCGGTGCGGTCCGGGTTCGTCCGCGGTTCCCATGTACTTGGGCTGCGTCAGCCCGCGCGGGAACCGGATGGCTTTCGCGTTGCCCGTCCGGGCCAGCTTGTCGATGGCCGGGCCGCCCGGGTAGCCAAGCCCCAGGAGCCGCGCCACTTTGTCGTAGGCTTCCCCGGCGGCGTCGTCAATGGTGGAACCCAGCAGCTCGACGTCGTCGGTGATGTTCCTGATCCGGAGGATTTCGGTGTGGCCGCCGGAGACCAGCAGGGCGCCCAGGTGATCCGGCAGCGTGTTCTCAGCCTGCAGCAGGCCGACGCCGACGTGGGCCACCAGGTGGTTGATGGCGTACAACGGTTTGCCCGTGGCCACGGCGAGGGCCTTGGCGGCGCACACGCCCACCATCAGCGCCCCGGCCAGGCCCGGACCGGAGGTGACGGCGATCGCGTCCACGTCCTCGAGCGTCACCCCGGCCTCCGTAAGGGCTGCTTGGAGCGTGGGCACGAAGGCGTCCAGGTGCGCACGGGATGCAATCTCGGGGATGACCCCGCCGAAGCGGACATGCTCCTCCATGGAGGAGGACACGGTGTTGGTAAGCAGGGCCGTTCCGCGCACGATTCCCACTCCCGTCTCATCGCAGGAGGACTCGATGCCCAGGACCAGGGGCTGCGTTTGGTTCATAATGTGTCTGCCTCCGTGGCCGGCAAGTGGTCTGGGGTCGCGTCCGTGCCCGCCGGGCTTGCCAAAAGGCTGGAGTCCGGGAGCTGGAGGCGCATGATCAGGGCGTCCACGCCGTCCCGGTAATACCTCGGCCGGACGTGGATCTGTTCGAAACCGAAGCGGCGGTACAGCTGCTGGGCCCGGGGGTTGTCCGCCCTGACCTCCAGCAGCACGTCCGCCGCGCGTCGCCGCCGGCCTTCGGCGATGAGCTCGGTCAGCAGGGCCGAGCCGATCCCCTTGCCCTCGCGTTCAGGGACAACAGCGATGGTCTGCACGTCCGCAATCGGTTCGATGCACATGAGTCCGGCGTAACCCACAATTTCGCCGGCAATCTCGGCCACCAGGTAATGGCGGGTCTCGGCCTGCGCCAGTTCGTCATGGAACATCTGGAGCGGCCACGCGTCCACCGGGAACAGCCTGCATTCGAGGGTGTGCACCGCGGGGATGTCCGTTTGGTTCATGCTGCGCAGCGTCACCCCGGCCGGCGCGGTGCCGGCTGCGCCGGTCCCCGTCCCGTTCACAGCGCACGCTTCCGGGGACCGGGGACCTGGGCGTCGGACTCGCGCAGGTACAGCGGGGTGGAGTCCAGCAGCTTCTCCCCCGCGGCCAGCCTGGCCAGGGCGAACTGGCCCAGGTAGAGGGCATCGGGCTGCTCGGAGCTGAAGTCGGGGTCCGCGCGGAGGACGTCCTCGTAGATGCCCGCGCCGGCACCGTAGGCCGGGAGGTCGGGCAAATCGGCTGCGAAGCCCACGTGCGGGCCGTCAACGAGCAGGGGCAGCTGGCCGTCGGCGAGTGTGTAGCGGGCCCAGTACACCTCTTTGCGCCGGGCGTCCGTTGCCACCAGGAATTCCGGCACGGCGGCGGTTGATTCGGCCACTTCCAGGGCCATGGCGTCCAGGCTCATCAGGCCGTACAGGGGTTTGCCCCAGACGTAGGACAGGGTCCGCGCGGTGGCGATCCCGGACCGCAGGCCGGTAAACGGGCCCGGGCCCACACCGGTCACAATGGCGTCGATATCCGCCCCCGTCACGCCGGCGTCCGCAAGCATGTCGTTGATGCCCGGGGCCAGCACTTCAGCGTGGCTGCGGGTGTCCTCCGTGGAGAAACTCGCCAGCACTCCTTCCGGCGCATCGTCCGAAACCAGCGCCGCACTGGCCACGGCTGACGTGTCGATGGCAAGGATGAGCATCAGGAGTTCCCTTTCAAGGCGGCAGGCAGCAGGGGCTGCTCAGCCCAGCGCGGGCCGAAGCCGCGGATCACGATGGTGCGGGGCTCGTCGTCGTCGTCCGTATCAAAGTCCAGCACGCCGCCCGCGGCGTCGGGTGAGGGCCGCAGCGGCCGGTGCAGTTCGACGTCGAGCAGGCTGTCACTAAGGTGCTCCACCCGGCCGCGGCCCCACTCCACCACGGTGACGGTGCTGTCCAGGGTGTTTTCGAGGTCGATGTCGTCGATTTCCGCAGCGGTTTCCAGCCGGTAGGCATCCACATGCACCAGGTCGGGACCGCCGGGGCGCGGCCCGTCTGGAAGGTTGGGGTGGATCCGGACCAGGACGAACGTGGGCGAAATGATGCCGGCACGCACCCCCAGGCCCTCGCCAAGGCCCTGGGTGAAGGTGGTCTTCCCGGCACCGAGTTCACCTGTCAGGATGACCAGGTCGCCAGCCTCCAGAACGCCGCCGAGGGCCGCGGCGAGGGCATGGGTCTCCTCAGCACTTTGCACTGTCAGGGACAGCTCCCACTGCTGTTCGCTCATTGCGATCCACCCCGACCGCCGAGGCGGTTCCCGTTAGCGGGGATCTCATTGATATACCGCCGTGGGACCCGCGGGCTGATCCGCGTCACGATCTCGTAGTTGATGGTGCCCGCCGCACGCGCCCAGTCGTCCGCCGTCGGGCCGCCGTCGGCGCCATCGCCGAAGAGGACCGCTTCGGCCCCCAGCACGCTGGCTCCGCCGGACGACACGCCGCGGGGTCCGAGGTCGATCACCATCTGGTCCATGGCGATCCTGCCCACCACCGGGTAGTTGCGGCCCTCCACCCGGACGGGGCCGCCTGTGGCAACGCGGGGCACGCCGTCGGCATATCCGAGCGGGATCAGTCCCAGCGTGCTGGCGCCGGCGGTGCGGTAGTTGAGGCCGTAGGAAACGCCCTGGCCGGCGGGGACGTCCTTGCAGTGGGACACCTTGGTGCGGACGGTCATGGCGGGTCGGAGTCCAAGCTCCGCCGGGGACTGGCCCTCGAAGGGCGAGAGACCGTAGATGCCGAGGCCCACGCGGACCAGGTCGAAGTGCGTGTCGGGGCGGGAAAGCGTGGCCGGGGTATTGGCCAGGTGCCGCACTTCGGGGTCCACCCCGGCGTCTTCGGCGATGGCCAACACCTCGCGGAAGGCCTGCAGCTGCTGGTCCGTTTCCGGGCGGTGCGGTTCGTCCGCCACGGCAAGATGGGAGAAAATTCCCACCACGCGGAGCAGGCCTTCGTCCTGGTATTCCATCGCTTCGCCCACCAGGCTGTCCCACGCGTCCAGCGTTGCGCCGTTGCGGCCCAGGCCGGTGTCCACCTTCAGGTGGACGCGCGCGGGACGTTCCTGCTCACGGGCCGCCAGGACAATCTTTTCCAGTTCCCAGCCGGAGCAGCCAATGTCGATTCCGGCGGCGACGGCGGCACCGAAGTTGCTGTCCGGCGTGTGCAGCCAGGCGAGCAGCGGCGCCTCGATTCCCGCAGCCCGCAGGGCAAGGGCCTCGGAAATGTGCGCCACCCCAAGCCAGCGGGCGCCGGCGTCGAGCGCTGCCCGGGCCACGGGCACGGCCCCGTGCCCGTAGGCATCCGCCTTCACCACCGCCATGACCTGTGCCGGGGAGGCGACGGCGGCCAGATGGCGGACGTTGTGCCGGATGGCATCGAGGTCGATCACTGCTGAACGTTCGCTGGCTGAACGTTCGGTTGCTGCTGGGTAAGTCACCCTAGTGATTCTAGTGGGGGCATGGCGGGTGGCTTAATTCGGCTAGGCGTCGGAGAGGTGGGCGATGGTGGCAGTGGCCCGTCGCAGTGCCTGCGGGGGAACGTCGCGCACGATTTCCTCCAGGAAGCTGAAGCGCCGCAGCCACTGGCTGCTCTGCCGTTCCGGCCGCGCGTTGGCCCGCTTCCACCAGTCTGCGATGTCCCCCCAGCCCGGCGCGGCAAGGGAACCGCCCACTTCCTGGACAGCCAGGGACGCGCACAGGTTGGCGAACCGCAGCCGGTCCGCCAGCGGCCAGCGCGCCAGGCTGCCCACGATGAACGCCGCACCGAAGCAGTCTCCTGCCCCGGTGGGATCGAACGCGGAGACCGGCAGCGAAGGCACCCACTCTTCCTCGCCCGTTTCGGAGTCCACGGCCATGGCGCCCTGCGGCCCCAGGGTGACCACGGCCACCGGCACCCGGTCGGCGAGCGCATACAGTGCCGCCCACGGGGTGTCGCGGCCGGTGAAGGCCATGGCCTCGCGCTGGTTGGGCATGAAGGCGTGGAAGTACTGCAGGTTGTCCAGTCGGGTGGAGGACCATTTGCCGGTGGCGTCCCAGCCGACGTCACCGAAAAGCTTGACCCCTGCCCCGTGGGCGGCAACGGCCCACGATGCGAGTTCCTCATCCAGGTCGGCGACGGCGGCGAGCGCGGCAGGGGGGGTGCCGATCAGTTCCGATGAGGTGACCGGCGCCGGGTGGCCGTGGGTCACCATGGAGCGGTCGTGCTGCACGCTGAGCGAGACTGTCACGGGTGAGTGCCAGCCGGGGACGCGCCGGGATAGGGACAGGTCCACATGCTCCTGGGCGGCCAGGATCTTCCAGTTGTAGTCCCCGTAACCGTCGTCGCCGAAGGCGGCCGCCAGCCCGGTCCGCAGGCCCAGCCGTGCGGCGGCGATGGCCTGGTTGGCTACACCGCCGGGGCAGCTGCCCATGCCCTCGCTCCAGATCTCCGTGCCCGGCTCGGGCGCGTGGGGCAGCCCGGTGAAGATGATGTCCTGGAAAACCGTTCCGGTCAGGAGCAGATCGAAGCTCCCGTCCGCGGGGGTGCGGACGGCGGCGAGCGGGTCGAACCGGCGCTCTGGTATCGCGTCCATGTTCGGCAGACTACGCCCTCGCGGCACCCGTGCAAAGTGCCCCGCCGTGGTCCACCGTGAGGGGTCCGGCCGGGCGGCATAGACTGCGTGGTATGCGGCTCATGATTGCCGGTGGCGGCGGGTTCCGTGTCCCGCTGGTTTACCGGGCGCTCACCGCCGGCCCCTTCGCGGGGCTGGTGCGCGAGCTTGTCCTGTTCGACGTCGATCCCCTGCGGCTCGCCGCCATGGAAGCTGTCCTGGCATCCATGGGCGCAGCCGCTGGCGCATCCGGCCCCGACGTCAGCACCACCACCTCCCTGGCCGAAGGCCTTCACGGCACCGACATGGTATTCGCTGCCATCCGCCCGGGAGGAACAGCGGGCCGGACCGCCGACGAACGCGTGGCCCTTCGCCTGGGACTGCTGGGCCAGGAGACCACCGGCGCGGGCGGAATCTCCTACGCCCTGCGGTCCATCCCGGGGATGCTGGAGCTGGCCCGCGAAATGAAGCAGCGATGCCCGGAGGCCTGGCTGGTCAACTTCACCAACCCGGCCGGGATGGTCACCGAGGCGCTGGTACCTGTACTGGGAGACAGGGTGATCGGCATCTGCGATTCCGCCGGCGGCCTGGTCCACCGGGCGGCCCGCGCGGCCGGCGCCCCGTTGCCTGAAGGAAGGCTCGACGGCGTGGGCTACTACGGCCTCAACCATCTGGGCTGGCTGTACCGGCTGGAGTCCGGCGGAAAGGACCTGCTGCCCGGGCTTCTGGCCGACGCAGGGGCGCTGTCCGGCTTCGAGGAGGGCCGGCTGTTCCGGCAGCCGTTCCTGCAGTCCCTGGGGTGCCTGCCCAACGAGTACCTGTACTACTACTACGACACGGAGCGCGCCGTTACTGCCATCCGTGCCATGCGCCAGACCCGCGGCGAATCCATTCACGAGCAGCAGGCGGGGCTGTACCCCGCGCTGGCCGCGGCCGGGCCCCGGGCCTACGAACTGTGGGACGCGGCCCGCCGTTCGCGCGAGGAGGGCTACCTGGCCGAGGCCCGCACCGGCGGAGAACAGCGGGACGAGGACGACCTCGCCGGCGGCGGCTACGAGCGGGTCGCGCTCGGCGTGATGCGGGCCCTGACGGGCGGCAGGGCCGCCGGCGTCGAACTCATCCTGAACACCCCCAACGCTGGTGCGGTTCCCGGGTTGCCGGCGGACGCCGTCGTCGAAGTTCCCTGCGTGGTGACCCCCGACGGCGCGGTGCCGCTGCCGCAGGACCGTCCGGCCCCCGCTCAACTGGCCCTCATGCAGCGGGTCAAGGAGGTGGAGCGGCTGACGGTGTCCGCCGCGGTGCAGGGACGCCGCGACGACGCCCGCCGGGCGTTCACCCTCCACCCGCTGATCGATTCTGTGGAGCTGGGGGCCGAACTGCTGGCCGGGTACGAGGCATCGTTTCCGGCGCTCCGGCAGCTGTGGCGGGACGGTGCCTGATAACGGCGGGGTCTGCTCGCAACGGCACACAGCGACTACAGGCGGCGGTACATCACCTTCAGGCCCACGTAGCCCAGCGTCGGGTGGTTGAAGGCCTCCGGGATGGTGGCCAGGACCTCGAACCCCATGGCCTGCCAGGCCGCGACGGCGCGGACGTTGCTCTCCACCACGGCGTTGAACTGCATGGCGCGGAAGCCGGCAGCCTTCGCCGCGTCCAGCGAGTAGGCGCAGAGGGCCTTGGCCAGACCCTTGCCGGCGTGGTCCGGGTGGACCATGTAGCCGGCATTGGCCACGTGGCTGCCTCCCCCGCCCTGGTTGGCGTGCAGTTCGCCGGTCCCCAGGACTTCTTCGCCCTGGACGGCCACGAATGCCTGGCCGGGGGCGTCCTTGAACCAGCGGGCCCGTGCCTCGTCCTCCGTCGTCGCGCGGTCCCAGGTGAAGGTGTCCCCTGCCCGGATCACCGGTTCCAGGATGGCCCACATGCCGGGCCAGTCGGCGGCGGTGGCCGGACGGATGTCGATGCCGGCCGCGTGCGTGGCTGAATCTGCGGTTGCGTCTGCGGTTGCGCTCACAGCCGCCACGTTAGCAGGAGTAGTGTTTTATCGGATGCAGTTCCGCCAGCCGAAGGGAGAGCCGTGACTCTGATCCGCCGTGTTGCGTTCCTCTCCCTGCACACCTCGCCCATGGAACAGCCCGGTTCCGGTGACGCCGGCGGCATGAACGTCTATGTGCGGGCGCTGGCTTCCGCACTGGCCGCCAGCGGCGTGGAGGTGGAGATCTTCACGCGGTCCACGTCGTCGGGACAGCCCGCCGTCGAACACCCTGATCCCGGCGTGTGCGTGCACAACGTGATTTCCGGGCCGCCCCGGAAGCTGCCCAAAGAGGAGCTCCCGGAACTGCTGCACAGCATGGTGGAGGAAATCGAGCGCATCCGGCAGCGCCAGCCGCATGGGCGGTACGACCTCATCCATTCGCATTACTGGGTTTCCGGGGTGGCAGGCCTGGAGCTGTCCCGGCTCTGGGGTGTGCCGCTGGTCCACACCATGCACACCATGGCCAAGGTCAAGAACCTCCTCCTGCACTCCGGCGAGAAACCCGAACCGCGGCGGCGCGAGGACGGCGAACACCGGATCGTGGACGGTGCCACACGGCTGATTGCCAACACCCCGGCCGAAGCCGCCGAACTCGTGTCGCATTACAACGCCGACTTCGACCGCATCGACGTCGCTCCCCCGGGGGTTGACCTGACGGTGTTCACGCCGGCCTTCCGGTCCCGCTCCCGGGCGCAGCTCGGAGTTCCCGCCGGCAAGTTCCATCTGCTCTTCGCCGGCCGGATCCAGCGGCTGAAGGGCCCGCAAATCCTGCTCAAGGCTGCGGCGCTGCTCCGCTCCCGCCGCCCGGACATCGACCTTCAGGTCACTATTCTGGGCGCCCTCAGCGGGGCCAAGGATTTCGACCTGAAGGCGCTGATCAGCGCCGCAGGAATGGACGACGTCGTCACGCACCATCCGCCGGTTAACTCACCTGACCTCGCCGCCTGGTTCCGCTCGGCCGACGTTGTGGTGGTCCCGTCGTACAGTGAATCCTTCGGCCTGGTGGCGCTGGAAGCCCAGGCTTGCGGGACGCCCGTGGTGGCTACCCGGGTGGGCGGGCTCTCCCGGGCCATTTTCGAGGGACGGACCGGGCTGCTGGTGGACGGGCACAAAGCTGCGGACTGGGCCGACGTGCTGGAAGCGCTGTATGACGACCCCGCCACGCGGGAGGACATGGGGCGTGCAGCGGCCCTGCATGCCCAGGGCTTCGGCTGGCAGCGGACCGCCGCCATCACGCTGGAAAGCTACCACGCCGCCGTCGACCAATACATTGATAGTCACAGAATTCCGGTGGGCCACACGCCTTAAGCCGGGCAGCGCCGGCCGGGAACCCCCGAACGGCTGACCCTGAAGCCACGAACTGAAGGACAACGATGTCTGACAACAACGTCATGAGTGACTTGGAAATCGCCCAGCGCGCCACGATGCGGCCCATCGAGGAAATCGCCGCCGCGGCCGGCATCAGCGCCGACGCCTTGGAGCTCCATGGACGGTACAAGGCAAAGATCGATCCGGCGAAGCTAGTGGTTTCGGCGCCCGAGCGCCTGCCGGGCAAGGTGGTGCTTGTCTCGGCGATGTCCCCCACGCCTGCGGGCGAGGGCAAATCCACCACCACGGTGGGTTTGGCGGATTCGCTGGCCCGGGCCGGGCAGAAGGTGATGATCGCGTTGCGCGAGCCGTCCCTGGGGCCGGTGCTGGGCATGAAGGGCGGGGCCACTGGCGGGGGCTACTCCCAGGTGCTCCCCATGGAGGAAATCAACCTGCATTTCACCGGTGACTTCCACGCCATCACCTCCGCGAACAACGCACTGATGGCCCTGGTGGACAACCATATTTTCCAGGGCAACGAACTGAACATCGATCCGCGCCGGATGACCTTCAAGCGGGTCCTGGACATGAACGACCGCTCGCTCCGCGAAGTGGTCATCGGCCTCGGCGGACCGGCGCAGGGCGTCCCGCGGCAGGACGGCTTCGACATCACGGTGGCCTCGGAGATCATGGCGGTCTTCTGCCTGGCCACGGACATAGCGGACCTCCGCGCCCGGCTGGGCCGCATCACCTTCGGCTACACGTATGACCGCAAGCCCGTCACGGTGGCGGACCTTGGTGTGCAGGGCGCCTTGACCATGCTGCTCCGGGACGCGATCAAACCCAACCTTGTGCAGACCATCGCCGGGACCCCCGCGCTGGTGCACGGCGGGCCGTTCGCCAACATCGCGCACGGCTGCAACTCGCTGATCGCCACCCAGACTGCGCGCAGACTCGCGGACATCGTGGTCACTGAGGCAGGCTTCGGCGCCGACCTCGGGGCCGAAAAGTTCATGGACATCAAGGCGAGGGTGGCGGACGTGGCGCCGTCCGCCGTCGTGCTTGTGGCAACCGTACGGGCACTGAAGATGCACGGCGGGGTGGCCAAGGACCGGCTGATGGAGCCCAACCTGGAGGCTCTGGCCACCGGCACGGCCAACCTCCGCCGGCACATCCGCAACGTGGAGAAGTTCGGGATCAGCCCCGTGGTGGCCGTCAACAAATTCGCCACGGATACCCCGGAGGAGCTGGACTGGCTGCTGGAGTGGTGTGCCGGGGAAGGAGTGCCGGCTGCCGTGGCCGACGTCTGGGGGCGAGGCGGCGGCGGGGACGGCGGCGACGACCTGGCGGCCACAGTGCTCACGGCGCTCGAGGCTCCGCACAGCTTCAGGCACCTGTATCCGCTCGAACTGTCCGTGGAGGACAAGATCCGCACCATCGTGCAGGAAATGTACGGAGCCGACGGCGTGGACTTCTCCGTGCCCGCCCTCAAACGCCTGGCCGAAATCGAGAAGAACGGCTGGGCCGGCATGCCGGTGTGCATGGCCAAGACGCAGTACTCCTTCAGCGACGACGCCACCCGCCTTGGTGCACCGAAGGGCTTCATGATCCATGTGCGTGACCTCATCCCCAAGACCGGAGCGGGCTTCATCGTGGCACTCACCGGCGCAGTGATGACCATGCCGGGCCTGCCCAAGGTCCCGGCGGCCCTGCGGATGGACGTGGACGACACCGGCAAGCCCCTGGGCCTCT
>NZ_JBBLYW010000034.1:0-119381 GCF_037911235.1 Arthrobacter oryzae
GCATCCAGCACCACCGGCTCATCCCCCACCACGGCCAGCTGCAGATCCCCCGCACCCTTCAGCCCGTCCCACGTACCGGTTTCGGATTCTCTGGCTTCACCGTCCGCTGACACTTCCGTGACAGTCACTTTGCCGGTCTTCGGATCCACGCTGTAGATGCGGTCGTCGGAGCCGACGGCGGATACCAGTCCCTGGGATCCTTGAACGGCCGGCTCACTGGTGTCGGGGTCGAACCCGTTGACGGACGACGGCGACAGCGCCCACGTCCTGCCCTTGGCCGCGTCGGTCACGGAGATGACGTCCGAACCGAAGCTCACATCGGCCGAACCCGGCAGCTTCTTGTCTCCGCCCAGCCGCATGTTGGCGGCGGAGACCTGGTTCAGGGTGGAGCCCGCATTGTCATCGACAAACACGGTCCCGGCGTCCTGCAGGATGTCGAACGTGGTGCTGGCCGGGGTTACCGCACCGTCCAGCACACGCGAGGGATAATTCAGCCGGCCAACAGCATTCTTGGCCTTGCTGACCACCCACACCCCGCCGTCGTTCAACTCCACCTCGGTGGTCTTGAACCCCGGATAAATCACCGCACCAGCCACCAGCGCAGCACCGGCCACCGCAAAAACGGTACCGCGCAGGACTGCGCCGCGACGCCGGCGCCGGCTTTGGCCTTGAGCCGCACCTGATTCAGGCCGCGCGGAACGAAGTAGCCGTTTCATTACCAGTTTTCCCCCACCAAATGCTGTCCGGGCACGCCAGGACCCGCTGTGCAACATAGCCGGGTCAGTCCGACTATGTCATAAGACCATCAATTTTAGAAACCTGTGCTTTAGCTCCCGCCTGGCCTCAGGATCGACAGGAACAGGAGTTCCGACCCCTAGTCCAGGACAAGGCCCCGGCCGCTGCCGCGCTGGAGCAGGACCGGATGGATCTCGCCGAAGCCGCGGACCTCCTCGGCCTTCTGGGGCACGAGTACAAACCGCTCGTCGTGTTCCAAAGCTGCTGCCGTCATCGAATCAACCAGCACCGCGCCGGGGTCGGCAAGTGCCGTCAGTCGGGCGGCGAGGTTAACGGTGGGACCGTAGATGTCGCCGAGGCGTGAAAGGATCCGCCCCCAGACCATCGCGACCCTGGCTTCGGGCAGGATCTCGTCCTCGGTGAAGGCCTGGGACAGGGCGAGCGAAATTTCGGCCCCGGCCGCCGGTGTCTCGGCAATATAAAGGACTTCGTCACCCACTGTTTTCACCAGCCGGCCGCCGCCCACGGAGATGATCTCGGCGCACTTGTTTTCAAAGCGCTGCACCAGTTGTGCGAGCGTCTTCTCGTTCATGCGCCGCGACAGGCTGGTGTAGGAAACCAGGTCGGCAAAGCCCACGGCGCGCGCCAGAGGCAACGGCGCGTCATCCTCGTCGCCCTCACGGCCTTCTTCGCTGGCCTGCAGTCCGGCCTCGGCCCGCACGGCAAGACGCTGGACACCGGCGTTGAGCTGCCGGCGCCAGGAGTAAACGAGCATTTCCTCAAGCGCATCGACCAGGGACGGAAGCTGGTTGACCAGCCGCTTGCGGGCCACGGCGTCCGACACACCCTGCCGGTGGACCATGTCCTCCACCAGGGCTTCGATTTGCCACACCACCATGCGGTCAGTCATCTGCCCGATGGCACGGGTCACCGAAATGGCCGCCTCTTCGGTGAGCTTCCCCGAGCGCACCTGATCCACCACCGTGGACAACGCCGCCTGGTCCCGCTCAGTGAAGGCAACATCCTCGTCGCCCAGGTTGGGAAACCCCAGGGCACGCCAGAGCTTGCGCGCGGACAGCAGGGACAGTCCCGCGCCGGCCGCCACTTCACGGCGGCGCAGCTTGCGCTCACCGCCAAGGAGCCTTGCCTCGAGCGCCTTGGCTGCGAGCCGTTCTGCAGAAAGGGTTCCCGTGGGAGTGGCATCGACCGGCGAAGCAGGCTCATACAGGTCGGGATCATGCGGAATGGGGCGGCGTGCCGAACGCGGGATAGCGGCAGGGTCATCGGCCGCCGCACCGGAGTCCGGCGTAACAAGCACCGACGTTTGAAGCACCGGCTCCGCAACCGAAGCGGTGTCCAGGGTGGCCGTATCCAGGACGGCCGCTTCAAGGGTGGCTGTCTCCACCACGGCGTCGGGCGGCGAGGGCAGCTCAGACGGCTCCGCCTCGTCCACTGACCCGGCATTGTCAACCGGTCCCGCGTTCTCAGCGCTCATCTGCTCCACCTTCTCTCGTATCCCACGTCTCTCCCAAACCCCACGGCCGGTTCTGCGCCGCATTCCCAGCTATTTCCTGCGACCGGTCTGCCTCGAACATCACTCCGGCCGGCAGTTCATCGATGGCATCAAGGACGAAGTTTCGAAACCTCACCGCCTCCGGAACATCCGGGATGACGGCTTCAGCGCCGTGTCCGGTATCCAACGATATATTCCCGGAACGCAATATGCGTTGCCACAACGACTGGCTGACACCCACGTGCTGCACGGAAGCGAGGGAAATCTGCATGTCCCTCCTGCGCAGCATGCCGTAGCGGGCAACTATCCTCCGGCTGGTCAGCACGTACTGCGTTGCGTGCCACTTGAGCACCCGCGGCAGGCAGTACCCCAACAGTATCCACGCAACCCCTCCGACGCACACTGCGACAAGCCAGAGAGTCCACTCCCCGGTGATCAGCGGAACCAGCCCGGCCGGTCCGCCTTTCACGATCCAGGCACTCGCGTAAGCACCGAGGGCAGGAGCGACGATGAACAGCAGCCCCGGAAAGAAAAGCTTCCGGGGCTGTGGCCGGGTAACAGTGATGACCTGTTCTCCCGGCAGGAGGTCTTTACGCATATCCGCTTTCTGCGGCGCCGGTCCCTGCCCCGGGTGCTGATCCGCCGCCCGCGCCGGGCGGTGTCCACGGCCGGAGGTGGACGACGTCGCCGGCCGTCACGACGTGTTCATGCCTGGCTGCGTCCACCACCAGGAGGGAGCCGTACTCGTCCAGGCGGGAGGCGTGGCCGATGATCTCATGGTCGCCGGGCAGTTGCGCGCGCACCTGCTTGCCCAGGGTCGACATCACCGACTCGACCCGCTTGTGCAGCGAGGGTCCGCCGGCCAGTCCCGCGGCGGGGTCGCCGTCGGCATTGCAGAAGCTGCGGTAGAGCACGGCAAAGCGTGAAAGGTAACTCTTGAGCAGTGCGGTCCGGTCCACAGTCCTGGCATTTTCCAGCAGGACGGATGTGGCCGTGGGTACGGGCAGCTCTGCGGCAGTCAGGGTCACGTTGAGACCGGTGCCGAGGATGACGGGCGGAACCGTACCGTCCCCCATGGGTCCCAGCTGCGCCAGGATGCCGGCGATTTTCCGGCCCCGCACCATGACGTCGTTGGGCCACTTGATCTCGGCCGGGATGCCCGCCGTTTCCAGGAGTGCCTCCCGCAGGGCAAGGGCAGCGAGCAATGAGAACCAGGAGTACGTATGGGTGGGCAACGGCCGGCCTTCCGCGTTCACCGGGCGGAGGACAATCGACACCAGTACTGAGCTGAGGGGCGGCGCTTCCCAGTGCCGGTCCAGCCTGCCGCGGGCGGCGGTCTGGTGCTCCGCCGTCAGCACGGAAAGGTCCGGCCAGGCGCGGGGATCCACGGTCACACCCTGAAGGAGGTCCGCGTTGGTGGACCCTGTCGAGTCCACCACGGTGAGCTGCGCAATGCCGTTGGCAGCCAGGAAATCCTCACTCCCCAGCTCTTTGCGGTTGAGGCCGGCGGGGGTCTCCGGAGGGTGCGGATTGATCGGGTCCTGGCCGTCGGCAGGCTGTGGGGCGTCCATAGTTGAATCCTACCGAGTTGGCGCTGCCCCGGCGGCGGCGGACAGGTTCTCAGAGGAAAATGTCAGGGACCAGCCGGTCCTCCGGCACCCCTAGGCTGTACGGGGAAAAGTCGGCCACCCCCGCAGCGGCGAGCACCTGTTCATCCGTGTAAAAATTGCCGCTACGTGACCCCTCGCCTCCCACCAGGTTGCTTCCCGTCAGCACGGCATGTGCCGCGTCAGCCATGATCTCCGGTCCGCGTGCGGCCTTGACCATGTTCTCCCCGCCGGGCATGTTGCGGATGGCTGCCGTATCGATCAGGGTGCAGGGCCAGAGCGAGTTGACGCTAATGCCATCGTCCTTGAGTTCCTCGGCCAGGCCGAGGGTGGTGAGGCTCATGCCGTATTTGGCCATGGTGTAGGCCAGATGCATTCCGGCCCATTTGGGATCGAGGTTCAGGGGAGGTGACAGGGTCAGGATGTTGGCGGACGACGACCGGCGCAGGGCCGGCAGCGCCAGCTTGGACAGCAGGAACGTGCCCCGCACGTTGATGTCCTGCATGAGGTCGTAGCGCTTCATGTCCACTGCGTCGGTCCTGGACAGGTCAATGGCGGAGGCGTTGTTGATCACGACGTCGATTCCGCCGAAGCGTTCGACGGCGGCGGCGACCGCCCCGGCGACGTCGTCGTCATTGCGCACGTCGCCGACGATAGGGAGCGCCCGGCCGCCCGCCGCTTCCAACTGTTCCGCAGCGCTAAAGACGGTCCCTTCGAGTTTCGCGTGCGGCTGGCCGGTTTTTGCCATCAGCGCTATGTTCGCGCCGTCGCGTGCGGCACGAAGGGCAATGGCCAGGCCGATGCCGCGGCTTCCCCCCGACATCAAAATAGTGCGTCCCTGAAGGGAACCGGCGGCCTGGTACGGCCCTGCGGCGGTGCCCGAAGCATCGTTGCTTGAAGTCATAAGGACACTGTAGCCGAAGTATGTTACCGGTGAGTAACATACTGGTCAGTGCCACCCGACGGCAGAAAATTGTAGGTTTTCTACAGCCGTCCGGGCCATTTGCGTCACTAGACTAGCCAGCAGGGTCCTGGTTTTGTGCGGAAGCTACTTAAGCGCCGTTGCGACGCAGGGCCAGCGACTATCAGCTACAGAGCCGGAGATACTTGATGAGCCACGATCTGACAACGACTGCGGGAAAGATTGCAGATTTCCGCGACCGCCAGGCGCGTGCTGAACAGCCATCCGGCCCCGAGGCCATCGAAAAGCAGCACGCCCGCGGCAAGAACACCGCCCGCGAACGCATCGACCTCCTCCTGGACGAGGGATCCTTCGTCGAGTTCGACGCGCTGGCTGTCCACCGCTCCACGGCATTCGGCATGGAAAAGAAGAAGCCCCTCGGCGACGGCTTGGTATCCGGCTATGGCACCGTGGACGGCCGTCCCGTCGCCGTGTACAGCCAGGATTTCTCGGTGTACGGCGGCTCACTCAGCCAGGTCAACGGCGAGAAAATCGTCAAGGTCCAGGAATTCGCGCTCCGCAACGGCTGCCCGGTGGTGGGCATCCTGGACGGCGGCGGCGCCCGGATCCAGGAAGGTGTCGCTTCCCTGGCCATGTTCGCGGACATCTTCCGCAACAACGTCCATGCCTCCGGGGTCGTCCCGCAGATCTCCCTGATCATGGGACCCTCCGCCGGCGGTGCCGCGTACTCCCCCGCCCTGACCGACTACGTGGTCATGGTGGACAAGACGTCGCACATGTTCATCACCGGCCCGGATGTGATCAAGACAGTCACGGGCGAGGATGTTGACATGGAAACCCTGGGCGGTGCGCGCCAGCACAACGCCACCACCGGCACCTCCACGTACCTGGCGGCGGACGAGGCGGACGCCATCGAATTCGTCCGCGAACTCCTGGACTTCCTTCCCTCCAACAACCTGGCCGAAGCCCCGGTACTGGAGCACCAGCAGGAACTGGACGTCGACGGCGACGACCTTGCCCTGGACACGCTCATCCCGGATTCCGCCAACCAGCCCTACGACATGCGCAAGCTCGTTGGGCAGATCGTGGACGACGGCCATTTCCTGGAAATGCAGGCCCTTTACGCCCCCAACGTGATGATCGGCTACGGCCGTATCGAAGGGCACACCGTGGGCATCGTGGCCAACCAGCCCATGCAGTTCGCCGGCACCCTGGACATCTCGGCTTCCGAAAAGGCCGCGCGCTTCGTCCGGAACTGCGACGCCTTCAACATCCCCATCATCACCCTGGTGGACGTGCCGGGCTTCCTGCCGGGCAAGGACCAGGAATTCCAGGGCATCATCCGCCGCGGCGCCAAACTCCTGTACGCCTATGCCGAGGCCACTGTCCCCAAGCTCACCGTCATCACCCGCAAGGCCTACGGCGGAGCGTACATCGTGATGGGTTCCAAGAAGCTCGGCGCTGACCTGAACCTGGCCTGGCCCACGGCCCAGATCGGCGTTATGGGTGCACAGGGCGCCGTCAACATCCTGTACCGCCGCGAGCTTGCCGCAGTGGCGGAGGCCGGCGGCGACGTCGAGGCCAAGCGCGCCGATGTCATCCGGCAGTACGAGGAAGAACTCCTCAACCCCTACCAGGCGGCTCAGCTTGGCTACGTGGATGCCGTTATTGCGCCGTCCGAAACCCGGGTTCAGATCATCAGGGGCCTGCGTGCCCTGCGGGACAAGCGCGCCAGCCTGCCCGCCAAGAAGCACGGAAACATTCCGCTGTGACCCCGGAAGTGGAGCCCGCCGGAAACGAACCAGCGCCTGAAACGGCAGCCGAGGAGCCGTTATTCTCCGTGGTCAAGGGTGAACCGACGGACGTGGAACTCGCGGCGCTGGCCGCCGT
Organism: Arthrobacter oryzae; assembly: GCF_037911235.1. Taxonomy (GTDB): domain Bacteria; phylum Actinomycetota; class Actinomycetes; order Actinomycetales; family Micrococcaceae; genus Arthrobacter; species Arthrobacter oryzae_E. The sequence goes on from NZ_JBBLYW010000034.1 coordinate 6,668, forward strand.
CGTACTCTCTCTCGGCACTGCCGAGCCGGAAGGCGATGCAAAGCCCAGCGTCCGCCACTGGGTGCGGCGGCAGCAGCTGCGGCTGGCCCCCAGCCCGGGACCGGGAGCCTGGAAGCGGAGCCGCGGCTAAGGCCCGCGACTGACACACCGAATAGTTCAGTGAGTCTTTCATAACTGGGACTGCCCCGTTAGTCTCGTGGGGTGACTACCGAAACCGCAGCCTCTTCGCGCCCCCAAACAGCTATCGACGCCGTCGCAGACGCCTACACGGACACCCTGATCAGACTCAACCCGAGCTTTGCCACCACGCTCGGCGTGCCCGGCCACGAAACTGAGTTCCAGGACTTCTCGCCGGCCGGCATCGAAGGGTTCATATCGGCGGCGCGGGAGACTCTCCGCGCCCTCGACGGGCTGGAGCCCGCGGACGACGTGGACGCCGTCACGCTTGACGCCATGCGTGAGCGGCTGGGGCTGGAACTGGAAATCCACGAATCCGGCTGGGACGCCGCGGACCTGAACAACATCTCCTCGCCGGCGCAGGACATCCGCGCCATCTTTGACCTGATGCCCACCGATTCCACGGAACACTGGGAGCACATCGCCGGCCGCGCCCACAGCGTGCCCGGTGCCATCGAGGGCTACATCGAGTCGCTGCGCTCCGCCAAGGAACAGGGCAAGGTCTCCGCAGCCCGGCAGGTGTCCATCGTCATCGAGCAGGCCACCAAATACGCCGCCGAGGACGGCTTCTTCGCCAAGATGGCGGCCGGGGCGAAGACGGCGGACGGCCCGCTTTCCGCGGAACTGCAGGCAAAGCTCGACGACGGCGCTGCCGCCGCCCGGGCGGGGTATGAAAGACTCGCGGACTTCCTGTCCACCGAATTATTGCCCGTGGCCCCGGCCAAGGACGCGGTGGGCCGGGACCGCTATGCACTGGCATCGCGCGTCTTCCTTGGCGCCACTGTGGACCTCGACGAGACCTACGCCTGGGGCGTCCAGGAACTGGAGCGCCTCATTGCGGAACAGGAACGCGTGGCCGACGAAATCCGGCCCGGCGCTTCCATGGAGGAAGCCAAGGCGGTCCTGAACAGCGATCCCGCCCGTCAACTCAAGGGCACTGACGCCCTCAAGGCCTGGATGCAGGGGCTCTCGGACAAGGCGGTGGCAGATCTCGCCGGCGTTCACTTTGAGATCCCGGACATCATGCAGACGCTCGAATGCCTGATTGCCCCCACCGACGAGGGCGGCATCTACTACACCGGCCCCTCCGACGACTTCAGCAGGCCGGGCCGGATGTGGTGGTCCGTACCGCCGGGCGAGGACACGTTCACCACCTGGGCCGAGACCACCACCGTGTTCCACGAAGGCGTGCCCGGACACCACCTCCAGATCGCCACGGCCATCTACCGCCGGGAGCTGCTCAACAAGTGGCGCCGCAACGTCTGCTGGACATCGGGCCACGGCGAAGGCTGGGCACTCTACGCCGAGAAACTGATGCAGGAGCTGGGCTACCTCAAGGACCCGGGCGACCACATGGGCATGCTGGACATGCAGCGCATGCGGGCGGCTCGCGTGGTCTTCGACATCGGAGTGCACCTGGAGCTGGAGGTTCCGGAACGCTGGGGCAGCGGCACCTGGACGATGGACAGGGGCTACGACTTCCTCAAGGAGAACCTGGCGATCAGCGAAGGCCAGCTCAACTTCGAATTCGCTCGATACCTGGGCTGGCCGGGCCAGGCGCCGTCCTACAAGGTGGGCCAGCGCCTCTGGGAACAGATCCGGGCTGAGCTCGAGACCCGTCCCGGCTTCGACCTGAAGGCTTTCCACACCAAGGCGCTGAACATCGGCTCCGTGGGCCTGGACACCCTGAAGCGCGCACTGCTGGGGTAACCGCCTTCCGCCTGACGAGTCGGCGAGATGTTTGCCACACGGGTGCCGGGAATAACTTCATAAAAGTGCCTAGTGACACCATTCTTCGGGGATTTCCGGGGAGTGCAGCAATTTTGTTCCCGTAACATTTCTCAACGTGCGTTCGTGGTGCTATAGGCCGTCCGCCTAGCGTGTTCAGGTGATCACTCAAACCAGCACCCCCTCCCCCGCAGGAAACACCGGCTTCCGGCTTCCCGCCTGGGCCGGCTCGTTCGGCTTCCAGATTATCGCCGCCCTGATCGTGGGCCTCGGCCTTGGCCTCCTGGCCAAGTACACGGGCAGCACGAAGGCAAGCCCCAATGCCCTCGGCGCCACCCTGCAGACCATCGGCTCGAGCTACGTCTCGCTGCTGCAGACCGCCGTGGTCCCCCTCATCTTCACTGCCGTCGTGAGTTCCATCTCCAACCTCCGACAGGTCTCCAACGCCGCCAAACTGGCGTGGAACACGCTGCTCTGGTTTGCCATCACGTCGCTGATCGCGGTGCTGATCGGTATCGGACTGGGCGTGCTGCTGCAGCCCGGCGCCAGCACCGGCATCACCCAGGAAGCCAAGTACTCCGGCAAGTCCGGTGACTGGTGGGCCTTCCTCACCGGCCTCTTTCCCAAGAACTTCCTCGGCCTGGGTGCCAGCTCCACCGTTGCCGAGTCAGGCGCCGTGACCACGGCCGTCAGCTTCAACGTCCTCCAGATCCTGGTGATCGCTATCGCCGTCGGCGTGGCCGCCCTGAAGGTGGGCAAGGCCGCAGAGCCTTTCCTGACCCTTAACGCTTCCGCCCTCGCCGTCATCCAGAAGGTCCTGTGGTGGATCATCCGGATTGCGCCGCTGGGCACGGTGGGCCTGATCGGCAACGCCGTGGCCGTCTATGGCTGGGACACCATCGGCTCGCTGGGCAAGTTCACCTTCGCCATCTACGTCGGACTGGCCCTCGTGCTGTTCGTGGTCTACCCGGTCCTGGTCCGCACGCACGGGCTGTCCGTCAAGCAGTACTTCTCCGGCGTCTGGCCCGCCGTGCAGCTGGCCTTCGTTTCCCGGTCCTCCGTGGGCACGCTGCCGCTGACCCAGCGCGTCACCGAACGAAGCCTGGGTGTCCCGCGCGCCTACGCCTCCTTCGCCGTGCCGCTGGGTGCCACCACCAAGATGGACGGCTGCGCTGCGATCTACCCGGCCATCTCCGCGATCTTCGTGGCCCAGTTCTTCGGCATCCAGCTCGATTTCAGCCAGTACCTGCTGATCGCACTCGTCTCCGTCCTGGGCTCAGCGGCCACCGCTGGCACCACCGGCGCCGTCGTCATGCTGACCCTGACGCTCTCCACGCTGGGACTGCCGCTCGCCGGCGTCGGCCTCCTGCTGGCGATCGACCCGATCCTGGACATGGGCCGCACGGCGGTCAACGTGGCCGGGCAGGCGCTCGTCCCCACGATCGTTGCCAAGCGCCAGGGCATCCTGGACGAGGCGCTGTACAACGCACCGCGCAACGGTGACCCGTTCGTTGACGACGACGCCGAGCCCGCCGCAGACCCCTCGGCCGACGACGCCGGAGCTTCTAAGGGTGCGAACGGACGCGAGCTGGCGGGCACCAAGGCTTAGAAACCACCCGCCAGAAAGCGCGAACGTACAGTTGAGGCCCCAAATCCACACGGGTTTGGGGCCTCAACTGTACGTTCGCGCTGATGTGCTGCGGGCCTAGTGACCCCTGCCGCCAATCACGCCCTGCTCAACGGCTTTGGTGACGGCGTCCGCTTCCGCCTGGGTGAGCTTGCCGTCCGCGACCGCCTTGTCCAGCCGGGTTTTCAGGGCCGCGGCCCGCTCGGACCGTTCCTCTGCGCGCAGTTCCTCAATGGCTGAGGCGACCTTGGATTCCTCAATGCCAAGCGACTCCGCGAGGGATTTGGCCAAGGCTGCTTCCATGGCTTCCCGGTCCGGCTTCTCGCCGTCGGCCGGCCGCGTGGCCGGCTTGTTAGCGTCACGGAACGACTTGAGCGCCTCGGTGACCTTCGCCTCGTCCACGCCAAGTTTGGCAGCGAGCTCCGATGCCTGCACACCTCCGCCGTGTCCGTGCCGGCCGCCCTTGTGCCCGCGGTCGGGATGGTCAGTGTTGGCATCGGCAGATGCGCTGGCCGACGGAGTGGGTGTCGGCGTGGTGGCCGCCGATGCGATTCCGCTGACTCCGATCCCGGCCCCGGCAACCAGGGCAACGGCGCCCAGGCCGAGGCCCAATTTCTTCCTGTTAGACATGGCTCGTCTCCTCGATCCGCCGCGGCAACACGGCTGCTTCCGGTGGCAGGTACAGATCGCCTACCTTCCCCAAGGGTCCGGCAGCCACATAAGGATGAGCTGTCATAAAGCTGTCAGGAACCTGTGAATCGGACCACGGCAGAAACTTGCACGGAGTGTAAATATGCACGTAGTGTAATGCCGTGCCCCACCCTCAAACCACCCCTGCGCCTACCTCGCGACGGGAGCTCAACAAGGCCGCCACGCGCCAGGCGATCACCGACGCTTCCCTCCAACTCCTGCGCAGCAAGGGGCCGGGGAACTTTACCGTCGAGGACATCGCCGACGCCGCCGGCATCTCCCGGCGCACGTTCTTCAACTACTTCAGCAGCACGGAGGCGGCACTGGCCTCGGTGACCCACGGTTTTCTGGACAACGCCCTGGCGCAGTTCCGGCTGAGGCCCGCGGATGAGCCCATCCTGGAGTCCGCAAGGGCGGCCCTGATCCAACTGGCGGACCCCATGACGGTGGCCCCCATGGCCGAGCTGTACAGCCTGGCGCAGTCCAATCCGCAGCTCAACCGTTCCGAACTTGAAGCGTGGGACCACTGCACGGCGGAAATCATCGACGCCGCCCGCGAACGCTTCGCCCGGACCGCGGGCGGGGAACTCGACGAGCTCTACCTCCGGGCGCTGGCCGGCTCCATCATCTCCTGCGGGAAGGCCGCCATGGACGTCTGGTTCGCCCGGTGCGGCGCAGACCTTTCGGCCGCGTCGCTTTCGACACTCCGCCAACTCCTGATCGATGCCATGGGCCTGCTCGGCTCAGGCTTTATGCCCACCGCCACCCTCTCCACAGATCGGCACTGACATGGCACTTTTGCTCTACCGCCTCGGCAAGTTCTCCTACCGGCACCGCTGGCTTGTCATCTCTGTGTGGCTCGCCGTGATGGTGGCCGTCGGCGGAGCGGCAGCCGCCTTCCACGGCACTCTGTCCAACAACTTCCAGATCCCGGGCACGGAAACCCAGCAGATGGCGGACAAGCTTAAGAAGGAGCTCCCTTCCTCCTCCGGCGGCTCCGCGAGCGTGGTGTTCGAAGCCAACGACGCCCGGTTCAGCCAGGCTGGGAAGGACGCCGTCGCGGCTGCGCTGACCAAGCTCAGGACCCTTCCCGATGTCCAGGGCACAGTTGACCCGTTCGCAACCCAGGCCCAGCTTGATAAGGCAGCCGCGGACCTCGCCGCAGGGCAGGAGCAGTCCGCCGCCGGCAAGGCCCGGCTCGGCCAGGCAGCGGCCGAGCTGGCAGCAGGAAAGGCCCAGTTGGAGGCAGCGGAACAGCAGATGGCCGCGGCCGGTATGCCGGCCGCCGCGATCGAGGCACAGCTCGGCCAGCAGAAGGCTGCCCTGGCGGAAGGCGAGGCAAAGCTCGACGCCGGCACCAGGGACCTGGAAGCCGGTGAGGCAAAGCTGGCGCTCGGCGAGCGCCAGCTGCAGGCCTCTGAGGGCCTACGTTTCGTCTCCGAAGACGGCAAGGCCGCCATCGCCCAGGTTCAGTTCAAGACCTCGATCAACGGCCTGAATCCGGACGTCCGCCAGGAGGTCCAGGACATCGTCAAGGAGGTGTCCGCCGCCAACGTGACAGCCCTTCCCAGCAAGGAAATCAGCGAGGACATTTCCGAGCTGTTCGGCACCGCCGAGATTATCGGCATCGCGGTCGCAGCCCTGGTCCTGGTCATCATGCTCGGGACCCTGGTTGCGGCAGGACTTCCCCTCCTGATGGCCGTCGTCGGCGTCGCCGTCGGGGTAGGCGGCACCTTCGCACTGAGCGGCACCATGGACATGAGCTCCGTCTCCCCGATGCTGGCGCTGATGCTGGGCCTCGCCGTCGGGATTGATTACTCCCTGTTCATCGTCAACCGTCACCGCAGCCAGCTGCTCGCCGGCATGGACCCGGAGGAATCCGTGGCCCTGGCCACCGGAACGTCCGGCAATGCCGTGCTCTTCGCGGGCCTGACCGTCATCATCGCCCTTGCAGCCCTTGTGGTCCCGGGCCTTCCGTTCCTGGCCGTCATGGGTCTCTCGGCAGCCGCGACGGTTGCCGTCGCCGTCGTCGTGGCCCTGACCCTGACGCCTGCTGTCCTGTCCCTGGTGGGCCGGAAGCTGATCTCCAAGCGGGCCTGGGCCAAGGCCGAGAAGCACAACGCCGCGCCCGGCCACGAAACCGAGGACCGTGCCAAGGACGAATACCGCAGCAGCCACGGCTGGGGCGGCATTGTCACCAAACACCCGTGGCTGGCACTGCTCGCGGGAGTGGTACTGCTCGGGGTCGTAGCCCTGCCCGCCAGCCAGCTGCGGCTCGCGCTGCCGGACGCCAGCTCCGAGCCGGTAGCCTCGCAGGCTTTCAAGGCCTATGACGTGACCAAGCGGAGCTTCGGCGAAGGCATGACCGGCCCGATTATCGTGGTGGGCGACCTCCCCGAGGGCCTTAGCGAAGCCGAGGCGCAGGCCAAGCAGCTCGATGTCGCGGACATCCTGCGCGAAACCGGAAACGTCACTGCAGCGGTGCCGCTGGCCCTGAGCGAGGACCGCCGCACGGCGGTGTTCCAGGTCATCCCGAACGAAGGCCCGGCCAGCGCGAGCACCGTTCAGGTGGTCTCCGAACTCCGCGCCGAAAAGAACCAGATCAAGGACTCCACCGGCGTCACCATCGGGCTTACCGGGCAGACCGCCGGCAACGTCGATGTATCCACCAAGCTCGGTGACGCGCTGCCGCCGTACCTCGCAATCGTGGTTGGCCTCTCGCTGATCCTGCTGCTGCTCGTGTTCCGCTCCATCTGGGTGCCGCTGCTGGCCACCGGCGGGTTCCTGCTCTCGCTGGCCGCCGCGTTCGGCGCCGTCGTAGCGGTTTACCAGTGGGGCTGGCTCGGTGCCATCTTCGGCGTCGAAAATCCGGGTGCCGTGCTGAGCTTCCTGCCCATCATCCTGATCGGCGTGCTGTTCGGACTAGCCATGGACTACCAGGTGTTCATCACCTCCGGCATGCGCGAATCGTTCATGCACGGTGAAACCGCCAAGCACGCCGTCCGGAGCGGGTTCAGCCATGCCGCTGCCGTGGTGACCGCTGCCGCCATCATCATGGTCAGCGTCTTCGCCGGCTTCATCTTCTCGCACCTGAACATGGTCCGGCCCCTCGGCTTCGCCATGGCTTTCGGCGTGCTGATCGATGCCTTTGTAGTCCGTATGACCATCGTCCCTGCCGTGATGTACCTGCTCGGCGAAAGAGCTTGGTGGCTGCCGCGCTGGCTGGACCGCATCCTCCCGGACGTGGACGTGGAGGGCGCGAAACTCCGCAAGGACGATACCTCCGTCGCCGTAAACACTGCCGAATCTGAGGACGCAGTCGCCACGGCACGCTAAGTTCACAGCGATCCACGCAGATCAACAAGCCGTCCGCTGATCACTTCGATCGGTGGGCGGCTTTGTTGCGTGCACAACACCGTGACTGAACCTTGCCCCTGGCAGCGGGGGTGCTGTTGAAAAGTAGCTGTGGCCAGTGGGGATGGTGACCTCAATCGTGTGCTTGGGTCCTGGCCGTCCACGCGAACTCCAGCCCGGCGTTTCCTTGGTGTGGTTGCAGGCTTCGCAGAGCCCGGCGCCGTTGGCCTGCGTTGTAGCGCCGCCGCCGTGCCAGGGGACGACATGGTCCAGATGGCGGATGGGTGCGTCGCAGTACGGGGTGCGGCAGGTGTCGTCCCGTGCCTCGATGAAGCGGCGGAGTCCGGCAGGGAAAAGCCGGGCGCGCGAATCCATCGCCACCAACTCGCCCGAAGCAGGGACGGTGTACAGGCGGCGGATCCACACGGTGAACGTCTGGTCCTCAGCTGCGCCGGGGTCCGGAGCACCGGGAGCCCCAGGCGCGCCAGACGCGGATCCGCCCCGGCCAATGATGCTTCTGGCCCAGCCGCCAGGAACCACGCCATAGCCAGGGAGGCGTGCCGGTTCTCTGTCGCCCTGGAATAGGGTCCGGTCAGTCATGACGAGCTGGATTTCGACGCCGGCGATCCCACCCGGCGTCCCGGTGACGCGTTCGACAAGGTCATCGGCCATGACCTGGCCCCGGGACCGGGGATCCCCGCCGCTGCGTACTGAGTCCGCGTTCCGAACCAGCGCAGCGTGAACAGCCACACCGGCCGCGACGGGAAGCAGCGCGGTCAGGTAGCACATGGTGTCCGGCGCCGGCCGCAGACTGACGTGCCTCCCCGTGGCGGCGTGGGCCGCACGTTGTGTAACGGAGTGTGGGTCGCGACGATAGGCAGCGGTCCGGACCGCGGCGACGATCCCCCGGTCACCGGCACCGCCAAAGGTACCGGTGTCGGGAGCGAGCTCCTCATCGACGCTACAACGGTCCTCCGCGGACAGGCAGGCCGTTTCGCGCACCAGCAACGTGGCCCGCCATTCATTCAACTGCCCGGCCTCCAGTGCTGCGAGGGTGCGCGGCATCTCAGTAACCAAGGCCTTGGCCAGGCCCAGCAACCGGCTCCCCTTGGCCGGGGATTCGCGACGGGCGAGGGCAATCTGTGCTCCGACGCCCGCCCCGAGCTGATCTGTGGGAATTCCGGCGACGGACTGCTCCCGGCGCTGCAGCTGGTCAAATGCGACAGACAACCGGGCCTGACGGGCGGCCAAGGCAGACTTGCTGTCCTCCAGGGTGCGGATCTCATCAATCAAACGGGCAGCGTCCAGCTCAGGCGTGTCATCGTCCAGCGCTACTACTGCACCTTCCGCTGCGGGCCACTGACGGCACCTGCAGGCGCAGCCGCACCCTGCTGCTGCCGGATCCGCTTCGGACCCCTGATTGCCGTCCATAGCTCAATAGTCCCGCTGGGCTACGACATTAATGAGGGCCAACAGGAGCCGGTCGGCCGCTTCGGATGCCATTGGGGACGTGCCCACACCGGACGTAGCTATCGGCACACGACTTAGGACAGCCGCCACCTCAAGACGCGTTATGACAGGAGCCAATGCGGAGCCCAGCTCCTCCAGTCGCCGACAGAATTCGATCTGCTCGGCACCGCCCTCAGGCACCTTAATCTGTTGAAGCGCGTGCAAGCACATCGCTACCACGTCGCGGAGGTCGCCGTCATAGCGTCCGGCCATTACCCGTACCGTTTCCGGTCCCCAATTCCCATCCATGAACCAACTATCCCGCCGGCCTCTGACAATAAGCCACGAGCGATAAGCTCCAAGCGATCAGCCCGAGCGACAATCAAGCCCGCGGGAATTAGGCTGGACCGGTGACCCGCCTGATTCTTGCCTCCCAGTCCCCCGCCCGCACCAAACTGCTGAGCCATGCCGGCATCCGGCACGAGATCCTGGTTTCCGACGTGGATGAAGATGCGGTCCAGGCCCGCTACGGCGTGACGGATCCGCACGACACCGCCCTGCTGCTGGCGCGCGCCAAGGCGGAGGCCGTCGCCTCACTGCCGGAAGCCGAGGGTGCCCTGGTGCTCGGCTGCGATTCCGTCTTCGAGTTCGACGGCGAGGCCCACGGCAAGCCGTACACGGCCGACGTCGCCAAGGAACGGATGCTGCGCATGAGCGGCGCCATGGGCGTGCTGCACACGGGACACTGGCTGGTGGACTGCCGCGACACCGATCCCGAAGCTACCGACCCGGATGGCTTCGGCTCCGGCGCCACGCTGGGCTCCGTGACCTCTGCCGAGGTCCATTTCATGGAGATGAGCGGCGACGAAATCGATGCCTACATCGCCACCGGTGAGCCGCTCCAGTGCGCCGGCTCCTTTACTATCGACGGCTACGGCGGGGCCTTCATCAGGAAGGTCGACGGCGACCCCCACACCGTCGTCGGGCTCTCCATTTCCACCCTCCGCGGGCTGCTGGGCCAGGCGCAGGTGGGCATCACCGAGCTGTGGACCGGCGGCGCCATTGACCCCGCGGAAGTCCGGGCCGAGTGAGGCAATTCGCACCTGTTTGTAGCTTCCCTACAAAGGTTGGGAGCTTTACCCGCGGAATCCGCAAGTAATATCGGCGGAACCCTCAAAATCGCGCTAGGCTCCCTGAAGGAAAGAAGGAGACGCCTTGTCAGCAAATACGGAGCAGTCCGCAAGTCCAGAGCAGTCCACCGCCCCCAGCCACGCAGGTGCCGCCCTGACGAGCTCCAAGCGGCTCAGCAAAGTCCTCATCGCCAACCGCGGTGAAATCGCTGTTCGCATTATCCGCGCCGCCCGTGACGAAGGCATCGCATCCGTGGCTGTGTACGCCGATCCGGACCGTGACGCCCTGCACGTACGCCTGGCGGACGAAGCCTACGCGCTGGGCGGCAACACCGCCGCCGAGTCCTACCTGGTGATGGAAAAGCTCATCGAGGTGGCCCACCAGTGCGGCGCCGACGCCATCCACCCCGGCTACGGGTTCCTGGCCGAAAACGCGCAGTTCGCAGCCATGGTCATCGGCGCCGGCATCACCTGGATCGGACCCTCCCCGGAAGCAATTTCCGCGCTGGGCGACAAGGTCCAGGCCCGGCACATCGCCGAAAAGGTGGGCGCACCCCAGGTCCCCGGCACCGCCGATCCGGTGGAGTCCGCCGAAGAGATCCTCGAATTCGTGGACAAGTTCGGCCTGCCCGTGGCCATCAAGGCAGCTTTCGGCGGTGGCGGCCGCGGCATCAAGGTGGCCCGCACCCGCGAGGAAATCCCGGAACTGTTCGAGTCGGCCGTCCGCGAGGCCGTGGCCGCGTTCGGACGTGGTGAATGCTTCATCGAGCGCTTCCTGGACGCACCCCGGCACGTCGAAACCCAGTGCCTGGCGGACGCCCACGGCAACGTCGTGGTGGTTTCCACCCGCGACTGCTCGCTGCAGCGTCGCAACCAGAAGCTGGTTGAAGAAGCACCCGCACCGTACCTTACCGAGGAACAGAACCGCCGGCTCTACGAATCCTCCAAAGCCATCCTCAAGGAGGCCGGCTACCTCGGCGCCGGCACGTGCGAATTCCTGGTGGGCCAGGACGGCACCATCTCCTTCCTCGAGGTCAACACCCGCCTCCAGGTGGAGCACTGCGTCTCCGAGGAAGTCACCGGAATCGACCTGGTCCGCGAACAGTTCCGGCTGGCCCGCGGCGAAAAGCTGGGCTACGACGATCCCGAGATCCGCGGGCACTCCATCGAATTCCGCATCACCGGCGAGGACCCGGGCCGCAACTTCATGCCGGCGCCGGGCACCATCACTACCCTGAAAAACCCCACCGGCCCCGGCATCAGGATCGACTCCGGCGTGGAGCAGGGCGATGTCATCAGCGGCAACTTCGACTCGATGCTCTCCAAGCTGATCGTCACGGGCGCCACGCGTGCGCAGGCACTGCAGCGTTCCCGCCGCGCCCTGGAGGAGATGGTGGTCGAGGGCATCCCCACGGTCATTCCCTTCGACCTCGCCGTGGTCACCAACCCCGACTTCGCCCCGGCAGAGGGACCCTTCAGGGTCCATACCCGCTGGATCGAGACGGCGTTCGTCAACAACATTCCGGCGTGGACGCCGACCGGCACCGACGCTGAAGCGCCCGATGCCGGCGATCGCCAGCGCGTCGTCGTCGAGGTGGGCGGCAAGCGCCTTGAGGTGGTGCTTCCGGCGTCACTCGGCTCGTTCAGCGCCGGCGGCGGCTCCGCCAAGCCGGCCAAGGCCAAGAAGCGGACCCGTTCCGGCGGACCGGCCGCAGCTGCCGGCGGCAACGCGCTGACCTCCCCCATGCAGGGAACCATCGTAAAGGTGGCCGTAGCCGAAGGTGACGTTGTTGCCGAAGGTGATCTCGTCGTCGTGCTCGAAGCGATGAAAATGGAGCAGCCGCTCACGGCGCACCGTGCGGGCACCATCACGGGCCTGGCCGCAATCGCCGGCGAGACGGTCTCGGCCGGTGCCGTGATCGCCACGATCGAGGACTGACCTCCCACCGGTCCCTTCCCGTCCACACTGCATTCCGAGCCGCCCCCGGCGCGCCCTTGGCGCCCGGGGGGCGGCTCCATGCACACTTAGCCTGTGAAGCCATTTCTACTGCTTGCATCGCGTGCCGAGGACAAGGCGGCAGAGGAGGAATACGAGGCCTACCTGCGCTATGGCGGACTCGAGCCCGCACAGCTCCGGCGCATCCGGATGGAAGCCGGTCCCCTGCCGGAGCTGGACCTGTCCGACTACTCCGGCGTGATTGTGGGCGGCAGCCCCTTCACCTCCAGCGACCCGGCGGATCACAAAAGCGCAGCCCAGCACCGGGTGGAACGTGAGCTGCGCCTGCTGCTGGACCGCATTGTGCCGGCGGATTACCCGTTCCTCGGGGCCTGCTACGGGGTCGGCACGCTGGGCCTGCACCAAGGCGCCGTCATCGACCGGACCTACGGTGAGGGGCTGGGCGGCACCACCATCAAGCTGACGGCGGACGGCCTGCAGGACCCCCTCCTACGCGGACTGCCGGAAAGCTTCACGGCCTTCACCGGCCACAAAGAGGCCTGCACCGTCCTGCCCTCCCACGCCGTGCTCCTGGCCAGCTCCGCGGCCTGCCCCGTGCACATGTTCCGGATCAAGGCCAACCTGTACGCCACGCAGTTCCATCCCGAACTCGACGCCGACGGGCTGATCACCAGGATCGACATCTACCGCCATGCCGGCTACTTCCCGCCGGAATCGGCCGAAACGCTCATGGAGAACGCCCGGCAGTTCACCGCCACGGAACCGATGAAGATCCTCGGCAACTTCGTGGAGCGCTACGCAAGGTAGGAGCGCCCAACGAAACATGCCCGGCACCCCGCGAAGGGGTACCGGGCATGTTTTGCGGGGGCGGAATGCGGTCAGGCTACGTTGTTCTCGTAGTCCAGGTCCCGGGTTTCCTTGCTCATGAACAGCGCAATGAGGGTCAGCACCGCCATGGAGGTCAGGTAGATTCCCACCAGGACGGGGCTGCCATCAGCCTGCTCCCAGAGCGCGACGGCGATAAACGGTGCCACCGCTGCGCCCAGGATGCTGGAGACGTTGTAGCTGACGGCGGAGCCGGTGTACCGGACGTTCGTGGGGAACAGCTCAGGCAGCAGCGCACCCATCGGTCCGAACGTGAGCCCCATCAGGGAGAAGCCGAGGATCAGCAGGCCCATGGTGCCCACGAAGCCGCCGCTGAACAGCGGGACGAACAGCAGGCCGAAGACGAAAATTCCGCCGGTCACGGCCAGCAGCATTTTGCGGCGGCCGTACTTTTCTGCCAGCGGTCCGGAGACGAGGGTGAAGATGCCGAAGAACACGACGCCGGCAATCAGCATCCAGAGGAAGTCGTTGCGCGTGTAGCCCAGTCCGGGGACGAACGCGGCGGCTGCAGCCTCGGACATCGGCTTCCCGGCCTTCTCGGCGGCCGCCTTGGCGGCGTCCAGCGTAGCGGGACGTGTGCCGTAGGTCAGCGTGAACGTGGTCATCAGGTAGAAGAGCACGTACGTGGCCAGCATGATGAACGTGCCAAGGATGAGCGGGCGCCAGCTGGTCTTGAAGACGCGGGCCAGCGGGAGCTTGGCAACCTCGTTGCTTTCCAGCACCTTGGTGAAGGCGGGCGTTTCAATGAGCTTGAGGCGGACGTAGAGTCCGATGATCACCATGACGGCGCTGAGCAGGAACGGAACACGCCAACCCCAAGCCTCGAATGCCTGCGGCGACAGCGTGTAGCTGGCTACCAGGAAGATCACGTTGGCGATGATGAAGCCGATGGGCGCACCCAGCTGCGGGAACGTGCCGTAGATGGCGCGCTTGTTGGCGGGGGCGTTCTCGGTGGCCAGGAGGGCTGCACCGCTCCACTCCCCGCCGAGGGCAAGGCCCTGGGCGAAACGCATGACTACCAGCAGGGCCGGAGCCCAGAAGCCCCAGCCCGGAACCAGGGCCGTGGGGAGGCAACCGATCAGGAACGTGGCGATACCCATGGTCAGCAGCGAAGCCACCAGGGTCCCCTTGCGGCCGAACTTGTCTCCGAAGTGGCCGAAGACAATTGAGCCGAGGGGTCGGGCGATGAATGCGACGCCGAACACGGCGAAGGAGCTCAGCAGCTGGGTGGTCTCGTTCTGTCCGGGGAAGAACAGCTTGGGGAATACGAGCACAGCGGCAGTGGCGTAGACGTAGAAGTCGTAGAACTCAACGGTGGTACCGATGAGGCTGGCGACGATCACGCGCCCGCGCGAGTTAACCTGCTTGGCTGACCCCGGCTGCGGTGAGGTTGCAGTGGATGACATGTAGTAACGCTTTCGTGAGAAGCCGGGCGGGTGCCCCAAAAGACTGCCCGGCTAAGGGATACGTATCTCTCAATAATAGTTCCGGCCGTCCAACGACTGGACAAAGGGTCCACTATGCGGACTTTTCGATTTGTCTCACCACAGGCGCCTCACACCGTCACAAATGCCCCGATAGGCAAACTTCACAGCACGTTAACAATCGGCGACGCTTCACGAAACGCGCGATCCCTACCTTTGAAGAACAACAAACCCCCGAAGGAGGTACACCGTGACTGTTGACCGCACGGCAGAGGCCGGCGCACAGCCCGGCACTACCCGCACCGTTCACGCCCCCGCCCTTGAAGTCCGCCCCGGCCGCTGGATCGCCAACTGGGATGCCGAGAACAAGGAGCAGTGGGAGACCCAGGGCCGATCCATCGCCCGGCGCAACCTGAACTGGTCCATCTTCGCCGAATTCCTCGGCTTTGTCGTCTGGCAGCTATGGTCCATCGTGGTGGTCCAGCTCCCGGCGGCAGGCTTTACGTTCACCACGTCTGAAATCTTCTGGCTGATCTCCATGCCCAGCCTGGTGGGTGCCACCCTCCGCATCCCCTACACGTTCATGGTCCCGAAGTTCGGCGGCCGCAACTGGACCATCGTGTCGGCCCTGCTGCTGCTCATCCCCTCTATTGGACTGGCGCTGTGTGTCTCCAACCCGGAGACACCGTTCGGCGTCATGCTCTTGGTAGCTGCCCTGGCCGGCTTCGGCGGCGGCAACTTCGCAAGCTCCATGGCCAACATCACGTTCTTCTACCCGGCCCGCGAAAAGGGCTGGGCCCTGGGCCTGAACGCCGCCGGCGGCAACATGGGTGCCGCCGTCGCACAGCTCGCCGTCCCGATTGTGATCACCCTCCTCGCCGTCGGCACCGTCAACCTGCCCATGGCCGGCTGGATGTGGGTCCCCTTCATCCTTATCGCCGCCTTCGGTGCCTACAAGTACATGGACAACCTCACCAGCGCCAAGGGTGACGTGGCAGGCTCGATCGCAGCGCTCAAGGAACCGCACCTGTGGATCATGGCGCTGCTGTACATCGGCACCTTCGGTTCGTTCATCGGCTTCGCCGGGGTGTTCCCCAAGCTGATCAAGGACTACTTCCCCGCTTTCTCCTCCATCGGGGTGGGCACCGTGGCACTGTCCCTCGCCTTCCTTGGCCCGCTGGTGGGTTCGCTGGCCCGCCCCTACGGCGGACGCATGGCGGACCGGATGGGCGGCGCCCGCATGACCGTTGCCGCCTTCGCCTCCATGGCCGTCATCACGCTGACCATGATCTGGACCCTGCCGCTGAAGAACTTCTGGCTCTTCCTGGTGCTCTTCCTCATGCTCTTCACGGCAAGCGGCTTCGGAAACGGCGCCACCTACCGGATGATCCCCATCATCTTCGCCACCAACAGCCGTGCAGCCCGCAACGGCGCCAGCTCGGTGGCAACCCAGCGCCTGGCTTCCTCGGCCCTGGGCCTGATCTCGGCAATCGGCGCCTACGGCGGATTCGTTATCCCGCAGGTGCTGAACGCCTCCAACACGGCCAGCGGTTCATACACCCCCGCTTTCTACGGCTTCGTCGGGGCGTATGTCCTGATGCTGGTGGTCTGCTGGGCCTGCTACATCCGCAATGCCAACCGAAATGCGATGGGACACGTCTAACATGACCACAAGCGCCGACACGCACTGCCCCTACTGCGCCCTGCAGTGCGCCATGACGCTGACGTCCCCAGCGGCTCTGACCCCGGCTGTCAAGCCGGGGTCAGACCCCGTGCCTGCTCCATCCGCGGCGGCAGTGACTGCTGTGCCTGCCGCAGCTGCTCCCGCCCTGGAAGTCTCCGGACGGGATTTTCCCACCAACCGCGGCGGACTCTGCCGCAAGGGCTGGACGTCCGCGTCGCTGCTGAACCACCCCGGACGCGTCACTGAGCCCATGCTGAAAGGCTCCGACGGCGTCCACCGCCCCGTCAGCTGGGATGACGCCCTGAAGCTCATCATCGCAGCAGTGAAGGACACCCGCGCCCGTTACGGTGCGGACGCCGTCGGCGTATTCGGCGGCGGCGGCCTGACGAACGAGAAGGCCTACATGCTGGGCAAGTTCGCCCGCCTGGCCCTCGGCACCTCCCGGATCGACTACAACGGCCGGTTCTGCATGTCCTCCGCAGCCGCCGCCGGCATGCGGGCCTTCGGCGTTGACCGCGGCCTGCCGTTCCCGCTCGAAGACCTCGACGGCGCCAGTACCATCCTGATGCTCGGCTCCAACGTCGCCGAGACAATGCCGCCCTTCGTGCAGCACCTCCAGGGAGCCCGCGACGCCGGCGGCCTGATTGTGGTGGACCCGCGCCGTTCCGCCACGGCGGCGTTCACGTCCGACGGCGGCGGCCTGCACCTCCAGCCCCTGCCGGGCACCGACCTCATCCTCCTCCTGGGCCTCTCCCACGTGGTGATCCACGAAGGCCTGGCGGACACCGGCTTCATCCAGGCGCGCACCAGCGGCTTCGAAGCCCTGGTCCGCAGCGTCAACGCGTTCTGGCCCGAGCGCGTCCAGTCCCTGACCGGAGTGCCGGCGGACCTGATCCGCGAGACGGCCCGCAGGCTTGCTCACGGCGCCACCCAGGGCGGAAGCTACATCCTGACCGGCCGCGGCGTGGAGCAGCACGTGGACGGAACGGACACCGCCACCGCTGCCATCAACCTCAGCCTGCTGCTGGGCCTGCCAGGTTCTGCCCGCAGCGGCTACGGCACCCTCACCGGACAGGGCAACGGCCAGGGCGGCCGGGAGCACGGCCAGAAAGCCGATCAGCTCCCCGGCTACCGCAAGATCACGGACCCCGCCGCCCGGGCGCATGTGGCCAAGGTATGGGGCGTGCCGGAATCGCTGATTCCCGGCCCCGGCCTCCCCGCCGTCCAGCTCCTGAAGTCCCTCGGACAGCCCGACGGCGTCCGCTGCCTCTTCGTGCACGCCTCCAACATCGCGGTGGCCTCCCCCGATGCCAACGCGGTCATTGCGGGCCTGCGCAGCCTGGACTTCCTGGTGGTCTGCGACTTCTTCGTCTCCGAGACAGCCGCCGAAGCCGACCTGATCCTGCCGGTCCTCCAATGGGCTGAGGAGGAAGGCACCCTGACCAACCTCGAGGGTCGCGTCCTGCGCCGCCGCCGCGCCCTGCAGCCGCCGGCCGGGGCGCGCAGTGAGCTCTGGATCATGGCCCGGATCGCCGAAGCGCTCGACGCTCCGTCCACGTACAGCGAGGATCCCGAGACGGTGTTCGAGGAACTGCGCCTGGCCTCTGCCGGCGGCCTCGCCGACTACTCGGGCATCGACTACGACATGCTGGACCGCGGCGAGGCCGCCTACTGGCCCTACCCCGCCGGCAGCACAGGCACCCCGCGGCTGTTCCTGGACGGCTTTGCCCACGCCGACGGCAAGGCGGTCATGACCCCGGTGGCGCCCCGCCGCCGTCGTGCTCCGGCAGCAAATCCTGACTCGGACGCTAAAACCATGACCCTGATTACCGGCCGCCTCCTGGAGCACTACCAGTCCGGGTCGCAGACCCGCCGGGTGTCCGAGCTGCTGGAGTCCCAGCCGGAAGCAAAGATGCAGATCCACCCCGCTGCCGCGGCGTCGATGGGCATCACCGACGGCTCGTTCGTGTCCGTGGCCAACGAGCGCGGCGAGGTGCTCTGCCGGGCTGAGCTCAGCACGGCGATCCGTCCCGAAACTGTTTTCCTGCCGTTCCACTTCCCGGAGCTCGAAAGCGCCAACCGCCTGACGGAGGCCGCCACCGATCCCATCTCGGGGATGCCCGAATTCAAATTCAACAAGGTGTGGGTCCGGGTGGCCGCAAACGGACTTCAGCACAGCGTTCTTCAGACATCGGAGGCCTCATGAGTGAGCAGATTGTAATTGTTGGCTTTGGTCCGGTTGCCGCACGGCTGATCGACGAGCTGCTGCCCGCAGTGCGCGGCGGGCTCGCCCGCCTGACAGTAATCGGCGAGGAGGCAGACGCCGCGTACAACCGCGTGCTGGTGGCCGACCTTGGCGTCGGGCGCACCACTGCCGGGGCGCTGGCACTGTCCGACGCCGCCGCGCTGATCGCCGACGGCGTGGATGTCCGGCTCGGGGTCCGCGTCCGCCGGGTTGACCGCGCCCGCCAGCAGGTGATCCTCACCGACGGCAGCACCCCGCACTATGACCGGCTGGTGTTCGCCACGGGTTCACGGCCGGTGATCCCCAACCTCACCGGCCTCAACCCGGATCCGGCGCACCCGGTGCTGCCCGCCGGCGTGACCGCGCTGCGCGATCTTCGCGACGCCGAGGTTCTCCGCCAGGCTGTTTCCGGCGGCAAGCGCGTGGTGGTGCTGGGCGGTGGCGTCCTGGGACTCGAGACGGCCCTGGCTGCAGCCGAAGAGGGTGCCACGGTGACCGTGGTCCACAACGGACCGCACCCGCTGGGCCGGAACATCGACCGCGGCGGCGGCGCTGTGCTGGCCGCCAGCCTGCGGAACTGCGGCGTCCGCATGGCCGGCAATGCGCGCTCCACCGGAGTGGAACACAACGCTCCCGACGGCGGTTTCTCCGCCCTGCTGCTCGATGACGGTTCAGCGATCGACGGCGACCTGCTGGTCCTGTCCTGCGGCGTCCGTCCGCGCGTGGAACTGGCCGAAGGCTGCGGACTGTCCACGGCAACGGGCATCCTGGTGGACCACAAGCTGCGGGCTCACCACGAGCCCCACATTTTCGCGATCGGCGACTGCGCCGAAGTCCGCTGCCCTGATCCGTCCTGCAGCGAGTGCCGCACCGCCCCCGGCCCGTCCGGACTGGTGGGTCCGGGCTGGCGCCAGGCGGAGTGGCTCGCCGAGTACCTCACGTTGCTCGCCGAGGGATCAGCACAGGGGTCCGCACACGGGTCCGGCGAAGGCGGCGAGGCCGCTTCCGCAGCGGTTGCCAACTCATTGCCCGAGCTGCCAATGGAGAAACCGGGCGTCATTGTCCTCAAGGCCCGCGGCTTGAACATGGCCGTGGCCGGCGACAACGCCCCCGAGCCATGGGACGACGAGGTCCTGACGGCCGGTGCCGTGAACGGCCGCCCGCGCCTGCAGATTGCGCAGTGGGCGGACCCGGAACACGGCCGCTACGTCAAGATGACCACGCGCGGCGGAGTCCTGGAAGGCCTCGTGGCCGTGGGCATGCCGCGCACCGCAGCCGAACTTGTGTCCCTCTTTGAGCGCGGCGACGAACTCCCCGCCGACCGGTCGCTGCTGCTGCGCCTGGACGGGCCGGACCAGCTGGCTTCCCCGGGCAACAGCGACCCCGCGCGCACCGTGTGCCGGTGCGCCGGCGTCAGCGGAACCAAGATCCAGGACGCCGTTGTTGACGGTTGCTCCACCGTGGCCGAGGTATCCGGCGCCACCCGCGCCGGCACCGGTTGCGGCGGCTGCCACTCCGACATCAAGGACATCATCGAAAAACACTTCCAGGCGGCAGCAGCCGCCTGACGTGAAGTGAAGCGGCAGGGATCCCGGCCAGGGCCCCTGCCGCTCCGGCGTCCCCGCCTGCTAGCCTGAACCATCATCGACGTGGGGGGCGCAGTGGTTCAGGCTGTGTGGGGCGTTCTGGCTGCTGCAGTGACACTGTTGGCTTCGGGCTGCGCAGCCCCTGTGGCGGGACCGGTCGCGTCCGGCACAGAGCAAGTTATCCAGCAGCCTACCGCCACCGTTTCCACGTCGCCGGAAACGTCAGGCCCCCTTCCCGATCCCCCGGCCGAGCTTCCTTCCTCAGGGCAGCCGGTGCCGGACTTCTGCGCGGCCGGAGCGGTGTACCTGGCACGCTTTCCGGGGCTGCCGCGCCATGAACCTCCGGGACACCTTCCGGCGTCCCCGGACTCGAGCGGCTGCGCCTATTCCGAGACCGGGGACGAAACAGGACCCTTTGCCGTGCTGACCTTCACCGATTTATCTGTTGCCAGTGAGATGCAGGCGTTGCTGGCGGCCAGCTGCAAGTACAGTGAGCTGGCCCCCGGAGTGACGAAGGTCGAAGCCCTTGCCCGCGAACGGGGGTGGTCCGCCTGGACCGCCACGGAGCAAGCCGGTGTCCATGAAGCCCAGGTCTGCACCGGCAGCCATATCTACAACGCCTCTCTCGGCAACATTCCTGGTGCCGTGCCGGAGGACGCCCTCAAATCCATTCTGGCCGTCATCCGCTAGGGAGGCCGGGCCAAGGCTACCAAGGGACTTTGGCCCCCTTGCCCCGCCCGTTCGGATGGCGTCTCATGGATTCTAGAGGCCGCGGATCCGAGGGAGGGTTGCCATGTTCGCCGTCACGATCTTCCTGGCTGCAGCCGCACTCCTCGTCGTTGCCGCCGTGATGGCAATCGTCACCCTACGGAAGCTGGACCGCTCCGCCCGGGCAAGGGCCTTGATCTGGACGGCAACGGCCATCATGGCGGCCTTTACGGTCCTCGCAGGCCTGTTCATCAGCGGCTACGCCCTGGCCGACCCCGGGGGCAGCGAGGGAATCGCACTGGTTGCATCCTGGGCTGTGCCGCTGGCCGGACTCGCCGCACTCGCCTGGCTACGTCCCTCGTGGGCCGTCCCTGTACTGACGGTGCTGACCGCGTTGCTGGTGGTGGCGGGCATATGGTTCGCCGTGGATTCGGCGTCGTGGCGCACCTTCGAGAACGCCAACGGCCCGGTCCGGGCCGTGGCGGTCCTCGTCGTCGCCTTTCCGGCAGCCGTGCTGGGCCTCAAACGGACGGCCGTTGCGGGCTGGCTCCTGCTGGCGGCCGGCTTTGGCCCGATTGCCTTGTCAGCCCTGGGGAGCCTCGCCGGAGTGGTGTCCCTGTCCGCCATCAGCGTGATCCCGCTGATCACCGGTCTGCTGTATCTCGTTGCAGCCCGGATGACCCGCACCGCCCAGTCCACGGATCACCTCCGGGCCGCGCCCGCCTGACGTTTACATGTGCACGTGCAGGCGCCGCGCCGCTTCCGAGATGGAACCGCTCAGTGACGGGTACACCGTGAAGGTGCTGGCGACGTCGTCGACGTGCAGTTTGTGGGTGACCGCGATGGAAATCGCGAAAATCAGCTCGGACGCGTTCGGGCCCACCACCACCCCGCCGATCACGGTGCCGGAGCCCTTGCGGGCGAAGATCTTGATGAAGCCGTCCCGGTGGTTGCGCATCTTCGCTCGCGCATTGCTGCGCAGCGACAGCTTCACCACGTCGCCCTGGTACTTGCCCGAGTCGATCTCGGACTCGGACACGCCGACTGATGCGATCTCGGGCGACGTGAAGATGTTGGACGCCACCTGGTGCAGCTTCAGCGGGGTCACGGTGTCGCCCATGAAGTGGGCCACCGCGATGCGGCCCTGCATGGCGGCGACGGACGCGAGGGCCAGGACGCCGGTGCAGTCGCCGGCGGCGTA
Organism: Arthrobacter oryzae; assembly: GCF_037911235.1. Lineage (GTDB taxonomy): Bacteria > Actinomycetota > Actinomycetes > Actinomycetales > Micrococcaceae > Arthrobacter > Arthrobacter oryzae_E. The sequence goes on from NZ_JBBLYW010000034.1 coordinate 28,513, forward strand.
GATGTTCGGCGCCGTGGTGCGGGAGACGCCGTCCACTTTGATGTGGCCGCTCTCCGTGAGTGCCACCCCGGCTTCCTCCAGGCCGATCCCGGCCGTGTTGGGGATGGAGCCCACACAGACCAGGCAGTGGCTGCCGGTGACCTTGGAGCCGTCACCCAGGGTGACCACAACGCCGGCCTCCGTCCGCTCCACCGTTTCCGCGCGGGAACGGGAGAGCACCTTCACGCCGCGGCGTTCAAAGACGCCCTCCAGGACCTCCGCGGCATCGGTGTCCGAGCCCGGCAGCACGCGGTCGCGGCTGGAAATCAGGGTGACCTTGGAGCCCAGGCCGTTGTACGCAGAGGCAAATTCGGCACCGGTGACACCGGAACCCACCACAATGAGCTCCTCGGGGAGCTCGTCCATGTTGTAGATCTGAGCCCAGTTCAGGATCCGGTCGCCGTCAGGCCGCGCAGTGGGAAGTTCACGCGGGTGGGCGCCCACGGCGAGCAGGATGGTGTCCGCTTCCACCGTTTCGGTGCCGTCCGCGGTGAGGACCTCGATGGTGTGGCTGTCCAGCAGCCTGCCGGACCCGATCAGGATGCGCACACCCTGGTGTTCCAGTCCTGCCCGGATGTCCTCGGACTGCTTCCGCGCGAGAGTGAGCAGCCGGTCGTTGATGTGCTTCAGGTCCGCCCGCATCACCGGGGCGAAATCGCCGCCGTCGACGTCGAACTTCACTCCCAGCTCCCCTGCCTCACCGACGCGGGTCATCAGGTCCGCCGTCGCGATCAGGGTTTTGGAAGGTACGACGTCGGTGAGCACCGCCGAGCCGCCCAGGCCCGCCCGTTCGACGATGGTGACTTGCGCCCCCAGTGAGGCGGCCACCATGGCGGCTTCGTAGCCGCCGGGCCCTCCGCCGAGTATTGCGATGCGAGGTGAGCTGAAATCCGGATGCGTAGTCACAAAGATCCATTCTCTACCCATCCGCCGCCGCACACCAATAAAAGGGAGCTGTGCCACTGCTGGGCACGGCACGGCGGGCACGATAGCTTGTACCAGTGAGTAATACAGAATTCCTGAACACGGACCCTTTTGACGCCGCACGCGCGGCCGCCGACTATATCGCCCAGGAGACGGGCGTGGACAGCCACGACGTCGCCCTGGTGCTCGGTTCAGGCTGGGGCGACGCCGCTGACCTGATCGGCGAGACCACGGCCACGCTCTCCGCGGACGAGGTCCCCGGCTTCTCCGCGCCGGCGGTGGAGGGCCATGTGGGCACCATCCGCTCCGTCCTGACCACTGAAGGCAAGCGGGCCCTGGTGCTTGGCGCCCGGACGCACTACTACGAAGGCAAGGGCGTCCGCGCCGTGGTGCACGGAGTCCGGACGGCCGCGGCGGCCGGGTGCAAGGTCCTGGTGGTGACCAACGGCTGCGGCGGGCTCAACGAGGACTGGGCTCCGGGCACGCCCGTGCTCATCAAAGATCACATAAACCTCACCGCCACCTCCCCGCTGGAAGGCGCAACCTTCGTTGACCTGACAGATCTGTACTCCTCACGGATCCGGGGACTGGCCCGCGAAGTCGACCCGTCCCTCGACGAAGGCGTGTACGCGCAGTTCACCGGCCCGCACTACGAAACCCCGGCGGAAGTCCAGTACGCCAAGCGGATCGGCGCCGACCTGGTGGGCATGTCCACGGCACTCGAAGCCATCGCCGCCCGCCATGCCGGCATGGAGGTCTTCGGCATCTCGCTGGTGACCAACCTCGCCGCCGGGATCAGCCCGGTGCCCTTGAGCCACGGGGAAGTGCTGGAAGCCGGCCAGGCCGCCGGTCCGCGCATCTCGAAGCTGCTGGCGGAAATCATCGCCAAGCTCTGACAGCCCCGGGGCTGCTGCGGCGCCCGCCGGGTTCTAGTACCTGGCGGGCATCAGCTTCCTGAGGATGTCCTTCCGGGACCCGGGAAATTTCCGCTCCACCGAGGCGGCAATGCCGGCGATGGTCTGCCGGGACAGCGTCTGCCGCCAGGCCAGCTCTGCCTGCCGCATGGTCTGCGACACCAGGCAGCTGCGGAGGTAGTCCTCACCGGGGTCCGCTCCAGGCGTGTTCGCGAGGATGGATTCGCAACGGAATGCCGGTTCCGGACCTTCAATGGCCAGGACGACGTCCAGCACCGTGATCTTTTCCGCGGGCCGCGCCAACTGGAAACCGCCGCGGGGTCCTGACACGGAGGAAAGGATGCCGGCACGGACCAGCGCCTGCAGCTGCTTGTTCAGGTAGGCGGCGGGTAGCTGGTACAGCTCCGCCAGCCTCGAACTGTTCACGGCCTCCCCCGCGGGCGTCCAGGACATGTTGACGCAGCAGTGCAAGGACCACTCAACCCCCTGCCCCATCTTCACTTTTCAGACATTACGTGTCCGGAAAATTTGATGTCAAGGCTCCGGGCCGCGCTTGTCGGGCAACGCATCCGGGACGTTAGGCGATAGCTTTGTTCTTATGACGTCTTCCGATGCCGAATTTCCGCAACTGCTGAGCGATGCCCGCGACTGGGCCGCCCAGGATCCGGATCCCGCCACTGCCGCCGCTTTGACAGAACTCATCCGGCTTTCCAACGACGGGGTTCGCGCCGCCCGCCAGCAGCTTGAGGACAGCTTCAGCGGAACGCTGCAGTTCGGCACCGCGGGCCTCCGCGCTGAGCTGGGCCCCGGGCCAAACCGGATGAACCGCGTCGTCGTCCGGCGGGCGGCCGCCGGGTTCGCCGCGTTCCTGACCGCCGCTGTGGCGGAAGCGGCGCCGGGAACCCGGCCCCGCGCCGTCGTCGGCTATGACGCCCGCTATAACTCGGACATCTTCGCGAAGGAGACCGCCGCCGTGTTCACGGCTGCAGGCATCGAAACCTTCCTCATGCCGGAGGCGCTCCCGACGCCGTTGCTTGCCTACGCGGTCAGGGCACTGGATTGCGACGGCGGCGTGATGGTGACTGCCAGCCACAACCCTCCGCAGGACAACGGCTACAAGGTGTACCTCGGCAGGCATGCGGTGGAGGAGAGCGGACGCGGAGCGCAGATCGTGGCGCCCTACGACGCCCGGATCGCCGCGGAAATCGACCGCGTGGGCGGGCTGGACTCCATCACCCTCGCCCCTGCTGGCTGGACGGTTCTGGAACCCTCGATCACCGCCGGTTACCAGGCGGCGGTGGCGGCCCTGACGCTACCCGCACAGTTCCCGGCCCGTGACCTGAAAATCGTCCTGACCCCCATGCATGGCGTGGGCGGCGACACCGCTGTCGCCGTTCTGAAGGCGGCGGGGTTCGAAGACGTCACCCTGGTGTCCGAACAGGCCCGGCCGGACCCGGACTTCCCCACGGTGAACTTCCCCAACCCGGAGGAACCCGGGGCCTTGGACCTCGCGCTGGAAGCGGCGTCCCGCGTGGATGCCGACATTGTGCTGGCCAACGACCCCGACGCCGACCGTGCAGCCGTTGCCGCCAAGGATCCGGACACGGGTGCATGGCGCATGCTGCGGGGCGATGAAGTGGGCGCGTTGCTGGGCGCGCACATCGTGGCCCGGCTCGCCGGCGCCGAAGGCGCAGCACACGGCATCTTCGCGAATTCGATTGTGTCCTCGCGGCTCCTGGCGCGGATCGCCGCTGCTGCCGGGTACGCCCACGAGGAAACGCTCACCGGTTTCAAATGGATTTCCCGCGTTCCGGGCCTGCTCTACGGCTACGAGGAAGCGCTTGGATACTGTGTGGCCCCGGATCTGGTCCGGGACAAGGACGGCATCTCCGCCGCCGTGCTCATCGCGGAACTTGCGGCCGCGGCCAAGGCCGACGGCAAGACTATTTTCGACACGCTCGACGAGCTGTACCTTGTGCACGGGCTGCATGCCAGCGACCAGCTCAGCATCCGCGTCGCGGACCTTGGCCTGCTGGACGCCATGATGAACCGGCTCCGGGTCAGCCCGCCGGAATCATTCGGCGGGTCCGCCGTCGAAACATCCAGGGACCTGGCCGAAGGCAGTGAAACCCTGCCGCCGACGGACGGCCTGCTCTACCTCACGAAGGACCTCAGCCGGGTGATCATCCGGCCCAGCGGCACCGAGCCGAAACTCAAGTGCTACCTCGAAGTTATCCGAAGCGTGGGCTCAGCCGCGGAACTGCCCGAGGCGCGGCAGGCGGCACGGGCAGCGCTCGACGGCGTCCTGGGAGATGTGCGCGAGGCCCTGGGGCTGTAGCCGAAAGCGGCTGCGGCCCGGAGGAGCCCGGGAGCCTGTGCGGCCTAGAGCTCAACTTCGACGTAGCCGTCTACCACACGGGTGCGGAACGTGGGGAGGCGGAGATCGGCGGTACCGAAGCACTCACCGGTTTCCAGGTCGTAGACCTCCTTGTGCAGCGGCGACGCAATGGTCTGGCGCGTTCCGCGTGAACCAACAATGCCGCGCGCCATCACATGGGCGCCCGTGGCGGGATCTTCCTGGGCCACAGCGAACACCTGGGCGGCTGCGGTACGGAACAACGCCACCTGGCGGCCTGCGATCAATGCGGCCTCGCCCCACGCCAGCTCCAGTTCCTCCACGGCGCAGACGCGGTTCCAGCCCGTCGCAAATCCGGTGGTCTGGTCTTCAAGTTCAAGTATTGCGGTCATTTCCGGCCCCTCTCGCATTGCTTGCAGCCCGGCGCTCTTAGAACGGCTGCCGGGTCCCGGACCGCCAACGCGGCCACATATCCAAAACTAGGGCTGCGGTGTTTCGGCGGCATGCAGTCAATGTGTCCGGCACGTAAAAGGCAACTCACCTGTCCGGAAATCCGTTCGTGATGCAGAAGTTAAGTTCACGAAACATAAGGGAAACTGAAGCGAAACTGCGCGTACCTAGTCTGGATGGACACCTCGATTGAGATGGTCGCAGATCACCGCTGCGCCCCATGCGAAAGGCCCACAGTGACCGGACAGACTTCAAGCACACAGACACCACGCCGCATCGTGGTCGCCGGCGGCGGCCCCGCGGCCCACCGTTTTGCGGACGCAATGCATGCCCGTGGCCTTGAAGGATGGCAGGTAACCGTCCTCACCGAAGAAGCGCACCTCCCCTACGACCGGGTGGCCCTCAGCAAGGCGCTCACGGACAGCGACGTTGACCTCACCCTCGGCAGCGCCTCCATGTGGGACCACGACGCCGTTGCCCTGAAGACCGGCGAACGCGTCATCAAGATCAACCACGCTGCCAAGTCCGTGGAGACTGCAGCAGGCAACACCTATGAATTCGACGAGCTCGTGGTGGCCACCGGTTCAGACGCCGCCCGCCTGCCGATCCCCGGCGCCGAGCACGTGCACGTCTACCGCACCCTCGAGGACGTCTGGGCGATCAACAAGGCGATCGCCGAACTCACCGAAAAGCTCGGCCGCAAGATCAACGCAGTCACCATCGGCGGCGGACTCCTCGGCCTCGAATCGGCAGCGGGCACCGAACAGCTCGGCGCCACTCCCGTCGTGATCAACGGCGCCCCCTGGCTCATGAACACCCAGCTCGACGAAGGCGCGGGCCAGGCGCTCGGCCGCCTGATCGAAGCAAAGGGCTTCACCGTCCACGGCGGAGTGTTCCCCTCCGAGGTGCTTTCCGAAGACGGCCAGGTCACCGGCGTGCTGATGGCAGACGGCCGCATCATCCCCGCCGACCTCGTCATTGTCGCCATCGGCGTGAAGCCGCGCGATGAGCTCTTCCGCGCTGCCGAGGGTGAGGAACAGCTGTTCAGCCTGGGCCAGCGCGGCGGCGTGGTCATCAACGACTACTGCGCCACGGAGGTTGACGGAATCTGGGCCATCGGTGAAGTGGCCAACTTCGGCGGCATGTGCCTGGGCCTCGTGGCCCCCGCCAACACCATGGCCGAAATTGTCGCGGACCGCCTGCACGGCGGCGAAGCAACTTTCCCGGGCTTCGATACAGCCACCAAGCTCAAGCTCTCCGGCGTTGACGTTGCCAGCTTCGGTGACGCCTTTGCCCGGACCGAACACTCACTGGAGATCGTCTACGCCGACCCCGCCCGGGGCGTTTACCAGAAGATTGTCACCACCGACGATGCCAAGACCCTCCTGGGCGGCATCTTCGTAGGCGACGCCACTCCCTACACGAGCCTGCGCCCGCTCTTGGGCCGCGAGCTCGCCGCCGAGCCCGGCGCCTACCTCACCGCCGCCGGCGGCGGGGACGCCCCGGAAACGGAACTGCCGGACGACGCCATCCTGTGTTCCTGCAACAACGTGTCCGCCGGAACCATCCGCGACACCGTCAACGGCTGCGGTGCCTGCGACGGCAACGCTCCCGTCCAGGAGCTCGGTGAGCTGAAGGGCTGCACCCGCGCCGGAACCAGCTGCGGTTCCTGTGTGCCGATGCTCAAGAAGCTGCTGGAAACCGAACTGACCAAGTCCGGCGTCGAGGTTTCCAAGGCACTGTGCGAGCACATCGAGCTCTCCCGCCAGGAGCTGTTCGAGACCATCCGCGTGCTGGAACTGACCTCCTTCGAGGAGGTCATGGCCAAGTACGGCACCGGCGCAGGCTGCGACATCTGCAAGCCGACGATCGCCAACATCCTGGCCAGCCAGAACAGCGCCTACGTTCTGGACGCCGGCCGCGGCACCCTGCAGGACACCAACGACCGCGCCCTCGCCAACATGCAGAAGGACGGCACCTACTCGGTGGTCCCGCGTATCGCCGGCGGTGAAATCACCCCGAAGAAGCTCGGCGTCATCGCCGCCGTGGCGGAGAAGTACAACCTGTACACCAAGATCACCGGCGGACAGCGGATCGACATGTTCGGTGCCCGGCTGGAGCAGCTCCCGGAAATCTGGAAGGAACTGGTGGACGCCGGCTTCGAATCCGGCCAGGCCTACGGCAAGAGCCTGCGCACGGTGAAGTCCTGCGTCGGGTCCACCTGGTGCCGTTTCGGCGTCCAGGACTCGGTGGCCATGGCCATCCAGCTCGAGCTCCGCTACCGCGGCCTCCGCAGCCCGCACAAGCTCAAGATGGGTGTCTCCGGCTGCGCCCGCGAATGCGCCGAGGCCCGCGGCAAGGACGTCGGTGTGATCGCCACGGCTGACGGCTGGAACCTGTACGTCGGCGGCAACGGCGGTGCCACCCCGGCACACGCCCAGCTGCTGGCCAAGGACCTCGACGACGAGACGCTCATCAAGTACATCGACCGGTACTTCATGTACTACATCCGCACCGCCGACCGCCTGCAGCGCACCGCGCGCTGGCAGGAAGAGCTCGACGGCGGCGTCAAGCACGTCGAGGACGTTGTGGTCAAGGACACCCTGGGCATCGCCGAGGAACTCGAAGCGGCCATGGCCAAGCACGTGGACACCTACGTCGACGAATGGGCAGACACCCTGAAGGATCCCGAGCGCCTGCGCCGGTTCCGCTCCTTCGTCAATGCGCCCGACCAGAAGGACGATTCCATCACGTTCGTCTCCGACGAGCGCGGCCAGATGCGCCCGGCCACGGCAGAAGAAAAGACACGCGCCAGCCAGCAACCAGTCCTCATCGGGGCCACCATCCCGATGCGGCCCTCCACACCGGAACTCGACAAGAACGAGGTATAGGCATGCAGCTCAGCATTGATCTCACCGGCCGCGAAGTCCTGGTCACCGGATCCGACCACGCCGCCCGGCAGGCGGTCCGCCGCTACGAGGCCGCCGGCGCCGTCGTTTCCCGCCTCAGCACCCCGCATGGTGCGAGCCATGACGGGCCGCTGCCCGAGCGCCCGTTCCTCGTGGCTGCCGTCGACGACGGCCAGCCCGGCTGGGAGGCGCTGCTGGACCGCTGCCGCCGGACCGGCATCCCGGTTGCGGTGGAACCGGCTGCGGGAGCAGTGGGCCACGTGACGCTGGTGGGCGGCGGCCCCGGCGTCGGCGAGCTGCTGACGGTTGCCGCCGTCAAGGCGCTGCGCGATGCGGACGTCGTCTTCTACGACCGGCTGGCCCCTTACCAGGAGCTGCCGTCCCTGACCTCGGCCGAGCTGGTGGACGTGGGCAAGCAGCCCGGCCACCACAAAGTCAGCCAGGGCGACATCGAGAAGCTCATGGTGCAAAGCGCGCTGGCCGGAAACAACGTGGTCCGCCTCAAGGGCGGGGACCCTTATGTGTTCGGCCGCGGCGGCGAGGAGGTTGCCGCCTGCGTGGCTGCCGGCGTACCCGTCAAGGTCATTTCCGGCGTCACTAGCGCCATCTCCGTTCCGGCCGCAGCCGGGATCCCGGTAACGCACCGCGAAGTCAGCCACATGTTCACCGTGGTGTCCGGCCACGCCCCGCTGACCGAAAAGGAGCTCACGCACCTTGCCGGGCTGGGCGGGACCATCGTGGTCCTCATGGGCATCGGAACGCTGCACCAGCTAGCCGCCGGCCTGCGCCGGGCGGGCATGAAGGCAGACATGCCGATGGCCGTCGTCGAACGCGGCTACCGCCCCGGCCAGCGCACCACCATCGCCCAGCTGGGTACGATTGTCACAGCGGCCGCCGATTGCACTAACCCGGCTGTGCTGGTCATCGGCGAGGTGGTGCGGGTGGCTGAAGCCAACCGCGGGCACGCCGAGGCGGCGGCTGATCTCGACCGCCTCGCAGCGTCACTGATGGAATCGTGAAAGTAAAACCATGAGCGCCTTGAACTCTATTGCCCCCGCCTCCGGTCCGCAGGACTCCCCTGCCGCCGACGCCCCCGATTCACCCCTGGAGGGGTTCCGGATCGGTGTCACGTCGCACCGGCGCTCCCAGGACCTGATTGAGGCCCTGGAGCGCCGCGGTGCGGAGGTGCTGCACGCGCCCGCGCTCAAGATCGCGCCGGTGCAGGAGGACATGCGGCTCATCGACGACACCCGGGCCATCATCGCCGCGAGGCCCGATCTCTGCATCGCCACCACCGCCTATGGCATGCGCCGCTGGTGCGAGGCAGCCGACGCATCAGGAATCGGCGACGAACTGCTGGAGACCCTTGCGGCCTGCCGGATGTTTGTCCGCGGACCCAAGGCCCGCGGTGCCGTCCGCGCCGCCGGACTTGCCGACGTCGGAATCAGCAGCGACGAAACGACGGCCACCCTGGTGGACATGCTGCTCAAGGAAGGCGTCCGCGGCAAGACCGTGGCCGTCCAGCTGCACGGCTACACGGACGTCCGCCAGCTTGAGCGCCTCAGGATGTCCGGCGCCACCGTGCTCACCGTGACCCCGTACCGCTGGGTCAAGCCCGACGGCGAGGACAAACTGCCGCGGCTGATCGAGGCCGCCTGCAGCGGGAACCTGGACGTCCTGACCTTCACCAGCGCACCCGCCGTCGACGCCATGTGGAGCACAGCGCACGAGATGGGCCTCTACAAGCAGCTGGTCGACGCCCTGAAGACCACCGTCACCACCGCCGTTGTGGGTCCCATTACGGCGCAGCCGCTGCTCGACGCCGGACTGTCCCCGCTCATTCCGGAACGCTTCCGGATGGGTGCCCTGATCCGGCTGGTCTGCGAACACCTGGCCCTGAACCATGTCCGCCGCCTGGACACCAGGTCCGGCAATGTGGAGCTCCGCGGACGGTCGCTCCGGATCGACGGCGAAGCGGTCGAAATGGCACCGGCACCGCTCCTCCTGCTGCGGGCCCTGCTGGGCGCCGAGGGTGCGGTCCTCTCCCGGGAGTCACTCTCCGAACTGCTCGAACTGCGCGGCTCCGTGCATGCGCTGGACATGACCGTCAGCCGGCTGCGCTCGTCCCTTCCGGACGGCCGGATGGTGGAAACCGTGGTGAAACGCGGTTACCGGATCCGGGTCTAGCACTCCCCCTACGGGTTCCTGCGCCGGGCTTCCTTTCCGGGTCCGTGGACAGACCCCGTCCGCAGTGGGAACATGTCGCTATGGTTTGCGTCTGACCGTCCCGTGGCCGCCTTCGGACCCCCGTGGTGCGTGGCGGCCGGGGCGTTTGGCGGGGCGGCTCTTCCGAGGGGAATTGCGTGGAACCGGTGGTGCAAGGCGACGATGAACCCGCGGAGTCGGTGGACGCCGTGGTGGTGGGTTCCGGCTTTGGCGGATCGGTAGCGTCCTACCGCTTGGCGGCCGGCGGACAGTCCGTGGTCCTCATGGAACGGGGCAGGGCCTACCCGCCGGGCAGTTTCGCTCGGACACCGTCGGAGATGGGCCGGAACTTCTGGGATCCGGACAAAGGCCTCTACGGCCTCTTTGACGCCTGGACCTTCCGCGGCCTGGAAGGAATCGTCTCCAGCGGACTGGGCGGCGGGTCCCTCATCTACGCGAACGTGCTGCTGCGCAAGGACGAGAAGTGGTTCGTCCAGGAATCTCCCGTGCCCGGCGGCGGCTATGAAAGCTGGCCGTTCAGCAGGCAGGACCTCGAGCCGTACTACGAAGCCGCCGAGGCCATGCTCCGGCCCGTGCCCTATCCCTACCAGGACACCCCGAAGACCCTGGCCATGGAGACCGCCGCCCGGGCCCTCGGGCTCAGCATCACGCGGCCGCCCATCGCCGTCACCTTTTCAGCCTCTCCTGGTGCCGCTCCCGCCAGGAACCAGGTGCTGCCCCCCGCGCCGTACGGAAGCGTCCACGGCGAAGGGTCCGTGCGCACCACCTGCACGCTGTCCGGGGAATGTGACATCGGCTGCAACACCGGAGCCAAGAACACCCTGGACCACAACTACGTTTCCGCGGCCAAGGCTGCCGGGGCGGACATCCGGACCCATCACGACGTCCGCGGCATCCGTCCCCTCCCGGCGGGCGGTTATGAAGTCCGCTATGTCGTCCACGATCCGGCCGACGCCGCCCCCGGGCTCCTGCGCGAACAGGTGATCCACTGCCGCCGGCTCATCCTTGCCGCCGGGACCTTCGGCACCACGTTCCTGCTGCTGCGCAACCGGGCGTCGCTGCCCGCGCTGAGCCCGGCGCTGGGCACCCGGTTCAGCGGAAACGGTGACCTGCTGGGCTTCGTTCTGGACGCCAAGGACCCCGACGGCGTCACGCGCACGCTCTCGGGCAGCATCGGTCCGGTGATCACCACGGCCATCCGCACCCCCGACTCCACCGACGGCGGCGAAGGCCGCGGCTACTACATCGAGGACGCCGGCTACCCCTCGTTCATGAACTGGCTGCTGGAAACCGGACAATTCCGACGGGTGGCCAAGCGCGCCGGCAAAGTGATGGTGCAACTCCTCAAGGACAGGCTCTTCCACGCCCAGCGCTCCAACATCTCCGCGGACCTTGCCGCCGCCCTGGGCGACGGCCGCCTCTCGGCGTCGTCGGTTCCGCTGCTCGGCATGGGGCGGGACATCCCGGACGGCGTGATGACCCTGCAGGGCGGCCGGCTGGCCATCAATTGGACCCTCGCCACGTCCGCCGCGTACTTCGGCCGGATGCAGGACACGATGCAGGCGATCGCGAAGGAACTGGGCGGCAGCTTCAAGCAGAATCCGCTCTGGTGGAGCAAACGGGTCATCACGGTGCATCCGCTGGGCGGCGCCCCGGCCGGGCGGAACAGCAGCGAGGGTGTGTGTGATTCCTACGGTGAGGTGTTTGGCTACCCCGGCCTGTATGTGGTGGACGGCGCCGCGATGCCGGGGCCGGTGGGAGCCAACCCCGCCCTGACTATTGCCGCGTTTGCCGAACGCGCCTGCCACCGGATCCTGGCCGGAGCCGACGACGGGGCCAGGAAGCGGGGAGGACTGGACTCCGCCGGCGTTCCGCCGGTAAGCGTCGACGGCGGGATGCCCGACGGCGGGATTCCCGGCTACCAGCCGGGCCCGCTCCGCGCCCTGGTACCGGACGCCACCAAAGGGGCGAAGGCGCCCCGGGAAGAAAGCACGTTTGCCCCGCGGACCGGCAGCCGGACGCCGGGGTTGCGCTCGGTCGGATCCACAGATGCCGTCGTGCTTCCCGAAAGCGAGGCCCTACAGGAAGCTGAGATCGAGGAGGAAGCCGAACTGGCCGAAACAGGGCCGACTTCCGTCAGCTTCACCGAACAGATGCACGGGTGGTTCAGCCCGGGCGTGCCCGATCCCGAGAAGGGCCGCAGCCTGGGCCGTGACCGCAGCCGCCGGATGATGTTCGAACTGACCATCACCGCCCCTGACATTGACGCATTCGTCCGCGATCCGCTCCATCCGGCAACTGCGGAAGGTTATGTGCTGGCCGACCAGTTCGGTGGACGCCTGCCGGTGGAGCGCGGCTGGTTCAATCTCTTCGTCAGCGAAGGTCCCGGCGCGACCGGACGGAAGATGCTCTACCGGCTTTGGCTGCGGGATCCCGGCGGCACCCCGCTGACCTTCGTGGGGCACAAGGACGTCAGGAATGACGCAGGATTCGACGTCTGGGCGGACACCACCACGCTGTACGTCACTATCCTCCGCGGACATGTCCCGCCCCCGGAGAGTTTTCGTCCAGATACAGGGACTTCCGCGCCCCCGAACGCCCTCGATGTGGACAAAAACTCCGAAGCCGTGGCGGGGGCCGGGATGCTGTACATCCGGCCGTGGGACTTCGCCCGGCAGTTGACCACGTTCCGCGCAGCGGGCCCGGCCCCTGCGAGCGCCCTGGCTGCATTCGGCAGGGTGTTCCTGGGTGAACTGTGGCAGGTCTACGGCCGCCGACCGCACGGCCGGCCATGAAAGGGGACGGGGATGAAGCGGGCTGAGCTGGCGCGGCACAGCAGCACCCTCGGCTTCACTCCGCGGGACGCTGTGCGCTGGCTCGCCCCCGCCCAGCTGGGCAGGACCGCCGTGCGGGTTGTCCTCGCGTCCGTCTTCGCCGACTTCGGTGACAAACGTGAGCTGGAGGGCGGCTTTCCCGGCTACGAACTCGATCTGGAACGGCTGCCCGTCCCCGGCCAGCCAGCGCAGCCGGTGGTCCGGGACCTTGGCCTGCCCGGTGCGGGGCCTGATGCCGCGGGGGCTGAAAGGATTTCCGGGGCCGGAGACCTGTGGCTGGATTTCACGGCCGACCTGGGCGACGGGTTTGATGCCACGTACACGGTGGCGTCATTACTGGCCGAAGAGTCGCTGCGTGTGGACGGGCATGAGCTCCACCGCGGCCAAGTGCTGGTGCTGGGCGGCGATGAGGTGTATCCGGTGGCCGCTCCCGCCGCGTACGAGGACCGCATGGTGGGTCCGTACCGGACTGCGCTTCCCGGCGGCCGCTCCCCCCGCGGGGCCGCCGTGCTGCTGGCCCTCCCCGGCAATCACGACTGGTACGACGGCCTGACATCCTTCATCCGGCTGTTCACGCGGCAGCGGAACATCGGCGGCTGGCGGACCATCCAGACACGGAGCTACTTCGCCCTCCGGCTCACGGGAGGGGACGACTCGCCAGGGTGGTGGCTCGTGGGACTGGACAGCCAGCTGGGGCAGTACATCGACGAACCGCAGCTGGATTACTTCTACAACACAGTGACCACCCGGCTGCTGCCGGGCGACGCCGTCATCCTGTGCGTGGCAGCCCCCTATTGGGTGCGGGAAACGGAAGACGAGAACGCGTTCCGGCAGGTGCATTTCTTCGAGCAGGATTACCTGCGGCGGCGCTTCAACCGCCGCGCGGGGATGTTCGAGGATACGGGCGCCTCCGTCCGGCTGTGGCTCACCGGGGACCTGCACCATTATTCGCGCTACGAGGAAACAGCGCCCGGCGAACAGGCTGAAGGTAGTCCCCCTCCCGCCTCCGGAGCAGACCCGCGCCGGACCCAGCTCATCACCTGCGGCCTGGGCGGCGCGTTCCTGGCAGACGCCCGGTGGCTGCCTGCCGGGGTGACGCTCCCGGGAAGCAGTCCCCGCCAGGGCCGCCGCTTCGCCCTGGCTCCGGGAACGTTCCCGGGCGTGGCCGAGTCCCGGCAGCTCCGCGGACGCCTGGCCAATCCGTTGACACCGTTCTGGCTGCCGCTGCGGAACCCGGGCTTCGGCTCTGCCCTCGGCGTGGCGCACATGGTGGCCGCCCTGACGCTTTGGACCGTCTTCAGCGCGTTCCGCGGCCTCTCCTTCGTGGACAGCCTGCTCAGCCTGAAGGCAGGCAATACCGGGTTGCTCGCGCTGACGATCTTCGCGGTCCCCCTGCTCCTGCTGTTGCTGCTGGTCACCCTGGGTACCGCGCTCGGTCTTGCCCGGGAGCCTCGGGAAAACGGCGCCGGGTTCACCGTTGCCCGCGGGGCCCTCTGGCAGCTCTCAGCGCTCGGGGCGGGGATCGCCGTCGTCCTGCTCCTCCCGTGGCCGGCGGCGTGGCCGCCATTCCTGACCCTTGCACTGGTGCTCGCCTTCATCTTCGCCGCAGGGTATGCGGCCGGAAGCGAAGCGTTCGCGTTCTTCATCCTGAGGACCGCAAGCGGCGAAGTGGCCTCGTGGGCCATGTCCGGCCAGGCCGTGGAGGACCACAAGGGCTTCCTGCGCATCCGGATCGCCCCGGACGGCACCCTGACGGTGTATCCGGTGGCAGTGGACCGCATCTGCCGGGACTGGAGTCTTGGGGAAACCGGCGACGGCGGCCTCCGCCCGGTACCGGCCGACGGGCTGCCGCCGCTCCGGCTCTTCGAACCGCCCGTCACCGTCGCCAGGGAGGGATTTCTGCCATGAGCAGCCCCCGCACCATCACCCGGGCGGACCACGTCACGGAGGTGATCCCGTTTCCCGCCGGGGACGGAACGCCGCTGACCCTGCTGCACGTCACCACCGCCGGGACCCCCGACGCCGGAACACCGGAGAAGGGGCCGGTGCTGCTGGTCCACGGGGCCGGGGTCCGGGCCGAGCTCTTCCGTCCGCCGCTGCCGCGCACCCTGGTGGACGCCCTGCTGGAGGACGGCTGGGACGTGTGGCTCCTGAACTGGCGGGCCTCCATCGACTTTGAGCCCCTTTCGTGGACCCTGGGTGACGCGGCCGTGTACGACCACCCTGCCGCCGTCGACTACGTCCTGGGGGCGACCGGAGCCGACACGTTGAAGGCGGTCATCCACTGCCAGGGGTCGGTGTCCTTCGCCATGGCGGCCGTGGCAGGGCTCCTTCCCCGCGTGGACACGGTGGTCTCCAATGCCGTGTCGCTGCATCCGGTGATCCCGTTGTGGTCAATCGTCAAGATCACCTACCTGGCCGAACTGCTGAAGCCTTTCACGCCTTACCTGTCCCCGGCGTGGGGCTACAAATCCAACGGGTACTTCTCCCGCATCCTCAGGTCCATGGTCAAGGCCACCCACCACGAATGCGACAACCTGGTGTGCCGGCTGGTCAGCTTCACCTACGGCAGCGGCCGGCCCGCGCTCTGGTCGCATGAGAACCTGGACGAGGCCACCCACAACTGGATCAGCGGGGAGTTTGCCGAAGTCCCGTTTACGTTCCTGTCCGAGATGGGCCGCAGCGTGCTGGCCCGGCGCATGGTGGCCGCGGGGAACCACCCGGAACTGCCGGCGGACTTCCTGGCCGAAGCCCCGCAAACCGACGCCCGGTTCTCCTTCCTGGCCGGGCGCAACAACCGCTGCTTTCTTCCCGAAAGCCAGGAGCGGACCTTTGCCTTCTTCCAAGGCCACCGCCCCGGAAAGGATTCCCTGCATCTGCTGCCCGGGTACGGGCACCTGGACGTCTTCTTTGGGGCCCGCGCCTGGGCGGACACCTATCCCATCATCCTCAAGGAGCTGAACAGATGAACAAACTCATCGGGCTGGCCGCTTCCCTGCTGCGGCTGGTGCCCTCGCCAGTGCCGCACCGCCAGGAGCGCCTGCGGGGTCATCATGCCACGGTGGACGGCATCAAATACTCCATGCCCGTCAATTCCGACGACTCCCCTGTGCTGATGGCGGCGTTTCCCATCAACAAGCGGGCCGCGGCCGCCATCCTGCCCGGCACGGAGCTTCGGCCGTTCAGCCTGGGCGGGAAGGGGCTGCTGGTGGTCACGGTGGTGAACTACAAGTCGACGGACATCGGCAAATACATTGAATACTCGCTGGCAATCGCCGTCACCCACGGTTCCCGGCCCGCGCCTCCGCTCCTGCCGCTGCTCTTCCAGAAGACGTTCGGACTGGGCCAGTACGTGGTGGACCTGCCGGTCAGCACGGAAGTCTCGGTCAAGGGCGGCAAGGGCATCTGGGGCATGCCCAAGCACCAGGCCAGCCTGGACTTTGTGGTCACGGACTCCACCGTCTCCGCACAGTACGACGACCGGGGCAGGCTGGGCTGCTTCATCGAGATTGAGCGCCCCGGGCCGGCGGGGATTCCGCTCAAGCTGGCCGCCTCCAACTACTGCGCGTTCCGCGGGATGCTAATGAAGTCCGATATCTACTTCGAGGCCACCGGGGACATCGCCCTGGGAAACGAGGCCAAGGCCCGGCTGGTGCTGGGCGACGCGCCCGGCGTTGCCGCCCTCAAGGGGCTCCAGCCGGCGGACAAACCGGTGTTCACTGCCTACCTTCCCGAAGCCCACGGGGTCCTGGACGACCACTTCGAGGCCTGGTTCCTGACAGCACCGACCGCCGAGGACGCCGCACGGATCCCCGGCGGCGACCCGCTCGAGTCCGTGGCGGGCCTGGGCCAGGGCCAGGAATGGCTGCCCGCGCCGGACCGGAGCACCACGGCCCGAGCCCGCACCGGCACCGGCACCGGAGAAACCCCGTGAACTGGCTCCTGCTGCTGAACGCACTGTATTTCCTGTTCGGCGCCACCATGTACGTGGGCACCATGTGGGTCCTGAAGTTCTTCCTCTACCCCACCTGGGAATCCCTGGACCGCGGCAACGTGGACATGCATTTCGGCATCCCCACCCGCCAGGCCACCAAGTTCTTTACCGTGGTGGTGCCGCCCATGTTCATCTCCGGCATCGTCCTGGTGTGGACGGAATGGGGCACCTTCCGGCTCATTCCCGCAGTGCTCTGCCTCCTCGGAATCATCGTCCTTACGGTGGTGGGCCAGGCCATGATCATTCCCGTGAACATCAGGATCCGGGGCGGAGATTTCGCCGACGATGCCGAACTGCGGTCGCTGCTGCGGCGGTGGATGCTGCTCAACGACATCCGCTTCTACGTCTCCACGCTTACCTGGCTGGCCATCGTCTGGCTGCTGGTGGACCGGGGCCGGCTGTGGGAGGCGTTCGCATGAGCGGGATGGTCCGCCCGTCCGCGGCGGCCGTTCCCGGCCTCGGCGCCTGGATCGCGGCCGATCCGCTGCGCGCCGTGCTGGCGGCAATCGCCGTCGTCACCGTCCTTTCCGGCGCGGTGCAGATACCGTTCGGCGGCGTCGTCCTTGAGCTGCTGGGCGCGGAGCCGACGACGGCGGCGCGCCAGCTGTTCGGCACCGTGGGAATGTTCATGGTGGTGGTGGGCGGACTCCTCCTCCACACGCTTCTGCGCCCGCAGCCGGCGGCCGAAGTGCTGCTGTGGTCCGGTGTGCAGAAAGCGGGAGCCTGCGCCGCCGTCGCGGTCGGGGTCCTCAACGGGGTCTTCGCGCCGGTGGCGCTGGCGGTGGCAGTGTTTGACCTTGCGACGGCGGCACTCTGCCTCATCTACCTGCGCCGCCTGGTCTATGTGCGCGAGGAGTCCCCGGGGAACGCCGGCGGGGGGACCGGGCCGGGGACCGGGCCGTGAAGCGTTCGCTGGTCCTGGCGGGCGGCGGCATGCGCGTGGCGTGGCAGGCAGGCGTGGTGCGGGCCCTGGCCGAAGAGGGGCTGCACTTCGACCACGTGGACGGGACGTCCGGCGGCATCCTGACCGCGGGAATGCTGCTGTCCGGGGTCCCGCCCGAGGACATGTGCCGGAACTGGTCCGGCGTCAACGTCACGGACTTCGGCTCGGCACTGCCGCTGGGCGACTACGTCAAGGGGCCGTGGTCACTGCCCGCCATCGGGGACGCCGACGGCCTGCTCGGCAAGGTCTTTCCGGCCCTCGGGATCGACGACGGCGAGATCCGGCGCCGTGCCGCCCTGCCGGGCGCCGTCGAGGGCACCTTCAACGTGGTGGAGTTCACCGGGAAGCTCTGCCACGCCATCGACGCCCGCGACGTGGATGCGGCACTGATGGCGGCCGGAATGTCGCTGCCCATCTTCCTCACCCCGCTGCGGCGTGAGGGGAAGATCTGGACTGACGCGGTCTGGGTCCGTGACGCCAATGTGGCCGAGGCCCTCCGCCGCGGAGCCGACGAGGTGTGGCTGGTCTGGTGCATCGGCAACACCGGGTACTGGGGCGACGGTCCGCTGGAACAGTACGTCCACATGATCGAGATGAGTGCGATGGGCGCCCTGCTGGCCGACTTCGACGCCGCGAAGGCGGCCGGTCGGGACTTCATCCTCCACGTTGTCAGGCCGGAGAACCCCCTGCCGCTGGATCCGGAGTTCTACCTGAACCGCATCGACGCCGACACCCTGATCGGCATGGGGTACCGGGACGGCCGGCGCTACCTCAAGGACATGACCGCCGAAGGCCTGCCCAAGGACGCTTCGTGCACGGCGATGGTTGAACCGCCCGCAGGGATCCGCTTCACTGAACGGTTGCACGGTAACAGCGGAGGCCAGGAGGCCCGTCTCACCGTCACAGTGTCCGTCCCGCTGGAAGGTGCAGGCGCGGCCGCCGGGCTCACCGGCTTCCTCGACTACGCGCCTTTCGGCCCGAGGGCGTTCCTGGCCGGCGGGCGCGTTGACGTCCAGGGTGAAACGGTGACCTACCGGGCTTCGGTTCATGCTGGCGGCGCCTGGCACCGCTTGTCCCTGGCGCGGGTGTTCCACAACGACCCCGGACCGGACGCCTGGGACGACACCAGGCGGGCGCGCCTCACGGTGGGTTCGCTGCTGGATGTGCCGGTCACGATGGGTCTGGCCGACGCCGCCGCCCTCATCGCTTCGGTGGAACCGGCGGGTGTCCACGGACTCCGGGCGAAGGCTGCCGCTGTCGCCGGAATCACGGCGGGAGGCCTCCGGGAGGCGTTTCGACGGTACGGCTGAGTGGCAACTGTGAGGCACGCCACAGCCGAAGAACACGTTTGTTGCCGCTTGGTAAACATCAGCGAACGGGCAGGGACATTCCGGCAACACCCGGGAAACACCCGCGAAAAACCGGACGCCTACGCTGGTTTCCATCACCAACCCAGGCCAAACAAGGGTCTCACCAGCGAAAGGGCCTTCACATGTCCGCTCCGGCAGCGTCCATCACCTCCTCCACCACGTTCCAGGCGTCGTCCCCGGTTCAGCGCGTGGTCATCGCGGGCGCCGGACCGGCTGCCCGGGCCCTGGTGGGCCAGCTGGACCGGTCCCGCTTCGCAGGCAGCATCACCGTCCTCAGCAACCGCGACGACGCTCCGTCCGAACTCCTGGAACTGGCTGCGCTCCCCCAGGTGTCGATCCGCTTCGGTCAGCCGGCAAGCTTCATCGACGCGGCCAACCGGATGGTGACCACCGCGGACGGCATGGAATTCAGCTACGACCAGCTGGTGATTGCCACCGGCTCGGCTCCGGCACTGTCTCCGGTGGACGGCGCCGGCCGCTGCCTCAGCTACTCCACCATCGACGACGCCGCCCGGATCGGCGACGCCGTCAAGGAAGTCACCCGTGTCCTCGGCCGGCGGCCGTTGGGGATCCTTGTGGGAACCGGCCCGGAAGCGGGCCAGGCCGAAGCGGTACTGCGTGCCCGCGGCGTGCGGCCCATCCGCACCACGCTCCGGCCGGCCGCAGTAGTCCCGACGCTGGCCGGTTCCCCGCTCCCCGCCGCCGGGATTGTCTTCGACGACGGCAGCAGCATGAACGGCGACCTGGTGGTCCTCGCCGAGGAGCGCGTGGCCCGGGACGGGCTGGCGGCCAGCGCCGGCCTTGAGACGGCGGCAAACGGCGGGATCGTGATCGGCCAGGACTTCCGGACGTCAGTTCCCGGCATCTGGGCCATCGGCGACGCCGCTTCGTTCGACGGCGTCCGTCTGGGCCTGCTGGTGGCGTCGGGCTCCGCGGCGGGGGCCTGCGCAGCCCAGCTCATGCAGGCAACGCTGCAGGAAGCTGTCCCGGTTGCCGCCTAGCATCGTTGTGGCAAGATGGTCACCTGAGAAGCCACGAAGAACACGGCGCCTGCTGCCCACGAGGCCCGGCGGGGCCACCAGGAAGGACCACCATGAGCAACGAAGCCACCGGCATTTCTGACGCCGCCGCCGGGGTCACGGCACCCGGAGAAATCGCCTCCTTCATCGACCACACGCTGCTGAAGCCGGAGGCCAGTGAAGCGGAGATCCTCAAGGTCTGTTCCGAAGCCGTCGAGTACCGTTTCAAATCCGTGTGCGTGAACCCGGTCTGGGTCAAGACCGTGACCACCGCCCTCAAGGGTTCGGGCGTGCTGACCTGCTCCGTGGTCGGGTTTCCCCTGGGTGCCACGCCCACTGACGTCAAGGCCTTCGAGGCCCGCGGCGCCGTGCTGGACGGCGCCGACGAGGTGGACATGGTCATCAACATCGCGGCCGCCCGCGCCGACGACAAGGGCGCTCTGGTTGATGACATCCGGGCCGTGGCCGAAGCTGTACACGCCAGCGACGCCATCCTGAAGGTGATCATCGAGACCGCACTGCTCAGCGATTCGCAGAAAGTCCTCGCCTGCGAGGCCGCCGTCGAGGCCGGAGCGGACTTCGTCAAGACGTCCACGGGCTTCAACGGCGGCGGTGCAACTGCTGAAGACGTGGCCCTGATGCGCCGCACGGTGGGCCCGAAGGTCGGTGTCAAGGCCTCCGGCGGCGTGCGTTCGCTGGCCGATGCGCAGGCTATGATTGCTGCAGGTGCAACACGTATTGGCGCCAGCTCCGGGATTGCGATCGTCAAGGGCGAACAGGGTTCGTCCGCGTACTGACCAGTTCCGGAAGCGCCACAGTTTTTGAGCCCTTCGGGGCGTTTTGAGCCCTGCGGGGCCGAGGAGGAATGAATGTCCAAGACCGTTGATAGCCCCAAGACCCCTCAGAACGAGAACAGCCTCGTAGGCAGCATCGCTATTTTTGCAGTCATGATGGTCCTGTTCCTCGGCTCCATCTACTCCCTGTCGTTCCTCACGCTGGGCAACCCGTGGCCGATGGCCGTGTGCCTGGGCCTCTTCGCCGCCGCGTTCTGGATCCCGCAGACGCTTCTGGGCCGTTCGGACTCGGCCGGCGAGCACTAAGCTTTTCCAACTTAAACCAGCTGACGCCCCCGGATGATCCGGGGGCGTCAGGCGTTTAAGCCGCTAACCAGTTTCAGGGGGCTAGCCGGCCCCGAACAGGCTGTTGACCAGGGTGCTTCCGAGCGCAAGGGCAGCCGGGAAATGCGTCTTGGCCAGCCCCCAGACGGCCACGCACATCCCCACCATGGCATACGCGCTCACGGGGATCAGCACGAGCCACTCCCGCTTGGAACCGGCCCGACCCAGCAACGGCACGGAAAACGCTCCGTTGGCCCGCCAGATGTCGTTGAGCACCGGCAGTTTCCGCAGGAACCGGGGCGGCTTGATCACGATCGGCCACAGCAGGGGCACTCCCCCGGTGGTGATCATGTCTCCCACAATATGCACCACCACGCCCGTCAGCATTGAGACGGGCAGCCACGTCCACTGGTCCGGCGCGAACCAGGTCACCAGTCCTGCCATGGTCAGCGCGAACAGCCAGTTGCTGATGAAGCCGGCCTTCGGGAACAGCTTGAGCGCCTTGGCTGCGATGTTGATCATGAACATGCACAGCAGGCCTGCGCCCACCGACAGCAGCCCCCAGTCCGTCTCCAGCTGGATCTGCCCGGCAATGGTGGCCAGCAGCACGAAGAAGGCCGCCCCCAGCACCGAGTGCGTGCCCTGCCGGTGCCCGCCGCTGGCATTTTCAATCCCGACTGCAATGACGTTGGACAGCGGCGGCAGGGAGTTGGCAACGGTGCTGTGGCGGTGGTCCCAGTCGCACACCAGCGCGGTTCCCGCCGTCGCCATGCCGCCGATCAGGATGCCGGTGGCGTCCAGCGGGTACCAGCCCAGGGTGTACGGCCCCGTTGAGGCGATAGCTACCCACGCCGCGGCTCCCGACGCGGCGTGGTGTCCTCCCATCACGCGCTAACCGCCCGTGGGTGAGACAGATACAGCGGCGTCGGAGAAGATGTTGCGGATGACGCCGTTGGCCCATTCCAGGATTTCGGCGTCCTGCAGGTCCCGGCCGCCGATCCTGGCGGTCTTGGGCTTGGGTATCAGCACCGCGTCCAGGGCGGGCTTCGACTGCGAGCCGGGGTACATCCGCGTGAGCCGCATGGTCTTCGATTCGGGCAGCTGCGCCGGCGAGAATTTGATGAAGTTTCCCTGCAGTGCGACGTCGGACAGCCCGGCTTCGCGGGCTCCCACCCTGAAGCGGGCGACGGCGATCAGGTTCTGCGCAGGCAGCGGCGGTTCGCCGTAACGGTCCACGAGTTCGGCCTGGACCTCGTCGATGGCTTCGTTTGTGAGCGCGGATGCCAGTTTGCGGTAGGCCTCGAGGCGCAGCCGTTCGCCCGGCACATAGTCGTGCGGCAGGTGGGCGTTGACGGGCAGCTCGATCTTCATTTCGGCGGCCTTCTCCTCGGCCTCGCCGCGGAAGTCGGCCACGGCCTCGCCCACCAGGCGGATGTAGAGGTCGAAGCCCACGCCCTGGATGTGGCCGGACTGCTCGCCGCCCAGGAGGTTGCCGGCGCCACGGATTTCGAGGTCCTTCATGGCCAGCTGCATGCCGGCGCCAAGCTCGTTGTGCGTGGCCACGGCCTTGAGCCGTTCCAATGCCACCTCGCCCAGCGGTTTCTCGGACGGGTACAGGAAATACGCGTAGGCGCGTTCGCGGCCGCGGCCCACGCGCCCGCGCAGCTGGTGTAGCTGCGAGAGCCCGTACTTGTCAGCCCCGTCCACGATCAGGGTGTTGGCGTTGGAAATGTCCAGGCCGGTTTCGATGATGGTGGTGCACACCAGCACGTCGAAGCGCTTTTCCCAGAAATCCACGATGATCTGTTCGAGGCGGCTTTCGGACATCTGGCCGTGGGCCACCTCCACGCGGGCTTCGGGAACCAGTTCGCGGATCTTGGCGGCGGTCCGTTCAATCGTTGACACCCGGTTATGGACGAAAAACACCTGGCCCTCGCGCATGAGTTCGCGTCGGACCGCGGCGGAGGTCTGCTTGTCCGTGTACGGACCCACATAGGTCAGCACCGGGTGGCGCTCTTCCGGCGGGGTGGCCAGGGTGGAGGTCTCGCGGATACCGGTCAGGGACATTTCCAGGGTGCGCGGAATCGGTGTTGCGCTCATGGCCAGGACGTCCACGTTGGTGCGCATCTTCTTCAGCGCTTCCTTGTGTTCAACGCCGAAACGCTGCTCCTCGTCCACGATCACGAGGCCAAGGTCCTTGAAGCCGAAATCCTTGGACAGCAGCCGGTGGGTGCCGATCACGACGTCCACGGAACCTGCTTTGACGCCGTCGGCAGTTTCCTTGGCTTCCTTGCCGCTCTGGAAGCGGGACAGCGGCTTGACGACCAGCGGGAAGCCGGAGAATCGTTCAGTGAACGTCTCGTAGTGCTGCTGGGCCAGCAGCGTCGTGGGGACCAGCACGGCCACCTGCTTGCCATCCTGGACGGCCTTGAACGCGGCCCGGACGGCGATCTCGGTCTTGCCGTAGCCCACGTCACCGGAGATCAGCCGGTCCATCGGGATCTCGCGCTCCATGTCGGCCTTGACCTCATTGATGGTGGTCAGCTGGTCCGGGGTCTCCACGTAGGGGAACGCCTCTTCCAGCTCGCGCTGCCACGGGGTGTCCGGGCCGAAGGCGTGGCCGCGGGAGGCCATCCGGGCCGAGTACAGACGGATCAGCTCGCCGGCGATCTCCTTGACGGCCTTGCGGGCCTTGGACTTGGTGCTGGCCCAGTCCGCTCCGCCCATCTTGCTCAGCGCCGGGGTGTCCCCGCCGACGTAGCGGGTGACCTGGTCCAGCTGGTCGGTGGGCACAAAAAGCCGGTCGCCCGGGGCCCCGCGCTTGGACGGGGCGTATTCCAGGACGAGGTATTCGCGCACGCCGGCTGAGTCTTTTGAGCCCCCAACTGCGATCTTTCGCTGGATCAGTTCCACGAAACGGCCGATGCCGTGCTGTTCGTGCACCACGGAGTCCCCGGCCACCAGCTGCAGCGGGTCCACGGCGTTCCGCCGTTTGGACGGCATGCGCCGCATATCCTTCGTGGACCCGGCGGACGTGCGGCCCAGCAGGTCCGCTTCCGTCAGCAGGCCAAGTTTCAGCCCGTCCAGGACAAAACCACGTCCGACGGCGGCGGTGGTCACCTCGATGATGCCCGCCTGGGGCTCGTCAGTCAGGGAGTCAACGCGGGCGCAGGGAATGTCGTTGTCGTGGAAGAGTTCCGCGAGGCGCTGCGCCGGGCCCGGGCCCTCCGTGACAACCACAAGGCGCCACTGGTCCCGGACGTGCGAACCGATGAACTCCATCATTTCCGCGACGTCGCCCTGGTAGCCGCGGGGTTCCCGTGCGTGCAGGTTGAGCACGTTGATGTCCGGCGTCAGTTCTTCGTCGGTGGCCAGCGACGTGATGGACCACCACGATACTTCGTGGCCCAGGGCGGAGCTGCGGGTGTCCGTCAGGGAGCGGAAGCTTGCGGAATGCAGGGCAGCCGACGCTGCCGAGCTGAGGTCGAGCGGCGCAGTGCCCCCGTCTGATGCCGTCGACCACGCCGCTTCGAGGAATTCCTCGTTCGTGGCGGCGAGGTCATGGGCGCGGGTGCGGACCTTTTCGGGCTCGATCACCACGGAGATGGACCCGGCGGGCAGTTGTTCCACGAAGGGCACCATGGCATCCACCAGGACGGGTGCGAGGGACTCCATGCCCTCCACCGCGATGCCGCCGGCGATCTTTTCGAGCATGTCGGCAGCGGCGGGCAGCTGGGCCTTGAGCGTGGCGGCCCGGGACATCACGGACGGGGTGATCAGGATTTCACGGCACGGCGGCGCGTGCAGTTCGGTGGGGTGGTGCAGTCCCGGCGAGGAGAGGGAACGCTGGTCTGCGACGGCGAACCAGCGCATCTGGTCCACCTCGTCACCGAAGAACTCCACGCGGATGGGATGGTCCTCGGTGGGCGGGAAGACGTCCAGCATGCCGCCGCGGACGGCGAATTCGCCGCGGCGGGACACCATGTCCACCCGGGCATAGGCGGCGTCGGCGAGGCTCTTTACGACGCGGCTAAAGGGAGCCTCCTGGCCGACCTTCAGGGTTACCGGCGCCAGGTCGCCCAAACCGGCCACGATCGGCTGCAACACGGCGCGGACCGGTGCCACCACCACGCGGAGCGGTCCCCCCGAGGCTGTTTCAGGGTGTGCCAGCCGGCGAAGCACGGACAGGCGGCGTCCCACGGTGTCCGAGCGCGGGGACAGCCGTTCGTGGGGAAGGGTCTCCCAGCTGGGGAATTCAGCCACCGAATCAGCGGGCAGGAAGGCCCGCAGGGCCGCAGTCAAGTCCTCCGCTTCGCGGCCCGTGGCGGTGACGGCCACCACCAGGGGTGCCCCGCCGTCGTCGGGGTTCCCTCCCTGCGCCCCGCTGGAGGCGGCGTGCAGTGCCGCAAGGCCGTCGGACATCTCCGCCAGCAGGGCTGCGCGCAGGCCTGCCGGCGCGCTGACCTGGTAGTCCTCGCTGCGGGTTTCGAAGCCCCGGGACGCTTCAGCCTGCACCCGGGCAAACGTTGTGTCTCCCGCGAGTGCGCGGCGAAGGCCTGTAAGTGACGGGCCGGTGAGGCTCATGGCAGAAGCTCCTGAAATGATCACGGGAAGGCAGGCAACACGAAAACCCGAAATTCGCGAGAATCCCGGGTCTTCCCAGCCTACCGCGATGGCGGAGCGCCGTGCGCGTGGAGGTGCATTCCGTCAGACGGCGGCCTGCGCGCGCTGGAGGAAGGAGTCGAGGATGCGTCCCGCGTTCTCACGGGTCAGCCTCGCGTCTGCGGAAGGCTGACCGGCCTGCCCGTTACCTTTCAGCGACTCCCCGAGGTAGAGCAGGGCCGCCAGGGCTTCCGACAACTCCACGTCTGCCTCGGCGCGCTGGCGCAGGAGCCGCAGGTGCGCGGCCTGCAGCGCCGGTCCGGGTGCGCAGCCCAGGTCCCGGTCGAAGATCCTTCGGCACCGGGCGTAGGCAGACAACCCCTCGGCCGGAAGCCCGGACAGTTCGTAGGCTGTCACCAGCACGGTCCAGGCGCGTTCGTTGAGGGGGTCGGAGGTCACGGCTGATTCTGCCCAGCGGACGGATTCCGCGGGCCTGTTGAGCAAGGCGGCAGTTTCTGCGGCCCGGACCTGTGCTGCCACCCGTTCGACCCTGAGCCTGGTGCGGGCGTCATCGGCCCAGTCTGACGCGAGCTCGGAGCCAAGCAGCGGCGCGTCGGACAGCTCCAGGGCCTGAGTCAGCAGTGTGTAGGCCTTCCGGGGAGTGGTGTGTGCAGCGTCGTGCACCAGCCGGCGGAAGGTGAGAAGGTCCACATCAACCATCGCAGGATCCAGGACGTAGCCGCCGTTGGCGGTCCGCAGCGGGCCGTTTCGGGGGTTGCCCGGCTGGATGGCACGCCGGATGCCGCAGACATAGCTCTCCAGCGTCGCAACCGTTCCGCTGCCGGCACTGGGCCCCCACAGTGTTTCGATGATCCGGCTTTTGGATACGGGGCTTCCGAGATCAAGCAGCAGGATTTCCAGAATGTGCCGGGGTTTACAGCCGCCCAAGTCGACTGCGGCCTGGGGGACCTTGTTTCGCCGGAGGTCGAATGTTCCGAAAAGGCGAACGGATATTGATTGTGCTGATTCAGGAGGTGTCCCCACGATGTTCTCCATTTTCCCGTGCACTGCTTTTGGTGCTTTTCTCGACAGGACACCAGGCGCGGTGCGCTGTTGGATGATCCGGCGTTCAAACCCAGACTGACACGGTGAAAATGGCCCATCAAGCCGGCTGGCTACCCGAATGTTGCCTGGCTTGAAAGACAGGTAGCCGGAGATTGTTGGGCGGGTGGATGACACCCCCCGAGGCTGAGTACACCCAGAATGAATCAAGTAGTCAAAGTGACTGGAGTTACGACTGTGCGGGTAGTGCCTACATGTATCCAAGATGAAGGGCGGGCCCCGGAGATCCCGGGGCCCGCCCTTTGCTTGTTCTTTTGTTGCTGCTGCTAGGCCGTCGGGTTGCCCATCCGGTAGAGGAAGGCAGCCATCTGGTCACGGTTGATCTGCTCCGCAGGGCGGTAGCTTGCCGTGTTGTTGGGGCCAGGCCAGCCGTTGGAGATGTTCATATCAGCCATCCACGCAATTTCCTTGTAGAACGTATGGCCGGTGGAAACATCGGTGAACGGCGAGACCGCGGGGGCCGTGTAGGTGGTGGTGCCGCTCATCCGGTAGAGGAAGGCCGCCATCTGGTCACGGTTGATCTGCTCCGCGGGACGGAACGCCTTCGTGTTGTTGGGGCCAGGCCAGCCGTTGGAGATCTGCCGCTCAGCCATCCACGCAATTTCCCGGTAGAACGCGTGGTTGGTGGGAACGTCCGTGAAGGGCGAGACCGCAGGAGGCGTGTAATTCGTGGTGCCGCTCATCCGGAAGAGGAAGGCCGCCATCTGGTCACGGTTCACCTGAGCCGCCGGACGGTAGGTGAAGGTGTTATTGCCTTCAGACCAGCCCTGCGAGATTTTCATGAAGGACATCCACGCGATTTCGCGGTAGAACGTGTGGCTGGTCGCCACATCCGCAAACGGTGATACCGACGGCGGAACGTAGACCGGCACGGTCCCACCGACGAGTTCCAGCAGCTGCACGTTGTCCAGGTAGGCCGTGACACCAGTGCCGGTCACGCTCACCTGCAGGCTCGCCGAGGCCACATTGGTGGTGCTCGGGGTGTAGGTGAAGTTCATCGCCTCGACCCACCGAGAGTTCTCCACCTTGCGGAACTGGCCGGAAATCCACTGTCCGGCCGAGTTGTACTCGTCGACGTAGAACCCGACCTCACCGGCTGTGACCGCAGCCACGTTGAGGAACGCCTTGAACAGGTAGTTCTTCGCCGGCGTCACCGGAACCGTCGGCGAGAAGAGGTGACCCGCCGTGGCACCCGAGACCAGCTTCACCGAGTTGGTGGAGTCGGGGTAGCTGCCGTTGTTGCCGGAGTCCGCGGTGATCGCCGCCGGGGCGTCGGTGCGCCAGCCGTCCCCGAGTCCGTTATTGAACGTGGGGTTCGGCATCAGGTTGGGGCTGCCGGTTACCAGGCCCTTGCTGATGTTGACGTTCTTGATCTGGCCGGCTGCCACTTTGGTCTTCACGTACGCGGCGAGCTCGTCGAGCTCGGCCGTGCCGTACTGGTAGTCGTCCGGGTTGGTACTCGGGTTCGGCCTGATGTCATGGAAGGTGAACACCACCCACTTCTTGTTCAAGATCGCGTCGTCGACCTTCGCCTTCAGGGTCGCAACTGGAGTGGTGACCTCCTGAACCGGAACGTTGTGCAGCAGGTAGTCGCCGAGCGGCCAGATGTTGTTGCCCACATCAGCGAAGCCGCGCATCGAGCTGTAGTACTTCGCCACCTGGGCCACCGCCGACATGTCGTAGTCGCCGTACGGCGCGGCGAAAGCGGTCGCGTCGATGCCCTGCGCCGCCAGTGCGGCCTTGCTGTTGGCCAGCTCGGCGTCCACTTGCGCGGTGGTCAGCTTGTTCGCCTGGCAGTCGTTGCCGACGCTCACGAGGCACTGATGGGTGACGGTGTGCGAGCCGATCTCCCAGCCGTAGGTGTTCTTCAGCTGCAGGATCTGAGCCCACGTCATGTAGGGCACCTCTGAGTCGGCGCGGCAGGTGTTCGGCACCGTCGTCATACCGACGCAGTTGGTGATGACGTAGTTGGTGCCGGTGAGACCGTGCTTCTGCAGCGTCGGCGCGGCCTCCGTGATGGCGCTGGCCATGCCGTCGTCGAAGGTGAAGGACACAAGAGGCGTCGCCGCGGGGTTCTCCACGGCGGCGGACGCGGCCGTCGGGGACAGCAGTGCGGCGGCCATGGCCCCCACCGCCCCGATCGTCGCGAGCTTGGCGCGCCCCCGCGCCAAGCTGGATCTGGCTCTGGTCATGAGTTCTTCCGTTCTTTTCGGGTGGCCGACGGAGCCTGGTTGCACCGCCGAGGGGTGATCAGGGGGCCCTGCAAGTACTCGAACGCCTGCGCAGCCGGCGGGACTTCGATGCCGCTGCCACTGTCGCTGGTGCCACGGTCCGCCGCGATCGCGATCTGTTCGGCTGCAACCAGCGGGACCATGTTTTGCCGGGGTTCGAAGATGCCAAAAAGGCCAACAGAGCTTGGCGTAGATAAGTCAGGAGCTGTCCCCATGATGCTCTCCATTTCCCCAGCAACTGCTCTGGTGCTTTCTTGGCGGGACCAGGCTGCGGTGCGATGCTGGAGACCCGGCTTTCAAACCTAGGGTGGCATGGTGAAAATGGCCCATCAAGCCGGACGACTACCCTAATATTGCATCGCCCAAAAGACAGGTAGCGGGAAATTTTAAGGCGAGTAGATGACAACCCTGAGCCCGAGTAGTCACAAATTGAGCTAAGTAGTTAAAGTGACTGGAGTTACGGCTGGTCGGGTAGTACACGCAAAAAACACCCGACACAAAAACCGGCCCCAAGGCAGGTTCTCGGAGTTCTCGCAACACGTGGTGAAGAGGTGGTTAGTAGTAATCACGTGGGCGCCCCACGTGTCGCCCTCCCCGCCCCCGCCGTCCCGGCGGGCGCCGTCAAAACTCGGATTGCTAAGCTGGCTGTGCATCGACGCATTCCGCGACGTTCCAAGGAGATCCACATGAACGGCATCCCGAAAACCGTGCTTGTTACCGGTGCCACCGGTTATATAGGCGGTCGGCTGGTCCCCCGGCTCCTCGAGGCGGGGCACACGGTGAAGGTCGTGGTCCGGACTCCGGCCAAGATTGCCGGCGTGCCGTGGCTGGATCAGGTGGAGGTCATCCAGGGCAGCCTCGACGACGGCGACATGCTCCGGGCGGCGCTGGACGGCGTCGACGTGCTCTACTACCTAGTCCACTCGATGGCCGCCGGTGCCGGCTTCGAGGCCAAAGAGAAAGCCATGGCGGAGACCGCCGCCAGGGCGGCCGCCGACGCCGGCGTGGAGAGAATTGTCTACCTCGGCGGCCTGCATCCGGAGGGTGCCGAGCTCTCAACGCACATGCGCTCCCGGGAGGCCGTCGGCAAGGTCTTCCTCGCGAGTCCGGTGGACGCGGTGGTGTTCCAGGCGGGCGTCGTGATCGGATCCGGCTCGGCATCGTTCGAGATGATCCGGCACCTTTCAGAGACGCTCCCCCTCATGCCGGCCCCGAGCTGGGTGCGGAACCGGATCGAGGCGATCGCGGTCAGGGACGTGCTGTACTACCTCGTCGCCGCGGCGTCCCTGGAAGGGCACATCAACCGCACCTTCGACATCGGATGCAGGCAGGTCCTTACCTACGCGGGAATGATGAAGGAATACGCCGCCGAGGCCGGCCTGCCCTACCGTGTGGTGCTCGCCCTGCCCATTCCCGCGCCAAAGCTCGCGGGCATGTGGGTCGCCCTGACCACGCCCATCCCCCTGTCCATGTCGCTGCCGCTCGTTGAATCGCTCCAGCACGACGCAGTGGCGCGCGAGCACGACATTGACGACTTCATACCGCAGCCTGAGGGCGGCCTGACACCCTACCGGCGCGCCGTGGCCCTCGCGCTGGGAAAGGAACGCGACGCTCAGGTGGAAACAACATGGGCCAACGCGGGCGCGGACGCCGACCCGCTCCCGAGCGACCCGGACTGGGCCGGACACAGGGTGTACGTCGACGAGCGAAGCTACTCCAGCCCGGTGGACCCGAAGTATGTCTGGACCATCATCGAGGGGATCGGGGGCCGCAACGGCTGGTACTCCCTGCCGCTGGCATGGCGGGTCCGCGGATGGCTGGACAAGTTGACCGGGGGGGCCGGACTGCTCCGCGGCCGCCGGCACCCGCACCTGCTTGCCGAGGGCGAAGTGGTGGACTGGTGGCGCGCCGAGCGGATCGAGCGGGGCCGTCTGCTGCGGCTTCGGGCGGAAATGCGCGCACCGGGCCGCGCGTGGCTGGAGCTGTCCGTGGAGCCGGAAGGCACCGGCAGCCTCTACCGGCAGCGGGCCATCTTCTTCCCGAAGGGTCTCAGCGGCAAACTGTACTGGCTCGCCGTGCTGCCGTTCCACAGCGTCATTTTTCCTGCCATGTCACACAACATCTCAGCAGCTGCCCAGAAACTGGCAGAGGCCGAATCGGAGTCCGCCGCGTCCACCACGTAGGATGTGGGAGGCAAAAAACCGATGCCCCACACCCCCCAACCCCATGGAGGAACAATGGCACTGAGTGCTTCCACCACCCTGCCGCACAGCGTCGATCGCGTAACCGCTGTGTTCGCCAACGAAGAATTCCAGCGCCACACCAGTGAACTGGTGGGCGGAACCCTTGAATCGTTCAAGGTCGACGGCGATGTTGCCGGCGCTTTCAGCACCACCTCGGTGCGCACCCTGCCCACCACCCGCCTGCCGGAGATTGCCCGCAAGTTCGTGGGCGAACGCCTCACCGTAACCCAGCTTGAGACGTGGGAAGCCCCTGCGGCTGACGGGTCACGGCAGAGCAGCATCAGCCTGAAGATTGCCGGTGCCCCGCTGGACGTCAGCGCGGTGCAGCGGCTGGTCGCCGACGGCGGCAGTACCCGTGTTGAGCTCGAGGGCAACGTGACGTCCTCGGTTCCGTTCCTGGGCGGCAAGATTGCCGATGCTGCCGAGCCCATGGTGGGCAAGGCCCTGAACATCCAGTCCCAGCAGGCGCAGGCCTGGCTGGAAAGCCACTGACCCGTGCAGCTTCCTGTTGCCCTGGCCTGGGTGCTGATCGTGGCCGGCGTCTGGTCCCTGGTGGTCTGGCCCCAGTTCCTTAAGCGGGTGTTGAAGGATCCGCGGGCACGTGACACGGCCGGCAAGGCCACCCGGTTCCTCACGGTCCACGTGGTCCTGGTGTCAGTCTCGCTGGTGCTTGGGGCCGCCACCGCGGCCATCGGCATAGCCGCGCTGGTCGGCTAACCGGCGGCCCCCGCCGGCCACTCGAGTACTCGCAGCTGCAAATGGAGTATGAGGGGTCCTAAGTGAGGTGGACAACACGCTGTTACCGGAACGTGATAAGCCGTAAATTTCTGCTATGGACGCGAACGATATGGAACGGGTTTGGCATGGCAGCCACCGTAGAGTCGACCGCAGAAACTGGTCGCTGTATTTCGCACTGACCCTATTGGGGCTTATCGCGTGGGTAATTGTTGTATTTCCCCACTAATCTTCCGAATTTCCACACCATAACCGAAACTCCGGCGGGTCATCACCTGCCGGAGTTTTGTTTTTCCATACCGGCAGATATTGCCACCCGCACCCGGCGCGAGCGAAATCAGCGGACAAAACCGGAGAACCCGGCCATGATAGTGAGCGCTGTGAGTATCACAAGCGCTATGACGCAGACAATTTCCGCCCTGTGAATCCTGTGCTGAATCCTGAGCTGCGTTTGCCGCAATTCGCTGTCGTACTGGCTCTCAACCATATTACGACGCTACGTGCCTCCCCTGAACGCGACTAGAGTAACCACTACTTGTCTTTTTCCCCATTGCGGTGCGCTCTTCACATCAAGCTCACCATGCCATAAGGTAGCCATAGGATCGGCGATCGGCTCAGCGACGTTTATCTAAGGATCGAAGTACGTCCCCAGGATTGAACTACATCCCAGGAGAGCTGAGAACAGTGGCCGCTGAAGGATTTTCCAACACCCGTTTCCTCACAGTTTCCGAAGTCGCCGAAGTCATGCGGCTTTCCCGGATGACCGTGTACCGGCTCGTCAAGGCGCACGACCTGCCGGCTGTCCGGTTCGGCCGGTCGTACAGGGTTCCCGAGCACGCCATCGAGGACTACGTCCAGCACCATTCCACGCTCGCGGACGACGAGGCTCCGGAGGCCGGCAAGACCTAGCGGCTGGTGGCTACGGCCTGCCGCAGCGCATCCTCTGCAGCCACCCACGCCAGCATGGCGCATTTTACCCTGGCCGGGTATTTTGCGACTCCGGCCAAGGCCGCCGCATCACCCAAAATCTCTTCGTCCGGCTCCAGCCGGCCCCGTGAACGCATGAGCTCCCTGAAATGATCGATCATTTCCCCCAGCTCATCCGGCGATGCACCGTCGGACAGTTCACTCAATATTGAGGCCGAGGCCATTGAGATAGCGCAGCCCTCACCGTTCCAATGGATGCCTTTCACCGTTGGCTGGTCTCCCGCCTCCTCCAGCTCCAGGCGCAGCGTGATTTCGTCGCCGCACACGGGATTGAGCTGGTGGCACTGGCCCACTCCCGCCTGGTCAGGCATGGCCGCGGCTTCCTCATCCGTCAGGTCGGATCCGCTGCGGGTCTTTGCATGCTCCAGGATCAGTTGCTGGTACATCGCATCCAAGGCGCTCACTTTGATGCCCCCGTGCCCGCTACGCCAAAGTAAGGGCGGACCTGGGCGACAGCCTCAAGCAGGAGGTCCACTTCTTCGGTGGTGTTGTAGAGATACGTACTTGCGCGGGTGGTGGCAGTCAGGCCCAGCCGCCGGTGGAGCGGCTGCGCGCAGTGGTGACCCACGCGGACGGCGATACCCAGGCTGTCCAGGTACTGGCCGACGTCGTGCGCGTGCACGCCGGCGACGTCGAAGGCTGCCAGTCCGAGCCGTTCCTCGCCCGCCCGCGGCCCCAGGACGCGGATTCCGTCAATGGCGCCGAGCCCGGTGACCAGCCGCTGGCCCAGGGAAGCTTCCCAGCCGGCGATGCGTTCCATGCCGGTCTCGCGCAGGTAGTTGGCTGCGGCGGCGAGCGCCACCGCCTGGGAAATGGGCTGGGTACCGGCCTCGAAGCGCTGTGGCGCCGGAAGGTACTCCGCTTTTTCCATCGTCACTGTGGTGATCATGGAGCCTCCGGTCAGGAACGGAGGCATTGCGTTTAGCAGCTCCCGCCGCCCGTAGACGCCGCCGATCCCCGTGGGCGCCAGCATCTTGTGGCCGGAGAAGACGGCAAAATCAACGTCCAAGGCCTTGACGTCGAGGGGCAGGTGCGGTGCTGACTGACAGGCATCCAGCACCACGAGCGCGCCAGCTTCGCGTGCCAGCTGCACGAGCTCGGAAACCGGATTGATGGTTCCGAGCACATTTGACGCATGGGTGAACGCCAGGACTTTGGTGCGCCCCGTGATCAGCCGCGCAGCCTCCTCAAGCCGCAACGCGCCGTCGTCGTCGATGGGGATGAACTTCAGTGTGGCACCGGTGCGCCGGCAGAGCTCCTGCCACGGGATCAGGTTCGCGTGGTGTTCCATCTCCGTCACCACCACCTCGTCCCCCGGCCCCAGGGCGAAGCGGCCGGCGTCGCCCCGGACGGTGCCGGTACTGGCGTTGGAGAAAGAGTAGGCCAGGAGGTTCAGGCCTGCGGTGGCATTGGCAGTCCAGACCAGTTCGTCCTCCCCCGCCCCGACAAAGGCGGCCACGGTGGCACGCGCGTCCTCGAACGCGTCGGTGGCCTGGACGGCAAGGTGGTGGGCGCCGCGGTGCACCGCGGCATTCCTCAGCTCGTAGAACTCCTGCTCGGCTTCCAGCACGCTTCGGGGGTTCTGTGACGTGGCGCCGGAATCAAGGTATACGAGGGGCCTGCCGTTGACTTCCTGGTCCAGGACGGGGAAGTCGTTGCGTATCCGCAGGACCTCGACATCACTTAGCGCGGCCTGGGTGACTGCGGTAACGGGAGTGGATACCATGACCAAACTGGAGCTCCTTGATAGGCAAAACCTGCCGACGGCTCGTAGCCACGGACAGGCACACCGCTTGCGTCCGCGGTGCTACTCCCCAATTGTCCCACTATTGCCCGGCGCCGGTTCCGCGAGGCACTAGGGCCCTACGGCCCAACGCCGTCCCGGCTGTTCCAGAGATCAGCGAGCTCCTGGCGCCGCGAAACCCCCAGCTTGCCGTAGATCCTCTGCAAGTGCGCATTGACTGTATTCACGGCGATCCCGAGTTCGGCCGCCACGTGCGCACTCCCCATCCCGGTGACAACAAGCACCGCCACTTCGCGTTCACGCTGCGAAAGCTTGGCAGGATCCGCGGTGGCTGACCGGCCTTTCCCGGGGGGAGCGGAATGGCCGGCGCCGGAATGGGCCGCGCCAACCCGGTGCGGCCGTTCCCGGCCGGGCACCGGTCCGCTGTTCCCCTCACTTGACCAACGCCAGTCCGGCGGCCCGTCGGCTGCCTGATCAAACGCCGTGCCCTCAGGCCGCGCCGCCACACCGAGGTTCAGCAACTCACGTGAACGGCGTCCCCTGCCACCGTCCGCCGAGGGCTTCCGGGGCGTCCTCAGGGCGGGCCCGGCGGTACCGGTGACGGCCGGACGCGCCACCGCTGCGTACGTTTCAGCCAGCCTGGCGGCGAGATCGCCGTCCGCTGCCGGGCCTCCGTCCGCTGCCTGATCTACGCCCTCTGTCTGGTCAATGCCTTCTGTCTGATCAATGCCCTCTGCCCGGCCGGCTGCTGCGGGGCCAGCCGCCGGGGCGGGCAACTGTGCCAGGTCCCACGTAAGCCACTCGGCAGTGGCCTGGGCCCCCAGGGTGAGGGATAGAAGATCGTCCGGATCACCGGCCGTCACGTCTTCGGAGCGGTGAAATGCGTCGGCTCCGGCGGCGCCGTGACGGTAGAACATCATGGCCCGGAAAAGCTGGAGCGGCCCGCCAGGGTAGCTCATCCATTTGTTGCGGCCGGCGCGCCTGTCCGTGTTGCCGCCCTCCACGCCGCCAACCTGGCCCAGCCGCGCCAGGTTGGAGGCGTGGATGGCGAGCACCGTGGAGTGGAAATCAACACTGCACCGCGGGAGGCGTTCCACTGCGGTCAAGGCCCTGGCGGAAAGCGCGACGGCGTCAGCGGACTCGCCGCGCATGGACAGTCCCTGGGCGGCCAGGGCCAGGAGGAGGATGCCTGCGTGGGTTCCGGGCGCTTCGTCCGGACCGGAGTGTCCGCCTTCGCAGAAACCGGCCGGACAAAGCCGGTGGAAGAGCTCCCCGCCCGGGCTGGGCCAGGTTCCCTCCCTCGATTCCAGGTAGAGCTGCAGGACGTCCAGCTCGTCCTGGACGGCATTTTGGTAGGTGTCGGCGGCCGTATCGCCACCTGACGCGGCGGCGGCAAGGCTCAACCGCCGCCTGGCACTGTCCAGCACGGCCTGGAGCGCTTGGCGGCCCGGATTCGTAGGGATGAGCGCTTGCAGGAGCAGCGCCACTGCCCTGGCGAACTCCATGCTCAGCACAGCCGGCGTGGTTTCCAGGAGCCTCTGGAGCACTTCCGCGCTCTGGCCGTACTTGCGGGCATGGAACAGGGCACGGGCCGCCTCGGTCTGGGCCATCAGCTGGAGTTCGGGTGCCTTGACGGACTCCGCTGCACGCAGGGCACGGTCGCTGTCATAAAGGTTGTTGGCCGTCGTGGCCACGGCCAGGAGGTCCAGGTCCGCAACAACCGCGCCCGCATCGAGGGCGGCGTCCACGCGCCGAAGGAGGTTCCACAGCGGCTCCTCCCCGTGTCCTGTGGGGACGCCGTTCAAGTCCGCGACCCCGTGCAGGTCCAGCGGCGGGTACGCGCCCGGAAAATGCCGGGCGGCGCTGGCCTCAACCTCATGGTTCAAGGTGACATCCGCCCCGCCGTCGCTCCTGATCTGAAGCCGGATAACGTCGCCCCGTTCCAGTGCAGCCAAAGCGTCTGGCGGCACCGCCCGGGCAAGGACCGCCAGCGGGGCCGGATCTGCAGCCGCCAGCAGGTCCACCACCTGGCGCTGCTCCGGCGGGAGCGCCTCAATCCGCCGGCGGGCCAGGTCGAACTGGCGTGCTTCCGCCGGGTCCAGCGGCCGGACCATCGTACAACGGCCACCCCGCGCCACGATCCGGCCGCCCGTCAACGCTTCTTCGACGAGCCAGCCGGCCGTCAACGCGTTGGCGCCCGAGGCGGCGTGGATCTCGCGCACCAGGGTACGGCCTGGCCGGGCCGGAAGCCGGGGCTCCAGGAAGGCCCGGAGCTGGTCCAGGGTGAGATCCTCCAGCGTGACGATGGACAGCTGCCGGGCCACCACCGATTCCATCAGCTCCATCTGCAACTGCCTGTCGGAACGGTGGCTGGCCAGCATCTTGATGTCTGGTTCCGAGAGGAGCTGGTTCAGGACCCACAGTGAATTCCCGTCAAGGTGGTCCACGTTGTCCAGGACTATCAGTATCCCGTTTGCTCCCGGGTCCCGGCTTCGGAGTGCATCCCGGCAGGCCCGGACCATGGTCAGCGGTGACACCTTGGAACCCGCCGGCAACGATGGCGCCAGCACACTGCCGATGCCGAACTTCAGCCGGCGGCACGACTCGGGAATGCTATGTGCAATGACTGTGAGCTGTCCGGAGAGCGTCTCCGCCACGGCCGCCAGGAGCCGTGTCCGGCCCGAGCCCGCGGAGCCGGTGACTATCACGCCGGAACTCTCCGAACCCGAAAGCGCGTTGACTGCCGCCCGAAGTTCGGCCGTATGAATGACCGGGGGGAAAGACGAATTTCCTGCCCTAACGTCCATGGTTGCGTCGATTCCTTAGCCGCGGAGCGTGATGTTCCGGACCGCCCCCAACCACCTGCCGGCATTAGCAACTTCTACGCTACCTAGCCGCCCCTTGCGCTGGCGTGAGTGGTGACTACTCGAATATGCCTGCCCGTTGCGTGCTGCCACGTTCAGGCTACTCACAGGATCCGCTTACGGCCTGTTCCACTCATCAGCATCTATTCTGAGGGCGGCCATCGCTGCGCCTATCCGGCGGTCATGAACCCGTGCTTGGCGCGCCGTCAGGGGCAGCTGCCATCCCTGGTGTGTCCCTTGAAGGGGTCGGTGACGACTGGGGGGAAGCCTTGGTCTCAAAGGCTTGTTCGCCACCGACCCCCGTTCATGGGCCCGCGCTGTGCGTCAGGGCTGGCTGCCTCGCGGCAGCGGTGTCGGCAGAATGTGGAGAGGGATGGACGGGCGATTCGGTTGGCCCGGGAATTCCTGCCGCCCTGGCCACCGCGAACCGGATTTCGGGGCATGGTTGCGTGCGTTCGCCCGCAGTGGTGCGTCCATTCCCATTTTGAGACCCGATTCTCCCCCGGAACTCTGTTTCTGTCCGACACCCAAAGCCTATTAAGCCGGGAGTTCAGGGGCACGAGTGGTCCCTACCCGTCTTTCCCTGGGGCCGGTGGCAGGCAGGCTGCACGCCACTCGCCCGGTACCCGCTTCGGTACTCGGTGCGCACCCGCATACACCCGTCTTCTCCCGGCCGCCGCAGCCACCAATGGGCATGACGTGGTGAAACTATGTCTAAGTAGCCCAGAGGGAGGTGTGGGAGCCGGCGAAGATGGGGTTTAGCTAGTTGGCCGCCATCGTGACTTTCCACGCGAGCGGATCGGGTGCTTTCACCGGGCGGTGGTCGGCCGCCACCATCAAGATGATCTGGTCCAACGTGGTCTTGGGGTCGAATCCCACCAGATGCTTCGCTTTGCCGTTGTCTGGTACACGGCGGCGCATGTCTTCATAACCCTCGGCGTAGGCCTGCTCGTAGGGCACCAAGGTGATGGGGCTGTCGCTGCCAAGGAGTTCCACGGTCCGCTGCGCGAGGGTCAGGATGGAGATCTCGCGGCTGCCGCCCAGGTTGTACGCGTTGCCGAAGGCGGACTTCTCCTCCGAGATTTTGGTGATGGCCGGAACGATGTCTCCGACGTAGGAGAAGCACCGTGTCTGGTGGCCGTCGCCGTAAACGGTCAGCGGTTCGCCGGTCAGCGCCTGTTTGACCAGCCGGGAGACTACCAAGCCGTACCGGCCGGTCTGCCGCGGACCAACCGTGTTGAACAGCCGGACGATGGCAACCGGAAGGCCGAATTGCCGCCAGTAGGCGTGCGCGAATGCCTCGTCGATACCCTTGGCCGCGGCGTAGGTCCACCGGGACTTCAGCGCGGAACCGAGGATCCGGTCGGACTCCTCCGACAGGCTGTCCGAGGCATTCTTTCCGTAGATTTCGCTGGTGGACGCCAGCAGCAGCGTGGCGCCGGACTCCAAGACGGCATCCAGGACCACTTCCGTGCCGTGGATGTTGGTGCGCAGGCTCTCCAGCGGGTGCTCCACGATGAGGTTGAGGCCCACTGCCGCCGCCAGGTGGAAGACCCGGTCAGCGCCGGTCACCACTTTGTCCACTGCCGCGCGGTCCAGGATGCTGCCCTCCACAAAGTGGAAGTTCCGGTGGCCAATCACC
Organism: Arthrobacter oryzae; assembly: GCF_037911235.1. Taxonomy (GTDB): domain Bacteria; phylum Actinomycetota; class Actinomycetes; order Actinomycetales; family Micrococcaceae; genus Arthrobacter; species Arthrobacter oryzae_E. Next base: position 67,779 of record NZ_JBBLYW010000034.1, read on the forward strand.
GTCCGGAGGTTTTCCAGGCGACCGGTAGAGAGGTCATCCAGTACGGTCACTGTGTCCCCGGCTGCGAGGAGATGCTCCACGAGATGGCTCCCGATGAAGCCTGCTCCGCCGGTGATTGCTGTTTTCACTTCTCCTACTTTCTTTGAAGCCCAGCGGCCGCCGGGCTCACAGGAGTAACAACCTGGTGATATTGGTGCCGGCCGGAAGCACGTCGATGTCCATAACCAACTTGCGCCTCCTGGATTCCGGCATCCCGGATGATCTCCAAACTATGCGGATGCATGCACGGGTGGCACGAGTGCTGATTACGTGAATAACCTGCTTGCCGGAAAGGGGCAGTACCGGGTTCGGCGGTGAGGCACCCGGATACATTGCCGCGGTTACGCGACGAGGGCACCCGACGGTCAGCCGCCCAGCGCACGCTTCATCGCTTCGTACGCGGGCGTCGGTTGCCCGTCTTTGAACAGGTAGTCGTGGCCCTGCTGCAGGCTGCCATCGTTGATCCACCAGTTGTAGCGGTGGTCCACGCCCCACGTCGTGTAGGAGACGCACGCACGCGAGCGCAGACAGGTGGCCAGGACCGTGGCATACTGCTCCGCCTGGACCTCCGTCCCCTGGTCGTCCGTGACGTCGTTCTCCGAGATGCGGACGTGCAGCCCGGCGTCCTCGAAGAGATTGAGCGTTTGGGTGAGGTCGGCGGCTGAGATGGCGTCGGTCTCGAGGTCGTAGATGTGGGCCTGAAGGCCAACGCCGTAGATGTGCCCGCCCTGGGCGTTGGTGTCGAGCGCGAGCTTGAGCAGGGCATCCTGGCGCTCCCCCGGCACGTCGGCCCCGTTCTCATTGATGAATTGCTTGACGGTCGGATCGGCGTCGTAGACGGCCTGGGAGACGACCGCCGGGTAGCCGGGCCCGAAGACGCGGTACCAGATGTTCTGCTGCAGGCTGGTCCCCTGGTCGACGTCGAACGGCTCGTTGACAACGTCGAGCGAGTCGAGCCGACCCTTGAAGTGCGTTACCACGGTGGTGACGTAATCGAGCAGGGCCCCGGCGCTGGCACGGCGCTCCGGTTCGGAGCCGGTGGGCAGTTCCTGCATCCAGCGCGGCATCGCCTCGCTGAATGCGATGGTGTGGCCGTGCACGATCATGCCTTTGCTCTCCGCGATGGCGATGATCGCGTCCGCCTCCTCGAAGGTGTAGACGCCCTGCTGCGGGGAGAGGAACTGCGGCTTCATGGCGTTCTCCGGCGTGACGGAGCCGAAGTTGGACACCACGTCCCGCGCGTAGTCCTCGTCGCCGGTCAGGGGGCCGAGCGCCACGGCCGCACCGATCCGGAAGTCCGGCCGGGTTCTGGCGGCCAGTTCCTGAAGGCCGTCGGCCGACGGCTGGACGCCGGCGATTGCGGCCCCCGACGTGCGCAGGCCGGCGCTCTTCGGCGCAGCCGCCTTGAGGGAGGTGACATCGAAGGCCCCGGAATCGCTCGACAACCCGAGCCACAGCTCCCCGGACGAGAACACCTTTCCGAGGGGCAGCGAGGAGAGCGTGTCCGCGCCGCTGGCGATCTCTAGCGTGTCCCCGGATCGGCGCACCGTGAGCGGCGCGCCGGGGTCGCTCACTGTCACGTGCTCGTCGTGCACGGGGACCGGCTGCGTCACGTCCCTCTTCTGCGTGCCGTCGAAGACTGCGATCTCCAGGTCGTCACCCTGGAGGGTCAGCCGCAGGCCCGCCGGCTCGACGCGGAACTCGTCGGCGATCACCGGGGGCCGGTCGTAAAGCGCCCAGGACGCGTCCGCGGTCACGTCGGCGAACGTCGCGCTGAGTGTGAAGTCCCCGCCGACCACCAGGTGTATGCCGGACAGGTTGAGCGGCGGGTTCGGCTGGCCTCCCCCGCCGTCCTGCCGGACGATGCGCCTGGCGGTGGCGGTGATCTGCAGGCCGCCGCTGCCGGCCGTCACGCCCGGGACCTCGCGCCAGTCCCCGTGCAGCAGGTCGACCGTCACATCGGGCTCCGGTGGCGGCTCGGGTGAGGAGCAGCCGCCGAGGACGACAAGAAGGCCGGACGCCAGCCCCGCAATCAGTGCGTACCGGCGCCTGGCCATCCTGCGTCCTCTTCCTCCCACCTGCGTACTCTTCCTAGTCGTTAGGGCTTGGTCCAGCGGACGTCGTCGAAGTACCCCTGCAGTCCCGAGTTGCCCTGGACGATGACCTGCAGGCTTGCCTTGGCGACCGACGTCGTACTGGGCGAGTATGTCAGGTCGACGTTGGTCACACCGGCGGCCGCTACCCCGAGCTTGTACTGCCCGGAGATCCACTGCCCGGCGGCGTTGTACTCGTCGATGTAGAAGCCCACTTCACCGCTGGTTCGCGCCGCGACGTTGAGGTACCCTGCGATCTTGTAGGTGCCGGGCGTCACCGCGACCTGCGGGGAGAACAGGTGCTTGTTCGCCGTCGTGGCTGTCAGCTTGACCGAGTTCACCGGGTTGGCCGGGCTCCCGTGGTTCGCGGCGTCGGCCACGATGGTGGAAGCCGAATCGGTCGTCCATCCGGAGCTGATGCCGGCGTCGAAGGTGCCGTTGGCGACGAGACTGGACGCCGGCGGCGGGGTTGTCTCCGCGCCGAGCGCCAGCATCTGCACGTTATCCACGTAGGCCGTGATGCCGGTGCCGGCCACCCATATCTGCAGGCTCGCCGAGGCCACATTGGTCGAGGTCGGCGTGTAGGTGAAGTTCATCGCCTCCACCCACCGCGAGTTCTCCCGCTTGCGGAACTGCCCGGAGATCCACTGTCCGGCCGAGTTGTATTCGTCGACGTAGAACCCGACCTCACCGGCTGTGACCGCAGCCACGTTAAGGAAGGCCTTGAACAGGTAGTTCGTGGTCGGCGTCACCGGAACCGCCGGCGAGAACAGGTGACCCGCCGTGGCACCCGAGACCAGCTTCACCGACTTGGCGAAGTCGGGGAAGCTGCCGTTGTTGCCGGAGTCCGCGGTGATCGCCGCCGGGGCGTCAGTGCGCCAGCCGCCTGCGATGCCATTGTTGAACGTCGGGTTCGGCATCATGTTCGGCGACCCCGTCACGAGGCCCTTGCTCACGTTGACGTTCCTGATCTGTCCGGCCGCCACTTTGGTCTTCACGTACGCGGCGAGCTGGTCCAGCTCAGCGGTACCGTACTGGTAGTCATCCGGGTTGGTGCTCGGGTTCGGCCTGATGTCGTGGAAGGTGAACACGACCCACGTCTTGTTCGCGATCGCCTCATCGACCTTCGCCTTCAGGGTCGCGACCGGGGTGGTCACCTCCTGAACCGGAACGTTGCGGAGCAGGTAGTCGCCGAGCGGCCAGATGTTGTTGCCCGTGTCGGCGAACCCGCGCATGGAGCTGTAGTACTTGGCCACCCGGGCGACCGCCGACATGTCGTAGTCGCCGTACGGCGGCGCGAAGGCGGTCGCGTTGATGCCGCGCGCCGCCAGCGCGGCCTTGCTGTTGGCCAGCTCGGCGTCCACCTGGGCGGCCGTCAGCTTGGTGTTCTGGCAGTCGTCGCCGACGCTCACGAGGCACTGGTGGGTGACGGTGTGCGACCCGATCTCCCAGCCGTAGGTGTTCTGCAGCTGAGTGATCTGATCCCACGTCATGTACGGGATATCAGTACTGGCGCGGCAGGTGTTCGGGACGGTCGTCATGCCGACACAGTTGGTGACGACGTAGTTCGTGCCGGTGAGCCCGTACTTCTGCAGTGTCGGCGCGGCCTGCGTCAGCGCGCTGAGGCCGCCGTCGTCGAAAGTGAAGGACACGAGCGGCCCGGGCGCAGGGTTGTCCACGGCCGCGTTCGCGGCCGTCGGGGACAGCAGTGCGGCTGCCATGGCCCCCACCGCCAGCCCGATGGTCACGAGCTTGGTACGCCCCCGCGCCAAGCCGGATCTGGTTCTGGTCATGAGTTCTTCCGTTCTTTTCGGGTGGCCGACGGCGCCGGGATATGCCGCCGAATGGTGATCACGGGCCCTGCAACTTCTCGAATGCCTGCGCGACCGGCTGGACTTCGATGCCGCTGTCGTCGATGAGCTGCAGCTGGGCGGCGAGGACGTCGCTGGTGATGGTGCTCCGGTCCGCCGCGATGGTGTTCTCCTGGGTTCCGGTCGAGTCGGGGGTCGCGATCTGGTGGTAGACGAGGATGAGCCAGCCGTTCACCCGGGACGTCTCAGCGAGCGCCTCGGCCAGGTCGCCCGGCGCGGTCTCGTCGGTCACGTAGAAGACCTTCAGGTCGCGCGGTTCGAGGTTCTGCCGGGTGTTGATGCCGTCCTCCGTGCCGCGCACGATGTCAAAGTACTTGCTCGCGTACCAGTCCACCTGGGGGTCGGACCGTCCGTACGGGGGTGCCAGGTCGTTGGTGTCGAAGCCGGCAGCCGCCAGCGCCTCCTCGCTCTTCCGCAGCTGCTCGTCCAGCCGGTCGGCGACGATCGAGGTGAGATCGAGGTGTTCGTAGCTGTGCGCGGCGATCTCATGTCCGGCCTCGTGCATCTGCTGCAGCTCGGCGGCCGTCATGAAGTTCGGCGTCTCGATAGAACTGGCATTGACGTAGTGGGTGGACGGGAAGTCGTGCTTGTTCAGCAGAGGCAGGGCGCGGTCGTACACCGACTGCCAGCCATCGTCGAACGTGATCGAGACCATGGGCTGGTCCCAGCGGAGGGGTCCTGGCTTGGTGACGTCCTTCAGCGAATAGTCGCGGACGCCGGTGGTGCCGTCCCAGTGCGACACCAGGGTGACCATCGCCGTCTTCGCCCCTTTGGGGACCTGGAAGGACTCCTTGATCGTCGTCCACTCTCCCGCTGGCGGCACCGTCGCCAGGTTGTGGAACTCGCGCCCACCGGCCGCGAGCTCGAACTCCGCCACCACGTCCACCTCGCGCTCGGACCGGTAGGTCGCGCCGAACTCGAAGTACCGGTCGGTGGTCACCGGGACCGGCGGGTACTGCCACTTCGCCTCACCGCTCCGATAGTTCGCGATGCGGGTCCAGAGGAAGCTGCCGTCCTTGTCCTCGCCGCGCCCGGACTCCACGGTCGACGACCCGGAGGCGTATGGGGACCATGAGTCGGGTGCGCCCGGCCGGGGAGTGGCGAGCTCGGGGTTGGGGATAAGGTTGGGGGCCGTCGTCGCGGCGGGCCGCACCCGGACATCGTCCGCCGCCTCGAGGTACGCGCCCTCGACTCGGACGGTCCCCTTCGATGCGAGCCGGAAGACGTACTCCACCGCGGTCGTCGTGTCTCCGCTGTCGAACGCGTCGCTCACCGTAAACGGGGAATTGCCGGGCCGCTCGAGAGGGTTCCGCAGCTGCTCCAGAGTCGTGCTGCCGTCGGCGTGGTGCTGGCGGGCCAGCAGTGTGAAGTCCGCGTCGCTGGTGGCGAACGCCTTGAACAGGTAGGTCTTGCCGGGGTCGACATTGACCCGTGGGCTCGTCAGCGTGACATCGCCCGACGCGTAACGGTCGACGTCGAGCTTCAACGCCTGGGCGCTCAGCTGCCCCTCGACCAGCTCCAGCGAGGCCCCGGCGTCCCCGCTGTGGCTGACGTTCCAGCCGCCCACGGGGCCGGCGGGCGCCGACGGGCCGGATGCCGACGGGCCGGACGCCGGCGGAACGCCCGCTGCAGTCAGATCGAGCGCCGGGAGCAGGTTCGCGCCGGGCCGCGCCTGAGCGATGCTGCTCGGCCCCCCGGTGTACAGCAGCCACCCGGTGGTGATCATGACGACCACCAGCGAGATGACTACGAGCGGATTCAGCAGCACACGGAGAACCCGCCGGCGCCTATGCGGCACGAGTTACCACCACCAGGCTGGCGGCCCGCTGCGGCGACTTCCATGTGTTGATCTCGGGACGCCGGAAGAGGCCGCGCGAGCGCGCGATGCAGCGAACCGCCGCCGTCAGCTGCACCAGGTCCATGATGTAGAACAGGAAGTACGCCGTCGGCGCGTAGACGGAGAGCCGAACGCGTTCGCGCCGGGTCAGGTTCTCATCCATCCAGACCGTCAGCAGTGTGTAGGCGGTGATTGTCGCGTACGCACCGAGTATCAAGGCGGGCGTCCGCGTGACCAGCGACCAGTAGACCGCATACGTCCAGGCCAGGGGCGAGACGAGCAGCGTGAACTCGCTGAGCAGCGCCATCGGCATCCGGTAATAGGTCAACGTGCCGGTGTACCGGCGGCTCGGGTTAAACGTCATGGCGCGGTACTTGACGAGGTTCTGGATGCTTCCGTACTTCCAGCGGTAGCGCTGCTTCGCCAGGGCGCGGAGAGTGAGCACGCCCTCGGTCTTAGCGACCACGTCAGCGCCGTAGATCATGCGGAAGCGCCGGTTGCCCAGGCTGGTGATCTTCGCGCTCAGCCCGATGTCCTCGGTCAGGGTGTCCGTGTCGTAGAAGCCGACCTTGCGCAGCACGCGCATCCGATAGGTGGAGGCCACTCCACCCACCACGAACTCGCAGTTCAGCAGCGAGTAGAGCTTCTTCGAGCGGTAACCGATCATGTGCTCGAACCGCTGCAGGATGCCGAGCACCGTCGTCTCCTCCAGGATCTGCACGTTGGCGGCGACACCGGCCACGTACGGGTCGTCGAAGTAGGACAGCGCGTTCGTGATGGCGTCCGGCTCGATGACCGAGTCGGCGTCGAGCGTCATCACGAACTGGCCGCGCGCGTGCCGGCGAAGCACCGAGTTGAGCGCCGCGCCCTTGCCGACGTTCTTGCGCATCCGCACGATGCGCAGGTTCATCTCGGGGTGACGCACCTGGTAGTCGCGGACCAGCCGACCGGTGAGGTCGGTGGACGCATCGTCTGCGACAAACACCTCGAAGGTGCGGTAAGTGCTGCGCCGGATGGAGTCGAGCGTCCGGACGATCACCGGCTCCTCGTTGTGGGCGGCGACGACGATGGAGACCAGCCCGGGCACTTCGGGGAGGGCACGGCGGGTCCAGGTGGCCGTTGCCGCGCACTCCGCCTCGTACTCGACGGGGAGCCGGACGCGCTTCATCGCCTTCCGCCGCTGCTGCCAGATGTCGTAAAAATTGGCGCCCACCAGGTAGAGGCCGAAGTGCACGACGTAGAGGATGCTGACGCCGGCGAACAGCCAGAAGATTACGAGCGCGATGTCCATACTCACGGCTCCGTGGAGTTGGCGGCGAGCGCGGGCACGTGTGCGGCGGACCGGTGCTCGGCGCGCCGGTTGCGCGGCGCGTGGCGCGGCAGCTTCACGGACGCGGTGCCGGCGGCTGGCGCCTCGGCCGGCTGCAGGACCTCGCCGAAGGTGGAGTTCGTGACGGCGTCGGTCGTCATCACGTCGCTGAGCCCGCCGCCGACGGGCTCAGCCGGGACGAGCAGGGCGTCCTTCTCGGCCGCGGTGGACCCGAACACGCCCAGGCGGACCAGTCCGGCGTCGGTCAGCTGGCCGGCGGCCGGCTGGACGAGATCGATCTCGGGCGTGGTGGTCGGAACGGCGGCGGCCGACACCGCGGCGGCCGGCGCTACGGTCTCGACGCGAGCTATGCGGGCGGCGCTGCGCCGATAGATCCGGATGCCGACGAAGCGCATGACCGCGGTGAGGGTCACCAGGATCCACAGCACCACGCTCAGCTGAGCCACAAAGTCGAGCAGGCTCTCGAACATCGCTCCGTCCCGGCCGAAGGTCGACTGTGCAGTCACGGCGACGCTCTCGATGCGCGTCATCGGGGTCCCTCCTGGTCCATGCCGAAGCCGACGTAACCGCGTCCCACGATCGCGACGTCATTCTCCTGCCAGTCCCGGGAATCGTCGAGCCGCGGTGGAAGTTCGGCCCTTGTCAGAGGGGCCGTGTGAGCCTTTAGTTCGGTGTTCGGTGTCATGCTAAACCGACCTCCCGGTATTCGATTTGTCCCGTTTGTTAGAAAGCCGGCGACGAAGTGCGGCAGATCCCGGTCTCAGAAGACGCTGCCCGGAACCTCGCCGGCTCGAAGAGGGTGCCCGCGATCGGCGGGATGCTGGTCGCCCTGAAGGAGTGTTCCAGGTGCACATGAGCTTCCGAACGCCAATGGTCAGCTGTCTGATGCATTTAGAGACCCACTTCTTTCCCCAATAGATGCCTGCGGCCCAACAAACTACAGCGTATTAACCAACCACCGGCCGGGGCGCGAGTGGGCTCTACCCGTCTTTGCGGGTACATCACTGAAGGGAACGGGGTGGTACCCGCACGCTCCGCCCCCACCACTCGCATCGGTACTCGCTTGGGGGCAGGGGGAACCCACTGGGGGCTCCGCGGGATGCGGATGGATTCCAACGGTTAACCTGAGGCTTGACTACAGTTATTGGAGGGCATGGAAGTTCTCATGGGCGGCCGGGTCAAGCGGCCGGGCCAGACTGTGTGGGGCTATGCAGTTCCGGGCAAGCCGGCATGTCGGGCACCGTAAGCAACCGAAGCCAGGTCCTCGCGATGGCTGATGCCGAGTTTCGCGAACATGCGGTAAAGATGGCCTTCCACAGTCCGGAGCGAAAGCCCGAGCTGTAACGCGATTTCCCGGTTGCTTGCGCCGGCTTGGACGAGGGCCGCAATTTCCTGTTCGCGCCGCGTCAGCTTGTGCAGGTCCGGCGGGAGCTCGGCCGCCGAAGCGCCGGCCTTGTTGAGTGCAGCATTGCGCTGTTTGACGAGTTTCTGGGCCTCGAACTGCCGGGGTTTGTCTCCGCGGGTTTCGAGGATCCGCAGGGCGTGGGCGGCGCATTCCGCGGCCGCCAGGTCCAGTCCGTCGCGAGCTGCGGCGTCGCTCATTTCCACGAGCCTGTTGACGTCCTTGGAAGCGAGGGCACGGCAGTATGCGGCCAGGAATTCCGCACTGCGACCTTCGCAGCTCTCCGCGGTTGCTGCCAGGCGCGGAACGACGGAAAGGTCGCCCAGCCGGAGGACCAGGGACAGGATCTCCACTTCGTAGCTGAGGAATCCGGATGCTGCCGCCGCGTCGGCCAGCGTTGTGAGCTTGGATACGGCGGCCTGGACACCGACGCGTTCAGCTAGCGCCGCAACAGTGTACGCCTGCCCCAGCAGCGACGCATGGCGATGGTCCGACAGCAGTGCGTCATAGGCCTCGGCGTGCGCTTTGGCCGTTTCGGTCCGGTTAAGGATGGAGGCCGCGTATGCGGTGGCCGCGAGTGCGTCGGGCAGGTCGCCGCCGGCATCGGAGACACGCAGCACCTCGGCAGCCTGGCTCAGTTTCGGCAGGGCGGCCGCGATGGTCCCCCGGCGCAGGTCCGCGGTGCCCGCAGCGAGGTGCAGCATCCCGCCAAAGTAGATCAGGGAGTTCGACGCCTGGGCGATATGGTTCTGCAGGTAGTTGTCGAGGACGTCGAGTTCACCGGCATGAAGCAACGCCAGCAGGTAGCGCCGCATCACGAACTCGGCGTACTCGAGACGCCGGTCGCCGCTGGCGGCAAGGATGTCCTCAACCACCATCACGATCTGCAATGCTGACACTGCACGTCCTGTCAGTGCCAGCGACTCTGCCAGCAACGTTCCGGCCAAAAGCCGGGACTCGTCGTCGTCCGTGGACTCCCAGATCTGCTGGAGTTCCGGCTCCGCTTCCACATGGCGGCCCGCGGCCTGGTAACCCTCCAGAGCCAGGAGCCTGCTGCCCAGCCGCGCTGTCTCCAGCTCCTTCGCATCGAAGCCGGGATTGGCCGCTTCCAGTCTGGAAACGGCTTCTGCCCACGCATCGGCCGCACGCAGCAGGGACTCGGGTCCGTTGCGCTTGCCAGCTGCAAGCTGGGCCGCCAGCATCGACGCCTGCCGGACCGTGCGCAGATCGGTGGCTTGTTCCACCACGCCCTCGAGGCACAGGCCGGCTCCGATATGATCGCGGCCGTACAGCTTGGCGCGTGCCAGCTCCACCTGTGCCGCGAGCTTGAGGGAAGGCTCCCTGATCGCCCCCACTACCCGTTCCACGTAGTCAGGGATGAAAAGGCGGTTCGCCAGTTGGGCGGCCTCGAGGATGTCGGCGTCAGGAACTGTTGCCCCGGACTCCAGCGCCCAGGTGACATGCCGGAGCCTGCCGTCCAAGGTCTCCGGCCTCGAGTCCAGAAGGTCAACGATCCGCCGCCGGATGGTGACGCTGCGGGCGGTCGGAACCAGCTGCCTGATCACTTCCCCGATCAGTGGCTGGGCCAGGCGGACATGCCTGGCGGAATCGGCCGAGATCGTGATGAACTGAAGCTCTTTGAGTTCATCGACTGCGTGGCTGTCGCTGGCACGCTGGAGGACGCTGAGGGGGATTGCCTCGGCCAGCGCCACTGATTCCAGGGCCTGACGCTGTTGGGGGTTCAGTTGCATGATCTGGTTCCTGACCAGGTCCATCAGCCGGACTGTGGCTGCTCCCGGTTCGCCCAGAAGCACCCAGGTGTCATTCCGCTGCAGCAGGTGGCCGCGGGCCTTGGCGTGGGCTATCAGTTCCAGCAGGAACATCGGATTTCCACCGGATGACCTGAACAGGACCGCACTGGCGCTGGGCACCAGCGGGGAACCGAGCACCCGGGTGCACAACTCGTCGACTTCCTCGCCGCTCAGCGGCTGCAGTTCGAAACGGTCCACCAGGCCTTCCGACCACATCTGCAGCACCTCCGGAGGCGGTGACGGGTGCGGCCTGCACAGCAACACCACCCGGGCGGCCTCCGCTGCGGCCAACTGCGCAATAACAGCTGCGCTGCTGTCATCAAGATGCTGGGCGTCCTCCACCACCAGCACGGCCTGCGACTGGTCCCTCAGTCCCTCCGGATTGAGTTCCGTCACCAATGCCTTAAGCACGGCACGCGGCTGGTCGGTCTGTCCGGGTGTCAATGCGGTCAGCAGGGGCGCGAGGGCGGCGTACGGAACCTCGGAGAGCGACGGACCCGCGTAGACATAAAACGTCCGGATCCGGCTGCCAAGCTCAAAAATGACTTCGTTGGTCAGCGCAGTCTTGCCGATGCCGGCATCGCCCAGAATCAGCGCCCCGGGCCCGTTGGTGTCCAGGAGGCAGTCGACAACCGACGCGACCATGCCGAATCTCCCGATCAGCCGCTCGGCCGTGATGGTGCTTTCAGTCATGGCTAGTCATCTCCTGTAGTTCCAAGGGCCACCGGAAGTTCCAGGCGCTCCTCGATTTTGAGCTTGCCGTAAATCTGGTAAAGGTGGCCCTCCACGGTCCGGACCGAAACGTGGAGCTGGGCCGCGATGCTCTTGTTGCTCGCTCCGGCGGCGGCGAGTTGCGCTATCTGGAGTTCGCGGGCTGTCAGCGTGAGCCGGTCGTGGGTTCCGTCCTGGGGGGTCCGCAGCCTCCTTCGGCAGGTTTCCGCCAGGTGCTTGGCCTGCCGGATCAGGCTCCGTTCGATCCGCGTCTGGTCGAGGTTCAGTACTGACTCGGCAATGTCCAAGGCAAACCTGTCGTTGTGCATCCTGGCCGCAAGGTTCGCGGCCGCCATGAGTTCCTCAGCTTCGCCTGAAATAACGCCCCGGGCGTAGTGCCCGCACAGTTCCGCGAAGGGCCCCTGGCTCTCACCTGCACTGGCCAGCAGCCGCGGGGCCGCTCCTGACTCCCCCAGCCGGACAGCCGAGCTGAGGCACAGCAGCTCATGCCCGACGTTTCCGGTGCCGCGATCGTCCTCCGCCATACGCAGCAACTGTTCAATTCCCGTCCGGGAGCCCTCCAGCTCCGCCCGCGCAAGCGCCGTGAAGTAGCCTTCCGCCCGGGAGACCTTCCACGTTTTCCGCCTGGAGCCTGATTCTGTCTCCGCAAGGTACCCAAGTGCCCGTTCGCGCTCACCCTGCAGGGCCGATGCGTAGGCCGCCGCCGCGCAGGCGAGGGGCAGGATGCCGTCGGTGTCCTGGATCCGCAACTGGCTGATCCCGGGTACAAGCAGGTCCAGTCCGTCCCGTCCACGTCCCTGCATGCAGGCGCAGATCGCCTCCGGAACCTCGGTCGCGCTAAACCGCCGGTAGATGACGGATGACGGGAGCCAGTCCTCTGTCGGAAGGGTCTCCGCTGCCTCCTCCCACCTGCCGGCCACGAGGTACGCGAAGCGCAGCCGGGAGATCACTGACTGCGCTATGGCCACCGGGATCTCAGGCCGCAAGCACTGCAGCTTCAGCTGTTCGGCGAGCTCGGCGGCTTCCGTCTGGCGTCCCGTCACTGCCCACGCTTCACACAGCCAGCTACCTGCCTGAAGACGGAATTCCGCGCTGTGGAACTCGACATTGTTCAAGGCCTCGGAGAGGGTGGCGGCCAATTCAACGTAGGTTCCGGCGTAGCCGGCGGCTTCAGCCTCGGCAAGCGTCAATTGTTCCCGGATGCGCCTGAGGTCCGGCGCAGGCATTCCGGCCGCCGGACCTGACGCGTCCTCATAAAGTACTTTCCGTGCCTTGGCCAAGGAACCCGTGGCTTCTTGCCAGGCGTCCGGGCTTGCCAGAAACACCGAACTCTCGGCCAGCAGCAGACCGATCCATTCTGCGAGCGCGGGGTTCACCGGCGACGCCTTACGATGCCGGCGGACCACGTCCAATGCCTCTTGCACCTCGCCGAGCGTCATCAGCGCCACCACTTCCTCGGTGACTGCCGCGGCCAGGGCTTCATGGCCCGGAATGGACCGGGCGAAGCGCAGCGCCAGGGCCGCATCCAGCCGCCTGTTGGCAAGGCGCGCGGCTGACAGGGATTCTTCCGGAGAGAGCGAGGCACCGCATTCAAGGGCCCAGACCGCGAATGGCAGTTCCGTGGCGGGTGTCCGGAGCGAAGGGGCCGCTGCAAGAAGGACCATTTCGCGGAGTTCGTTGCTCCGCCCCGGCGGCACGTTTTCCCGGACAACGTCGGCCACCAGCTGGCTCTGGATCCTGACGCGGCGAGGCAGGGAGTCCTCCACCGCCAGGACGCCGCGCTCTTCCAGGGCGTCCACGTCATCGGCGTCCACGAGCGTGAGCAACGTATCCAAAGGCAACGTTTCTGCCAGCGACAGGATTTCCAGGATCCGCCGGTCAGCCTCACCCATTCGCCCGAGCCGCGTGGCGATGAGGTCGGTGATGGCCCGTCCGTGGACGTGGTGGTCCGCCGTCAGGACCCACACCCCGTCCCGGAGAACCAGGGAACCGGAGTCCGCAAGCTCCATAGCCAGCATCTTGAGGTAGTGCGGGTTGCCGTCGCTTGCTGCCCAGAGCGATTGGACGGCCGAGTGCGAGACCTTGGCGCAGAGGCCTTCTTCGAGCCAGCTGACGGCCTCGCGGAAAGACAGCGGCTCGAGGTTCACGCGCGTGAGGAACCCGCCGTCGCACAGCCCCGAGATTTCTGCCGACAGCCGCAGCGGATCGGAACACGTCATGACCAGGCGCACCGCACGGTTTCGGGCCAGCTGGGCGATGGTCACGGCCGTCAGTTCATCAGCTTCGCCCGCGTTGTCGACAAAGAGGTAAACGGTCTTCCCTTTGGCCCGTTCGCGCAGGAGCCGCATGAGGCCGGACAGGACAAGCACCGGATGGTTCAAATACCCCGGCTCCAGGTCGCTCAACAGCATGTTGAGCGCGCCGTAGGGTGAACGGGAAAGGCCGGCACTGCACCGAAGCGTCACAACCAGGGAATCGTCTCGGAACTGTTTCAGCGCGTGGGTGGTAAGGAACGTCTTCCCGGTGCCCGATGTTCCCGTCACGAGGACTCCACCGTTGGATTCCGCCAGGGCCCGGGTGATGTCACTGACGGCCTGCTTGCGGCCGATCAAAGGCCAGGCGGCACCCCGTGTCATCCCGGCGGATCTGTTGGCGTGCGAGCTGGCCACATTATCGGCTGTCAACATGAGTGAGACCTCTGTAATTACGAGCGATTCCTGGTACCCCAAATTAACCAGCTCGCACGCCCGCGGGCACCAGTAGTGAGTACTCGAATTTGCCTGTCACCCATACCTGTACTCGGAAAGCAAGTACCCCTGATCGCCCCGTTGGGGCACGCGGATCCGCGGATTTGGAGCCGGACAACGGCCCCGCCGGCACCTACGGCCGCTGCAAAATAGTTAACAAGTCGCTGCGGCGTACGGGTCCAGCTCCGGCTCCGGGTAGTACCCGGCTGTCCAGGTACTCACGTCACGGGTGGTTTCGTAGTTGGCACTCCCGGGTCCTCTGCAAGTCCCGCGGCCGCGGCCAGCTCATCACGTCCTGCGATCCCAAGCTTGAGGTAGCAACGATAAAGGTGGCCCTCCACCGTGCGGACAGAGATTTGCAGCTTGTCTGCGATCATTCGGTCGCTGAGCCCCGTTGCCGCCAGTCCAACAATGTTCCGCTCACGCTTGGTCAGGATGGGAGCCACCGTGTCCGGCTGGGCTTCACTGCCGGCCTGGCCCAGCTCTTCGTTACACCTCGCGACGCCGGCGCGTGCCAACGCCGCCAGCTCCCGGTTACGGCTCCGGTCCAATGAGGCCAGCGCGGCCGCATACGCCTCCGAGGCCAACTGGAAAACCGAGGCAGCTGCCAGGGCGTCCCCCGCGCGAAGGTAGAGTTCGGCACTGCCACTGGAGAGGGCCCCACAGTACTCCGCCAGGGCCGCCGCCCAGGCGCCTTCCACTGAGCCGGCAAGCTCCTGCAGCCGCTCGAGCCTGGTGGTGTCGCCAAGGCCGAGTGCCATGGCAAGGGCGTTCAGCTCCAGGAATGAGGCATCCTGTTGCGCGGCTTCCTCAGCACTCCGGTGCAGCGCTGCGAGGCCGGATCCATCCCCGGCCAGGTGTTCTTCACCGGCGGCCAGGAAATCCCGGGCAAAAGCCGTGACCAGGTGCATACCGCGCTCGCCCCACGCCTCGTAGTCCGACTTCAGCCTGTCGGCCTCCGTTTTGAGGCCCTGGGCGGCCGCCACGTAGAAGGCCATGGCCGCGCAGAACCGGAACATCTGCTGGGGATCACTGTCGCGCAGGGCCTCAAGCCCGGTGGTCAGCAGCTCCAGGGCATCGGCGAGCTTTCCCTGCCGCACGGCAATGTAGCCCATGACAACGTAGGCGGCGCCGCTGAATGAAACCATGGCGGAGCCGAAGGACGTCTCCGAATAGCCGTCCAGGAGCTGTTGCGCCTCCGCCCATTCACCGGCCGCCAGATCGCACGCGACTAGTCGGACAATGATGAACTCGGGGAGGAAGAAGATGTCGTTGTCGGGAGGCTGTGCCTGGCCGTAGGCCTCCATGGCAAGCTGGCGACCCTGTAGGGGATATCCCAGTGCGCACAGCCGCTCGGCCTGCAGCGCCAGCGCCATGGACCTGGTGAGGGCTCCGTCGGGTTCCCCGGCCCACCCGCCGGCTTCCAGCAGTTCATCCAGCAGGGGGCCCATCTGCCGGTAATCGCCGGCGAGCGAGTACGCCATGAGTTCCACCAGGGACGCCCTGCGCGCTGTGACCCTGAGGATGGCACCCGAGTCCGCGGGCTTGGCCGCAGCCTCTTCCTGGCCCCACTGGCGCAGGTGGCGGGCATCCTCTGCGATATCCGAGGCGGGGTGCCCGAGTGCGGTCCGGGTGGCGGACCTCAGCAGGCTGTTCACCGCCATATGCACGAGACCGTTTCCCGCGTCGACGTTGACGTTCAAAAGGGCGGCTGCTTCGTTGTAGTGTCCAAGGTTGTAGTGCGAGCGGGCCATCACGGCCCGCGCTGTCTGTTGCAGTTCGGGATCCCGCACGGCCCAGGCGATGCGCAGGGCCGTTTCACTCTGGAAGAGCTTGCAGGCCAGCACAGCGGCCCGGATCAGCAGGCGGCCCGGCACTTCTGCCCCGCAGTCCAGGGACCAGGAAACTATCCGGAGCAGTGACTCCGGTTTGTCGACGGAGATCTCCATCCGGGACACGAGTTCCTTGTGCAGCTGCAGGCTTCGGGCGGCGGGAACGATCCGGCGCAGGACCTCCCCGTAGACCGGGCTGACCAGCCGGAGCGTTGGCTCGCTGTCCACCGACTGGACCACGAGCCGCTGGTCCAGCAGTTCCTTGACGGCAGGCTCGCCCGCGATCTCCCCCACGAGTGTTCTGTCCACGGGTTCTGCCAGCGCGATGAGGTTCAGCGCCTCCCGGCCGTCGGCCGATATACGCATGAGCTGGACCTTCACGACGCCGGTGAGCTCCAGGGTGCGGACGTGGGATGAGCCCGCGTTGAGCCATACCCCATTGCGCTGGACAAGGTCACCGGAACGCTGGGCCTCGCGGACCAGGGTCTTGAGCAGCAGGGTGTTCCCTCCCGCCTCCTGCCAGTATTCACGCGAGGTGCTGTTGAGGACTTTGCCTTGGAGCAACGCTTCGCAGAGATGATGTCCCTGTTCCATGGTCAGCGGGGCAATATCGAATCGTTCGGCCGTGCCGTCGTGCCAGAGCCGGAGCAGCGGCTGGGGTATGCCGGGCCGCGGAATGCACGTGGCGACGAGTTTGGCCCAGCCGGCCTGGACAAGCTCGGCAATCATCTCGGCTGTGGCGGTGTCGAGGTCATGGGCGTCGTCGACCAGCAGCAGGGCGGGTCCCGGACTGTTCCTGCCTTTTTCGAGGTGCGACCACAACGCCCGCAGCACAGCCACCTTGGATGTGACGTCCTCAATGGAGAGGTCAGCCAGGTAGGGGGACAACGCCCCATACGGAACCGGTGCAAGTGACGGGCTTCCGTGCACAGTCATGACGACCTGCCGGCCGTTCCCGGCGTTGTTCAATTGCGCCAACAACGACGACGCTCCCAGCCCGGCGTCGCCCACCACGAAGACTGCCCAGCAGTCATCAGACGCAAGGGCATCTTTGACCGTCGACAACATATCCCCCCGGTCGATCCAGGGTTCATCAGCATTCTGCCGCCGGGTCCCGGCGCGCGACCGCCCCGAAGCCTTCCCGTCAGACTTGAGCGGATCCTTCAAGCTCACTCCTCGATGAAATCCCCATTTTCGTGAAGATCTGGTAGAGATGGCCTTCCACAGTACGTATGGAAAGCTGCAGCCGGTTGGCGACCTCCTTGTTGCTCAATCCCTGGCTTGCCATCCTGGCAACCTGCCGTTCCCGTTCTGTCAGTTCCGGTCCTACCGTATGCGGCATGAGCGGCAGCACAGGGAGCGTCTCCACGAGGCGGTCCAGACGATGCTGGGCTGCCCGCGCGGATTGGGAGTCCCCCTTTTCCCTGGCGATGTCCAGCGCCAGCACCACGCATCTGGATTCCACCGCGTCGAGATGGAGTTCGTGGGCCAGTGACGCCGCCTCGAGCAGGACCTTGGAGTCCTTCTTTCTGCTCCCCTCCCCGACCAGCCGGTTGACGCTGGCCATTTTCCCTTGCCGACGGGAGGAAATCTCGGTCAGCAGGACCAGTTCTTCCTCCGTTCCATGCACGGTAGCACCGAACAGGCTGATGGAGGCAGTGGTTGTCCGTCCCTTGGAAATATCCTCGTGGGCGGACTCGATCAGCTTCTGCTTGGCGCCCGGATCCTTGAGCCACCGCTTGGCCATCCGCACGCAGAAGTCAGCCATCCAGGAGGTGAACCAGGCGACGTGCTGCTCCTCCTGGGCAGCCAGATCCAGGAAGTTGCGGGATTCCTGGATGTCACCGGCCTGGGCATAGGCGAAGGCCAGCGCGGAACAGGCCAGTGCCGGTCCGTAATAACTCCGTCTGATTTCCAGCTGGGCCTGGGCACCTAGCAGGGTGTCGATGGCGAGGTCGGCCCGGCCGGCATAGGTGTAGGCCACACCGAGCGCAAGTTCGGCCGCCCCGCCGAGATACTGCATGATTTTGGGCTTCTGGTCCAGGGCTTCGGTCAGTATCCTGACGCAGTCCTCCCATTGGCCGCTGCAGAGCAGGGCAGCAAACAGGCCTTCAGCCTGCCAGCCCAGCATTCCGGGCACCACGTTGGTCTGCTCCGTCCGGTGCCGTATCTCGGCTGCAAGGGCAATGGCATCCGCTTCCCTGCCCAGGATTGCCCAGGCCATGGTCAGCAGGCAGGCGCAGTTGAGGACATACAGCGGATCGCCGTCTTCCTTGTATGCCCGCTCCAGGTCTTCGGCAACGGCTGCGTAGTCGCCCTGGTGGACCATCTGCTCGAACTCGGCGAGCCTGATCAGCTCATGCGCACGGACAAAGTCGGCAGGCGTTTCATTGCCGATGGATGCCCTCTCGCGCCGGGCCAACTCCTGCCGGGCCGCCAAAAGCATGCCCCCGATCCGGCTGTATCCTCCGTGGACCCATAGCAGCGCACTGCAGAAGTCCTGCACGTAGCCCGCGTACGCGGTGGCGGGAAGTTCAGACAGCTGCTCGGGCGTG
The DNA here is from genome assembly GCF_037911235.1 of Arthrobacter oryzae. Classification (GTDB taxonomy): domain Bacteria; phylum Actinomycetota; class Actinomycetes; order Actinomycetales; family Micrococcaceae; genus Arthrobacter; species Arthrobacter oryzae_E. The sequence goes on from NZ_JBBLYW010000034.1 coordinate 86,028, forward strand.
ACTTCCTCCAGGACTGCCACTGCCGATTCGTGTTCTGCCAGGGTCATGTAGGCGGCCGCACGCTGCCGGGCTGCCTCAGCCCAGTGCGGGTCTCCGACGTGGATCTGCGCCAAGGACTCCAGGGCGAACACCGGGTCGAACAGCCGGTTCGCCGCAGCAGCCGCGGCCAGCGCAAACGCCGGCTCCACGGGCTCACCGCAGTCAAGTGTCCACGCCACGTAGCCGAGGAGCTCTTCGACATCCATCTCCGCAGGCGTTGCACCCACAACCCTCGCCACGAGCTGGTGGAGCTCCTTGCGCCGCGGGAGGTCCATCCAGCCCCGGATGACCTCGCCCACATATTCGTCCTTCAGGCTCACCCAGCGACGGCCCGTCTCACCTACGTGCAGGTATCCGGCCTTTTCCAGGTCGGCAACGACTGCCGGGTCCAGGACGTCGAGGAGGACGAACAAGGGGACCCTGCGGATCAGGGCCAGCCATTCCAGCCCCTCTTTGACCTTGGGCGTCTCGCGGGACAGCCGCGACCTGACCAGGTCCACCAGGGCGTCGGCCTCCGCGAGGTTGATACCGCCGCGGAGCGCCCAGACTTTTCCGGCAAGGTGGAGGTTGCCCGAACGAAGCTGCTCAATAACAATCGCCTGGAGAACCAGCGGATTTCCGCCACTCGCGGCATAAAGAGAACTGGCCGCGGTGGCAGTCACCGGGCGCCCCAGGACTCCGGCCAGCAATTTGCTCACTTCCGGCCGGGTGAAGACCTCCAGCCGGACTTCCTCGAGTGAATCATTGCGGAGGAGCCGGATCAGATCCTCGGGCATGTCCGTGACGTTCCGGACGGTGACCATGAGCTTTGCGGCGCCGCTCAGGATGAGGTGCATCAGGACTGCGGTGCTCATGCTGTCGATGGCCGGCAGGTCCTCGAGCACCACCAGGACAGGACGTCCGGCGGCGTCCTCACGGATGAGCCGGGAGATTCCGTGGACAATCTCGCCGGGCGATTCCAGCACATGGCCGGGAAGCCGGGCAACGAGAAACGCCAGTTGGCCGAAGGGAATGGCGGGATCGGTGGTAGTTCCGTGCAGGTGGATGACATGCATCTTTCCCACCAGCTGGGATTCCACCGCCCGTGCAAAGGTGGACTTGCCGACGCCCTGCGCACCGACTACGACGACGCCATGGAGATCTTTGTCGCCAAGGCTTGATAGGACGGACGCCTGAAGGTCCTGCCTGACCAAAGACGACCACTTACGACGCTCTGAGGCTCCCATGCCCCGGCGTTCAGTCTCCAGCAGTCCCCCATGTTCAGAGCCTGGTGATGCAAGCACGATCGATCACGCTACCTTCGTGGCTCGAGCTGATGCGACTTGGCTGAGCCGTCGGGTGTTTAGTTTTCCGATGCCGCCAAACGAGGCAACAAGGCCTTGAATGTGAAAATTACCATAGCAGGTATGGCTAAACAATTAGGCCGCTTTTTTGCAATTGGTTAACCAATTGCGTTGCACTAACCGTGACCAGTCCCCCACCCGCAGGTTACCCTCTCACAGCGGTTTTAGGGCAACGTTACTGAAGTGCCGTGTGATATTTCTGCTGTGCGGCCGCGAGGCCGTCCCTGACTACGGTCTCCACCGCATCGGCGGCATCATCCAGGAGGAAAGGCAGTTCCTTCTTTTCGGTGGTGGCGAAGTCCTTCAGGACGAAGTCGGCGGTGTCCATCCGCCCCGGCGGCCGGCCCACCCCGACGCGGACCCTGAGGTACTCCTTGGTGGCCAGGGCTTTCGAAATGTCCCGCAGGCCGTTGTGTCCGCCCTCGCCACCGCCGATCTTTAGCTTGACGGTATTAAAGGGAATGTCGATTTCGTCATGGACCGCCACGACGTGTTCCGGATCAATATCGTAGAACTTCGCCAGGGCAGATACCGGTCCGCCCGAGACGTTCATGTAGCTCATCGGCTTAGCCAGGACAACGCGGGGTCCCCCGATTCCGAGGCGGCCCTCCAGCACGTGGGCGCGGGCCTTGTGCACTTTGAAACTGCCGCCCGCCCGGCGCGCCAGTTCATCCAGCACCATCTGGCCGACGTTGTGCCGGTTGTTGCTGTATTCGGCGCCGGGGTTGCCAAGGCCTACGATCAGCCAGGTGTCAGTCATGCGTCAATCCTAGGGTTAATTACAAACGGGCTTTAACACGGCAGTGGCCGGGCCCCTACGGGGACCCGGCCACGCGAAACGGGAGGCCGCGAATTACTCGGCTGCAGCCTCGGATGCCTCGGCTGTTGCGTCCTCGGAAGCCTCTTCCTCGGTGACCTCGGTGGCCTCGGAGATGTTGACGACCAGGGATTCCGGGTCAGCCAGCAGGACGGAGCCCTTCGGGAGGACCAGGTCGGAGGCGTGGATGTGCTCGCCGGCGGCGCGGCCTTCGATGCTGACCTCGACGGCGGTGGGCAGGTGCGTCGCCTCGGCCTCGAGGGAAACAACCGTCATTTCCTGGTTGTAGACGTTGCCCGGAGCAAGCTCACCGGTGACGTGGACGGGAACGTCCACGGTGACCTTCTCGCCCGTGCGGACGGTCAGGAGGTCGAGGTGCTCGATGATCTGCTTGATCGGGTTGCGCTGGATGTCCTTGACGAGCGCGAGGTGCTTTTCGCCGTTGATGTCCAGGGTCAGCAGGGCGTTGGCAACGCGGACGGCCAGCGTGGTGGCCTTGGCCGGCAGGGTGATGTGGATCGGGTCTGCGCCGTGGCCGTAGATGACGGCCGGGATGAGGTTGGCCATGCGTGCGCGGCGGGCGAAGCCCTTGCCGAATTCGGTGCGTACTTCTGCTGCGAGCTTCTGCTCAGACATGAATATCTCCTTGAAATCTAAACGGTGTTCAGCAAGGGCGGAGGTCTGTTTGCGACCTTCAACGCCGGGCGGCCCGTGGCCGGCCCTTCAAGAAGGGAGATTCAGACCCAGTCGATAACGGAGACCTGCACCGGTTGCCGTTTATACGGCTCTCCGGTGCTCTCCCTCGCCAAGGTATCGTTGAACAGCTTACCAGCGTCGGGCCCTGTTACTGAAAACGGGGCCCAACGCCGGCGGGGTCTATCGGTAAAGCCCGGCAGTGCGGACGTCAGGCGTTGCCGTCGAAAAGGCTGGTGACGGAGCCGTCGTCGAACACTTCGCGGATGGCGCGTGCAATCAACGGTGCGATGGACAGCACCGTCAGTTGCGGGAAGCGCTTGTCAGCCGAAATGGGAAGCGTGTCGGTGACCACCACTTCGCGGGCGCCCGACTCGGCCAGCCGGCGGGCCGCCGGGTCGGAGAAGACTGCGTGGGTCGCCGCGATGATGACGTCCTTGGCGCCGGCGTTCTTCAGCACCTGGACGGCGCCGGAAATGGTTCCGCCGGTGTCGATCATGTCGTCGATCAGGACACAGGTGCGCCCTTCGATCTGGCCCACGACGGTCTTGGAGACAGCCTGGTTCGGAACCGTGAGGTCACGGCTCTTGTGGACAAACGCCAACGGGGCACCGCCGAGACGCTCCGCCCACTGTTCTGCCACACGGACTCGGCCCGTATCCGGCGAGACCACGGTGATGTTGTCCGCTGCGACCCGGGTGCGGATGTAGTCAGCCAGCAACGGGATGGCCATGAGGTGGTCCACGGGGCCGTCGAAGAATCCCTGGATCTGTGACGTGTGCAGGTCGACGCTCATGATGCGGTCCGCGCCGGCGGTCTTGTACAGGTCGGCCACCAGGCGGGCCGAAATCGGCTCGCGGCCGCGGCCCTTCTTGTCCTGGCGGGAGTAGGGGTAGAAGGGCGAAACCACGGTGATGCGCTTGGCGGATGCCCGCTTCAGCGAATCAATCATGATCAACTGCTCCATGAGGTGGTTGTTCAGCGGCGCCGGGTGCGCCTGGATCACGAAGGCGTCGGTGCCGCGGACGCTTTCCCCGGCGCGCACGTAGATTTCCCCGTTGGCAAAATCGTAGGCATCCACCGGCAGCAGTTCCGTACCCAGCTCCTTGGCGATCTCCCGCGCAAGCTCGGGGTGTGCCCGCCCAGCGGCGAGAACCAGTTTCTTCTCGCCGCGTGCCGTAATTTCGGTCATGATTGCGTGCCTTCTTCTGTAGATGCCGGGGTACTTGAGGAAACCTGGGACGGCTGGGCCGCTGCCGTTTCGCTGACCGGCGCCGTTGCCCCCGCGGCTTCGGCCAGTACTGCTGAGATGGAGCCCGGCCGGTGCGAGACGACCCAGCCTTCCGAGTTACGCTGCTTGGCCACCGAGATGGCCAGCGCGCCGGCCGGCACGTCCTGGCGGATCACTGCGCCGGCGCCGCTGTAGGCGCCGTCGCCCACCTTGACCGGAGCAACGAAAACCGTGTTGGAACCCGTACGCACGCCGGAGCCGATCACCGTGCGGTGCTTGTTCTCACCGTCGTAATTGGCTGTGATGTTGCCACAGCCGATGTTGGTGTCCTCGCCGATCTCCGCGTCGCCGGCGTAGCCGAGGTGCGACAGCTTCGAACCGCGGCCGATCGTTACGTTTTTCGTCTCGTAGAAGGCGCCGATCTTTCCGGTCTCACCCAGCACGGTTCCCGGGCGGAGGTAGGTAAACGGCCCGACGCTGGCGTTCGCCCCGATCGTGGCGCCGGAACCGTGCGTCCGGGTCACCTTGGCGCCTTCGGCCACAGTGACGTCGGTCAGCGTGGTGTCGGGGCCGACGACGGCGTCCCCCGCCACCGTCGTTGCGCCGTGCAGCTGGGTATTGGGCAGGATCCGGACGTCCGCTGCCAGCGTCACCGTGGAGTCGATCCAGGTGGTGGAAGGGTCCACCACCGTGACGCCGGCACGCATCCAGGCTTCGACGGTGCGTCGGTTGTGTTCGGCTCCCAGTGCGGAGAGCTGGACGCGGTCGTTGGCGCCTTCCACCTGCCAGCGGTCGGTGGTGACCACGGCGGCCACCCGCCCACCGGCGGAACGGGCAAGCCCCAGTACGTCGGTGAGGTACATCTCGCCCTGCGCGTTGTCCGTGGTGACGTGAGCCAACGCGTCGCGCAGGACGGAGGCGTCGAACGCGTAGATCCCCGAATTGATTTCGCGTATTTCGCGTTCCTCGTCCGAGGCGTCCTTGTGCTCACGGATGCCGGTGACGGTGCCGTCGGCCGCGCGGAGGATGCGGCCGTAGCCGGCGGCGTCGTCCAGGACGGCGGTCAGAACGGTGACGGCGTTGCGTTCGTGTTCGTGGATCAGGACCAGTTCGGCAAGCAGTTCCGCCGAGAGCAGGGGCACGTCGCCGTACGTCACCACTACGGTGCCGTCGAGCGGACCACCGGCGTCGAGGGCTTCGAGCGCCGCCTGCACCGCGCGGCCCGTGCCGGGGACCTCATCCTGGTCAACGATCAGGGCTGCGGGATCGAGCGAGGACACGTGCGCTGCCACAAGGTCGCGCTCGTGGCGGACCACAATGGCCAGCTGCCGGGGATCGATGGTGCGGGCGGCACGCAGAGCGTGGCCGACCAACGACAGGCCGCCGATTTCGTGGAGGATCTTAGGGGTACGGGACTTCATCCGGGTACCGGCACCTGCAGCTAGGACGATGACGGCGGCGGGGCCGGTTGTCTCGGGGCTCACGTACAGGCTCTCCTTGCTTGGTGGATCTCAGTTGCGCGCACTTTCACACCTTGCCGGCCTGTTACGGATACGTCACCCGTCAACAGCGGCAGTTCCGCCCATAGGATTCGAACCTATACTCCACGGCTCCAAAGGCCGGGGTGCTGCCATTACACCAGAGCGGACCGTGCCCGGGCCATAGGCCGGTGGCACGAGAACCAATTCTGCCACGAAGGTCGGCGCACGTGCGACTCGGTACCCGCCTGCCAAGGCATTCCCCTTAAGGCATGATGGGACGGTGAGCAAGATCAACGGTGCGCCCGACGGTGCCGGAAACCATCCAGGCAGGCCCGTCAGGGCTCCCGGATACGTGCCCCGCCTCCGCATGACCGGGGCGCAGCGGCGCTCACAGCTGGTCGAAATCGGACGCGGGCTTTTCGCGATCCGGGGGCTGGACGGCACCACGATCGAAGAGATTGCCGCTGCTGCCGGCGTCTCGAAGCCCGTGATCTACGAGCACTTCGGATCCAAGGAAGGCCTCTACACCCAAGTGGTGGAGCATGAATTCCGGATCCTGCTGGCAGCCATCAACGACGCCCTCACGGACGAAGCCAAGCCACGGGTCCAGGTGGAGCGGGCTGCCCTGGCGCTGCTGACCTACATCGAGGACCGCACCGACGGCTTCCGGATCCTCATGCGCGACGCCCCGCCGTCGCAGCCCGAAGGCGCATTTTCCACCCTGCTCTCGCACGTCACTGCCCGGGTGGAGCACATCCTGTCCGACGAGTTCGCCCGGCGCGGCTTCAGCGCGGCCGACGGCGCCATGTACGCCCAGATGCTCGTGGGCATGGTGGCCATGACCGGGCAGTGGTGGCAGGACAGCCGCACGCCGGACAAGCGCGCCGTGGCTGCGCACCTGGTGAACCTCGCCTGGAACGGCCTCACGGGCCTGCAAAAGGAACCGGAGCTCCGGTCCGAGGCTTAGTGCCGGCCGTCGGGCGAGGCAGTCATCCTATGCGTGCTGCTCCTTCGTCGCTTTGACGCACGCTGCCGGATAACTCCCTCGCCCGCCTTGCTGCTGCTGCCCCGGTTGTTACTCGCCGAGGACTTCCAGGGCTTGGAGCCATTCGAGTTCCAGGGCTTCGCGTTCTTCTGCCAGGGTCTTGAGCTTTTTGTTGAGCTCGGCCATGGCGTCGAAGTCGTTGCCTGCCGTGCTCTTGACCATCTGGGCGTGGATCTTTTCTTCCTGCTGCGTCAGCTTGCCCAACTGGCGGTCGATGCGGTTCTTCGCCTTGCGGGCGTCCCGCTTCTCGGCCTCCGAGGGGCCGGCGGCCGCGGGTGCCGCGCTGCCGCTGGCGCCGATGACAGGATTGCCGCCGCCGGTGATGGTGGAGCCGGCCAGCGCGCCTTCGCGCAGTTCCAGGTACTGGTCGACGCCGCGCGGCAGCGCCCGGATCTTGCCGTCGCCCAGCAACGCCATCTGGTGGTCCGTGACGCGCTCCAGCAGGTAGCGGTCGTGGCTCACCACAACGAGCGTGCCCGGCCAGCCGTCAAGGACATCTTCGACGGCGGCGAGTGTGTCAGTGTCGAGGTCGTTGGTGGGCTCGTCGAGCATCAGCACATTGGGTTCGCCAACAAGCAGGCGCAGAAGCTGGAGCCGCCGGCGTTCGCCACCGGAGAGGTCCTTGACCGGAGTCCACTGCTTCTCGTTGGTGAAGCCCAGCTGTTCCACCAGCTGGCCGGCACTGAATTCCTTGCCGCCCACGTTGAAGGACCGCTTTTCACGCTCGATCACTTCAATGACGCGCAGGTCCTTGACGTCGTCGAGTTCCTTAACCTCCTGGGTCAGTACGGCGGTGACAACCGTCTTGCCGCGCTTGACCTTGCCGGAGGTGGGCTGGATTTCGCCGTTGAGCAGTTTCAGGAGTGTGGTCTTGCCGGCGCCGTTGACGCCGACCAGTCCCAGCCGCTCCCCCGGCGCGAGACGGAGGGTGATGTTGTCGAAGAGCTTCTGCCCGGGGTCGCCGCCGCGGAAGTCCAGTGAAACGTGCTCAAGGTCCAGCACATCCTTGCCCAGTCGAGCCGTGGCCATTTTGCTCAGGGCCATCGAGTCGCGGGGCTCCGGGACGTCGGCAATAAGCGCGTTGGCTGCCTCGATGCGGAACTTCGGCTTGGCCGTCCGGGCCGGGGCGCCGCGGCGCAGCCAGGCAAGTTCCTTCTTGACCAGCTGCTGGCGCTTGCCTTCCATCACCGAGGCCGAACGGTCACGTTCGGCGCGGGCCAGGACGTAGGCCGCGTAGCCGCCCTCGAACGGGTCCATGATCCCGTCGTGGATTTCCCAGGTCTTGTTACAGACTTCGTCGAGGAACCAGCGGTCGTGGGTGACCACCAGGAATGCACCCTGATTGGCCCGCCAGCGGGTCTTCAGGTGGCGGGACAGCCAGGCGACGCCTTCGACGTCGAGGTGGTTGGTGGGCTCATCGAGCATGATCACGTCATGGTCTTCGATCAGCAGCTTCGCCAGGGCCACGCGCCGTTTCTGGCCGCCGGAGAGCGCGTGCACGTTGGCGTGCCAGTCGACGTCGGACACCAGTCCGCCCATGACCTCGCGGATCTGCGGGTTGCGGGCCCACTCGTAGTCAGCCTGGTCGCCGACGATGGCGGCGCCGACCGTCAGGTCGCCGTCGAGCACGTCGCTTTGGTCCAGATAGCCGATGTTCACCTCGCTGCGCTTGGTCACTCGGCCCGAATCGGGGGTGGAGCGCATGGCCAAGAGGCGCATGAGGGTGGACTTGCCGTCGCCGTTGCGGCCCACCATGCCGATCCGGTCGCCCTCTTCAAGGCCGAGGGTAACGCCGTCGAGGACGGTGCGGGTTGCATACGAGACCGTGAGGTTCTCGCCGCCGAGCAGGTGAGCCACTGGGAACTGCTTTCTTCGGTGGAAATTCTAAAAGGGTGAACGGAGTCAAAAGTACTAAAGGAGCGTATCGGAGATGATGCGCGCACCGGGCACCGGCCCGTGGACTGCGAGGGCATTCAGGCCGTGATGGCTGAGTTCCTCGGCGAGGCCGGCAGCCGCAGCGGGACTGTGCGTCAGCAGGGCGACCGTGGGGCCGGAGCCTGAAACAAGACCGGCGATGGCTCCGCACGATTCGCCAAGTCCAAGGGTATCCCGCAGTCCCGGCGCCAGCTCAATGGAGGCCCTCTGTAGGTCGTTGACCAGGACACGGCTGAGCGCATCCGCATCGCCGCTGCGCAACGCCTGCAGGATCTTCGGATCCACGGCGGTGGGTTCTTCCACGGCGACGCCTTCGGCAAGGCGCAGCCGGTCCAGGGTCCGGAACACCTCAGGTGTTGACAGCCCGTAGTCAGCGGTGACCAGGACCCAGTCCATTTGCGCCTTGGCCAGCGCGGGCGACAACTCATCGCCCACCCCCAGCCCGACGGCCGTGCCGCCAAGCAGGGAAAACGGGACGTCGGCGCCGAGTTCTGCCGCCAGATGGGCGAGCTCATCGCGGGACAGCCCGCTGTTCCAGAGGGCGTCGCAGGCCAGCAGCGTGGCTGCTGCGTCGGCTGATCCCCCGCCCATGCCGCCAGCCACAGGGACCCGCTTGGTGATTTCCAGATGGACGCCGGTGGAGTGCTCGGACACGTCGGCCATGATGGCGGCCGCCTTGTACGCGAGGTTCCGTTCGTCGAGCGGGATGTCCACGTCCGCCAGGTCCAGCGTGCTGGCCGGACTGATGCTGACCGTGATGCCTTCGGTGCCGGTGCTGGTGGCGGCTACTTCCTCGTAGAGGGACACCGCCAGGTAGACACTGGCAACGGAATGATAGCCGTCCTCACGCAGCGGGCCCACATCCAGCGAGACGTTGATTTTGCCGGGAGCCTTAACCCGGACCGTCCTCGCGGCAAAGCGCCCTCTCACTGCGTTCATGAGTCCAAGCTATGGCATGGCAGCATCAGGCTCCAAGCATGCGACTCCAAGGAGACGCCCAAGGCGGGAGTGGTCCCGGACCTCAACCTTGCGCGGCCTGGCGGGCTTCGGCAATGCGTGCGAATGCTGCGATGCCGATCACTTCGCCGCGGGCAGTGGGATCGACGCCCGCGGCCAGCAGGCAGCGTTCGGCTTCCGCCGCGCTTCCGGCCCATCCGGCCAAGGCAGCCCGCAGGGTCTTGCGGCGCTGGGCAAAGGCGGCGTCGATCACGGCGAACACCTGTTCGCGGGTTGCCGACGTCACCGGCGGCTCACGGCGGGTGAAGGCCACGAGCCCCGAGTGGATCTTGGGTGCCGGCCAGAAGACGTTCATGCCGATCACGCCAGCCTTGCGCATGCTGCTGTACCAGGCTGCCTTCACCGACGGCACGCCGTACGTCTTGGACCCGGGGCCGGCCGCCAGCCGGTCCGCCACCTCGTCCTGGACCATGACCAGGCCGTGCCGCAGGCTCGGGAAGTGCTGTAGCAGGTGGAGCACCACCGGGACCGCCACGTTGTACGGGAGGTTCGCCACCAGGGCGGTGGGCTCCGCCGGCAGTTCGGTCACTTTCATGGCGTCTGCCAGCACCAGGTGGAAATCTTTGGCGGCTTCGGGCCGCCACTGCTGCACAGTGCCCGGCAGCTTTGCTGCAAGGACAGGGTCAATTTCGACGGCGACAACGGATCTGGCGGCGTCGAGCAATCCGAGCGTCAGGGATCCGAGTCCGGGTCCGACCTCCAGGACCGTCTCATCGGCGTGAATGTCCGCCGCGGCTACGATCCGGCGGATGGTGTTGCCGTCGATCACGAAATTCTGGCCCAGCGTCTTCGTGGGACGGACCCCGATTTCCTCGGCGAGCCGGCGGACATCGGAGGCGCCGAGCAAGGGTGCGGGCGCAGTGCCGGAAGCGGCAGGGGTCGGTTCAGTCACCTAGGTATCCTATCCCGTTGCCTTCGAGCTCCCGCTGGCCCGGGGCGGCAGGGCCTGTGCAGCACTCGGCCGGGGACGGCAAAAGGCCGGGTCCGGTGATCCGGACCCGGCCTTCAAACTTCCGCGGCGGTGGTCGGCTGCCGCGGCAGTCAGCCGCAGTGCCTGCGGGCTGGAATGCCTGCTAGCTGGTCGCTGCCCAGCCGCAGCCCCAGGGCTGGAGGCCGCGCTGCGCGTAAACGCGGTTGGCGATGTCGATCTGCTGGGCCTTTGTTGCGAGGCTGGCGTTGGGTGCGTAGGCCCCGCCGCCGGAGCCGAGCCAGGTTTGGATGTCGAACTGCAGGCCGCCGTAGTAGCCGTTGCCGGAGTTGATGGACCAGTTACCGGTGGATTCGCACTGCGCGATCTTGTCCCACATGGCTTCGTTCATCATGGCGGGAGCCGCTGCACCGGTGTTTGCACCGGCGCTGGCCTCGGCCTTGGGCTTTTCCTTGGTCCCCACGGAAACCTTTTCGGTCACGGGCTGGAGGGACACGGTCTCGGACACGAGGGTCCGTGAGGCTTCGCGGCCGTCCACCAGAACGAGCTTGAAGTTCTTGTCCACCTTGCCGGGGACACCTGCCTGGGTGACTTCCTTCTCGCCCACGAACAGATCGGCGCTTTCGGAACTGAGCGTTTCGAAGGGAACCTCTTCGGTGCTGGTGGCAGTCTTCGAGGAATCCACCCGGGACACCTTGATGGCCATGTCGTTGACGACGTGCGCGTGGCGGGGCTGGGAAAGGCGGTCACCGGCACCGACAGTCACTCCCGCGTCCTTGAGGACTTCGGCCACGGTGGCCGCTGTGGTGGTTGTCTTGGAGGCCTTGCCGTCCGCGAGGATACTGACGGTCTTTGGCGTGGAGATGGAGACGAAAGAACCGGAGACAGCCAGCTGGGCGTCCTTGGGTACGGAGACTTCCGAGGCGCTGGCGACGCCAAGCTCGGTGACCAGGCCTTCGACATTCGCCGAAGTGGTGCTGATCGTTTTCTCTGCCCCGTCGAGGCTGATCTTCACGGCCTTGGCGAGATTGACGTTGATGACCGAGCCATCCTCCACGCGGGCGTCCGCCGACGGGGATACCCGGTCTGCGGGCTGCAGCTCCACCTTGGCACTCTTGACCACTTGGCCCACGGTCCCGCCGAAGGTCTGGACGGAGCTGACTTTCCCGTCCACATTCAGGGTGACTGTCTTGTTGTTGCCTACAAAGGCCACGAGGCCCAGCACGAGTGCAGAGAGCACCACCAGCTGAGCGCCGACCTTGACGAAACTGAACTTACCGTCCGAAGTGAAGAACTTGACCACGATTGCCCGTAACTCTAGGACCATCCGGGCACGGGGAAAAACGCACATCACCCACCGACGCAAACACCCTCAGGGCAACTCCGGACATGGTCCGGATGTTTGCAGCAGACGTGTGCGCCGCCACACTCAGGACTCAATGGACCCGTCGCGAGACGGGCCTGGAACTGAGCGAAATTATCCGAAGGCCTTCCCCGACCCCGGCTAATAGTTATCCACTGTAATCGAAGCGTTATAAAGCATCCAAGATTTGATACATACCTGGTATTCCTGACTGTTCGCTGGGCGGATCCGCTCTTAGTCCCAGGATCCGTATGCCCGCAGGGAATTTTCCGCGATTTGGGAGCACAGCTGTGACAGTTCGACGCCTGTCACATCGGCCATGCTCCGGACTGTATGCGGGATCAGGTAACTGGCATTTGGCCGGCCGCGGAACGGATGGGGAGTCAGGAAGGGCGCATCCGTCTCCACAAGGACCAGGGCGGGGTCGGCAATCACAAGCGCAGCGCGCAGGTTGGCCGCGTTCTTGAACGTCACCGTGCCGGCGAAGGACATGTACCAGCCTTCGTTATTGCACGTACGGGCAAGTTCCTCGTCGCCGGAGAAACAGTGGAACACCACCCCGTCCGGTGCGCCCTCTTCGCGCAGGACCTGCACCACGTCGCCGTGGGCGTCGCGGTCGTGAATCTGCAGCGTGAGGCCGAGCCGCTTGGCGATGTCGATGTGGCGGCGGAACGAGTACCGCTGGTGGCGCAGCCCCTCCCCCTCCGTGCGGAAGAAGTCGAGACCGGTTTCGCCGATGGCCCGGATCCTGGGATGGGCGGCCAACGCTTCGATCTCGGCCAGTGCGTCCTCCAGCTCCCCCCGGGCGGCATACTCCGGTGCGTCATTGGGGTGGATGGCCACCGCGCCGAGCAGCCGCGGGTCCAGGTCAACGGCCTGCACTGTAAACCTGGAGGACTCCAGGTCGCAGCCAACCTGCACCGCTCCCTGCACGCCCACCGACGCGGCAACGTCCAGGGCGGCGGACACGTCCACCGTCACGGCGCTGTTCGGAAAGTCCAGGTGCGTGTGGTTGTCCATCACCGGGACGGGAAGCGGCTCCGGTGCGGGCGGATAGCCGTTCCGGGCGGAGCCGTCGCTTCCGGGCACGCGAAACGGGGCTGGCGTCAACGGGGTGTTCATCCGTCTACCCTAGCCTCCCTGCCCTGGCCCCGGGACACTCCGGAACCTGCCGGGAAATACCGGAACTCTCTGTCAGCTCCGGCAGTTGTGTTAGTAGTCTGGTAGGCATACGGGCGAACGCCCGGCCGGCGGGCGCCGCAGTCCTTGCCAACCCGTGCCAGGCTCCCCCAGGGCTGAAAGGCTGCCGATGGACTCCCACAGACGCACCACAGTAGACGAAGCACTCCCCGAAGGGCAGGGCTTCCCCGGCGGTGCGGGAGTTGTTGGAAACCAGTTCAACGGAACCAGGCCGCCGGCCATGGACGCGCAGGCCTTCCACGCTGCCAGCGAGCGCATCCTGTCGGCCATCAACACGGTAATCGACGGCAAGGCGGAAGCCGCCAAGCTGGCGCTCACTGTGCTTCTGGCCCAGGGACACCTGCTCCTTGAAGATGTTCCCGGTGTAGGAAAAACGCTGCTGGCCAAGACACTGGCCCGCACCATCGACTGTTCCGTCAGCAGGATCCAGTTCACCCCGGACCTCCTGCCCTCCGATGTCACTGGTGTCTCCATCTACAACCAGGCATCACGGCTGTTCGAATTCAGGCCCGGCGCCGTTTTCGCAAATATTGTCATCGGGGACGAAATCAACCGCGCCTCCGCAAAGACCCAGTCCGCCCTGCTGGAATGCATGGAGGAGCACCAGGTCACCGTGGACGGGGACTCCTACAAGCTGGATGAGCCGTTTATGGTGGTGGCCACCCAGAACCCCATCGAGATGGAAGGGACGTATCCGCTGCCGGAGGCGCAGCGGGACCGGTTCATGGCACGGATCTCCATGGGCTACCCGGACCAGGACTCGGAGATCGAGATGCTGGAGACGCACCAGGCGACGTCGCCGCTGAACAGGGTGACCGCCGTCGTCACCTCGGCGGATGTGGCCGCCATGATCGCCACCGTCCAGCGGGTCTACGTGTCGCAGGCAGTCAAGGAGTACACCGTGTCCATCGGGCGCGCCACCCGCGCAAGCGCCATGCTCCGGCTCGGCGCCAGTCCCCGCTCCATGCTGCAGCTGCTGCGGGCGGCGAAGGCAACCGCCGCGCTGGAGGGCCGGGACTTCGTGCTCCCCGACGACGTCGTCAGCGTAGCCGAATCCGTACTGGCCCACCGGATCATCCTTGACCGTAAGGCGGCCAGCACGGGGGAAACTCCGCACAGCGTCATCCGCAGCATCCTGGCGAAGCTTCCGGTGCCGCAGGAGATGAACGCCGCACCGTCCCGGACGCCGGTCACCCGCGGCGGCCCGGACCTGCGGCACGCCCGCTAGCCGAAAGCGCCACGATGGCCCTCACGGACAGGCTCCCGGGACACCTCTTCAGCACACGGGGCTGGGGGATGCTGGCTTCCGGCGTGGTCTCCCTGCTGGCCGCGCAGGTCATGGGCCGCCGCGACCTGCTCACGCTGGGCATCCTGCTGATAGTCCTCCCGCTGGTCGCGCTGGCAGGAATCCGCATCCTGAAGCCCAGGTTCAAGGTGTACCGGGAGTTCAACCCCGCCAGCGTGGAAACTTCATCGACAACCATCGTGCGGCTTGCGGTGGCCAGGACCGGAGTGGCCACCGGACACGTAGTCATGGAGGAACACCTTCCGACCCGCTTCGGCGAATCGCCCGCGTTCAGGTTCCCGTCCCGCTCGGCCGTTGGCGGGACCAGCCGCTATGAATACCACCTCCGTTCCGGCAAACGGGGACAGTTCGTTATCGGACCGGTGACCGCGGAGTTCACCGACCCCTTCGGTCTCTCGCTGCACCGCCACGCGATCGACGACGGCGACACTCTCACCGTGACGCCTGCCGCCGTCGAACTCCCCGCGACGGGCCTTGCCGGCGCCCGCGGCAACGACGGAGTCACGGCCACCTGGATCCGGGCAAATCCCAGCGACGACGACGTCATGACCCGCGAATACCGCCATGGAGACCCCATGCGGCGGGTGCACTGGGCCGCAACGGCCAGGCATGGCGCCCTGATGGTGCGACAGGAAGAATCCGTGACCACGCCCGAGGCCACCATCATCCTGGACCAGCGGTGGTCGGCGTTTGTGCGCGGCCCGGGCGCCGCCTTTTCCGCCACCTCCGGGGAGGACGGCCACGAACTGGTGACCAGCGAGGCCTTCGAATGGGCGGTGACGGCCACCATGTCGGTCAGCGCCCACCTGGCGGAACGGAACTACGCCCTGCGCCTCCTCGATCCGGCGGGAGAGCCTGCGTTCCTGCATTCGCCCTCGGCCCCTGAACCTGAGGCCGAGGAATACACCGGGTCCGCCGGACTGCAGTCCATTGCCGAGAGCCTGGCGGCGATTCAACTCTCCGGCGCCCACCATGCCGCGCACCATGCGGCTCCCGAATCCGGGCCGCACCCCTTCGACGACCGGCTCATGGACAAGCTCGCAGCACACCGCCAGCGCGGCCCTGTGATGGCCATCCTGGGACATCTGCAGGCGGCAGAGGCACGCTCGCTGTCAGCCGCCGCCGGGTTCGGGGCCAACGCGTTCGCGATGATCGTCACCGACCATCCGGGCGAGTGCCAGGATGCCCTTGAATCGCTGAGGTCGGGAGGCTGGCGGGCAGTGGCGGTTTCCCCCGGCACATCAGTGCCGGCGGCGTGGTCCTTTTTCGACCAGCGTGATGCGGCCGCCGCCACGGCCGCCGCAGACGTCCGCCGCGGAACGGGAGTCAGCCGATGACCATGACCCCCCAGCGGCATTCCGGTCCCGGCCAGGAGGCCGGCCGCAGCCCTGAAGTCCTTGCACCATCACAGACGCCGGACGCCCGGTCGCGTCGGGCCGGGGCACAGCCGTGGGTCATGGCTGCCGCGGTCGCCCTCGCAGTCGCCGGCTCAGCCCTCTCCCTGAACGGGGTGCTGCGGGGATGGGCCTGGTATCCTCCGGTGCTGACCACGGTCTGCGTTGTTGCCCTGGCCATGGCTGCCCTGAGGTCGCTGCGCGCGCAGCCGTTCCTTGTGGCGCTGGGCGGCTTTGCGTCCCTCGTCTTCATCCTGACTTTCACGTTCTTCCGCAGGTACAGCATCGCCGGGTTCATTCCATCCGGGGACACCATGGAGCAGCTCGGCAGGTACTTGCGGCGGGCAAGCGAGACGGTCCTGGCGGAAAGCTCCCCGGTTGCTCCCAACGCCGGCATAGTCCTGGTGACGTGCGCGGTCCTGGGGCTGGTGGTCATCCTGGTCGATGCCCTCGCTGTGCCGTTGGCCCTTCCGGCAACCAGCGGGCTGGGCCTCGTGGCCATCCTGGTGGTGCCGGCCATGGTCAAACCGCAGAGCGTTGGCCTGTGGGGATTTGCCGCCGCCGCTGCCGGCTACCTGATGATCCTGGCCTGCAGCCAGTGGTTCGCTCCGGACAACCGCACCCCGGCCGACACCGCCCGCAATCCGGGACAGTTCCGCCGCGCTGCCATCACAGGCGGCATGGCGCTGGTGATCACGCTTCTCCTCCCCCTTGCCGTTCCGGGCTTCGACCAGGGCACCTTCCCGCAAGGTTCGCGGCTGAATCCGTGGGGTTCGTCCACCGGACTGAACCCCATGATCAGCCTGGGCAACAGCTTGCGGAGTCCCTCCGGTGACGGACGCATCACCTATGCCACCAGCGGCAGCAGGCCCCCGTACCTGCGGTCCGTCACGGTGGACCGGTTCGACGGCGACTCGTGGTCACCGGACGACCGCGATGCTTCCCGCCGTGTAGGGGTGGGGAGGATGGACGCCGGAAACGAGATCCTTGCTGACGAGCAGGTCCGCCAGGTGACAGCAGTCAACACCGGCCGTTTCACCAGCCCGTACCTGCCGGTGCCGTACGCTCCGGACGCGGTCAACGGCCTGGATGGACGGTGGAGCTGGGATCCCGCCACCCTGAGCATCAAGGGCGTGGACACCAACTCGCGGAACCAGCAATACCTGGTGCAGTCCACCGCCCCCCGGCTCACGCCGGAGCTCCTGTCCCGGTCCTCGGCGCCTGTACGCGGGATCCCGGAGGAGTTCATCCGCCCGCCCAACAACGTTCCGGACATTGTGCGCAGCACAGCGGATGCCGTGACCGAGGGAAGCGGGACCGCGTACGCCAAGGCGATGGCCATCCAGAACTACCTGCGCTCGGTCGAGTTCACGTACTCCCTGCAGTCCCCGGTCCAGGGCGGATACGACGGCAACGGGCTCTCCGTCCTCGCGGACTTCCTGACCCAAAAGAGCGGTTACTGCATCCATTTCGCCTCGGCTATGGCGGTCATGGCCCGGCTGGAGGGGATCCCTAGCCGCATTGCCGTGGGCTACGCCCCGGGGCGGTCCACGGGTGCCACGGTTTCGGTTCCCGGACAGGGCGCACTGACTGAATACGAAGTTGATTCCCGGGACGCGCACGCCTGGCCAGAGCTCTACTTCCAGGGCCTCGGCTGGGTTGCATTCGAACCCACCCCTTCGCGTGGAGTGGTGCCGGACTACGCGTCGCAGGCCTTCACCCCGGGCGGTGCCAGCACCAACGAAAACAACGACGACCTCATCCCGTCCAATGCCGCTACGCCGCCAGCGACACCGGGTGCCACCCAGGCTCCGCTGCCGGGACTGGATTCGGCCGGTGAAACAGGGCACCCGCTCACGATGCCGCTCTACCTAAGCGCCGGGATCCTGGTCCTTGCCCTGGTCGCGGCGTCCCCCCGGCTGCTGCGCGCGGGCCTGCGGTCCCGGCGGCTCAGGGGCGCACCATCCGCCGGCGTCACCACGGCCGAGGCAGCCTGGGCCGAACTGCGGGACCTGGCCACCGACTACGGCCTGTCCCCCGGCCTCAGCGAAACCCCCCGGCACTTCTCCAGCCGGCTTCGCGGTTCGGGTGCGCTTGGCGAACCGGACCGGCCGGACGACGCCGGCGCCCGCGCAGTTGCGTCACTCACCGCGGATTTTGAACGCCACCAGTACGGCCGGCCTGGCGGCGTCGCCGAAGGGTCCGACGTGCCTTCGGGGCCTTCGGCGGCCGACAGGATAGCCGCAATTCAGGCATCCCTGCGGAGCCATGCACGGCCTGCCCGGCGGTTGCGGGCGGAGTGGCTGCCGCCGTCGGTCATGAACCGGTGGGGGCGCACCGCCTCCGCCCCGCTCCGCGGGATCGGGAGGGCCGTCGCCATAACGGCGCAGGCCGCCGCGCGGTCCTGGCGGACGGTGCGCGACGGCCTGCGAAGGCTGCGGCAGGGCTAGCCTGCTGATTAGCCTCCCGGAGGATTAGCCTGCGTAGGGGTCGGCGATGCCGATGTACTGGGTGTAGAGGTATTCCTCGATGCCCTCCAGGCCGCCTTCGCGGCCCAGGCCGGACTGCTTCACGCCGCCGAACGGGGCGGCTGCGTTGGACACGACGCCGGCGTTCAGGCCGAGCATGCCGGTTTCGAGGCGTTCGCCCATCCGGATGCCGCGGTTCAGGTCGCGGGTGAAGACGTAGGCCACCAGGCCGTATTCGGTGTTATTGGCCAGCCGGACCGCTTCGTCTTCGCTGTCGAAGGTGATGATCGGCGCGACGGGTCCGAAGATTTCCTCGGACAGGATCCGGGTGCCCTCGGTGACGCCCTTGAGGATGGTGGGCTGGTAGAAGTAGCCCGGCCCGTCCACCGGTCCGCCGCCGGCAACGGCCACGGCGCCGGAGGCCACGGCGTCGGAGACGAGCTCGTGGACCTTGTCCCGGCTCTTGGCATCGATCAGCGGTCCCACCTTGGACTCCGGCTCGGTGCCGCGGGCGGTGGTCATGTCAGCCATTTTCGCGGCGAACTTCTCCGCGAACTCGTCCGCAACGGACTCGTGCACGATGAACCTGTTCGCCGCGGTGCAGGCCTCGCCCATGTTCCGGAGCTTCGCCAGCATGGCCCCGGCCACGGCCGCGTCAACGTCGGCGTCCTCGAACACCACGAACGGGGCGTTGCCGCCGAGTTCCATCGAGGTCCGCAGCACGGTCTCGGACGCGTCCGAGAGCAGCCGGCGGCCCACCTCGGTGGAGCCGGTGAAGGAGAGCTTCCGCAGCCTCGAGTCCTTGATCAGCGGGCCGGTGGTGGCACCGGCCGTCGAGGTCGGGATGACGTTCAGCACACCGGCGGGCAGCCCGGCTTCCTGCATCACGGCCGCGAACAGCTGGGAGGTCAGGGGTGTCAGGTTCGCGGACTTGAGCACCATGGTGCAGCCGGCAGCCACGGCGGGGGCGATCTTGCGGGTGGCCATCGCCAGAGGGAAGTTCCACGGCGTGATCAGCAGGCACGGACCCACGGGCTTCTTGGTGACCAGCAGCCGGGACTTGCCGTCCGGGGACACCGAGTAGCGGCCGAAGGCACGGACGGCTTCCTCGGAGAACCAGCGCAGGAACTCGGCACCGTAGGTGACTTCACCGCGGGCCTCCGCCAGCGGCTTGCCCA
Organism: Arthrobacter oryzae; assembly: GCF_037911235.1. Classification (GTDB taxonomy): domain Bacteria; phylum Actinomycetota; class Actinomycetes; order Actinomycetales; family Micrococcaceae; genus Arthrobacter; species Arthrobacter oryzae_E. The sequence goes on from NZ_JBBLYW010000034.1 coordinate 105,466, forward strand.
TTTCCAGGGTCATCAGCAGCGCGAAGTCCTCCGCGCGGGCGGTGACCATCTCGAACGCACGGCGCAGGATCTCCCCGCGCTCACGCGCCGGGACCTTCGCCCAGGAATCCTGGGCGGCAGCGGCAGCGTCCAAAGCGGCCTTGCCGTCCTCGGGGCCGGCGTCAGCGATGCTGAGCAGGACCTTGCCGGTGGCGGGGTCCTCGACGTCGAACGTCTTCCCGGACGCCGCCGGGCGCCATTCGCCGTTGATCAGCAGTCCGGTGGGAACAGAGGCCAGCAGCTCGCTCTCGCGCTCCGCAGTAACAGTGGGCTGTGCAGTTGCAGTCACGATGACTCCCTCGTCAGCAATTCGGGTTGGGGATGGGTTCAGCACTTGGCTGCTTTACAGCCACGGTACTGCCGGCCGCTCAGGAGCGTCTATGCATGCGCGCACTGTGCACTCCGGACTTTGCTGTGCAGCTGCACAAGCCCGTGGACCGGTGTTTAGCGGGCGGCCAGCACCGCGGAATAGAGTTCCCGCTTGCTGATCTTGGCGTCCTCCGCGACGGCCGCCACGGCTTCCTTCAGCCTGATGCCCTGGGCAATCAGGCCGTTGACGGCGGCCACGTGGTCCTCCGGCTTGCCCGGCTCGCGTTCCGGGGCGCCGCCCACCACCACGGCAATCTCGCCGCGCACCTCGTTGCTTTCCGCCCATTGAAGCAGGTCGCCCAGCGTGCCGCGGATGACTTCTTCATAGGTTTTGGTCAGCTCACGGCACACTGCGGCCGGCCGGGCGCCGCCGAACCGCTCGCGCAGCGCCCGGAGCATCGGTTCCAGCCGGTGGGGCGCCTCGAAGAAGACCATGGTCCGGCGTTCGGCGTCGAGTTCGGACAGCCGGGAGGCACGTTCGCCTGCCTTCCGGGGAAGGAATCCTTCAAAACAGAAACGATCCGTGGGGAGTCCGGACAGCGCGAGTGCTGTCAGGACCGCGGAAGGCCCCGGTACCGCGGTGACCGTCAGGCCGGCCGCCACCGCACCCTCGACGAGCCGGAAACCCGGATCCGAGACAGCAGGCATTCCGGCGTCGGTCACCATCACGAGGGTCTTCCCGGCCCGCACCTGATCCAAAAGTTCGGCGGTCTTCGCGGCCTCGTTGTGTTCGTGGTAGCTGATGATCCGTCCGGCCACGGCTACGCCAAGGTTCTGCACCAGCCGGTGCAGGCGCCTGGTGTCTTCGGCGGCGACGATGTCAGCCGTCGTGAGAAGTTCCACCAGCCGGGGGGAGGCGTCGCCGACATTGCCGATGGGCGTCGCGGCGAGCACTATCCGGCCGGGCCTTCCGTCCACGGGGCGGGCTGCCGGTTCCGCGGCCGGAACCCATGCCTCGTCCGTGGCACCCGCCGCGTCCTCCGGCGTCGGACCCGCCGCTGTCAAACCTGCCGCTGCAACCGCACCTGCGGCCTCACCTGCCGCCGTGGCGGGGCCTCCCTCTGAATGAGTGCCGGCGTCATCGGAGCCGCTCGCGCGGGAAGTACTGAGTTGTTGGTCCACACGACCAGCCTACTGCTGGCAGGCTCTTCCAGCGCCAAAAGGTAGCATGGGCACGTGACGCAGACCTCCGTACCTCCTGTCGAGGCCCGCCCGGCCACCCCGGACAAGCCGGCGTCCGGGACTCCGGGACGCAACCTTGAGGGGCACCGGTGGATCCGCCGGCCGCAGGAAGCGTTCACGGAAAGCGCCCTGCAGGAACGGCTGTTGGGCGGCATCCGCTCCTGGCGCGACTATCCGCCGTCGCTTCGGCTCTGGTTCTGGCTCATTCCGGCCTTCACCGCCGCGATCGGCGGCATCCTCCGCTTCGTCCGCCTCGACAGTCCGCGCAGCCTGGTGTTCGACGAAACCTACTATGTCAAGGACGGCTATTCGCTGCTGGTCAGCGGGTACGAACGCAGCTGGCCGGACAAGGCCAACGAATCCTTCGTGGCGGGGAACCCCGGCGTCATCCTGTCCTCCCCCGAATATGTGGTGCACCCGCCTGTGGGCAAATGGATGATAGCCGCAGGAATGTGGCTGTTTGGCCCGGACAACCCGCTGGGCTGGCGGTTCGGCGCCGCCTTGACCGGGACGCTGTCCATCCTCCTGATCGCCCTGATCGCGCAGAAACTCTTCCATTCGCTGACTCTCGGGGCCGTGGCAGGACTCCTGCTGGCAGTGGACGGCCACCACCTGGTGATGTCCAGGACCTCCCTGCTGGACATCTTCCTGATGTTCTGGCTGCTCGCCGCTTTCGGTGCGCTCCTGATGGACCGCGACGACGGCCGACGCCGGTTGGCCGCCAGGCTGGGGCGCCAGGCCGCCGCTGCCGTGGGAGGCAGGCCTTCCGTGGTCCAGCTGGTTTCCGGGCCGTGGCTCGGCATCCGCTGGTGGCGCATCGCGGCGGGCGTCTGCCTGGGCCTCGCCGCGGGCACCAAGTGGTCCGCGCTGTTTTTCATGGCCGGCTTCGGCCTCCTGACCGTCTTCTGGGACCTGAGCGCGCGCCGCATCGCCGGCATCCGGGGCTGGATCAGCGCCGGCATCATCAAGGACGGAATTCCCGCTTTCCTCAGCATCATTCCGGTCGCCGGCCTCGTGTATGTGTCCGCCTGGACCGGCTGGTTCCAGTCGAAGGACGCGTACTTCCGCCATTGGGCCGACACCAACCCGTCAGCCCAGTGGGGCTGGATCCCGGGGCCCCTAAGGTCCCTGGCCCACTACCACCTGGAAGCGTACAAGTTCCATCAGGGACTCAGCTCGGACCACCCCTACGAGGCCAGCGCCTGGAGCTGGCTGGTGATGGGCCGGCCCACGTCGTTCTTCTACGAGTCCCCCAAGCAGGGAAGCCCGGGCTGCGACGTTGCCAACTGCACCTCAGCCATCCTTTCGGTTGGCAATCCCCTGATCTGGTGGAGTGCCACGGTTTCCCTGGTGATTCTGCTGTTCTGGTGGGCCGGGCGCCGCGACTGGCGGGCCGGCGCCATCCTGGCCGGGGTCGGCGCGGGCTACCTTCCGTGGTTCCTGTATCCGGAACGCACCATGTTCACTTTTTACGCCGTGTCCTTCGAACCGTTCCTGGTACTCGCCCTGACATATTGTTTGGGCCTGGTGCTTGGGCGGCGGCAGGACCCGTTGTGGCGCCGCCGCTCCGGGCTTTACCTCGTTGCACTGTTTGTGGCCGCTGCGGTGCTTCTCTCGGCGTTCTTCTATCCCATCTGGACGGCGGAAATCATTCCCTACCAGGACTGGCGGTTCCGGATGTGGATGCCGTCCTGGATCTAGGGCAGTATGGCAGGGGTGCCGCGGGCGATGGAACCGGTGGATGGAACCGCCGCCGGCAAAGCAAATCACGGATCTGGAACGGAGACTGGCTGTGAGAGAAGCAAGCACTGAACTGCTCGTGGAGCTGGATCAGGACAGCAACGTGACCGACCTGCTGCTCGAGCAGCTCGCCAAGGACCCGTCCCATGCCGTTTATGCCCGCAAGGGACCCAACGGCTGGGTTGATGTCTCCGTCCAACAGTTCCTGGACAGGGTCGTGGCACTGGCCAAGGGGCTGATCGCAGGGGGCCTGGCGCCCGGCGACACCGTCGCTGTGATGTCCGGTACCCGCTATGAGTGGACGCTGGTGGACTTCGCCATCTGGTTCGCCGGCGGCGTGACCGTTCCGGTGTATGAAACCTCTTCGGCGGGCCAGGTCGAATGGATCCTGCATGACTCCGGCGCACGCAGGGTGTTCGTAGAGGACCCCGCCAAGGCGGAGCTCGTCGGCGGGGTCCTGGCCCACTCCGAGCTGCTCGGCGACGCCGTGGTAAGTGTTGTGCGGATGGACGACGACGGCGGGGCACCCAACCTGTCGAGCCTCGCCGCCGCCGGCGCCGGCGTCACTGATGCAGAGCTGGAGCGGCACCGCAGTACGGCGGGCCTGGCCGACGTCGCCTCGCTGGTGTACACCTCCGGAACCACCGGCAAGCCCAAGGGCTGCGAGATAACCCACGGCAACTTCGCACTCGTGGCCACCAATATCGTGGGGTTCCTTCCCGAGATCCTGCGGCAGGAGAACGCGCGGACGCTGATGTTCCTGCCCCTTGCCCACGTACTGGCCCGAGCCGTCCAGGTGGTGTGCCTCAGCGCCGGGGCAACCCTGGGCCACACGTCCAGCGCCGCCCAGCTGCTGGAGGACCTGGCCACGTTCAAGCCCACGTTCCTGCTGGTGGTGCCCAGGATCTTCGAGAAGATCTATGCGGGTGCCGCCCACAAGGCCGCCCTGGCCGGAAAGGGACGGCTCTTCGCGGCCGCTTCCGCTGTGGCCGTGGACTACTCAACGGCGCTTGACGCCGCGGCCCGCGGACAAGGCAGCGCACCCGGCTTTGTACTCCGCGCCAAGCACGCCGTGTTCGACCGGCTGCTCTATCCCAAACTCCGCCAGGCTTTCGGCGGACAGGTCAGGTACACCGTCTCCGGCGCCAGCCCGCTGAGCTCCAACGATGCGCACTTCTTCCGCGGCGCCGGGATTCCCGTCCTGGAAGGCTACGGCCTCACCGAGACCACTGCCCCCTGCACAGCCAACACCCCGTCGCGCACCAAAGTGGGGACTGTGGGAATTCCCGTGCCCGGTACCACCATCCGGGTGGCCGACGACGGCGAGATCCTGGTCAAGGGCATCGGCGTCTTCAAGGGCTACCACGCCAACGAGGCCGCCAACGCGGAAGCGTTCGTGGACGGGTTCTTCCGCACCGGAGACCTCGGGTCGCTGGACGAAGACGGCTTCCTGACCATCACCGGCCGCAAGAAGGACCTCCTCGTTACCGCCGGCGGCAAGAACGTGGCCCCTGGCCCGCTTGAGGAAAAGATCCGGGAGCATCAGCTCGTGGCCCAGGCCGTGGTGGTGGGCGACGGGCGGCCCTTCGTCTCCGCACTGGTCAATCTCGACCCGGACGGCCTGGAGAACTGGTGCTCGGCGCAGCGGATTCCGGTGATGGGCGTTGCCGAAGCAACATCCGATGCCCGGGTCCGGGAGGCGGTCCAGGTCGCGATCGACCAGGCCAACCTGCTGGTTTCGAAAGCCGAATCGATCCGCAGCTTCGTCCTGCTGGATGCCGATTTCACGGTTGAGTCAGGTCACCTGACGCCGTCACTGAAACTCAAGCGTGCCGCCGTCGTCCGCGACTACGAGGCACACATCAACGGCCTATACCGCTAAGCGGGCACGTCCGCGTTCTTAGCCGCAGTCTTGCCCTCGTTCGTGTCAGCGGTCTTGTCATCGTTCGTGCCAGCGGTCTTGTCATCGGCAAGGCCGCGGCGCTTCCGGGTGGGCCAGGTGAGAATCAGGGTCACAACGGAGGCAATCAGGACCAGGGCGCCGATGACGATTCCGGCGTCAACCCAGAACTGTCCCGGGAAGAGCCGGATGAGGGTGTCGTCCAGGGCAAAGGTCCAGGTCCCGTTGGCGAAGAAGATCCGGTGGAACTCAGTGAAGAACTGCTGCCAGCCCAGCGCCGCCAGGGTGCCCAGCCCGAGGATGATCACCAGGGTGACAATGGAGCCGGCAAAAAGGCCGCGCCGGACCCCGCCGGTGCTGCGGCGGCGCAGGTAGATGATGGCGATAATGCTCAGCAGGATCAGCAGCGCGCCGCCGGCGAAAGCGGACAGGATGACCAGTTTGACGTCCGCCATGTGGCTGACTTCGCCCTCCTGGAACAACGCATCGCCGCTGCGGTTCACAAGTTCGCCAAGGTACCGCGGGCCGGACCAGTTACTCAGGTAGTCCACCGCATAGGACCCGTACGTCATGCGGTCATCCGTGCTAAAGCCGTAGCCGTCGCCGGGGAAGCCGGGACGGTTGTATTCCACCCAGAGAAACAACGGACTGGTGACGGCCCGGACGGCGAGGACCAGAAGGATCAGCGGGTAGAAGACAGCGAGAAGGACCTGCATCACGCGGGGCAGGACGGGCTTGGTATTGTTCGCCAGCTCCCGTTCGGCGTTCCGGCGCTCCACTTCGTCCTGCGGCGGACGCACCTGGAGGGCGGAGGTGGGCAGGGGTTCCCGGAAATGTGTCCCCCTCCCCTGCGGTTCGGCGGCAGGTTCGACGGCGGCCTCCGCGGCCTTGCGGTCGGCGCGGCTCCCGGCCTGGGGCGCAGGGGCGCCGGCCCGGGGTGCAGTGGCACCGGCCCGGGGTGCAGTGGCACCGGCCCGGGGTGCAGTGGCACCGGCCCGGGGCGCAGGAGCGGTGCCGGCGGACGCTGCCGGCTGGTCCTTGCCTGCCTCAGGGGCCGCGTCAGAAGGCGATTTGCCGGCAGGAATTGGTCCCGTTGCCGCCGTGCCTGCGCCCGCTGTACCTGTTCCCGCTATACCTGTTCCCGCAGCGGCGGGTCTCATCCAGTCGAACGCGGGTTCGTCGGTGTCGTCGGCCGGATCCAGAGGGGGATCCTGCCGGTTCGACGGGTTGGGCGTCTTCTCAGTCACTGCAGTTTCACTTCCGTAGGCGTCCGCGTCGCCGGGCACATGAGGCAACGCTACTTATCTCCTGATGAGCCTACCGTCAGGCACTCCGCGGCGGCAGGTGCCACCCCGTTCCGGAGAGTCTTCAGGCAGCCGACGCCGTGTATCCCGCGTCGGCGCTTTGCAGGTCACCGCGGGCCCCGGAGCGGTAGGCACGTCTACCCCACACCAGGACATAGACCCAGTAGGCAGCCAGAACTGCCGCGCCGATGCTGATCTTGGCCCACACCGGAAGGCTGCTGGGGGTGACGAACCCTTCCACGAGGCCGGAGACGAACAGCACCAGGACGAGACCCAGGGCCACGGTGATCAGCGAGCGTCCTTCCGCCGCCACTGCCTGCCCCCGGGTCCGGGGTCCGGGTGAGACCAGCGCCCAGAAGATCTTCAGGCCTCCCGCGCAGGCCACGAACACTGCGGTGAGCTCCATCAAACCGTGCGGCAGGATGTAGCTGAAGAAGACATCAGATTTGCCGACGGCAGCGAAGACACCCGCCGCGACGCCCAGAGCCTGGGCGTTGCCAAAGAGGATCATGGGAACCCAGAACCCGGTGATTCCCAAGGCAACCGCCTGGGCGGAGATCCACGCGTTGTTGGTCCAGACGGCACCGGCGAACGACGCGGCAGGATTTTCCGAGTAGTAGTCGATGAAATCCTCTTCGACGTACTGCTTGATGGTCGCGTCCGAGCCGAGGGCCCGGAGCGCATCAGGGGACGTCGAGATCCACAGTGCGTAGGCGCCCGCCACCAGGCAGAACACCAGCCCGCACCAGACGGTCAGCCAGCGGATCCGGTACAAGGCAGCCGGCAGCGCGATGACGAAGAACCGGGCGAGGTCGTCCATGAAGTTGGACCGTGCCCCGGTGAAACGTGTACGGGCCTGGGCCAGTGTGGCGGACAAGGACGCAGAAAGCCCGCTTTCGGGGGCAACCGAGCGGAGCAGGGAAAGGTGCGCCGACGTGGCCTGGTAGAGCCGCAGCAGTTCATCGGCTTCGCTTCCGTTCAGCCGCCGCTTGTATGCCAGCGCGTAGAGCCGCGCCCATTTGTCCCCGTTAACCGCGGAGAACGCATCGATGTCCACGGCACCACCCTAGCGCGCCCCGGATTAGACTGTGAGCGTCCGTAGGCGGCGTGTAGGGAACGGGGACCCGGCTTGAGCTCGATCATCACAGGTGAAGCAGTTGTACTCGAGCTCCGCCCGGCGTCATTCGCCGCGCGGGCGCTGGGCCTGATTCTGGATGTGGCGGCGAACGTCGTGCTCCTTATGGTGATGATGGCGGTGATCACCTCCGCCTTCAACGACCTTGACGGAGCGGCAGCGCGCACCCTAATGCTGGTCAGCGTGGTTTTCTGCTTCGTGATCCTCCCGGTGGCCGTGGAAACCCTCACCCGCGGCCTCTCGCTGGGGAAGTTGGCGGCCGGACTCCGGATAGTACGGGACGACGGCGGCGCCATCCGTTTCCGTCACGCCGTGATCCGCGGCCTGATCGGTTTCCTGGAGATTTACCTGACGTTCGGCGGCCTGGCCATCGCCGTCGCGCTGTTCAACGACAAGTCCAAGCGACTCGGCGACGTTGTGGCGGGAACCTACTCTCTCCGGCGCCGGGTCCCGGCGGAACCGCCGTTCGTCCCGTTCGTGCCGCCGCACCTGAGGTCCTGGGCAGCGCTGGCTGACATCGGCCGGATACCGGACGCCGTAGCCCGCCGCTCGGCGCAGTTCATCCGCCAGGCGGGCCGGATGTCGCCGGCGTCGCGCGCCTCCATGGCGGTGTCACTGGCCACGGAGGTTTCAGCGTCCGTCGCCCCGCCACCGCCCGGCGGTACCGGCCCGGAAGAGTACCTCGCTGCAGTCCTGGTGGAACGCCGCGAACGGGAACTGGGCCGGTTGACGCGGTCACGGGCACGGAGCACGGGCGTGGGGGAACGGCTGAACCGCCTTCCCTACGCCCGGGACACCCGGTAGGTTGCGTGTCCTACCGCTTGGCGTACTGCGCCCAGGGGATGTTCCAGTCGCCGTAGCCCTCCAGCGGTTCCACCGGCGGAGCGCCGGTGTTGAGGGTCTGCACGACGTCGCCCGTCTTCATGTTGTTGAAGAACCAGGCCGCGTCCGCCGGCAGCAGTCCGACGCAGCCGTGCGAAACGTTGACCTTGCCCACCGAGCTCCAGGCCGATTCGAGGGCCTGGTGGACGTAGACGCCTGACGACGTGAGCCTGTTGGCGTATTCCACGGTCAGCGGCGGGTAATAGCCTTTGTCCCCGGGCTTCAGGCCGATGCTTCCGGCGTTGAACTTGGAATGGCGTTCCTGTTCCATGATCACGGCGTACCCGGTGGGCGAGAGCCATTCGGCGTCGCCCAGGGTCACGGGAGCTGTTTTGACCAGCTGTCCGTCGAAGTAGACCTTCATGGTCTTGGTGACGTCGTCCACAATCGCGACGCGCTGAGGGCCCACCTTGAAACTGACCTTGGCATCCATGTTGCCGACCATCTTGTTCCCGAAATCCACACCGAACAGCTTCAGGTCGACAGTGACCTGGCTTCCGGAAGCCCAGAACGCCTCGGGCCGGATGCGCACACGCTGGTCCGAATACCAGCGCCAGGCCACAGCCTGGCCCGACGACGAGGTGACCGTGACGGCTTTCTCCATGGCCTCCTTGTTCAGGACCGGCTCGGAGAAGACGATTTCAATCGGCTGGCCCGAACCCACGGTGGAACCGTTCTGCGGGTAGACGGCGGCGTCGGCCTCGTTGGCCGTGGCCACGGTGGTGAAAGTCTGGTTCTTCTTCGTTTCGCGGCCCGCCTGGTCCACGATCGTGAAGGCGTACTCGTAAGCCGCGTTGAACTCCAACGGGTCCAGGGCGGTCCAGGTGGAACCGTCGGGGCTGAGCGTGCCCTTGACCGGCTCGCCGCCGTCTGCAGTTGCCAGGACAACGTCCTTCACCGTTCCGTTGACGGCTTTGACGGACGGTGCGACGGCGGGGTTAACACCCGCGGCGCGGTCAGTGGGAGTCACGCCGAGCTCGACGGCCTTGACCACGGGAGAAGCCAGGCCCGGTTCGTTCCGGACCGGGGCGGACGACTCCGACTGGAAAGCGGGCTCCGCCCAGCTGGGTGCCGTGGCGACGCCGATGCCGCCGGCAGCGACCGCAGCACAAATGGCGACGACGCCCAAGATCTTCATGGTTTTCCGCTTGTGGACTTCAGTCATGACCTTCTCCATGTCCCCCGACAGGCCCGTGATTAGCCCCCAATGATTTTACCGCACGCCGGGCGGGCCCCACGGCCCGCCCGGGTGGGCCGCCCTTAGTAGCGGTAGTGGTCCGGCTTGTACGGACCGGCAACGTCCAGGTCCAGGTATTCGGCCTGCTCCTTGGACAGTTCCGTCAGCTCCACGCCCAGGGCGTCCAGGTGGAGCCGGGCGACCTTCTCGTCGAGGATCTTCGGCAGCACGTAGACCTGATTGTCATATTCCCGTTCGCCCTCGGGCTGGTCCCGCTTGGTGAAGAGTTCGATCTGCGCGATGGTCTGGTTCGCGAACGAGTTGCTCATCACGAACGAGGGGTGGCCGGTGGCGTTGCCCAGGTTCAGCAGGCGGCCTTCGGAGAGGACGATGATGGACCGTTCCTGGGCTGTTCCCTCGTCGAGTACCCATTCGTGCACCTGCGGCTTGATTTCGACCTTCTTGATGCCGGGAATCCGGGCCAGGCCGGCCATGTCTATTTCGTTGTCGAAGTGTCCGATGTTTCCGACGATGGCCTTGTCACGCATTCCGGCCATGTGCTCGGCCATGATGACGTCCTTGTTACCGGTGGTGGTGATGAAGATGTGACCTTCGCTCAGGACGCTCTCCAACTTCGCCACCTGGTAGCCGTCCATGGCTGCCTGCAATGCACAGATCGGGTCGATTTCGGTGACGATCACCCGTGAACCCTGGCCGCGGAAGGCCTCCGCGGCGCCCTTGCCGACGTCGCCATAGCCGCAGACGACAGCGATCTTGCCGCCCATCAGGACGTCCGTGGCGCGGTTGATGCCGTCCGGCAGCGAATGGCGGATGCCGTACTTGTTGTCGAACTTGCTCTTGGTCACCGAGTCGTTGACGTTGATGGCCGGGAAAAGCAGCTTGCCCTGCTCCGCCAGCTGGTAGAGGCGGTGTACGCCGGTGGTGGTCTCTTCCGTGACGCCGAGCAGGCGGGAGCCGATGCGGGTCCATTTCTGCGCATCGGCTGCCAGCGAGGCCCGCAGGACGTCGAGGAAAACGCGACCTTCATCGGACTCGTCCTCTGCCGCGGCCGGGACGGACCCCAGGGCTTCGAACTCCACGCCCTTGTGCACCAGCATGGTGGCGTCGCCGCCGTCGTCGAGGATCATGTTCGGACCAAGGTCCGGGTTGCTGTCTGCGCCGGGCCAGGTGAGGATCTGCTCGGCAGTCCACCAGTATTCCTCGAGGGTCTCCCCCTTCCACGCGAAGACCGGAACGCCCTGCGGGTCCTCAGCCGTGCCGTTGCCCACCACAACGGCGGCAGCGGCTTCGTCCTGGGTGGAGAAGATGTTGCAGGACGCCCAGCGGACCTCGGCACCCAAGGCGGTGAGCGTCTCAATCAGCACGGCGGTCTGGACCGTCATGTGGAGGGAACCGGCAATCCGGGCACCCTTGAGCGGCTGACTGGCGCCGAACTCTTCGCGCAGGGACATCAGTCCCGGCATCTCGTGCTCTGCGAGGCGGATCTGGTGGCGGCCGGCCTCAGCCAGGGAAATGTCGGCAACCTTGTAGTCGAAAGTCATATGAGTCCTTGTGTTGGATCCGGAAAATTACTGGAACGGAAGAATGGTGTGTCCGTTCGGCGAACTACGGGAAGTTCAGGCCGCCGTCGTGCTGGTCCGACGACGCAGCGTTCGCTGCGGAGACAAGTTCCGGCGGCAGCAGCAGCGGAATGCCGTCCTCGATGGCGTAGCGCAGCTTTTCCCCGGCCTCGCCGGCGGCGGTCGAGACGAGTTCGTCGCCGTCCTGCACCAGCGGTGAGCCGGTCACGGGGCAACGCAGGACAGACAACAGGTCAGGACTGATCTTTGGCATGGTGGATGCTCCCTGATGGGCGCCGCAGCAGGCGCCGGTGGCCGATGGATTTGCAGCTTCCAGCGTACAAGCTTCCCGGCGCTACCGCGGCTTAGGACGGTTCGCGGAGGATGCGCAGGTGTCCCCTGCGGGCGCCCTCGGCAGCCGGCGGGGCCTCGAGCGCGGCATGCACTGAACGCTGGCCCGGCACGGGGTCCGCGGCGGACGGCCGCAATGCCGCCTCCCGGACGGCGTTGGCAAGGGCCAAAAGGTCATCGGGTCCCGGTTGCGGGGGCGTCGTCGGCATGGCCAGGCGCAGCACTTCCCAGCCCCGGGGCACCGTGAGGGATCCCGCATGCTGTTCGCACAAATCGTAACAATGGGGCTCGGCGTATGTTGCCAGCGGACCAAGGACTGCCGTGGAATCCGCATAGACGTACGTCAGAGTTGCCACCGCAGAGTTGCGGCAGGCTGATCTAGAACATTGACGAATAGCACCCACGACATCACAGACTACTCCCCGTTCGCAGCCGTGCCCTGCATTCAGGTCCGTACCGTTTTCCGGTGTCGCGGAATGCGGAGTCGGTCAGTGTGGCGTTTCGGGTTATGTCGCGTAATTCAGGCGGCGGGTTTAGAGTCAATGTATGCAGCAATCGCACCTCGTTCCGGGTTTTACGGTCCGGTTGGCTGACCCGGGAGCCGGCCAGCCGGCGGACAACGCCGCGCCCTCGGGAGCGGTCCGCGGGAAGGGCTTCCGGGAGCGCCGCCGGAACCGCCACGGCAGGGGCCTGCGCGGCGAACTGATGTTGCCCACACTGCCGGGATACCGCACCCGATCAGACCGCTTCGACGAGATGGTCATGGATTCCGCCCAGCGCCTGCACGACATCTGGGGAAAACCCTTGGACGGGGTCAGGTTCGCTGTTGATGAGATCCCGCAGGGCCTGGAACAGCTGGTCGCGGACCGGTCCCCCGCACCGATGGGCCTGTATGAGCCCGCCACGGCGGACGAAGGTCCGGTGATCACGCTCTACCGGCGGGTCATCGAGAACGCCTGTTCAAGCCGGGAGGAACTCCAGGACCTGGTCCACGACGTCGTCGTGGAGCGCACCGCCGAAATGCTGGGCGTTGCACCGGAAACGCTGGACCCCGTCTACCGGCGCCGCTACTAGCCTGCCGCTAGTAGCCCAGCTTTACCGCAACCTGCTCCTGGCCCGCCGCGCCCGGGGCCACCGCCACCGTCGCGATGTCCGCACGCCCGTCCTCCTCCAGCAGCACTGTGCCATAGGCAGCATCGCCGGACGCGGACACGACGTAGCCCAGCACCGCAGCGGCGTTCACTTCGCCAGGAACCTTGATGAGGGCCGTGGTGCCGCCGGCGATGTCGGCCGTGGCGGCTGCGCGGACCTTTCCGTCGGCCGTGATGGGCGTGTAAGTGATCTTGGCCCGGCCCTCCGGTACGCCCAGGACCAGGTACCGATCACCACTGCGCGGTACCGTGACCACGTGCTGGCTGCCAAGCCTGGCCGCCGACGGCGACCAGGCGAAGTCCGTGGCGCTGGTTGATGTGAGCCCGCGGGTGACCCGCGAAGCAGCTGTAAACGACACGTCGGAACTGGCTGCCACGGTGTACTGCCCGGCTGGTACCCCGGCCAACGAAACCTCGGTCACGGACCCGCCCTTGGCCGTCACCACGCCGCCGCCCGGCAGTGCCTTTTGGCCGTCGCGTCCGTAAAGCTTGATTTCCACCACGGCGTCCGCGGGTCCCGGTACAGCGATCTGGAGCGCCGCGGCGGCGTCAGCAAACCCCTGTTTGGCGGTGAGTGTCCTGGCCGACGCCGGATCCTGGATGTCCACTCCGGACATCACCTGCCGGGTGGCCGGGGCCGCCCCGGGCACAATGAAGTCCACGCCGCCGGGGGTGAGCCCCCTGAGGACGCTTTGCTGGATGATGGCGGTGACCGGCCCGCCGGCGCTGCGGGCGCGGATGCTGAGCTTGTCCTGGTCAGGAGCTATTCCTGCCAGCACGATTGAACGGGTGGTCCCCGGCGCAACCAGGAGTCCCCTGCTGCCGGGCGCCTGGATCTGGCCCGCCGCGCCATACAGATCCAGGCTGACGGTGGCCGGAGTACTGGAGGCGTTGCTGAGGTGGAGGACCGCCGTCCGCCCCAGCGAAGTGTTCGCTCCCAACAGCCACAGGTCGTTGGCCGGCGCCTGGCAACCGGCTGCCGCCGCGCCCTGGAGGTCACCGTCGGTGGCGGTGTAGCTCGTGACGGCACCGGCCGTGGCCTGCTGGTTTCCTACCGCGTCCGCGGTCAGGACGCTGACGGAATCAACCGCCCGCTGGGACACGAT